>JBBDRS010000018.1:0-8663 GCA_040905325.1 Gemmatimonadota bacterium
ACATCACCGGCCGGAAGCGCAGTGCTGACAAAGGCTTCCAGCGAGTTGAAACGTCATGCATAAAATATAATCCGGGGGTCGGGCGGCTCTCGAGGTTGGCGCAGGACGGGCAAACGGGCTCTCCCAGGTCATGCGGCGTGGCAACTCCCGCGCGCGAGACGCAGAGGGGCCGCGGAAGGCTACATCAGCGGGATCCCGAGGCAGGGTGACAAGCACACCTCTCCGGACCCCGAAATCCGTCCATAGCTATTTGGGACGGATGGACCGGAGGGACGGTCGACCGCCATATACGATCCGAGCTGAGGGCCGGGGACTACCCGCGTGGCTTCACCGCCTCGCCCGCGATGTGGGGCCCGACGATGGGCAGGCGCACCCTGAACCGGACATGGCTTGCGATCTCGAACCCTGCCGTGGCGATGGCCCGCCCGGTCTCCCGGTCGGGGTGGCATCCGTCGCCGGCGATCTTCCAGAGGGGCCGGACCAGGCGCTGGACCCGGCGCAGGAGGGATCCCTCGGGTGCGCCCACGTGCTCGATGTAGATCAGTCGCCCGCCCGGCTTTAGGACGCGCAGCGCTTCAGCCAGCGTGCGGTCCAGCTCCGTCACGGAGCACAGCACCAGGGTGCTGACGACGACATCCACCGTCCCGCTCTCGATATCCAGGGCCTCGGCGGTGCCCTCACGGATCTCCACCTCCCGCCCGAGCCGTGCCGCCTCCTCTCGGATGTAGTCGTGCATGTGGACGTTGGGCTCGATCCCGATCCAACGGACGTCCGATGGGAAAAACTTCAGGTTCGGACCGGTGCCGGGGCCAATCTCCACGACCGTCCCCCGCACCCCTCCCAGAAGGCTGCGCTTGTGCTCTTCCACCATCCCCTCGTGGGTGGGGGTGACCTTCGCCATGCAGAGGGCGAAGAGCCGGTGGAAGAGCCCGCGGCACATGGTGGGACCGTCGGCGCTCAGGCGTGCTGCCCTCGGTGGATGCCTTCCTCGATCTCCTCGAGCATCTTGTCCACGAAAGCATCCATGTCTTCGGGGCTGCGGCTGGTGACGAGCCCCTGGTCGACGACGACCTCCTCATCGACCCAGCGCGCCCCTGCGTTCTGCAGGTCGGTGCGGATCGACGGATACGAGGTCATCTGACGGCCCTTCGCGGCCTCGGCCTCGATGATCATCCACGGACCGTGGCAGATGGCCGCTACGGGCTTGCCACTCGCGAAGAAACCTCGCACGAAATCCACGGCGTCGGCATCCATGCGGAGGGTGTCGGGGCTCATGACCCCCCCGGGGAGGACCAGCGCATCGAAATCGTCCGCCGAGACGTTGGACACCACCCCGTCCACGGCGACCTCGTCGCTCCAGTCTCCCCCCGCCCACCCCCGGATCCGTTCGCTGGTGGAGGAGAGGGAGATGACCTTCGCGTCGGCACCTGCCTTCACGAGAGCGTCGAGCGGCTTTGTAAGTTCGGACTTCTCGAAGCCATCCGTGGCGAGGACGGCGACGGTGCGGTTGGACAGATCGTATTTGGCTGGACTCATTTCGAGATCTCCTGCTCGGGGAATGCAGCGTTCTTTCCCCTATGAAGCTGCAAGGTCCGTTCCGCCTCTCCCCCGGGGGCCCATTACGAAGGAGCCGGGTATGGTCGGACCCGGGAGCAGCGGAGCATCTCGAGTAGGAAGGAGGACGCAGGGTGAGCGACGGCATGCGACAAGCGGGAGGGGTCGGGCCTGATCGGCGGGGTTCCGTGGACATCCGGCGTCTCCGGGCACACGTGGGGCATCTGGAGGGAGAGCGTCACCCCCACTCGTCTCCGGAGGCGCTGGAGGAGGCGCTCCGCTATTCCGAAGCGGAGCTGGTGGCCTGCCTTTCGCACGTCCGGCGTCACGCGTTCGACTTCCGCGGGTCCGCGCATCACAACGTCATCGGGGAACTGGAGGGGGTGGATCCAGCGGCCGCCCGGGTGCTGATCGGGGCCCATGTGGACACGGTGGAGGGCACCCCCGGGGCAGACGACAACGCCAGCGGGGTGGCGGGCGTCCTGGAGGCCGCCCGGGTGCTCTCGGAGATGGGGGAGGCGGGATGGCGGCCGGCGGCACCATTGGAGTTTGCGATCTTCAATCTGGAGGAGCGGCAACGCCTGGTGTCCAGGGTGGGAAGCCGGAGATGGGCGGCCGCACGGAAGGGGCAGGGGGTGCGGTACGCCGGTGCGTTCATCTTCGAGATGATCGGCTTCCGAACGTTCAGGGCGGGTTCCCAGAAAGTTCCGGTGCCCATTCGCTGGATGGACATCCCTCGGACCGGCCATTTCCTGGCGTGCGTGGGTGACGGACAATCGGGGGATCTCGTGACGACATTCGTCGAGGCGGCGGAGGTCGCGACCCCAAATCTGGAGGTCGCCACCCTGACGGTGCCCCTCCGGGGCTGGCCAGTCCCCGCCACGCGCCGGAGCGACAACGCGTCCTTCTGGAGCGAGGGTTGGCCGGCACTGATGCTCACCGACACGGCGAACCTCCGGAACCCCCACTACCACGGGGCCTCCGATCGGATCGAGACCCTGGACTTTCCCTTCATGGCCTCGGTGGTCGCGGCCGCGGTGGAGGCGGCGGTGCGGCTGGCAGACACGGCGGGGTGAGGGTCACTTCCGATGGAGGAGGTGGATGCCCCACTCCTCCTCGTAGGGCGGGGCGTGCACCTCCACGACGTTCCCCTCGCCCACGTCCACCTGGAGTCCGACGAATCCGGGGTGCACCGGCACCTCGTTGGGGCCGCGGGAGCAGAGCGCGGCCAGGTGGACCTCCGCGGCCCCCGCCGCGTCGAGGTGGACCAGCGCCCTCAGGAAGGTGCGGGCGGTGAAGATGACGTCGTCCACGAGCACGATACGTGCGCCTTCGACCTCGAAGGGGAGATCCTCCTCTCCCAGGCGTGGTTCGTCGTGGATCACCGTGAGGTCATCGGCGTACCGCTCAAGGCGTAGCGTACCGGTTTCGACTTCCCGACCCACCAGCTCCGCGAGGCGACCGGCGAGCTCCCGAGCGATGGGCGCCCCGCGACGGAGGATTCCGACCAGACGAATGTCGGGCCCGAGCTCCGCGTGGACGCGACGGGCCATGCGGCCCAGGACGCGGTGCACGCGTTCGCGGTCGGCGATCTGAAAGCCTGGGGACTGGGTCATGAATCTCCCGTTGGTCGAGTGAGGTTCGGCCCGACACCCGTCGCCGAATCTGTCTGCCAAAGGTACACGACGGGAGCGATAGAGCTCAATCCACCTCCTGCAGCTCGAACCGCGCCATCCGCTGGATCCCCATCTCGTCGATGAGCACCCCGAGGACCTCGTCGCCGCTGGCATGGTGCGGGTCGAAGTCCCGTTCGGTGACCACCTCACCGATCCAGCGGTCGTCCCGGTCGAAGAGGTCCCACCGCCGCTCGGACTCCCAGGGAAAGCGGTAGCGCTCCACCCAGAGGCGTCCGTCCGCGTCCACGAAGAGGCTCTGGAAGATGGGGAGCGAGTCCGGGAGCGGCGCCTCCCGGTGGAGGGTGCGGAGTTGAATCTCGTCGGCCCCCGCCTCCTGCACCTGGTGCGCGAGGAGCTGATCCAGGGGGGCGTCCGAGACGGGTGTCCGATCCCCAGCGTCCCACCGGAGCTCCCGCACCTTCTCCCCTGAGCGGTGGAAGATCTCGACCCGGGGCTCGGTTCCGGTGGCGAGGTAGATGACGTCGTCCCCGACGGCCATGGACGGATCCACGGAGAAGGGAATGAAGGGAAAGCCGATCCTTCCCCCGGCCTGGAGTCCCCACCGGAGTCGACCGGGGAGGAGGTGAATTCGGGGCCCGGCGCTTCCGTCCGGCTCGAAGAGGTAGTAGCGCATGGTATCCGCAATGACGGTGCTGGCGTCCGCCGGTCCGAACCCCCGGGTGCCGGTCACGCCCACCACCGTTCCGTCGGCCAGGGCATCCATGGGGGAGACGCCGCGGCCGTCCACCGACTGTTCGATGGGCTCGGTCCGCACCTCGCCGGTCCGCCAGTTCCACCAGGTGAGGCGCTGGCTCCCCCCGTCCGCCAGGAGGATCTCGTCCTCGCCGAGCGGTCGGGCGAAGCTGATTATCTGGAACTCGCCGGGGCCCTCTCCGGCTCCTCCGAACCGGGAGACGAAGCTCCCGCCGTCGGATCGGAAGAGGCGCACCTCGCGCTGCATCCACTCCACCACCATGAGGAGGGTGTCGTTCACGGGAGCGGCGTCCCAGATCCACTGGAAGAGGAGCTCCGGCGGCCCCTCCTCGAGGCCGATGAGAAGGTCGGGCTCCGGAGCGAGGGTGAGGCGCTGCGGGGGCGTGCGCCGGGCGACGGGGTTCTCGGTGATGACTACCCCCGCGCTGTCGCGCACCACGATCTCGTCAGAGCGCTCGCCGGGTTCGGCGCAGGCCACTGCAATGGTGGCGAGGGCCGGGAGGAGGGCCAGTCGGCAGGTGGGACGGCGCATGGCATGCACTCTCATACCTCCAGATAGCTGCGGAGCTCGCCCACCAGACGCTCCACCAACGGCTCCAGCGCCTCCACGGCGGCGTCCGCCTCCTCCATGCGCTCCTCCCGGGCCAGCGTCTCCACCCGGAGGGCGGCTTCCGCGACCGGTGCCGCCGCGAACACCGTCGCGGATCCCTTCATGGTATGGGCCGCTCGCCGAAGCTCAGAGGGTTCCCCCGCGCTTGCCGATGTTCGGATCCGGTCCACGAGCTCCGGAGCCTGCTCGAGGAAGACCTCGGCCAGCTCCCTCAGGATCTCGTCGTCGTCCCCGGCCTGGCGGAGGGCCGCATCCCGGTCGAAGAGGTCGGCTCCCTCCGCCGGGCGATTCGTGGGCTTCTTCATCGTTCAGTTCTCCTCGTTCAGGGGTGAGTCGGCGTGGCTCGCGAGATCCTCGACGACACGGTAGAGCTCCTCCGAGCGCACGGGCTTGGTGAGAAAGGCATCCATTCCGGCCTCCAGGCAGCGCTCCCGATCCTCGGCCATGGCGCCCGCGGTCATGGCCACGATGGGCAGGCGCCCGCCGTCCTTTGCCTCCCGCCTCCGGATGGCCCGGGTGGCCTCCAATCCATCCATTTCGGGCATCTGGACATCCATGAGGACCAGGTCGAAGACGTCCTCGCCCAGGGCTTCGATGGCCTCCCTCCCGTTCTCCACGACTACCACCCGGTGGCCCCGGCGCTCGAGGAGTCGCTGCGCCACCTTCTGGTTCACCGGACTGTCCTCGGCCACCAGGATCCGGACGGCCCGCCTAGCCTGTTCTCCCTCGTCGTCGGATTCTCCTCCCGCTCCCCCGGACGCGGGCGGAACCGTGTCCGCCAGCACTTTCACGAGAGCGTCGAAGAGCTGCGACTGCTTCACCGGCTTCATCAGAGTACGGGCGATCCCACCGGCCTCCTCCCGCTCGCTCTCCACGATCCGACCGGCGGAAGAGAGGAGGACAATCGGAAGCCCCGGCAGGTCGGGCTCCTCGCGGATCCGTTCCGCCAGCTCGAGCCCGTCCACCTCGGGCATCATGAGATCCGTGATCAGAAGGGAAAAGGGAGAGCGATCGGCGGCTGCACGCCGGAGGGTCGCTTCCGCCTCCTTCGCGGAGGGGACCAGGGTCGGGACCATTCCCCAAGCTGTGAGCGTCTCGCCCAGGATGCGCCGGTTCGTCGCGTTGTCGTCCACGACGAGGACGGGGAGCCCTTCCAGGGACTCGGCTGCCGCCTCGGCCCGCTCCTCGCCGGGGCGCCCCCGGCCCAGGCGTGCGGTGAAGTGGAAGGTGCTCCCCCGTCCCAACTCGCTGTCCACCCAGATCCGGCCGCCCATCAGCTCGACCAGGTGTTGAGAGATGGCGAGGCCCAGTCCGGTCCCCCCGAAGCGGCGGGTGGTGGAGGCGTCGGCCTGACGGAACGCCTCGAAGATCTCCTTCTTGCGGTCCTCGGGGATTCCCGGTCCGGTGTCGCGGACCCGCACGTGCAGGACGACCTCCGACTCCGTCACCTGCTCCGGCTCCACGGCCACCACCACCTCTCCCTCGTCGGTGAATTTGATCGCGTTTCCCACCAGGTTCACCACGACCTGGCGGAGGCGGCCCGAGTCGCCCACCAGGGCATCGGGCATCTCCGGATCCACGTCGGAGGCGAGCTCCAGCCCCTTCTCGGCGGCGGCCAGCGCCAGGGCCTGGAGAGTGTTCCCGAGCGCCTCCCGCAAGTCGAATTCCACCGGATCGAGCTCGATCTGGCCCGCTTCGATCCGGGAGAAGTCGAGAATCTCGTTGAGGAGCTCCAGGAGGTGCTCCGCCGACCGCTCCACCAGCGTCAGGTTCTCTCTTTGCTGAGGGGTGAGATCGGTGTGCAGGAGGAGCTCCGTCATCCCGATGACTCCATTCATGGGTGTCCGGAGCTCGTGACTCATGTTGGCCAGGAATTCGCTCTTGGCGCGATTCGCCGCGTCGGCCTCCGCGCTGGCCCGTTCCAGCCGGCGCCGTGAGCGTCCCAGGGCGGCCTCCATCCGCCCCACCCCCTGGGCATTCCACCAGATCAGGAGGAGGAAGGCCGCGGTGGTGGCGAGCGCGAAGATCGTCACCCCCGTCTCGAAGCCGAAGACCCCGGCCCGCTCTGCCTCGAGCCGGAGGAAGCCCAGGAGGAGCGGAAGCACGACCGCGGCGGGAACGAGTCGCCGCGCCGTCATCCCGCCCGCCGAATCGCTCACCAGGGTGGCCATGGGCTCCCTCCCGGGCCGGAGCGCCAGGAGCGCCAGGGTGAGGAGGGTGAAGCCGAGGGCCGTGTTCAGGGCCATGGGGATGTAGCCCTCGACCCCGTAGAAGGCACCCACGCCGAAGATGAAGCCCGTGAGGGAGAGAAGGGTCACGACCCCCAGCGTCAGAACCAGGCCCTGCACAAAGAGGCGGCTCCCACCCACTCGTCGGTCCAAGAGGGCCAGGGCCCCGCCCGCCAGGACGAAGTTGACCGCTGTGTTCGGGGCCATCCGGTTCGCCCCGAGGTGTTCCGCGAAGAGGAGGGCGTCCACGGCGGGAAGCCCAGGGCGCAGGTTGTCGAGCACGGTCAGAAGGGCCAGGATCGCGACGCTTCCCCCCAGCGCCGTTCCCGGCGTCCTCCATACAGGGCCGGGACCCAAAGTCTCCGATCTTCGCAGCCCCACGGCCAGCCCGCACAGGATGAAGAGAACGGCAGTGAGCGGGTTCATCGCGACGCCGCCGGGGTGGAGCAGGCTCTTCAGGACCTCCGCCTGGAGCTGCCAGCCGACGAGGACGGCGATGCCGAGAGCGGGCAGTGCGGCCGAAGCGATCCGGGTGACCCACTCCATGACCTGGAGCTGACGGGGATCGGCCCTCGTGCTCGGCGGGTCGCGAGTCGGGGTCACGGGAAGAGTCCCCGGCTGAGCTTGGCCTCGCTGACCCGGGCCGCGCCCTCCATGAGGGCGGCGGTCCGCAAATCCACCGCCTCTCGCTCCGCCCGGCCATGCACCCGCCCGTAGGCCGCGGTCAGGGCCGTCCGGAGACGCTCGTTGATCTGCTCCAGGGACCACATGTAGTTCTGGGTGCCCTGGACCCACTCGAAGTAGGACACGGTGACACCCCCGGCGTTCGCAAGGATGTCGGGGAGGACGAAGACACCGTTCTCCGTGAGGATGTCGTCCGCCTCCAGGGTCGTGGGCCCGTTCGCCCCCTCTGCCAGAATCCGGCATCGGACGCGAGGGGCGTTTTCGGCGGTGATCTGGTTCTGGAGCGCACACGGGGCCAGGATGTCGCAGGGCAGCTCGAGAAGCTCCTCGTTCGACACCGGGTCGGCGCCTGCAAAACCCTCCACGACACGGTTCTCCCGGACGTGGCTCTCGAGTGCCTCCAGGTCCAGCCCCCGGTCATTGTAGACTCCGCCGCTCACATCACTCACGGCCAGGACCTTCACTCCCTCCTCCGCCAGGAAGCGGGCCGCGTGGCTCCCCACGTTCCCGAACCCTTGCACCACCGCGGTGGCCCCTTCCAGCTGGAGGTCGACCGTCCGGGCCGCTTCCTCCACCAGGTAGACCAGTCCCCGGCCCGTGGCCTCCTTCCTCCCCAGAGACCCCCCCAGGACCACCGGCTTTCCGGTGACCACCGTCGGAACGGTGTGCCCCTGCTGCTGACTGTACGTGTCCAGGAGCCAGGCCATCACCTGCTCGTCCGTGCCCATGTCAGGTGCGGGGATGTCCCGCTCGGGACCGATGATGGGGAAGATTTCCGAGGTGTACCGCCTGGTCAGGCGCTGGAGCTCGGTGTGGCTCAGGGCCGTGGGATCCACACGGACGCCTCCCTTCGCTCCGCCGAAGGGGAGGTGCATGAGGCCGCACTTCCAGGTCATCCACATGGCAAGAGCCGAGACCTCACCCAGGTTCACGTCCGGGTGGTACCGGATCCCCCCCTTCGTGGGCCCCATCGCCATGACGTGCTGGACCCGGTAGCCGAAGACCGTCTCCACCTCCTGGCGATCATCCCGACGGAAGGGAAAGGAGACCAGGAGCGTCCGCTCGGGGAAGAGGAGGCGCTGGCGGAGGTTGTCGTCCATCCCCATGAGCTGGGCCGCTTTCAGGAACTGTTGCTGCGCCAGTGGTCTGCACCCCAAAGCTGGTCCATTAGAAATGCGAAAAATCGGGCTCCCTGGG
>JBBDRS010000019.1:0-45445 GCA_040905325.1 Gemmatimonadota bacterium
GTAGCGCTCGGCGGAGGGGGAGGAGATGGTCGCGGGGGTGGGTGCGGGGCCGGAGCCAGGCTCGTCGGCGCCCACCTCCCCGAACCCCGCCATCATCGCCCGCTCCAGGACCAGCTGGAGCGCGTCGGCCCGCCGCTGGCCGGGAGAAATCTCCTGGGTCGCGAGGCCCCAGTCCCCCGCCTCGGGGGACCACTCCACGTCTCCGTGGAAGAGGGTGTCGGCGGCGGCATCCAGGACCTTCACGAGGAGCGCGCCCACCTCGGGAGGCACAGTCCCGCGCACCTCCACCATCCCGCAGGGGAGGGTGCCGACCCGCACGGAGCGCTTCGCGTGCCGGCGACGCTCGGCGTCGAGGTCACCCCACTCGGCCAGCTCCCGGTAGTGGGCCACCTCCTTCTCGAGACGACGGGCCGTGCTCTCCGCAGCCATGGGGAGGAGCTCGGCCTCGTTCTCCGGAGTGGCCACGCGCACCAGGGCGCGGACCTTCGAGAAGCTGAGCTCCCCGCGGGCCATGGACTCCGAGATTTGCGGCAGGTTGGCCAGCTTCCGGGCCATCCGCACCCTCTCGCGCGCGGTGATCCGGCTCATCCCGGTGTACATCTCGAGCCAGTCCGCGCAGTCGCGGTAGCCCTCCGCGGCCCACGCCTCGCGACGGTCGAACTCCGCGATGAGCACGAGGAGGCGATACTCGAGGGCGGCGGAGTGCGCGGCCAGGCGTACGATGCGGCTGCCCAGCTCGTGGACGAAGTCCTCGTCGTTCAGGCCGGCGAGCTCGGCGAGGTCGTCGAGATGGGGGGAGTCGTGCGTGGGCGATTCCGCGGAATCGCGACGGGCCGAGTAGAGCGGCCTCGCCTCCCGCACCCGCCACTGCCGATCGCCCGTCGTCCACCGCTCGGTCGTGCACTCTGCATAACCCATGTCACCCTCCTCGGATCGAGTCGCGGAACCGCCCGGAAGTGCCAGTCTGACAACGGCTACCGGCGGGTTGAAACGTCGTGCTCTAAATATAATCCGAGGGTCGGGCGGCTCTCGACGTTGGCGCAGGGCGAGCGAACGGGCCCGCGGAGGTCATGTGGCGAGGCGACTCGCGAGCGCGAAGCGTAGAGGGACAGCGAAGCGGCTCATCGGCCGGATCCAACGGCCGGGGGGCAGGCGCACCTCTCCAAACCCCGAAATCCGTCCATAGCTATTTGGGACGCGGGATCCAGGGTTGGCAGCCACCAGTCATCCATAGGCACGAAAACGCCCCTCCGGCGAGGGTGCCGAAGGGGCTTCACCGTTCTCCTACCCGAGTGAGCCGGGTGCATGAGCTGGCAGTGGTAGGCTTCGATCCAGTGACGGCCATCGGATCACTGTTCAACCCAGCCGGCGAGTACAGGGCATACGTGACGGCCCGAGGGGAGGGGCCTGGAGAACTCAACCAGCCCTGGGGCATCGAATGGATGGGCGAGGTCAAGCTGATCGTTGTCCTGCCGCGTCCCGGGCCACGCCTGGTAGGGACCGACCGGGGGGCCGCTGGCGGCTCCCTTTCCTCAGCCTTCCAGAAGGTCCAGCAGATCGGAGGGTCGGGTGAGGACGTGCGCCCCGCGCTCACGGCTCGCCGTCGCGAAGGGATCCCGCTCGTGGGGCTTCTTCGACCAGAGCACCCCGGCGGCCTGCATTCCCGCTGACACGGCGGCGTCCAGGTCCGTGAGCGAGTCGCCGACGTAGACGGTGTGCTCGGCGACAGCGCCCATCTTCCGGGCCGCGAGCCGAAGGCCGGAAGGGTCGGGTTTGGGGGCCGGCACATGGTCGTCGAGGATCACCACGTCGAACTCCCCCAAGCCTGCCCGCGGGGCGGTGATCTCCCAGGCTCTCGCGCTCTTGCCCGTGACCAGCCCCAAGGGGATCCTGCGCTCCCGGAGCCCGGTGAGCAGAGGGGCGACGTCGCGGTAGACCCCCTCGAACGTCTCGTCATGGTGCCGTTCGTACGCGCGGTAGAAGTGTTCGAGGACGTCCCCGACCGCGGAGGAGTCCTGGGCCGCAACGAGCTCGGCAAGGAACCGCCGCTCCGCCCGCGGGCGGTACGCCATGATCTCGTCCTCCGTGAGGTGCCGGCCCACCACGCTCTCGAGTGCTTCCGCGAAGGCGGTGATATACAGCCGACGCGTGGCGATGAGAGTGCCGTCGAGGTCGAAGATGACGGTGGAGATGGGGGCGGGAGGTCGGGTCATGGGGCGGTCGTTGCGACCGGGACCGGCCGGGTCAGGCCCACACGTCGAAGGGGTCGGCGACATCCGCTTCGTCTTCGGGCTCCGTGGGGAGTTCGGGTTCCGGCTCGGCCTCAGGTTCCGGGAGGGCTTTGGGTTCGGGATGCGGGTGCGGCTCGCCTTCGGGATCCGAGTCCGGCTCGGCGGCGTCCGGGCGCGTAGCGGGGGCCCCCCGCAGGTACGCGTCCAGGAGGCGCCCAAGCTCCCGCGCCACGTCCTCCGGTTTCCCCTCCTCCGCCCCCGGTCCCGCCAGGGACCCGGCGGTCGCGAGGGTCGTTCGTGCCACCACGAGGGCGTGCAACGCCGGGCGCGCGGCGTACTCCAACAGGTCCAGAAGATCCCGGAGGAGGCGCGACTCGAGGCGATCCCCGCGGGTGGGGGTGGGGTCCTCTATGCCATCCAGAAGGACGAGGTGCCGGGCGGCCGGCTCCGAAAAGAGGGCGACCAGAAGGGGGGGAATCTCCTCCCAGGAGACGGCTTGTTCCTCCCCGGCAGCTTCGTCCGGAAGGTCGAGCCCGGCCAGCCCCTCCTCCCACGCGGCAATGACCTCCCCGAGCGCGAACTCGCCGAGGTAGCGCGAGAGCTCATCCTTCCCGTCGAAGCGGGCGTAGAACGACCCGACGGAGGTCCGGGCCCGCTCGGCAATGCCACCGACGGTGAGGGCGTCCGTCCCGCCGGCCTCCAGGAGCGCGTACGACGCATCGAGGATGCGCTGCAGGGTCTTGCGGCTTCGCTCCTGCTGCGGCTCACGCACGAGCTGTGCGAGCGTCGAAGAGATCCCGTTTCCCTCCTCCAGCCCGGCGGTGGCGTCCGGGTCATCCGGGTCCGAGGTCGGTTCTGGACGGTCGGCGTCGCCGGGCACCTCAGCTTGATCCCAGGGCGAACCGGCTGTCTCCAGGTCCATCGGGCCTCCGTCGAGCGGTGGAGTGTCGACTTCTCGACGTCAAAAGAAAACCCACGTTCTGTTTTGGCAAGGGTGGCTGAAGGCGTGCGGCTGATCGGCGACTGATCGCGCGTGGGATAGGGTCAAGTCCAGAATGTCTCCCCCGACCCGGAGGTACCCATGGATCACCCCAGCCACTCTCCGTTCGCGCTCTTTCCGCCCCCCTACCGGGAGTTCATTCCCCTGGAGCCGTCCGAGACCTTCCCCAGGGACCGCAGGGTTCTCCGCGGCACGGCCCTCATCTGGACCCTCGACCGGGACGACGACCCGTACCTGCTGAGGCGAGCCTCGGCCCGTCCTGCGGGGCTGCCTCTCATGGTCGTCCTCCCGCCCGCCGGGGAGCTGGTCGCGTGCCGGGACCGGGTGCTCGCGGTGGCGGAGGAGGCCCGGCCCCAGACCATCCTCCCGCACCAGCCGCGCATGGAGCCCGAGGAGATGATGTGCCTTCTGAGGCGGGAACCGGGGAACCTCCCGCAAGAGTTCACCGACTACCTGAGGTGGCGGGGAGTGACGCTGGACCAGGAGACCCGTCGCATCGTGCGACGCACCGTGGAGCTCTCCGCCGAGCTGCGGACGCTCCAGGCACTGGCCCGGGCCCTCTACCTCTCGCGCCGCGCCCTCGGCAGACGCTTCCAGCAGAGGGGGCTCCCGGTACCGTCCCACTGGTTGCAGGTGTGCCGCCTCCTCCGAGCCACCCTCCGGATGCAGAACTCCAGTTCGTCCGTATTCGAGGTCGCGTTTTCCCTGGGGTATCCGGACGGGTTCACCCTCAGCAACCAGATGGAGCGCCTCGTGGGCGTGAGGCCTTCCGAGGCGAGGGAGCGGCTGGGGTGGGAGTGGTTCGTCGAGGCGTGGCTTCAGACGGAGCGGGACGCGGGAGGACTCGACGTGCCCCTCGCGGACGAGGGGGGTGACGTGCCCGGCTCCGGTGAGGCAGGCACCAACCCGGGTGGGAACGGGGAATCCGACGCGGACATGGGAGAGTTCGATGAAACCCCGGGGGCAGACGGCGGAGCCGATGAGCGGAGCGAAGCGGCTTGAAGAGCGGTCCGTCTCTGTCCCCGGGACTCGACGTTGCTCGCGCGCCCTCAGGACGTAAGATGGTCGGGACGGCCCGACTTGCGAGCCTCCCGGAGCTCACAGGTTCAAACCGCAACCGACCCTTCCAATTCCTGACGATGCGAACAGAGTCCTCGCCCGAAACATCCCCGGCGGTGACACCGCTGAGATTCGAGGTTTTCGGGGGCCCGAAGTTGTCGGGTCCCGACGAGAGGGGAGTGCGACTGTCAGCCCTGCAGGGCGCGCTTCTGACCCTCCTGGCCGCCTATGGGCGAAAGGGTGCCTCTCGGGCGCGGCTGGTCAACCTTCTGTGGGAGGAGGGCGACGAGAGCACCCTCCGCCACCGACTGGGCCAAGCGCTTTACGAACTCCGACGCAAGCTCGCGGCCCCCGACCTCACGATATACGAGAACGACCGGTATCAACTGAACCCGGAGGTGATCTCCACTGATCTGGAGGACCTCAACCGGTTGCTCACGGAGAAGCGGTTGAAGGAAGCGGCGATCCTGGTCACCCAGGGCGTCCTCCCCAACCTCGACCAAGCTCCCACCGAGGCATTCCACGAGTGGGCCAGGGGGCGGGAAGCCAGGTGGCGCGGGGAGGTGCGCACGGGAGCGGCGGTAATGTGGGAAAAGAGCGCTGAGCAAGCAAACTGGACGGCTACGGACGACCCGTCGGAGGCTCTGCTGATCCTGGCACCAGAGGACCCGATGGTCATAGAGCGGCGCCTACGGTCCCTGGGAAGCACAGGGAGGCTCGCTGAGGCACGGGCCTTAGTAGCCTCCCATCAGGAGGAGTTCGCCCGGCTCCACCCGAACACGCCTCACAGCTCCGACTTGACCAGCCTCGTGGAGTTGCTTCACAAGGCCGAAGGTTTGTCCCGGATCGCGACTAAGGAACTGGCGCATTCAACGAAGTTACTAGGTAGAGATCGCGAACTCGGAGAATTGCTCGCAGCCGTCCGAAATGCACGCGTGGCCAGTCCCCGCACCGTTCTGGTGGTTGGCCGTCGAGGAGTGGGAAAGTCCAGGCTCGCTCGTGAGGCTCTCACGGTGTTTATGGGCAGCGATCATATTCTGATCCCCCTTCGCTGCTCTCCTTTGGAGCAAGGCTCGCCGCTGTCACCAATCCTGGAAGGCATTGCCAGCATGCGGGCAAGGTCGGTGCTCGAGAACGTGCCGAGCCGCTGGCGGGCCATATTGAACAAGCTCTGTGCGGAGCCCGACATTCGGACTGGAGGTCGAGCCCACGAACCATCCGTTCGGCGCGATGCCGATTGGAACGAGATAAGGGCGCTTAGAGCACTGTTCGAAGCCATGTCCGGAGGCCGGCCCACCACTGTTCTGGTCGACGACATCGAGTGGGGTGACGCGAGCACCATTCGCTTCCTTCAGCACATCGGTGAAGCGTGGGAAGGTGGGCCGCTGCTCCGGCTCTTCACTCTTTCTGAGGACTCCCTGAAACCCAATTCGCTCCTGGCTAGGTCCCTTGCTGAATCCAGTCTACGATCTGCTAAGCGCATCCACCTCTTGCCTCTCTCGGACGGCGACTTGGATCGGCTGGTCGAAGAGTGGTATCGCGAGCTCCGAGGCGACCTCCATCCGCCCGGCCTTCCTAGGCCGCTTGTTGACATTGTGCGACTCGCTGGCGGAGACCTTCATATCGTGCGCTCCATGATAGAGGAGTGGCTTGACCACAGCCCGGCCGACTCGCCGACCAATCGTTCGAGGGTCCTCTCTGCCACTTTGAAGCGGTCCTTATCGGGACTAGATGACGCGACGCGGCGCCTTGCGGAAGCCGCTGCGGTTTGCGGCGACCCAATACCCCCGACATTGATTCAGGAGGTCCTCAGTCTCGATGAGACGACGGTGATCGATGGCCTCGAAACTCTGGTCCTTCGGGGTTTCCTACGTTGGGATGAGGGTCAGTTGATTCTCACCAATGGGACGATCCAGCACCACCTCCTTGAATGCACCGCAACCGCAAGGAGGCATTTTCTTCACCTTCGTCTCGCCCGGGCCTTCCTCAATGATCACGGTGCTCGGGCACCTGCAAGGGCAGCGCATCACTTTGCCCGGGCAGGACTTCGCAGCGTTGCAGCCCCTATGGCACTGCGCGTTGCGGAGGCAACCCGCGACCGAGGGGAAGTCACCGAAGCGATCGCGATCCTGGAAGCTGCGCTCCACCCAATCGAATCGCTCCCATCGGACGCAGTCGATGCAGCGATTGCCCTTGGTAGATGTCTTCTTCTCAGCGGCCAACTCGCAGAGGCTGGCGATTGGTTCTCAAGAGCAGCCGCCGCGGCCATCTCAAACGGCGACAGCCAGCGGGAGTTCAAGGCCCGTGTAGGGGCTATTGAGGCAAGCGCTCTGGCCTCCGCCCCTGCGGACCGGGGGCCCTTGCACCTGGTTCGCAGCATCCGGTCGGAGTTCCAAGCCACAGGGTATTTCGAGGAACTCCCGAAGACGATTGAATTGGAGTTACGCCTTCTGGCCAAGGCGGGAGACCATGGGGGCGTCCAGGCCGTCCTACATCAATGCGAGGAATTGCTTTTGCAGGTAGATGGCCCGGTCGCTAGGTCTCTCAGGTCGCTGTTGACGCTTGGGACCTTGTATGGCAAACCACTTCCTGAGGCTTCAGTTATGGACGGAGTCCTGCAAGCAGCCGAAGCGACCGACGACCACGACCTGGCTCTCCGCGCGCTAAACTGGCAAGTCATCATCGGAATTCAACGGGGCACGCTGAATCGACCCGAAGGCGTCTCCATTCGCAGACGCGCCCTAGGTGCCGCGCTGAAGAGCGGCGACTTCTTCGAAAGGGTGAAGCTTCGGATGAACCTAGCGGTGTGGTACCTCGACTCCGGGGATCTTGACGGCGCTATGGTCGCATTAGACCGAGCCACGAACGTCCTTGGCGACCTGCCATTTCCGAAGGCGCGCCTAAACCTCCTGGTGAACCAGGGAGCCCTAGCCCTGGATCAACGGAATTTCACCCTCGCGGCCGAACGATTTCGCATGGCGAGGGAAATTTCCGCCGGAGCTGTCTCTCATCCGGCATACCTTAGCGGCACCGCCGGACTTTGCTTGGCCCATCTTGGTATGGGAAGCCTAAGGGAGGCACAAGGCTTGTCGGCCGACCTCGCCTCGCTCCATCGGTGGCATCCGTTCGACGTTAGCCTAGTCGCCCGAGCAGCATGCCATGTGGCCCTCGTTACGAAAGGTAAACAACCAGCGGTCGCAATGTTGCAGGAAGCTAGCGGTCAGCTCAAGGGACGATTCAACCTGGGCTGGGCGAGGGTGAATATCGAACGGGTGAAAATTACCCGCCGACTCGATCCTGAGGCCGAGGAGGTACTGGCGTTCGCGAGGTCGGAGGGGCTCAGTTTTGTCCAGAGCGGAATGGAAGCACTGCTCAAACCGTGAATCAGCGCGCTCCACGGGTCGACCCAATGAGACCCTCAGGTGGAAGCCGCACTGCAGGCGAATCGGCGTCGACCGCCCTCAGGGACTGAGAGAACGAAACCTCTTGTAGATGTTCCCTGACGATATCAGCCTTGAGTACTCGAGCGGCGAGGTCGGGATCGAACTGACGACCGGCAAAAAGTCGAAGCTGTTCCTCGACCGATGCGACTGACAGCGCTTTGCGATACGGTCGGTCGGAGAGCATGGCGTCCACGGCATCGCTTATCGCGATAATCCTTGCGAGAAGCGGGATGTCCGGTCCCATGGTGCCGTTCGGATACCCGCTCCCATCCCAAGCTTCATGGTGATGTTTCACGGCGTCGATCACACGCGGGTTCACCGAGGATAGGGCAGTCAGAATGTCCACTCCCCGCATGACGTGGGATTGGATGGTCGCCTTCTCCACGTCCGTCAACTGACCCGGCTTCTGCAAAATCTCCTCGTAACCAACTTCTACCTTGCCAACGTCGTGGAGCAAAGCAGCTGTGCTGAGTTCATCGAGATGACGGTTGGAGAGGGAGAGCATGCGGCCTATCCGCTCGGACAGTCGCTGGACCCGCAAGGAGTGACCAGAGGTGTACTTGTCTCGCGTTTCGATTGCCATCACGAGGGCCTTGAGGAGATCTCGGTTCGCCCTCTCGAGCCGATACTTGGCGAGATACGAATGGCGCACAAACACCAATGGAAAGAGGCCTATCGCAAAGCCGAGAAGTCCGAGGTGAAAGTATAGTAGTGCAATCAGCAGCCCCAGAGGCGAAATGAAGAGGTCATACAATAAGGCAGGGGCTTGCCGACGAACCAGGTTTGTGAAGACGCCCCACGGCCGCGCCGAAGATGATAGACTGATAGCAAGGAAAACCAACGCATTGTTTACGCACAAAAATGTGACACCAAATCCAGCAAACGCCAAAAAATGTGCGTCGAATCCAACTCCTGGGTCAAATTGGGCCTCTACAACTACCGGATACCCTCCGAGAGAGGTATAGACCCATCCGGCAACCACCGTGGACAATACATACTGCGCCGAGTTAAAGGCAGCTTTCAGTGCGTCCTTCTTGCGGATCAAAAACTCCGCAGCTATCCCATTTACCCCAAAGAACACGACCGAGGCCATAGGACCGAAGAGGGTCACACACGCCAGCAACGGGAGAAACGTGGCCGACGAAGTTGCCGTGCCACGAGCTAGGTCGAGGCGAATCGCCGAAGCCTCAGAGAAGAGGCCCAACGCAGTCAGGAAGGCGATCGCCACGAGAACATCCCGCGGCAGGGACATAAATCCCTGCCAGTCCTGCAGCCCAAGCGCAACAAGGGCCGCCAGGACCACAATTCCTACATAGATGTGAACGGGCTTGATGCTCATCGGTTGACCCCCCTCGACCAAGCGGTTACCACCCGAGGACGCCAGGCGCCCAAGCTACCAGTTGGCAACAGTAATCTACGAAAGCGTTAAGCATGAAACATCACCTCCTTTGAGAACGATGTCGGCCGTCATCCGCTAACTGCTTGGCCGCAACGCTCCGCTCTTCCGCTTCCGCTCCGCTCTGGCTTGGTCGAGAGGGGTCTCCTTTAGGGTTGCACTGTATACTGCTCCGATCTCATTAAAGCCGTCCTCGCACCCAGCGATCGGTCGCTTGGAGCGTGGCCAGGACCACCGCTCGCTCGAGACTGTGCCCGACCTTGCAGGATCCGGTAAGGGTCAGGACATCTCGGCCTGCCATGGCATTCACCGCGACGAGTACGTACTGGCCATCGAACGCGTCGATGACTTTCACTCCGTCCATGGTGAGTGAGATTCCCGTGAAGAGCGAATCCTCGGACTCCCGAGCCGCCATCGACACCGCTTCCAGGGCCCTCAGGCAGGCCTCCGCACCGGCTTCCAAACGGTTCCTCGGAAGGTCCGCGGCAGACGCCGATCCGGTGTGAACCTCGCCGTTCCACTCGATGGAGACCTTCGCAAGGACGCGATGGCCGCCCTCGGTTTCGATTTTCTGGCCCCTGAAGAGAATCCGGGGCTCGATGTGCCGCTCCGTGGGGTCCACCACCACCGAGAGCCTTCCCTCTTCGGCAGGCTTGATCGGGATGGGGCGGGAGGTCTGTGCCACCGAGATCTTTCGGTGATCCACCGGAAGCTCGAAATGCGCAAGGAGCGCCGATTCGACGTTGCGAACGGTTTGCTTGGGGGACACCTCATCGGAGGTGAGAACGTGCACCTCCTCGATCTCCCCTCCCGGCCGGGACACGATCCGGGCCGAGAGCACTCCGTTCAGCGAGGCGATCAGCGCCTCCGCAACCTGGATCGACCACTCCTGCCCTTCCGACACCTCGCTCGACCTTAATGACACCTCAGATTCTCCACGGTCTCGAAGACCTCTGGTTTGGGTTGGCGAACTTCACCGAATGCACGTCAGGAATCCGAGCCCGACGAGCCTCCGCGGCAATCCCGCGGTCGCCGGTGCCCCGCCAGATGTTTACCCACCGTCAACCATGACGGGGGGGTCGGTCCGTGTCAAGGAAACCTCATGTCCGGAGGGATCCTCCCCATCTCCTGCTCATAATGCAAGGCAAGTGCCACAATTGGCGGCCGCAGGTGGGCCTTCCTGCAGGGGTACTTCCATCCGGGGCCACGCCGGCGGTTGGAGGACAATCCCTTTGGGCGCAGCGAGATGGACACGCATGGCGCTTCGTCCTCACTGTCGCTGCTTCCGCGCGCCCGTCGCTGACCGTGCAAACGGTCCCGCCCGCCAGCCGGCGGGTCCCTCGGGGGTGGCAGCAACGGAGTCCCGCGATGACATGTCGTCGCCCGGGGCCCCGTCGTAACGTTCTGTGTGATGAAGAGTCCTCCCTCCCCCGGTCCGGCCCCGCCTCCCACGGCGCCCCGTGAATCTCCCGTTCTGCTGGACGAGTGGAGTCGGCCCGATTTCCGGGATGTATACGGGAAGCTCGCCGAGGCCTCCACGCGGTTCGACGTGGCGATCCGGAAGGTGCGTCTATCGGGGATCTCCCTGGCCCGGACGGAGCTCGAGGGACCGGCTCGCATTCGGCTCCTCCTCGCGGAAATCAATGTGCTCACACTCTCCGCGGAGGCCGAGTCCATGGCGGCGGTGGACGATGGACGCCTCCGCTTGCGCCTGATTCGCGGGCTCCTGTCGGAGGGAGTTCTTCAACTCCGCTCGGCGCCTTTGGGTGGGTGGGACCCGGACTTCTCCGTGTTCTGGCGGGACGACGAGGGCCCGGTGGTGATCATCGGACCCCACTGGTTCGCCCGCCCGTATCCCCACCGCGGCCCCGCCCTGGCGTCCCTGCATCGTGGCCGGGCCGCGGCTCGCGTGGGTCGCAGGTTCGAGGGCCTCTGGACCGACGCACACCCTGTGGAGCAGGCAGTACGAAGAGTCATGGAGGAGGCGCTGGAGCGGGTCCCGCCTCCACCACCCAGCCGCTCGCACGAGCTCGCTGGGCTCGACCCGACACGAGCCTCATGACCTGCCTCCCGTTGACAGCCCCTTCCCACTGGATCACGTTTCGGGGTCGGTGGGAGGTCGCGCGACAGCGCGATCCAGTCTTGGCCGTATGTACCATCATGCCACGGCCCCCGATGCTGTCGTGATCCCGCGTAGCTCAGTTGGTAGAGCAGGTGGCTGTTAACCACCGAGTCGCAGGTTCGAGTCCTGCCGCGGGAGTTTGAGCGCCCTCCTCGTCCGTGCCGCGCCCTACGCCTCCTCCTCCGGGCGGCTGGACGCTGGTTCGTCCAGGATGGCCCTGATCTCGCTGACGAGTTCCATCGGCGAGAAGGGCTTCTGGAGAAAACGGGTTCCGGGCGTCAGGAGTCCCTCACGGATGAGGTCTTGATCCGCATACCCCGACATGTAGAAGATCCGGATGCCGGGATACACCCTCGCGATCTGAGCGGCCACCTGGACGCCGTTCATTCCCGGCATCATGATGTCGGTCAGGAGGAGGTCGACCTCCGTCACGGTGCCGGCCACCTGTAGCGCCTCCTCCCCGCAGGTCGCGGAAATGACCTCATAGCCGAAGCGGCGCAGCGCCCTCTCGGTCACGGTGCGCACGGCCTGATCGTCCTCGACCAGCAGGATTCGCTCGCCTCCGCGAACGTCTCTTTCCTCCGGCTGATCACTCTTCAAGACATGCTTCCGGTTCGGCGACTCGGATCCGCTGTCCATCTCGAAGGACGGAACCGACTCACCGGCGATGCCGCGGGGTGTTGCAGAATGCGTTACCCGCGGGGAAACTACCAGTCCTGCACCCGAGGTCGTCAGCCCATCACGGTGAAGATCCCCGGCCTCGCCCCATGACGAAAACGCCGACCTCGACCCCCCGGGGGACCCTTCTGTGACGACTCGCGAATTCACCTCGACCTTCCATGTCCGCAGCTATGAACTCGACGGCCTGGGTCACCTGAACCACGCCGTCTATCTGAACTATCTGGAGCAAGCCCGCTACGACACCCTCTCCGCGGCCGGCTTCACCCTCCATGATCTGCAGAGCAAGGGTTGGGCCGTGCATGTCGTCCGCATCGAGGCCGACTACCGCCGGGAGTGCCGCTACGGGGACCGGCTCGAGGTGCGCACCGGAATCGAACGGTTCCGGAGTTCGTCGATGATCCTCCGACAACGCATCTTCCGCGTCGAAGGGTCCTTGCCGGACTCCGCGGTCTCCCCACCTTCCGGCGAGGTGGCGCTCGAGGCACGGATCGTGGCCGTCTGGATCGGTCCCGACGGGAGGCCGATGCGAATTCCCGAGGAAGCGCGCTCCGCCCTGGCGAGTCTGGCCGCCGGATGAGGCGGGGCCCCGCCTCGTAGGCGAACTGGCTCCTACCGTGCTGCCTCGACAGCTCGGGCGGTCTCCCGCTTGATCCGTTCGACCGCCGCCGAGAGCCCTCGCGTCCGAACCACTCCCAGCACATCTCCGAGGCCCATCCGCTCGAGAAGGTCGTTCGGCAGTCCCGTGACCTCCTCCGGTGTGGCGCCTTGGAGATGCTCCAGCAGGAAGCCGATGAATCCCCGGACCGTCGGCGCCTCTCGGGGCGCGTCCGCATGCAGTTGCACCCCACCGTCGGATACCCCGACCCAGAGGAACAGAGGAGTCTGACATTCCTCGACGCGGTTGAGTCCGGCGTCGCGCGCCTCGCCGAGCTCGGGAGGCAGATCCGGAAACCGTTTGGCGTACTGCAGGAGCATCTGCATCCTCATCTCCCGGTTCAAGGCCCTGAAGCGTTCGAGCCCTCTTTCAAGATCACCCATCCCGACGTCCTCTCCTCCTGCTGTGATTCCCTGTCCTCCGCCGGTGGCTTCTGCGCGACCGGCGAACCGATGCCCAGCTCCACCTACCCGATCAACCCCGGATCGCTCCCCATCCGCCCGATCCTTGAGCCCGCCCGCCGGATTGGGCGAAGATGCTCCGACGTCGGATTGGAACCAGCCACCGGGTCCCGGGTGACTTCGGATGAGGCATCCCACCTTCCTCGACTCCGAGACGCAACAACATCATGGCCCCCCGAGGCACCGCCTCTCCCCTGACTTCACCGATGCGGGTCGGCAACGACGTGGTCGACCTGGGGCACCCGCGCACGCGGTCCCGTCCCGAGGGCGATCGTCTCCCGCGCCGGATCCTCGCCCCGGGCGAGCTCGACCGCGTCGAGGGCATGGAACCCGGAGTTGAGCGTGATCGGCTCCTCTGGACCCATTGGGCGGGCAAGGAGACGGCCTTCAAGGTCGTCTCCAAGCTCCTCGGGAGCCCTCCGGTCTTCGAACACCGTGCCTTCGAGCTGTCACACCTTCGGGAAAAGGGTCGATGCGGTCGTATCATCGAGCTCGAGGGAAGGGTGCGGTGGCAGGAGGTCGAGGTTTGCATCGAGGGCGTAGTGTCCGACGAGTTCATCCACATGGTGGGATGGGGACCGTTGGGACGCTCGGGACGCCCCGTGGTCGAGATGGGTGTGGAGGGCTCGAGTCCGCATGACGAAGAGCCGCCCGACGACCCTGGCGATCAGGAGCCCGAGGCCGGCGCCAGCCAACGGGAATCCCTGACCGCCCGCAGCCACCTCTCTCGTCGAGCGCGACTCCTCGCTCGGTCACGCCTGGCCGGGCACCTGCGAGTGATGGCGAGAACTGACCACGCCCACTCCGACGCCTCATCCGCCCCCGATCCCCGCATCGAGATCCTCACCTCCCCGGAGGCTCCCGGCCGCAGCCCTCCGCGGGTGATCGTGGACGGCATCCACCGTCCCGAGTTGGACCTCTCCCTCTCTCATCACGGCCGCTACATCGGATGGGCGATCCTCCTTCCGAGGGAGGGGTTCGGGAGGGGCTCTCCGGAAACGTCCTGACGGGTCAGAACCCCGGCCGGAAGTTGAGCAGGAGCGATCCACCGTACCGCTCGAAGTACTGTCCCCCAATCTCGGTTTCGGCCCTCGTCCACCCGACCCGGACGGTGGCGTCCAGATTCGAGGCCAACCCCCGGCTGAAGGAGACGTAGGCCTGCGAGGCGCTATTCGCCTCTTCCCCGGGGATCAGGCGTGCGAACTCGGTCGGAAATCGGTACCGCTTCGCGGTGAGGGCGAGATAGCTAGTCATGGAGATGGAGCCGGGAAGAGAGGCGGACACGAGCCCCCTGGCGGTCCCCGCATCGTACTCCGGTCGCCGCGAGTTGGAGCGGTTCATCCGGCCCTCGGCTGCCAACTGCACGAGGAAATCGCCCTGCCAGCTCCAACTGACCCCCCCGTGGAGTCCGCGGTCGCGGCGGAACGGGTCCTCGCTCCGGTAGGTCGCCTGCTCGGGAAACCGGGCCACCTCCCCGCCCAGATGGAAGCGGAGGACGCCGGGAAGGTCGCTCGCCGGTTGGAACGCAGCCTCGATGCCCGCGGAACGCCGATCGAGCAATCGGATCTGGGGCGCGAACGCCGGAGCCAGGAAGTCGGACCATTCACCCCGTCCCTCCACCTCCAGGCGATGTCCCCCCTCCGAGGTGTATTGTGCGCTCACGGCCCCGAGCGCCGCGCGGTGCCCGGGTTGCAGGAAGAGCGGCATGGGTGGGCGGTCCTCGACCTGGCGGCCTCTCGCCCCCACCCGCGCCCCAAAAACGGCCTTCTCCCCCACAGGGAGGTTCACGCCGAGGTTCGCAGTGCCCGCCCACTCGCGGGGGGAGTAGTCGCGGAGTTCGAATCCGCGAGCCGAGAACTGCCTCAGGCCGCCGTCAAAAGAGAGAAAGAGCTGTTCTCGCCCGGTCCAGCTCCCCACCACTCCTCCCCGCACCCCGATTTCCCCCACTACGGCCTTCGCCACCTCGGTCGAATCCCGGAGCGGGATCGCCACCGAGGGGAGATTTCCCTGATAGCCCTCGGTCGAGACTCCTCCCGTCACCACGAAGTCGTTCCAGGAGAAATTCTGGGCCGCCGCGTGTGGGACGCCGGTCGTCAGCCCCCAGGCTACACCGGCCCCGGCCAGCCAGAGATACTGGAAGAATCGAGGGGTGCGCCTCATCGGTTCCCTCCCCCTCCACCCGCCAACTGCTGGAACCTCTGCGCCTGGCCCAGGGCTTCGTCCCGCCACCCCGCGATGAGGTCCCGATAACCGCGAAGCCATGCCACGTGCTCCTCGAGGGTCAGCTCTTCGAGGTCCGGGAACTCGATCGGCACGTCGCCCGCGCCGGTCCCGGTCACCTGCGGCCTCGGCAGGGCCCCGCTTCCACCCACCAATTCATCGTCCCCGAAACGGGAGATTCCTGCCATGAAGTCCTCTCGCCCCCGTTCCTGTTGGAGCTGGCGCTCACGGGTGGTGATCTCCCGGTCGATGCTCACGAGGAGCGCGTCATACTGCCGAGCGAAATTCTCCATGAGACTGGCCTTCGCGAGCAATTCCTGTGGCCCGTCCCGGGGAGCCACGGCGAGTTCGGGAAGCATCCTCGCCTCGGTCACCAGTTCGCTGCCGACCTGCTCCTCCACCTCGAGGTAGCGGATCCTCAGGTTCGCGATCTCCCGGAGGATCCGGTCCCGCTCCCCCGGGAGGGCCACCCGTTCGAACTGGTCCAGAAGGCGTTGTTCCCGGGCGTTGAGGGTCCGCCGCAGCTCCGACGCCCCTGCTCGAAGCTCTTCCGCCGCGGCCTGCAACTGTCGGTCGAGGCGGACGATCTCCCAGCCCTGATAGTGCACGCGTGCGAGGGCCTCGATGATCTGCTCCTCGTCGCCCGAGCGCTGAGCCTCGATCTGGCGGTCGAGCAGGATCTCGTGGATCTGTCTCGCCTCCTGATGCGCTTCGAACACCTCTTCATACGCCTCGAGGGCCTGCCGGTAGAGCGCCTCCGCCTCGCCAATGGGGAGCTGGGCAGTGGCGGTGGCGGGAATGAGGAGCGCCAGGAGGACCCCGAGACACAGGCCCAAGACGGACGGGCCCCCCCTCCGAACGAAGGGGGGGCCGCCTGGAGAGGTCCGGGTGGGGGGGCCGGATGTCACGGGTCGATACCGTACTTCTCGAGCTTGTAGTAGAGGGCACTCGGCTTCAGACCGAGCAGACGGGCCGCCTCCGCTTTTACACCGGCCGCCTGGCGAAGAGCCTGTCGCAGAAGCCGCTCCTCCATCCCCTCCACCACCCCGTTGAGGTCCAGTCCCTCCGACGTGATGACGGGGTCCGTGTTGCCCAGGGAGCGGACTTCGCCGTGGGTGAAGGCGGGGAGATCCTCGGCGCTCAGCTCGGTGGTATCCGCCAGCACGAGTGCCCGCTCGATCACATTTTCGAGCTCCCTCACGTTTCCCGGCCATTCATACGAGGCGAGCCGCTCCAAGGCAGCGTCCGTGATGGACTCCACCCGCGTCCCGGTGCGGGGACGCAGCTTCTCGATGAAGTGCGAGACCAGGAGCGGAATGTCCTCCCTCCTCGCCCGCAGAGGGGGCAGCTCGATGGGCACGACGTGGAGCCGGTAGAAGAGGTCTTCCCGAAAACCATTCCCCGAAATGAGCTCCTCGGCGGTCTGGTTGCTCGCAGCGACGATGCGAACGTCGACCGGAATCGTGGCCTCTCCTCCGACCCTCTCGAGTTCCCGCTCCTGGATCACGCGGAGGAGGCGTACCTGCGTCTGGGGAGCCACCGTCGCGATCTCATCCAGGAAGAGCGTGCCTCCATCCGCCAGCTCGAATCGGCCGCGCCGCTTCCGCTCGGCCCCCGTGAAGGCTCCCTTTTCGTGCCCGAAGAGCTCGGAATCGAGGAGGGACTCGGTGAGGGCGCCGCAGTTCACCCGTATGAACGGGCCCCCGGCCCGGGGGGATGCTGCGTGAATGGCTCGGGCCACGAGCTCCTTTCCGGTCCCCGATTCCCCGTAGATCATCACCGTGGACTGGCTCCGGGCCACCCGGTCCATCCAGCGGAAAAGCTCCTGCATGGCCTCGGATTCCCCGACGATCTCCGAGTATCGGGCCTCCCTCGGTTCCGGAAGCCCTTCCTGAAGGTAGGTATTCGCGACCCGGAGGCTCCGGTTTTCCCTCAGCAGTCGCTCCCGCTCCTCGCGGGTCTGGAGGAGCCGGTCCACCTTCATGGCGAACTCCTCCGACGAGAACGGCTTCGTCAGGAAATCCGCGGCACCAAGCTTCATGGCCTCCACGGCCTTCTCGATGGTTCCGTACGCGGTGATCACCAGGACCTCCGTGCCCGGAAAGCGGTCCTTCACCTGAGTAAGGACCTGCATGCCGTCCATGTGCGCCATCTTCAGATCGGTGATGACGAGGTCGGCGCCGCTTTCCTCGAGGAGGTCGAGCCCCCGCTGCCCGGTCTCCGCCGAGATCGTGCGGTGGCCGCGCCGGCGCAGGAGGAGTTCCAGACCTTCCCGCATGCTGTCGTGATCGTCGATGATGAGGATCTGGGACATTGGGCGCCTCGCAGAGGGCGGGCAGTGCTTCCGGGGGAACCTGCTCAGAGGGCCGTCTCGGAAACGGGTGGAAGCTCGTCCGAACCGGAAAGGTAAAAGCGAAACTCCGCCCCCGCCTCCCCTCCCATGGGCGGATAGGGGTCGGGGTCGGAATTCTGATCGCTCACCAGCTCCACTCGTCCGCCGTTGGACTCGAGCACCCGGTGCACGATGGCCAGACCCAGCCCCGCGCCCTGCTCCTTGTCCGTGACGAAGGGCTGGAAGATGCGGTCGCGGAGCTCGCTGGCAACCCCCGGGCCGTCGTCCTGCACGGAAACCACCGCTTCCCCATTCCGCCACCATGCGGCGACCCGCACCTGGGTGCCCGCTTGCGCGGCGTTCTGCATGAGGTTGAGCGCGACCCGCTTGACATGGTCCGTGTCGGCACGAGCCATGAGGGGCTCGTCCGGAAGATGCATGACCAGAGAGACTCCCTTCTCCTCCAATTGGAGGCTGAGGATCTCCGCCGCCTCCTGGAGCGGATCTCGAAGGTCGTGGAGCCGGCGTTCGGAATGAAGCGGCTTTGCGAAGGTCAGGAAGTTGTTGATGATGGCATTCAACCCCTCCACCTCCCGGCGCACCCGGTCCAACAGACGGAGGCGCTCTTCCCGGTCGTCGGTCTCTAGAGCCGCGGAGGCAAAGAGCTCCAGCCCCCCGAGGGGGTTCCGGATCTCGTGCGCGACCTGCGCGAGCATCAGGCGGAGTTGCTCGTCTCGCTGAATGACTCCCTTGCGCATCCGCTCCATCGCCCGGGAGAGGCGTCCCAACTCGTCCCCGCGCTCGATGGTCACGGGCTCGTCCCAGCGTCCCCGCTGGATCCGAAGCGCCGAGCGGGCCATCCGTTCCAGCGGACGCACGATGTTCGTCGCCAGCAGGGCGGCCAGGAGGACACCGAAGAGGACGGACAGGAGGGTGCCCATGACCAGCGTCCGTCGGAGTTGTTCGAGTGGCTGGAGGTAGTCCGCCCTCATGAGCACCCCGAGCATCGCCCCCGTCTCCTCCAGGCGTTTGAAGGCGTACTTGTAGGGTCTGCCATCCTCGCCGACGAATGCGGGGGTCACCGCCTCGCCGGTGGACCATGCGGTCTCGAGCTCGTCCGCGTAAGCGTCCAGCCAGCTCAACGATGTCCCGATCGGGAGCTCTGTCGGCGGGGTCGTGGCGACGAGCACGGTGTTGTTGCGGCGGAAGATATACGCCTCGTCCACATACTCCTGGATGGCGTGAAGGCGCGCCTCGTGCATGGTGAAGGAGAGCTCGAGCGAATCCGCGGGCTGAGAGAGCGCGAGGAGGATGTTTCCGTCGAAGCCCGCCTCCGCGGCGGCCCCCGCCACCCACATCAGTTTCTCCTCGAGCTCCCGCTCCAGAGCTCCGCTCGTGAGGGTCCAGGCCAGCCACCCCCCGCCCAGCGATACCACCAGGGCGAATCCTGCGAAGATCAGGATGTATCTCCGGCGGAGATTCATCGCCTGATTCCCGGGCTATGCGGGGCAACTCCCATCATCCGCACGGAACCCGTTCCACGAGGGGTTGGTTGAAGAGCACGTTCGTGTCCCCTCGCGGTGCCACCACCAGATGAAAGGGGTAGGCTTCCGTGGCCGCGGGTGAGCAGAAATTTCCCGGCACCCGGTGGATCAGTTCGACCCGGCTGCCGCCCTCGATGGGGAGGATCCGCCTGATCTTGATTCCCTCCCCCGCCTCGAGGCTGCGTCCCGCCGCCCCCAGCAGAACCATCTCTTCGCTCCAGTCCACGTGCGGGGGAGGTGTTTCCCCGCCCGCGTGCGCTGCCCAGAACTCGAGCCACTCCTCGGGAGCCTCCCCATCTTCGGAACGGTACGCGCGAGGCCCCTGGGGTGCCGCGGGAGAGTCCTCGCCCCGCGCCAGCGTCGCAAAGGGCACGGTGCCCAGGTACGATGACCCGGCCTCCTCGCCAATGGTGAAGAAGCGCGTGAGCTGAGCCGCTGTGATGACTCGAGCTGCCGACCCATCGGGACCGGCCGTACCGGGCCCCACGCTGAAGAGGGTGCCCTCGGCGCACCGGATCCAACGGGCGCTCTCCTCCCTTGCAGTGTCCCGAAGCGTCACGGTGACCCTCGCCCCGCGGGGCCCGCAGTCGGGGTCCAGATCCTGGCTGACGCCGGACCCGATCAGGCGGAGCCCGGGGGTCTCGTTCAGTTGCCGCACGAGCGAAGCATACTCGCCAGTGAGTTCGCCGGGGTTCAGGGTGGGGCGGCGGATGGTCTCGTCTCCGTGACGGCCCGAATAGGAAAGCCGTTCCACGAGGACCCAGGGACCCTCGGACCTCCAGAGGAGGGTTTCGTCCAGCCGGCCGATGCCCCCGCCGACCGCCGACCGAACGTCCACCTGCAGTTCGCCCACCTGCCCGAAATAGAGGCTCCCGACAAGAATTTCGTCCCGTCCGCAGCCTGCCAGGAGAAGGACGAGGGCAAGGGCTCCCGCCAGCGGCATCGACACGCGCGGGCTACGGGGCGACTTGACGGCCGCCCGCCATCTCCGAAGTTCTACCGCATGGATCACCGTATGCGTCTCCTCGAGCTCCTGATCGAGCGATCCCTCTCGCTCGGCACATTCACGCTCGCGAGCGGAGCGACGTCTTCGTATTACATCGATGCCCGCCGCACCACCATGAGTGCTGAAGGGCAGGCCCTGGTCGGACGGGTTGCACTCGAGACCATCCGCAGCGCCGGAATCGACGTCGAGTGGATCGGTGGGCTCACGATGGGAGCCGACCCGATCTCGTATGCCATCGCGCACCGGAGTTGGGTGGAGGACCATCCCCTCAATGCCTTCTCCGTCCGCAAGGAAGTGAAGGAATATGGGACGACGCGGCAAATCGAGGGAGGGCTGCCGTCAGGTGCGAAGGTCCTGGTCGTCGAGGACGCGATCACCAGCGGAGGCAGTGCCCTTCGCGCGATCGACGCAGTGAGGTCCCACGGCGCCCACGTGCTCGGTCTGCTGGCCCTGGTGGATCGGGAGGAAGGAGGGCGGCAGGTGATCGAAGAGCTGGGCATTCCGGTCACCCGCCTCTTCACCGCATCCGAGCTTCTGCTTGCCGCGGGGGAAGATCCCTCCTCCTGAGGCTCCGTCGAGCCTCTCTCCCAGGCGTCAGTCCACCAGTCGAAGCGGCATCACCAGGCAGAGGTAGTCGGGTCCCTCCTTTCCTTCCGGGTAGACCGGTTCGATGGTCGCCGCCCGCTCAGGAGCCTTGAAACTCACGCGGACCTCGTCGGTCTGCATGTAGCGGAGGACCTCGAGGAGATAGTTGGCGTTGAAGCCGATCTGGAGCTCCCCACCGTCGTAGCCGATCTCCAGTTCGTCGTGCGCCTCCCCGAGATCCGGGGTGAGCACGTTCAGGTTCACCCGGTCCTTCGAGAACTCGAGGCGAATCCGGTGCGTCTGGTCCGACGCCACCGCTGCCACCCGTCGGATCGCCGACTCCAGCGGCTTCCGCTGGATGAATGCTTCCTTGTCGTTGTCGCGCGGGATGACCTGCTCGTAGTTCGGGTAGGTCCCCTCGATGAGGCGGGTGTAGACTTCGGTGCGGTCCGATCGGAAACCGAGATGGTTCCCGTCCCGACCCACCTGGACTTCCTCCTCTCCCGAGAAGAGGCGCTGGACCTGCTGCAGCGCGCCCGGGGGCACGATGAGCTGCGCGGTGGTCTCCACCGACGGTCCGGCCGGGATCCGCATCCGCGCCAGGCGATGACCATTGGTGGCCACCATGCGCATCTCCCCGTCTCGCAGCTCCCAGAGCACCCCGTTCAACACGGGTCGGGTCTCCTCCGTCGACACCGCGAAGGAAGTGTGCTTGATGAGGGCGAGGAGGTCGGTCCCCTTGGCCGTCCACCCTCCGTCGAACCCCACCTGGGGCAAGTCGGGAAAGTCGTCCGCGGGAAGTCCATTGAGCTTGAAGTGCGAGCGGCCGCACCGAAGCTCGATCTGGTCGGACCGGGTCGAGACCTTCACCGCCTCGTCCGGAAGCTCCCGCACGATCTCCTGGAGCTTCTTCCCGGGCGCAGTGAGCGTTCCCGGCTCGCTGACGTCTGCGGGAACCTTCACCCGAACAGTGACGTCCAAATCGGTCGCCACCAACTCGACACCGCCTTCGACGGCGCGGAAAAGGATGTTTGAGAGGACCGGAAGGGTGGTCTTCGAGGGGATGCTGGCCGACACGGCGCCCAGCCCCTCGTGCAGGTTCTGCCGGGTGATGGTGAAGTTCATCCTCGTTCCGTCCTGGTGGTGAGAGCGTGCCTTTCCACGAAAGTACTGCTTTCTACTCGTCTAGAGAGATATCAACAGTAGTAGTAGTAGAGGGTGTGGATCTGTGGAAGATCTTGCAACAGGATATCGAAAAGCGAGCCCGCACACTACGGGGCGAGGGATCCGGGACCCGTGGGAACGCTGGGGAAATGCGGTGCCGATTCTCCACACATTCCACGCGGGGCCGCGTGGATGGGGAAAAGTCCCAGGATTTCCACACCCGTATCCACGAGTTCTTCACCGGAGGATCTCGAAGGATTCCCGCAGGCTACCGACCCGCTCCGCAAAGGCGGGATCATCGCCCAACTGCTCCTCAACCTTCCGAATGGAGTGGATCACCGTGGAGTGGTCCCTCCCCCCGAAGGTGGAGCCGATCCGGACGAGCGAATCGTCGAGAAGCTCCTTGATCAGGTACATCGCGACCTGGCGGGGAACGGTGAGGTCGCGGGTCCGTCGCTTGGAAGCCAGGGCCTCGGGCCGCACACCCCAGGCGGACGCGACACGGTCGCGGATGAGCTGAGCGCTCAAGCCGTCACCCCGCCGGTCGCCTCCGGACCCGAGCACGCCCTGTAGCGCCGTCTTCGCGAGTTCCACCGTGACTTCCTCCTTACGCAGGGACGAGTATGCGAGGAGCTTGATCACTGCGCCTTCGAGCTCGCGCACCGAGGAGGTGCAGGACCGGGCGATGTAATCCATCACTTCCGAATCGAGGGTGATGTTGTCGTCGTCCGCCTTCTTCCGGAGAATGGCGACCCTCGTCTCGTAATCCGGGAGCTTGATGTCGGCCACGAGACCCCATTCGAAACGGGAGACGAGGCGGTCCTCCACGCCCGGGAGCTCCTTGGGCGGGCGGTCACTCGTGAGGACGATCTGCTTCCCCGCATCGTACAGGGCGTTGAAGGTGTGGAAGAATTCCTCTTGCATCCCCTCCTTCTGCTCCAGGAAGTGGACGTCGTCCACCAGGAGCAGATCGATGTGGCGATATCGGCGTCGGAAATCGGGCGTGGTCCCGCGCTGGATCGCGGTGACCAACTCGTTCATGAACTGCTCGCTCGTGATGTAGGCCACCTTCCGGTCGCGCATCCGATTGAGGATCGCGTGTCCGATGGCGTGCATCAGGTGGGTCTTTCCCAGGCCCACGCCCCCATAGAGGAAGAGGGGGTTGTACATCCTGGCCGGCTGCTCGGCTACGGCCCGAGATGCGGCTGTGGCGAGCTGATTGTTGGTCCCGACGACGAAGCGTTCGAAGGTGTAGCGTGGATTGAGATTCTCGCCGCCTTTTGGCTTCGGCCGGCCCTGGTCCGGAGTGCTGCCGCCGTCGGATGGCGGGCTCGATTCCGTCGGAGGGCGCTCGGAGGGGGAGGAGTGCCCCGGCGCGGCGGTGTCAGGGGTCAGCTGGACCTGGGGGATCGGGGGTTCGTCGGACGAGTCGCTCCGGCTGCGGAAGGTCAACTTCAAGGGACGCCCGACCACTCGCCGGAGGAGCTCGCCGAGGTCGTTTCCGTACTTGTCCTCGATCCACTCGGCGTGGAACTCGCTGGGGGTCTCGACCTGGAGCTCATCGTCCATGATGCCCACCGCTGCGCAGCCATGGAGCCACGTCCGGAAGCTCTGCTCCGGCATCCGGTCGCGTGCGGCCGCCAGAACGCGGGACCAGACTTCGTCGGGCGTGAGCTCCATAGCCTGTTGGGATCCAGCGCGGGTTCACAGGACGGGGGGACGGAAAGGGGACCAAGGCTAGGAGGCTGCTGTGGAAAAGTCAATCGGTCCTCAGGCTCTCTTCGAGGTGCTGCGGAAGGGTGCCGAGGGCAAGCCTGGAGGTGCCTCCAGATGGCCCATGGTTGACGCAGCATTGCCTCGTCTCGTATGTTTTCCTGCTAGGTTGTCAACTCGATCAGGACCTCTGCGACACGGTCTGGAACACCATGAAACCGACATACAAGCCCCGCAATCGGAAGCGCCTCAACAAGCACGGCTTCCGGGCCCGGATGGCCACCAAGGCCGGCCGAAAGACCCTCGCCCGTCGCCGAAAGAAGGGCCGCCATCGTCTGACGGTCCGCGTGGGAAGCAAATAACCTCCTGAAGGGAGCCCGGCCGCCATGAGTCTGATGTTGGCCGAGCGCCGGAGTTGAGAGCCCGTTTCCCGAGATCCGCCAGGATCGGGCGGAGCGAGGAGATCCGGCGGCTGCTGCGACGGGGTCGTCGGATGCGCCATGGACCGTTGGAATTCTTCGTAGCGCCCGCTCCCTGCGATCATCCCCGTTTCGGGATCATCGTCCCGAGGTACCGTCGGAAGGTCGTGGCTCGCAATATAGTCCGGCGACGTCTGCGGGAGTTGGGAAGACTCCACCTGCTACCCCGCCTTCGCTCCGCCACGCTGAGCTTCGATGTGCTCGTGAGGGCCCGACCCGAAGCCTATGGAGCCTCCTTCACCGACCTCCGGGCGGAGGTCGAACGCCTCACGGACCGACTGTGTTCCGACGCCTCGCCCTCGCATTGATCCGGTTCTACCAGAAGGGGATATCTCCCTTTACTGCGCCTTCGTGCAGGTTCGTCCCGACCTGTTCTTCCTACGCCCACGAGGCCATCGAGCGATTCGGATTTCGCCGCGGTATCTGGATCTTCCTCAAGCGCTTCGTGCGCTGCCACCCCTTCGGCGGCAAGGGATACGATCCCGTGCCCGGGGATCCGGCGTCCTCGAAGGATCGGGCGGCCGGGGATACCGACTCTTCGGTGCACACCGGCCTCACGCCATGAACCTCGCATGAACCAGGAAACCCGCTTCGTACTCGCCGTCGTCCTGATGCTTGCAGTCCTCATCGGGACGAACTACTTCTTCGCCCCTGACTCTCCGCAGGATTCGCTCGACGAGGCGCCCACCGCCGACGAGGTGGTGGACACTTCGGAGCTTGTGGAGGACGAGGAACTGGCGGAGGACCCGGACACGGCGATCGAGGTCGAGGCCGTGGATCCGGTCCTTCCGGGCCTCGATGTGCAGGAGGCCATTCCCACGGTGGAGGCGGAACCCGCCGGGGATCTGCCTGGCTCCGCAGGTCCCGAGCGCTTCGTGGACGTCCGCGGTCCGCTCTACGAGGCACGGTTCACTACCCGGGGAGGCCGGGTGGTGGGGTTCGAGCTCGCGGAGTTCGACTCTTTCGCCAGAACCGGACCAGTGGAACTGGTGGCCGATCCGGAGACCGGGATGTTGGGGTCCCGCCTCATCGTGTCGGGCGACACCGTCGATCTGCGCGACGTCTCCTTCAGGGTCGAGCCGGAGGGGGGTCTTCAGCTGGAGGCGGGCGGGGAGCCGGAGACGCTCTCCTTCATCTACGAACATCCGGATGAGCCTTTTGCCTTCGAGGTCGCCTACCGGTTCGACCCGGACAGCTACCTGATCGAGGTCAGCGGAAGGGTGAGGGGTCTCGAGCGTGGGCTTCTCCTCACCGACCTGGGGCGGGGACTCGCCTTCAACCAGGCACAGCCCGACCAAGAGGCCCCGAACATGGCCTACGTCTCCAACCACGTCCAGGACGGCGTGCAAAGCACTCATCCGTCGGATGTGGAGCGCGGTGTGCTGGAGGAGGGGCCCTTTCACTGGGCCGCGCTGAAGAGCCGCTATTTCGTGGTCGGGATGCTCCCTTCGATCGAGCCGGGAGGGACGGAATTCTTCGGCGGGATCCTCGCGCTGCCGGTGGATCCGGAGAACGACGTTGCCCATGTCGCCGTCACCCAGTCGCTGGGTGCAGGGGGGCGCTTCTCGTACCAGTTCTTCGCAGGGCCGCAGGACTACCAGCTCCTGAGCTCGATCGGGCACGATTTCCAGGAAGTAAACCCGGTGGGGTGGCGCTTCATCCGACCCATCCTGCGCCCCTTCGTGGGCGTCATCATGTGGGTCCTGGTAAGCCTACACGATGTCCTTGGGATCGGATACGGGTGGGTCCTCATCCTCTTCGGCGTGATGATGCGGGTGGTTCTCTTCCCGCTCTACCACAAATCCATGAGGGCGCAGCTCCGCAACATGGCGGTCCAGCCGCTCCTCAAGGACATCCAGACGAAGTACAAGGATCAGCCCGAGAAGATGCAGAAGGAGTTGATGCGGCTCTACAAGGAGCACGGGTTCAACCCGCTGGCAGGTTGTTGGCCCATGCTCCTTCCGTGGCCCATCCTCATCGCCCTCTTCTTCGTTTTCCAGAATACCATCGAGTTGAGGGGAGTGCCGTTTGCCTGGCTTCCCGACCTCTCCGCGGCGGACCCCTTGTACATCCTTCCGGTCCTGCTCGGAATCTCGATGTTCCTGATGCAGTGGATCTCCCTGCGGACGCTCGAGGAAGTGAATCCGCAGATGAAGATGATGATGTGGTTCCTCCCCATCTTCATGGTGATTCTCTTCGCCAACTTCCCGTCGGGGCTGAACCTCTACTACCTCACGGCGAACCTCGCGACGCTCCCCCAGTCGTGGTGGATCGCCAACGAGCGTCAGAAGGTGCAGGCCAAGGGACCGCCGGTCGTTTCGAAGGCCTGAGCGGGGCTGCCCGAGCCTGAGCATCGGGTTGGGCGCGCCCACCGACGTCTCGAAGGAGGGTCCATGGAGCCCGATACGATTGTCGCACTCTCCACCCCGCCCGGACGGGGCGCCATCGCGGTCGTGCGGCTCTCCGGGGCCGGCGCAAGGCGGATCCTGAGCCAGATCCTCGGGGAGGCTGAGGGGGCGCTTCCGGTGCGTCGCCCCTTTCTGGCGCGGATCACGGACCCGATGGGCGGCGGGACGCTGGATCGAGGCCTGGTCACCTGGTTCGAAGGCCCCTCTTCCTACACCGGCGAAGACCTGGCGGAGCTCTCCGTCCACGGGGGACCCCTCGTGTCGATGCTAGTCGTGGAGGCGTGTCGCAAGGCGGGCGCCCGGGAGGCGGAGCCCGGGGAATTCACGCGCCGTGCGTACCTGAACGGAAAGCTGGACCTCGTTCAGGCGGAAGCCGTGGCCGACCTCATCGAGGCCGGGAGCATGGTTTCTCACCGCGCTGCCATCCACCAGGTGGAGGGTGGGCTCTCCCAACGCGTGGCCGAGCTGAGGCAGGGGTTGGTGGAGCTGGAGGCCCTCATCATGCACCACCTGGATTTCCCCGACGAGGACGAGCCCCCAGTGACCCTCCGGACGGTCATGGCACGTGCGGGAGAGGTCGTGGAGCGCCTGGACCTCCTCCTCGAGACCGCTCCGGAGGGGGAGCTCCTGCGGGAGGGCGCGGTGGCGGTGCTCGCCGGACGGCCGAACGCGGGAAAGTCGTCCCTGTACAATGCTCTGCTGGGTGAGGAACGGGCGATCGTCACCGCCGAGGCGGGTACCACGAGAGACGCGCTCGAGAGCAGGGTTTCCCTCGGCGGGTTTCCTTTCAGGCTGGTGGACACCGCGGGCCTTCGGGAGGACGCGGGGGGGATCGAGCGCATGGGAATCGAGGTGGCCCAACGGTACCTCGAGGGCGCCGATGTGATTCTCCTTTGCCTCCCTGTGGACGAGGCGTGGAGTGGCGCCGAAGCGGCTTTCCTGCAGCGCTTCCGGGAGGGGCCGCCGGTGGTGGTGGTGCGGACATGCGCGGATCGGGACGGGCGAGTGGCCGCCCCGGATGTGGTCGCCGACGAGGGGGTGGAGGTCTCCGTGCGAACAGGGGCCGGCCTGGCGGCTCTCCGCGAGCGGCTGCGGGATCTCGTCTTCGGAGGGTTGGTAGAGATCGGAGCCGACGCGCCCCTGATCACCCGGCGGCGGCAGAGGGGCTTCCTGCACGACGCGCGGGGAGAGGTGGCGGCTTTCGCAGAGGCACTGGATCGGGGTGTGCCGACCGAGGCGGCGTGCGCGCACCTCCGGAGCGCCGAGACGGCGCTCGAGGAAGTTCTGGGGGTGATCTCCCCCGAGGAGATTCTCGACGCGGTGTTCTCGCGATTCTGCATAGGAAAGTAGGGAGGCGAGAAATGCGTGGAGCGCAACGAACGGATGACGGGGGCGAACAGACGTCGCGGTTGGACCTCGAACTGAAGGGGCGGGTGCAGGGTGTGGGCTTCCGGGCGTGGACCCGAGCGCGGGCCCGCGAGATAGGGGTTCGCGGATGGGTGAGGAACCGACCTGATGGGTCCGTGGAGGTGCACGCGTCCGGGGCAGCCGACCGCTTGGAGGCATTCCGGCGCGCGGTATTGAACGGACCCCCGGCTGCTCGGGTCTCCAGTGTTCACGAAGCGGCGGAACGGCCGGCCCTGGACGAAGGGGGATTCACGATCCGCCGGTGAACGCGCCGGGGGGCGAACCGGAAAAGTGGCGGTCGTCAGGCCGTGAGGAGAGGCGATTGAGAGAATACTACGAAGTGGTGGTGGTCGGGGGTGGTCACGCGGGGGTAGAGGCGGCGGCGGCGGCCGCCCGCCTCGGCAGCAGGACCCTCCTGATCACTCCCGACCTGGATCGGCTGGGCCAGATGAGCTGCAATCCGGCCATCGGAGGCGTAGCGAAAGGGGTCGTGGCCCGGGAGATCGATGCACTCGGGGGGGTGATGGGCCGTGCCACCGATGCCGCGCGGATCCACTTCCGCATGCTGAACCGGTCGCGCGGGCCGGCTGTATGGGGGCCGCGGGCGCAGTGCGATCGCTCCCTCTATCCCCGAGGGGTGCGCCGGGTGCTCGACGAACTCTCCTCGCTCGAAATGCTGCAGGATCTCGTCACGGGTCTCAGCGTTTCCGGGGGCCGTGCCGGCGGAGTCGTGCTTCGCAGCGGCCGCACGATCCGAGCCGGGGCGGTCGTGGTCACCGCCGGGACCTTTCTCCGCGGGCGGATCCACCAGGGCGCGGGGGGAGTCGTGGGTGCCGGACGGGCGGGCGAGGCTCCCTCTATCGAGTTGGCGGAGGCGCTGGAGTCTCAGGGACTCGAGGTGGGGCGCTTCAAGACCGGGACGCCCCCCAGAGTGGATGGCCGCAGTGTGGATTTCTCTCGTGTCGAACTCCAGCCCGGAGATGACGAGGAGTTTCGCTTCTCCACCTACGTAACCGAAGAAATACCGAAACAGCGACCCTGTTGGATTACCTGGACCGGGGCCGGCCTCCGGGATGTGGTCCGGGCAAACCTCGAGAGGAGCGCCCTGTACGGGGGGGAGATTTCTGGGAAGGGCCCGCGGTACTGCCCCTCGATCGAGGATAAGGTGGTGCGCTTCCCCGATGCGGAGAGGCATCAGGTGTTTCTCGAACCGGAGGGTCTCGAGACCGATGAGATTTACGTGAACGGTCTCTCGACGTCCCTTCCCGCAGAGGTGCAGGAGGAGTTCCTGCGCACCGTTCCTGGGCTCGAGCGGGCACACATCACCCGCGTCGGGTACGCCATCGAGTATGACTATTACCCCCCGCACCAGCTGCGACACACGCTGGAGGTCAAGGCGATTCCCGGGCTCTTCTTCGCCGGACAGATCAACGGTACGACCGGGTACGAAGAGGCGGCAGGACAGGGCCTCGTGGCAGGAGCGAATGCAGCCCTCGAGTGCCAGGGAAGGGAGGTCTTCGTCCTGGAGCGTGACGAGGCGTACATCGGGGTGATGATTGACGACCTCGTGACCAGGGGTGTGGATGAGCCCTACCGACTCTTCACCTCCCGAGCCGAGTTTCGCCTTCTCCTTCGGCAGGACAACGCACCGACGAGGCTGGGTCCAAGGGCCCGCAGCCTCGGGCTTCTGACCTCTGATCAAGAAGTAGCGCTCGAAAGGAGGCTGCTCAACGAGGAGGAGGTCAGGTCGTGGTTTGGGAAGACGCTTGCCCGGCCGGAGACCGTAAATCCCCATCTCGAGGATACGGGATCCTCCCCGATCTCCCAGGCCACACCTGTGGCTGAGCTGCTGAAGCGCCCCGAGGTCACGGTGAAGGGACTCGTCGCGGCGACGGGTGGGGCTCCGTTCGAGCCCACCGCGGATGCCGCCACTGCGGTCGGGGTCGCCCTGAAATACGGTGGGTATATCAGGAAGGAGAGGGAGCGGGCGGGACGCCTCCGCGCCCAGGCGGGGTTTACCCTGGGGGGAAGCGTGCCCTATCAGGAGTTCCTCACGGTGTCCATCGAGGCTCGTGAGCGACTGGCGCGCATCCAGCCCGGGAATCTGGGTCAGGCATCTCGGATTCCGGGGGTGACGCCCGCCGACCTTCAAAACCTCCTGATGGAGGTGAAGCGGTGGCGAGTCCGGGCGGGCCGGGCCGAGGTCGGCAGATAGCAGACATCCGGCGTCGGCCGGGGTGTGGTGGCGGGGCCGGCCCGGGCCGCTCGGAATGTTTCACGTGAAACATCCTGGTGCGGCGAGCGCGCCCTGGCGGTGCCTTCGCGCCTGAGGGCCCGCGCTTCGATGCTGGTGATGTCGGCGCTTCATGCACGCCGGGCGGGGACGAGGCCTGTACTTGTCCGGGCGATTACGATGCTCGGGGCATCCAGCGTTCAGTGGGACGCGAGCAAGCCGCCGGCGGGGGTGCGAGGCGGGCGTGGCCGGGCGACCCCCCGGACCTTGAGCCGGCGACCCGGGAGGCCTCGCGGGTCGCCCCGGCCGCGGGTAGTTGGGATCCCGAGACGATCTGCGCCTGAGGGCGCGGCTCCCTCGAAGACGCCCATTGTCGGATCCGGCCCGTCGGCGCCGGCGCGAACACGAGAAGGTGGGGTATGGGGCGGTGGGCGTCCGGCGGTTGGAGCGTGCGGGACGCGAGATGGCGGGGTTCCTGGCGTAACAAGGCCGAGCTGGGCGGCCGGCGAGTGTTTCACGTGAAACAGCCCAATGCGTCCCGTTTAGTTATTGCCCCGTTGCGCCCCTTCGGTATATTTCCGGACGTCGTGGACCCTTCCCCGTACTCTCAAGGCCCGCCTTCGCATGACCTGGGTAATCGCTATCGCCAACCAGAAAGGTGGCGTCGGCAAGACGACCACTGCCATAAACCTCGGCGCATCCCTCGCTGTGGCAGAGCGCCGGACGCTCGTCATCGACATCGATCCGCAGGGGAATGCCACGTCGGGCCTGGGGGTCGAGAAGTCCGACGACCTCCCGACCATCTACGACGCATTGGTGAATGGGCACCCGCTCGAAGAGTGCATTCTGAGGGAGACGCACTTTCCCTTCCTGGATGTCGTGCCGTCGAGGCGGGACCTGGTGGGGGCTGAGATCGAGCTCGTGGACCGGCCGGACCGGGAACGCATCCTGAAGGAGGCGCTGAAGGAAGTGAGGGGGGAGTATGATGTCGTGCTTGTGGACTGCCCACCATCGCTGGGTCTGCTCACATTGAACACGCTTACGGCCGCGGATTCGGTCCTCATCCCGATCCAGTGCGAGTTCTACGCGCTGGAGGGTCTCAGCCAGCTCCTGAACACCGTTCGTCTCGTGCAGCGTAACCTCAATCCAGAACTAGAGATAGAGGGGGTTCTCCTGACGATGTACGATCGACGTCTGAATCTCTCGAAGCAGGTGGCGGCGGAGGCTCGGGAATACTTCGGGCAGAAGGTCTTCAATACCACGATTCCACGGAACGTTCGCCTGGCCGAGGCGCCGTCATTCGGTCAGCCCATTGTGACCTACGACGTGCTGTCCGCTGGTGCCCAGAGCTATCTGGATCTGGCGCAGGAGCTACTACAGAGAAGGCGGAACGTGGTCTCGGACGGTGCCGGCGAGGATGGAGGACCCAAATGAGCAAGGCGCAGCGGGTGAGGTTGGGACGAGGCCTGGGAGCGCTTTTCGGCGAGGATACGCTGCGGGCCGAGCGGGATGACCCCGGGCTTCGGACGATTCCTCGCGCGCGGATCGCTCCCAATCCCTTTCAGCCCCGCCGGGAATTCGACGAGGGGGAGCTCGAAGAGCTGGTGGACAGCATCCGGGCGAACGGGCTTCTCCAGCCTCTGGTCGTACGGCGGGATCCTGAAGACGAAGAGCGCTTCCAGCTCGTGGCCGGGGAGCGGCGTCTCCGTGCTCTGACGGAGCTCGACTGGCCGCGGGTACCGGTGCTGGTCCGCGATGTAGATGACCGGGCGCTCCTGGTGCTGGCGCTGGTGGAGAATATCCAGCGGGCTGAATTGGGTCCCCTCGACGAGGCCGAAGGCTATCGGACGTTGGTGGATGACTTCGGCCTTACGCAGGGGGAGGTTGCTGCGGCCGTGGGGAAAAGCCGCTCCACGGTTGCCAACATGCTGAGGTTGCTGAGACTCCCTCCCTCCGTGCGACGTCTCCTCTCCGACGGCGCCCTGTCGATCGGCCATGCGCGGGCCCTCCTCGCCCTGGATCATCCCGGACGGATCACGGAACTGGCTCGTCGGGCCGCCCAGGAGGGCTGGACGGTCCGACAGGTGGAGGCCCGGACACGAAGAAAACCCGAAAATCACTCGAAGTCCGGCGCGAATGGGCAGGCCTCCACCGGACGCGATCGCGACGCGGTGATCGTCGCGCTCGAGCGGGCGCTTCAGGAGACCCTGGGCACCCGGGTCGCGCTGCGCACGGCGAAGGGGGAAAGCGGTGAGATCCGGATTCCCTTCCGGTCGGCGGAGGACTTCGACAGGATCTTCCAGATCGTGACGGGCGAGTCCTCGGCGAAGATCGTCGGGTAGCCGATGACCTCCGGCTCCGAGGGAGGTGGGGACCCCCGCCCCGAGCGCAGCGAACGCCGCGGTCGGGAAGACGGATTCCGGGTCTCCCTGGGGATAGCCATGAGGGGGCGCAGCTGGGAGGGCGAGGCGAGGCTGGGCGGCGGAAACGGCCGTGGGCCCGTCGTGCTGGGAGTCCTGGGCGTTTGCCTCGCTCTCATTGCCCTGGGTGCGATCGGGGTGCTGGCGGTCCGGGGGTGGCGGGTGCAGGGGCTCGAGGCCGAGGTCGCGCGGCTGGAGTCGGAGCGGGAGCGGCTGCAGGAGATCGAGAGGCTCCTGGTGGAGGTGGAAGACGCCTACGCCGTGCTGCGCTCCTTGTTCGAGCCCGGGGCCCGGTCCGGCGGAGCCGGGACCATCCATCTCCCCGTTCCTGCGAGCGTCGGAGCCGGCGCGGCTGGCGCAACGGACGAGGACGGGCGACTTCCTACCACCTGGCCGCTCACGGAGGCAGGATTCCTGACCCAGCCACTGGTCGAGGGGGCCGGGGCCGACCACCCCGGGATCGACGTCGCCGCGCCGACGGGTTCCTATATCCGGGTGTCCGGGCCGGGTACGGTTTTCGAGGCCGCAGAGGATCCTGTCTACGGCCTCTACGTCGTGGTGGACCACGGAGAGGGGTATCGTTCGCTGTACGCCCACGCGTCGCTCCTCCTGGTGGAGGCCGGGCAGCAGGTGTCCCGGGGAGAGGTGATCGCGCTTTCCGGGTCCACCGGCCGCTCCACGGCCCCCCATCTCCACTTCGAGATTCTACGAGATGGCGAGCCTCTGGATCCCCTGAGCCTGGTCCGCCGACCGTGACCGGTTTCAGGTGGTTGTGGCCAGAGAGTGGACCTGGAGGAAAATCTTCGAAGGCCCCTGGCGCCACGTTCGCGGAGGTGGTACCCTACGCGGCCGAGAACCTCCGGGCGGCTTGCCCCGGAGGTCTGCGCAGGATGTTTCCACATATGTGGATAACCGTGCAAGTACATGTGGCACAAGGTCTTGGCTGTCTGGACCGTGCGTTGTCCACGTTCTTCTCCACAATCCTGGCGGGTGTCGGCTTCCTCGACAGAGTGACTTCAAGGGTCCTCCCGCCTCTCGGTCTCCTGGTGAATCGGACGGGCCTTCCTTGCCGCAACTAGAATCCGAATTTCTGTTCCGTTATATCGATGAGTACCTCGGCGTCGCGGGGTTTCCCGACTACCCGGGAGCCATGAACGGGCTGCAGGTCGAGGGGGCGGCGCAAGTCCAGCGTCTCGCGGCCGCAGTGGACGTCTCGGAGGCCTCCATCGCCGCCGCTGCGGAGGAAGGGGCCGACCTCCTTCTCGTCCACCACGGACTCTTCTGGGGCGGTGCCGCCCCTCTCACGGGCCGCCGATTCCGCAAGGTGGCGGCGCTCATTCGAAACGAGTTGGCTCTCTATTCCGCCCACCTCCCCCTGGACGCCCACCCCGAGATCGGAAACTGCGCCGTGCTCGCCCGAGAGTTGGGCTTCGAGCCGGTGGAGCGGTTCGGAACCTTCGAGGCCCACGACATCGGCTTCGTGGTCGGAACAGACGAACCCATTCACGGTCTCCGGAAGCGCATGGCGGAGGTTCTCGGGGGGCCGGTGCAGCTTCTTCCGGGAGGCCCGGAGCGGGCGAGTCGGGTCGGGATCGTGACCGGAGGTGGGGGTAGCTTCCTCGAGCTCGCAGCCGAGGGAGGGCTCGACACCCTGATCACCGGCGAAGTGAATCACCACGCCTACGTCGAGGCCATCGAACTGGGGATGAACGTCCTCCTGGGCGGGCACTACCTGACGGAGGTCTGGGGAGTTCGCGCCTTGGCGTCACATCTTGAGCAGAAGTTCGGCATCCCGTGGGTGTTCCTGGATCTCCCCAGCGGACTCTGACAGGAGCGATTGATGGCGACCGACGATCCCAAGGACTCGAGAGATTCCGGGCGACTGCTGGACACCTCCGGTGCCTCCGGGCCGCGTCCCGGAACGCGGCAACCGCCCCACGAGACCGAGGACGAGCGCTTCCTGCGCGCTGGAGAGGGTGGCGCCCTCGGTGAGCCCGCGATCGCGTCGGATGCCTGGCGCGTCTTCCGCATCATGGGCGAGTTCGTCGAGGGATTCGAGACCCTCGCCCGGATCGGCCCGGCAGTCTCCATCTTCGGATCCGCCCGCACCCCGGTAGGGCATCCCTACTACGAATCGTGCCGGGAGACCGCCCGGCTCCTGGGTGAGGCCGGGTATTCCATCATGACGGGTGGAGGCCCCGGGCTCATGGAAGCAGCCAACAGGGGCGCGCGAGAGGCCCAGGCGCCCTCCATCGGCCTGAACATCGAGTTGCCCCTGGAGCAGGGGCCGAACCCTTTCGTCGACATCCCCATCGACTTCCGGTATTTCTTCGTGCGGAAGACCATGTTCGTGAAGTACGCCCAGGGCTTCGTCATCTTCCCGGGGGGGTTCGGCACCATGGACGAGCTCTTCGAGTCCCTGACCCTCATCCAGACCGGCAAGATCCACGGATTCCCGGTGGTCGTTTTCGGGCGCGAGTACTGGCAGGGGCTCCTGGGATGGTTGCGCGGGGTGATGCAGCGGGAGGGGAAGATCGGGCCTGACGACCTCACCCTGATGTGCGTCACCGACGAACCCCAGGCCGTGGTGGACCACCTCCTGGAGCACGCCCCTGCGGGCAGGTATCCTCCACCTCGCTGACCGCAGGGCACCGGGCAGTGGGCCTTGCGGAGGGCCCACCTTTCCGGTTGCACCGCCACCTTTGTCGGTGCTATGATCTTGCGAAAACCTGCTCCTCGGCTGCTCGGGTCCGACGGCGTGTGACGGATCCTCCCCGGGTGCTCTCGGCTCACGGCCTGCGCCCAGTGGTTCGAGGGCTTTTTTTCGCCTCGAAGGAGAAGGAGTTCGATCGTCTCGGAGTCGTAGCGTGCCCCGCGTGGGGTCCTTCAGGCTTCCAGCAGGGACGGAGCGGCACCTTCTCCGATACATCGATCGATAAGCGGGGACCGTACCCGTGCAACACGGTCCCGGAGGTAGATATAGGTGGTCAGGACCGCGACCAGACCCCCCGGGGGATACCACCCGGGCGCGAAGGACTCCGGCGTGGTGAAGCCCAAGGGGACATCCCGGATCCGGGCGCACGAGGGGATCGAGACGGTCCCCATGGGCGACAGGAAGCCGAGTTGGTTGAAGGTTCGCTCTCCCGGCGGGGGCAACTATCGTCGCCTCAAGGAGCTCATGCGGAGCCAGTCGCTCCACACCGTCTGCGAGGAGGCCGGTTGCCCCAACATCGGGGAGTGCTGGGAGGCGGGCACGGCGACCTTCATGATTCTCGGGGACGTCTGCACCCGGGCCTGCAAGTACTGCGCGGTGGCCCATGGGATGCCCACCGAGCTGGACGAGGACGAGCCGCGACGGGTGGCCGAGACCGTCCAGGCGATGGCCCTCGAGCACGTGGTCATCACCTCCGTGAACCGGGACGAACTTCCGGATGGGGGTGCGGGCATCTATGCCGAGACCATCCGCCAGGTGAAGGAGCGCGTACCTGGATGTTCGGTCGAGGTGCTCATCCCGGATTTCAAGGGAGATGAGGACGCCCTGCGGGTCGTCATGGATGCCAGGCCGTCCATCCTGGGGCACAACCTCGAGACGGTGGATCGGCTCCACCCGGAGGTCCGGCCTGGAGGCCGCTACTGGAGGTCCATATCGTTCCTCGGCGCAGCGAAGAAGATCGATCCGTCGATCCTCACGAAGACGGGGATCATCCTGGGGATGGGCGAGCGGCCCGACGAGTTGCGCCAGGCCATGAACGACCTGCGCGAGGCCGCGGTGGATATTCTGACCCTGGGGCAGTACCTCCGGCCTTCGGAAGACCATATTCCGGTGGCGCAGTGGGTTACCCCTGAGGAGTTCCGCGAGTGGAAGCGGGTCGGAGAGGCGGAGTTCGGCTTCAGACACGTGGAGTCAGGCCCCCTCGTTCGATCCTCCTATCATGCGAAAGAGCAGGCGAGGGAGCTGGAAGCGGGCGCACCAGGCGCGATCCAGGACGTGATGGAAGCCGACATCCCCGCACCTGCTGAGATCCCTACTCCGGGGCTCGTCCAGATCGAGATGGGACGCCCCCGATCCAACGGACGAACGGATGGCTGAAACCATGGCGGAGACGCGCAAGAAGGGGGCTGAAGGGCCCGACGCCGGCCTGGACGGCTTCGACCGGGAGCAACTCCACCGTTTTCTCCGGGAGATGCTCCTCTATCGCCGGTTCGAGGAGAAGGCCGAGGAGGCCTACGCCATCGGTAAGATCGGCGGTTTCTGTCACCTCCACATCGGCCAGGAGGCCGTTGCCCTCGGGTTCATCGGCCCCCTCCGCGAGGACGACTACGTGATCACCGCCTACAGGGACCACACCCAGGCCCTCGCCAAGGGGGTGGAGCCGGGGCCCGTCCTGGCCGAGCTCTACGGCCGGAAGGACGGGGTTTCCGGGGGGAAGGGCGGCTCGATGCACGTCTTCGATGTCGAGAAGGGATTCATGGGGGGGCATGGGATCGTGGGTGCACAGATTCCACTCGCGGTCGGGATGGGATGGGCCATTCGCTACCGGGAGGAGGACCGCGTCTGCGTCTGCTTCCTGGGGGACGCGGCGGTGAACCAGGGGGCGCTCCACGAGTCCATGAACATGGCAGCGATCTGGGAGCTGCCTGTGATCTTCGTGGTGGAGAACAACGAGTACGGGATGGGCACCGCGTTCAGCCGTGTGTCGGCCGTCCCAGTGCTCGAGCGGGGTGAGGGGTACGGGATCCCCACTCACAGCGTGGACGGCCAGAATATTCTGGAGACCTGGACCTTCGTGGAGGAGCTCGTTCAGGAGGTCCGTGACGGAGGAGGCCCCCAGTACGTGGAGGCTCGCACCTACCGCTTCAAGGGTCACTCGATGTCGGATCCGGTGAGCGGCACCTACCGGAGCAAGGATGAGGTGGAGGGAAAGAAGGAGGAGGCCGATCCCATCGCACTCCTCCGGGAAAAACTCTTCGAAGCCGAGCTCCTCACCCAGGAGGAGTTGGAGGAGTTGGACGAGGAAGTGCGGGCGGTGGTGGACGAAGCCGCGGACTTCGCCGACGACTCGCCCTTCCCCGAGCCCGAGGAACTCTACACCCATGTCTACTCCGAAATAAACGAGCACGGCCGCCTCTTCCTGGACAGCCGCGACCGCTGAGGGGTACCCGCCGAACCACCGTGCCGGGGAGCCCTGCCGCTGCCCGGTCCCACACATAGAGCCCGGACGAAAGAGCAGATGCCCGTCATCACCTACCGTGAAGCGTTGAACCAGGCCCTGGCCGAGGAGATGGAGCGCGACGACACCGTCTTTCTCATGGGAGAGGAAGTGGCCGAATACGACGGCGCCTACAAGGTGTCGAAGGGCCTCCTCGAACGTTTCGGTGACCGCCGGGTGGTGGACAGCCCCATCTCCGAACTGGGCTTTGCCGGGCTCGGTGTGGGGGCCGCGATGGTGGGCCTGCGACCGGTCATCGAGTTCATGACCTTCAATTTTGCCTTCCTGGCCCTCGATCAGGTCATCAACTCCGCGGCCAAGATGCACTATATGTCGGGAGGGCAGCTCTCCCTCCCAATGGTCTTCCGCGGCCCGAGCGGCGCCGCCCTGCAACTTTCCGCTCAGCACTCCCAGGCGGCGGAGACCTGGTACGTCCATGCACCCGGGGTGAAGCTGGTGACTCCCGGCACACCGGCGGACGCGAAAGGGCTCCTCAAGGCTGCCATCCGCGACGAGGACCCGGTCGCCTTCATGGAGGGTGAGCTCCTCTACAACGTGAAGGGCGAAGTCCCCGATCCGGAGGAGGGTGACTTCGTCATCCCCCTCGGCGTGGCCGATGTGAAGCGGAAAGGGGCGGACGTGTCCATCATCACCCACGGGAAGATGGTTCACGTGGCCCTGCAGGCGGCCGGAAAACTGGAGAAGGAGGACGTCGACGTGGAGGTGCTGGACCTCCGGTCTCTGCGGCCCCTCGACGTGGACGCCATCCTGGAGACGGTCCGCAAGACGAATCGGGTCGTGTACCTGGAGGAGGGGTGGCCCTACGCGGGAATCGGCGCGCAGATCGTGAGCCTGATCCAGGAGGAGGCTTTCGACTACCTCGACGCCCCCGTGATCCGGGTCACACAGGCGGATGTCCCGATGCCGTATGCCAAGAACCTGGAGCAGGCCGCCAAGCCGGACGCGGCCCGGGTCATCCAGGCCTGCAACCGGGTGCTCTACCGCGACTGAGGAGGCGGAGCACCAAGGGCCCCGGGAGGGCCCGATTCCTCCGGCCCGCTGAACAATGGGCCGGCCAACCTGAATTCCGCTCCCCGGGGAGACCCCAGGGGGAGTCGACGAGGCGAAGAGCGAATGGCGACCAAGGTCCACATGGAGGCTCTCTCCCCCACGATGGAGGAGGGGCAGATCGTGAAGTGGCTCAAGTCCGAGGGCGACGAGATTGCCAACGGCGACGTGCTGGCCGAGATCGAGACCGACAAGGCCACCATGGAGCTAGTCGCACGGGGAGAGGGCGTCCTGCGGGCCGTCCTCGTCGAGGAGGGCGCGAGCGCTCCGGTGGGCGAGGTCATCGCGGTGATCGCCGCCGAAGACGAGGACATATCGGAATTCACCCAAGGCGCCGGCGGCGCATCGGGTGCCGATGGCGATGAGCCCGAGGCGGAACCGACCGAAGAGGCGACCGACGACGAAGCGGACCGACCGGAAGCATCGGGGGACGACGAGGAAGAAGACGATTCCACCCCCACCCGCGACACGTCGTCGGAACCCGCCGAGGACGGGAAGCGGATCAAGGCCTCTCCCCTGGCTCGCCGCCTGGCCGAGTCCGAGGGTCTCCCGCTGGCACGGATCGAGGGCTCGGGCCCCGGCGGTCGCATCGTGAAGAGCGATGTCGAGCGTGCGGCCGAGAAGGGCCTCGCTCCCGACGAGCCCACGGGCGTCCCCTCTTTTGCTCCCGACTCCGAGGCCGACTACGAGGACGTGCCGCTCAGCCAGATGCGGAAGACCATCGCGAAGCGGCTGGTGCAGTCCATCGGCCCGATTCCGCACTTCTTCCTTACGGTGGACATCGACATGACCGGGGCCGTGGAGGCCCGTGCCCGGGTGAACGCCCTGCTGGAATCCGAAGGCGCCAAGATCTCCTACAACGACATCGTCCTGAAGGCGACCGCGATGGCCCTTCGGAAACACCCGGAGTGCAACGCCCACTGGCGCGAGGACCACATCCGGCGGTTCAACAGGGTGCATCTGGCGGTGGCAGTGGCCATCGACGACGGCCTGATCACCCCGGTCGTGCGGGACGCCCACCGGAAGGGCCTGCGCCAGATCAATGCTGAGGTGCGAGAGCTCGCGGGGCGAGCGCGCGAGAAGAAGCTGAAGCCCGAGGAGTACACCGGCGCTACGTTCTCTGTCTCGAATCTGGGGATGTTCGGAATCGAGGACTTCACCGCAGTGATCAACCCCCCCGAGGCGGGGATTCTCGCCGTGGGAGGGATGGAGGAGCGGCCGGTGGTGGTGGATGGCGCGCTCGACATACAGACCCGCATGAAGGTCACCATGAGCTGCGACCACCGGGTGATCGACGGCGCCCAGGGCTCCCGGTTCCTGCAGACGTTGAAGGCCATCCTGGAGGAGCCGCTCGTAGCGCTGATCTGAGGGAGCGTTCTGGTGCCTCGGGGTTCCGCCTCCGGAGCGCGGTGATGGAGCAGGGTGGCCCGGGTCTCGGTGGGGGGCCAGTCAGGCCTCTGTCCCGGCCACCCGCATCTCGCGGATCTCCACCTCCAGGGTGTCGTGCACCATGACGAGGTGGTTGCGCGGCACGGGCTCCCACTTCCCGGAATCGTATAGCGGCTCGGAGCTCACCAGGGCCGCCCGGCTCCCGCGGCCCTCCGCGGTGTCGATCATACGGCAGACCCCGGCCTCGCAGAGGTATCTGCGGCCGTGGCTCACGTAGAGGGACTCCGGCTCCAACCCGGAGGAGGCCCAGCGGCACGCCACCGCTCGCTCCCCATCGCTCACGAGCAGATTGAGGCGGTGCCCCTGGCCGGGCGCGTGGGAGGACGCCACCTCCATCGCTCGGGCGACGGCCCGTTCCAGCGCCTCTGCGAGCCGGTTGCAGGCCTCGCCTCCTTCGTCCCCGCTCCGCCCCATCTCGTCCATGAAGAGAGCGAAGAGATGCTCTGAGTCGGTCGTGCCTCGGAGAGCCCGGAACGCGTCGTCGCTGAGCGAGGCCTGGAGGGGTCGCCGGAGTGTCTCGAAGCCCCCGATGGCGCCGTTGTGCATGAAGGTGTAGCGACCCCTCTGGAATGGATGGGTGTTCGTCTCCATGACCTCGAGTCCCTCCGAGGCCGCGCGGACGTGCGCCAGGACACACGAGCTCTCCACGACCCGGGCCAGCGACCGGAGGTTCTGGTTGCTCCAGGCCGGCGAGGTGGAGCGGAAGAGCCCGGAGCTCTCACGGCCGGGGACGTACCAGCTCACCCCGAAGCCGTCGCCGTTCAGGGGCTCCTTGCGCTCCCGCGCATGAGTGCTCTGGTGGATCAGCGAGTTTTCGGGCTCGGTCAGGAGGGAGCTGAGGGGGAGGGCTTCCCCCCGGTAGAAGATGAATCGGCACATGGTGATTCGCTCCTATAGCCTTCTAGTGTCCCCAGATGTCGCCCACGGTGAACCCCTCGGGGAAGGGGTCGTCCGGATCCAGGAGATATTGCGCGACCCCGGTGATCCAGGCCTCACCGGAGAGAGTGGGCACCACGGCGGGGTGGTCGCCGACGCGGGTCTCCTCCAGGAGGCGTCCGGTGAAGGTCGTTCCGAGGATCCCCTCGTGCACGAAATCCTGTTCGAGGGGGAGCTCTCCCTTGGCGTGCATCACCGCCATCCGGGCACAGGTTCCCGTCCCGCACGGGGAGCGGTCGAGGGCTCCGGTCCAGGTGCCCGGACGTTCCCAGTCGAGCGTTCCGGTGGAGACGATCACGGCGTTTCGCCCGTGGGACCCCTCCCCCTGCGGGGGACCGGTGAGCTGGCCGATGGTCACGTCCCGGATTTCCGGGTTCTCCGGGTGAGTCACCGGGAGCTGCTCCCGCGCGGCCGCTTTCACCATCTCTCCGACCCGCACGATCTCGCGTCCGTTCTCGGGGGAGAGGACGACGCCCAGGTCCTCCGCTGCCGCAATGACGTGGAACATCCCGCCCCAAGCCACGTCCACGCGGACCTCCCCCAGCTCGGGGACCTGGATGGTCCGATCCAGGTGGGTCGCGAAGGCCGGCACGTTCGTGAAGGTGACCTTGCCGGCGCGGCCCTCTTGTACCTCGACCCGCACCTCCACGAGGCCGGCCGGGGATTCGAGGACGATGTCGGTGAAAGGCTCTTCCACCGGGACCATCCCCAGCTCCACCAGGACCGTGGCCACGCAGATGGTGTTGGTTCCCGACATGGGCACGTACTCGGTCTGCTCCATGATCACGAAGCCCGCGTCCGCGTCGGGATGCGTCGGAGGCAGTATGAGGTTGCAGTTCGACGCCGGATACCCTCGCGGCTCCCTGAGCATGCGCTTGCGGAGGTCATCCCCGTTTTCGCGCAGCCAGACCATCTTTTCGAACATGGAGCGTCCCGGGACGTCCAGCACTCCCCCTGTGATCACCCGACCGGGTTCTCCGCAGGCGTGGGCGTCCACGGCGTGGATTACTTTCGAGCTTCGCATCGATTTGAACAGCCTTCCAAAGGTGGTTGAAGATTCGGACCAGTGGCCGGTTCCGGATGGCGTTGACCGGAGTGGCGGCCCCTGGCGAGCGTCTGGTCAGACTGGGGCATCTTCGGGTCCGCCGCCATCCCTGGCGCTCCCAGCGGTGGCCTTTCCACTTCTTCAACAGCCTTCTAACTTGATCCGGTGAAACGACCGGAAACGGGGCCCTTCTTACTGAAGCGGCCCCTCGAATCAGGGGTGGCCTGTGGCTGACGAAGGCAAGCAATTCGACGTGGTGGTGATCGGTGGGGGGCCCGGCGGTTACGTGGCCGCCATTCGTGCTTCGCAGCTGGGGCTGAAGGTGGCTTGCGTGGAGGCAGAGAAACTCGGTGGTGTCTGCCTCAACATCGGGTGCATCCCGACGAAGGCCCTCCTGACCTCGGCACTCCTCGTGAACGAGTTGAAGGGAGCCGACCAGCACGGGATTACCACCGGCGACGTCACGGTCGACCTGGGTCCGGCGCAGGAGCGGAGCCGGAGGGTGGCCGACCAGCTCAACCGCGGCGTGGGCATGCTCTTCAAGAAGAACAAAGTCACCCACATCGAGGGGTGGGGCCGGCTGACCGGCGAAAAAGGCGTGGTGGAGGTAGACCGGGACGGCGAGAAGGAGACCGTGAAGGGCGACCACGTCATCGTGGCGACCGGATCCCGCCCCCGGAGCCTCCCCTTTCTGGAAGTCGACGGCGAGAAGATCTGGTCGTCCGACGACGCCCTCATGGCGAAAGAGGCTCCCAGCACCCTCGCCATAGTCGGCGCCGGGGCCATCGGTATGGAGTTCGCCGACATCTTCGAGGCATACGGATCGGAAGTGACCATCATCGAGGCCCTGGACCGACTCCTCCCGGTGGAGGATGCCGACATCTCCGCCCAGATCCAGAAGGCCTACAAGAAGCGCGGCATGACCCTCCACACCAGCGCTCGTATCCAGTCCGCGGATATCACCGACGACGGCGTCGTCCTCACCTTCGAGGACGCCAAGGGGAAGGAGCAGAAGCTCACCGTGGACCGTGTCCTTTCTGCAGTAGGTCGCGTGCCGAATACGGAAGACGTCGGGCTGGACGCCGCCGGGGTGAAGCTCACCGAGAAGGGGAACTTCATCGAGGTGGACGAGTGGATGCGCACGAGCGCGGAGGGGGTGTACGCGGTCGGGGACTGTGCCGGGGGCGCGCTTCTGGCGCACAAGGCCTCACACGAGGGAATCGCCTGCGTCGAGAAGATCGCCGGGGAAGCCCACGGCCCGGTGGACTACGGAAATATCCCGAACTGCACGTATTGCCATCCGGAAGTGGCCTCCGTCGGGCTCACTGAGGAGCAGGCGAAGGAGGCCGGTTACGACATCCAGGTGGGCAAATTCCCCTGGGTCGGAAACGGCCGCGCCCTCGCCCACGGCGATACCGACGGCTTCGTCAAGGTCATCCGGGACAAGGAGTACTCGGAGATCCTGGGGGCACACATCATCGGGCCGCACGCCACCGAGCTCATCGGAGAGTTCGTGGTGGGACGCCATCTGGAGACGACCGCGGAGGAGATGGAGAAGGCGATCCACCCGCATCCGACCCTGTCCGAGGCGATTGCGGAGGCAGCCCTGGCCTCGCTGGGGAGGCCCATCCACATCTGAGGGAAGCGCTCCAGATAGTCAGGCACCTGCCATGGGGAGGGACTGCCTGGGCGTGTCCGGGATCTCGATCCCGCGGATTTCCAGGACCTTGAGGAGGGCCTCACCGATCTTGTTGTTGGGTGTGGAGGCCCCCGCGGTCAAGCCGAGCTCGAAGGGACCCTCGGGAACCCAGTCCGACTCCGTCTCCTCCGGGGCCTCCACGGCCAGCTCCGGCTTATGACGGATGGTCCCGCTCTCCACATCGATGCAGTCCGCGTCCTCGATGTGGTAGGTGCGGGTGTACTGCCGGCACATGTGAGCGAGGTGGTTCGTGTTGGAGGAATTGTAACCTCCGATCACGATCATCACTTCGGGCGGCGAGATCATCATCTCCTTCACTGCGTCCTGTCGCTCCTGGGTGGCCGAGCAGATGGTCCCGAAGGAGCGGAAGTTCTCCGCCACGTACTCCTCGCCCTTCGCCTCCCGGAGGGCGGCCTCGAGCCGCTCCCCGATGGCGAGGGATTCGTTTGCCAGCATCGTCGTCTGGTTTGCCACTCCGAAGCGCTTGAGGTCCACGTCCGGGTCGAAGCCCTCCGAGGCCTTCACTCGGAAATGCTCGATGAAGGCCTCCCTGGAAAGCCGCCCGGGCGCCTCCGTGACGTAGTCGCAGACCATCTGCGCCTCTTCCATGTTGCGGACGATGAGGTACTTCCCACCCACGTGCTTCCGGACCTGTGAGGCGGTAGCCCGGCTCTCCTCGTGCGTGTACTTGCCGTGGATGATGGCCGTGTATCCGTCCCGCGCATACCCCTCGACCCGCTTCCACACCAGGAGGACGGAACCACAGGTGGTGTCCACGTGGACGCATCCGATTGACTGGAGGTCCTGGAGGGCTTCGATGGTGACCCCGAAAGCCGGAAGGATAACGACGTCCTCGGGGGTCACCTCCGCGAAGTCGAAGTGGCCCGTGTCGTCGGGATAGAGGAACTCGATCCCCATCTCCTGCATCCGCCGGTTGACGTGCGGGTTGTGGATGATCTCCCCCACGAGAAAGACCCGCCGGTCGGGGAACTTCGTCCGGGTCTCGTAGGCGTAGTCGACGGCCCGGTCGACCCCGTAGCAGAAGCCGAATTCCTCGGCGAGTCTAACGGTGACGTCCCCGAAGGTGCGTCGGTATCCCTGGGTCCGGATTCGATCGACCAGGGCGGAGTGGTACTCGGATTCGATGATGGGGCGGACCTGCTCCTTGAGTCCGAATCCCTTGCGGAAATATGTCTGGGGGGTCGCCATCGTTCTGCTCACGCCTTGCTTCGGGACGGAAAACCACGAGAATGTACGTTCTATCGTCGCGACGCTGTTCGGAAGGCTTGTCGAGCTCCCGTGCGCGTCGAGGGGACGCTGTCCCGGCTCCGACGAGTGCGGAGCCGTCACCGACAAATGTGCCACAGCCGCGAGGTCGGGCCAAGGCCGGTCCCCCAAGCCGCAGGGCTTCACCGGCTCTTGTACCGGATTCGAAGACCGGGGATCCGGGGGGGGGGGGGGCGGGGCGCCCCGGCGAAA
>JBBDRS010000020.1:0-4596 GCA_040905325.1 Gemmatimonadota bacterium
TCCAGCGACCCCCAGGACGCCCCTCACCGGGCGGGCCCCTGGGGGTCGCTTTTTTGTGCCGTCAGAGGACGCAGTCGTTCGTAGGGACGGACTCGGGAGGCGTGGACGCCAGAGAGGTAGCGCACCTCCTCGTCCCCGCGACGAGGCTACCCCTCTCGTCACGACTCACATAAATTCTTGGAATATGGACTCAAATGCTGCAATCGCCCATCCGGGGAACCCAGAGGGCGCCCCGATCCCGCGGGCGGGTTTCGTGGCGCTCCTGGGTGAACCGAACGTAGGGAAATCGACCCTCCTGAACGCACTCGTGGGCGAGCATTTGAGCATAGTGACGCCCCTGGCACAGACGACATGGCGCAGGGTGGCGGGAATCCGCACCGAGGGTTCGACGCAGATGATCTTCATCGATACCCCTGGGATTGTATTCTCCCAGTCCCTCATGCATCGATCACTGCTGGCTGAAGCGAAGCAGGCAGTCGACGACGCCGATGTGGTGGTGCTCCTCCTCGACGCCACCAGGCCACCGTCGGACGAGGCCAGGGCCCGCCTGGAACACCTCATCGGTTCGATGTCGGCTCCCCGGCTCAGCGTCGCGAGCAAGTCCGACACCGCGAACCCTCGCGTGATGCAGGAGCTCGAAGTCTGGAGCAGGGCGATGCTGGGAGCCCCTCCCATTCCCATCTCCGCCCTTCGCGGCGACGGCATCGACACGCTCCTGGAGGCCATTTCATCTCGGCTTCCCGAGAGCCCCCCGCTCTATCCGGAAGATGATATCGCCGTCGCTCCGGTGAGGTTCTTCGTGTCGGAGCTCGTGCGTGAGACCGTGTTCGAACAGTACCGGGAAGAGATCCCCTATTCGACCTTCTGCGAGGTTGAGGAATTCCATGAGGACGATGAACGTATCTACATACAGGTCAACGTTTTCGTCGAGCGGAGCTCACAAAAAGGAATCCTGGTCGGCAAGGGCGGCCTCGCCGTGCGCGAGTTGGGACGCACTTCGCGAGAGAAGATCGAGCACTTTCTAGGGAAGGCAGTGTATCTCGACCTGTGGATCAAGGTCCTTCCCAAGTGGCGAAAGAAGCTCGCGCATATCCGTCGCCTGGGGCTTCCCGTACCGGACTCCGATGACGCGCCTCCTGAGAACTGAGCTGCTGGGCTTACTCCTCCCGCTCTTGCTACCGACCTCCATGGTCGCTCAGACGTTCGGGCCGCCCCACCCCTCGATCGCCGTCTCCCAGGTCTCGGCGCAGGATGAGCCGACCCGGGAGGGGGCCCTCTTCCTCCTGCTCCCGAACGGTGCTCAGGGCGTCGGGTTGGGACGTGCCATGACGACCATGGTCAGCTCAGAGGCGGCGTTCTGGAACCCGGCCGGCCTTGCGGGCCTTGAATCAAGCCGGGTGCTCCTCATGCGAGGCGAGCACCTCGGCGGGGAGGCCACCGGGCTCTCGGCCCTTTGGCGCCGCGACGGGGGAAGCGCCTTCGGATTCTCGTATCAGTTGCTGGACCAGGGCACGCAGGACGCGACGGATGGGGAGGGAAACGTCCGGGGGTCGATCGTCTTCCGGAACCATCAGGCCCTCCTTTCAGCCGCGACGTCCCTCGGGTCGCGAGCGCGGGTGGGAATCACCACGAAGGTGGTCATGGAACGGACCACCTGCCGAGGGGATTGCGGGGGAATCCTGGACCGGGGCGTGACCGCCACCGGATACGCCGTGGACTTCGGCCTGCAGGGTCGCCCCCTCCAGGACCATCCGCTCGAAGTAGGCGCCATGGTGGCTCACGCCGGCCCGAGGTTTCGCGTGGAAGGAGCGGAGCAGTCGGATCCCCTCCCGACCCGCCTCCGTCTTGGCGTCGCGTACGACGTGCTCTACGGTCTCATGCCCGATGAAGACGTCGAGATGAAGGTCGTGCTCGAGGGCGAGGACCGCCTCCTCGAGCCGGGCAATGGGTCAGCCTACCTGGGCGCCGAGTTCACCGCCGGCACCCAAGACCGCGTGTTCCTGCGCGGTGGCTACGTGTTCAGTGGGAACCCTACGGACGGCGCTGCACTGGGCTTCGGCTTTCAGTACGAACGCTTCGAGTTCGGATTTGCTCGCGCTTTGGCTCGTGGGGGATTGACCTCCGGCGACGAGCCGGTGCATGTCACCCTCGCTCTCATTCTATGACACCACCACCCTATACCCGGTCCGACACTCCCAGGACGCACCAGGGCCGGTCAGACCGCTCCTCCCCTGACCTCGAACGGGCTCTCTTCCATTGACCACATCTCCCGATCTTCCGGACATTTCTGCCCTTCGGAAAGCCCTCCGGTCCTCCAGCCGGGGCCCGCTCAAGCCGAAGGAGCTGGCTCGGTCGTTGGAGGTTCCCCGCACCTTGTATCGGGAGTTCAAGGACCTGCTCCGAGCTCACGAGGAGGCCGGGCGCCTCTATCGTATACGAGGAAACCGCTACGCGATCCCGGAGAAGATCAACCTGACCATCGGGAAGCTCCAGGTGATCCGCTCGGGCGACGGCTTCGTGAGGCCCGAAGAAGGGGGGGATGACGTCTTTGTCCCCTCGGCGCTTCTGGATTCGGCGATGGACGGCGACCGGGTTGCGGCTCGGATCGAAGGAAGGACGCGAGGCAAGGGCCCACACGGGCGTGTCCTCAAGATTCTCGACCGGGGACGCCCGACCATCGTCGGCACCTACCGCTCCAACAAGTCGTTCGGGTTCGTCGTTCCCCTCGACCGGCGAGCTGGCCGCGACGTGCTGATTCCGCAAGGAGATCAGGGGGGCGCCCGGTCCGGGGACGTCGTGGTGGTTCGCATCACCCAGTTCGGTTCGAATCGGGTCAACTCGGTGGGAGATGTCGAGAAGGTGCTCGGCCCCATGTCGGCCCCTGGGGTAGACGTGCTCTCGATCCTCCATGGTCACGGCCTCCACGCCGAGTTCCCCCGGAAGGTTGAAGAGGTAGCCGCTACATCTGCGGACCGGATGGGCGAACCCGGACCACGGACCGATCGCCGGGATCTCCGCACATTCACGATCGATCCGGCAGACGCCAAGGACCACGACGACGCCCTCTCGGTCACCGCCCTGGGCGACGAGGAGTGGGAGGTCGGAATCCACATCGCAGACGTATCCCACTTCGTCGAGGAAGGAACGGAGCTCGATCTGGAGGCGTTGCGCCGAGGAACCTCCGTGTACCTGGTGAATCAGGTCGTCCCGATGCTCCCGCACACCCTCTCTTCGGACCTCTGCAGCCTCAGGGAAGGCGAGGACCGGCTCGCCCTCTCACTCTTCGTCCACCTGGACGGGCAGGCAAGGGTTCGCCGGCACCGCTTCGAGAAGTCCTGGATTCGGATCCGGAAAGGTCTGAACTACGAGCAGGTACAGGAGGTGCTGGACGGCGCGGCCTCCATCGAGCCCGCCACGGACGAGGCGCTCCTTACGCTGAACCGGATCGCGAGCGTTCTTCGGTCCCGTCGCCGCTCGCGGGGTTCCCTGGACTTCGACCTCCCGGAGGCACGGGTGGTGCTGAACGAATCCGGAGACCCCATGGATATCCAGAAGGTAACCCAGCTTGCGTCACATCGGTTGGTCGAGGATTTCATGCTGCTGGCAAACGAGGTCGTAGCCGCACAGGCCGTCGAGCGTCATTTGCCCGTCCCCTTCAGAATCCACGAACCCCCCGCATCCAGTCGCCTCGAAGAGCTCAAGGCGTTCTTGGCCTCGGTCGGTCACACCCTCCCTCGAGGAGACATCGGGGCCCAGACCCTCCAACAGGTCCTCGAGCGGGTCCAGGGGCGGGCCGAGGAGACTCTTGTTTCGACCGTCATCCTGCGCTCCATGCAAAAGGCGCGCTACGACCCTGTGAACGTCGGACACTTCGGCCTCGCTTCTCCAGCGTATGCCCACTTCACCTCTCCGATCCGACGCTACCCAGACCTCGTCGTCCATCGGGTCCTGTCCGCCACGCTGACTGGCGATCGCGAAGTGCCGGAGCGTTGGGGCGGGGAGCACCTGGAAGAGGTGTGCGAGAGGAGCAGTGAGCAGGAAAGGAAGGCCCAGCAAGCGGAACGGGACTCGGTGGATCTCAAGAAGATCGAGTTCATGGAGCGGCACCTGGGCGACGATTTTGCGGGGACCATCGCAGGCGTGACCTCCTTCGGGTTCTTCGTCCTCCTCGACGAGTTCTTTGTGGAAGGTCTGGTCCACGTGAGCTCGCTCGGCGACGACTACTACCGATTCATCGCGGAGGCCCACACTCTTGCGGGAGAGCGAAACGGACGGCGGTTCAGGGTCGGCGACAGGGTCCGTGTACAGGTGGTCCGGACCGACCGGGAGGAGCGGAAGATCGACTTCCTCCTCCTCGAGTCGCTCCCCGTCGACCGCACGGGGGATTGACCCGCCCGCCGCCGCACGCTTCCGCCGGTCGTCGCAGAAAAGGCAGGCCCCGAGGCTACCCCGCGATTGACGGAGGGCCCGGTTGGGGTGCACCTTGATCCATTCGTTTTCCGCTTTCCCCTCGCCCTGAAGATATGCCGGCGGAACGAACGCTACTGTACTTCGACGAGGGAGCCGGTACGCCCTCCCCCGGGGGGGGGGGGGGGG
>JBBDRS010000020.1:4606-148039 GCA_040905325.1 Gemmatimonadota bacterium
CCCCCACGATCTGACCCTGCTTCCACTTTCCGATCCCGGAGAGGTGATCCAGCGTACGAATCGGGGTTTTCCAGCTTGTGTGATACTGGAGGCTTCCACTGATCCGGAGGGCTCCATCGATCTCTGCTTCCGGCTCAAACAGGATCCGTTCACCTCGATTATTCCGGTGGCGATTCTCGTGGCCTCCGGGGATGCGCAACTTCCGACCCGCGGGCTGGAAGCCGGCGCGGATGAGGTCCTCCGCGAAGGGATATCCGATCGGGAGCGCCTGTTGCGCCTCGAACTTCTCCTTCGACGGGCCGCACGCGACGTCGCGGTCCACCCCACGACGCGCCTTCCGGGTACCGTGCAGATCGAGCGCGACCTGGCTCGCAGGCTCGCCCAGGGCGCCCCCTTTGCCCTCTGCTACGCCGACCTGGACCATTTCAAGGAATTCAACGACCGCTACGGATATTGGCGGGGAGACGGGGTGATCCTCCTTACGGCGATGATTCTCAGAGACATGGTCAGAGCCCTGGCTCCCGGTGGATTCGTGGGGCACATTGGAGGGGACGACTTCATCTTCACCCTCCCCCTCGACCGGATGGATCCTGTGTGCGGTGAAATCCTGAACCTCTTCGACGAGTTGATTCCGTATCAGTATTCACCGGAGGATCGTGAAACCGGCTTCTTCATGGGCAGGGACCGGCGAGGCACCATGCACCGGATTCCGCTGATGACGCTTTCCATCGGAGTGGTCACGAGCCGGCTGGGCGCGTTCGCCCACACGGCACAGATGAGCGAGCGTGCCTCAGAGATGAAGAGGTACGCCAAGTCGGTACCGGGTTCGGTTTTCGTGGTGGACCGAAGGGAGGTCGACCCCGTTCCTGGATCCCCTGACGGGGCTCCTTCCGAATCCCCCCCCGGAACTCCACCCGCCACGGCCCAAAGCGAGGAGTAGAGCGTGACGAAGTCGCTAGCCCCCTTCCAGGTTTCCTGCCCTTCCTGCGACGCCGAATATCCAGTCGACCCGGACCGCGTCCCCCCGGGAGGAGTCCACGCGGTCTGCTCCGCATGTCTCCGGACCTTCCCCGTGACGGTCCCCGAAGACGCATGGGCTGCGCCCAGCGCATCCCCCCCGCAGGCCGGGCCCGAATCGGAGCCCGGGGACGCTGCATGGGACGAACTCTCGGATACGTCGGAGCCGGTGGTCCCGCCCACTCCTGCACCGAAGGCGAAGACCGAGACGGACGCAGGAGTCCCTTCGGATGTCGGCGACAAGTCCGAAACCAGCACCGCCTTCGTGTGGGAGGGAGCGGCCCAGGCCGCTCCGGACGAGGCCGCGGCTGGGGTCGAGGAGAGCATTGGCAAGGAAGAGGAGGACGACTCGCTCCAGGACCTCAGCAATCTGGCGTCCGAGGCCCTTCAAGAGGCGGATGAGGAGGTCGATGAGCCCTCCGAACGCGCCAGCCTCTCGCTCGGCGCCGCCCGCTTCGGTCGACGGGATCCGCACGATCGGGCGAAGCGGTTGGCGCGGGTCCTCGTTTCCGACATCATCGCGTACTACCCGGAGAAGCACTCAGAAGCCGTCCTGCGAGGGTCGGTGAAGGAGGACTTCGCCGACGAGGTCGAGAAGTCCCGCAAGGAGTACGTCGACCAGGTGGGCCAGGAGATGGCGGACTCTACACCGTACTTCCGTGAGGCGCTGAACGAAGTCCTGGCCCGCGGAAGCGAGGTGTACTGAAGTCTGTGGACCCCGGAAGCACTCGGGGGATTCCCTCCTCCCGTTGAACACCCCGCAAGCCGCCCGTATATTCCGGGAGCGTGGTGCCCGGAGCCTGTGGCGCCCGAGTCCGTGGCGGAGGGGCCGCCCCCCGGGGGGGTGGCCCCTTTTCCTTGCCCGACCGCGACACAGGGGACCCTGGGCGGCCCGCGCTTCGACGAGCCGGCACCAATTCCCACAGAGATCCAGTGAGGGAGTCCAGATGAACGCAGACAACCGGGATGCAGCCCGGTCGTTGGAAAGACGGGTCGAAGACCTGAGGGGGTTCCTTTGACATCGCTCAACGTGAGCGAAGGGTGGAGGAACTCGAGGCCGAGATGGCCGAACCCGGCTTCTGGGACAAACCGGAGGCGGCCCGTGAGGTGATGGCGGAGGCGAACCGGGCCAAGGGATGGGTCGAGCCGTGGCAGGAGCTGAGCCGGCGCGCCAGGGATCTGGTCGAGCTTTCAGAGCTTCTGGTCCAGGAGCCGGACCCGGAACTCGAGGAGGAATGGCTCGGAGAGAAGCGGCGACTCGAGTCGGCCCTCGATGCCTTCGAGCTCCGCACCATGCTCCAGGGGGAGAACGACCATCGCAACGCGCTCCTCACCGTACATGCCGGGGCGGGGGGCACCGAGTCGCAGGACTGGGCGGAAATGCTCCTCAGGATGTATCGCAGGTGGGCCGAGCGGAGAGGGTACGAGATCACCCTCCTCGACATCCAGCCCGGGGAGGAAGCCGGGATCAAGGGAGCGACCCTCGAAATCAAGGGTGAGTCCGCGTACGGGTTCCTGAAGGCCGAAAAGGGCGTACATCGACTCGTCCGGATCTCTCCCTTCGACTCGCAATCCCGCCGTCATACATCGTTCGCATCCATCTTCGTGTACCCTGAGGTGGACGATGACATCGAGATCGAGATCGACGACGGCGATCTGAGGGTCGACACCTTCCGGGCCTCTGGGGCAGGAGGTCAGCACGTGAACAAGACAGACTCGGCGATCCGGATCACCCACGAGCCCACCGGGATCGTGGTGTCGTGTCAGCAGGAGCGCTCACAGCACAAGAACCGGGCGACCGCAATGAAAATGTTGAAGTCCGCCCTCTATGACCGCGCCTATCAGGAACGTGAGAAGGAACGGGACGCGGTCGAGGCGACCAAGAAGGACATCGGATGGGGGAACCAGATCCGGTCCTACGTTTTCCAGCCCTACACCATGGTGAATGACCATCGGACCGAGCTCAAGCTCGGGGATGTGGGATCGGTCATGGAGGGTGAACTGGATCCCTTCATCGAGGCGTACCTCAAGAAGTTCGGAGCACAGACCCCGGCATGAGCGAAGAGACGACCAACCCAGAGGCGACCAGCCACCTCTTGAGGGTTCGCCGCGAGAAACTCACGACCCTCCGAGAACGGGGTATTGAACCCTTTGCCTACCGTTACGACCGGTCGCATGTGCTGAGCGACGCCCGCGAACGCTTTCTCGGAGTCGAAGCGGACGAGGGGCTCGACGAGAAGGGATACGGCGAGTCGGTGCGGGTCGCCGGGAGAATCATGAGTTGGCGCAGCCATGGAAAAAGCGCCTTCGCGGACATCGAGGACGCCAGTGGCCGGATCCAGCTCTACTTCCGGCTGAACCTTCTCGGCGAGGAGTCCTTCGCGGACCTCTCCCTCCTCGACCTGGGGGACTGGATCGGGGTGGAGGGTCAGGTCTTTCGCACGCGCTCGGGTGAGGTCACGGTGCGGGCGTCGTCCTGGGCGATTCTCTCGAAGTCCATGCGCCCTCTTCCCATCGCGAAGGAGGAGGAGGACCCCGACACCGGCGCGCGGATCGTACACTCGGGCTTCGCAGACGTCCAGGCCCGCTATCGCCAGCGGTATGCCGACCTGGCTGTCCACGCGGAGGTGAGGGAGGTGTTCAAGCTACGGACGCGCACGGTCTCCGCGGTCCGAAGGTTTCTGGACGCCGAAGGGTTCCTCGAGGTGGAGACTCCGGTCCTTCAGCCCGTATACGGGGGAGCCATGGCCCGGCCGTTCAGGACGCACCACAACGCCCTGGACCGCACGCTCTATCTGCGCATCGCCGACGAGCTCTACCTCAAGCGGCTGATCGTGGGCGGGCTCGATCGGGTCTACGAGATCGGGAAGGACTTCCGGAACGAGGGGATCGATCGGTCCCACAATCCGGAGTTCACGATGCTCGAGTTCTACCAGGCCTTTGCCGACTACCGAATGATGATGGAGACGGTGGAGCGCCTCCTCGCCGAGGTCACGGAGGCCGTCACGGGACACACTCGGATCCTATACCAGGGTAAGGAGTTGGATCTCGCCCCACCTTTCCGGCGCGTCTCCTTCGTGGAGGCGCTCGACGATCGACTCGGCTCGAGGGTCATGGAGATGGACGACGCCGAATTGCGCGGGAAGGCCGAGGAACTCACCGGCGAGGACCTCGAGGGAGCCGGACGGGGCCGGCTTCTGGACAAGCTATTCGGTGCCGTGGTGGAAGGGACGCTGGATCAACCCACCTTCGTCGTGGACTACCCGGTGGAGCTATCCCCGCTCGCCAAGCCCCACCGCGAGGACGACCGCCTGACCGAGCGCTTCGAGCTCTTCGTGGCCGGGTTCGAGATCGCAAACGCCTTCTCCGAGCTGAACGACCCGTTCGACCAGCGGGCCCGCTTCGACAGCCAGACCCGCCTCCGCGAGGCGGGAGACGACGAGACCCACCCCGTCGATGAGGACTACCTCCGTGCAATGGAATACGGAATGCCCCCCACCGGTGGCGTCGGGATTGGAGTCGATCGACTCGTCATGCTCCTGGCAGACCAGGCGTCCATCCGCGACGTCATCCTCTTCCCGACGCTGAGGGAAGGGGAGGGGAAGGGTAGCGGGTGAGCGGGGCTCCGGCCGACATGACCCGACCCGCTCCGTCGGCAGGTCTGGCGTGGTATCTGGCACGCCGGTACCTCGCGTCCCGGAAGAAGGGTCGGCTCCTCTCCTTCATCACCTGGATCGCCCTCGGGGGGGTGACCATCGGCGTGACGGCGCTCATCGTCGTGCTCGGCGTGATGAACGGCATGCAGGAAGAGTTGCGGGAGAAGATCCTGGGTTCGACGCCCCACATCATGGTGCTCGAACCCGGTGTCTCGCTTCGGATGGGTGGCTGGGAGCCCTTGATGGAATCCCTGGGGGAGCTCCCCGAGGTGGAGGCCGTCGCGCCCTTCATCCTCACGAAGACGGCGATTTTGCGGGAGTCCGGGGGAGAACAGTGGGCGCAGTCCGCCGACCTCTACGGCGTGTCCCTCGACCTCGATCCGGCCGACGCCCCCACCGAGATCGAGGGGGAGATCCTCCGCGGCGTCTACGCCCTCGATGAAACCGAATCAGGGCTTCCTCCTGTCATCCTCGGGAGCCGCCTGGCTCAGCGCATGGGCATATTCCAGGGTGACACCCTCCGAGTGGTCTCGCTCGAGAACATCCGGACGAACGTCTTCGGCGCGACACAGCCCAAGCTCCAGGCCTTCGAGGTTACCGGCACCTTCACCACGGGGATGTACGAGTACGACATCAACAACATGTATGCTCCCCTCGCGGCCGTTCAGGAGCTCCTCGACATCCGGGCCGATAATCAGGTGTCGGGGTTGAGCGCCCGGATCTCCGACCCATGGGACGCCACTGCGGTGGCCGGCCGCGCGAGGGAACACATTGGCCCCCCCTACTTCGTAGACACCTGGATCACCCAGAATCAGGCCCTCTTCTCCGCGCTGCAGCTCGAGAAGATCGCCCTCGGCGTGATCCTCTTCCTGATCGTGATCGTGGCGGCGTTCAACATCGTGAGCACCCTTGTGATGGTGGTCGTGGAGCGCACATCCGAGATCGGGATCCTGAAGTCCATGGGGATGACGGATGCCCAGATCCTAAGGGTCTTCCTCTTCCAGGGGATGGCCATCGGCCTTCTGGGCACCGCCTTCGGGACGACCCTCGGGTTGCTCATCTCCTGGATCGTCGACCGCTTCGAGGTGATCCAGATTCCAGCGGACGTCTACTTCCTCGACCACCTCCCAGTATCCACCAACCCGCTGGACGTCGGCTTCATCATCGTCGGAAGCATGCTCATCGCCCTCGTCGCTACCATCTACCCGGCACTCCAGGCTTCACGACTGCAGCCGGTGGAGGCGATAAAGCATGACTGAGCCCACGGATCCGATTCGAAGCGTAGCGTCCCCTTCCAGCCCCCCACCTCCTCTGGGGGCCCTGGATATCCGTCGCTCCTTCGTAATGGGGGATGGGAGCGAACTGGAAGTGCTTCGGGGGGTAGACCTGACCATACAGAAGGGCGAGGCCGTCTCCATCGAGGGAGCCAGCGGAACGGGAAAGTCGACGCTCCTCCATATCCTGGGAGCGCTGGACACGCCGACGACGGGTGAGGTGCGGCTTGGCGGAGTCTCCCTCGCCGGGCGCGACTCCAGGGGTTTGGCGTGGATCAGGAACCGCTTTGTGGGGTTCGTGTTCCAGTTCCATCACCTGCTTCGGGAGTTCACGGCACTCGAGAACGTCATGATGCCCCGGCTGATCGGCGGCGATTCGCGGTCGGAGGCCGAGGCCGAGGCCAGGGACCTTCTGGGAGCAGTCGGGCTCGCGGCCCGATTGGAGCACAAGCCCTGGCAGCTGTCGGGAGGAGAGCAGCAAAGGGTCGCGGTGGCGCGGGCGCTATCGAATCGCCCGGTTATTCTGCTCGCCGACGAGCCGTCTGGAAATCTGGATGCACGCACGAGCGAGGGGCTGCACGAGCTCCTGTTCAACTTGAAGGCGGAGCGAGACCTGTCGCTCGTACTGGTAACCCACAACAGGGAGCTCGCGGCTAGGGCCGATCGATGCCTCCTCCTCCGGGAGGGGCGGCTCGATCCGATGCCGGACTCCCGGGAGGACCCATGGTCTGCGACAACTGCGGATCCGGAGATGCCGTGATCCACCTCACGCAGATCGTGAACAACGAGATGAAGAACCTTCACCTCTGCGATGCCTGCGCGGCGGAAAAGGGGCTGGAGGGCACCGACTCCGGGGCCAACTTCCCTCTCACGGACTTCCTTGCCCAGATGGGAAACGATCCCGGCACGAACCCCGCCCCCGGCGGGACGCGTGAATGCGGGTTCTGTGGAATGGGGCTGGATGAGTTCCGCGAAACGGGACGCCTCGGCTGTCCCCATTGCTGGACCACGTTCGAGACCCATCTGCGAGGTCTGGTCCGTCGATTCCACGGCAGCACCCAGCACGTGGGCAAGGTCTACCTCTCACCGGACCCGTCCATTCCGGAAATGGAGAAGCGACTCGAGGGGCTTCGTCGCAAGCTGAGGAGGGCCGTGGACCTCGAGGACTTCGAACGGGCCGCTGAGCTCAGGGACGAGATCCGCTCCCTGGAGCCGGCCGGAGGTGCGTGAGGCGATGCCCGTATTCCCGGACTTCGAAGGGCCCGGTCTCGGCTGGCTGGACGCCTCCGGCGAGCACTCGGAAATCGTGCTCTCCACCCGCGTGAGACTTGCTCGAAACGTGCAAGGACACGCCTTCGGCCCGCGTGCCCGGGTCAACGACCGCATCGCCGTCCTTGACGGGATCACGAGTGTGATGCCCCGGGTGACCCATCTCAAGGCGGCCGAGGTGCACGAAGTCGCCCGCATGGAGCCCCGAACCCGCAGTCTCCTCCTCGAACGTCACCTGGCCTCGCGGGAGCTGGTTGGATCGGGCCATCGGGAAGGTGAAAGGGGAACCGCCCTGATCTTCTCCTCCGAGCGGCCCGTCTCGGTCATGGTGAACGAGGAGGACCACCTCCGGCTCCAGACGCTCATGTCCGGACTCAGGGTATACGAGTGCTGGAGCGCGCTCGACTCACTGGACGAGGAGCTGGGGCGGGAGGTGCCCTACGCATATCACCCCGAGTTCGGGTTCCTCACCAGCTGCCCCACCAATGTGGGCACCGGGTTGAGGGCCTCGGTCCTCCTCCACCTCCCCGCTCTGGTCCTCACGAAGGAAATCGGCAGGGTTCTGCAGGGGATCACCCAGGTGGGACTCACCTACCGGGGACTGCACGGCGAGGGCTCTGAGGTGGTGGGAAACTTCTTCCAGCTTTCGAACCAGACCACGCTCGGAAAGAGCGAAGAGGACCTGGTCGATCACCTCGACCGGATCGTCCGGCAGGTGATCCAGTACGAAGTCCAGGCCCGGGACATCCTTGTCCGTGACGCCGCCGGTGTCACCGAAGACAAGATCTGGCGAGCATATGGTCTGCTACGATACGCGAGGTCGCTGTCGTTCGAGGAGATGATGAACCTCCTGAGCGGCGTGCGCCTCGGCGCCGCCCTGAAACTACTCCCGGGACTGCGTGTATATCCGCTCAACAAGATCATGATTTTCACCCAGCCCGCCCACCTGGAAGAGGCAGTCGGGCGGCCGCTGCCTCCGGCGGAGAGCGATGCACACCGGGCGGCTTATGTTCGACGGATCCTGGCATCCGAGGGAGCGGTATCTCCCAACGAGGGTGACCCTGACGGATCCACCTCTCCCGAATCGGCCGACTGACGGCCGATCCAATTCCCGTCCGAGGGATCGATGAACTACAACTTCACGGACAGAGTACGGAAGGTCCTGGCGATGGCCCGGGATGAGGCGATCCGACTGCAGCACGACTACGTCGGAACGGAACACATCCTCCTGGGACTCATCCGCGAGGGCGAAGGAGTGGCGGCCGCCGTCTTGACGAACCTCAGCGCGGACCTGGACCAGATCCACGACCAGATCGAGGAGTCGGTCAAGAAGGGGAAGGCCACGATTGCCCTGGGGGAGCTCCCCTATACCTCCCGGGCCAAGAAAGTCCTCGAGTTCGCCATGGCGGAGGCTCGCGAGCTGAACCACTCGTACGTGGGAACCGAGCACCTCCTCCTCGGCCTGCTGCGAGAGGAGAAGGGGATCGCAGCCCAGGTGCTCAACTCACTCGGGATCACCCTCGAAGAAGCCCGAGCCGAGACCCTCAAGGTGCTGGGCTCCGACGTGGGCCCCTCGGAGCCGGCCGGAATCGGGGGGACGCCCGCGACGCCCGCCTCCAGCCCTTCGGGTGGGAAGGGCGAGAAGAAGTCCAAGACTCCCGCCCTCGATCACTTCTGCCGCGACCTCACCGAACTGGCCCGCCAGGGCAAGCTCGACCCGACGATCGGTCGCGCACAGGAGATCGAACGGGTGGTGGAGATCCTCTGCCGGAGAAAGAAGAACAACCCGGTCCTCATCGGAGAGCCCGGCGTGGGGAAGACCGCGATCGTCGAGGGCCTCGCCCAGCTCATCAGCCGTGGAGAGGTCACCGAGGCGCTGAAGGATCACCGCGTGCTCGCCCTCGACATGGCCGCCGTCATCGCCGGCACGAAGTACCGCGGACAGTTCGAGGAGCGGCTCAAGGCGGTGATGAACGAGATCTCCCAGAACCAGAACGTGATCCTCTTCATCGACGAGCTCCACACCCTGGTGGGTGCCGGAGCGGCGGAAGGCGCCATCGACGCCTCGAATATGCTGAAGCCGGCCCTCGCGCGGGGGGAGCTGCAATGCATCGGTGCGTCCACCCTGAACGAGTACCGCAAGTACATCGAGAAGGACGGGGCCCTGGAGCGCCGGTTCCAGCCGGTGATCGTGGACCCGCCGGGCGTCGAAGAGACCGTCGAGATCCTCAAAGGCCTCAGGACGCATTACGAGGACCACCATCGCGTGGTGATCGCGGACGAGACCCTCGACGCGGCCTCTCGTCTGTCGGACCGGTACATCACCGACCGGTTCCTCCCGGACAAGGCCATCGACGTCATTGACGAAGCCGGCGCGCGTGCACGCATTGCCTCCCAGGTTCCGCCCCCGGACATGGAGCAACTGAAGGACGACCTCTCCGAGATCGCCACCAGGAAGGAGAGCGCGATTCGCGATCAGGACTTCGAGAAGGCTGCCGAGCTGAGGGATAGCGAGCGAGACGTTCAGCAGCGCATCCGGGACCGCCAGGAGGAGTGGGAGGAGGAGCGCAAACAGAATCGGCCCGAGATCGAGCCGGAGGACGTGGCGTTCATCGTGGCTCGCTGGACCGGGATCCCGGTGACGCGCCTTCGTCAGACCGAGACCGATCGGCTGGTCAAGATGGAGGACGAACTGCATCAGCGGGTGGTTGGGCAGGACGACGCCATCGAGGTGATCTCTCGCGCCATCCGCCGAAGCCGCGCGGGGCTGAAGGACCCGCGACGCCCGATCGGCTCCTTTATCTTCTCCGGCCCCACCGGCGTCGGAAAGACGGAGCTCGCGAGGGCCCTGGCCGAGTTCCTCTTCGCGGACCGCGACGCTCTCATCCGGGTGGACATGAGCGAGTACATGGAGAAGTTTTCCGTGTCCCGCCTCATCGGTGCACCCCCGGGATACGTCGGATATGAGGACTCGGGTACGCTCACCAAAGCAGTGCGCCGGCGTCCCTACTCCGTCGTACTCCTCGACGAGATCGAGAAGGCTCATCCCGACGTATTCAACATCCTCCTCCAGGTTCTCGACGAAGGACACCTGACGGACAACTACGGTCGGGTGATCGACTTCAAGAACACCGTCCTGATCATGACGTCGAACCTGGGAGCCAGGGACATCAGCAAGGGAGGGGGACTCGGCTTCCATACGGTGGATCCGCAGTCCAGCTACGAGGTGATGAAGTCGAAGGTCCGCGAGGAAATTGAACGCGCCTTCAACCCGGAGTTCTTGAACCGGATCGACGATACGATCGTCTTCCACACCCTCACCCGGGAGCAGATCGGCCAGATCGTGCACATCCTCCTCAAGGACGTGCGCGCCCGGCTCGAGGAGGAAAGGCTGTCCCTGAAGGTCACGGACGCAGCCGTGGAGTTCCTTGTAGAGAAGGGATATGATCAGAAGTTCGGGGCCCGTCCCCTCCGGAGGGCGATCCAACGCTACCTCGAGGACCCGCTCTCCGAGAAGATCCTCGTGGCCGAGTTCGGCTCGGGAGCGGAGATCGAGGTCGATCTCGCACCCGATGGGGACAGCCTCACCCTGCGCGAAGCCTCCGCCACCAAGACCTGATCTACCCGCCATGCGAGTCATAGATTTCGTCCGGACGCGACCACCGTTCGTGCTCCTACCGGCCCTCGCCCTGGTCCTGGCGGCTGCGCCCGCGGCCCCGGTCCATGGACAGGTCATCGATCCCACCATTCAGGAGGAAGCAGGGGCGATCGGTGCGACTGTCGATTCGGTGGCAGTCGAGGGAAACGAATGGGTGCCTGCGAACCTGATCGTCGGGACGGCCGGTATCCCGATCGGGACGCCCATCGACTTCCGGGACATCCAGGCCGCCGAGCGCCGGCTGTGGCAAACTGGTCGCTTCGAGGACATCCAGGTCGCCGTCCGCGGTGGGTCCAGCCCCGACGATCCGGTGGTCCTTCTCCTCCGAGTCCGGGAGCGCCCCACGGTCCGGAACGTCCACCTGGAAGGGCTCAGAAACCTGAATCCCAGGGAGGTCAGGGACTCCCTGGCGTTCGAGCCGGGGCAGAGCTACTCGCCCCAGCGCGTGGTGGATGCCAAGCGCTATATTCGCAGCCAGCTAGCAGCGAAGGGCATCCCCTTCGCCAACGTGACCGAACGTCTCGATCCGGTGCCCGACGGGGAAGGTCAGGTGGATCTGGTGCTACAGGTGACGGAAGGGCACAGGGTGAGCGTCGCGGACGTCCTCTTTCATGGAAACGACGCCTTCAGCGACTCGGAGCTCAAAGGTGTCCTCACCACCCGTGAGGAGGGCTTCTTCTGGTACCGCAGCGGTGAATTTCGTCAGGACGATCTGGAAGACGATCTGACGTTCTCACTGCCGGACTTCTACTCATCGAACGGCTACCTGGACTTCCAGGTGCTCTCGGATACCCTGATCATCGACCCGACCTCCGGGAAGGCCCGCCTCGAGGTTTCGGTAGAGGAAGGACCCCAATATCGCCTCGCTGGATTCTCGGTGGAGGGAAGCCGGCAGTTCCCGGCCGAAGAGCTCGAGCAGTATTACCAGGACGAGCGGGGAGGTCTTCTCGGTGCGTTCGGGCTCCGACGGGGATCGGATGAACTGGATGGGAGGGTCTTCGATCAATCCGCGTTCTTCGACGCCGCCGCGGCCGTGGAGGGGCGCTACCGCAACCAGGGATACCTGTACGCCCAGGTCGAGCCGGTCATCGAGAGAAATCCGGAACCAGACGAGGCAGGAAATCGCACGGTGTCGGTCCGCTGGCTGATCCAGGAGGGTCAACCCGCTTACGTGAACCGGGTCATGATCCAGGGCAACACATATACACACGACCGTGTGATCCGGGAGCAAATCGCAGTCCTCCCCGGAGACGTGTACTCCGAGGAGCGGGTGATTCGCAGCTACCAGGCGATCTCCGGTCTGGGCTTTTTCGAGTCCCCCCTCCCGCTCCCGGACATTCGACCGAACGAGGAGACCGGTGACGTCGACATCGTCTTCGCCGTGGAGGAACAGCAGACCGGTTCGATCAACTTCGGCACCACGATGGGCGGACGGTACGGTGTGGCGGGGTTCATTGGCTACGAGCAGCCGAACCTGTTCGGGCAGGCGAAAGCGGGAAGCCTACGCTGGGACTTCGGTACCTACCAGAACAATTTCCACATTCAGTATACGGACCCCGCGCTGCTGGAGAGTCGCGTGAGCGGAAGCATCTCCCTCTTCGACTCCAGGGACCGCTTCTTCCGCTTCGACACCGGTGAACGGAAGAGAAGAGGCGGCCTCCTTCGCTTCGGACTTCCCGTACCGGGAGCCAGGTATACCCGGATGCACGTTGGCTACTCGCTTTCCAGGACCGATTTTCGCCTTCGCTCGGGCGCGGAGGACGAGTCACTCTTCGGGCGTCCGTCCGGCACCCAGAGCCAGGTGAGCGCCGGGATCACCCGTCGGACCCTGAACCACCCTACCTTCCCAACGGTAGGCTCCCTCCTCTCGCTGGAGAACCAGTTCAACGGGGGGATCCTCGGTGGAGATGGAACCTTCTCCAAACACGAGGTCCGAGGCGAATGGTGGGTCCCCGTCGGCCAGTTGGGCGGCGGCGGCCCTGGACAGCGCCCCATCATGATGTCCCTTGGCGTGACGGGTACGGCGGGAACACTCTTCGGCAATGCCGACCGCTTCCCCTTCGACCGCTTCTGGATGGGCGGAGTCCAGTTCGGCCAGGGCCTTCGCGGATACGACGAGACGACCATTACCCCGAACGGTTACTTCGGCCGCGGGAGCCCGCAGGTCCGCGAGATCGACCGACTCGGGGACACATTCATGCGGATCGGGGCGGAATACGCGATTCGGCTGCACGAAAGCGTCTCGTTTTCGGCGTTCTACGAGGCCGGAAACGTCTGGAGGAGCCCCAGGGAGGTGGACCCCTCCCGCCTCTTCCGCGGAGCCGGCATCGGGGCGATGCTGGTGACCCCCTTCGGCCCCATCGGGATCGACTATGCCTACGGCTTCGACAAGGATGACCCGGGGTGGCAGTTCCACTTCCGGATGGGCGGCCAGGGCGGTGCCTTCTGATCGAAATACCTACGGTGCCGGGTTGTGCACCGATCTACCATGGAGATGTACGATGCGCCTTCGTTCGTTCGCACTGGCATTGTTTGTTCTCTTCGGGATTCCCCTGGCGCTCGACGCCCAGGCACCCCGGATCGCGTATATCGACTCCCAGGCCATCCTGATGGAGGCTCCCGGGGCGAGCGACGCGCAAATGGAGTTCCAGAGGCAGGTCGGCGAGTACCAGGACGAGATTCAGCGAATGGGTGAAGAGCTGGAAGAGCTCGTCACCCGCTATCAGCAGCAGCAGGGCGCCTTCTCCCAGCAGGCCCGCGAGGCAAGGGAGGAGGAGATCCGCCAGCGGGAGATGGAGTACCAGCAGAGGGTGGAAGCGATGGAACTTCAGATCGATGCACGCCGCGAGGAATTGGTCGGTCCGATTCTGGAACGGATGTCCGACGCCATCGAGGAGATCCGCGTCGAGGGGGAATATGCGATGATCTTCGACCTCGCCTCCCGCTCGATCATCGCAGCCGATCCGGAGCTCGACCTCACCGATCAGGTCATCCAGCGTCTGCGTGCCACGGACGACTGACCTCCTCGGCGACCTCTGTCGAGTTCGGCCCCGTGACTCCCTTGACCCCTCGGGGAGTCACGGGGTCTTTTCATTCCACACCTGATCCATCCGACAGGACAGTGACGAGGCTATGGAATCCTTTGCGACCCGTCGATCCCCTGCGACCCCCTTCCTTCTTTCGGAGGCGGCCGCCGTTCTCGGTGCCGAAGTGCGCGGAGGCGCCGACCCGCGACTCCTGGGGGTGCGCAGCCTCCGAGATGCCGGCCCCGAGCACATTTCACTGGTGACTGACCGCCGGTATCTAGCGGCCGCCCACTCGAGCGGGGCCGGAGCATTCCTCGTCACTCCCCGCCTCGCCGATGAAGTCTCGGGGGAGGAAGCCCCTCCCCAGCTTGTCATCGAAGAGGTCCACCACGCCCTGGCTCGTCTTCTGGACTGGCTCCACCCCCGCACCGATCCGGACCCGGCGGTCCACCCCACCGCGGTCATCGGATCGGGCGTCGTCCTGGGCTCCAAAGTGGTCATCGGCCCCTACGTAGTGATCGAGCCCGGCGCGCAAGTCGGCGATGGAGTGCGGATCGGGGCTCACTCGGTGCTGGGCTCGGGTGTGAAGATCGGAGCTCGGTCCATTCTTCACCCGCACGTCGTCCTGTATCCGGGAAGCGAGATCGGAGAAGGGGCGGTGCTCCAGGCCGGCGTCAAGATTGGGGTCGACGGCTTCGGTTACGTCCTGGTGGAGGGCGAGCACAGGAACATCCCCCATGTCGGACGATGCATCCTCGAGGACGGCGTCGAGGTGGGCGCCAACTCCACCATAGACCGGGGGTCCATCAGCGAGACCCGAGTCGGATCGGGGAGCAAGATCGACAACCTGGTGCACCTCGCACACAACGTCGAGGTAGGCGCGCGCTCGGTCCTCGCCGGGCAGGTGGGCATTGCAGGCTCTACCAGCCTGGGTGCGGGCGTCGTGGCCGGTGGACAGGCCGGAGTGGCCGGGCACGTGCAGGTCGGTGACGGGGCACAGTTGGCGGCTCAGGCAGGGGTGACCGGGGACATCGCGTCCGGGAGCGTTGTGATGGGTTTCCCCGCCCGCCCGCGCCAGGAGTACCTTCGCGCCGTCGCCGCGCAGAGGAAGGTGCCCGAACTCTTGAAGCGCGTGCGGAAGCTCGAGGAGGAGCTCGCGTCGTTGAAGGAGGATCCGTCCGGCGCTTAGGGAGGCTGAGGGCACGCATGGGGAGTCACCCCCCCGCGCTCCGGCGCCTTCTCGCCGGCCGGTGGGACGTCCCCCGACGTGATGTTACATTGATCGAGATTCGGCCCCGCCCGGTGGCCCCTTCCAGGGCTCTCCGGCCGCGTGAGGTGCACCGCAGCAGGCAGCCAACGAGACCCGCATGATCGGCAGTACGAACGGAACACTCATGGAGTCCATCGAACTCCGAGGAGTGGGAGTACATTCGGGAGAGGAGGCGGTCATCACCATCCGACCTGCGCCCAGTGGCACCGGAATCCGCTTCCGGCGGGTCGACCTACCGGACACACCCGAGATCCCGGCGGACCTGGAGCACGTCGCGGACACCGACCTGGGTACTTCCCTCGTGGCGGATGACGGCGAGACCCGTGTACTCACGGTGGAACACGTGCTCGCGGCTCTTTCGGCCGGCGGCGCCACCAACGCATCCATCGACCTCTCCGGCCCGGAGCCCCCGATCCTCGATGGAAGCTTTCTTCCGTACCTCGACGCCGTGCGAACGGCGGGTATCGAGACCCAGGAAGGTACGGTTCCCGTGATCCGCGTCGCCCGGCCCCTCACTGTCGACGCTGCCGGCGACTCATCCTACGTCGTCACACCGTCGACCGGGCTGCGGATCTCCGCCACGATCGACTTCGAGCATCCCACCATTGGCCGGCAGTTCGGGAGCTTCGCGGTGGAACAGGACACTTTCCGCAGGGACCTCGCACCTGCCCGCACCTTCGGCTTCCTGAACGAGGCCGAGCGCCTCAGGGAGCGAGGGCTGGCCCGGGGGAGTTCCCTGGAGAACACCCTGGTCCTGAACGATGACGGTGTGATGAACGACGGGCTGCGCTTCCCGGACGAGTTCCTCCGCCACAAGGTGGGCGACGTCGTGGGTGACCTCGCCCTCCTGGGCGCCCGGGTCGAAGGGCACGTGGTGGCGGATCGACCGAGCCACACAGGGAATGTGGCTCTCGCGCGGGCGCTGGACGAATCCCGACGCAGCACCGCCGGCCAGCCGATCGTGGACGTCCACAAGATCATGCAGTACCTCCCCCATAGGTACCCCATGCTCCTCGTGGACCGGGTGACTCACTTCGAGTCGGGGAAGCGCATTGTCGGCGTCAAGAACGTCACCATCAATGAGCCGTTTTTCCAGGGCCACTACCCGGGCCACCCCATCATGCCGGGCGTCCTGATCATCGAGGCTATGGCGCAGGTGGGAGGACTTCTCCTCATGGACACCATCGAAAATCCTGAGGACCAGGTGGTGTACTTCATGTCTCTCGACAAGGTGAAATGGCGACGCCCCGTCACCCCCGGCGACCAGCTCGTATTCCACGTTGAGCTCCTGCAGCTGCGACGCAGCACCTGTAGGATGAAGGGAGAGGGTTTCGTGGACGGACAACTCGTGGCCGAGGCCGAGCTCATGGCCAGGATGATGGACCGGTGAGCGGCCCGGCTGCGCAGCGGGAACGCCCGGATGCCATCGAGATCCACCCCACGGCGATCGTCGACCCCAACGCTTCGCTGGGGTCCGGGGTGCAGATCGGCCCCTGGGCGATGATCGGGCCGAACGTCCGGATTGGATCGGGCACGCAGGTCGGTCCCAGCGCGATGGTGGAGCGGAACACGACAATCGGCGAGGACTGCCGGATCCACAAAGGGGCGGTCCTGGGCACGGATCCCCAGGACCTCAAGTTCAGGGAGGAGGAAACCGAACTCTTCGTGGGAGACCGCACGGTCGTCCGCGAGTACGCCACTCTCAACCGTGGCACTTCGGCTTCCGGCCGCACCGTGGTTGGGAACGATTGCCTGCTCATGGCCTATACCCACGTGGCCCACGATTGCCTCCTGGGGGATCACGTGATCCTCTCCAACGCGGTGAACATGGCGGGGCACGTGGAGCTTCAGGACTGGGTCATCGTCGGAGGGCTCACCCCCATCCATCAGTTCGTGAAAGTGGGCGCGCACGCTTTCGTGGGGGGAGGTTCCCGCCTCTCCCAGGACGTGCCTCCCTTCTGCCGGGTGGCCGGAAGCCCTGCGAAACTCTATGGGTTGAATTCCGTGGGTCTCGAGCGGCGAGGATTTACCCAGGCAGCCCGCAGCGAGCTCAAGCAGGCATACCGCATCATGTTCCAGTCCCAGCTGAATATCTCACAGGGCCTCCGGCGCGCGCGGGAAGAACTCGACCCAGGAGACGCTGTGGAAACGTTCCTCTCCTTCATCGAACGATCCGAGCGGGGAATCACCACCTGAAATGAAGAAGTCGCCGGAACGACCTCGCCTCGGTGTTGCAGGTGCCGGAAGCCTGGGAATTCATCACGTGCGGATCGCGCGAGACCTTCCTGGCGCGGAGCTGGCCGGATTCTTCGATGCAAGCCAGGCGCGAGCGAAGGAGGTGGCGGATACCCTCGAAGTGGGGGCGGCCGCCTCGCTGGATGAGCTTCTCGATCAAATCGACGCCCTCATCATCGTCACCCCCACCGCAGCGCACGAGGCCGTCGCGGTGCAGGCGCTGGAACGTGGGATCCACGTCTTCATCGAGAAGCCGATCGCCCCGTCCATCGAAGCAGCCGACCGGATTCTCGCCGCCGCAGACCGCGGTGGGGCGCTGGTCCAGGTCGGGCATGTCGAGCGGTTCAATGCCGCGGTGCAGGCCGCCCGGCCTTTCCTCGATCGACCCCTCTTCGTGGAGTCCCACCGCCTCGCCCCTTTCACGGCTCGGGGAACGGACGTGGCGGTCGTCCTCGACCTCATGATCCACGACGTGGACCTGATCAGCAGCCTGGTCGGTCGCCCCATCCGGGACCTGCGTGCGGCTGGCATCCCGGTGCTCACCCCCTCCGTCGACATTGCCAACGCCCGCCTGGAGTTCGAGGGAGGTGCGGTGGCGAACCTGACCGCGAGCCGGGTCTCCATGGAACGCATGCGCAAGCTCCGCATCTTTCAGCCTTCGGGCTATCTGAGCCTGAATCTGGCGGACGGGTCGGGCGAGTTCCTCCGGTTGCGCGAGGAGCTGCCGGCTCTCCAATCGGACGGGAAGGGTGGGGAAGATCTCCCCGCCGCCCTGGGCGACCGCGACCTGGCTACGCTCGTGGAGAGGATCCCGCTCGAATCGAACGGGGTCGAGCCCCTTCGCCTCGAGCAGGAGAGCTTCCTCGAGGCCGTCCGGGGGAAGGGGGAGCCGGCGGTGACCGGCGAGGAGGGGAGGAAGGCTCTCGCAGTTGCCCTCGACATCGAATCCAGGATTCTCGCTCATGTCGCTGATTCGCGTTCGGAACAGGCGTAAGAAGGACTGGATCGATATCCGCCGCGGTAAGTCGGTGCGCATATTGATCTTTCTCCTCATTCTCGTAGGCGTGGCGATCTGGTACCTGGGGACCGGATTCTGAACTTGTCGACCGGCGTCCCTCCCCTGGGTGAGCACTCGGGAAGCGGGTCCACTCCTTCCATCCGGGCTCCCCGCTTCCTCCTTCTCGCGGGGGAGGCTTCGGGCGACCTGCACGGCGCCCGCGTGGCCCACGCCCTCCGCGAGCGCTTTCCGGACTGCGCCCTCGTCGGCACCGGGGGCGAGGCTATGGCCCGGGCGGGGGTCGAGCGCTTCGCGGAGCTCGAAGACCTGGCCGTGATGGGGTTCGTCGAGGTGCTCTGGCGGCTCCCCTACTTCCTGCGGCTGGAGCGGGACGTCCGGTCCCGGCTCCGATCGGGAACCGTCGACCTGCTCATCGCGATCGACTACCCCGGCTTCAACCTCCGCGCGGTGGAGGCCGCCCATGAAGCAGGGATCCCTTCCATCGCCTACATCGCTCCCCAGGTCTGGGCATGGAAAAAGGGAAGGGCGGCACGACTGTCCCGGGCGGCCGATCGGATTGCCGTGATCCTCCCCTTCGAGGAGGAGATCTTCCGCAAGGCCGGAGGGAACGCCCACTTCGTCGGCCATCCGCTCCTCGACCGACGCGATGACGTTCCGACTCGGGATGCTTTCTGTTCCGAAGCCGGACTCGACCCCGACCACCCGATCCTGGCCGTCTTCCCCGGTTCGCGCGAGCAGGAAATCGGACGCCACCTGAAGCCCTTCTTTCGAGCGGCCCAGCTCCTGACCGAGGAGATTCCCGAACTCCAGGTGGGAATCGCGCTCGCATCCGACCGGAGGCTGGAACTCCCTCGCGGGTCGACCTTTCGGCAGGTGAGGGACGGGAGGGCTCTCCTGCACCACGCCCGCGCCGGCATCGTGAAATCGGGCACCTCGACTCTGGAGGCGGCCCTGGAGGGGCTTCCCTTCGTCGTCGCCTACCGCACCCACCCAACCACCTTCTGGCTCGCCCAGCGCCTGGTGCAGGTGGACCACGTGGCGCTCGCGAATCTCGTGGCCGGGGAGCGGGTCGTCCCGGAGCTGCTCCAGGGCGAGGTCACCCCCTCCAAGCTCGCTGCGGCAGTGCGCCCGCTTCTGGAAGGGGGCGAGGAGCGCGAACGCATTCTGGAGGGGCTCCGGCGGGTGCGAGGCGCGCTCGGAAGTCCGGGCGCGGCCCGCCGGGTGGCACGGCTCGCGGAAGAAGTGCTCCGGGAATCCGGTGATTCCGCATGACGACGGAGGCGTTGAAGCTGAACGCCGTTGCCCGGCTGGCCAGCGGTCTGACCGGAACCCTTGGGCGCACCCTCCGGATCAACGTGCAGGGAAGCGATCACTACGAGGAGCTCCGCCGCCGGGAGACGCCGTTCATTTTCGTCCTTTGGCACTCCCAGCTCCTTCCTCTGCTGTGGATCCATCGCAATCAAGGAATCGTCTGCCTTGCCAGCGAGCACCGGGACGGAGAGTACGTCACGCGCGCCATGCTCCGACTCGGGTACGGTGCGGCCCGGGGGTCCTCCACGAGGGGCGGCTCCCGCGGACTCCGCGAGCTCGTGCGCGCCACCCGGGACGGTCACAACGTGGCCATCACACCGGACGGACCGGTCGGGCCTCCTCGCGTGATGAAACGGGGCCCCCTGGTCCTGGCCAGGTTCGACGGACTCCCCATCCTCCCACTTGCCATCGGGGGCGAACGCGTCTGGCGGCTGAACTCCTGGGATCGTTTTGTCGTTCCCAAGCCCTTCGCGTCGCTGAATCTCAAGTACGGGGAACCGATCCCGGTGCCCAGGAGGGCGGGCGACGCTGAGATCGACGCACTCCAGACCCGGATCGAGGGGACCCTGAACCGGCTCACGGACGAGGTGGACGGCGTCCCGGTCGACCCCCACCCGAAGTCCGCAACAGAGGACCGCCCCTGATGCGGATGCTGCTGGAAGAGCCGGTGAGAAACCTATGGGACGGAGGTGGCGGCATTGCGCGACTCCCGCTTGCCCTTCTGACCCAGCCCCCGGCCCTCATCTTCGGGGCGCTGTCCCGGACCCGAAACTTCCTCTACGATCGCGGTGTCCTCGGCATCGAGCGGGGGCCACTGCCAGTGGTCTCGGTGGGGAACCTTACCGTCGGCGGCACGGGGAAGACGCCCGTGTCGCGCTGGCTCATAGAGGAGGCACGACATCTTGGCGCCGTCCCGGCCCTCGTCGCGCGAGGGTACGGGGAGGATGAGATTCTGTTGCACCGGCGGTGGAACCCCGATGCGCCGGTGGTGGTCGCCACGCGACGGATCCTCGGGGTCTCCCAGGCGGCGGCGGATGGTGCAACTCTCTGCATCCTCGACGACGGCTTCCAGCACCGCCGCCTCGCTCGGGACCTGGACATCCTCCTCCTCTCGGTGGATGACCCCCGGCCGGCGCGTCTCCTTCCCAGGGGACCCTACCGGGAACCGCTGGGGAACATGAGGAGAGCCGATGTTGTCCTCGTGACCTCGCGTACCGGGGAAGGAGCAGTGGAAGCCCGCCGTCTGGCCGGAGAGCTGGGAAGCCGAAAGGGCACCCCTCCCATCTACCCCTTCCCATTCCGTGAGGGGAGCTGGCAGGCGCTCGACGGTCGCATTCGCGAGGAAGGGCCCAGAGGTCCTGTTCTCGTCGTCACCTCCGTCGCACGTCCCGAGGGAGTCCATCGCCTCGCCCGGGAGGCCGGCGCCCAGGCGGAAGAGGCCCTGTCGTTCCCGGACCACCACCCCTACCGCGAGCGCGACGTCGCCGCCATCCTTTCCGCGGCGGGAGACCGAGCGATCGTGACCACCGAGAAGGATGCGGTGAAACTCCTCCCGTTCGCGGAACGTCTCGCCCGGGTGTATGTGCTCACTCTGCGGCCCGACCCGGCACCCGCCGTGGCCCGGGTTCTCCGAGAGATGCTGCGGAACTCGACCGGCGAGCGGGTGCACGGGGGCTCGCCATGAAGCTGATCGTCGTGGCGGTGGGCGGCGTCCGGGGTCCCCTTGAAGCTGGGATCCGGGAGTACCTCCAACGCGCCTCGCGCTACTGGAAGCTGGAAGTGGTAGAGGTGGACGCGGGAGCGCCAGGACGGGATCCGGCTCCGGAGCGGGTTCGCCGGGAAGAAGGGGAGCGGATCACCGCTCGGATACCGGCGGACTGCGAGTACTGGGTCCTCACCCGGGAAGGGAGGGGTCTTTCGTCCGCGGAGTGGGCCCGGGTGCTGGAAGACCGCGCACTCCACGGGGGGCGCGACCTCGCCCTCGTGGTGGGAGGCGCCTTCGGGCTCGACCCCGATATCCTGCGGGGCGCTCGGCGGCGGATCTCCCTCGCCCACGTCACCCTCCCGCACGAGCTGGCCCGTCTGGTCCTCCTGGAGCAGCTCTACCGGGCGGGGACCATCCTCCGAAACGAGCCATACCACAAGGGAAATCCATGAGCACTCGCTCGGGAACAGGCCTCGAGGTCCTCTCCCACACCTTCGAGTCCCCGGAACTGGTCCGGGATTGGCTCGCCGGCGAGCCGGAAGCCTCCCGGTTCTACCCCGGGCACCCGGCGGATCTCACGTCGTATCGGTCGCCCTGGAAGGGTGCCGACGAAGGTGACCCGGTGGACCCTGCAGAACAACGGTCGCGGCGGGAGGCGGTTGCCGAGTCCCTGACCGGAGGTGGCGCCCAACGCGACAGCCGACTCCTCGAATTCGTCCGGGACGAGGGGTTCGTGGTGACGACCGGCCAACAGCCCGGTCTCCTCGGTGGCCCGCTCTACGTGGTCTACAAGGCGCTCACAGCCATTGCCCTGGCCGAAAGGCTCCAGCTCCGGCTGGGGAAGCCCGTCCTCCCCGTCTTCTGGATCGGATCCGAAGACCACGACTGGGAGGAGGCCCGTACGCACACCCTCCTGGACCAGGAGAACGAGCTCCGTCGGGTCGAGCTTCCAGCGGATTCGAGCCTTTCCCCCTCGCTCTACAGACGCGTTCCCGGCGATGCACTCTCCCGGGCGGTGGAGGAGCTTCTTTCCCACCTTCCTGAAACCGAGTTCTCCGAGCCGTGGGCACACCTGCTGCGCCAATCGGCCAGCTCCAGATCTTCGCACGCCCGGAGCTTTGAAGTGATCCTCGAGGGGCTGTTGGCGGACCGGGGGCTCTTCCTCCTGACCTCCCACGCTCCCGTGCTGAAGGCATCGACCTCTGCGCTCCTCCTTCGAGAGCTGGAGCACAGCGAAGAATCGGAGGCCGCGCTCGAGGGACGGGTGCGGGAGCTCTCCCAGGCGGGCTTCTCCTCCCCCGTGTCCATTCTCTCCGGGGCGACCAACGTCTTCGTCGCCGGGCGCGAGGGAAGGGACCGGCTGCTCAGGACGGCAGAGGGCTTCCGGGCTCGCCACTCGGGGGAGGAGTGGACCCTGGAGGAGCTCGGCAATCTCGCGGCTGCTCACCCCGAGGCGCTCTCCCCCAACGTCCTCCTCAGGCCGGTGGTGGAGGCGGCCTTCCTTCCCACACTTGCCTACGTAGGGGGACCGGGGGAAATGGCGTACCTCGCCCAGACCGCTCCCCTCTTCTCGCTCCATGGTCTGGGCCGGCCCATGGTGCACCCGCGTGCATCGCTCACGCTGGTGGAAGGAAAGATCGGGAAGGTGATGGAGAAATACGACCTCGACCTTCAGACCCTCGCGCGCCCCCACGACGAGGTGGCAAACCTGCTGGTTCGAGAGGAGCTCCCGGAGGAGATCCGGCGAGCGGTCGGCACCCTTCGCGGAGAGGTGGCGCGTGGTACCAAGGAGCTCGCACAGGCCGTCGCTACGCTTGACCCGACCCTCTCCGGTGTCGCGCAACAGGTCCGGTCCGCAGCGTTTACCCAGCTCGACGAGGTGGAGAAGAAGGTCCGCCAGGCCCTCAAGCGCGAGAACGCCATCGCCCTTCAGCAGGTGGCCAAAGCGCAGCGACACTTCTTTCCGGACGGAAAACCGCAGGAGCGGAGCCAGAGTATCTGGTACTACCTCTCTCGCTACGGTGATGATCTTCTGGACGAACTCACGCAAGAGAGCAGGGAGGCCGTGCTCCCCGAGTAGCCGAGTCCCGCGTTGCTGGCGGGTCCCTCCCAGGGGTACCTTCGAACCATGATCTGGATCGCCCTCATCGTCCTCGCCCTTCTCCTTCCGGAGATCCTCTCCACCGTACTGGATTCCCGGGTGGGGAGGGCCATCGCACTCCGCCTGGAGTCCGGGGCGGGGAATATCCCAGACGATCTCACGGGCGAGCGACTCCGCCACCTCGAGGAGGAAGTTGACCGCCTGGGCCGACAGCTTCAGCAACTGGACGAGCGGGCCGAGTTTCTCCAGGAGCTCCTCGCCGATCGGCCCTCCCGCGATCAGAGCCAGCTGCCGCCCGGTGACGGAAGCTCCTGAGTCGCCCCAAGGGGGCCCGCCAGGCCGAGGCGTGACCGGCGCTTCTGCGGGCCCGCCCGATGGAGGCATGGGGGCTGCATCCGCACGAGTTGAGCCACCCGGAGCGGGGAGCGCCCGAACGCGAGCCTCCGCGCTGGTCACGGCCGGGATCCTCCTGAGCCGCATCTCCGGGCTCGTGCGAGAGCGGGTCTTCGCCCACTTCTTCGGTGCAGGACCTGCCGCGGATGCATGGAAGGCGGCGCTCCGGCTGCCCAACGTCATCCAGAACCTCCTGGGAGAGGGCACGCTTTCCGCCTCCTTCATTCCGATCTACGCGGAACTCCTGGAGGAGCGCCGGGAGCGGGAGGCCGCACGATTCGCCGGAGCCGTGTTTGGCCTCCTCACCCTCACGGCCGGACTCCTGGCCCTCATGGGAGTGCTCGCGGCCCCCTGGCTCGTGGCCTTCGTCTTTGCCGGGTTCGATCCCGACCGTCAGGCACTGACCATCGAGCTCGTCCAGATCCTCTTCCCCATGACGGCGCTCCTCGCGATCTCGGCGTGGGCGCTCGGGATTCTGAACAGCCACCGACGCTTTTTCCTCCCATACGTGGCGCCGGTGGCCTGGAACGCAGCGATGATCGGGGCCATGGCCATCGGGGGGTTCACCTTTGGATTGCGGGAGGGCGACCTGGCATGGGTGCTGGCCTGGGGAGCGCTGCTCGGAGGGGGGCTCCAGCTGGGAGTCCAGCTTCCGCTGACCCTCCGGCTGCTGCGCGAGTTCAGGCCCACCATTTCGACCCGGGTCCACGGGGTCCGCGAGGCCATCCGCAATTTCATTCCCGTGGTGGCGGCCCGCGGCGCTGTGAACATCGGAGGATGGGCCGATTACGCCCTGGCGGGATTCCTGTCCGTGGGGGCACTCGCCACCCTCTCGTATGCCCAGGTCCTCTTCATGCTTCCCGTCTCCCTCTTCGGGATGGCAGTCGCCGCCTCGGAGCTTCCGGAGATCTCACGGAGGCGAGGCGAAGGGTCCGCCCAACTGGCTCGAGAAGTGGCAGCAGCCGGCGAGCGGGTGGCGTACTACCTCGTGCCCTCCACCGTCGGATACATCCTCCTCGGGGACGTCGTGGTGGCGGCCGTCTTTGAGACCGGGGCGTTTGGAGCCGACGAGGTCCACGTGACATGGTTCATCCTCGCCGCCTACGCGCTGGGAATGGGCGCATCCGCGATGTCGCGCCTCCTCTCCTCCGCCTTCTACGCGGTTCGGGACACCCGGACGCCGGCCCGGATGGCCTACATCCGGGTGACCCTCGCTCTTGCCATCGGGCTGGCCCTGATGTTCCCACTCGACACCATTCGGATCGGGACGCTGGGGCTGGGCGCCGCCGGGCTCGCGTTCGGTTCGGCCGTGGCCGCCTGGGTGGAGTTGGGCCTCCTCCGAAGCCGCCTCGGCAGCTTGCTGGAAGAGGAGATGCGCCTGGCGGGAACCGGCTTCTCTCGCCTCGTCCTCGCGGGGTGCGTGGCGGGTATCATCGGGTCCGGCCTTCACGCCCTCCTTCCTCCGGCCCACCCTTGGCTGACCGCGCTTGGAACGCTCCTTCCGTTTGCCGGGGTATACCTCCTCCTGACCCGCTGGCTTGGAGTCTCGGGGCCCCTGGATGGCCTCCTCCGCAGGGCTCGGTCCCCGCATCGCTAGAGCGTTCACGGCACCGGATGCCCGCCCCCCCGGCGATCCCCCCACCAACGGTTCGACTGCGCAGATGATCGACCCCCTCCTCCTGGACAATCTTCCCACATCGCCCGGTGCGTACCTCTTCCGGGACGAGGGGGGCGAAGTCCTGTACGTGGGAAAGGGGAAGTCGCTGCGAGCCCGAGTCCGGAGCTACTTCCGGGGAACCGGTTCGCACGGTCTTCGGACGCGTCAGCTCGTGGGGCGGATCCGCGATGTGGAGACCATCGTCGTCGGAACCGAGGCGGAAGCCCTCCTCCTGGAAGCGAACCTCATCAAGGAGCACCGCCCACCTTTCAACATCCTCCTGCGTGACGACAAGCGCTATCCGTACATCAAGGTCACTGTGCAGGAGCCTTTCCCACGCGTCCTGGTGACCCGCCGCCTCCGCAGGGACGGGGCACGTTACTTCGGCCCCTACACCGACGTGGGCCCCCTGCGCCAGGCACTCGAGGTGGTAAAACGCCTCTACACGGTGCGCTCGTGCAGCTACGACCTCCCCTCGGAGAGTCCGCGCCGGCCCTGCCTGGACTACCACATCGGACGCTGCCACGCCCCCTGCGTCGGGCTCCAGAGCGAAGAGGATTACGGGGACATGATTCAGGAGATCCTCCGGATTCTGGGCGGAGAGACCCGGTCGCTCCGGGAGGATGTGGAAGAACGCATGCGCCTCGCGGCGACCGAGCTCCGCTATGAAGAGGCGGCCCGGCAACGGGACGTCCTCAGGGGACTGGAGGCGCTGGAGCGCAACCAGATCGTGGAACGAGTGGAAGGGGGCGACCAGGATGTGGTGGGGATCGCCCGGGACGGGGAGCACGGCGCCGCGGTCCTCCTGAGGATCCGACGAGGGGCTCTCCTGGGCCGCGAGAGCAGGAGGCTCACGGGCCTCGGCGATGAGTCCGACGAGGAGCTCGCCTCGAGCTTCGCATCGCACCACTACCTGGGGGGCGGAGAGCAGGCCATCCAGGAGCTACCGTCCGAGATCCTCTTTCCCTTCGAATTCGGTGATCGGTCGGCCCTTTCCCAGATTCTTTCCGACCGTGCGGGCCGCAAAGTGCGTGTCCACATTCCGAGCCGGGGCGAAAAGCGCCGCCTGGTCGAGCTCGCCGCCGCGAACGCCCGCCATCTCCTGGAAGAGCGGGTCACCGCCCTCGAAATGGCCGCGGATCGGGCCGACGCGGTTCTCTACGAGCTGCAGGACCGTCTGGGCCTCAAGGTCGTCCCCCGGCTCATGGTCTGTTTCGACATCTCCCATCTGGGCGGTCAGGAGGTGGTCGCTTCCGCCGTGGCCTTCGAGAACGGGGAGCGCAGGCGCGGCCTCTACCGCAGGATGCGGATCAAGGGGGACTGGGGCAATGACGATTTCCGCTCCATGGCCGAGGCGGTGGATCGCTACATTTCGCGTCGTATTCGCCAGGAAGAACCTCTCCCGGAGCTCTTGGTAGTGGACGGGGGGAAGGGGCAGCTCTCCGCCGTCCTCCCGGTCCTCGCGAGGCTCGGGGCCGAGGACGTCTCGGTCGTCGCTCTGGCCAAGCGGGAGGAGGAGGTCTTCGTCCCCGAGCGACGGGAGCCCATTCGACTGGGCCGGCGGGACCCCGCGCTCCGCCTCCTCCAGCAGATCCGCAACGAGGCACACCGATTCGCTGTGGAGTACAGCCGCAAGCTCCGGTCCCGCCGGACCATCCGGAGTGCCCTGGGCGACATCCCCGGGATCGGGGCGTCTCGACAGCGCGACCTTCTGACCCGCTTCGGCTCCGTCGACGGGGTCCGGAAAGCCGGAAGAGAGGAGATCGCTCGAGTGCCCGGCTTCTCCGATGTACTCGCTCACCGCATCATCTCGTACCTGGACCAGGAAGGAGACTCCGCATGACGGAGGTTCGAACCCGCTTCGCCCCGAGCCCCACCGGCTCGATCCACCTCGGCAACCTGCGCGTGGCCATCTTCAACCACCTCTTCGCCCGCCATCACGGGGGCACCTTCGTCCTCCGGGTGGAGGATACCGACTTCGACCGGAACGTCGAGGGGGCCCTCGAGGAGATCATGGACGATCTCCGCTGGGCCGGGCTGGAGTGGGACGAAGGGCCGGACGTCGGGGGTCCGCATGCACCATATCGGCAGTCAGAGCGGGGGGAGGTCTACCGGGAAGTGGCGCTCCGTCTCCGCGAGTCCGGTTCCGCCTACCCTTGCTTCTGCTCGGACGAAGCGGTCGAAGCGGCGCGGGTGGAGGGACGTCCTGGCCCCGGGTGTCCCGGAGGCTGCCGCGAGCTGTCGGAGGAGGAAGCATCGGTCCGCCAACGAGACGGGACCCCCCCCGTCCTTCGTTTCTCCGTGCCCTCCGGCAGGACCTCGATATCGGATGAGGTCAGAGGAGATATAACATTCGATAATAAGGATATAGGAGACTTCATAATCCTCCGTGGAGATGGGCGTCCAACCTACAACTTCGCGGTCGTAGTGGACGACGTTTCTATGCGCATCACCCACGTCATCCGCGGCTCCGGACACATCTCAAACACGCCGAAGCAGGCGCTCCTTTTCGATGCCATCGGGGCCCCACGCCCCGTGTTCGCTCACCTCCCCATGGTCCTGGACTCCGAGCGGAGGAAGCTCTCCAAGCGGGAGGGAGCCGAGGGCGTCCGAAAGCTTCGCGAGGAAGGTTATCCGCCGGACGGAGTGGTCAATTACCTCTCACTTCTGGGGTGGTCCCCGGGGGATGATCGCGAAATCCTGGATCGCCGGGAGCTGGTGGAGGCGATGGATCTCGGCCGCATCGGCGCCTCGGACACCGTCTACGACCCCGAAAAGTTCGAGTGGGTCTGCGCCCAGCATCTGGCGCGGATGGGCCTCTCCGAGCTCGTGGCGGCGGTGGTGCCCTGGATCGACCGATCCCGCTTCGACCTTTCCGGTCCGGAAGCCGAAGGGGCCATCGAGGCCCTCCGTACCCGCCTTTCGACCTTCGCGGAGGTGAACGAGCACCTGGACCTGGTGTTTCCCGCACCGGACGTGCTCGCTGCAGGTAGGGCCGAAATTCCCCCGGAGGCCGCACCCACCCTCCGGGCCGTGCGGGATCGGCTCACGCATGCGCAGGAGTGGACCCCGGACGAACTCTCGACGGCCGTGCGAGAGGCGGGGAAGGGGATGGGTGCGAAGGGCCGCGACCTCTTCCACCCCGTTCGACTGGCCGTGAGCGGAGTCAGGCAGGGGCCGGACCTCGGGCTCGTCCTTGCGGCCCAGGGGAGGGAGCGCGTGCTGGAGGCGCTCGAGCGCTCGCTCCCCGCTTGACCTCCACCGGGCCAAAGGTACATTTGTCGGGTACGGCACTCGCATAAGCGGGCGTAGCTCAGTTGGTAGAGCATCAGCTTCCCAAGCTGAGGGTCGCCGGTTCGAGTCCGGTCGCCCGCTTGAAGCACAGACCCCTCCGGCGCCTACCCGGCACCGGGGGGGTCGTCATTTCGTCCCTCCGGCTCTTCGACGACCGTCGGGATCATGGGCGGCCGTGATCGGAGTCGAAGGCGGCCTCCGCGCGTTGAGCGCGCGGTGGGCCGGTGCTATTTTTCAGGGTTGGGACACTTTGACAGGCCGCCCCACGGCGGCATCCGGGAGGTTCAGTGGTACGCATCGCGCAGGTCGAGACGGGAAGCATCGCCGAAGAGCTGGAACTCCGCATCGGCACGCGTATCATTCGCATCAATGGCGCGCGGGTGCGGGATGGGATCGACCTCACCTTCCTCCTGGCCGACAGCGCCCTGGAGCTGGAGGCCGTCGACCCCGACGGGATCCCCACGGTCTTCGAGATCGAGCGGGATCCGGGCGAGCCCCTCGGGATCGTTCCCGCGCCGGACACGGTCCGGGAGTGCGCCAACGAGTGCGTGTTCTGCTTCATCGATGGCAATCCCCAGGGTGTGCGCGACACCCTCTGGATCCGCGACGACGATTTCCGGCTCTCCTTCACCTATGGGAGCTACGTCACGCTCACCAACCTGGGGCCGAAGGGGCTCCAGCGCCTGGTGGACCAGCGCCTCTCTCCTCTCTACGTGAGCGTCCACGCGACCGAGCCCGAAGTCCGACAGCGACTTCTGAAAAATGATCGTGCCGGACTCATCCTGGAGCAGCTCCGCCACCTCATCGCCAACGGTCTCGAGGTCCACACCCAGATCGTGCTCTGCCCCGAGTGGAACGATGGGCACCACCTGGACCGGACCCTGGCCGACCTGTACTCGCTGGGCGAGGGGGTTCGAACCCTCTCCGTCGTTCCGGTGGGACTCACGAAGTACAACCTGAACCGCCCCGTCCGACCCCTCCTGCCGGAAGAAGCCGCTCGGGCGGTGCAACAGGTGGACGACTACCGCAAATTGGCCCTTGCAGAGCGCGAGTACGGGTGGGCCTACGCGGCGGATGAGCTTTTCCTCCATGCAGGACTGGGAGTCCCCGGAGTGGACTACTACGACGACGGAGCCCTTACGGAGAATGGCGTGGGCGCCGTGCGTGGGTTTCTCGACACCCTGGATGAGGGGATCGAGGAAGGACTCCCTTTCCTGGATGGAAAACGGATCCGGATCCTCACAGGCAAGTCGATGGCGCCCTTCCTGCGCGCGCGAGCGCCGGCACTCGCGTCCGCAACCGGCTCGGAGGTGGATGTGACCGCGGTCACCAACGAATTCTACGGCTCGAGTGTCACCGTAGCCGGCCTTCTCGCGGGTGAGGACCTCCTCGTGGCGTCCCGGGAGTACCAGGGGGACGACCTCCTCCTCATCCCGGCCGAGACCCTCAACCAGGACGACCTCTTCATCGACTCCCTCCCCCTCGCCGAGTTCGAACGTGCCGTCGCGCCCACCCGCGTGATCCCGTCCTATGACATCGTCGAGAGCCTTCGCTCACTGTGAGTAAACGACTCCCGATCGTCGCGGTGGTAGGCCGGCCCAACGTCGGGAAATCCACCTTCTTCAACCGGGTTCTCGGGCACCGGGAAGCCATCGTGGACGACCGTCCCGGCGTCACCCGGGATCGGAACTTCTCCCACGCGGACTGGGCAGGTCACGAGTTCCTGATCGTAGACACCGGTGGTGTGGTGGAGGGAAGCGACGAGCCCCTCGACCGACAGGTCCGCGACCAGGCGCTGGTGGCGGTACAGGAAGCGGACGTCGTCCTTTTCTTAGTGGACGGGAAGCAGGGTGTCCATCCCTTGGATGAGCGTCTCGCCGAGATCCTCCGGAACCCCCCGTGCCCCCTCCTCGTGGTCGTGAACAAGATGGATAACCTCCCGGCCGACCCGGCGCACCACGATTTCTGGCGCTTGGGACTGGGGGAGCCGGTGCCGGTGAGCGCAATCTCGGGGAAGGGCTCCGGCGATCTCCTGGATCGGGTGGTCTCCCTCTTCCCCGAAGGCCCACCGCTGGAGGAGGACGAGGAAAACCTTCGCATCGCGGTCATCGGGAAGCCTAACGTGGGCAAGTCCTCCTTCGTGAACCGGCTCTTCGGGGAGGAGCGCATGGTGGTGAGCGATGTCCCCGGTACCACGCGGGACCCGGTGGACTCGACCTTCCGGTACCACGGGAGGAACCTCGTCTTCGTGGATACGGCGGGTCTCCGCAGACAGTCCCGTGTCTCCGAGTCCCTGGAGTACTACTCCTCGATCCGGACGGCCCGAGTCATCCGCGAGGCCGAGGTCTGTCTGGTCCTGGTGGACGCCCAGGAGGGCGCGACGCAGCAGGACCTGAAGATCGTGGAGTCGGCCTGGGAGGCGGGCTGCGGAGTGGTGCTCGGCATCAACAAGTGGGATCTCGTGGACAAGGAGGAGACCTCGGCCGAAGCGGCCGAGCGGGCATTGCGCATGCGCGCACCCATCCTCGGGTCCGTCCCGGTCCTCTTCCTCTCGGCGCTCACCGGACAGAGGGTCCGCCGGACCCTGGACCTCATCCTTCGCGTCGCTGAGCAGCGCACCAGGCGCATTCCCACCCATGAGGTAAACGAGGTCCTGGAAGGCCTCGTGGGCCACCAGCCGCCCCCCCATTCCCGGGGCAGGCAGGTCAAGCTGCGCTACGCGACGCAGGCGGACACGAGTCCCCCCACCTTCGTCATCTTCAGCAACCTCCCGAGCGAAGTTCCGGCCCATTACGTCCGATACCTCCAGAATGGGTTCAGGAAGTCATGGGGCTTCGAGGGCGTCCCCATCCGCGTCCGGCTCCGGGCCTCGAGCGACCGCTCACGTAGCTCCGCATGACCGCCAGCCTCCTTCTCCTCGGTGCTTACGTCCTCGGGGCGACCCCTACCGCCCTCTGGGTTGGCCGGGGACTCTTCGGGGTGGACCTGCGGACCCAGGGGAGCGGGAACCTGGGGGCCACGAATACCCTCCGAACCCTCGGATGGGGGGCCGGTGGCCTCGTGATGCTCGTGGACATGCTGAAGGGCTTCCTCCCGGTCGCGCTCTTCCCGGCGCTCGCAGGGGTTGAGGACCCTGCATGGCTCGTCGGCTTCGGGGCCGCCGCCATTGCGGGACACGTCTTCTCCTTCTGGACCGGGTTCAAGGGAGGCAAAGGAGTCGCCACCAGCACGGGCGTTTTTCTGGCCCTCGCGCCCTGGGCCCTCGCCATCGCGGTCCTGGTCTGGACCGCCACTGTCGCCTTGACTCGCTGGGTCTCGCTGGGGTCGATCCTGGCGGCAACGACCCTCCCGCCAGCGGTCGTCCTGACCCCCCACGACGGGGGCGGAACGGTCGTGGCGTTCTCCGTCGTGCTGGCCCTCTTCATCCTCTGGTCCCATCGGGCGAACATCGGACGGATCCTGAGGGGAGAGGAGCGCAGGATCACCGTGGGATCGGACACCGGGAGGACCCGATGACGGAACGCCCCGTGACCGCCGCCGTCCTGGGGGCCGGAAGTTGGGGGAGCGTGCTCGCCATCCACCTGCACCGCCTCGGTCATCAGGTGCGCCTCTGGAGCTTCGAGGAAGCGGTGGTGGAGGAGGTCCGCTCCCTGGGTGAGAACCGGAGCTACCTGCCGGACGTGCCCTTTCCGTCCGGTCTCGGGGTCTCGTCGAAGATGTCCGAGGTGCTGCACGGTGCGGAACTCGTGGTCTCCGTGAGCCCCTCCCAGTTCGTCGGACGGGTCATGTCGGAGGCGACCGGGCACATGGAACCGGACGCTCTTGTCGTGAGCGCCTCGAAAGGCATCGAGATCGACACCCTCCGCCGGATGGACGAGGTCATCGCACCCCTCCTGCCTCCAACGTCGCGCGATGCCCTCTCGGTTCTCTCCGGCCCCTCCTTCGCGATGGAGGTCGCCCGGGGTACGCCCACCGCCGTGGTGGCGGCAAGCACCTCGCGCCCCTCACGCCTCCGCGTCCAACGCATTTTCTCATCCGATCGCTTCCGGGTCTACACGAACGACGACGTGGTCGGGGTCGAGCTGGGCGGATCCGTGAAGAACGTGATCGCCCTCGCGGCAGGGGTCGCGGCCGGACTCGGATACGGGCACAATACCCGGGCTGCACTCATCACCCGAGGGTTGGCGGAGATCACCCGGCTGGGGGAGGCCATGGGCGCAGCCAGTTCCACCTTCGCCGGTCTTGCCGGCATGGGCGACCTCGTGCTCACCTGTACGGGCGAGCTTTCCAGGAACCGGACGGTGGGGAAGCGGCTGGGGGAAGGGGAGTCCCTCGAGAAGATCCTCTCGGAGATGAAGGCCGTCGCCGAAGGGGTTCGGACGGCCCCTGCGGTTCAGGCCCTCGCCGAACGTCACGGGGTGGAAATGCCCATCACGGCCCAGGTGGTGGCGATCCTGGAGGGCCGGCAGGCGCCCGAGCAAGCGGTGCACGAGCTCATGATCCGTGACCCGAAGGCCGAGAACTGACGGTGGCGGACTTCGATCCCCCTGACCGTTCCGAGCCGCCCTCGCCTCCGAGGGCGCCCGTCCTGAAGCGGGCGTACTACTCCATCGGGGACGTCTGCGACCTCACCGGCCTCAAGCCACATGTCCTCCGCTACTGGGAGTCACAGTTCGAGGTCCTGCAACCGAGCAAGAACCGCGCGGGCAACCGCGTCTACCGACCCCAGGAAATCGAGCTGATACTCCTGCTCAAGCACCTCCTCTACGAGGAGAAGTTCACTATCGAGGGGGCACGCCGACGGGTCCGTGAGCTTCGGACCGAAGGAGGGCTCGAGGAGGAGCGGAGCCAGGTGCTGACCCCCGAAGTACTCGCCGGCATGAGGGAGGAGTTGGAGCGGTTGCGCAATCTACTCACCCTGCCCCCGAAATCTTCCGGTTGAGACGGGACTCCGTCTCCCGCTCCCCATATCCCACGACGCCGATCCATGGACATCCTCTGCACCAACGACGACGGCTTCCTTGCCACCGGCCTGCAGGCGCTCGCCCGGGCGGCCCGCACGTTGGGCTCGGTCACCATCGTCGCACCGGACCGGGAGCAGAGCGCGACGAGCCACTCGCTCACCCTCCACCACCCGCTCCGGAGCCGCCGTGCGACGGACGGGACCCTGGTGGTCGACGGCACCCCGACGGACTGTGTGATCCTGGCCCTCAACGCCCTCCTGGAACGCCGCCCCGATCTCTGCCTCTCCGGAGTGAACCATGGCCCCAACATGGGGGAGGACGTTCTCTATTCCGGGACCGTCGCTGCCGCGATGGAGGCCACGGTGCTGGGCATTCCCTCCGTCGCGCTCTCCTACACGGGGAGCGACTTCGAGTCCATCGACGCGTGGGATGAGGCCCTCGCCGCGCTCCTGGGCAGGATCGCCATGCGAGGGGAGAACTTCCCGCGCTCCACCCTGCTGAACGTGAACCTTCCCCCCATCGCCCCCTCCGAGGTGAAGGGCGTCCGTGTCACCACCCTGGGTGAGCGACGCTACGCCGATTCCCTCACCCGCGCCCACGACCCCAGCGGGCGGGAATATTTCTGGATCGGAGGAGGCGCTCTGAGTTGGAAGGGGGACGAAAATTCCGACTTCCAGGCCATCGAGGAGGGATTCATCTCCGTGACACCCCTCCACCTCGACCTGACGAACTACAACCTTCTCGAGGAGATCCGCGGGTGGGACCTCACGCTCTAGACGACTACCGGTTCGTAGGTTCGCGGCGGCGGCTCATCGAGCTCATCCGCGAACAGGGAATCGAGGATCTCGAGATCCTCCGTATCTTCGACAAGGTTCCCCGCCACGCCTTCCTCCCCGAGGGTGTGATCCACCGCGCCTACGAGGACGCTCCGGTGCCCATCGGATACGGTCAGACGGCGTCACAGCCCTCCCTCCAGGCCTACTATCTGCAGTTGCTCCGCCCGGGTCCGGAAGACCGGGTCCTGGAGATCGGTACCGGGAGCGGTTACTTCACGGCGCTTCTCGCCCTCATGGGTGATCGCATCTACTCGGTGGAGCGTATCCGGGAGCTGTCCGGCAGGGCACGCCGCAGTCTGGATGCGCTGGAGTTCCGGAACGTCGCGCTCCTGGTGGGCGATGGGTCCATCGGCTGGCGGAAGTTCGCACCTTTCGACGTCATCACCGTCGCGGCGGCCTCCCCTGAGGTGCCCGAGGCGCTGGTGGATCAGCTCGCCGTGGGAGGCCGGATGCTGGTCCCCGTCGGGGACAGGAGCACTCAGGATCTCCTCCTCGTGCGCAGGGCCGAGGGAGGAGGAATCGAGGTGAACAGCGTACGCGAGGACTGTACCTTCGTCCCTCTTCTGGGCCGGTACGGCTGGGACGACCCGTCGTACGGGAGTGACCCGGACGGAGAGCTGGGCTGATGGCGCGTGAATCGCAGAGGCAGGAGGCCGGGTCCCCCCACGTCGTGACGGACCCCGATGCACCAATGCCGAACGTCGTCCGTCGCCTGTACGACTGGGTGCTCGGATGGGCCTACACCCCGTACGGCGTGACCGCCCTCGTAGTGCTCTGCTTCGCGGAGGCGTCCGTCTTCCCCATCCCGCCCGACCCCCTCCTCATGGCGCTCTGCCTGGGGGCGCCGAACCGGAGCTTCCGATTCGCGGCGTGGGCTACCGGTGCTTCGGCCGCGGGGGGCGTTCTGGGCTATACCATGGGATGGGGGGCCTGGAGCCTCGTCGACGACTTCTTCTTCACGTGGGTGCCGGGGGTCACGCCAGAGGCCTTCGCTTCGGTCCAGACCCTCTACGACCAGTACGATTTCTGGGCGGTCTTCCTGGCCGGGTTGACGCCCCTCCCCTACAAGGTGTTCACGCTCTCCGCGGGGGTGTTCGCCATCAACTTCGCCGTCTTCCTCCTGGCGAGCGTGCTCAGCCGGGGACTGCGATTCTTCCTGGTGGCCGGTCTCATCTATTTCTTCGGGCCACCGGTGAGCCGGTTCATCGACCGCTATTTCAACCTCCTCACAGTGCTCTTTGGAGTCCTCCTGATCCTCGGATTCTTCGTCATCACCTGGGTGACCTGAGGAGCCGGGGGACGCGCTCGGGGCCATCGCATCACAGGCCAGGGGGTCCACCATCCCGCCCGCTGGGCTTATCTTGTGTCCGTGGCGGACGGGGCAGGCATAACCGGACCCTGCGCCACAACGCCTCAACAAACTTTCGTCCTCGTAGCTCAGTTGGATAGAGCGGCCGCCTCCTAAGCGGCAGGTCCCAGGTTCGAATCCTGGCGAGGACGCTCTGCAGGATCTCAGATGCCGTAGGCTCCGAGGAGCTCCGGCAGGATCGACGCAGCGGGCCCCGGCAGGCACCACCAGGCGTGGTCGCTAAGCGGGGTTCGCTCGGGGTTGACCTCGGCAATGCGCCCCCCGGACCGCAGGGTCGCGAGGGGGATCGAGGCCGCTGGGTGGACCACGGCGCTCGTACCCACCATGAGGCAGATGTCCGCCTCATCCGCCGCCTCGAACGCCCGCGTCAGCGTCTCCTCGGGGAGCATTTCCCCGAACCAGACCACGTCCGGCCGCGCCGGGGCCCCGCAGTGGTCACACCGGGGCAGGGGAGCCGCTTCATCGATCCAGGCGCCCCCTTCACGGGTAGCGGGGGCGGGTTCCCTGTGGCCGCACGAGGTGCAGCGCGAGCTCAGGAGGTTCCCGTGGAGGGGGAGGACGCGTCCCTGGGCAGCCGCCACTTCAGGGGCGGCCGAGGATTCCAGGCATTCCTCGAGAGCGCGCTGGTGCAGCCCATCTACGTTCTGCGTCACCAGGGTGGCTTCGGGGCGGTCGACCAGAAGGTGGGCGATGGCCCGGTGGGCCGCGTTGGGCCGGCACGCCAGCACCCCTCGGATCCGCTCCCGGTACCATCGCCATACCAACTCGGGATCGCGTCGGAAGGCAGCGGGTGTTGCCAGCTCCTCGGGCCTCATCCGGGCCCAGAACCCGGTCTGCGCATCCCGAAAGGTGGGCACGCCGGACTCGGCACTCACCCCGGCCCCTGTGAGGACCACAATGGACCCGGCACGTCGCAGCTCGTCCCGCACCTCGGCCAAGGTCGCTGCGAGAGGGGTCACAGGCCCGATGGCTGAAACTCAGCCCGCACGCCAGAAGGCGAGAGCAAGGAAGATCCAACCGGCGAGAAAGGCGAGCCCCCCGATGGGTGTCACCGCGCCCCAGCGGCCGACCCCGGTCCAGACGAGGAGGTAGAGTGATCCGGAGAAGATCAGGATCCCGGCAGTGAATGCCCACCCGGCGGCGATCATCCACCTCCCAGGGAGGTGCAGCGCAAGCAAGGCCACCAATATCAACGCAAGCGCGTGAACGAGTTGGTACCGCACCCCCGTCTGGAAGACCTCCAGATGCCGGGGTTCCACCCGCCCTTCGAGGGCGTGGGCAGCGAATGCCCCCAATCCAACACCGAGGAGCCCGAACAGGGCCCCAGCGATACCGAACATCCTCGCGATCCCGGTCATCGGCATCTCCACGGCGTCCACCTGCCCGGGCTCAGCTCCCGCCGGCGATCTCCGCCAGCCTCATCTCCACGTAGCTCCGGGCCTCGGCGCTCAGGTCGGCGTCCTCCAGGAGTCGACGATAGGCCATCCGAGCGGCAGCCGAGTCACCCTGGGTCAGCCGGACCCGGGCCAGTCCCTCGGTGGCCTCCCGTCGCTGATGAGAGAACGAGGCGTCGTGGCTCAGCGACTCGTAGACCTCCGCCGCCCGGTCCCACTCCTCGGCCTCCTCCAGCGCCGATGCCAGGAGGATCGTCGCCTGCAGGCGCAGGGGATTCCGGAAGGAGGGAGCGATGGGCTCGAGCGCCTCGATCGCCTCTCCTACCCGATCCGCGCCAAGGAGAAGCTCCGCCAGCACCAGCCTGCCTTCCTCGGCATACGGCGTACCACCGTAGCGGGTGAGGAAGTCCCGGAAGTCGCTGATCACGCTGGCCGGGTCCTGGAACGAGGAAGCTTGCTGGAGGCGCTCCAGCTGTGCAGCCGCTGCCTCCCGCTGGGCAGCACGGTGATTCGCGTAGTAGATCGTGCCCCCAACAAGGAGGAGGATCACGACGATCATCGCCACCAGGAGTTCGGTTCGCGTCCGGGACCAGGCCCAGAACTCGAGCACGCGCGCCGCGAAGGCGTCGTCGGCGGTCCCTTTCGGTGTCTGTCGGGACGATGTGGGGCGTCTCTTGGCCATGCAGGCGAATAGCGGTTCGATGGGGGAGGTTCTGGCGACGGTCCGGGGACCGCCGGCGGGCGCTCAAAGGCTCCCGCGCATAGACCGTGAAAGCTACCGGGAGGCCCTGGCCGGGTCAACGTCGACGGACCACCCGAGGCGAGGTGCGGACAGAGCAGCGGAACCGACCTCCAGGGACCCGACCGGACGGAGCTCCCCGAAGGGCGACACATTCACCTTACTTCGTGACAACTGTGCCTTACGTACTCAGAGCCGCGAGGCCCCAGGGGCAAGGTTCTCCACAAGCTTTCCCCGACTTCGTATAATGTATATTATGTCAAGTTGAAGTTAACTCACGCCAGGATTCCCCCAGAACACCTCACCCCCCCGGCCGACTCAACTCCTGGAGCGCAGTCCGCAGCCGCCGCTCGAGCTCTGGCAACAGTCGCTCGCGGGTTGATCGGTCGCGGATTTCGCCGTAGCACAGGGGCTCCCCGTAGCGAAGACCGACCTTGACGCGGGGGCCGAACCCCGGACGTGGACGGCTGGCCCACCGGGGCCAGAGGTCATACGTCCCACTGATTCCCACCGGAACGATCGGCACGCCTGCCCTGAGGAGGACCCGGAGCGCCCCTCGACGGAAGGGTTGCATGGTACCGTCCCAGGTGCGCTCCCCCTCGGGGTAGATGCAGACGCCCTCCCCCTCCTCCAGCAGCCGCAAGAGAACCCTCACCGCCTGTGGGTCGACCCGGTATCGGCGGACCGGAAACCCGCACAGGCGCGGAATGAACCAGCGGAAGACCGCCGGCGCGAACTGGGTGCTCTTCGTCATGGAGTGAACCGGTCGCCTGCAGTACGCCTGCACCAGAAAGGGATCGGCGAGACTCTGGTGGTTGGGCACCAGCAGGAAGGGTCCGTCGTCCGGAAGGTGCTCGACGCCCTCCACCCGGAGGTCGGTGAAGGTGCGGAGCAGAAGCCGGGTCGGTCCCCGAAGGGCCGTGTATGTGAGACTCAAGTGCGTACCCGATGGCCGGTGCGGATCCGGGGCTGGAACTCGACGATCTCCCCTTCGCCTGCACGGCGGTAGTGCCGTCTGAGCGCTTCGCACACCAGCCCCTCCCATCGCCTGGAGGAATCCTCCGGGAATTTGAACGACACGACTCCCCCTTCACGGAGTCCGAACTGGATCGTGGAGGAGGAGGTCTGCAGCGAGCGGAGGGACGAGAGATCCCGTGCGAAGGTCTCCTCACCCGTACGATCCGGGACGAATTCGATCCGTTCCGCCCCCAGGCGCAGACGGCCCGGGGCGCCCTCGCCGAAAACCTCGTAGAAGCCCAGTAGTTTCCCCATGTACCTCAGCGGGGCCTCCCTCTCCGCCCGCTTCATGAGTGCGCGGGCCTCGCGGCTGGGTGGGCCGGACACCAGGGTCTTCGCTTCCCATTCTCGGAGCGAGCGTTCGATGTCGCTCGCCGCGAAGAGCCGGGCCGGTTCACCCCCCCGTTCCACGAAGACCCCCCCGTGCCGGCCGTCGTGGCGGAGTCGGACGCCGCACCCCCCGCTGCAGCGGGCGGCTCCCCCGCCCCTCTCCTCCTCGAGGGGGTCGTGGCCACAGAACGGGCACATGTAGACGAAGTTGGTCAGGCCCATCCTACGATTCCTCCCTCTCGGCCGCCGTTCATTGGAGTCGCCCGAACAGATCGCGCATGCGCAGCATCCAGACCTTCCAGACCGCCTCCACGACAATTCCCTTCGACATCTTGGACTCCCCCTGGTCCCGCTCCGTGAAGACGATGGGGAGTTCCACGAAGCGAAAGCCGGCCTTCCACGCCCGGAACTTCATTTCGATCTGAAAAGAGTATCCGTTCGACCGGATACGCTCCAGATTCAGCGCCTCCAGGACTTCCCGCGAGAAGAGGTTGAACCCCCCCGTGGCATCCGACACCGGAAGTCCTGTGATGGTACGGGCATAGAAGCTCCCGAAATATGAAAGGAGGAGGCGCGGCATGGGCCAGTTCACCACGGTGACCCGCCCACCCACGTAGCGGCTCCCGATGACGAAGTCGAATTCCCGGGAGAGTTGCAGGAAGTTGGGAAGGGTCTCGGGAGGGTGCGAGAGGTCGGCGTCCATCTCACAGAAGCGCGCGTAATCCCGCTCCAGCCCCCACCTGAATCCCGCTATATAGGCGCGGCCCAGCCCGTCTTTCGAGGTGCGGTGCAACACGTGCACCCGCCCGTCGGAATCGCGGGCCAGACGGTCGGCCAGCTCCCCGGTTCCGTCGGGAGAGCCGTCGTCCACGACCAGAATATGGATCTCGTCGGACTGTTCCAGCACGAGAGGCACGATCCGTGGGAGGTTCTCCCTCTCGTTGTAGGTGGGCATCACCACGAGGGTTCGCTCGGGGCCGTCAGCCATCTTCCCCCCTCGTCTCGAGCCGCTCCGGCCGTCCCCGATCGCGGAAGATCTCCCACAGCGCCATGGCAGCCGCCGGGAGGAGCTCGACGAGGGTCATCCAGACCCTCGCCAACAATGCGATCCCCACCGCTGCCGCCCCGGCAAAGGGCTGCAGGAGCGCGATGAGAACCCCCTCGCGAACGCCGATCCCCGCCGGAGCGAAGAGGGCGACGTAGCCCACCAGGTACGCTGCGCTGAAGGCGGCCACCATCCCGACCTGGCCCGGAGCCTCCACCCCCAGCCCCCTCACCAGGGCAGCGAACGCCGCCCCGTAGACCAACCAGGACAGCGTGTGGAGCCCGACCCACTTCGGGCCGAAGAAAACCCCGACACGGGGTATCTCGACGGCATCGACCCCCGTGAATCGGAAGGCGGTTCGGAACCCCCAGCGGAGGAGGGGCGGCGTGGAGGCCGCCCCCACGATGACGAGAAGCACCGACAGCGCCGCCCACGCTCCGACCCCCGGAGCCAGGCCCGTCCCCCGAGGGCCGAGCACGAGGATCCCCACTGCCGCCGCGCCGGCGAGATGGAAGACCTGGGTCAGGAGCCCGGCCCCCGCCCCGAGCGTCGCGGGAATATCGGCGCGGCGCGACAGCACGGCCAGACCCGCGATCTGCCACAGCTTCCCCGGGATATAGCGGGCAAGGTTGGCCGTCAGGACAATCCGGAAGGAGCCCGCCATTCCGGGGTCTTTCCCGCCGAGCTCTCGCACCATGAGGCCCCAGAGCCGGGCGGCGATCCCCATCGCGAGGAAGAGCACGACGCAGGAGATGGCCACCCACCCCATTCGAAGCCCGTCCACCGAGAGACCGGGGGAGCGGAGGTCGTCCAGGCTCACCCCCACACGGGACACGATGACCCAGGTCACCAGGATGGTCAGAAGCAACTGCACCGCAAGCTTCCCCACCCCGGGGAGCGAGCCGCGGGGAAGCGGCGGAGGCGAGGTCATCGGCACCGCCTCATGCACCGGCTTTCCCGGGCTTCGCGGGTTGCCAGCGACGCAGCAGAGGATCTGCGGCCGCCACCAGGAGGACGACCACGAGGGAGAGGATGGAAAGCCAAAGTCCGGAGCGTAGCTCGGGAGAATCGTACCACATCTCGACGCGATGCGAGCCACCCTCCACCGCAACAGCCCGGAGGGTGTGATCGGCCCTCAGCACCGGCGTCTCCACGCCGTCGACACTGGCTCGCCACGCCGGGAACCAGTTCTCGGACACCACCACCAGGGCGGCGGCGCTGGCCTCTACATCGAAGACGAGCCGGTTCGGAGTCCGCTCGACCCAGCGGACGCTCCCCTCCACCCCGGGCCCCGCCGGCACAATGGGAGGCGGCTCCGAGAGGACGGTGGACCTCGTCGGGTCGAAAGCTCCCTGATCCAGAACGGTCTCGAGGGTACGACCTTCATCCACCACGATGGCCTCCCCTACCACTCGGGCGCGGGGAAGGTGCGGGACCTCGTACACCGAGGTGAGCACGCGGCCATCGGCGAGCCGGAGCTGGCTCACCGCCGGCACGCCCTCCAGGGGCCCTCGCTGCAACTCCGGCCAGAGGATGTAGCGTACGTTCAGGATGTCCAGGAGGGTCGGGTGCAATTCCCGACCGCCCAGGCGCTCGAACCCCTGGGACGTCTCCTGCCCCAGCAGCTCCCGGTAGCGAAGGAGGTCGTTCGGGTGGTGTCCGCCCGCGAGCTCCAGGCCATGGATACCGGGGTTCACGTCCTGCCCCTGCCGCTGGAGCGAGAGGACCCGGAAGGGCTCCCCTTCAGCCTGCCGTTCGATGAGAAACTGGAGGTTCTGGTCCGGAGACGCGAACGCCCGGTAATCCATCACCTCGATGAAGGCGGCGTTCACTCGCCACTGGTCCGCCGCGATGAGGAACGCGAGCGCGGGTACCAGGAGCATCGCCGGAAAATACGACCGGGATACGGCCCACCAGAGTCCCGCAAGGAGCCCCGCAACCAGGACGGCCACCCCAAAACCACGTACCATATGTGGTTCCAGGCTCTCCAGGGCGCTGAGTCGGGGGGGCTCGAGCCCGGAATAGAGGGTCGAGGTCCAGATGGAGGGAAGGAGACCGGTGGCGGCCAGGACCCATCCCACCGCCAGGATGGCCACCCCACCTCCCAGCAACCGGAAAACCCACCGCCCCTCCCCCGCATCGATGGCGCGGGCCGCCCGATCCACCCCGAGGGCGGCGAGGGTGACCGCCGCGAACCCGGTGAGAAAGATGGCCATGGACGGCGCCCGGAAGAGGGAGATCCCGGGGACCACCTCGTAGAAGATGCGCCAGACGGGTGTGTGCCGGCCCAGCGTGAAGAGGAGAACGACCACTCCCAGACCCAGCAGGAACCACCGTATGGAGTCCTGCTGACGGCCCGTTCCTGTCCCCCTGCCCGGAGCGGGAACGAAGGCGAGCAGAGCCAGCAGGAGAACCACCAGCCCCAGATACTCGTGGTTCAACTTGAAGGGGTTCCTTCCCCAGTAGGTATTGTCGGTCCAGGGGGCGGTGCCTACGCTCGCCCCCACGAACTCGGGCACCGCGAGGCTCACGATCTCCTCCGGGTGCAGCGACCATGACGACCCGTACGTGAGTGCCCCCTCCCCCTCGGCCTGTACCGTGGTTCCGGCCCGCCGCGAGTCCTCGGTGACGTACGAAAAGGCCGGGAGGAGCTGCACGGTGGTCACCCCGGCTCCCAGGACCGAGAAAAGCAGGAAGGCCCCAAGCCGCCCACCCGCCATCCTCCACCCGGGCGCACCCCGGCCGAGCTGGATGCATCGGAACAGCATGTAGGCCCCCATCGCCCCGAAGAGGAAGTAGGCCATCTGGAAGTGGGTGGAGAGAATGACCGTCGCCACCACCCCGGCGAGGGCGGCCAGGGGAAGGAGGCCGCCTCGGCGGAGAAACCACTCCCCGGCCCAGAAGAGGATCGGGGTCATGGCGACCACGAAAATCTTCCCGTCGTGCCCCGGAAACACCAGGGTGACCATGTGTGGTGCCAGGAGGAAGGCGAGCCCACCCACCGCCGCGGCGCCCCGGGAGGTGCCCAGCACCCGAAGCCAGGCGAACATGAAGACGCCGGCCAGGAAGACGTGCAGGACCAGCTTCCAGCCGATGGCCCGGTAGGTGTCCGTCAGGAGGAGGAGCAGGACGGAAAGAGGGTGGAGTGAATCGCCCCCTGCCAGCGACTCGATAAAGGGAGTCCCTCCCAGGATGATGGGGTTCCAGAGGGGGAAGCCGGTGGACTGGAGGGCATCGGCATAGAAGGCCCGCGCCATGTATCCCAGAGCCAGGGTATCCGAGCCGAAAAGCATGACGTCCGAGAAAACGAACTCCCGGAAGAGGAGGAGCGTCGCCAGGGCGAAGGCCGTCATCACCGCCCACCCCGGTACCCGGTCCAGCGCTTCGACCGCGCCGGGAGGAGCACTCTCCCCCCTCCCCTGCCCTCCCGCCTCCCGCCGCTCCCGCCGGCGCTTCCTCTCGTGTCTCCGATCAGTCTTCGTCACGCTCTCACCTCCCCCGGCTCCATTCGCTCTGCCCCATTCGCGCCGAGGGCCCGGTAGACCTCCACATGACGGGCGACCAGCCGCTCGTTGCTCCAGGCCGACACCACCCGTTCTCTCGCCCTGCTTCCCATGGCACGCAACTCGGGCGTCCGCAGGAGGTCCAGCACGGCCTGGGCAAGTGCGCCCGGATCCCCCGGGGGCACCAGGCGGCCCACCGACTCGTCCACGATCTCGGGGAGGCCCCCGACCCGGGTGGCCACGACCGGGAGCTCGCACGCCATGCATTCGAGTGCTGCCACCGAGGTCGCCTCCATCAACGACGGGAACACCGCGAGTTCCCCCGACGAGAGGATCGCCGGCATCTCGTCGTGCGTCCTTCGGCCCAGGAAGCGCAGCGACTGCCCCAGCTTCAGTTCGGCGGCGAGGGACTCGAGGCGTCCCCGCTCGGGCCCATCCCCGACGAGCCAGGCGCGCACACCGGGCTCGCCCTGCAGGATGGCGGGCATGGCACGGACGAAGTATTCCACCCCATTCTTCTCGAAGAGGCGCCGCGGAACGAGGATCCGGCGCTCCCCCTCCCCCAGGGGCGGGACGTTTCCCTCTCCCTCCCCGAGCCGCCGGAACCGACCCGTGTCGACCCCGTTGGTCAACGCCTCGACCTCCACTCCCGGAGCCAGGCCCATCGCAACCTCGGCGAGCTCCTTGCTCGCAGCGAGCGAGTGGGCCGGCCGTCGCACCAGCCAAGCGAGGACGGGGCGCCAGAGAGCCCTTCGCGCCCGGACGAGGAAGTGGGAGGTGTGGAAAGTAGCCACGAGGGGGCGACCGGCACTCCCGGCGGCGAGCGCGCAGGGGAAGATGGACGCGAAGGCTTGTGCATGTACGATGTCTGCCCACCGCGCCCACCTCCGGGTCACGGGAAGCGATCCGAGCGCGTGAAGGGCCCAGCCGATTCCGCTCCGGGAGGGGAGCGCAGTTCGACGGATCCGGACCCCGTCCACGACCTCTTCGGCCGGGAGACCGGGCATGGAGAGCGAGGAGACGACGCGAACCTCGTGCCCCGCCTGGACGAGGCCGCGGGCGAGCTCCGCCACGTGGCTCTCGAGACCTCCCACCTCCGGAGGGAAATACGTGCAGTGAAGGAGGACCTTCATCCACCCGCCTCCTCGCCGGCGAGGAACGCCTCCACGGCACGGGCGATCCGGAGCCCGGCCTCCCCGTCACCGTAGGGGTTCCGTCCCCTGCGCCTGCGCCGCTCCGTCGCGGGCTCGGCGAGGACCTCACGGGCCGCGGGGACGATCAGCGCGGGATCCGTACCCACCAGCCGGGCGACTCCCGCCCGCACCCCCTCGGGACGCTCCGTGACTTCACGCAAGACCAGGACGGGCGTGCCGAAAGTGGGTGCTTCCTCCTGGATGCCCCCGGAGTCGGTCAATACCAAGGCGGCCGAGCGGAGGGCGAGGGCCAGATCCCGGTACCCGAGCGGGGGGACGAGGTGGACCCGCGGGTGCGGCCCCAGGAGCTCCCTCGCCGGCTCGCTGACACGCGGGTTCGGGTGAACAGGATAGATCACATGCAAATCCGGCTCTTCCTCCAACAATTGCAACACCGCCCCGAAAGCGCGCTGAAGCCCGGGCCCGAACGACTCCCGGCGATGGGCCGTAAGGAGGATGAACGGAGATGTCCCCTCCAGGAGCCCCACGAGGGCAGGCTCCGAGGGTGGATACTCCTGGTCGGCGATGGCGAGGAGGGCGTCCACCACGGGATTTCCCGTGAGATGGATCCGCCCCCGGGGGACTCCCTCTCGGAGGAGGTTTTTCCGGGCCTCCTCCGTGGGAGCGAAGTGAAGATCGGCAAGCACCCCGGTCAGTCGCCTGAAACCCTCTTCTGGAAAAGGGCTCCGGAGGTCGCCGCTCCGAAGCCCGGCCTCGACATGTCCGATGGCCACCTGCTCGAAGAATCCGACCAGCGACGAGAAGAAAACGGTGGCCGTATCCCCCTGGACGAGCACCATGTCAGGACGCCGAGCCCTCACCTCCTCGCACAGGCCCTCCATGCAGCGGCGGGCGACATCGTAGAGCGACTGCCCCTCCCGCATGATCGCCAGGTCGTGATCGGCCTCCAGGCCCAGCTCCTCGAGGATATCTCGCACGAGGCTCGAGTGCTGGCCCGACAGGAGGAGCGTCGCGTCGGTGGTGCCTTCGGGCCTCCGGAGAGCCCGAACGACGGGGGCCATTTTGATGGCCTCCGGACGCGTGCCGACGACGACGAGGACGCGTGGCCGCCCCCCGCGATCCCGAGCGGAATCGACCATCAGTCGGCCCTTCGCCGCAGTTCGTCCACTTCCTCCCTCAGCTGAGCCACCATCTCCGCCAAGAGCCCGAATCCCAGGAGCATGATACCCACTGTGACCAGGAGGAGGACCAGGTCGAGGAGGGGGCGGAAGCCCATCCCCAGCGCGAGCCGAAGGTAGAGCGCGACCAGACCCACCAGGATTCCGAGGACGGCCAACGCCGAGCCCAGGATCCCGAAAAGGAGGAGCGGCTTGCGCGAGAAGACCAGGAGGAACCAGACGGATACGAGGTCCATGACCCCCACCACGACCCTCCAGCCGCCGGTGTATTTCGAGGTGCCTGCACGCCTCGGATGCAGAGGAACGTCGATTTCCCCCACCGAATACCCTCGCGCATGCGCCAGGACCACGAAAAAGCGATGCCAGTCGTGCCTCAACGGGATTTCGCGAAGGATGGAGGTCCGGAACGCCTTGATCGAGTTCAGGTCCGAGACCGGGACCTGAAAGAGCGCGCGGGACACCCGGTTGTAGATCGACGAAACGGCCTGCTTGTCGTACCCCCCTACCTTGCGGCCGCACACGATATCCCATCCCTCCGACATCCGGTCCAGTAGCCGCGGGATCTCGTCCGCGGAGTGCTGGAGGTCCGCGTCGAAGACCAGGAGGATGGTCTTTTCCGTCCTCCGCGCTGCCGTGACCATGGCTTCGGTCTTCCCGAGGTTCGTCCGGTGCCGTACGACCTGGAAGGCCTTCCATCCCGACGCCTCCGCCTCGGCCACCGCCGCGGTGCCATCGGTGGAGCCGTCGTCCACAAGGATGACCTCGCCCGACAGGGCGTGACGCTGGAATGCCGCTCTCAGCTCGCGCACCAGCTCCGGGATCCCCTCGGCCTCGTTGTACGCCGGGACGACCACGGCGAAATCGCGCCGAGAGTCGTCAGCGGGAGAAGGTCCTCCGGAGGGAGTCACGCGCACTCCCGGATCAGACACGCTTGCGCATGCGGGCTGGAAGGATCCCTAGCTGGTCACGGTACTTGGCCACCGTCCGACGGGCGATGTGGATCCCGTCGGCCTCCAGGAGATCCACGATCTTCTGGTCGGTGAGGGGTTTCTGTTGATCCTCCTGCTGCACGAGGGTCCGGAGCTTCGCCTTCACCCCGCGGGCGGAGATCTCCTCGCCGGACACGGTCGCCAGCCCACTCGAGAAAAAGTACTTCAGGGAGAAGACCCCGCGCGGAGTCTGCACGAACTTTTCGTTCGTCACCCGGGACACGGTGGACTCGTGCATCTCGATGTAGTCGGCCACTTCGCGGAGCGTGAGGGGGCGCAGGAACTGGACCCCCCGCTCGAAGAAGTCCCGCTGCCGGTCGACGATGAAGTTCATGACCTTCAGCATCGTCTGGCGGCGCTGCTCGATGGCCTGGATCATCCAGTTGGCCGAGTTGAGCTTCGAGGCGATGAACTCCTTGTTCTCTCCCTTGTATTTACCCCGATCGCGGGCGACCTCCCGATAGGAGCGGGAGAGCCGAAGGCGGGGCAGGTTCGTGTCGTTGAGGAAGACGTGATACTCGCCGTCGATTTTTTCGACGATGAGATCGGGGATAATGTACGGATCCCGGTCCGGTGAATACTGGATCCCGGGCTTGGGATCGAGTTTCGCCACTTCGTCCGCGGCGTCCTGGACTTCCCGGGGGGAAACCCCCAGCTCGCGGGCGATCTCGGTCCAGCGGTGGTGGAGGAAGTCGTCGAAGTGGTCACGCACGAGGGTGTACGCGAGGGCCTCCGCCTCCCCTCGCCGGATAAGCTGGACCAGAATCGATTCGCGGAGGTCGCGCGCCGCGACCCCGGGCGGATCCATGCGCTGGACGACGTCGAGCATGTTTTCGGCCTCGTCCAGGTCGTAAGGTCGGAAGAGCTCTTCGATCTCCGCTAGCTCCTCCGTTCTCTCCGCCTCGTTCGCGATGGACCCGGCGCGCTCCTCCGCCACCGAGCGCACGTCCGCGAGCCAGCAGTTGAGCCCCTCGAGCACGTCTTCCAGCGCGCAGGAGAGGAATCCGTCGTCGTCGACGTTTTCGATGATCTCTTCACCGAGCCGGATCTCCCGCTCCTCGATGGAGAGGTGGTGGAGCTGCTCCAGGAGGATGTCCCGCAACCCCGTGGTCTCGACGGGGGTCGGCTCCCGGAATTCCTTTTCTTCGTAGCGCTCCCGGCTTCCTCCCGCGTCGAATCCGTCCAGAAGGATCTCCTCCCAGTCGATCTCGTCCTCGGCCTTCTCCTCCTCCGCCACGTCGTCGTCCAGGCTCACCTCCTCGGTCACGTCCGCCTCCGTGAGCTCGAGGAACGGGTTCTCGGAGAGCTCCTGCTTCAGGTGCTGCTGGAGATCCAGGAGGGGCATGTAGAGCAACTCCATCGCCTGGTAGAGGCGTGGGTTGACCTTCATCTCCTGTCGGAGGTCGGCGCTCTGGAAGAGCTTGTTGCTCATTCCGCTCAAGAGGCAACCTCCGGACGGTCGTAGCGCTGCCGCATGCGGTGGGTCAGGGTGGGTCCGAGGTAGATTTCCGCAACTTCGTCGTTCCAGACCAGCTCCGAGACCGACCCGCTCACGCGGATCCGTCCCTCGTACATGATGTACGCTCGATCCACGATGTCGAGGGTCTGCTCTACGTTGTGGTCCGAAATGATCACACCGATGTTGCGGTCCTTGAGTCCGGCCACGATCTGCTGGATGTCATTCACCGCGATAGGATCGATTCCTGCGAAGGGTTCGTCGAGGAGCATGAACTTCGGCTCCTGCACCAGGGCACGGGTGATCTCCAGCCGACGGCGCTCGCCACCCGAGAGCGAGTAAGCCTTGTTCGAGCGGAGGTGGGAGATCGAGAGTTCCTCCAGGAGTTCGTTCAACCGCTCCTTCCGTTTCGCTCGGGAGAAGCCGCGCGTTTCGAGAATGGCGAGTACATTCTGCTCCACCGTCAACTTCCGGAAAATGGAGGGCTCCTGGGCCAGATACCCCACTCCCAGTCGGGCCCGCTTGTACATGGGGACGCGGGTCAGGTTGCGGTCGTCGAGGAAGACCTTTCCGCGATTGGGGGCGATGAGCCCGACCATCGTGTAGAAGGTGGTGGTCTTCCCCGCCCCGTTGGGACCCAGGAGGCCCACGATCTCGCCTTGGCGGACGTGCAGGTCCACTTCGTTTACCACCCGCCGGCCACCATACACCTTCGTGAGTCCCGCGCCCCGGAAGACGCTGCCCTCCTTCCAGCTGAGCGCCTGCTCGAGACGCTCCTCCTCGCTGACCCCGACGAGCCCCACGTCGTGGTCGAGCCCTGCCGAGCCGGCCGCGTCCCCCGAGTTCTCCATCACCTCTCCCCCTCCGGCGCCGGACCGGCCGCCGGGCCGTCGATCTCCCCGGAGCCATCGGTCCCGACGGGCCGCTCGGGCTCGAGCTGGATCCCGTAGACCTGCTCCCGGGCCTCGAGCCGATCGAGTTCGCCGTTGGCCATATAGATGAGAATGTCACTCGCGATCACGTAACTTATGGCCCATCGGGGCTCCGCCGCATTACCCCCCACCTCCTCCGTGTCTTCAGCGGGGGTGGACCGGTACAGGGTCCGGGCGTTTCCGAGAGCCTCCAGACGATCCAGAACGTACTGAGCTCGTGGTTCTTCTCCGGCGGGGCCCTCCTGGTCCTCCACGGGCACCTCGTCCTCCCGCTCCGGCGCGGGGCGGAAGTGGGCCCGGATCTCGTCGCCTTCGATCCAGTCCGAGTCGGTGATCGATGGGACCATCTCCAGCGCCTCCTCCTCCGGGTCCACGGGATCGGGGGCAGGAACATCTCCCCCGGGCACCTCCACCGCGGAGCCCCGCCCGTGCGTCTCTCCCCGGGCACTCCCCACCGCATAGACGGTCTGGAGGACCTGTTCCGGCGATATGACCTCGAGCGAATCACCCTCCAAGGAAAAGTCCTCGGTCACGGCACGGGGGCGGGGTCCCTCGTCCGCGTTCTCCTGGCCGGGGCCGGGGAGGCGATCCACTGCGACTACGTGCTGGATGAGTTCGTCGGCAAGGGTGATCCGGATCTCGTCGGCGACCAGATTCAACTCCTCCGTCCACAGGTGCCCCCGACCACGGATATCCACCGACTCCAGAATGTTGCCCGGCAGCCTCAGGGTAATCCGGTCCCCCTCCATGTCTGCCTCGCCAAGCACGCGGGCGTTCCCGTTCAGGAAGAGCTGCCCGGCTCGTCGGTCGAAGGCGAGTGAATCGGCAAAAGCCTGGATCTCCCCCCGCTCGACCTCGGCATCCCCGTCGGCCCAGAAGAAGTTCTCCCCTTCGAAGCGGAGCCGATTCCCGCGGACCTCATAGCCCGGGGAGCCATCCGGATCGCCCTGCCGCTCCCCGGGCGCGGGCATCAAGGCCACCGGGTCCCCCCCCGTGACCGTGATCGCCTCTTCGGGGCGCTGGGGGCCGCGGGCGAGGTGGATCAACGTCTCGCCGCGAACCTCGACGCCCCCGTCGATGTCGGTGAAGATCACATCTCCCCGCGCCATGAGCCGAGCCTCCCGCTCGTAGTAATCGGCGAAGCGGGACTCGAGGAGGCGATCCACGGTTTCATACCGGACGTTCCCGATCAACTCCGCCCTCCTCCCCTGTTCGTACACGATGGCAGAATCGGACTGTAGACGCGTCCCGTCCGGGCAGACGAGGAGGGGGCGTCCGAGCCACGTCACCCGCATTCCCGGCGCAGGCTGGGTGGAGTTGATGGAGCCATAGTCCCGGAGGTCGCAGTCGGTACCCAGCTCCTGGGCCCCGGCACCCGACGGCCGGAGGAGGAGAATGCCGACCAGGAGGGTCGGGCCAGCGGTGGCAACCCAGCCTCGTACCTTCCTCATCGCTGCCCCCTTGCCTGGAAGTTCCTGAATTCCAGATCCGAGGTGAAGGACGTCCCGCTGAGCATCCGATCCGGCCGCTGCATGGTCCAGACGGTGTCACTCCAGATCTGTCCGGCCTGTGGGTCGTAGTGCAACTCCTCGGTCCGGAGCGTGATCCCATCGCCGGGGACGACCATCACGACGTTCCCCCGGGCCACCATCTGGTTGGTCAGCTGGTCCAGGGTGCCGGACCTCGACGTCACGTGCGCCCGCTCCGAGCCATCCTCGTGGAAGACGGTGAGACGGAGCTGCCGGAGCGCCACGGCGGTGGAGTCCATCCACTGGAAGGCGGTGTCGTACTGTACGTGCGCTTCCGTCTTCCCCCCCTGGGTGATGTACTGCTCACCCCCGAAAACAATGAAGTCGGCGTCCAGCGCGACCACCTCCGAGGAGATCGTCGCAATGTCCGCCTCCTCCTCGCAGGCGACCATGACCAGGAGGAAGATGAGAGACCCTAACACCTTTGTTAGCATCGTCATACGACCCCCGCCCTGAGAATATCATGGAGGTGAACGAGCCCCCTCAGGCGCCCGTCCTCGTCGGTGACGGGAAGCGCCATTACCCCGAATTCCTCCATCTCGCGGACGACGGCGCCCGCGAGCTGCCCGATGCGGGCTACGCGGGGCGAGCGCGTCATGACCTCGGACACGGCGACGTCAAGGAAGTCGTCGGGGCGCCGATCCATGAGCCGCGTCAGATCGCCGGTGGTGATGACGCCGCAGACCCGGGCGGCCCCATCCACGACCGGAACCGTGCCCCGCATGTGGGCAAGCGGAACGATGCAGTCCCGGACGAGGACAGTCTCGGGGACCTGCGGGTAGTCTTCCCCTACCATGAGGTCCTCGACCCGGACCGTGAGCTGGCGTCCCAATGCGCCGCCGGGGTGGATGCGCGCGAAGTCCTTGGCTTCGAAGCCCTTCCGTTGAAGCAGCACCATCGCCAGCGCGTCTCCCATGGCGACGGCCGCCGTAGTGGAAGAGGTGGGGGCGAGGTCGAGGGGACAGGCCTCGCGGGAGACCCCGCAGTCGAGACCGACCGTGGCATGCCTGGCCAGGGGCGAGTCCATCTCGCCGGTGAGGGCGATCACGGGGAGGCCGAGGCGAATCATGTACTCCATCAACCCCGCGAGCTCGGAGGTAGCTCCGCTCCGGGATATAAAGATGCCTGCGTCCTGGCGGGAGACGATCCCCAGGTCGCCGTGGAGACCGTCTACCGGGTGGAGGAAAGTGGCCGGCGTCCCCGTCGAGGTCAGGGTCGCCGCAATCTTCCGGGCCACGATCCCGCTCTTGCCGACCCCCGTGACGATGACCCGCCCCTCTACCCCGTAGAGGATTTCCACGGCCCGGACGAAGTCCGGGCTGAGGCGGTCCGCGAGCTCGGCAAGGGCTCCCGCCTCGGCCCGGAGGACCCTCCTTCCCTCCTCCAGGAGGGAGTCGTCAGACCGGGGGAACCCAGGATCCGCGCCCGTCACTTCGGACACCTCAGGCATCGTCCTGCCCCCCCAGGTACGTCCGAACGACCTCTTCCCATTCGCCACGGGCCTTCAGCAGGAGTCGGGCAAATTCCCTCACAGCTCCTCGACCACCATCCCGCCGAGTCACGAAAATCACTTCCTTCCGCACCTCAGGGACGGCGTTGCCAACCGCTGTGGGCAGGCCCACCTTCCGCAGCACCGGGAGGTCGGGCAGGTCGTCTCCCAGCATGGCCACCTCGTCCCACTCGAGACCTCGATCCCTCAGGACCACCTCGAGCCTCTCGAGCTTCCCGCGGCCGCCCGACAGCTGAATGCACTCCGAAACCCGCAACTCCTCGGCCCGGATTCGCGTCGCGTCCGAGGTACGACCAGAGAGCAACGCGACCTCGATCCCGGCCGCCTGCAGGAGCTGGATTCCGAGACCGTCCTGGATGTCGAACCGTTTGAGCTCCAGGGTGCTTCCATCGGAATCGGCCCCCAAGTAGACCCCCGCATCCGTGAGGACTCCATCCACGTCCAGCACTACGAGTCGTATGCGTTTGGCGACGCTCTCCGGGATCCCGGTGACGGAGGGATCCGACGCGGGAGATACCGAGCCTCCCTCTTCCTCGGCGGCCCGATCGGTATCGCGTCGCCCGGGACTCCCCCGCCGGCTCATCATGACCGCCCCCCCACGGACGGCGTGCGGGCCACCCGGCGGATCTCCACCACCTCCGCGAGGAGACCCTCCAGCCGCTCGATCGGAAGCATGTTCGCGCCATCCGAAGGCGCGGTCGCCGGGTCCGGATGGGTCTCGAGGAAGAGGTGATCGCAACCCGCAGCCACCGCCGCGCGCACGAGGGCCGGGATGTGCTCCGGGTCCCCGCCGGAGGAGCCGCCGGCCCGTCCCGGCCGCTGCACGGAATGGGTTCCGTCGAAGACGGCGTCGGCGCCACACGCCTCCCGGATGCGCGCGAAGGAACGCATGTCCACAACCAGGTCCCCGTACCCAAAGAAGGTGCCCCGCTCCGTCACGGTCACAGTGTCCGACCCTCCCTCCCTGGCCTTCTCCACCACGGCCCGCATCTCCTCGGGAGCCATCCATTGGCCCTTCTTCACATTCAGGGGCCGACCCGTCCTCCCAGCCGCCACCACCAGGTCCGTCTGCCGGCACAGGAAGGCAGGGATCTGGATCACGTCGACGACCTCTCCGACCGGGCCCGCATGACCGGGTTCGTGGATGTCGGTGAGAACCGGAAGCCCGGTTTCGGAGCGCACCTGTTCGAGTAGCCGAAGACCCGCGTCGATCCCTGGGCCGCGGGGGGAGTCCACGAGGGAGCGGTTCGCCTTGTCGAACGAGCCCTTGAAGACGACCGGCAGGTCGAATCGCGAGGAAAGCCGGATGAGCGCCTCGGCCACCCGAAGGTTCAGGTCGCCGTCCTCGAGGGCGCAGGGCCCGGCGATCAGGGTGAAGTCGTCGAAGAGGGCCATCGCCTCAACCCTCCGCCGCCACTTCCGCGGCCTGCCGGGCGTCCACTTCAGCGAGTCCGGCAGTTCGAGCCATCGCCTCCACAAAGGAGGCAAAAAGCGGATGTGGGCGCAGGGGCCGGCTCTTGAGCTCCGGGTGGAACTGACAACCCAGGAACCAGGGGTGATCGGGAAGCTCGACCATCTCCACGAGCTTGCCATCGGGAGAGAGTCCGCTGAAGACCAGGCCGCCCCCCTCGAGCCGGTCCCGGTAGTGGTTGTTTACCTCATAGCGGTGACGATGGCGCTCGGAGATGGCCGTCTCCCCGTAGATCTCCGCGGCCCGCGAGCCCGGTTTCAGCTCCGCAGGATAAGCGCCGAGTCTCATGGTGCCCCCCTTCTGGGTCACGTTACGCTGCGAGTCCATGAGGCAGATGACGGGGTCGGGGGATTCTGCGGCGAATTCGAGGGAGTGGGACTCGTCGAGCCCACAGACGTTCCGCGCGAATTCGATGACCGCGCACTGAAGCCCCAGGCAGATCCCGAAGAAGGGCCGGGACGTCTCGCGGGCCCAGCGGATCGCCCGGAGCATCCCCTTGATGCCCCGCGGACCGAAGCCACCGGGGATCAGGAGCCCATCATACCCGTCCAGCTCCCTGGACGGGTCCCCCTGCTCGAAGCCCTCCGAGGAGAGCCAGTCGATCTCGACTTTCACATCGCTGGCGATTCCGCCGTGGATGAGCGCCTCCTGCACCGACTTGTAGGAGTCCACCAGATCCGTGTACTTGCCCACTACGGCCACCTTCACCGTGCCCCGCCGGGGATTCGTAACCCGCTCCACCATGCGGGTCCAGGCTTCGAGGCGCGGCCGCGGTGCCTCCAGGCCTAGCAACTCGAGGACGTAGTCGTCCAGCCCCTGGGCATGTAGCTCGAGGGGGACCTGGTAGATGGAATCGGCGTCCAGCGCCTCCACGACTCCACGCAGATCCACATTGGTGAAGAGGGCGATCTTCCGCCGGATCTCCGCGTCCAGGGGACGCTCCGAACGGCAGACCACGATCTGCGGCTGGATCCCGATCTGCATCAACTCCCGCACGGAGTGCTGGGTCGGCTTGGTCTTCAGCTCGCCGGCTGCGCTGAGATACGGAACCAGGGTGAGGTGCATGTAGATGGCGTTGGACGCTCCCACGTCCTGCCGGAATTGACGGATCGCCTCGAGGAAGGGGAGGCTCTCGATGTCACCCACCGTCCCGCCGATCTCGGTGATCACCACGTCATGATCGTCCGCAAGCCGACGGATGCTGCTCTTGATCTCGTCGGTGATGTGCGGGATCACCTGCACCGTGGAGCCCAGGTAGTCGCCCCTGCGCTCCTTTTCGATGACCGTCTGGTAGATGCGCCCCGTGGTGATGTTGTTGGACTGGGAGAGAGAGCCGTCGATGAAGCGCTCGTAGTGACCCAGGTCGAGGTCGGTCTCGGCGCCGTCGTCGGTGACGAACACCTCCCCGTGCTGGAAGGGCGAGAGCGTGCCGGGATCCACATTGATGTAGGGATCAAACTTCTGGATCGTGACGCGGAAGCCGCGCTCCTTGAGGAGACGGCCCAGCGAGGCAGCGGCAATGCCCTTCCCCAGCGAAGACACCACTCCGCCGGTAACGAAGATGTACTTGGTGGTCCGATTCCGTTCAGTCATGAGCCCTTTGCGTGATTGGATGGGTTGCTCCGCCCCGCAACGTCCAGGCCGACGTCACTGAGCATCTCCTCCATTCTGGCGACATCTTCGGCGGTGTCCACCCCCGGAGCCGCCCCCTCTACCACAGCGACGCCGATTCCGATGCCCCCCTCCAGTGCCCTGAGCTGCTCGAGCCGCTCCAGTTCCTCGAGCGGTGAGGGCGGGAGCGCGACCCAGGTGAGGAGGGCCTGGCGTCGATAGACATAGATTCCCAGGTGGCGCAGGTACGGCTCCCGCGAGAGATCTTCGGGGGTGGGGTGCCCTTCTCGCCTGCAGGGAATGCCCGCGCGCGAAAAGTATAGCGCGCGCCCATCCCCCGCCCGGGCCACCTTCACCACCGATGGGTTCTCGAACGCGTCGAGGGAACGCAGGGGGGTTGCACAGGTCCCGACATCCCACCCCGCCCCTCCCCTCGACACGAGCTCTAGAGCCATCGAGAGGTGCTCCTCCTCCACCAGCGGTTCATCCCCCTGGACGTTCGCGATCACCTGGAAGTCCCGATACGGAGGCATCTCGGCGACCTCCGCCACCCGGTCGGTCCCCGACGGATGTGCCGGGTCGGTCAGGACGCAGGCCGCCCCCACCGATTCGCAGTGCTGGAGAATTTCGGGGGCATCGGTCGCGACCACCACGGCCTCGAAGAGCGACATGGCGGCGACCCGGCTCCAGACGCGTTCGATGAGAGGCCTCCCCAGGATGGGGTGCAATGGCTTCCGGTGCAGTCGTTCGGACGCGAGCCTTGCGGGGATCACCGCGAGCGCGGGATCCCTCATGGACCGACCGGCCAGGATGGGGCGGATCGGCGCAGAACCGGGGCGTGCTTTGCAAGTTTCACGCCACGAAAGCTACCCTCCCGGGACCGGACGGGCAAGGTGTCGGCATCGGCCGAACCGGGTCCCCGGCGCCCCCGACGGAGGTGCTCAGGGGTCATCCTCAGCCTTCTATAGGCGCAGGAAGTTCCCCAGCAGCTCGTGCCCCCCGACCGAAAAGAAGGACTCGGGATGAAACTGCACCCCCCAGACCGGCCACTCCCGGTGACGAACGGCCTGCACCTCCTCCTGTCCGTCCTCTTGTGACCAGGCCATGACCTCCAGCACGGCGGGGAGGTCGTCGGGACTCGTGACGAGCGAGTGGTACCTGGCCACCTCCAGCGGACTCGGCAACCCTTCGAAGAGGCCGACCCCGGTGTGCCTGACGGGAGCGGTTTTTCCGTGCATCACGCGTCGAGCCCGCACCGTGACGCCACCGTAGGCCTCTCCGATGGCCTGGTGCCCGAGGCAGACCCCCAGGACCGGGAGTCGCTCCCCGAGTCGTCTCGCCACCTCGACACTCACGCCCGCCTCGGAAGGGGTGCAAGGCCCGGGAGAGATGACGATCCTGGACGGCGACATCGCCTCGATCTCCGCCACCGAGTGCTCGTCGTTTCGCACAACGACCGGATCCGCGCCCAATTCGCCCAAGAACTGGACGAGGTTCCAGGTGAAGGAATCGTAGTTGTCGAGGACCAGCAGCATACCGAAATCTCCGGGGCGGGCGGGCGTCTCAGTAGTCGACCGGGCGAAGGTAGAAGTCACCGATCGACGTCGAGGAAACCATGGCAACCGTGGGAAGGTGGCGCTTCCAGTGTGTGCCGTCGAGCCTGTGCCGTACGAGCGCCACCGCGTCCGCATCGAAGCCGGACTCGACCAGGCGCTCGGGAGGGATCCCCAGCAGCGTCCAGTGCAGAATTCGATCGGCGATCTCGTAGGTGACGCCGAGCTCGTCTTCATCCGAAACCCCTTGCACCAGGTCGGGCGTCGGGGCTTTCTCGATCACACGCTCGGGAACCTCCAGATGTCGGGCCAGTGCCCAGACCTGGGTCTTGAGAAGATCACCGAGTGGGTTCAAGGGAGGCGCGTCGTCCGCGTGCCAGGTGTAGAACCCGAGGAGCCGTTCGCTCTTGTTGCCGGTGCCAAGGGGGAGTGCCCCGAGCCGGGCGGACTGGTCCCAGAGCACGATGGACCTGACCCGCGCAGCCACGTTGCCGCGCCGGAGGGTGGAGAGCTCCTGCTCCTCGGATTCCACGTATCCGTCGACGGCCCCGGTGATGTCGATGGTCCGATGTCCGACCCCGAAGGAATCGGCGACGAGCCGACCGTCCTCCAGGCTGTCCGAACTCGACGTGCGATACGGGAGGAGGAAAGCATGGACGTGCTCGGGCCCCAGGGCCCTCACGGCCAGCGCTAGCGAGACTGCGGAATCCACCCCCCCGGAGACCCCCACCACCACGTCCGTGAAGCCTCGCTTCGCCACGACTTCGTCCCTCAGGAACGAGACCAACGCTTCGCCCAGGAGGGCTGCGTTCACCTCCAACGGCGAATGGTCGTCCGGGTCGATCGGGACGTGAGGGGCCGTCGTGTCCCCTCCCTTTCGTACGCGCCGAACCCCACCCGAGACGGGTTCGTCCCGGACCCGGCCCGCCTGGCGATCCGCGCTCCGGAGTTCCGCCGCGCTCCAACTCCTCTTCAGGTGCGGGGACATGACCCGGAGATCCCGCAAGAGCGGCGACCTCTCACGGTCGCGTACCACGGCGGAAGGGTCCAGGATCACGTCCACAGCACCGTCCCGGAAGAGCGGACCGCGGGCGAGAACGTCGCCTCCGGGGCCATGTACCACGCTCCCCCCGGCGAAGAGCTTCCCTCCCTCACTCCCCACCAGATGAACCACCAGGAGGTGCGCGCCGTGTTCGAGGGCGGTGGCCCGGCCCGCAGCGTCCCACCGTTCGAGGTTTCCCGGAAGGTCGGCACCCGGTCGGAAGCCCCGAACGGGAGTGGCCGAGAGGCAGATGAGCGTCTCCGCGCCGTCCAGGCACAGGATGGTGGGACAGATCGAGTGGAGGAGTTCCTCGCAGACGAGGAGGCCCATCCGTCCAAAGCGGGTGTCGAAGGCCGCAATCTCCAACCCCGGGGCGACGAACCGCGCTTCCTGGAAGACCCCGTAGGTGGGAAGGAAGGTCTTGCGATGGACGTGCCGCACCTCCCATCCATCGGCCCCGGCCTCCAGGTACAGCGCCGAATTGAAATGCCCCTCGCGCCCGGTCTCGTAGAACCCCAACACCAGATCCGGCGCGTTCGGCGGCGGCGCTCCAAGTCCCGTGAGCACCTGGTCGACACTGCGCGCTACCTCGGCGATCCCGCCTTCGACGTGGTATCCGGAGAGGATCGTCTCGGGAAGGACGAGGAGGTCCACCTGGCCCGATGCGGCCGCGACATCCCTCCGGATCCGCGTGAGGTTCTCATCGACGGCACCCTTTTCGGGACGGAACTGCAGAAGCCTGACTCTCACTGGCATGCACTCGGTTCGTTCGAGGTCGCTGGGTCGGCTCGCCCACTTTCTGGAACGCTCCGAAGATAATCGATCTGGAGGTGCGCCGCGGCCCCCCCCACATTAGCTTGGGCACAGGTTCGGAACGTGCCCCTCCAGCCGGGTTAAAACGGAGAGGTGGCAGAATACCGGCTGTCGCCTCCATGTAAACCACCGAACATCAAACCACCCGGCCTTCCTTCCGAGGCGACGCCCCCCGAGGTGACCGCCTGCCGAGCGAGAGTTCAGATGCGATACCGCCCACTCCCCTTCCTTCTCGCCGCCATCCTGCTGTGGACGCCCCTCGGGCTCGAGGCCCAAGGGGTGTCCAGCGGTCGTACCTTCAGCCCCTTCGGGACCGCAGCGGACCGGGCGATCGACCCGGCCTCCCTCGGCGTCGAGGCGCAGGTATTCCTCGGTACCATCCAGGCGATTCGCGACCTCGGCTTCGCGTCGGAGCCGGATTCCGTTCTGTGGGAGAAGGCCCTTCGCGGGCTCATCCGGGAGTTGGACGATCCCTACGCGGCGGTTCTCACCCCCGACCAGGTCCGGGCCTTCGAGGAGGAGAGCACGGGGAATTACGCCGGCATCGGGGTCCAGATCACGGAGCTGAACGAGGTTGTCACGATCACCGCCGTCTTTCGGAACACCCCAGCCGACCGGGCAGGGCTGCATGTGGGCGATCGGATCGTGGAGGTGGACGGGGTCGATGCCCGTTCGTGGACCGTGAGCGATGCCTCGGATCGGATCCGGGGAGAGATCGGAACCGGTGTGGAGGTCACCGTGGAGCGCGACGGAATGTCTCAGCCACTCCCCCACTTCATCGAACGGGAGGAGGTCCACGTCCCGGCCGTGCGGGCGGACATGCTCCAGGGCGAGATCGGATACATCCACCTGGACCGGGTGGCCCGGGGCTCGGCCGCGGAGGTGGACTCCGTCCTGGCCGAACTGGACGGAAGCCAGGGGCTGATTCTCGACCTCCGGGGCAACCCGGGGGGATACCTCGACGAGTCGCTGAACCTGGCGGACCTGTTCCTGGAGCGTGGCTCGGTGCTCGTCACGACCCGTGCCCGCTCCCTGCGGTCGGACGGAGAGATTCAGGAGGAATCGGCCTACGCCCGCCGCGCGGCACGAGCCGGGGATCAGCCCATCATCGTTCTCGTCAACCGATACTCGGCGTCGGCCTCTGAAATCGTGGCCGGAGCCTTGCAGGACCACGACCGGGCCGTGGTGATCGGTGAGCGGACGTTCGGCAAGGGCACCGTTCAGAGTGTCGTCCCGCTCCCGGCAGACTACATGATCCGGCTCACGAGCGGGGAGTGGTACACGCCCCTGGGCCGATCACTGAGCATTCCCCGGGATCGGGAGGGCCGGATCACCGGCCCGGATACGGTGGAGCGGTTCACCTCCCAGGCCGGTCGCACCCTCTGGGGAGGCGGGGGGGTCTACCCGGACGTCAACATCCCTCCGGACACCCTCACCAGCCTGGAGCAGGAGTTCATCCAGAGGACCATCGAAGCAGAGATCCCCCTGCAACAGCGGATCCAGGAGTCCGCCTTCACCGCCGCACAGGCGGTGCGGACCGACGAGGTTCCCGAGCGAGTCCCGGATGAAGCCTTCGACGAGCTGATCGAGGGCCTGAGGACCGCCGGCATTGGCGAGCAGGAGCTCGGCGGAGAGGTGCAGGAATACCTCCACTGGCGGCTGGAGGTAACCTTTTTCCAACGTCTGGATCGCCTTGACCGGGAGATGCTCGCCCGATCCCGTCGCGACCCGGCGCTGGCCAGGGCACTGGAGTTGCTGAATCAGTCCTCCACCCAGACCGAGCTCTTCGCTCTCGTCCCTGCCGCCGAGCGTCCCGACCCGCCGGTTGTGCAGGCGGCCCGGGACGACGAGGTCATCGACGAGGGCCGCTGAGGGGCACCACTATTCTACCTGCGCGGGTGGAACTTCCGGTGCACTTCCCGCAGATACTCGCGATCGAGATGCGTGTAGATCTGGGTCGTAGAGATGTCGACATGCCCCAGGAGCTCCTGCACCACCACGAGATCCGCGCCGCCTTCGAGGAGGTGCGTCGCGAAGGTATGCCTCAGGGTATGGGGTGAGGTCCGCTTTGAAATCCCGGCGACCTCCGCGGCCTCCTTCACCAGGGTCCAGACCGACATCCGGGTCAGAGGCCTCCCGCGAAGGTTCAGGAAGAGCATCCCACCCCCCAGTCCCCGATCCAGCTCCGGTCGGAGGTGGTGGAGGTAGCGGCGGACCGCTTCTGCAGACGAGCGACCGAAAGGCACGACACGCTCCTTTCCGCCTTTCCCATATGCCGTCAGGAGCCCTTCTTCCAGCTCCAGGTCGAGAAGACGGATGCCCACCATCTCGGAGACTCGCAGACCCGTGGCGTAGAGGAGCTCGAGGATGGCTCGGTCGCGGAGGAAGCTGGCGCTCGACGGAGAAGGGGCCTCGAGGAGGCGACCTACTTCGGCCTGCGTGAGAACAGTAGGCAGAGTCCTCCCGGTACCCGGGGACTCGAGCCGCTCGGTGGGGTCCGCTGCGCAGGCGCCCTCCTCGAGGAGAAACCCGAAGAAGGACCGCATCGACGAGAGGCTCCTCCGGATGGAGGTGGCCGCCAAGCCGGTGTCCTTCAGGTGATACAGGTATTCCCGGAGGACGGCGTGGTCTACGTCGTCTGGCCGCGCGACCCCCTTCGACCGGAGAAAAGCGGTGAGTCGCAAGACATCACCCAGGTAGGCAACCACTGTCCGGTCCGACAACCCCCTTTCGAATCGCAGATAATCGGAAAACTGGTGCGTCCGGAAGGCCCGGGCCGTGTCGTGACCCGGGTCCGTCGTCATCAGGCTTTCTCCAGAAGGGCTACGGCGTGGACCGCGAGACCTTCCTCACGCCCCTCCCAACCCATGCCCTCATTGGTCTTCCCCTTGATGGACACCATTGCGGGAGCAATGCGCAGGGAAGCGGCCAGCGAACGCCGGATCCTGAGGGCGAAGGGACCGATCCGGGGCGCTTCGCATACGACGGTCAGGTCGACGTTGCCGACGACATACCCGGCCTCCACGACGATCTCGACGGCCTTCCGTAGGAGCTCCATGGAGTCGGCCCCCTTCCATCGCGGATCGCCAGGTGGGAAGTGCGCACCGATGTCGCCCAGGGCGGCCGCCCCGAGGATCGCGTCGGTAACGGCGTGCGCTACCGCATCTCCGTCCGAATAACCGTCCAGCCCCGGAGCACCCGGAATCTCCACCCCCCCGAGGATGCAGGGTCGCTCGGGATCGAAACGATGGGAGTCGTACCCCAGGCCGACCCGCACTCTCAGTCCTCCCGCCATCCCCTCACGGCAAGGCAGACGTTGTGACCGCCGAATCCGAAGGAGTTCGATAGAGCGAGTCGCACCTCCTGCTCCCGAGCGCCGTCCGAGGCATAGTCCAGGTCGCAGTCGGGATCCGGAGTCTCCAGATTGATGGTCGGGGGGATCACACCCTCGCGGCAGGCGAGGAGCGAAACGATGGCTTCGACGGCTCCGGCGGCGCCCAGCAGATGGCCGGTCATCGACTTGGTGGAGCTCACGACCACCTCCTCGGCGTGATCACCCAGCACGGCGCGGATGGCGGCCGTCTCACCCCGATCGTTGTGGGGCGTCGACGTGCCATGGGCGTTGACGTAATCCACGTCCTCCGCGTTGGCACCCGCATCGCGAAGCGCCATACGCATGGCCGCTTGGGCTCCCGCACCTCCGGGGACTGGTGCCGTGATGTGGTAAGCATCGGCGGACAGACCATATCCTACCAGCTCTCCCAGGATCGTCGCACCCCGTCGCTCCGCCACTTCTCGGGCCTCGAGGATCAGGCACCCGGCCCCCTCCCCCATCACGAAACCATCCCGGGTGAGATCGAACGGCCGGCTCGCTGTCGCCGGCTCGTCGTTTCGGGTCGACATCGCCTTCATGGCCGAGAACCCCGCCATGGCCAGAGGCGTAATGCTGGCCTCGGTGCCACCGGCGATCATCACGTCGCTGTCACCCCGCTCGATGGAGCGGAATGCCTCACCTATGGCGTGCGCGGCGGAGGCGCATGCCGAGACCGTGGTGTAGTTCGGTCCCCTGGCCCCGTAACGGATGGATATGAGGCCCGGGGCAATGTCGGGGATGAACATGGGCACGAAGAACGGGCTGACCCGCGCGGCGCCTCGCTCGATCAGGTTCCGACACTGCTCCTCGAAGGTGGCGATGCCCCCGATCCCGCTTCCCATGATGACCCCGAACCGTTCGTCCGGCACGCTCTCGGGCGCGCTCGCGAGCCCCGCATGGCGCATCGCCTCGTCCGCCGCTACCAGCGCGAACTGCGCAAAACGGTCGTAGCGACGAATCTCCTTGGGGTCGAGGACGTCCGACGGATCGAACCCCTTGACCTCGCAGGCGATTCGGGTCGCGTGCCCCTCGCCCGCCTCGAAGTGGGTGACGGGCCCGCCGCCGGATTCCCCCCCGACGAGTCCATCCCACGCCGCCTCCACGCCGATACCCACGGGGGTGATGAGCCCGATTCCGGTCACCACCACCCGCCGCCTGTCTGCTTCGCTCATGCTAGCGGCCTCCTTCGGCCGTACAGGTCTCGTTCCCACTCGAAGGGATGGAGGTCAGGACTCGGCGTTCTTCTTCAGATAGTCCACGGCCTCGCCCACCGTGCGCATCTGCTCGGCGTCTTCATCCGGGATGTCGAGCCCGAATTCCTCCTCGAAGGCCATCACGAGCTCCACGGTGTCGAGGGAATCCGCGCCCAGGTCCTCGACGAAGGAGGCTTCGGTCGTGACCTTCTCCGCTTCCACCCCCAACTCGTTGACGATGATTTCCTTTACGCGTGCCTCGATCGTGTCCGCCATTCGTAGCCTCGTACGTTGAGTGTGAAGGATCCTGCACAATGAATCGCCGGAGGGGCGGTCAGATGACCATCCCTCCGTCGACGGTAATAACCTGCCCGGTAATGTAGCGAGCCGCCGGGCCCGCAAGGAAGCGGGCGACGCCCGCGATGTCTTCCGGGGTTCCCATCCGCCCGAGGGGAATCTGCTCTCGGATGGCATCTGTCTGCTTCTCCGTGAGCGTTCCCGTCATGTCGGTCTCAATGTAACCGGGAGCGAGGGCGTTGCATCGGACCCCCCGGGAAGCCAGCTCACGGGCCACGCTCTTGGTAAAACCGATGAGTCCCGCCTTGGACGCAGAGTAGTTGGCCTGTCCGGCGTTCCCGGAGATTCCCACCACGGAGCTGATGTTCAGGATGATGCCGTTGCGGCGCTTCATCATCCCGCGCGCGAGGGCCCGCGTCATGTTGAATGCGCCCTTCAGGTTCACGGCCATGACCTCGTCCCAGTCCTCGTCCTTGAGGCGGAGGAGGATATTGTCTCTGGCAATTCCTGCGTTGTTCACCAGAATCGAGACCCCGTCCAGCTCCCTTTCGGTGCGCCCCACGGCCGCGGTGGCGGCCGCCGGATCGGCGACATCACAGCCCAGGCCGAGATGCCCTTCGCCCGGTAGACTCGCCGCCGCCGCCCGCGCCCGTTCCTCTCCACGTCCGAGAACTGCCACCCGGGCTCCACCCTCGGCGAGCGCGTGAGCGATGGCCAACCCGATGCCCCGAGAACCACCCGTGACGAGCGCTACCTCACCCTTCAATTCCTCGTGCATTCACTCCCCTTGCGTTTCATCGTCGGTCCACGTCCTGACCGACCGGCACGACCGCCAGGCCGCACCCTCCCTGGTCGTATCCTGTCTCGCCGGCGTCCGGACTTCAGAGTCCGAGCTTGCTCAGGTCGGCCGGCTCTCCAACGGATATGGACTCGAACCCCTTCGCGTTCCGCCGGTTCAAGCCGGTGAGGACCGAACCCGCTCCGATTTCGAGGAAGCGGTCGCACCCCAGGTCCACCATCCGCCGGATCGATTCCGACCAGCGGACGGGGGAGGTGAGCTGCTCCACCAGGAGCTCGCGCGCCTCTTCTCCCTCCACCACCGCCCGCGCGGTCACGTTCGAGACCACCGGGAAGCGCGGCCGGTCGAACTTCACCGACTCCAGCGCCTCGCGCAATCCCTCCTGCGCCGGTTCCATCAGCGGAGAATGGAAGGCCCCGGAGACGTGGAGGGGGATGACCCGCTTCGCTCCGGCTTCCCTGGCGCCCTCGAGCGCCCTCTCCACCGCCCCCACGTCTCCTGAGATCACAACCTGTCCGGAAGAGTTCAGGTTGGCGGGTACCACGACCCCGCTGGAGTCGCTGGCGGCAGCACATACCGCCTCGACTTCCGCTTCGTCCAGGCCGAGAATCGCCGCCATCGTTCCAGGCCGACGTTGCCCCGCTTCGAACATGAGCTCCCCTCGCGCACGGACCGCACGCACCGCATCGTCGAATCGGAGGGTGCCTGCCGCCACGTGTGCCGAGAACTCCCCGAGAGAATGGCCGGCCGCCATGGCCGGCTCCCCCAGGCGGTCGCCGAGAACCCGCAGAACCGCGACCGAGTGGGTCAAGAGGGCCGGCTGTGCGTTTCGGGTCTCGGTGAGCTCCTCGCGAGGGCCCATCGTCATCAGCGTGGAGAGGGAGATCCCCAGAATCTCGTCCACCTCTTCGAAGGTCCGGCGCGCCTCCGGAAAGGCCGCCGAAAGCTCCAGTCCCATGCCCTCGTACTGGGAGCCTTGGCCGGGAAAAAGGAGTCCTGTGGGCATGAATTGCGGCCTCTGCTGAAGTCGTGGTCGCCGGGAACCCGTCCCGGAGAAGCTCCGGTCCCCGCTCGTCAGGCCGAGTCGGTCTCGGAGCGTCCCTGAGCCAACTCCCCCGCGATGTGCTCGACCATGCGGGATGAGACGGTCTGGGCGGCCACGTCGATGGCATTTCGGATGGCCTTCGGGGGGGAATGTCCGTGGCAGATCACCGTGACCCCGTTCACGCCCAGGAGTGGAGCGCCGCCATATTCAGAGTAGTCGAGGACCCGGAACACCTCGTGGAGATCCAGATCCACCCCGACCCGGTCGATCTCGCGGCTCAAAAGCCCGATGGTGAACTCCGCCACGGACTCGTAGAACTTGAGGAGCACGTTCCCCACGAAGCCGTCGCATACGAGGACATCGCAGGTCCCCCGGATGATGTCCCGCCCCTCGACGTTCCCGATGAAGTGGAGGGGGCTCTCTTTAAGGAGCGAATAGGCCTCGAGGGCCAAATCGTCTCCCTTCTCCGGCTCCTCTCCGATGTTCAGGAGGCCCACCCGGGGCCGGTCAACACCCATCAGGTCCTGGGCGTAGATGGCACCGAGCAGGCCGAACTGCGCCAGGTGCTGGGGTTTGCAGTCGATGTTCGCCCCGGCATCCAGCATCAGGGTCGGAGTACCGGCCGTCGGGAGGAATGCTCCGACCGCGGGCCGTGCCACCCCCGGGAGGGGACGGAGCAGAATAAGGGATGCCGCCATGACGGCGCCGGTGGACCCTGCCGACACAAACGCCTCGGCCCGCCCTTCCTTCTGGAGCCGGACTCCTCGTACGATCGAAGACTCGGGACGTCGGCGGACTGCGGACGCGGGCGCCTCACCCGGCGCGATCCGGTCGGGGGCGTGGACGATCTCGATGCGTTCCCTGAGGGTTCCTTCCACGTCGGAGAGGGCATCCCGGAGCGGCCCCTCGTCACCCACCAGGAGGAGGACCAGATCCTCGCTTGCTCGAAGCGCGTCCACCGCCCCGGCGATCTCCGTCGCCGGGGCGGTGTCGGTGCCCATCACGTCTAGAGCGATACGCACCGAGGCTCCGTTAGTCGATTTCGACCTCGAGGACCTGCACGTCCCGGTAATACCCGCAACCCGGGCACACCCGATGGGGCTGCTTCGGATCCCCGCACCTGGGACAGCTTTGCGTCGCCACGGCCTGGGCTTTGTAGTGGGTACGGCGCTTCCGCTGGCGCTGCTTCGACGTGCGCTTCTTGGGGACAGCCATCGGCCTTCTCCCTAATCGTTTTTCTTGAGTGCCCTCAGAGCGTCCCAGCGCGGGTCCGGCTCGTTCAGGCTACAGTCACAACTCTCCACATTTCGATCCACACCGCACCGAGGGCAGAGGCCCTGGCAATCCTCGCGGCAGAGTAGGTAGGCGGGCGCCGCGAGGATCAGCTCCTCACGAACGGCATCCCCCAGGTCCAGCTCGACAGCCGCGGGATCCAGGCGACGGATCTCCACGCTCTCCGCGTCCCCCTGAAGCTCGTCCGGAGGAGACCATACCAGGGTCAACTCCGGTGCCAACTCCCGCACAACGTCGGCCAGACATCGTCTGCAACGATGCCGCAGTGGTACACTCACGCCGCCTTGTACCAGTATCTGTCCGACCGCGGTGGAGGTGACCGTCAGGTCGACCTTCATCGGACCGGCAAGCTCGAGGTCCGCAGCTTCCCAGAGGTCGTCATCCGGGGGTACAGAGCCCTTCACTTCGACCGCACCACGCCGATCGAGATCGGAAATATCCACCTTCAACATAGACCTGAAAGCTACCCGTCCGACGGCGGAATTGTCAATGCACTATCATCCCGCAGAGACACCGGCCCCGCTGTCCGGGATCGCACCCAGAACCCGCTCGGCCTCCAGGGCGATCATGAGCTCTTCCCCGCTCGCCACGACGAGGAGTGCGGTCGACCCTCGGTGGAAGGTCCCTTCCTCCCCCTCTCCGGCGAGCCGGTCGTTGGCCGCGGAGTCGACATCGATCCCCAGGAATCCGAGGTCCTCGAGGCACCTCTTCCGGATCGAAGGGGCATTCTCCCCGATCCCTCCGGTGAAGGCTACCGCGTCGACGCCCCCGAGCACCGCAGCATAGGCCCCGATCGCCTTCCGGATCCGATGCACGTACACCGAGAGGGCGAGCTCCGCTCGCTCGTTCCCACGTCCCTCCTCCTCCAGGAGATCGCGCATGTCTCCGGAGATCCCCGACAGCCCGAGGAGGCCGGAGTGCTTGTTCAGCAGCGAGTTGGCGTCCGCCACCGGGATTTCCTCTCTCGCCATCACATGAAGGATGACGGCAGGATCGACGTCCCCGGAGCGGGTTCCCATGACCAGCCCCTCCAGGGGCGTGAACCCCATGGTCGTCTCCACCGAGTGTCCTCCCTGGAGAGCGCAGGCGCTTGCCCCATTTCCCAGGTGGAGGGAGATGGCTCGCAGCTCCTCGACGGGTCCCCCGAGGAGCCGCCCGATCCGCCTCGCTACGTGGCGATGGCTTGTTCCGTGGAACCCGTAACGTCGTATCCGGTGCCGACGGTAGAGTGAGTACGGCAGGGCGTAGTGAAACGCTTTCGGCGGGAGGGTCGAGTGGAAGGCCGTGTCGAAGACCGCCACGTGGGGGATCTCAGGGAGGCGGTCGCGGGCGGCCCGGATCCCCGCCAGGTTGTGGGGATTGTGGAGTGGGGCAAGCTCGATGCAGTCCCGGATGCCCTCGACCACCGCTGCATCGATCCGCACGGACTCGGTGAACGCCTCTCCCCCATGCACCACTCGGTGCCCCACCGCGGCAAGCTCGGATAGAGCAACGAGTGCTCCTCGCTCGGGGTCCTCCACCAGCGCGAGAACGGCGCCGATTGCGTCGACGTGGTCCACGAGCTCCCCGGTCTCCTTGATTTGCATGCCGTCCCCGATCCGGTGTTGGGTGAGGATGGCACCCCCGCTCCCGATCCTCTCGACCCCACCCACCACGAGTGGGCGCTCCGCCTGGGTGTCGATGACTTGGTACTTGACGGAGGAGGAGCCGGAGTTGAGGACGAGAACCAGCATCTCCGTCAGTCCGCGTCCGAGGCGTCGGGCCCGGCACCGGGGTCCAGCAGCTCTTCGAGCGTGGGGCTCGTGAAGTCCAACTCGGCAGGGCTCCGGCGGCCGGACTCGTCGTAGTTGTAGAAGCCCCGACCGGTCTTTTCCCCCAGCCATCCCTCGTTCACCATCCGCCTGAGGAGCGGCGCGGGCCGGAACTGTGGAAGCCCCAGTTCCCGCCAGAGCGACTCCAGGGCCCGGTGGACGGAGTCCAGCCCGATCTCGTCGGCCAACGCCAGCGGGCCGTGGGATGCACTCAGCCGCAGCTTCATCGCATGGTCCACCACGTCCCGGGTCGCGACCCCCTCCGAGAGGAGATTGACCGCCTCGTTGATCAGCGCGAGGGTCAGCCTGGAAGTGACGTATCCCGGGTATTCGGCCACCTCCATGACCTGCTTGCCGAGCCGGGAGGCCAGATTGCGGGCAATGGCCTCCGCGTCTTCTCCCGATTCCCTCCCCCGCACGAGTTCCACGAGGGGGATCCGCGTGACGGGATGGAGAAAGTGAAGCCCGATGACGCTGGGGCGGCGCCTCTCGGGCAGTGACTCGGCGAGCGCCGTCACCGAGAGCGTAGAGGTGTTCAGAAGGAACGGGGCCTCGTCCGGAATCACCTCGGAAAGTGCCTGAAGAACGGCGACCTTCTCCTTGAAGTCTTCCGGGACGGCCTCGACGACGAACTCCACGTCGTTGAGCTTGGCGGGGTCGACGGTGCCCATGATTCGTGACCAGACCGCGTCGCGCTCCGACTCCGTCATCGCCCAGCGGGCGATATCCCGATCCATCGACTCCCGGAGGAGGAGGACGGCGCGCTCGAGGCTGCCCTCCGTTCGCTCCACGAGCACCACCTCGATTCCGGCGGCCGCCATCGCGCGGGCCACCCCCCGTCCCGAGGTGCCCGCCCCCACGACTCCCGCCCGCTGGATCTCTCGGCGAGGGGCGTGAGGCATGGGAGTAACCCGAATCAGAGCGAAAGGAGGTCGCTCTGGCTGAAGAAGAAGGCGATCTCGTTCCTCGCGTTCTCGTCCGAGTCGGAGGCGTGGATCGCGTTTCGTTCCTTCGATTCGGCATGAAGCGCCCGGATGGTCCCGGGTTCGGCCTCCGCCGGATCCGTCGCGCCGATCGCGCCCCGGAGCTTGGGTACCGCGCCCTCGGCCTCCAGAACCACGGGCACGACCGGACCGGATGTCATGAATGACACGAGCGACTCGAAGAATGGACGCTCCTGGTGGACGGCGTAGAAGGCCTCGGCCTGTGCGGGATTCAGACGGGTGCTCCGGAGCGCGACGATGCGGAATCCGGCCTCCTCCAGATGGGCCAGGATCGCTCCGGCCCTGGAAGCGGCAACGGCGTCGGGCTTGATGATGGCGAGCGTATGGTTCATTTCTTCGAATCCCTGGATGTCTGATCTGTAGTCGAATGGTCTGCAGGGGCGAGAGGGCCCCGTCCGAGAAGCACCGACAGCACCCCATCGCGTGTCAGGAAGCCCACCATCTCGCCTTCCCGTACCACCGGAAGCTGCGCGGCCTCCCGCTTGGACATGAGCTGCGCGGCCTTGAGGAGGGACTCGTCCTCCCCCACGCAGAGTACGGATCGTGTCATGACCTCGCGGACGGTGGGTCCCGGTTCTTCGCGTCCCTTCCCCCGTCGCCGCAGAGCGTGCTCGAGGGCGCTCGCCGCGGAGATGACACCCAGTACCTGAAGCCGCTGGTCCACGACCGGAACGGCCTCGAGGTGCCGGCGGGCGATGAGCTCGATGACCTCGTGGATGGGCGTGTCAGGGTAGATCCGGTAGCTGAGAGGCTGCATCACGTCACGAACCAGCAGCGTGCCCGTCGATTCCGGCTCCCGAAGACGGAGAAGGCGGCGAACCGCGGCGGGGCTCCCCGCCTCCAGCACCGCGGCCTCCACATCCTGACGAAAGAGCGTTTGCCGCAGATCCTCCACGGCCGCTTCCGCAAGCGAGCCGCTCCGCAGAAGGACGAGGACACGTGCCTCATCGTCTTCGCCATGCCCGGTAGGGGAAGCGGGAGCCACACCCAGCGCCATGGAGGGGGGATCGTGCTCCCCTCCGGGTACTCTCAGAATCCGGATCCGTGTGGCTCCCGAGGGGCTGCGGAACTGCTCGGGGCGCAATTCTCCTCCCCGGTCCGGCCCGGTGGCCTCCAATCCGGACTCTACCCCGAGGAGCGCTGCCAGCTCTGCAAATCCTTCCTCGGCAGAAACGGAACCGAGCGGGATCCGGACACGACTCGGCGGCAGGAGCGCGGCGCTTCTCCAGTCGGTGCCCTGCCCGGCGGTGGCCATATGCTCGGCCAGGCCTAAAGGCCCAGCCGCTCCTGGATAAGGGTCCGGATGTCCACAGGTCTTCGAGCGACGGAAAGGCCGTTCTCCTCGAAGACCTTCATCTTCTCGGCAGCCGTCCCCGCCGAGCCCGAGATGATGGCCCCGGCATGGCCCATCTGGCGTCCGGGAGGGGCGGTCTGGCCGGCGATGAAGCCCACGACCGGAATGTCCAGGTTCTCCTTCACCCAGGCGGCCGCTTCCTGCTCGTCCGTGCCTCCGATCTCACCGATCATCACGATCGCCTCTGTGGCAGGATCGTTTCCGAAGGCCTCGAGTGTGTCGATGAAATTGGTGCCGATGATGGGGTCACCGCCGATACCGACACAGCTGGTCTGTCCGATGCCCGCGTTGGTGAGCTGGAATACGGCTTCATACGTGAGCGTCCCCGACCGGGATACTACCCCGACAGGCCCCGGGGTCGTGATCTCGCCCGGGATGATCCCCACCTTGGCCACTCCAGGGGTGATCACCCCTGGACAGTTCGGACCCAGGAGCCGAGCCCCCCGATCCTTCACAAAGGCGTAGGTCCGGGTCATGTCCTGGACGGGAATCCCCTCCGTGATGGCCACGATGAAGGCAATACCCGCATCGGCCGCCTCCATGATGGCGCCCGAGGCGAAGGCCGGCGGAACGTAGATCACGGAGGTGTTTGCACCCTCCTCCTGCACGGCCTCCTCCACCGTGTCGAAGATGGGGATCTCGACCCCGCTCTCCGTCTCGAAGGTCTGCCCGCCCTTCCCTGGCGTCACCCCCGCGACGACCGCAGTCCCGTAATCCACCATCTGGTTGGTGTGGAAGGAGCCGTCCCGGCCGGTGATCCCCTGGACGACGAGCCGCGTGGATGCATCGATGTAGATCGACATCTCTTTATAGTCTCCCTGCCGTTGATTCGAGTCAGGCGTTCGCCGCGAGTTCCACCGCCTTCTCCACCACCTCGTCCATCGAGGTGAATGCGGAGAACCCGGCACCCTCGAGGATCTCGAGCGCCTCCTTCTCGTTCGTACCCGTCAGCCGGATCACGATGGGAGGCTTGATGTCGATGCGTCGGGTCGCTTCCACGATCCCGTTCGCCACGTCGTCGCAGCGGGTGATTCCGCCGAAGATATTGAAGAGGATCGCCTTGACGTTCGGATCTGCGGTGATGATTTCCAGGGCCGCGACGACCTTGTCCGGGTTCGATGATCCGCCGATGTCGAGGAAATTGGCCGGCTCGCCTCCGTAGTACTTCACGAGGTCCATGGTGGCCATGGCCAACCCGGCGCCATTCACGCAGCATCCGACGTCGCCATCGAGCTTCACGAACGAAAGACCTGCCTCGCGCGCCTTCGTTTCGGACTCGGGCTCCGCGTCCAGATCGCGGTACTCGGCAACCTCGGGGAGGCGGAAGAGGCCGCTCTCGTCGATGCTCACCTTGGCGTCGATAGCCTTCACCTCGCCTTCGGGAGTCACGATGAGGGGGTTGATCTCGGCGAGCGAACAGGAGTTCTGCCGGAACGCGTCCCAGAGCTGTCCTACGATTCGTGTGGCCTGCTTGACCTGGCCCGGATCATCATAGAGGAAGGTCGCGAGCTGGTAGGCCTGGTGGGGGAGGAGCCCGTATCTCGGGTCGACGCGGAGCTTCTTGATGGCTTCGGGCTGCGTTGCAGCCACTTCCTCGATGTCGACGCCCCCTTCGGGAGACACCATGAAGATCGGCGCCTGGGTCGTCCGGTCGATGAGCACCCCGACGTAGGCCTCCGTCTCGATGTCTTCCGTGGGGGTCACCAGGACCTTCTTTACCTCCAGGCCGTTGATGGTCATCCCCAGGATGTCCGAGGCGTAGCCACGGGCCTCCTCGGCGGAGGACGCGAGCTTCACTCCACCGGCTTTCCCCCGGCCCCCGGTGTGGACCTGGGCCTTCACCACCACCTGACCACCGAGGCGGGCAGCGATCTCGCTGGCCTCCTCCGGTGTGATGGCGACATCTCCTGGTGGTACGGGGATTCCGGCCTTCCGGAACAATTCCTTCGCCTGATATTCGTGGATATCCATGCGGCTCTTCGCTGGCGTGTGAACGGATCAAGTGCCTACGGCGACCGGCCTGCCCCCCTGGCGGACCGGACCTCGCGAGGAAATCCGGCAGACCGGGATACAGCCTGATCAAGGTACCGATGGCCCGGGAGCGGATCAAGCCGGTCGCACCCCCCGCATCCGACCCATCAGCCTCCGCCGGTCCGTCCCTCCAGGAAGGTACGAAGCTCCTCCAGCTTGCGACCGAAGCCCTCCCAGTCCCCCTCACGGAGAAGCGACTCGGCCTCGTCCAGAAGGGTAAGGGCCTGCCGATCGACTGTGCCGGAGGGGTCCTCCTCGCCCGTGTCTGGGAGCTCGGGATCGGCGCCGGGAACCGGGAGAGGAAAGATGGTTCCGGCGAGCGGGGCTCCCTCCAGGCCCGCCGCAAGGCTTCGGATTGCCCCTTCAAGGGACGTGTCCATTGCCACACGGGACCCGTCGCTCACCACGAAGCGGCGGATCTCCGGGATCGCATCGACATCGGCTGCGAGGAAGATGGGCTCCATGTAGAGCATCGTGTTCCCGATGGGGACCAGCTGGAGGTGCCCCGTCCAGACTTCGCTGCCGCCCTGACGCCAGAGGGAGAACTGCTGGGAAATTTCCGGATCCTGCTCCACGAGGGCCTCCACCTGCCGGGGGCCGCGCAACTGGATCTCCACAGGCATGTCCCAGAGCAGGAGTTCCCCTCCCTCCTCCGGATCCCAGCGGGCCGCGAGGAACGCGGAGAGGTTCTGCCGCCCCTGCGGAACAAAGACCGTGGACAGGGCCCAGCTCTCCTCTTCCTCGCCCGGGAGGGTGAGGAAGGCGTATTCCGGTTGGTACAGAACCGCCTGCCCACCCTGCGAGAGCTGCGCGGAGTGCGCCCATCGCTCCTGCTGTCCATGGAAGACCGGAGGCGAGTCCTGGTGGTACTGCACCAAGACCCCGGTCTGGACGTTCAATAGATGTCGGGAGTACCTGAGGTGCTCGAGAAGGTCCTCCGGCATCTCGTCGAGCCCCCTGAAGAGCGTGGGGAAGGCTCCCATGTAGGCCTGTAGGAGGGGCTCGTCCGGCTCCGCCACATAGAGGTTCGTCTCACCGGTCACGGCGTCCACCACGACCTTCACCGAGTTGCGGATGTAGCGAGCCGTCCGCCGCTCGTCGATGGGGTGCGCAGTGGACAGGGGGAAACGGGGGCTCACCGTGAACGCTTCCTGTATCCAGTGGATTCGCCCGTCCGACACCACGGGGTAGGGGTCATCGGGGAGGAAGAGGAAGGGGGCCAGAGCCGTGACGCGTTCCCGTACCTGTCGGCGGAAGACGAAGCGGCTGTCGGCTCCCACCTCTGAAGCCAGGAGGAGGTTCGCGTCCTGGAAATGCCACGCAAGTGCGGCCGTCCGCAGGAGCGAACTCATGAGGATCCCCTCGGGGAAGTCCTCACCGGCGCGGCCAGGGGACCCGTCCGGAGCCAGAAATCCTGCATCCTCCACGTCGCTGGCGATGGCGTCCACCATCGGATCGTCCGGAGGGAGGTCGGCAGCGGCGCTGGGGCTGATCACGGCGTGGAGCTGCGGTCGGATCCCCACGTAAACGGAGAACCGCTCGAGTTCCAGACCCTGCGGGACATCCGGACCACCCCGGTATTCGGGCGGGATTCCGGTGAGGTACATGGGGAGCCGCCCCTCCTCGGTGACCCGGTTGAGACGGCCCGCCACCGCTCCCATCCCGGAGATGTAGCGCTCACGAAGGTGCCGGTTCTGCCAGTTCGGGTCGGGGATGCCATTCGGATTCACCTCACGCACCGCCAGGGCCACGGGCTCGGGGCCGTCGGGGCCAGGGTACCGGTCGAAGGCGACCCGATGGAAGTCGTAGTACTCCCGGCGCGCCTCCACCTGACGGAAGGTCGAGAAGAGGGTGCGCTCGGTCCAGACCGGAATCCTCGACAACCGCTCTTCGGCCAGCTCCCAGTCCTCGCGATCCGGCGGGGCGTAGAGAAAGTCCCTACGGGAGAGGTCATGGAGGCCGAATCCCCTCCGGGTGAATTCCACGGCGTGCTGGATATAGGGCGTCTCGCGGGCCAGCTCGTTGGGCTCGACCTGGAAACGCTGGACCACGGAGGGAACCGCCTGCACCGCGATGATGGAGACCACGGCCAGAGCTCCCGCGGTAGCACCGGCCAGGACGAGGCGGTCTCGCAGCACCCCCCAGAGGAGTGCACCAGCGGATCCCAGGGCGAGGAAGGTAAGGATCCGGTAGGCGGGGACCTTCGCACGGTGGTCGGCGAACCCGAAGATCCCCTGCACCCCGGAATTGCCGTCCTGCAGGAGCGAAAAGGGAGCCAGGTGGAAGCGGGCGGCGAGGAGAACGAGGAAGACGGTGCCCAGCACCCCGAGGTGGATCTGAACGACCCTGCGTACCCGAACGCGGCCCGACCCCCACTCGATCGCCCCGGTGGCCGAGTACCCGGCGGCCACCAGACCTGCCAGGAAGAGGGCGACGACGATGGCGAAGAGGAGCACGCCCTCCAGCACTGGGAGCGCGAAAACGTAGAAGCCGATGTCCCGCCCGAAGATCGGATCGGCGAGGCCCCAGCCCGGGGCGTTCAGGAGAAGCAGCGCCCTCATCCCGGCGCCCCCCGGAAGGGCCGCTGCGAACCACAGCCCCAGCAGGACACAGAGCGTGCGGAGGCTCCACCGGACATAGTTCTCGGGCAGCTGCTCCTGGATCACGAGGTCCCCGAAGCGCCGTCGAATCTGGATTCCCGCAAACGTCTTCAGGACCACACGGAGGTTGGCCCAGGCAAGGAATCCCACGGCGACACCGGCAGCGATCTTCGTACCCCACTCCCAGGCGACGCGCGTCAGGAAGACCTCCCGCGCTCCCTCCGCTGAAAACCACAGGAGGTCCACGTAGAAGGCGACGGCCCAACGTGCCAGGAGAAGCACGAAGAGGAGGAGGAGAAACCCCCCGAGGAGCGTCCGTCCCCGCCCTCCCTTCAGGAGTAGATCAGACATCGACCCCCTTGGACCGGAGCCAATCTTCGACCTCGGACCGGATCTCCTCCAACCTCTTTGGGGTGCGGGCCTCGAAGCGGGTCACGATCACCGGCTGGGTGTTGGACGCCCGGACGAGGCCCCAGCCGTCACCGAACAGGATCCGGATGCCGTCCACGTCCACGACGTCGTAAGCCTGCGAGAAATGGGTGACCGCACCCTCCACGATGACGGCTTTGTCGGCCTCGTCCACCTCGATCCGGATTTCGGGTGTGGACTCGTACCGCGGAAACTCCTCTACCATCGCCTCCAGCGTCCGGCTGCTGCGCGAGACCATCTCGGCGAGCCGGCAGGCGGCGTAGAGCGCGTCGTCGATCCCGATGTACTCCTCTCCCCCGAAGTAGAGGTGTCCCGAGAGCTCGCCGGCGATGGGGGCGCCGGTCTCCCACATCTTCTCCTTCATGAGAGAGTGCCCGGTCTTCCACATGAGCGTCCTCCCTCCGGCCGCCTCGAAGACCTCCGGGACGACCTGGGAGCTCTTCACGTCGAAAATCAGGAGCTGATCCGGCCCCTCCCGCTCCAGGAGGTCCAGGCCCAGGAGAAGGAGGAGAACATCACCCCTGACGATGCGCCCTGCATTGTCCACCGCTCCTACCCGATCGGCATCCCCGTCGAACGACACGCCCAGTTCGGCTTCCGATTCCATCACCAGGGCCTGGAGGTCGACAAGGTTCGCGTCCACGGTCGGATCGGGATGGTGGTTGGGGAAGGTTCCGTCCGACTCACAGTAGAGGGGGAAGACCTCGACACCGATGGCCTCCAGCAGCCGCACCGCGACCACTGAACCAGTACCGTTCCCGCAGTCGACCGCCATCCGGACCGGACGGGCTAGCCGGAAGCGCCCCGAGAGGTCCTCCACATACCGGTCGAGTACGGGGACCTCGCGGCGCCGGCCGGGTGAGAGCCCAGCAACCTCACCCTCCTCGATCCGCAGCCGCAGGCCCTGGATGTCGGAACCGTACAGGGATCGGCCGAGGCGGGTCATTTTGATGCCGTTCCAGCCCGCCGGGTTGTGCGATCCTGTGAGCTGGAGCGCCCCGTCGACCTCCAGCGTCTTCTCCGCCCACCAGACGATCGGGGTTGGAACGACCCCGAGGTCGAGAACATCCAGACCCCCGACCTCGAGCCCGCGCATCAGGGCGTCACACAGCTCCGGACTGGTGGGGCGGTTGTCCCGACCCACCACGACCCTGGGCCTCGGGCTCTCGTCGCCCCCGGCCTCGAGCGCGTCGACCAGGTCGGCCGCGTACGCCCGGCCTACCGCCTCCACAACTACGGTATCGAGGTCCTCACCGACGACCCCACGGATGTCGTACTCTCGGAAGACCTGCGGGTGGATCATCATGGGGTCGGGCACCGCGAAAGGGATGGAGAAGGGCTCAGGGGCGAATTCCGAGCAGGGTATCGCGCACGATGCCGAGCTCGGCCCCGCCGGCGAGAGCGCCCTCGAGGAGACCACTCGGAAGGATTCCGAGATAGATCACCACCGCGCCCGCTGCAACGAGCGTCACTCGGAGTGGGAACGAGGCCCAGATACCCTGGTGCTCGTTGGAATCCGGTTCCGGGCGCATCCACATGTACCACGCCACGCGTAGATAGTAGTAGTACGACACCACGGTACCCAGAACCAGGAGAATGGCAAGGGTCCAGAGCTGGCTATCCACCGCCCCCTGGAGGAGGTAGATCTTGCCCATGAACCCGCCGGTGCCCGGGAACCCAGCCAGGGAGAGGAGGAAGATGGTGAGGAGGACCCCCAGGAGTGGCTGGCTCCAGCCAAAGCCCGCGTAGTCCCCGAGCTGGAGACGCCCCTCGCCGTGACCGGACACCACCATGACCACCCCGAAGGCACCCACGGTCATGACCGTGTATACGAGGAGGTAGAAGAGAAGCCCGGCCGTGGCCATCTGATTCGCCGCCGCAAGGGCCACCAGAAGATACCCTCCGTGGGCGATGGAGGAGTATGCCAGCATCCGCTTCACGCTGGATTGCGCAAGGGCGATGAGGTTGGCCACGATCATGGTGAACGCTGCGAGCCACCACACCACGGGATACCAGGACTCGTAGAGGGCGGGAAAGGCCTCCAGGAAGACCCGGAAGAAGGCCACGAAGGAGGCGGCCTTCACCGCAGCGGCCATGAAGGCCGTGGAGGGCGAGGGCGCACCCTCGTAGACGTCGGGCGTCCACATGTGGAACGGGACCGCACCCACCTTGAAGGCGAAACCTATGAGGAGGAGCGCCATCCCTGCCAACAGCAGCCCCGTGAACCCGGCTCCAGCTTCGACGGTGGCCGCAATCTCAGGGAGCTGGACCGTCCCGGTAGCGCCCCAGACCAGGGCGATCCCGTAGAGAAGGAAGCCCGAGGAGAAGGAGCCGAGGAGGAAGTATTTGAGGCCCGCCTCTGCCGACTTCCGGAGCCGCCGATGGTACGCCGTGAGGACGTACGCCGCGATGGACATGGTCTCGATGGAGAGGAAGAGGAGGATGAGGTTCCTCGCTCCTCCCATCATCATCATGCCCACCGTGGCCAGAAGCACGAGGGAGTAGAACTCCCCAGCCTGAAGTCGCTGTCGCTGGACGTACGAGAAGGAGACGAGGATGGTGAGCCCCGCCCCGATCAGGAAGAGCCAGTTCGCGAAGAGACGGAACGAATCCACCGCGACGAGGGCTCCCTCGCCGGTGACCGTGACCCCGTGGAGCCACCCGTTGGCCACTGCGGCCAGGAGGATCCCGCCGAGGGAGAGCCATCCCAGCCAGGAAGTGTCGGGAGCGGGCACGTCCGGGTCCGCGTCCCTGCCCCAGACCCCGGCCAGGAGGACGGCCATGGCGCATACGGAGAGGACGATCTCCGGGAGAAGGGCCCAGATGTAATCCGCGTTCGAGACGAAGTCGAGTGTCATGCCGGCTCAGTCCTGGCTTCCATGGTGCGCTCCGGTTCCCCCGGGCAGGGCGCCGACCGACGCCGGCCCGCTCGTGCGATCCCCCTTCCCTCCCTGCTCCGACCCGAACCCCAGCTGGGGAACGCTCGTCCCGTGCTCCACCTCCTGTCCGCGCGCCTGGACCGCATCCCTGAGGGCGCCCCCGCGGGCACCTCCGTCCACGTACTCCACCACGCCGTTCACCGCCGGCTCCATCCGCTCGAGGATCGGGGTGGGATGCACACCGAGCCCGATCATAAGGGCGACCATGGGGGCGAGGATCGCGATCTCACGGGGACTCAGGTCGTCGAACTTCCGGTTCTCCTCGCGGTCGAGGGGGTTGAAGAAGATTCGCTGGACCATGGGAAGCATGTAGTATGCCGCGAAGATCACCCCGGTGGCCCCGATGAGGGCAATGACCGGGCTCCTCTCGAACGTTCCCAGAAGCGCCAGGAACTCGCCCACGAACCCGCTCGTTCCGGGAAGTCCGATGGAGGCGAGTGCGGTGATGAGGAAGGCCGTCGTCATGAGAGGGGCGACCGAGGCCAACCCCCCGAAGTCGGCGATCTCCCGGGTGTGCCGACGCTCGTACATCATCCCGAGAAGGAGGAAGAGCGCTCCCGTGGCGATCCCGTGGGAAATCATCACGAAGAGGGCGCCCTGCAGCCCGTTCACCGTCACGGCGAAGATCCCCAGGACCACGAAACCCATGTGCGCCACCGAGGTGTACGCCACCAGCTTCTTTGCGTCAGGCTGGACGGCCGCCACCCACGCTGCATAGACGATTCCGACCACCCCCAGTGTCATCATCACGGTGACGACGGTGGGATCCACCGCCGCATCGGGAAAGAAGGGGAGGACGAAGCGCACAAACCCGTAGGCGCCCAACTTCAGGAGGACGGCCGCCAGCACGACGGAGCCGGGGGTCGGGGCCTCCACATGGGCGTCGGGGAGCCAGGTGTGGACCGGGAAGATGGGAACCTTGATGGCGAAGGCCAGCGCAAAAGCGGCGAAGAGCCAGAGCTGCTCACCCATGGTGAGCGAGGTTCCCACCAGGTCCAGGTAGTGGAAGGAGGGGGGCGCCCCCGCCGCCCTCGCCTGGAAGTAGAGGTAGAAGATCCCCACCAGCATCAGGAGCGATCCGAGTGCCGTATAGAGGAAGAACTTGATGGCGGCGTAGACCCGCCGGGTCCCTCCCCACACCCCCACGATGAAGTACATCGGGACGAGGGTCAGCTCGAAGAAGATGTAGAAGAGGAAGAGGTCCATGGACGCGAACACGCCGATGATCCCCGTCTGCAGGAGGAGCATGAGCGAGTAGAACGCCTTCTCCCGTTCCCGGATGTATTGGAACGAGCCGAGGATCGCCACGGGGAGGGTGAAGGTGGAGAGCAGGATCATGAAGAGGGAGATCCCGTCGATCCCCAGCGCGTAGCTCACACCCCACATCTCGATCCACGAAGAGGTGTGGGTAAGCTGGAAGAGGGGACCCGCCGGATCGAACACCCACCAGAGGCCGAGGCTCAACACGAAGATCGCCAGCGACCAGACGAAGGCCAGATCCCGGGCCCGGCGCTCGGGGGCGAGGAGCACAAGGCCCATCCCCACCACCGGCAGCCAGAGCAACGCGTGGAGAATCCAGTCCGAATACGAGATGCCGTCGAGGAGCGCGGTCATTGCGTCAGCCTCAGAAGATGAGAACCCCGAGCACCGCCAGGGCGCCCAGTGTCACGATAAAGGCATAGGTGTTGATCTGGCCCGTCTGGAAGAGCGATCCAAACCAGCCGAACCCCCGGGTCACGGTCCCTGCCGCGTTCACGGTCCCGTCGATGAGAACGGTGTCGATCCAGCGCCAGCAGAAGCGGGAAAGGGCACCGAGGGGCCGGACGATGATGCGATCGTAGAGCTCGTCCACGTACCAGTTCCGCAGGAGGGCTTTCCGGACCCCCGATCGGGGCGCCTCCGACTCCGCCGCGGGCCGGATCTCGCGCGAGAGGATGGTGCGGGCGGTGAGGATGACCACGATCAGCGCCACCCCCGTGGCGATCGCGCCCCAGAACACATGGCCACCTCCCACGGGTGCCGTTCCCGCATAGGCCCCGAGCTGGGAGAGCCGGACCTCGTCTGCCGCCGCGGTCACCGGAGCGATCCAGTCATCGAGCCAGGCGGACATCGGAAGGAGCCCGAAGCCCCCGAAGAGCGACTCCCGCACCGAACCGGGCACGTTCACCCACCCCCCGAACATCGAGAGCACTGCCAGGACCCCGAGAGGGATCGTCATGACGAGCGGAGCCTCGTGCAAGTGGCGACTCTCCGCGTCCCCCGCCCTGGTGGAGCCGTGGAAGGTCATGACCATCAACCGGGTCATGTAGATGGCCGTGAGTACCGCGGACGCCAGGGCCATCCCCCAGAGCACCGCGTAGAGTCCGGAGAAGGCTGCGCTCGTCCCGGCGTACCAGATGATCTCGTCCTTCGAGAAGAACCCGGCAAAGGGCCAGATCCCGGCGATGGCGAGAGTCGCCACCCACATGGTCAACCATGTAACGGGCATGAACTTCTTGAGCCCGCCCATGTTGCGCATGTCCTGCGCATCCTCCCCGCTATGCGTGGCGTGATAAGCGTGGTGCATCGCGTGGATGACCGCTCCCGCGCCAAGGAAGAGGAGCGCCTTGAAGAAGGCGTGGGTCATCAGGTGGAAGACTCCGGCTGCGTACGCTCCGACCCCCACCCCCAGGAACATGAAGCCGAGCTGCGAAATCGTGGAGTACGCCAGGACCTTCTTGATGTCGTACTGCTGCAGCGCAATGGTGGCCGCAAACAGAGCCGTGGTCGCGCCCACCACGGCCACCGCGGCGGCCCCGACGGGCGCCAGCGCAAAAAGCACCGAAGCGCGCGCCACCAGGTACACCCCCGCCGTCACCATGGTGGCGGCGTGGATGAGGGCCGAGACCGGGGTTGGCCCGGCCATGGCGTCGGGGAGCCAGACGTGCAGCGGAAGCTGCGCGCTCTTCCCCACGGCTCCCAGGAGGAGGAAGAGGGTGATGGCCGTAGCGATCCCGCCCCCGTATACCAGGGTGTCGGGGGCCGCCTCGAAGATCGTAGCGTAGTCCAGTGAGCCGAAGCTCACGAAGAGGAGGAACATCGCCATGAGGAGGCCGAAGTCCCCCACCCGGTTCACGATGAATGCCTTCTTTCCTGCATCCGCCTTCTCACGATCGTGGTACCAGTACCCGATGAGGAGGTACGAACAGAGCCCCACGCCCTCCCAGCCCACGAAGAGCATGGGGAAGCTGGCACCCATCACCAGGATCAGCATGAAAAAGACAAAGAGGTTCAGGTACGCGAAGTAGCGCGCGTAGCCAACCTCGTCCTTCATGTACCCCACGCTGAAGAGGTGGATGAGGAATCCGACCCCTGTCACCACCATCATCATGAGGAGGGAAAGCTGATCCAGCTGGATGGCCACATCCACGGCGAAAGTGCCCGTGGCCATCCAGGTCCAGTAGCTCTGGACCGCGGGCTCTGCGAGTCCGGATCCCAGCATCCCGAGGAAGTTCACCAGGGTGATCAGGAAGGCGAGGCCCAGCACGCCCGGTCCAATCCAGGTGGCGGGCCGCTGGGCGACCGGGGGAAGATCCGGGCCTGCACCCTCCTCCCCCGTCCTGATCCGCTGGGCGGATCGGCTCCCAGCCATCAGGCCCAGCGCACCATTCGCCAGGAAACCCACGAGGGGAAGCAGGAGGATCAGCCCGGGGAGGATGGGCTCGAAACTCCCCACCTGCATGGGCAGTCCCGCCGAGGCGAATCCGGTGGCGATCGTGCCGGTAGCGACCATGCTCACCACTTCAGGAGGTTGAAGTTGTCCACGTCGACCGTCTCGTAATGGCGGAAGATCGAGATGATGATCGCGAGCCCCACCGCCGCCTCGGCCGCCGCCACCGTCATCACGAAGAACACGAAGACCTGGCCGTCGATGCCGAGATGGCGGGCCAGGGCCACGAAGGAGAGGTTCACCGCATTCAGCTGAAGCTCGATGCAGAGGAACATGATGATCGCGTTCCGCCGCACCAGGACCCCCAGGGTTCCGATGACGAAAATGATTGCGCTGACGACGAGGGCTTCAGCGAGCATGGTGATCACACCCTCCTCTTGGCGATGGCCACGGCACCGACCAGCGCGACCAGCAGCAGGATCCCCGTGAGCTCGAAAAGCACCACGTAGTCGGTGAAGAGCGGGTGGGCGATGGCGCCGACGATGCCACGCTCGGCCAGGAGCGCATCCAACCCCTCCGGCCCGGGAAAGTACTGGTACAAGGGGTTTTCTCCCGCCCCTCGCACCTGCAGCCAAAGCATCCCTCCCAGGGCTCCGGAGACCGCGAAGCCCAGGAAGAGCCCGGCCCCGGTCTTGAGGTCTCGCCGGTAGTCGTGACCCAGGTTCAGGAGCATGATCACGAACAGGAAGAGAACCATGATGGCGCCGGCGTAGACGAGCACCTGCACGGCGGCCAGGAAGTGGGCCTCCAGGAGCACGAAAATCGCGGCCACCGAAGCCAGCGTCCCGACCATCATCAGGAGGCTGCTCAGGGGGTTCTTCTGGAGCACCACGCCCACGGCGCCGCCAATGGCCATGGCAGCGAAGACGTAGAATAGGATCTCAGCCATTCGGGTGCCTTCTCACTCCGATCGAGGGTCGGAAGGGTCCCAGAGCAGCGTGCTGGGGTGATCCTGCTCCATGAGCCGATCCAGATCGTAGACGAAACGGTCCCGGGTATACTCCGCATTCTCGAAGTGCACCCCGACGTGGATCGCCTCGACCGGGCAGACCTCCTGGCACATGCCGCAGAAGATGCAGCGGAACTCGTCGATTTCGTAGACGAGGGGATAGCGATTTCCCTGGTCGTCCTCTCCACCCACGAGCCGGATGCAGTTGGCCGGGCAGACGGTTGGACAGAGGCCGCAGGCTACACACTTCGGCCGTCCGTTCTCATGGACCTCCATGACATGGGTCCCCCGCCAACGAGGCGAGAGATCCGGTTGTTCCTCCGGATACTGCCTCGTGACCTTGTCCGGGCGGATCATGTGCTTGAAGGTGATCGCCATCCCGGAGAGCGACGCTCGGAGATAGGACGTCGTTTCCGGCTCCGGACGGCGCATGACCTTTACGGTGGCTGCCATGGTCCTACCCTCCCTGGCTCGTGCTCAAAGATGTGCCGTGGCTCACGCGGACACGGACTTCGTCCTGGGACCTACGGGCGCTCGCCGACGCGCCCCCAATGACCCGGCCGCGGTCCAGGAGATAGACGAAGGCCACCGTGGCGATCCCGCTCACCACCGTCAGGATCGCCCCGAAGGCAAAGCCTTCCACACCGACCTGATCCATTACCAGGACGGTAGCTGCCACAATCATGAGGTAGGCCAGCGAGACCGGAAGCATGACCTTCCAGCCCAGGTGCATCACCTGATCGTAACGGAATCGCGGAAGCGTCCAACGCACCCAGATGAAGACCAGCACGAAGAAGGCCGTCTTCACCGCGAAGGAGAGCAGCGTGAAGAGCGTCTTCCACCAGGCCGGATCCGCAGCCACCGGATCCCCTGCAGCATTGAAGCCGGAAATAAGCATCCCCTCGTGCCAGTACATGTGGTCACCCGACCAGAAGGGGACGCTCCATCCTCCCAGAAACAGGGTCGCCATCAGCGCCGACGCGGTGAGAATGTGCGAGTACTCGGCGATGAAGAACATGGAGAACTTCATGGACGAGTATTCGGTGTGGTACCCGGTCACGAGCTCGGACTCCGCCTCCGGGAGGTCGAAGGGGAGGCGGTTCGTTTCGGCGAAGGCCGACACCACGAAGAGAATGAAGGCCAGCGAGAGTGGGAAGAGGTACCATAGACCGAGCTGCTGCTGCTGCCAGACGATGTCGGTGAGCGTCACGTTCCCAGCCAGCATGAGGACGGGGACGATGGAGAGCCCGAGAGCCACCTCATAGCTGATCATCTGGGACGACGATCGGAGCCCCCCCAGGAACGCGTACTTGTTGTTGGACGACCACCCCGCCAGGAAGAGGCCGTAGACTCCGAGCGAGGAGAGCGCCAGGATGTACAGGATCCCGATGGGGAGATCGGCCACGATCATCTCTACCGTCCCCCAGGGCGTGCCCAGGGGAGCCGCGAAGGGGATCACCGCGAAGGTGATGAGGGCCGGGATGATGGCGAGGGCCGGGGCGAGGATGAAGAGTGTCCGATGCGCAGTGGCAGGGAGGGTCTCCTCCTTGAGGATGTTCTTGATCCCGTCCGCGATGGGCTGGAGCAACCCGAACGGACCGACGCGGTTGGGGCCCCACCGATCCTGGATGAAGGCGGAGACGCGGCGCTCCGCCAGCGTCATGTAAGCCACCACGAGAATCACCCCGGTGAAAACCGCCGTGATCTTCATCATGGAAGTGACCAGGAAGGCCGTCGGTGAGAGGTCGTTCATCGGCTCAGCTCCCCGGAAGCGCTACGGGCTCATTGATCAGAGCCCCGCGAGTGCCGATGTCGGCGTAGGAAAGCCCGCTCCACTCTGCCACGAACGAACTCGCGAAGAGGAAGGCCTCGGCCGCCGTGCCCGGGACGCTCTCATCCTCCCCGCCGGACAGCTCCGCCACGAGGAGGTGCAGGGGCATCCAGCCCGGTCGGGCCGCCCCGGGCGCCTGCAGCCCGGGCCAGAACCGCTGAATTCGCCCCTGGACGTTGGTGAAGGTGCCCTCCTGCTCCGCGAAGATGAGGATGGGGAGTACCACATCCGCCGAGGAGGCCGCCCGGGTCGGGTGGCTCCCGAGGTGGAGGTAGAGGGCGGCATCGGATCCGAAACTCTCGTCCTGGTCGGCGAGCTCGTCTCCCAGGACGATGAGGATACCGCCTTGGTGGCTCCACCCCTCGAGCCCCCCACTTCCGGAGTCGTCCCCGACGCGCCGCATGCCCAGCATCTCGGCGGTCCGGCCATTCGGCGCGAGATCCCTCCGCCGGGCCAGGGTCGGAGATCCTGGGAGCGGGACCTCCTGCTCGGCGCGCGGCATCCGGTAGACGATCTCCCCACCGCCCAGCACATCCACGAAGCGCCGCAGCGCCGCCAGATCTTCGTTGGAGGCGAAGGGGGAAGCCACCGCCCGGACGTCCCCGGCGGGCCGATCGCGGAGCCGGTCGGCAGTCGCGGAGAGGGCCGTCTGCCAATCAGCCGCGGCGTGTCCGGACTCCCCGTGAACGAGGGGCACCTCGATCCGATCCGATCGGTTGATCCACTCGTAGCGATGCCGGCCGTAGTCACACATCCAGTGCTGATTCACGTCCAGGTTCGCGCGGGGCTTGAGGCGCTGCACCAGGTTGTCTCGGACGTGGAAGTCGATGTTGCACCCCTGCGAGCAGTTGGGGCAGATGGAGGGGTGGTGGTCCAGATCCCACGCCCTCGCCTTGTGGAGGAACTCCTTGGAGACGAGCGCGCCCACGGGGCAGATGTCGACAATGTTCCCGGCGTATGGGGAGCCTTCCACCCCATCCTCGAAGAAGGTGTCGATGACCGAGCGGTTCCCCCGCTCCACCACGGTGAGGCGCGGATCCTGGGCGACCTCGTCCATGAAGCGCACACAGCGCGTGCACATGACGCACCGGTCGCCGTAGAAGAGGACGTCGCCACCGAAGTCGTCCCGGCCAAAGACCCGCTTCGGCTCGCGATTCCTTCCATGCTTGCGGCCCTCCGCGTGAACGTAGTCCTGGAGCTTGCACTCCCCGGACTGGTCACAGATGGGACAGTCGAGGGGGTGGTTGGCGAGGTAGAACTCGAGGACCCCCTTCCGCTGCTTCAGGGCGGACTCGCTCTGGGTATGCACCACCTGCTCGTCCCGAACCTCGGTCACGCAGGAGGGCTGCAGCTTCGGTGCCCCCTCCACCTCGACGAGGCACAGGCGACACTGTGCCGGCGCGGAGAGCCCCGGATGGTAGCAATAGTGGGGAATCCGATCGCCCAGCGTCTCGGCGGCCTGGAGGATGGTCGTCCCACGGGGCACGACCACCTCCCGACCGTCGATGGTCAGGGTCACGGTATCCTGTTCTGGTGCGTTGGCCATACTCTCACTCTGGAAGGCGAAGTTCGATCCCCGTGGATCCTGCGGATCCCAGGCGGGGAGTCAACCCCTGCTCAGGCGGCGCCCACCTTCTCGCCCCTGCGGATGAGCGCGAGATAGTCGTCCTTGAACTTCTGGATCGACGAGATCACCGGTGTGGCAGCCGAGTCGGAGAGGACACAGATCGTGGTCCCCGTCATCTGGTCACCCAGGTCGAGAAGGGTGTCCAGGTCCTCCTCCATGCCCCGCCCCTCCTCGATCCGGCGAAGGATCCTGGCCAGCCAGGTGGTTCCCTCACGGCAGGGCGTGCACTGTCCACAGGACTCGTGTGCGAAGAAGTCCACCGTCCGCCGCACCTGCTTCACGATATTGGTGGAATCGTCCATGACCATCACCGAGGCACAGCCCAGCATGGATCCGGCCTCCACCACGCCCTCGTAGTCCAGGGTGCAGGTGTCGCACTCCTCGGCAGTGAGGAAGGGCACCGAGCTGCCCCCGGGGATGACGGCCTTGAGCTCGCGCCCGGGGCGCAGCCCACCGCAGACCTCATAGATGAGGTCCTTCAGGGGAAAGCCCAGGGGCAGCTCGTAGTTGCCGGGCCTCACGACGTGGCCACTCACGCAGAAGAGCTTCGTGCCCGGACTCTTCTCGGTGCCGTACTCGCGGTACCAGTCGCCCCCCCGCTCCACGATGTGGGGGACGGCCGAAAGGGTCTCCACGTTGTTGATGGTCGTGGGCTTCCCAAAGAGGCCGGAGGCGGCCGGGAAGGGCGGCTTGATCCGGGGGAGGCCTCGACGCCCCTCCAGGGAGTTCATGAGCGCAGTCTCCTCCCCGCAGATGTAGGCACCCGCACCCACGTGGACCGTGACGTCGATATCCACTCCGGTGCCGAGGATATCTTTTCCCACCAGCCCCTTCTCGTAGGCCTCCTCCACCGCCTTTCCGAGGATCTGGTTGGTCTCGAAAAACTCGCCGCGGCAGTAGATGTAGACGTGCTCGGCCTGCATCGCGTAGGCGCCGATCAGGCAGCCCTCGATGACCTGGTGCGGCGTCCAGCGGAGAAGTTCCCGGTCCTTGAACGTGCCCGGCTCGGACTCGTCTGCGTTACAGAGGAGGTAGTGGGGCCCCTTTTTTTCCTTGGGCATGAACGACCACTTCACCCCGGTGGGGAAGCCCGCCCCGCCCCGTCCCCGCAAGCCCGAGGCCTTCACCACTTCGATGACGTCCTCCCGAGAGCCCTGGAGCGCCTTTTCCAGAGCGCGGTATCCTCCCAGGGCCCGCCAGCCCTCGACGGTCCGGGACGCGGGATCTCCCCAGCCCCGACTCAGCACGGGGGTCTCCGACTCGTGACGATAGGGGTACGCCATGTCAGCCAACCTCCTCACGAAGGCGATCCAGGATCTCCGGGACGGCCTCGGGTGTGACGTTCTCGAAGTAGCGGGAGTTGATCTGAACGGCGGTGGGGAATCCGCAGGCAGCGAGGCACTCCACCTCGGTCACCGTGAAGAGCCCATCCTCGGAGGTGCCGCCCAGTTCCACCCCCGTGTGCTCGAGGAAGGCCGCCAGCACCCTGTCACCACCGCAGAGGTTGCACGAAACATTCGTGCACACCTGTACGAGATAGCGACCCACGGGCCGCTTGTTGTACATGGTGTAGAAGGTCGCTACCCCCCGGACGTACGCGTCGGAGAGGCCCAGGAGTTCGGCGACCTCGGACATGGTCTCTTCCGAAACGTATCCCCGGATCTCCTGCGCGAGGTTCAGCGCGGGAAGGAGGGCTGCCTGACGCTCGGGATACCGAGAAAGAAGCTTCTCGAACCGCTCCCGATAAGGCCCGTCGAAGAGGTTCGCACCCGGATCCTTCTCTTCCAGCATGTACGGACGAGTGGGCGCCGAGGCAGCGTGGCCTCCCTCGGCCGGGGGACGGCCCACGTACTCCGCGCCCCGTACTTCCGCCTCGGAGAGGTCGAATTCTCCCGTATTCCCGGCCCATCCCGGGTTCCTGAAGGGGACGTCTCCCCCACTCCTCTTCCCGTCGCTCAACGGTCGATCTCCCCCAGGACGATGTCCAGACTCGCGTTTACCATGATGACGTCGGCCAGGAGGCCGCCTTCCACCAGCTTCGGGATCACGGAAAGATTCACGAAGGACGGGGGACGTACTCTCCACCGGATCGGCTTCGAGCCCCCGGCACTCACCACGTACATCCCGAGCTCCCCCTTCGACCCCTCCACCGCGAAGTATGATTCGCCCGGCGGAGCCTTCACGCCTTCCATCACGAGCTTGAAGTGATGGATCATCGACGCCATGTCGTTCATGAGGTCCGTCTTCGTGGGGAGGACGACCCGAGGATCGTCCACGTCCATGGGCCCGTCGGGGAGGCGGTCCAGAGCCTGGTGGAGGATCCGGACGCTTTGTCGCATCTCCTCCATCCGAACGAGGTAGCGATCGTAACAGTCGCCGTTTTCCCCGATGGGGACCTCGAAGTCGTACGTCTCGTAGTCGTAGTAGGGCCGGTCCTTGCGAAGGTCGTAAGGGACCCCGGAAGCGCGCAGGTTGGGACCTGAGAAGCCGCAATTGATCGCGTCCTCCGCCGAGATCACACCCACGTCCTGGGTGCGTCCCAGGTGGATGGCGTGGGTCGAGAGCAGTGCCTCCACCTCGTCCAGCGTCTCGATGACCCCGACGGCGAACTCCCGGACTCCCTCCGCCCATCCTTGCGGCAGGTCGGCCATCATCCCCCCCACGCGCGTCGCGGACGTGGTGATGCGAGCTCCCGTGTAGGCCTCGTGAAGCCGGTAGACCTTCTCTCTCTCCTGGAACGAGTAGAGGAAGGGCGTGAAGGCACCTACGTCGATGGCCCAGGTGCCCAGCCAGAGGAGGTGGGAGAAGATCCGGTCGAGCTCCATCATGATGACCCGGGTCACCTTGCACCTTTCCGTCACTTCGACCCCCATCATCTTCTCCACGGCCATGACGTAGGCGCAGTTGTAGATGAGGGGCGCGAGGTAGTCCATCCGGTCCGTGAGAGTGACGATCTGGTTCCAGGTCCGGTATTCGCCCAACTTCTCGAAGGACGAGTGCAGGTATCCGATGTGCGGGATGCACCGCACCACGGTCTCCCCATCGAGCTCGAGCACCAGACGGAGCACCCCGTGGGTCGCGGGATGCTGCGGCCCCAGGTTGATGAGCATGTTTTCGGAATCGAGCAGGGGCTCGGCCGACACCCCCGCCGGCGGACCGCCGTCGAGTGGCCGGAAGTCCACTCCGAGCTCGGGGCGCTGCTTCACCTCGTATTCGACTGAGCGTCTTGACATGTGGCTCTACCGGATGGGGTCGAGGAGGCGGGAAATGGATCGGCCGGTAATCAAGACTCGTCCTCCGCGGAGTCGGGAGAGCGTACCGGCACCGGCTCCCCGCCGATCTCCGGCCACGGCACGACCTGAGGGTCCCGACCGGGCCCGAAGTCGGTCCCGACGTAGTGGTCCTCGGGCTCCTGAGCAAGGGCGCGACGGGTCTGCTCGGCCCGCGAGAAGCGCCCACGGAGCGGAAAGTCCTTCCGGAGGGGATGGCCTTCCGCGTAGTTCGCCGGCATGAGAATCCGGCGGAGATCCGGGTGGCCCCGGAAGTTCACGCCGAACATGTCGTAGACTTCCCGCTCCAACCAGTTCGCACACTGCCAGAGCGGGACCACCGAATCGATCTCCAGATCGGAGACCGGCAGCTCCACCTTCACCCGCAGCGCATGCCGATGCGGAATCGAATAGAGCTGGTAGACGACCTGGATCGGCCGCCCCTCGCCGTAGTCCACCGCCGTCACGTCCGAGAGGAAGTTGTAGAGGTGATCGGGCTCGTCCCGCAGCCAGCGGAGGATCTCGAAGGAATTCTCCTCGCCCACGAAGACCACGTGCTCATCCCCGGCCACCACCTCGTGGCGGAGCACCGCGTCGCCGAACGAGTCCCGGAGCGCCGAAACCGAGGGGTGCACGCCCTCAGCCGCATCCGGGGTTGCCCGGCCTCCGGCTGTGACGGCCTCTCCCCCGCCCTCCGAGTTGGTCGTCATCTCGTCGGACATCCGGTCCTCTCCTCGCATGGAGGTGCCTCCCCGATGTGGGGACCTCTGGCTGAACAGTGCATCCTCACGGTCTGCGGTCGCGGGGCCGTTCGGTGGGAATCGCCGGCACGAAGCCGCTCGTGCGGTTCTGGTTGGTGGAGTTTCCGAAGGGACCGGAGAGGGCGGCCACGCCCTCGGCATCGGCGATGGGTTGCGCCACCGCAGCGGGATCCTCGAAGCGGTTCGCCGCATGCTCGGCCAGCGTCTCGCCCCGGATCTTCTCCTGGATCATGATCAGCCCGTAGATGAGCGCCTCGGGCCTTGGCGGGCACCCGGGAATGTAGACGTCCACGGGAACGATGGTGTCGATCCCCTGCACCATGGAGTAGGCGTCGAACACTCCGCCCGAGGAGGCGCAGGCTCCCATGGACACGCACCACTTGGGCTGGGGCATCTGGTCCCAGATCCTGCGGAGCACCGGGGCCAGTTTGTAGGGCACCCGTCCCGCACAGATCAGGACGTCCGCCTGGCGGGGCGAGAAGGACATCCGCTCCATCCCGAACCTGGCCAGATCGTGGGTCGAGGCGGCGGATGCCATCATCTCGATGGCGCAGCACGCCGTACCGAAAGGCATGGGCCACAGGGAGTTCCGCCGTGACCAGTTCACCACGAAGTCCACCTTGGTGGTGAGGAACGTCGGAGTCCCAGATCCAAAAAGCCCCCCGGGCAGGCCGCTGCCCGAAGTCCTGGGTGTATCGCTCATTTCATTACTCATCCCAGTCGAGACCTCCCTTCTTCCACTCGTAGACGAGCCCCACCACGAGGACCGCCATGAAGATGGAGACCGCGATGAAGCCCTCCCACCCAAGCGCCCTCATCTCGACGGCCCAGGGGATCAGGAAGATCGACTCGAGGTCGAAGATGATGAAGCTTATGGCGACCATGTAGAACTTCACGGAGAACCGGGCTCTGGTATCTCCGAGGGGGACCATGCCGCTCTCGTAGGGCATGTCCTTTTCGGGGGTCGACCGCCGCGGGTTCAGCACGTGACTCGCCGCGAGCATCCCCGCCGCGTTCACGATGGAGATCCCGAGGAGTATGAGAACCGGAACGTATGTAGCCGTCATCGAGCCGGGGGGAGGAGTTTGTGAAATCGTTCACTTTCCCGAGCCCCAAATGTAATCCGAGGGCCGGAAGGGGGTCAACCGGACCGATCACCCGAAAATCCGGGGATTTCCTGCCGGTTTCCCAGGTCCGGGCGAAGGACTCCGATCCCGTCTTTGCCCCCTCGACATGAACCCCCTATACTCCCGCACGTTTCACTCGGCGCGTGGACCGCCGCGCCCTTCAGCGCACCCTCGAGGACGGCCTGCAGAGCATGACGATTCGGAACGATCGATGGATCCGGCAGATGTGCGAGGAACACGGGATGATCGAACCCTTCGAGCCCGGCCAGGTACGGGACGGAACGGTCTCCTACGGGCTCTCCTCCTTCGGTTACGACATCCGGGTAGCGCCGGAGTTCAAGGTCTTTACGAACGTCCACAACGCCATCGTAGACCCGAAGGCATTCGACGACCGGTCCTTCGTGGACGTACAGGCCGAGACCTGTATCATCCCGCCGAACTCCTTCGCCCTGGCACGCACGGTGGAATTCTTCCGGGTGCCAAGGGACACCCTCGTGCTCTGCGTGGGGAAGAGCACCTACGCGAGGTGCGGGATCATCGTCAACGTCACCCCCCTCGAACCGACCTGGACGGGTTATCTCACCCTGGAGATCTCCAACACGACCCCGCTCCCGGCCAAGATCTACGCAAATGAAGGGCTGGCCCAGCTCCTTTTCTTCAAAGGGGAGGAGGAGCCGGAAGTGGCGTACGCAGACCGAAAGGGAAAGTATCAGAACCAGGTGGGGGTCACGCTTCCCCGGATGTGACGCGACAGGACCCCCGGGGGGGAGTTAGCCGTCGTCCAGGGAAATGCCCGCCACGGAAGCGCGGAAGACATCCCGGTTCAGACGCGCAATGTAGTCGATGCTGATCCCCTTCGGGCAGACTTCCTGGCAGGCCCCGTGGGTCGTGCAGTTCCCGAAGCCTTCCCCGTCGTGGGCCTCCATCATCCGAGCGGCCCGATGGAGCCGCTCCGTCTGGCCCTGGGGAAGATAGGAGAGGTGGCCCGCCTTCGCCGCTGTGAAGAGCATGGCGGAGGCATTCGGGCATGCGGCCACGCAGGCGCCGCACCCGATGCAGGCCGCCGCGTCGAAGGCCCGGTCCGCGTCCGGCTTCGGTACGGGAATCGCATTCGCATCAGGGGCGCTTCCCGTCCGAATGGACACGTACCCCCCCGCCTCAATGATCCGATCGAATGGCGAGCGGTCCACGACCAGGTCCTTGATGACGGGGAACGCGCTGGCCCGCCAGGGCTCGATCCAGATCTCGTCGCCGTCCGAAAACGAGCGCATATGCAGCTGACAGACGGTCACGAGCTTCTCCGGCCCATGCGCGACCCCGCTGACCATCATCCCGCACGATCCGCAGATCCCTTCCCGACAATCGTGCTCGAAGGCGATGGGCTCCCCGCCATCTCCCGTGATCTTCTCGTTCACCAGGTCGAGCATGTCGAGGAAGGACATGCTGGGCGAAACTCCTTCCGGCCGGTACGTCTCGAACCGACCGTCGGCCTGCGGCCCGTCCTGTCTCCAGACGTGCAGCGTCAGATCCATTACTTGTAGCTCCTCTGAGAGAGAGGCACGTGTTCGAAGGTGAGCTTCTCCTGATGGCGGACCGGGTCCACGCCGACGCCCTTGAATTCCCAGATGGCGCCATGGGCGAAGCGCTCGTCGTCCCGCTTCGCCTCCCCTTCTTCGGTGGTATGCTCCTCCCGATAGTGGGCACCGCACGACTCGTCGCGCGTCAGCGCATCCCATAGCATGACTTCGGCGAACTCCAGGAAATCCGCAACGCGGCCGGCCTTCTCGAGCGACTGGTTGAGGCTGTCCCCGCTTCCTGGAACGCGAACGTCCCGCCAGAACTCCTCCCGGAGGGCAGGAACCTTCTCGAGACCCTCGCGGAGCCCCGACTCCGTACGGGCCATCCCGCAGTGGTTCCACATGATCCGGCCGAGCTCCTGGTGAAAGGAGTCCACCGAGCGCGAACCACGCGCCGATATGAGGCGGGCCTGCTTCTCGGTGATCTCGCGGACGGCGTCCTTCGCGGCCGGGTGATCCTCGTCGATGTCACCCCGGGGCGCATCGACCAGGTAGTCCCCGATGGTGAGCGGGATGATGAAGTACCCGTCCGCGAGGCCCTGCATGAGCGCCGAGGCACCCAGGCGATTGGCTCCATGGTCGGAGAAATTCGCCTCGCCGATGGCGAAGAGCCCGGGTACGGTGGTCATGAGGTTGTAGTCCACCCAGAGCCCGCCCATGGTGTAGTGAGGCGCCGGGTAGATGCGCATGGGGATCTGGTAAGGGTCCTCCCCGGTGATCTTCTCGTACATGGAGAAGAGGTTCCCGTACCGCTCCGACACCGCCTGCTTCCCGAGTCGACCGATGGCGTCCCGAAAATCGAGGTAGACCCCGTTCTGCAGGGGACCCACCCCGAATCCCGCGTCCACCATCTCCTTTGCCCGGCGCGACGCGATGTCCCTCGGGGTGAGGTTTCCGAAGGCCGGATAGAGCCGCTCGAGGTAGTAATCCCGCTCGGCATCCGGAATCTGGTTGGCCGGCCGGTCGTCGCCGGCCCTGCTCGGGACCCAGATTCTCCCGTCGTTCCGGAGCGATTCGCTCATGAGGGTGAGCTTGCTCTGGTACTCGCCGCTCTGGGGGATGCAGGTGGGATGGATCTGGGTGAAGCACGGGTTCGCGAAGCCCGCGCCTCGCTTGGCCGCCCGCCATGCCGCCGTGACGTTGCACGCCTTGGCGTTGGTGGAGAGGAAGAAGACGTTGGAATACCCTCCCGTCCCCAGGACCACCGCATCGGCCATGTGCGCCTCGATCTTCCCCGTGACGAGATGCCGGGTGACGATCCCCCGAGCCCGACCGTCCACCACGACGACGTCCAGCATCTCGTGGCGGTTGTACATCGTCACGGCCCTCGTGTGCACCTGCCGCTCCAGTGCCTGATAGGCCCCCAGGAGGAGCTGCTGGCCCGTCTGCCCGCGAGCGTAGAAGGTCCGGGAGACCTGGGCCCCTCCGAAGGACCGGTTGGCCAGCGTCCCACCGTACTCCCGCGCGAAGGGAACGCCCTGCGCCACGGCCTGGTCGATGATGTTCAGGGAGAGCTCCGCCAGGCGGTAGACGTTCGCCTCCCTGGAGCGGAAATCCCCACCCTTCACCGTGTCGTAGAAGAGCCGGTAGACGGAGTCGCCATCGCCCTGGTAGTTCTTGGCGGCGTTGATCCCGCCCTGTGCAGCGATGGAGTGCGCCCGGCGTGGGGAATCGTGGAAGGTGAAGCAGTGCACGTCGTAGCCCAGCTCACCCATGGTGGCAGCCGCCGCTCCGCCGGCGAGCCCGGTCCCCACCACGATGACCTTGTGCTTTCGCTTGTTGGCGGGGTTCACGAGCTTCAGCTCGAACTGCCGACGCCCCCACTTCGACTCGATCGGGCCGGACGGAATCTGCGCGTCTAGCTCCATTACTGGGTTGCCTCCGGGTTCAACGATCTGGTGGGCGACGGATCAGCCCAGGGACACGATGCCGGCCTGCACCGCCAGGGGGACCACCGCATACCCGATGAAGAGGGCCCAGGCGATCCCCAGGGCCAGGGGGCGCCTCACCCTCTCGATTCGGCGATTCTGCGAGCCGAGGGTCGTAAAGACGCTCCAGAGCCCGTGATACAGGTGGATACACAGGGCGCCTACCGCAAGCAGGTAGAACGCGACCACGAGGCGGGATTGGAAGCCGATCACGAGATTGGCGTAGGCGGAACCGTATTCGAACTCGGGGTGGACCGTGCCCGTGGTCAGGTGGAGGAGGTGATAGACCACGAAAACGAGGACGATCACCCCACCCCAGCGCATGGTGCGCGAAGCGTAGGAAAAGACCTGCGAGTCCTCCTTGCGGTAGCCCTGACCCCTGGCCTGGCGGCTGCGAAGCCAGAGCGAGACGGCGGCCTGGACGTGAACAAGGAGCGCGGCGAGGAGGAAAAGCCGGACGACCCAGATCAATCCGTACTCGGGGACGACGGGGTATCCAACCTCACGCAGGAAGAGGGCATATGCATCCATCGCCTCCTGCCCCTGGAACACCTTCAGGTTGCCCAGCATGTGCCCGACGATGAACCCGAAGAGGATCAGGCCCGAAATCGCCATCAAGACCTTCTTCCCCACCGAGGTCCGGTAGAGGGTCATCACCCTGCTCATCGGCACGTCCTCCTCGTGGTGCGGCCCCAGGCCCCCCCTCCCCCGTCCCTCGAAGGAGACCGCAGGGAGCCTACCGCCGCCGCCGTTCCATGAATGCTCGACTCCGCCGGGCGCCCGAAGGGCCCGGACGGGTCTGGTCAGTCCAGCTTGGCGATGGTGGATCGAACGGCTTCGGCGCTCCGGGCGAGCGCGGCGCGCTCGTCGTCGGTGAGCTCGACCTCGAGGATCTCTAGCAACCCACCGGCCCCCAGCTTGCAGGGCACTCCAAGGAAGATGCCCTCGTGGCCGTATTCGCCCTGCAGATAGGCCGCCGAGGGGAGGATACGCTTCTTGTCCCGGGCGATGGCTTCCACCATCTGGACCGCAGCCGAGGAGGGAGCATAATAGGCGCTCCCAGTCTTGAGGTGCGCAACGATCTCTGCCCCGCCCTTCCGCGTCCGCTCGATCAGGCCCTCGATGCGCTCCGACGAAAGCAACTGGGTGAGCGGGATCCCGCTCACCGTCGTGTAGTTCACGAGCGGCACCATCGTGTCGCCGTGGCCTCCCAGGACCATGGCCTGGATGTCCTCCACGGAGCAGTTCAGCTCGAGGGCGATGAAGGAGCGATAACGAGCCGTGTCCAGCACGCCGGCCATTCCGATCACCCGCTCCCGCGGAAAGCCGCTGGCCTTCATGGCCACGTAGGACATCACGTCGAGGGGGTTGGACACCATCACGATGATGGAATCCGGTGCCACCCTGGCGATCTCCTCCGACACCGAACGAACGATTCCGGCATTGGTCTTGAGGAGGTCGTCCCGACTCATGCCCGGCTTCCGCGCGATGCCGGCCGTAACTACGAAGACGTCCGAGCCGGCCGCCGCGTCGTAGTCGATGGAACCGGTGACCCGGGAGTCGAACCCTTCGATGGGCGCGCTCTCCCACTGGTCCAACGCCTTGCCCTGGGGGATCCCGTCGGCCACGTCCACCATGACGATCTCCCGTGCCAACTCGCGTTCAGCGAGTCGCTGCGCGGCCGTAGCCCCAACGTTTCCTGCCCCCACCACCGTGATCTTTTGCATCTATCCGTCCTCGAAGCTCCGAAGTATCGGCTGAAGGTCGCCGGAAGCTAGGCCGGACGGGGGGGAGTGTCAACGGGAAAACCCCTTGCCCGAGGCTGTATTCCGGGGCTCCCGGAACCCGGCCACGTCTGGCGCCGCACGGATCCTACCCGCCCGTCTGCGAGAGGGCGACGAGCCCTCCCGACCCGCTGTCGGAACCCGCCACCAGATGGTGGCGCTCCGGTTTGACCGCGAGCGTCCGCTCCACGAGGGGCCAGATCGGTCTACCCTCTCGAAGGGGAGTCCGGAGATCGGTCTGCAGGTTCCCGAAGAGGCAAGGCCGGAGCTGCCCATCTGCGGTAAGCCGCATCCGGTTGCAGCGGTCGCAGTAGGTATGGCTCATCGGGGTGATGACTCCGACGGTGCCGGGAGCTCCACGGTACCGGAAATATGTAGCCGGACCATTTCCGACGGGCCCGCGCGCGGGCTCGAGCCCGCCGAGCGCCCGGAGGCGGTCCAGCACCTCCTGGCACGAGACATAGCCGTCCACCGAGAGGGAGAGGTTCGAAGTGGTCGGCATGATCTCGATGAATCGCACGTGCCACGGCCGAGTCCTGGTCAGCTCTGCGAAGTCCTCCACCTCGTCGTCATTGCGCCCCCTCATCAGGACCACGTTCAGCTTGATGGGGTCGAATCCCACCGCCTCGGCGGCCTGGATGCCCTCCATCGCCCGCTCCAGAACCCCTGGGCGCCGCACGATCTGATCGGCGCGCTCGGGTCGGAGCGAGTCCAGGGACACGTTCACCCGATCGGCTCCCGCTGCCCGTAACGCGGCCGCGCTGCGGGCCAGGAGGAGTGCGTTGGTGGAGATCGAGATGTCCTCGATGGCGGGGATACGACGCAGGCGGCTCACCAGCTCCGGGATACCCGGGCGAACCAGCGGTTCCCCGCCGGTGATCCGGACCCGGCGGAGGCCCCGCGACGCCATCTCCCTCACGATTGTCTCGATCTCCGGGAAGCTGAGGATCTCCTCCTTCGGGATCCAGGGGAGACCCTCCTCGGGCATGCAGTATACACAGCGCAGATTGCACTTGTCGGTGACGGAAACGCGAAGGTACTCCACACGCCGGCCATGGACGTCCCTCATCGGGGATGCCCCTCGACCCAGGCGGCCCGTCCGCTCTCGTAGCGCTCGTGCTTCCAGATGGGAACGCGCCGTTTCAGCTCCTCCATCAGGGTGGAGGCCGTGGCGAAGGCCTCCGTCCTATGGGGGCTCGACACGGCCACGGCTACGCTCACCTCCCCCACCTCGAGCGTCCCGAGACGGTGAACGACGGCGATCCGGTCCGTTCCGAGTCGGGCACACATTTCCTCCGCCAGTTGCCGCAAGACCTTCTCTGCCATGGGAAGATACGCCTCGTAGTGGAGGCCGTCGACATGCTGTCCTTCGGCGTGATTGCGCACCGTTCCGAGGAAGAGCAAGACGGCTCCGTCGGCCGGATCCCCTACCCGCGCGAGCACCACGGAAGGATCGATGGGCTCCTCCGAGATCGCTACCCACGGCCCAGCCGACACGGAGGCCTCGGTTTCGGGGAGGATGCTCATGACCCGATCTACCCTCCGGATACAGGCGGGAGGAAAGCCACTTCGTCTCCCGGCCCCACGAACGTGTAAGGCCCGGCCACTTCGTGGTTCACCGCGACGGTTGCCGCGGCGGGAAGGCGGGAGAAGGCCTCACCGCGCGCGCGCACCAGAGCCACGAACTCGCGCACCGGGAGGGGGGCGTCGACCCGGAGCTCGACCTCGTCGGTTCCCACGAGATCCCGATACCGGGCGAGAAAGAGGGCGCGGACGGCTGACATATGGATATCGTAGCCGAAGCCTCGCCCCGGGGGCAACCCCGATGAAGGGCTCCCCCAGGCTCCGATCAGAAGTCTGGAGGCCCACCTCCACTGTGCATCCGACGGATCCTGTCGTTCAAGTCGTCTCGAAGGATCCCGAACTGCACCACCTGCGAAGGACTGAGGATCTCGAGTAGAAGAGCTTCCTCTTCTGCCTCGATCCTGGCCTCCTCCGCCCGGATGGCACGGGCCTCGGAGAGGATGGCTCGGGCCTCGGCTTCGCTGCCGGCACCGTCCCCGAAGCGCTTGGTCTGCTCATCGAGCGCTCGACGCCTCTGATAGAGGGCCACCCGCTCATGGCGCATGGACCGGATCACCGCCTGGACCTCCTCGAGCTGTCCGGAATCGAGGTTCAGCTCCCGCACAAGGCGGCGCTCAAAGCCCTGGATGACCCGCCGCTGCATCTCATGCCGGCTCATCTGCTCGCGGTCGCCGGACTGCGCGGCCGACGGCACCGGCGCAAACAGAACCATCGCCATCACCACGAAAAGGAACAGTACGCTCCGCGGACTCGCTCGGACAGCACGACGAACCTGCACATCACGCATCGGGTTCTTCCTCCAGAAGCACCAACAACACATCGTCCGGGAGGGCGTCCCAGACAGGGGCGCCCGCCACCATCCACTCGTCCGTACCGGGACGGCCCTCGTCCTCCATCATCGTAGCAACGAGAGCCGCTCCGCTCGGGCTGGTACGATCCATCCACATGGTCCCTACCCCGAGGGCCAGGATGAAGCTGGCCGCCATTGCCAGGGGCCATGCGTCCGCCGCCCGCCGCCACGCTCTCCCGATCCCATCGGCCCAATCCCGACTCCCCGCACTCTCCTTCTCGGGTAGCCGGGCCAGGACCGAACGAACGAGGTCCGCCGGCGGCTCCGGTCGTGCGACCGCGAGGGACTGGACGAACCGAGCCTCGTCGGCACAGTCCTCGCAGGCAAGCAGGTGCGTCTCGACTGCGGCCGACGAACCCGAATCGAGGGCGCCCGCCGCTCTAAGGGGAAGGAGATCGCGGACCGACCCACACTCGGCGATCCCGCCCTGCCCGTTTCTGGGTTGTTCACTCATCGAGCCACTCCCTGAGCCTGCGAATGCCGTGGTGATAATTCACCCTCGCCGCACCCTCGGTGGAATCCGTGGCCTCCGCCACCTCCCGGAAGCTCAACCCGTCGAAGATCCTGAGGCTCACGCTCAACCTCTGCTTCTCCGGCAACCGATCGAGAAATGCCGTAACACGCGCCACCTCGGTCCGTCTGACCGCTTCGTCATCCGGCGCCTCCTTCGGATCGGCGAGCGGCGCGACCCCATCCATCGGGGACTCCCTCCTCCGCTCGGTCCGTCGAGCCCAGCCGCGTCCCTCGTTCCTGGCGATGGCGAGAAGCCAGGTCCTGAAGGCGGCATCGCCCCGGAACCCGTTCAGGTTCGCCAGCGCCCGCACGAACGTCTCTTGTGCGGCGTCCGCCGCCACGTCTTCATCGCCCAGGAGCGCGACGAGAAAGCGGTAGACCACCCCCTGGTGCCGTTCCATCAACTCGCCCAGCCCCCTGGGGTCGCCACCCCGGGCGAGGGCGACCAACTGGACGTCGTCGAGCGCGGACAGATTTCGATCCGTCATGAATCCCGGGACCACAATGGGGATGTCCTCGACGAAGGGGACGTTAAAACCATGCGAGGGGGAAATGCGGATGCGATGACCCGGATCGGGAATCAGGGAAGGTCGCCTGGGCAGGACTTCAATCGCGCTCGAGGTCGGGAGCCGGACCGACCCGCCGGAGCGCGGTCCTGGTACCGGCCGGAGATGGCGCCATTGAGAAAGCCAATGGCATTTCGCACGCCCGGGTCTGGTCCAGCGCACGAGGTGGACTGATGGTCTGGCGGGCGCAGGTCGAGTCCGCAGAGACACGGACATCGGCGGCCTAGCTTCGCCGTGCCTTCCCTGCTCGTTGAACCTTCGCCTTCAGGTTCTTCGACGGCTTGAAGACGGGAACGAGTCGGGAGGGAACCTCTACCGCCTCTCCCGTCCGGGGGTTCCGCGCCGTCCGCGCCTTCCGCTTCCGGACCTTGAATGTCCCGAAACCCCGGATCTCGATGTGCTCCCCTTCCGCGAGCGCCTGCTTCACCGCATTCAGGAACCCGTCCACGATCAACGCGCAATCCTTCTTCGTGACGCCCGGCCCGATGGCGTCCGCCACCTGTTCCACGAGATCTGCTTTCGTCATTCAGCCACTCCCGCCGGCGGGGTCCGGCCAATCTAAATGAGATGAACCCTCTCTCGAGACCCGTGAGACCAGAGTCGTTTCCGACGCCGGATCGGGCAAGGGTAACTTACCCGGGAAGCACCGGTCAAGCCGAGACCGTCGCAGGTTCCGCGGACGTCCGACGTTCCTCCATCAGATCGATGAACGTATCGAAGAGATAGCGTGAGTCGTGCGGCCCTGGCGCAGACTCGGGGTGGTACTGCACCGAAAAGACCGGACGCGACACGTGCCGGAGCCCCTCGACCGTTCCGTCGTAGAGGTTCCGATGGGTCACACGCAGGTCGGGAGCACCGGGAATCGATCCGTCCTCCGCGGCCCTCACCGCGAAGCCGTGATTCTGGGAGGTGATCTCCACCCGCCCGCCATCCAGCTCCTGGACCGGGTGGTTGATACCGTGATGGCCGAAGGGGAGTTTGTAGGTCTCTCCACCGAATGCCCTTCCGATGAGCTGGTTGCCGAGGCAGATCCCGAACACCGGGATCCCGCGCTCGGAAAGCTCGAGGATGGCCCGCGTGGCCTCACTCACGGCGGCCGGGTCGCCGGGACCGTTGGAGATGAAGAGACCATCCGGGTCGGCGGCTAGAATCTCGTCCACCGAGGTGGTAGCCGGGATGATCGTCACATGGCAGCCCAGTTCGGAGAGGAGTCGGGGAGAGTGCGCCTTGACCCCGAAGTCGTAGGCGAGCACCCGAAACCGCTCCTCACCCCTCGCGGGAACTTCGTACTTCTCGGTAGTCGAGACCCCACATGCCAGATCCAGGCCCTCCATACGGGGATGGGCCAGGACACGCTCGAGCATCTCGTCGGGGTCCTGATCACCCGGGGCGATGGCCCCCCGCATCGCGCCCTGGTCCCGAATGTGTCGGGTCAGCGCCCTCGTATCGATCTCCGAAATCCCCACGATCCCGTGACGGGTCAGGTAGGCCTGGAGGGAACCCTTCGACCGCCACGACGAAGCCACGCGGGAGGCCTCGCGGACCACGAACCCTGCCACCGTGGGAACGGGGGACTCGCGATCCTCCTCGTTCACACCGTAGTTGCCGATCATGGGCGAGGTCATCACCACCAGCTGCCCCGTATAGGAAGGATCGGTGAGGATCTCCTGGTACCCGGTCATGCCGGTATTGAACACCACTTCGCCCAGGGAGATGCCCTCGGCCCCGAGTGCGGCGCCGTCGAAGCGGCGTCCATCCTCGAGCAGGAGGTAGGCGGATCCGAGCTTGGAGGTCACGTCGTCTGAACTCTCGAGAAGAAGGAGGACAATCGGTATGCTCGGAATGTAGAGTGGACGTGGGACGCGTCAAGCGAGGCCGCGGCCGCTTCCCCTCTCCCCCCGTTCGAACATAGCTTTCCCCCGCACCGCGCGCCGGACCCGGTGGGCACCCCCACCCCCGGCCCACCCGTTCTCGAGCCCCGTTCGACCAGCCGTGTCATCCACCCCTTCCACCACAGCCCTCCCGCAGGTCGAGATCCATGCGGACGAATCGTGTCTGGGAAACCAGTTCCAGGGCCGCGCCAACCCCGGGGGCGCCGGCGGCCTCGTGGAGTTCTGGGGCGGCGGATCCTGGCAACGGCGGGACTACTGGATCTCGGAGCCGCAGACCACGAACAATCGGATGGCCATCCGCAGTGCCATCGAGGCTCTCGGGCATCTCACCCGTCCATGCCGCGTCCGGTTCGTTTCCGACGCTCAATACCTGGTGAAGGGCATGAACGAATGGCTTCCGGCATGGAAGCGCCGGGGCTGGAAGCGCAAGGGAGGGCCGCCCGAAAACCTCGATCTCTGGAAGGAGCTCGATCGGGTCGCGGAGCGGCACAGCATCGAGTGGGCCTGGGTGCGAGGCCACGCGGGGGACCCGAGGAACGAATATGCCGATCGCCTCGCGGTGGGTGCGGCAAACCGACAGGACAGCTCGGACGGCTTCGTCCCCTCCGGCTTCGAGACCTGGCTGGAAGATGAAAGGGAGTCCAGGGGGCGATACCTGGACTTCTACGAGTTCGCTGCGCCGGAAGGAGCCGACGGCGGGGGCTGACGCGCTCCGGGCTCGCGGCCGAAGACGTCGGCAAAGTGACGGACCACCTCGTCCGCCACGGCATTCTGTTCGACGGTGCGGCCGAGGAGCGCCTCCAACGAGGTCACGGGCCGTCCCTCGATACCGCAGGGCACGATGGTCCGGAAATAGCTCAGATCCGTGGAGATGTTGAGCGCGAAGCCGTGCGAGGTGATCCATCCCGAGGACACCCGGACTCCGATCGCGGCCACCTTTCCCCCCTTCGTCCAGACCCCGGTGAGTCCGGGCTCCCGTCGGGCCTCCACCGCGAAGGCCGTGAGGGTCCGGATGAGAACCTCCTCCAGATCCCGCAGGTAGCGATGGAGGTCCTGGCGGTCCGGCTTCAGGTCGAGCACCGCGTACCCCACGAGCTGTCCGGGTCCGTGGTAGGTGACGTCGCCCCCACGGGGGCTCTCGTGAAGCTCTACCCCGAGTGCATCCAGTGTCGGCGCGTCCGCCAGAACGTGATCGGCCCCGGCGGAAGTGCCGAGGCTGATCACGTGGGGGTGCTCGAGGAGCAGGAGATGGTCCGAGATCGAACCCGCGCGCCGACGCTCCACGAGTTCGGCCTGGAGCGATAGGCCCTCCCTGTACCCGATCCGTCCGACCCGGAAGACCTCCAACGGCCTGCGTCCGGGGCGACTGGCTCTCATGGGGATCGGTTGCTGCCTCGGACGCTCAGGCGTCCTCTGGGAAGGTCTCGAGCAACTCCTTGAACCCGGAGAGGAAGCGGGCCGAGTCGGCACCGTCCACGATCCGGTGGTCGTACCCGAGCGCGAAGAGCGACCGCTTCCGGATCGCGATGGTGTCTTCGCCGGTCTCCGGGTCCTCTATCGCCACGACCCGCTTCTCGATGGCTCCCGTTCCCAGGATGCCCGAAGTCCCCTTGGGAATGATGGGGAGCCCCACCAGGGTACCCAGCACACCCGGATTGGTGATGGAGAAGGTCGCTCCCTGGATCTCGTTCGGAGCGAGTTGACGGCCGCGCGCGCGCTCGGCGAGATCCACGATCTTCTTCGCGATCCCCACGAGGGAGAGGTCGTCGGCATCACGAATCACAGGCACGATGAGGCCAGGATCCAGGTCCACGGCAATCCCGATGTTCACGTTGCCCCGATAGATGATGTTGTTCCCGGAGGCGGTGGCATTCAACATCGGGAACTCCCGCAGGAGACGGGAGAGCGCCCACACGACAAAGGCGGTGTAGCTCACCCGGGCCCCCTGCTCCTTCCACCGTGCCTTGTTCTCCCGGCGGATGCGGTCCACCCGGGTGAAATCGATCTCGATAAAGGAATGCACGTGCGGGGCCACCCGCTTGGCGAGGACCATGTGCTCCGCCGTGAGCCGCCGGATCTTGTTCATGGTCTCGACGCGATCGGCGTCCCGCACGGGAAACTCGGGGTTCTGGACCTGATCGTAGAAGGTGCTCCAGAGATCCGAGGGCGCGGCGGGGGCTCTGGCGCCGCGGGCTGCCGAGGGCTTCGCGGGGGCCGCGGATTTCGTGGGTTCCTCTTCGGCCTCGGGGGGTGCCTTCGCAGCGGGAACCTTCCGGTCTTCGGCAGCCGCGGCCGCCGGCTCGGCCTCGTCCCCCTCGAGGTGATCCAGGAGATCCTGCTTGGTCACCCGCCCCGCATGACCCGTGCCCTTCACCTCTGAGAGCTGCACGCCGTGTTCCTCGGCCATTCGCCGCACCACCGGCGTGGAGCGCTGGCGAAGGCGGTCCTCCTCGGACTCGTCTCCGTCCTCTTCTCCCTCGCCCTCGGCGGGCTCGGCCCCCGTCTCCGCCGCGGACTCCTCCTCCTCCTCTGCGCCCGGATCGCCCTGGTCGGCCTCCTCTTCGGTATCGGCGGCCCCGCCCCCGTCGGAGGCCCCCGCACCCGCTTCGGTGTCGAGGTACGCGATCACCGTCCCGACCTCGACCGTCTCACCCTCCTCGACCGAGATCTCGACCAGCGTCCCGGACTGGGGGGCAGGGATCTCGGCGTCCACCTTGTCTGTCGAGATCTCCAGGATCGGCTCGTCCCGTTCTACCGTGTCTCCGACCTGCTTGAGCCACTTCGAGACCGTGCCTTCCGCGATCGACTCCCCCATCTGGGGCATGGGCACTTCGATGCGAGCCAATGTGATATCTCCGTCGTACTTGAGGATGAGGTGAAGAGAGGAATCCGGCCCTTTGAGTTTAAACGGCGCTCGGTACTTGGCAAGGTAGGCGAACGCCCGGAGCGGACCCGAGCCATGGCCCCGCAGGGGGATGACGTAGGCGGGGAGGTTGTCCCAACCGAGGGAAGAGGATCGTGGCGATCCACGCCGACCGATATCGAGTCAGCTGACCCGGGGGTCGATCAGGGTGTGTTCGGGTCGGGATCCCCGCCACCCGGGAGAGCGCCTTCGGCGGCTCCAGCTCCGGGTAGGGGGCCGTCCGGGATCACGGGGGTGGGGGTCTGCAGGTCCTGTTCCAGGATGGATGCCGGCCCCTGGGCCCTTGACGAGAGGATCGCAAGGATCAGGGCGAGGACCATGAACACGGCCCCGGCGGCCCAACTCGCTCTCACCAGGAACGTGGCCGCCTGGCGACTGCCGAGGACCCCATCAGTGGACGTTACACCTCCCCCCATCGCTGCGAGGCCACCCCCCTTCCCCGACTGGAGAAGGATGATGACGCAGAGGAAGATGCCATCGAGAACGAGCAGTGTCAGGAAGAAGCCGAACATGAACCGTGGAGTCGGGTTCGCGTGAAACCTGATAAGCAGGAAAAAGTCGTTGGATCGGGGGCGGATGTCAACGCCGGCGCGCCCGTTTCAGGCGACGGCCCGCACGATGCGGGCGAAGGAACCGGCTTCCAGCGAAGCCCCTCCCACCAGCACACCGTCCACTTCCGGGGGCGCTATCAGCTCCGCAGCGTTCTCGGATTTGACCGACCCACCGTAGAGGATCGGGATCCGCTCGGCGACTTCCGACGACACGCGCTCGGCCAGGTGCCGCCTCAGGATCGCGTGCGCCTGCTCGGCGTCCCCCGGCGTCGCCGTCTCACCGGTGCCGATCGCCCACACGGGCTCGTACGCTAGGAGGAACCGCTCTCCCCCCTCGAGCGCCTCCCTGACCGAGCGCGAGGCGAGGACGCGCCCGAGTTGCCGGAGAAGCACCTCCTCCAGACGCCCCTCTCTCCGCTCCTCCAACTTCTCCCCCACGCAGAGCAAGGGGGCCAGCCCGTGACGGAGGGTCGCCTCCACCTTTCGACAGGCTGCATCGTCGGACTCACCGAAAAGGTGGCGGCGCTCGGAATGACCGACCAGCACCAGCGTAGCCCCAGCCTCCCGGACCATGGCGGCCGAGATCTCCCCCGTGAAGGCCCCCCGGTCCTCGTGGAAGACGTTCTGACATCCGACCTCGATAGGTCCCTTTTCCAGCCGTTCCACCTCCTCCCGCACGACCGTCAGCGAGATGGCGGGCGGAAAGAGGGCGACGACGAGCGCGGCCGGATCCCTCGGCGGCAAATCCAACTCCCGCAGCATGGCCCGGGCCCCTTCCGGCCCGAGATTCATCTTCCAGTTGCCGGCAACGACAGTGGGCCGGATCGCGGCGGTGTCACTCACGCGCCTTCTCCACGCGGTCCAGGACCTCGACGCCAGGCAACTCCCTTCCGGCGAGAAGGTCGAGAGAGGCCCCTCCGCCCGTGGAAATGTGACTCATCCGTTGGGTCACCCCCGCATCCGCGGCCGCAGCGGCGGAGTCTCCCCCTCCCACCACGGTTACCGCCCCTCGGTCCGTCGCCTCCGCCATCGCTTCCGCCACCGCGATGCTACCCTGCCTGAAGGGATCGAGCTCGAAGACACCCATGGGGCCGTTCCAGAGACTGGTTCGCGCCTCCCCGATCTCGGCAGCGAAAAGTTCGCGTGTTGCCGGTCCGATGTCCCCGATCCGGTCCCCCCCGGAGACCTCGCTCCGATCGATCGTCCGCGTATGGGCTGCGGCGGAGATCTCGTCCGCCACCACGCAGTCCAGGGGAAGGAGAAGGCGATCTCCAGCCAGGTCGAGGAGCTCCCGTGCCATGGGCACCCGGTCCTCCTCCACCAGGGATTGGCCGGTCTCGAGGCCCAGAGCCCGGAAGAAGGTGTTCGCCATCGCTCCCCCGACAAGGATTCGGTCCACGCGCGGCAGGATGGCCTCGATGAGGTCGATCTTTCCTGAGATCTTGGCACCGCCCAGGACGGCGACGAAGGGTCGCGTGGGCTCGGCCATCACGTCCCGCAGGAAATGGAGTTCGCGCTCCATCAGGTCACCTGCGACCACCGCACCCCCGTTTGCCCGGACTCTCTCGGGGCAACCCACGTTGGAGGCGTGTGCTCGGTGGGCCACCCCGAAGGCCTCCCCGACGTAGACGTCGGCGAGCCGCGCCAGAGCCCTGGCCAGCTCCGGTTCGTTCGCGGTCTCTCCCGCCTCGAACCGGATGTTCTCCAGGAGGACGATGTCGCCCGGCCCGAGGGCATCCACAGCCGCCTCCGTCTCGTCGCTCGCAGGGCGCCCCTCCACCAGTTCGACGTGTCGGCCGAGCCGTTCACCGAGCAGCTTCGCAACGGGACGGAGGGAAAATGCGAGTGCCCTTCGCCCGTCGGGACGTCCCAGGTGGGAGACCAGCGCGACCCGCGCCCCCGCCTCGGTCAGGCGACGAAGCGTGGGAAGAGTCGCATCGATCCGGGTCGAGTCGGAGACCTCGCCCTCCTCCGTGAGGGGAACGTTGTAGTCCACCCGGACGAGGACTCGCCGACCGTCCAACTGGTCCGGGTCCAGGTCCCGGAGCGCCCTGGTGCGCCCCATGGCCCCGTCAGCTCCGCGGGGCGGTGGGCAGCCGCTCGCCGATGTACCGGGTCATGTCGACCACACGGTTCGAGTAGCCCCACTCGTTGTCGTACCAGGCGAGGACCTTGACGAGCCGGCCGCCTGCCACCGCCGTGCTCGGGAGGTCCACGATGCTGGAGGCCGGGTGACCCACGTAATCGATGGAGACGAGGGGCTCGTCGGAGACCGCCAGAATACCCTCCAGCGCTCCACCGGCCGCCGCGCGGAAGGCGGCGTTGACCTCCTCGACATCCGTGTCCCGCTCCACCTCGACGGTGAGGTCGACGATCGAAACGTCCGGGGTAGGCACGCGGATCGCCATGCCGTCGATCTTCCCGGCCACCTCCGGGAGCACGAGCCCGGTGGCCCTGGCCGCCCCGGTGGTGGTGGGAATCATGGAGACCGCGGCCGCCCTCGCCCTCCGGAGGTCCTTGTGCGGAGCATCGAGGACGTTCTGGTCGTTGGTGTAGGCATGGGTCGTGGTCATGAGCCCCCGCACGAACCCGAATTCCTCGAGGATGACCTTCACGACCGGCGCCAGGCAATTGGTGGTGCACGAAGCATTCGAGACCACGTCGTGCTCCTCGGCGTCGTAGGCATCCTCGTTCACGCCGAGAACCACGGTCTGATCAACGCCTTTCCCCGGAGCGGAAACGAGAACCTTCCGAGCCCCTGCTTCAAGATGCTGGGCGGCCGCGCTTCGCTCGGTGAACCGTCCGGTGGATTCGATCACCACATCCACTTCGAGGTCGGCCCAGGGCAGCTTCAGAGGGTCCCTCTCGCGGAGAACCCGCAACGCGGTGTCACCGATGCGCAGTCCCGTTTCCGTCACGGCCACCTCGCCTGCGAAGGGGCCGTGGACCGAATCGTACCGGAAGAGGTGGGCGAGGGTTTCGGCGTCGGTCAGGTCGTTCACCGCGACGAACTCGATGTCGTCGCGGCCCGACTCCAGCTGAGACCGCACCACGAGCCGCCCGATGCGTCCGAATCCATTGATGGCCACCCGAATGGGCATGTGGAGCTCTCCTTTCTTGGTGTATCTATCTGTGGCGGATCCATGTGGTGCAGATCCGTCTCGTTTCAGGATATGTCGACCGGGTCGAGCCCCCCGGGACGTCAGCCCTCCTCCTCCGGGAGGGAGCGCGCAAAGGCTACCAGCGAGATCTCCGCGGCACCGGACCGGGAAAGCTCCGTCGCTGCTGCGGAAGCCGTCGCCCCCGTCGTCAGCACGTCATCTACCAGGAGTATCGTGCGCCCGTCCAGAACCGAAGCCCGTTCCGGGACGACCCGAAATGCCCCGTCGACGTTAGCCAGGCGCTCCGCGCGGGGCAAGGAGATCTGCGTCGCTCTCGCCTCACTTCGACGCAGGGCGTCCACCACCGGGAGGTCGACGATCTCCCCCAATGCCCGAGCCAGGAGTTCCGCCTGATTGTACCCGCGCTCCCGTCGTCTGGAAGAGGTCGTCGGGACCGGCACGACGATCGTCGAAGGCGGAAGGGAGACCCGACGAGCCGCCAGCGTGAGCCTTGTGGCCATCAGCGGGGCGAGCTCGCCCCACCCGCCGAACTTCAGCGCGTGAACCAGGGCGTCGGCCGGGGGCGCAAACAGAGCCCCGCATCGAGCCCGCACGAGCGCTTCCGGCCACTCCTCGCACTCGGGACAGGGTCGGGATGGGGGAAGACCGGTCCCTCGCGGCGCCTCACAGCGACTGCATCGTGGGTGGGCGGGCTCTCTGAGGCGTGAAAGGCAACCCGGGCAGACTCGATTGTCCTCGCGCCGGAGAGGCCGGCCGCAACCGGCGCATGCCGGGGGAAGAAGGAGGTGCAGCGCTCGATCGAGAGGTTCCTTCCAGCGGCGCGGGCCCAGGCCGTCGGAAAGTTGCGGGGAGACGAGGGCCCTCATGGGTGGCGCGCACCGTCGAGCGCCTCGTGCATGACCTCCACGGGAGCGGGCACCCCCCACCATCGCTCGAATGCCACCGCCCCCTGCTGGACGAGCATCTCCCCCCCATCCAGGGCCGAGAGTCCCAGCGAGCGGGCCCTCTTCACGAGAGCCGTCTCCGAAGGGCGGTATACGAGGTCGAGCACCGCGTCGGTCTCTACCTCCCGGGCGGGATCCACGGGCAGCTCGTCCTCATCCGAGAGTCCCAGACGGGTGGCGTTGATGACCAGATCGAACCGCTGTCCCTTCAGGTCCGACCTGGATTCGACGACGCGACTCCGGTCCCCGCCCAGCCGCCGGATCATGGAGCGCGCCCGCTCGGGGCTCCTGTTCAGCACCGCGGTCTCTCCCACCTCCTCGTCGACGAGGACGGAGAGGGCCGCCCTGGCCGCGCCCCCGGCGCCGAGCAGGAGGACCGTGCGCCCCTCGAGGGGCCCCTTCACGAACCGTCGGAGGGCACGCCGGAACCCTTCCACGTCCGTGTTGTCCCCGTGCACCTGACCATCCTCAAGCCAGAAGGTGTTGCAGGCGCCGGTCCGGCGGACCGCGTCGGATGGCTCGTCCAGCGCCACCGCGGCATTCCCCTTGTGGGGGAGTGTCACATTCCCTCCCCCACCGGCGTGGGCCAGTCCTCTGAGGAGGCCCCGGAGATCCTCCTCCTCGCAGCGCAGAGCAACGAACACTCCGTCCACACCCGCCGCGCGAAACGCCGCATTCTGGATCCGGGGGGAGAGAGAATGGATCACCGGATCGCCCAGGAGAGCAATGACGCGCGTGGCGGAGGTCACGGTTCGGTCCAGGCCGCTCACGGCGACACCATCGGAGCCAGCCGGTCCAGGACGAGCTCCACCAATCTGGAAAGTTCCTGGTAGGCAGCCTCGTACGCAGCATCGTCCCCACCGAAGGGGTCGGGCACCGAGCGTGCCGCTCCGTCGTCCTCTCCCTCCGCGAACGCCGTGATCACCGCCACCCGCCGGCCTCCCCCCACGGCCGCCACGACGTCCGAGTGCGCCGCCGACATGGTCAGAACCAGATCCGCGCGGGCGACCTGACCCTCGTCGAGCCCGGCGCTCCGGTGGCCGGAAAGGTCGAGCCCGTGAGCCGCAGCGGCCTTCACTGACCCAGGGCTCGCCGGAGAGCCCGCCGCGGCGGAAACCCCGGCGGAGCGCACCTCCACACCCGACCAGCCCCGCTGCGCCACTCGTTTGCGAGTAATGACCTCGGCCAGGGGGCTCCGACACGTGTTGCCCGTACACACGAAAAGGATGCGGAAGGGCTGCCCCTCGTCCCCCGTCGGGATGGAGCCGCTTTCCGCGGGGGAAGATGGTGAGTCTGGCCCCGTGGGGGCTCCGTGGGTGGGTTCGTTGTCAAGCATGTGTCCTGCCGTGGCTTTTCGGCTCCGAAGCTTCAGTCATTCGCGACTCCTGCGGGGCGCCCCGGACGGGGAGCGGTCGACCGCGGGTACAACCTGGCGGAGCGCATCCAGCCCTACCGCCCCCTCCCGTAGGAGGACCGGGACCTCCCCCAGGCAGTCGACCACCGTGGAGGGGATCATCATGGAATCGTCCCCGACCTCGTCCATGAGAAGCAAAATGTCCTCCCCCGCCCCGCGGTCGCTCAGCCAATCGGCGGCCTCTTCGGCCGTCTGCGCCGGAGGCCCCCCCGGGGCATTCACACTCGTAGAGACGAGCGGCCGGGTCCAGACCTCGGCGAGGGCTCGGAGAAAGGGGTGCGGGCTCACACGCACTCCCACGCCCCCGACCTCGCTTCGTATTCCCGGCGGAAACCTCCCGGCGGCGTCCCGGAGGACGAGGGTCAGGGGTCCAGGCCAGAACGCCTCAGCCAGGACCTGCGCCGCCGCGGACCAGGAGAGTCCCCACTCACCCCCGTCGGGAATCAGGAGGAGGAATGGGCGACCCTCCTCCCGCTCCTTCAACTCCCGGATCCGGGCGACCACCGGTACCGTGGGGGCGCCGCCGATCCCGTACACCGTCTCGGTAGGGTACACGAGGAGGCCCCCTCCTTCGAGGTGCGATGCCACCGCCTCCAGGATCTCCCGTCTGGAAGAGTCGGCCGGAAGGACCCGGGGCCCGAGCGCGCTCACCGCCCGTGCTCCTCCCGAGCCCCGGTCCAGATCAGCTCGGCCAGCGCCAGGTCCTCCGGGTGCGTGACCTTCAGGTTCGGGGCCCGGCCGTCCACCATCCGGACGACCCCGCCGGCCGCGGCGAAGACCGCAGCGTCATCGGTGAAGCTGCCGCGGCCTGCGGCGGCAGCCCGGTACGCCCGCAGGAGGCTGCCCAGGGGGAACGCCTGGGGCGTTTCCGCCCGCCAGATCCGGGAGCGGTCCGGGGTCGATTCGATCCGTCCCATCTCGTCCACCTGCTTGAGGGTATCGGTGACCGGGCGCCCCACCACCACTCCCTCCTCCATGACCCGCGCCGAGAGACAACGCTCGATCATCGCTTTCGTGACGAGAGGGCGGGCCGCGTCGTGGATCATCACCACATCCGCCTCGTCGCCCAGCGCTTCGAGCCCATGCAGCACCGAGCGGAACCGGGTCTCCCCTCCCTCCACCAGCCGGACCCTGGGGTCAATGCTCGCGAGCCACTCCGGCGGTTGGGTCAGCACGTCCACGGACAGCGCCACCGCCACCCGCACCACGGCGGGGTGCGCGAGGAAGGGCGACATGGCGAGCTGGAGCACAGGGGCTCCGCGTAGCTTCAGAAAAGGCTTGCGCACCCCTCCCATCCGCCGCCCTTCCCCGGCAGCGGGGATCACGACGCCGATCCGCTCGTCGGTCATCGGCACTCCCTCAGAACGGCACGTCCACGTCGGGGTCGGGACCGCGCCCGCCGGCCCCCGGAAGCTGGGCCTCCCTGGGCTCCGCAGCAACGTCGTCGAACCGGGTGTAGGCCTTGTGGAAAAAGAGGTTGACCGTGCCCGTGGGACCATTCCGCTGCTTCCCCACGATGAGCTCCGCCTTCCCTTCCAGCGAGTTGCCGTCTTCGTCCATCCCCGTCGAACTGTAGTACTCCCCCCGGTACAGGAACATGACCAGATCGGCATCCTGCTCGATGGAGCCGGAGTCTCGGAGGTCGGACAGCTGGGGCCGGTGGTCGGTCCGCTGCTCCGGACCGCGGGAGAGCTGGGAGAGGGCGATGACCGGGACCTCCAGCTCGCGGGCGAGTCCCTTCAGGTTGCGCGAGATCTGGCTCACCTCCTGCTGCCTGCTCTCCTGACGCCCGGAGCCCCCCATGAGCTGCAGATAGTCGATGACGAGGAGCCCGAGTCCACCCTCGGCCTTGAGCCGCCGCGCCTTCGCCCGCATATCGAGGACGGTACCGCCGGGGGAGTCGTCGATCCAGATGGGCGCGGTGTTCAGTTTCGCACCGGCGGTCCCGATTCGCTGGTAGTCGGAGGGGGAGAGCCGACCGGTCCGGAGCTTCTGGGCATCCACCCGAGCCTCAGCGCACAGGAGGCGCTGGACGAGTTGCTCCTTCGACATCTCGAGAGAGAACACCGCCACCGGAACCTTGTGGTCGATGGCGGCATTCTGGGCCACGTTCAGCACCCAGGACGTCTTCCCCATGGAGGGGCGGGCCGCCACGATGATCAGGTCGCCCTTCTGGAGCCCCGTCGTCATCCGGTCGAGCTGCTTGAAGCCGGAGGGGACCCCGGTAAGGCCCCCCTTGCTCTTCTGTAGCTTCTCGATGTTCTCGAAGGCTTCCCAGAGAAGATCCTTGATCCAGACGAATCCCCCGCGGTCATGGCTCTCCGCGACCTGGAAGACCCGCTGCTCCGCCTCGTCGACGATCTCCTCCACCGTGCGTTCGCCGGGAGAATAGACGTCCTGGATGGTCCGGGTCGAGACCTCGATCAGGCGCCGGAGGAGCGCCTTGTCGCGGACGATCCGGGCGTGGTACTGGATGTTCGCCGCCGTGGGGACGGCGTCCAGGAGGTCGGCCAGATACTCCATACCTCCCGCCCGCTCCAACTCGCCGGTGTCGCGCAGGTGATCCCCGAGAGTCACCGCGTCGATCACCACCCGTTTCTCGTAGAGGTGGCGCATGCCACGGTAGAGGATCCGGTGGTCCTCCGAGAAGAACATGGAATCGTCGACCACGTCCTCGATCCGGGCCATGGAATCCGGGTCCAGAAGGAGGCCGGCGAGGACCGAGACCTCGGCCTGACGGGAGTATGGAGGCTCCCGGTCGTGGGTGGTGCGGATGACGGAGGGGGTGGTCGTGGCGCTCACAGCATGGACCGATACGGGTTGGAGGAGACGCGGCGGTGAACCCGGGGGGTCAGGATCCGTCGAGCACCCGGCGGAGGAGCTGCAAGTCGTGCCAGGTGGCGCGGGTCCAGCGGGAGTTCCGCAGCAGCGCCGCCGGGTGATACGTTACCACGAGGGGTGTTCCCTGGTAGCTGTAGACCTCCCCCCGGAGCTTTCCGAGCGGCGACTCCCGACCCGAGAGAAGCTGCCCGGCGAAGGTCCCCACCGCAAGGATGACCTCGGGCCGGACCAGTTCGATTTGACGGTGAAGCCAGGGCGCGCAGGTCTCGATTTCATCGGGGCGAGGGTTTCGGTTGCCGGGGGGTCGGCACTTGAGGACGTTGCAGATGTAGACCGAGTCCTTCCGCGAAAGCCCGACGCCGCGCAGGAGGAGGTCGAGGAGCTTGCCGGCAGCCCCCACGAAGGGCAGTCCGGTCCGATCCTCGTTGGCTCCGGGTGCCTCGCCCACCACCATGACCCGTGCATCGGGGTTTCCGTCCGAAAACACCACCTGATTGCGCTCCCCGGCGAGGCGGCATCGGGTGCACACGAGGGCGGCCTCGCGGAGCTCGTCGTAGTCCTTCGGCGGCTCGAAATCGGAGGTGTGGCCGGCGGGAGCGGCCGCTGATTCGACGACCGTGGGCTCTTCCGATCCCTGCCCGGATTCCGCGAACCGCCGGAGGAGGGCGACCACCTCGACCCCTTCCATCCCGTGGAAGGGCCACGCCCGAACCCCGAACTCGCCACGCTGTCTGAAGTAGCGTGCGAGGAGTTCCGTCGTCCCCGAGCGGGAGAAATCCGGGCTCTCGGCGGCGCTCACTCCCGGTCCCCCCCGGAACCCTCGCCGGTCCTGCCTTCCAGAAGGGGGGTCACCCTGTCCAGGATCCGGCGCGCCACCTCTTCCTTCGAGAGCGTCGGCCACTCCTCGGCCTGGCCTTCCCGATCCAGCACCAGCACCCGGTTCGTGTCCACGTCGAACCCCGCCCCCTCCTCTTCGGCGGGGTTGGCCACGATGAGGTCGAACTCCTTGGCCTCGAGCTTGGCGGCCGCTCGCTCGTGCAGCTCCTCCGTCTCCAGCGCGAAACCCACGCGCACGGCGTGCGGGGAGCTCACAGCCCGGGACTCCATCGCGATGTCGGGGTTCTCGGTGAGCTCCAACGTGAACCCGGACCCCGTGGACTCCTTCCGCTTCTTGGCCTCCTCGGCCACTGCGGGACGGTAGTCGGCGACGGCCGCGGCGAAGACCAGCACGTCCGCGCTGGCAGCCACTTGCAGGACGCTCTCCAGCATCTCGCGGGCACTCTCCACCTTCCGAACCGTGACACCGATCGGGTCGGGGAGCGCGGTCGGGCCACTCACGAGGGTGACCTCCGCACCTCGCAGCATGGCTTCCCGGGCGAGCGCGTATCCCATTCTCCCCGATGACCGGTTCCCGACATAGCGGACTGGATCGATGGCCTCCCGGGTCGGGCCGGCGGTGACGACGATGCGCCTTCCCCTCCACAGGTTCGGGCCGGCGGCCGGGACACTGGCCAGGGCGCATCCGACCCGTTCCACCAGCTCCTCGGGCTCCACCATGCGTCCCACGCCCACCCCCTCTCCCACGGCCAGCGCTCCGGATGCAGGGCCGACAATGGAGTACCAGGGGATCTCGCGCAGCGTTTCGACGTTGCGCCGGGTGGCAGGATGGCTCCACATCCGGTCGTTCATGGCTGGAGCAAGGAGGGTGGGAGCACGGGCCGCCAGAAGGAGGGTCGTGAGGAGGTCGTTCGCCCTCCCCTGCGCCAGCCGGGCGATGAGGTCGGCGGTGGCAGGCGCCACCACCAGGAGGTCAGCTTCACTTGCGACCCGCAGGTGGCGAGCCGCCCCATCCGCGGCCCAGAGGGTGTCGAGCACGGGACGTCCTGTCACCCCCTCGAAGGAGAGGGCACCCACGAACCGGGAGGCCGCACTCGTGGGCACGACGTCCACCTGTGCGCCGAGGGCCGTCAGGTCGCGCGCGAGTTGCACCGACTTGTATGCGGCGATCCCCCCGCTGACCCCGAGGACGATGCGGCGCCCCTCCCAGGGGGGCCGGGAGAGGAGCGGCCCCTCGGCCACCGGACTACCCCTCTTTGCGCCGGCGGCCCACGAGACGGAATTCGATCTGTCCGGAGGTGAGCGCCTCCAGCGCCCGCGTCGTGAGCTTTTTCTCTTCGCCCAGCGGCTTGAGGTCGCGGGGGAGCGCGTTCAACTCCCGGGTGTACTTCGCGGCCACGAGGACCCCGAGGTACTTGCTCCCGGTATTCTTGGCGACCTGGTTCGGCGTGACGACCTTCACGATCTACCTCCTCCTCTGAATGAAGGAGCGGCCCTGCCGCGTTCATCCTCCCGAACGGCACGAGCGCCCCGCTTTTGACCCGCAGAACGACCCCTTCCTTCTCCTCAATCCACTACGGAATCGGACAGCCCCGCCCGATCGAGCACGCGCTCGATGTCGGCCCGGAGCCGGTCCACCTCCCCCGGAAAATCCCTCGCCCGCACGGGGCGATGGCTCTCGGCTTCGACGATGGCCCGGACTCGGGACACCGCTCGATCCAGATCGTCGTTCACCACAATGTAGTCGAAGTTGCGCGCCTCGCCGAGTTCCTCCCTCCCGGCTCGAAGCCGGCGGGCCACCTCGGCCAGGTCCTCCGTGCCTCGAGCAGTCAGCCTCGCCCAGAGGGCATCCGCCGTGGGCGGGAAGATGAAGATGAGGACGACGTCGGGGATCCGGTCCCGGATCTGCCGTGCACCCTGTACGTCGATATCCAGCACCACGTGCTCCCCCCGTTCCCGGGCGGCATCCAGATTGCGAAGGGGCGTGCCGTAGAGGTTGCCGTGAACCTCGGCCCATTCCGCGAGTTCCTCTTCGCGGACCATCCGGTGGAACTCCTCGCGCGGAACGAAATCGTAGTCGACCCCGTCCACCTCCCCACCCCGCGCACGCCGGGTCGTCGCGGAGACCGAGAAGACGAAGTGGTGGAATCGGTCCACCAGTTCGTGCGCGATCGTGGTTTTCCCCGTCCCGCTGGGAGCGGCCAGCACCACCGGACAGGGCCGGTATGGGACGCCGGTGATCATTCCACGTTCTCCACCTGCTCGCGAACCCGGTCGATCTCCTCCTTCAGCGCCACGACCCGCCCGGCGATCTCCGCGTCATTCGCCTTCGAGCCGATGGTATTCGCCTCCCGGAGGAACTCCTGGGCGATGAAGCCGAGCCGCTTCCCGATGCCTTCCTCGTTCCCGTTCTCCAACGTGTCGCGGAACATGCGGATATGGGAGCGGAAACGGACGATCTCCTCGTGGATGTCCCACCGTTCCGCAAGGTGGGCCACCTCACGGGCGACCCGGTCCTCGTCCACGGGGGCCTGGCCGTCCAGGAGCTCGGTGATCCGCGCGCGGAGTCGGTCCCGCTCCGCGACCAGACGCTCCGGGGCCCGGTCCGCGATCGCCTCGATCTCCCGCTCCATCACCGCAAGTCGCCCTTCCAGATCAGCCTGGAGCCGCTCACCTTCCTCCTCCCGCATTCGGCTCACCCGGAGGGCGGCCTCCCCGACCAGATCGGTCAGGAGCTCGGCCGGCACCTCGGGAGCCGTGCGCTCCTCCTCGGGGGGCTGGAAAACATCCCGGAACCCCGCAACCAGGCGCACATCGACCGTGCCGCCCAGACCGAGCTCTTCCTGTAGGCGCCGAAGGGCATCCCGGTAGCCACGCGCGCGCTCGAGGTCCACGGGAATCGCCGATCGGACGTCGCCGGCACCGGCGTCCACGGAGACGCCGACCTTGACGTGACCCCGGGCGAACCGGGCGCGTAGTGCCCCCTCCAGCGCGGGCTGGAGGGTTTCCATGCCGGTGGGCAGACGGAGCTGGAGGTTGAGGTATCGGTGGTTCACGGTGCGGATTTCCACGCGCACCCTTCCCTCGGCGGACTCGCGCTCCGCTTCTCCGTACCCGGTCATGCTGCGCAGGGGAGTGGCCATGAGCCCAGAACGCTAACGCCTGAAAGGCCGTTGAAGAAGTGGACCCCGCCCCAGAAAGAGACTCAATTCCACAGCATCCACCGGACCCCATACATCAGTCGGCTCTGTGGGAACACCCGTCCCGGAATGTCCTGGTTCTCCTCGCGGAAGGTGAAGTTCTCCCAGGTCACGAAGATCCGGACGGAGACCACCCGGATCTGGAGGCGAGCGAACCCGTTCTGGTAATCCGGCACCCCCAGGCGCTGGTCCCCTGCCAGAATGGGGACGGCCATGGCATCGCGAGCCTGCATCCCGACATCCCCCCATACCTCGAGGTTCCCGCTATCGAAAAAGACGTCGTGGTAGCGGAGGCGGGCCTGCCAGCTCGTGTTCGGGGTGTACGGCCACGCCCCCTCGTCCCAGAACCTGGCATCCGCCTCCAGGCTGAGCCCGTCCAGGATCCGGGAGAGGGGAAGGCTCGCGTAGAGTTCCCACCCCGTCCGGCTCTCCGTGGCGACCGAGGGGCCCCCGCGGTCCCAGGGAAGCCCCGTCGGGTGGAGGGAGTCCGGGTCCACGGCAAGGAAGGCCGTCCCCAGTCGGAGGTCCCCCCTCCGCAGGTCGACCCCTACGCGCACTCCGGTGAACTCGGAGAACCGGGGGCCGATGTCGGGGAGGCTGCCGCCCTCGTCCTCTCCGTTCCCCACCTCATCCCCCTCGCCTCCGTCCTCCTCGATGGGATCGGGGCGGGGTGCGGGCACAAACCGGGGAGTCGCCCGGCTCCCCGACTGCACCTCTCCGAAAACGGAAATCCCGGCCACGGGGGCCGACCACGCGCGGGCATGCAGCGAGGTCCCCGCCGCATCCTCCCACCCCTGGCGCTCCAGTTCCCCGGAGACCCCTCCCCAGCCGGGCAGGAGCCCTCCCCCCCGAACCGCCTGGACCGAACCCGGCCATCCGGGGCCCTGCTGGACCTTTGCTTCCCCCTCGGCCCACCAGAACCCGCGATCGAGCGCCGCACGAAAACCGACCTGGGAGCGGGCGTCGGCGGTGATGAGGGTGTCCGCGTCCGGGCCGTCCCGGGACTCGTTCACCCCCAGGGAAGATCGCTGGTAGAAGGCGTCGAGCACTGCCCCCATCTCGAGCCGGTGTCGAGCACGGACACTCAGGTCGCTCCGGACCACGTCCTCCGGGACGTAGAACTCCCCGGGGCGGCGGGACGTCATCCGGCGGAACTCCCAGGCGAGCCCGCTCCCCTCTTCGTTCCGGAAGAGCGTATGACGGACGTGGGCGCCGTAGAGGGCGCCCGGCTCGGCTCGGCCAGTGCCGTCCGTGTCGATGCGGTCGAGCGATAGAAGGAGGTTTCCTCCCAGCGCCTGGGGGTGCACGAAGGTCCCGCGGAAGAGGTTCGTCTGCAGGTCGCCCGTCCCGAACTCGAGGAGGGTGTAGGGACGCGGATCGCTCACCTGCAAGACGAGGAGCTCGATTCGCAGCTCGCCAGGCCTCCGCTCTACCCGGACCCGATCGAGGCCCGCCAGACTCACCCGGGCGAGATCCACCACGCCCCCGTCCAGAGGGGCCAGCTCCGCACCGTCCAGAAAGACCCGGACCCGGCCGGGTCCCATCCCCGCCACCAGGACCGTGGTGGGGTTCCCGTAATCGCCTCCCCGTACCGGGGTCACCCCGGGGACCTGCGCCAGGAGCTCGAGGAGGGAGATCGTCCGAGTGGTCTGAAGCGCTTCCCGGTCCCATTCCCAGACCCCGGTCTCCCACCCCGGGGGCACGGGACGAGGTATCGCAGGGAGGTTCCGGATGACCACCTCCGGCTCCTCGAGCGTGTCGGGCACCGGAACGATCTCCGGGATGGTGATGGTATCGCCCACCTCGTCTACGATCACGTCCTGACCGGATGCGCCCATCGGAAGGAGGAGGAGCCCCGCCAGGAGGAGGGCCGCGCACCCCTTGACCACGGTCAACCGACGCGCCGCTGCACCCACTCGACCAGCAGGCGAGTGGGGAAGCCGAATGCACCCTTCCGGCGATACGGCAGGTCGGACTCTCCGTAGGCGGTTCCGGCGATATCCAGATGAGCCCAGCGCGTCTCTCCCACGAACTCCGAGAGAAACCATCCGGCGGTGATCGTCCCGGCAGGTCGGCCCCCGACGTTCTTCAGGTCCGCGAAGGCAGACTCGAGCTGCTCACGATAGGGCTTCCAGAGGGGGAGAGGCCAGCACCGCTCTCCCGACCGATCGCCCGCGTCCCGGAGCTCCTGCACGAGGCCCTCGTCGGTCCCGAGGAGGGCCGCGGCGTGGTGACCCAGAGCGATGACGCACGCACCCGTGAGCGTTGCGCAGTCCACGATAGCCGCCGGGGCGAAGTGGTCCACCGTGTAGGAGAGCGCATCCGCCAGGATGAGCCGTCCCTCGGCGTCGGTGTTGATGATCTCGACCGTCTTCCCCGCGCGCGTCCGGATCACGTCCCCGGGCTTGTTCGCCGATCCGTTGATGAGGTTCTCCGAGGAGGGCACCACCGCCACCACGTTGAGGGGGAGCTCCAGGAGTCCGATCGTCTTCATGGCACCGAGGACCGCGGCACCGCCCGACATATCGTACTTCATCTCCTCCATCCCCTTCGGGGGCTTCAGAGAGATCCCGCCGCTGTCGAAGGTCAGTCCCTTCCCGACGAGGGCAAGCGGGGCCTCGTCTTCTCGACCGCCCCGGTGGACCAGGACGATGAGGCGGGGCTCCTGGTCCGAACCCCGGGAGACGGAGAGGAGCGCACCCATCCCCTCTTCTTCCATTTCCCCGGGGCCGAGGATCCTGGCCTCGAACCCGTGGTCCCGCGCGAGGTCCTCCGCGACACCTGCCAGGTGCGTGGGAGTCGCCACGTTCCCCGGACGCGACTGCAAAGTGCGCGCGAGATTTTCCCCCTCCGCCGCAGCCCAGCCCTCGTGGACGGCACGTTCCATCTCTCCAGCCTCTCCCTCACCCAGCACCCCCCCGCGTTCCACGAGGGGCTTGCGGGCGTCGTTCCCGTTCCCGGACGAGAAGAGCTCGCGAAAGTCCCAGGCGGCCAGGGCGAGTCCCTCGGCGACAGCTCGGGCCGCCCCGCCTGCCCCGGATCCCGAACCTTCGGGAAGTCCCGGGGAGAGAGCCGCCACCTCTGTGAGGGAGAGGGACTCCGCCGTCCGCACCGCCCGGCCCCCCAGCTTCCGGAGGGTCTCTAGATCGGCCTCCCCCCACTTCCCCGCCCCCAGGAAGACCACCCTTCGGGGCCCGGCATCTCCGGTGAGGTAGAAGAGAAGCGACTCCCCCTCCTTCCCTGAAAAGTCGCCGGAATCGAGCGCGTGGGAGAGCGCCCCGTCGAGCCGCTCGTCGGCGGCCCTGGCGACCGGAGGGAGGCTCTCTTCACCCTGGAAAACCGGGATGGCGAGGAGGGGAACGTCGTAGTCCAGCGGGCTCTGTGGAACGTAACGAAGGTCCATAAGGTGTCGGTGCGGGTTCGAGATAAATGGGCGGTAGTCGGGCGCGCTTACATCCGCTCGATGATCGCATCGGCGAAGGCCGAGGTCGAGACCCGGGTGGCGCCCTCCATCTGGCGTTCCAGGTCGTACGTCACGAGCCGCGCCCCGATGGCGGCCTCGAGCCCGGCCTCGATCCGTCGGGCCGGCTCGTCCCACCCGAGGTGCTCGAGCATCATCACCGCCGAGAGAATAAGGGAACCGGGGTTCACCACGTCCTGTCCCGCGTACTTGGGCGCCGTGCCATGGGTCGCCTCGAAGAGGGCGATTTCGTCGCCGACGTTCGCCCCTGGAGCCATTCCAAGGCCCCCGACCTGGGCGGCGCAGGCATCGGAAAGGTAGTCCCCATTCAGGTTCGGCGTCGCCAGTACATCGTATTCGTCGGGGCGGAGGAGAACCTGCTGGAACATGGCGTCGGCGATCCGATCGCCGATCACGATCCGGCCATCGGCCTCCTCCCCTTCCCATATCCGCGACTCCGGGATGGTGTGCTTCGGAAAGCGCTCCCGGGCTACTTCGTACCCCCAGGTCGCGAAGGCCCCCTCGGTGTACTTCATGATGTTGCCCTTGTGCACGAGGGTGACGGCCGGCCGGCCCCGCTCCAGCGCGTAGCGGATGGCCGCCGCCACATGGCGCTTCGTACCGAACGCAGACATCGGCTTGATCCCGATCCCGCTCCCCTCACGGATCTCCGCTCCCATCTCCTCCACCAGGAAGCGCCGAACCCGGTCTGCCTCGGGGGTTCCGGACTCCCACTCGATTCCGGCGTAGACGTCCTCCGTGTTTTCGCGAAAGACCACCACGTCGAGGCGCTCCGGCTCCTTCATGGGAGAGGGCACGCCCTTGATCCACCGGACGGGGCGGATGCAGGAGTAGAGATCCAGCACCTGCCGGAGCGTCACATTGAGCGAGCGGATGCCGCCGCCGACCGGGGTGGTGAGCGGGCCCTTGATCCCCACCTTGAAGTCGCGGAGTGCCTGGAAGGTCTCCTCCGGGAGCCACTCCCCGGTTCGGGAGTGCGCCTTCTCCCCCGCCAGCACCTCCATCCAGGCGAGTCCGCGGTCGTCCCCGTAGGACTTTTCGACGGCGGCGTCGACCACGCGTCGCGTGGCTCGCCAGATGTCGGGCCCGATGCCGTCGCCCTCGACGTAGGGAATGATGGGGCGGGAAGGGACCCGGAGCCCGTCCGCATCGGACTCGATGGGCTCGCCCTCCGAAGGTACGGTCGCGTGTCGGTAGGAGTGCATGTTCGGCTGCGCTGGAGGGTCTGGTGGGTGCGGTGGGTCGAGAGCCTCCGAACTTAGAAGACTGTTGGAGAAGAGGAAAGGCAGGCCGTTCCCTGCGGCACGCCCACACCGGCACTCGGCACGCGAGCCTGGGTAGGCCTTCATCGACCGGGCGGAACGGAACGCTTCCAGCCGCCACATGCGACGCCACGCAGGAGGCCCCGATGGATCGACTCGAGGACAGGATCGCGCTCGTCACCGGAGGAGGAGGCGCCCTCGGAAGACACGTCGTCCGGGCGTTTCTCTCGGCGGGCGCCCGGGTGCACGTACCCGTCTTCGAGGGCCAGGAGGGTGAGGACCTGCAAGGATTCCTGGAGCACGACGAGGGCCTTTCACTCCATGTCGATGGTGACCTCTCCAAAGCCTCGAAGGTGGAACGGATCCTCTCGGAGATCGAGAACCGAGCCGGCCGCGGCCCGGATATCCTCCTCAACCTGGCCGGGGGGTTCTCAATGGCACCCATCGAGGAGACGGGCGAGGCGGAGTGGGGGCGGATGTTCGCCATGAATGCCACCACGGCCTTCCTCTGCTCCCGGGCGGTGCTGCCCGGGATGAAGGAGCGGGGATGGGGGCGGATCGTGACCATGTCCGCACTTCCCGCCCTCGAGGGAGGAGCCGCAGGACTCTCCGCCTACGGGGCAGCGAAGGCAGCGGTGCTCAACCTGACGGGCACGCTCTTCCGGGAGGGGATCGACCACGGGGTCACTGCCAACGCGATTCTCCCCTCCATCATCGACACGCCGGCCAATCGCGACGCCATGCCGGACGCCGACCATTCGACCTGGGTGGAGCCGCAGGAGATCGCCGCGCTCTGCCACTTCCTCTGCACCAATGGCGCCCGGGCGCTCACGGGCGCCTCGCTCACGATGCGGCTGGATTGATCCGCCGGGGTGGACAGGGGCGAAATGGTAGTTGAGATTTGTTCTCAATCTCACTCGGGGGCCGCGCCCTCGACCTCCTCACGCCCAGAAAACGGAGCCATGCCGACCGTGATCTCCCAGAGCCTCGACCGCCGCTCATTCAGACATCTCCTCACCCACCTCCCCCTCTGGATCGCGATCCTGGGCGGGGTCCTCTTCGCCACGGGGTGTGCCGCGGACGAGGAGGATGTGGTGAACGTCTACAGCCACCGGCACTACGACACCGACGAAGCACTCTTCCAGCGCTTCACAGAAGAAACCGGTGTGCAGGTGAGGGTCGTGACGGCCTCGGCGGACGAGCTCATTGCCCGGCTCGAGCGCGAGGGCGCGGCCTCCCCGGCCGACGTGCTCATCACTGTCGATGCGGGAAGGCTCCACCGGGCCAAGGAGCGCGGGCTTCTGCAGCCGGTGGAATCCGAGGTTCTCGAGGCGGCGGTCCCCGCCAATCTCCGCGACCCGGAAGGGTTCTGGTTCGGACTCACGAGCCGGGCGCGGGTCATTGCGTACTCGGTAGACCGGGTGAATCCCGAGGAGGAGCTCTCCACGTACGAGGACCTCGCAGACCCACGGTGGGAAGGGCGGGTCGTTGCCCGGACCTCGGATAACATCTACAACGTCTCGCACCTGGCCTCGATCATCGCGGCGCACGGAGAAGAAGCGGCAGAAGAATGGGTGGAAGGCGTCGTAGCCAACTTCGCCCGCCCTCCGCAGGGCAACGACACCGACCAGATCCGGGATGTCGCCGCCGGAATCGGTGACGTGGCTCTGGTGAACTCCTACTACGTGGGCCGTCTCCTGGATGCGCCGGACGAGGCGTCGCGCGAGTTGGCCCGTCAGGTGGGGATCTTCTTCCCCAACCAGGAGGATCGGGGGACGCACATCAACGTCTCGGGCGCCGGAGTGACAGCCCATGCGCCCAATCGAGAGCACGCGATCGCGCTCATCGAGTTCCTGGTGGGTGAGGAGGCCCAGCGCGCCTTCGCGGAGGCCAATTTCGAATACCCGGTGCGGGAAGGAATCGCCTGGGCGCCCGCCCTCGCGGAGTGGGGTGAGTTCCAACCCGACCCACTGAACCTGGCTCGGCTCGGGGAGCTCAACAACGAAGCGGTCCAGACCTTTGATCGCGGCGGATGGCGGTAAACGTCTCCCGGTCCGTGCCATGGCGCTGGGCACAGGTCCGCATCGCCGGAGTGCGGGCCCGGTTCCTCTCCAGGAATCGGGCCCCGCTTCGGCTGATCCTCACACCGTGGACGCTGGGGGCGCTCGTCGTCGTCGCCATGGTCCTCCTCCCCCTCGGATCGATCCTGGTGGGGGTGCTGGGGGAATCCAGCGAAACGTGGAGGCACCTCGCGTCCACGGTCCTGACCGAGTACATCGTGAACTCGGCAGTGCTGGTGGCGGCCGTCGGCGCCATGACCCTGGTCATGGGGGTAGGGACGGCATGGCTGGTCTCCACCTGCGACTTCCCCGGTCGCCGCATTCTGGAGAGCGGGCTCATCCTTCCGCTCGCCATCCCCACGTACATCGTGGCGTACACCTATGCGGGCATCCTTTCGCATACGGGCCCCGTTCAGCGGACCCTGCAGCTTTTCCTCGACCCCTCCCTGACCGCCGGGCTCAGGACGGCCCTCATGTCCACGGGAGGGGCGGCCGTGATGCTCGCGATCGTACTCTACCCGTACGTCTACGTCATCACCCGGGCCTCATTCCTGAAGCAGTCCGGTAGCGTGCTCGAGACCTCCAGGATGCTGGGAAAATCGCCCTGGCACAGCTTCTCCCGAGTGGCCCTTCCCATGGCACGGCCAGCGGTGGTCGCCGGGGTGACCCTGGTCCTGATGGAGGTGCTGAACGAGTACGGGGCAGTGAAATACTTCGGCGTCTCCACCTTCACCACCGGGATCTTCCGGGCCTGGTTCTCGCTGGGCGATGCCCCGGCGGCCATCCGTCTCTCGGCGTGCCTTCTGATCCTCGTCTTCGTCCTCATCCTGCTGGAGCGGGCTCAACGAGGGCGCGCACGCTTCGACCATGGTCGAGGCCAGTACCGTCCCGTCGTTCCATACCGGTTGAGCGGCTGGCGGGGGTGGGGAGCCACCTCGATTTGTGCCCTGCCCGTGGTGGTGGGGTTCGTCGTCCCGGTGATCCAGCTCGGCGCCTGGGCCATCGAGGCCGCTCCGGGTGCACTGGACCGGCGCTTCGTGGTCCTCGCAGTGAACTCGTTCGGACTGGCCCTCGCGGCCTCGATCCTGGCTGTGGGCGCGGCCCTGCTGGTGGTCTACGCGTTGCGACTCGCTCCCACCGCGTTCATGAAGGTCGCCTCACGAGCGTCTTCGCTGGGATACGCCATCCCCGGGGCGGTGATCGCGGTCGGGGTCCTGGTGCCATTCATCCAGGTGGATCGGTGGCTGGCGGTCACCTGGTCGGCACTCACCGGGGGCACGCCGGGGCTGATTCTCACAGGGACGGTGGTGGCCCTCGTCTTCGCCTACGTCGTGAGATTTCTCGCGGTGGCGCTCAACCCCCTGGACTCCGGATTCGAGCGGATTTGCGGCAATCTGGACGAGACCTCGCGGTCATTGGGCTCGCCCCCCCTCCGCACCCTCTTCAGGGTGAACATCCCGCTCCTCAAGGGGACCCTTCTGTCGGCGGGCCTCCTCGTCTTCGTGGACGTCATGAAAGAGCTTCCCCTCACCCTCATTCTCCGTCCTTTCGACTTCGACACGCTGGCGACGCGCGCCTTCCAGCTCGCCTCGGACGAACAGGTAGCGCAATCGGCGCTCCCCGCCCTTCTCATCATCGGCGTCGGACTTCTCCCGGTGGTCCTCCTCAACCGGCTGATAGGGCGCCGCGGGAGCTGATCGCCGTTCTCAATGCGCGACTCCCCCGGCTGCAGCCATCGCCTCGTCCGATCGGAGCGAGCCCGACCTGGTCGCCGCCAGGGCGTCACGCACCGCATCGACCACCTTTCGGGGCTCGAAGGGGGCGGTGAGCACCGAGAGGCCATGCCCGGGAGGGCCGCCGGTGGCCGGTTCCCGCGTGGATTGCCGACCCAGCGGTGAAATCTCCCCGGTCCGTTCGATCAGGAGTGCCGGGAGATCCGCCCGCTCGCGCCGCCACCGCCCCACGAGCCCCAGGCCGTCGATGGTTCCGGACCCGCGCCGCCTGACGACCACGAGCCCCACCTGATCGCCCACATCCTCCCAGTGCCGGCCGGCTTCGGACGGCGAACCGGCGACGAGCACCTCGAAGCCCGCCCGGGAAAGCACCCTCGAAAGGAATCGGGCGAGGGCACGATCCTCTTCGACGAGGAGCACGGTCCGGCTCGTGCTCTCGGGCGAGGGCGCGGCCTCGTCTTCCGCACCCGCGCTCTCGTGCGGCGCCCGGTCCGCCAGGGGAAGCTGGAGTGTGACCAGTGTCCCCTTGTCCGTGCGCGAGTGGACGTCCACCCACCCCCCGTGCAACTCCGCGATGGCCTGTACCGCGGGCAACCCGAGCCCCCTGCGCCCACCCGGATCCGGATCCGAAGTGAAGTAGGGCTCGAAGATCCAGGGGAGATGCTCCGGGAGGATGCCCGCCCCGTCGTCCTCGACTCGGATGCGGGCCACCTCCATACGTCGAGTGCGGGAACCTTCCTCGGACGAACCCACCTCGAGCCGGGCTCGTTCGAGGGAGACCCTGACGCGCCCACCCGACGTGGTGGCCTCCTGGGCGTTCCGGATGAGGTGCTCGAGCGCCCGGGCCAGAAGAGGAACATCGGCGCGGACCGGAAGGGGGTCCACCGAAGGGGAGATCAGGAAGCGGGCCCGCTCGCCGGCGAGCCCTGCCATTTGGTGGAGGATCGAAGCGACGGAGGAGTTCAGGTCCACCACCTCCCCCCGAGCGATGCCGCCCCGGCTCGCCCTGAGAATCGCACCCAGCCCATCTCGAAGACCTTTCGTGAGCTCCTTCAGGTCGTCCAGGACGTCGGCGTCCTCGGATCCGGCGAGCGCCTCCTCCAGAAGGTAGTGCGTCCCCTCCTGGACCTCGAGCAAATGCAGAAGCTCACTGCCCATGTCGGCCGCAATGAGCCCCGCACCCTCCAGGGGGCGCAGGCGGGGGAGCCGGGCCGTGACCTCCCTGCGTTCCGTCGCCGCCTCGGTCCCCGGCGCTACGGCGGGCGGCGGTGCGGACCACGGGGACGGCGGACTTCCAGGCAACCCGGAGCTACCCCGCAGGGTGCGACCGACCGCGGCTTCATCGACCGATTCGTCCGGCCGGGCGGGCGGGTTCCCGCCGGCCCGCAGTAGCTCCTCCAGGCGCTGTGCCACCTCGAGCGCCCGCTGACGGTCCTCGTCGGACCAGACCCGTGGACCGGAGACCGCCTCGAAAGAGATGAACCCACGGATGGCGCCCTCCTCGTCCCGGATCGGCAGGGAGAGGAGCGAGCGCACGCCCTCCTCCTCCAGGTACTGCCGCATGGCTCCGGGGGGCGGGGGATGCTCCGTCAGATCGCTCACCGCGACGCGCGACACCGAGGTCATGAGCCGGCGGACCTCGTCGGCGAGGGCGGCCGGGTGGCCTTCAGGGGGATCGAATCCGCGATGGTGCAGGTGGAACCGTACCACTCGCCTGACCGGCTCTCCGTCGTCCCCGAAGAGGAAGAAAGCGGTGCGTTCGGCCTCGAGGAGGATCCCACCCTCCCTGGCCAGGCGTCGCATGGTGGCGACGGTCTCCCCGGTCGCACCCTGCTTTCCCTTGGGAAGGGTGGGCACCACGAAGCGGCGCGGCGGCGCATGGGCTCCCGAGCCCTTCGCCGCACCGGATCCTTCGGACACCGGCCCGCCACCCGGGCCCACGATCCCCAGCGGCGACCATCGGCCCTGGGCCGTGCCAGCTCGAACCCACCGGCTCATCGGTCCCGCCGCCCCCGGCCGGAGCCGGAGTCGGGGCCATACACCCCCGTGGAGAACGCGTAGAGGTCGACTTCGCTCACGTGATGCTCACCGAACCATACCCTCTCGTGGTTTGCGACATTCGTCTCGTTCCGCTCGGTGCGAGAGGAGAAACTCGCCCCCCGGACCCTGCCGTGGGGAGGGTTGCAACCTGCGTGCCAACCCGGCCGGGCGGGGGAAGGCACGATACTCCGCGAAGGTCATGGAGGGCGTCATCGGGAGGGGGTCGACACCTGCCGCACGAACGCCGCAACCCGCTCCGCATAGGCTTCACCCCCTACCAGGGGAAGGTCGTTGTGCCCGGCTCCGGCCACCGGGTAGAACGCCTTCGGCACGGGAGCACGCTCGTGGAGCGCCTCCCCCATCCGGAACGGGATCAGATCGTCCGCCCTGCCGTGGATGACCAGGACCGGCGCCCGCACTCGCGAGACGGCCCCCAGGGTATCGAACCGCCCCCTCAGCCGTCGCAAGAGGAAGGAGGGCAGGAAGGGGTACACCTCCCCTCCCATCTCCGCCAGCGAGGTGAAGGTGGACTCGAGGACGACCCCGGCTACCCTCCGGTCCGCCGCGAGTCCCGCGGCCACCGCGCCGCCGAGCGAACGGCCGTGGATCACGATCCGCTCCTCCCCGCCTCGTTCCAGGACCAGCCAGGCCAGCGCGGCCTCGGCATCCCGCCGGACCCCGACCTCGGAAGGCTCGCCCCCGCTCCGGCCATACCCCCGGTAGTCGATGTGGAAGGTGGAGATCCCTCGGCGCACCATCATCTCGGCGGTTGCGAGGCGCCCCGCGATGGTTCCCGCATTTCCGTGGAAGAACAGGACCGTGGGAGCCTCCTCCCCGGCATCCCACCACCATCCGTGCAATTCCACTCCGTCCTGGGTGGTCAGGAGCACACTCCGTCCCTCCGTCCCCGCCAGGGGGGGCGGGTTCCCCGGGTCTGTAGGGTCGGGGAAGAAGAGGAGCCGCTCGGCGAGGACGGGCGAGATCATGAAGAGGGCAATGACCCCGGTCAGGGCGAGAGCGAGGAGGACGAGGGCCCGGGCAGGGCGAGACGAAGAGGTGTGGCTCATGGACATCATCATGATGGCACCGTGGCACCCCCGCAGCAATGCAGGCTCGGCGTGACAAGCGCGGGCCCGGGTCGTACCATGGAGATGACTTCGGTCACCCAATGTCCATGCCCCATCGACACCCCGAATCCCATGCCATCACCAACCGTCGCGAAGATCTACCGGATCGCCCTCCGCCGATTCCGGACACACGGATTCGACGAGACCCCGGTCTCGGCGATCACCCGGGAGGCGGACGTCGCCAAGGGGACCTTCTTCAACCACTTTCCCACGAAGGAGCACCTCCTGGCCCGGGTCCTCGACGAGATGCTGGACGAGGCGATCGCGGAAGGCTCCTCCCGCCCGGGGGGATCCGAGGCGATTCCGGTGGGACTGGACCGCCTGGCCCTCGAGCTGGCCGGCCACCCACACCTCGCCCGAGCCATCGTCCCCCGCCTGGGATCCCTCCCGCCCGTGGAGCAGGAATCGACGGAGGAGAGCCTCGCCGGGCTCGAGCGACTGCGTCGGTGGGTCCGGGACCGGCTCGTCGAGTCGCTCCGCATCTCCGTTCCCCTGGAGGAGGCGGACGACCAGACCCTCTCCCTCCTCGTGGTAGCCGCCTTCGAGGCCACCCTCCGGGAGTGGAACACCGCCACCGGGGGCGAGCCTCCTTTTCCCCGTCGGCTCCTGCACGGACGCATCTCCTACCTCCTGGTGGCAGCCGGCTTTCCCCGCCCGGTGATGCAGGGCTGACACCCCGATTGCTCCCGGCAGGTCTTCGGGCTATCTTCGGTCTTCGGTGTATATTCGGTTTCCGTGCCCGCCGCGGAATCCGACGAGACTCCAGGACTCCCACCCGTGGACCACCCATGTCGGACCCCGCACACGGAGGCAGTGGTGCCCGAAGCCGCACCTCCCTCTGTCTCTGGCTTCCCACCTTCGAGCTGCGCCTGGAGCTGATGCGCTCCCCCGGCCTCGACGCCACATCCGTGGCGCTGATGAGCCCGGGGGAGGCAGCCGACCGGCGCAACGTCCTGCAGGTCTCGGAGCGGGGAGCGGAGTACGGCGTCCAGCCCGGGATGCCCGTCTCCAGGGCCATCGCCCTCTGCCCCTCCCTCACCCTCCTGGAGCCCGACCCCGAGCACTATGACGCCGCGATGGAGACGATCACGGAGACCCTCTGCGCGGTGAGCCCCGTGGTGCAGCCGGTGGACCGGGGGCTCGTCCACGTCGGAGTGGACGGGATGGAACGCCTCCACGGCTCTCCCCGGAACCAGGTCGACCGGGTCCTGCACACCCTCCTGGAGGTCCTCCCCCGTCCCCTCGTCGCCGCGATCCGGGGAGGGAGGGCCCCCGGCACCTTCGGAGCCCGGGTCGCCGCGGCCGCGGCCCGCCCCGGCGCCCCCGTCCTCGTCGGGGAGGAGGAGCTCGCCGCCTTCCTTTCCCCGCGCCCCATCTCGATCCTCCCCCTCCCTCCCGAGGCGCTGGACCGGCTGGAGAGGCTCGGGATCTCGACGCTGGGTGAGTTCGGGGAGCTCCCCTCCCCCTCCCTGCTCCGCCAGTTCGGCCGGATGGGTGTGGAGGCGCGGGCGCTCGCCCGGGGGGAGAGGATCGATCCGGTGCATCCCACGCACCGGGTGCGCCCCATCCGGGTCTCGCTCGATCTCCCCGCCCCGGTCGGGGAGCGGGAAACCCTGAAGCGGGCCGTCGACCGGCTCCTGGAGCGCGGACTCGCCCGACCGGAGCGGAAGAGCCGGGCCATCCGGGGCCTGCGCCTGGGAGGTCACCTCGAGGGGGGCGGGTCCTGGACGGTGGAAACCACTCTGCGGGAGCCCTCGGCCCGGCGGGAAGAGCTGGCCTTCTCCCTCGAGACCCGGGTGCACCTGGCCCCTCCCCCACGGGCGCTGGAAACCCTCTTCGTGGAGTTCGTGGAGTTCGGGTCGCCCGTCACCCAGACCCTCCTCTTCGAACGGAGGGAGAGGGGGGCCCGGGACTCCGACCGATCGCCTCTCTCGACGGGCCAGATCTCCGAGTCGCTGCGGAAGGCCGTGCGGGAGCTGGAGTTGAAGCTGGGCCACTCCCCCCTCTATCGGGTGGTGGAGGTCGATCCCTGGTCCCGCATCCCGGAGCGCCGCCACGCCCTCCTCCCGCTGGAACCGTGACAGCCCGTCTCCGGCCCCTGAACCAACCCGCACGGGTAGAGGTCCGCACCGATGGGGAAGGCCGCCCCCTCGCCCTCCGAACCCGACGGGGACAGCCGCTGGAGGAGATCTCGCAGATCCGGGAGTCATGGAGAATCGACGACGAGTGGTGGCGACGCCCCGTATCGCGAGAGTATCACCAGGTCGTGCTGGAGAACGGGAAGGTGGCGACGCTCTACCTGGACCTCGCTGAGGGGGGGTGGTATCTCCAGGGAGGAGGAGGGTGATCGGATCGCCCCCGCGCCTTCCGGGTAGCGAGATCCCGATGGGCACGCCGAATCCGAACTCGAATCCGGGAGTTCCGCCATGACGATCGACCTCCTCTCACGACACTGCAGCCCCCTCCCCGAAGGCTCCCCGCCCCTGAAGGGAGAAGCGCTCGAGCACTACGTGAAGGCCGTCTCGGACCACTGGAAGGTGGTGGACGGCCACCACCTCGAGGGGAAGTTCGAGTTCGACGACTTCATGGGCGCGCTGGAGTTCACCAACCAGGCCGGGCGCATCGCCGAAGACGAGGGGCACCACCCCGAGATCACCCTCACCTGGGGCGAGGCCACCGTGCGCATCTGGACGCACTCCATCGACGGCCTCAGCGAGAACGACTTCATCCTCGCGGCCCGCATCGACGCCGCGCGGCAATGAGGGCAGCCGAAGGGGTCGCCCCCCTTCGGACGTCGCTCCGGATCGCCTTCCTCGACTCTTGGAAGGCGACGGCCCACGAGGGATCCGGCACGGCGGTGGGCATCGCCCTTCTCGCGCAGGGGCTCGAGGAGCTGGGACACTCCGTCGATCTCGTCCCGCCCCGGACCAGGCGGCGCGGGAACCTCCTCGCCCATCGGATCGCCTTCAACGTCTCCCTCCGGCGCCGTCTCGAACGCGCACGTCCCTACGATCTCCTGGTGGGCTTCGACGTGGACGGGGTCTTTCTCCACGGCCGGCGCGACACCCGCTTCGTCCTCTGCCTGAAGGGGGTCGCCGCGGACGAGGCCCGCTTCGCGTCGGGGTCAGACCACCTGGCCCTCTCCCTCCTGGCGCGGCTCGAAGCCCAGAACGCCCGCGGCGCCGACCGGGTCCTCGTGCCGAGCCGCTATTCGGCCGGGGTGGCGGCGGCGCAGTACCGGATTCCGCGTTCGTCCATCGGGGTCGTCCCCGAGCCCATCCGGCTGGAGCACTGGGACGCCCTTCGCGAACGCATCCCCTCCCACGCCGGCCCTCCCACGATCCTGAGCGTCGCACGCCAGTATCCCCGTAAGGACACGGCGACGCTCCTCCGGGCCATGGCGGTTCTGCGACGCGAGATGCCCGAGGCCAGGCTCCGGGTGATCGGGGGCGGGCCCGAGCTCGGTCGGCTCCGGACTCTCGCCCGGAAGCTCCGCCTGGAGGAGGCGGTGACCTTCGAGGGGGCGGTTCCCGACTCGGACGAGGTCCGGCGAGCCTATTTTCAGGCCGATGTCTTCTGCCTCCCCTCCCTCCAGGAAGGCTTCGGGATCGTCTTCCTCGAGGCGATGGCGGCGGGGCTGCCGGTGGTGGCGGCGCGGGCGGGAGCGGCGCCGGAGGTGGTCCTCCAGGGGCGGACCGGACACCTCGTGCACCCCGGCGACCACGAGGAGCTCGCGGCCGCCCTTACCCTCATGCTGTCGAACCCCCCGGTGGCCCGCCGAATGGGTCGGGCGGGCCGGGTCCGTGTGGAAGAGTTCGCCCTCGAGCGGGTCTGCCGGCGGTTCCTCGATGCAGCGGGAGTGGGGAGTGCCACACCGGCAATCGAGGACGCGGGATGAGCCCGGCCACCACGCAGAGCCAGGTCACCCTGGGGATCCTCTCCGACACGCACGGCTTGCTGCGCCCCGAAGTCCTCACCAGCCTGGACGGGGTGGACCACATCCTCCACGCCGGCGACGTGGGGCCGGTCTGGATCCTGGACGAGCTCGGCGCACTCGCCCCGGTCACGGCGGTGTGGGGGAACACCGACGACTTCGGGATCCGGGATCGGGTGCGCGAGATCGCGAAGGTCGAGGTCGCGGGACTCCGGATTGCGGTGGTGCACGGACACCAGTTCGGATCCCCTTCCCCGGAGCGCCTGGCCGGCGAGTTCCCCGATGCCGATCTGGTGGTCTTCGGCCATACGCATCAGCCGGTCACCCGCCGTATCGGGGAGACGTGGTTCGTGAATCCGGGGAGTTGCGGCCCCCGGCGGTTCAAGCTACCGGTCGGCCTCGTGCGGGGGCACCTGGCGGGAGGTCACCTCGAGCTCGAGACGGTTCTTCTGGATTGAGGGCGAGCGACCTCATCCATCACATCAGATTGACACCCTCAAACGGTTTCACCACATGAAGAAGCCCGACCGCGTTACCCAGGCACCGATACCCGTTGCTGTTCTCCTGCTCCTCCCCCTGTTGGCGGCCTGCGGGGGGGAGGGTTCCGGTGACGCCCAAGCCGCAACTGACCTCAGTCAGGCCACGACGTCCGAGTCAGGACCCGGCGGCCCGATGGAAGTCTCAACTCCCGACGCACCCGAAGCGATCGGCCCCTACAGCCAGGCGATCCTGGTGGGCTCGACCCTCTACCTGGCCGGGCAGATTGCCCTCGACCCGACCACGGGGGAGATGGTGGAAGGAGGGATCGAGGCGGAGACCCACCAGGTCCTTCGCAACCTAGGCGCCGTCCTGGAGGCGGCGGGGTTCGGCTTCGGTGACGTCGTGCAGAGCCAGGTCTTCCTCGCCGACCTCGACGATTTCCAGGCCATGAACGCAGTCTACGGGGAGTACGTGGGAGATCCCGCGCCGGCCCGGGCCACCGTCGAGGTCGCTCGCCTCCCCCGGGATGCGCGCATCGAGATCCAGTTCGTAGCCGTGCGACGGCCGTGATCCGGTCGCTCGAACGTGAGGTCGTAGTGTGCCGGGCCTGTCCCCGGCTCGTGGCATGGCGCGAGGAGGTGGCCAGGGAGAAGCGGGCGGCCTTCCGCGACGAGGAATACTGGGGCCGTCCCGTCCCGGGGTTCGGAGACCCGGCGGCCCGCCTCCTCATCGTGGGGCTCGCGCCGGCAGCCCACGGTGCCAACCGGACTGGGCGCATGTTCACCGGGGACCGGTCCGGTGATTGGCTCTTCCGAGCGCTCCACCGGGCGGGCTTCGCGAACCAGCCCGAGGCGAGCCATCGGGGGGACGGCCTCGAGCTCCGCGACGCCTACATTACGGCATCGGTGCGCTGCGCACCGCCGGCGAACCGCCCCATGCCGGAGGAGCGGAAGAACTGCCGCCCCTTCCTCGAGCGCGAGCTGGACCACTTCCTCCCACACGTGCGGTGCATCGTGGCGCTGGGCGGCTACGCATGGAGCCACCTGCTCCGCCTCCTGAAGGACCGGGGAGTGCCGGTGCCATCTCCCCGCCCGGGGTTTGGACATGGCGCGGAGGTCGCCCTCGAGGGAGGTCCGCACCTCCTCGCCTCCTACCACCCCAGCCAGCAGAACACCTTCACCGGGACGCTGACCGAGGAGGCGTTCGACCAGGTGTGGAGCCGGGCGCGGGAGGTGGTTGGGGGGTGAGAGGCTCCCCGCCGCCTCTAGTACCGGTAGTGCTCCGGCTTGTAGGGCCCCTCCTTCGGGATGCCGATGTACTCGGCCTGCTCCGGGGTGAGCTCGGTGAGGCGGACGCCGAGCTGGTCCAGGTGGAGCCGGGCCACCTTCTCGTCCAGGTGCTTGGGCAGAGTGTAGACCTCGATCCCGTACTCCCCGGCGTTCCGGTGGAGCTCGATCTGGGCCATCACCTGGTTGGTGAACGAGGCCGACATGACGAAGCTGGGGTGGCCGGTGGCGCATCCCAGGTTCAGGAGCCGTCCCTCGGCCAGGACCAGGACGCTGTGCCCGTCGGGGAAGATGAATTCGTCGAGCTGGGGCTTGATGGTGTTCCGCTCGATTCCCCTCTTTTTCAGGCCGGCCATGTCGATCTCGTTATCGAAGTGGCCGATGTTGCCCACGATGGCCTTGTCCTTCATTCGGCCCATGTGGTCCACGGTGATCACGTCCTTGTTTCCCGTGGCGGTGACGAAGACGTCGGCGGTCTCCACCACGTCGTCGAGCCGCACCACCTGGTACCCCTCCATGGCCGCCTGGAGGGCGCAGATGGGGTCGATCTCGGTGATGAGGACCCTTGCCCCCTGCCCACGGAGCGCCTGGGCGCAGCCCTTGCCCACATCTCCGTAGCCCAGGACCACGCACCGCTTGCCCGCCAGCATCACGTCGGTGGCCCGTAGGATCCCGTCGGTGAGGGAGTGCCGGCACCCGTACAGGTTGTCGAACTTGGACTTGGTCACCGAGTCGTTCACGTTGATGGCGGGGAAAAGGAGCGTCCCCTCCTTCATCATCTCGTAGAGGCGGTGCACCCCGGTGGTCGTCTCTTCCGAGACCCCCCGGATGGCGGCGGCGGTCTTCTGCCAGCGGCCGGGCTCCTCGGCCTGGACGCGGCGGAGCAGATCCAGGATCACCCCCCACTCCTCGGGATCCCTGTCCGCATCGAAGTCGGGCACCTCCCCGTCCTTCTCGAACTCAACCCCCTTGTGGACCAGGAGGGTCGCGTCGCCCCCGTCGTCCAGGATCAGGTTCGGCTCCTGGCCCCCGGGCCAACGGAGCGCCTGGTCGGTGCACCACCAGTACTCCTCGAGGGTCTCCCCCTTCCAGGCGAAGACCGGCACTCCCCTCGGATCCTCAGGCGTGCCGTCCCGCCCCACCACGGCGGCGGCGGCGGCGTGGTCCTGGGTCGAGAAGATGTTGCACGACACCCACCGGACCTCGGCTCCGAGGTGGGTCAGGGTCTCGATGAGGACCGCGGTCTGCACGGTCATGTGGAGGGAGCCCATGATCCGCGCCCCCTCCAGGGGACGGGAGTCGCCGTACTCCTCCCGGAGGGCCATGAGGCCGGGCATCTCGTGCTCGGCCAGGCGGATCTCTTCCCGCCCCAGCCGCGAGAGGCCCAGGTCCTTCACCTTGAAGTCGGGCTCGCCGTCGTCGGCCCGGGAGAGGAGGAGGTTCTGCTTCGAAGCCGTATCGGGTCTGGTGATCGTCGCCATGGAATCGTTGTCCGGTCGTGAGGTCTGTGTGTGGTGATCTGGAAGGAGAGGCTCGACCCTCCGGGCCCGCACCGAGATGAGGAGGGGTCCCGAGGCCTCGGGGTCGGCCGGGGGCTCAGCCACCCGGATCTCCCCGAATCCCGCGTCCGCGAGCCATCCGTCCAGCTCGTCGGCCGAAAAGCCGAGCCAGTGGTGCCCCATCTCTTCGCGAAAGGCGGCCCGCTGATGCTGCTGCATGTCCAGGATGAGGAGGCGGCCGCCCGGCCGCAGGACCCGCCGAACCTCGGTGAAGACCCGGGTGGGCTCCGCCGCGTAGTGCAGCACCAGCGACAGGATGGCCACGTCCAGGGAGGCGTCGTCCAGGGGAAGGGCCTCCATCTCCCCCTCCCGGAGCTCCACGTTGGACGCCCCGGCGAGGCGCTCCCGGGCCAGCTCCAGCATCTCGGCGGAACGGTCCACCCCCACCACCCGCTCGGCAAAGGGAGCCAGGAGCCGGGCAAGCTGACCGGTGCCGCACCCGAGATCCCCCACGGTCTCCGTGCCCGCCAGGAGGCCGGGGAGAAGCTGGAGCTCGGCGCGGCGGCCGAAGAGCTCCTCCCGGAGTGCATCCCACCGCCCCGCCTTCGTCGCGAAGAAGGCCCGGGAGCGCTCGGCTCGGACCTCCATCACGCTCCGGGCCCGTGCCCGATCGCTCCGGACCGCACCGGAGTCCGCCAGATCCTCACGCACGGCAGCCCAGAGGCGGCCCGCCGACTGATCCAGCTCCCGCGTCAGGCGGTAGTGGCGGCTCGTTCCCTCGGAGCGGGACGACAGCCATCCTTCCCGCGCCAGGATCCCCAGGTTCCGACTCACGGTGGACTGGGGAAGCTGGAGCACCTGGCAGAGTTCCGAGACCATCATCTCGCTCCCTTCCAGGACGAGGAGGATGCGAGCTCGGGTCTCGTCGGCCAGGGAGCTGAGCCGGTCCAGGACCGGCGGGGCGGCAGAGGCAGTCATGAGTATATAATCCGTATATCCGGATGAAAGGAAACATGACGGCCGGTGAGGGTCAAGGGGCGACCGGGTCCAGCCGGTCCCAGTTGAGGATCGCATTCCAGACGAGGGAGAAGCTCCCGCGCGTCTGGTTGCGGTGCAACGTCCGGATCCCGTAGAGGACGATGTGCCCCTCACCCATCGGCACGGAGACCACCGCGGGGTGTCCGCCGAGGCCCGAGGGCCCGGCCACCAGTCCGCTCAGAAACACCTCCGAGGTGGGGGCAAATCGCACCACTACCTGGTCATCCAGGTCGTCCTCGACCGAGAGATACGGGCCGAAGCGATCGAAGACGGGGAAGCTCTCGTCGTACCCCCAGACGATGGGGTGACCGGGGTCAGCCGCCTCGCCCTTCACGATGGAGCCGGGGCTGAAGAGCTGCGCGGGATCCCGCAGCGACACACCCCGCACCATGCCGAACTCGATGGGGAGCGTCGCGGCGGAACCCAGGGCCAGCAGGGTCCCGCCCGCCTCCACGAATTCCCGCAGCGCCACGAGGCCCTCGTACCCCATCCCTCCGGTCATGTCGGGGGTGGAGGAGATCCTCCCCAGCGCGGGGTACTCGGGGTGCGGCTCCCAGGGGAGGGGCCCGTCGGCCGGATCCAGCCCCTCGAAGATCTGCCGGGCGGAGGCGCTGCGGCCCTGGTCGGGAAAGAGCACGACATCGAACTCCGCCCGCAGGTCCATTCCCGCCAGCCGGTCCTCCGGAAGGTACGTGTACGGGATCCCCATGGTGTCGAAGGCATAGCGCACCGACCCATCATCCTGGGTGTTCCGCCAGGTATGGAGGAGCGCGATGCGCGGGAGGGTCTGGAGGTGGCGTTCCAGTTCCCCGACCTCGGCCTCCCCCGCTCCGGCGACCTCCAGGCCGAAGCGCCGGGCCCACTCGGCCAGCTCGCTGGCGGAGATCTCTCCCGCGGGAATGAGCCAGGATCCGGGCGCAAAGTTGTCGCGGTCCGGGAGGGCGATCTCGCCCCGAGTTGACCACACCGGTACTTCAGCGCCCAGGGCCCAGCGGGCTTCGAGGGTATGGGCCGAGCCCTCGTGGCGGACGACCCACCACTCGCCCGCCCCCGCCTCCGAGAGAGGCGCCAGGCGCGATCCGGCGACAGACGCCGGGGTGACCGTCTGGGTGACCGGGGTCATGGGGGCGTCCAGCACGGCCGGGTCATCCACCTCGTGCACCATCACGTTGTGGAGGAGGGGAAACGTCCACGCCACGTCGTCGTAGGGACGGGGAGCGTCCTCCGGGAAGTCCTGCGCTTCCATGAGGTTCCTCACGAAGTTCCCGTACGGCTGGTCGGCCCGGATCAACAGATCCCCGGCGTGGATCTGGATCGGCTCCCTCTCCCCGTCCATGTCGCCCTCCCCGCCCTCGGTCCGACCCTCCGAATCGTCGTCGGCTTCCGAGGCCCCGGCGTCCCCGGCGTCGCCCGCAGCGATCCCGAACACCCCATCCCTCTCGGCCCGGTGGATCTCCACCCCGTGGGTGCGGAGGAGCTCCAGCATGTGTGCGACGTCCGCGGACCGAGGCTGCCCTCCGGGCACGACCCAGGCGTGCGGCGCCTCCACCCTGCCCCGCTCCACCGCGTTCCGGTTCTTCCGCCAGTAGTTGCGGAGGACCTCGTCCCGGTTGCGGGCCACGAGATGGAGCGAGTGGAGGACCCCGGTCTGGGCGTAGTTGATATTGTTGCGCAGCGACCAGGTCACCTCGGAGGAGGGTGGGTTCGCCCGGAACCACTCCACCGAGGTCCGGTCCTCCCCGACCGTGCGCTCCATGGTGGTGGGGACGGAGTTGCCGTAAGTCTCGTAGAATCGCCCTATGGCGTTCCGGTTATTGAGCGCGAAAACCATGTAGCCCGGATTCCAGCCATCGAAGAAGTCGTGGGTCCAGACCCCCGGCATCCCGTGGCCGGTGACCTGGGTCACCTCGTGGTGGGCGATCCACTGCCACTCATGGCGGGTGATGGCGTCGATGTTCGGGTTGTAGGGGCCCGTCCCGGTGGAAACGTAGAGGAAGGGGACGGACTCGTGGAGGTCGAGCCCCACGGGATACTTCCACTCCTCGAAGAGCGCCACGACCTGCCGGCTCAGCGCGAGGGTGAGTTGGAGCCCGTCCCGGTTGTTGTCGTGCCGGATGTACTGGCCCCAGAACGGGGGCCCGGGCGGGCGATCGTCCATCTCGGACACCCCCTCCGCGTGGAGGCGGTACCACTCCACCACCCGGTCCCGCCCGTCCGGGTCGGTGACGGGCATGATGAAGAGGACGGCGTTCTCCCGGATCTCCCGGATCATGGGGTGCTCGGAGACGGCCACCCGATACGCCAACTCCGCGGTGACCTCGGGGTGTCCGGTCTCGGGGGAGTGGAGCCCGGAGAAGACCATGTAGATGGCCGGGAGGTCGGCGATGAGCGCCTCCATCTCCTCCTCGGTGGTGACGCGCGGATCGCTGATATGGTGGTACGCCTCCCGGATCTCCGAGAGGCGGGAGAGGTTCGCCTCGCTCCCCACCTGGACCAGAGCGAAGCGTCGCCCCTCCTCCGTCTCGTCCAGCTCCTGGAAGCGGACCCGGGGAGAGGAGGCCGCCAGCGCCTCGTACCATGCGTAGAGCTCCCCGGTCGTATGCAGCACGCCGGGCTTCCCGAGCGGGTAACCGAAGTGGTCGAGGGGAGAGGGCACGCCGTCGGCGAGGGGAAGGTGGTCCACCAGGGAGCTCGTGTACTCGGGGCCGGTGGTCCAGGAGCGCATCAGCCGTGTCGACGTCGTGTCGATGGCCTGGCCCCAGGCGGAGATCGCGGGGTTCGGCCGGTCCAGGTGCCAGTCGAAGCTCTGCGGGACCGCAGTCTCGACCGTGTCAGCCGAAGGCGCCACCTGGGCCCCGGCCCACCCGGGGGCCACCAGGAGGAGGGCCAGGAGTAGCCCGGGGAGGAGTGCCGGTCGGGACGCCGCGGGAAGTTGGGTCGAGGGGATCATGGCGCTGCGTGCGGTGGGTATATGGCGAGAGTTGCCTGCGAGCGAGCCGGGCAGGGCGTCCCGGAATGTATCCCCCGATCCCGGACCGGGCAGCCCTTGATGTTTCGAGCGTATGGATCCCGGTGCACCATCCGCCCGGGAGCGCGCTCGTCCCCTCCGGCAGGCCTCCCCCAGGCGTCCCAGAGGGAGAATGGCCGTGCGTCCCCGACGCGTCCCCAGGCGTCTCAGGGAGAACGTCCGTGCGTCCGTCCCAAATAGCTATGGACGGATTTCGGGGTTTGGAGAGGTGGGCTTGTCACCCTGCCTCGGGATCCGGCCGATGAGCCCCTTCGTGGCACCTTTACGCCTCGCACGGGCGAGTTGCCACGCCGCATGACCTCCGAGGGCCCGTTTGCCCGTCCTGCGCCAACCTCGAGAGCCGCCCAACCCCCGGATTATATTTCATGCACGATGGTTCGACCGGCGGAAGCCATTGTGAGCGCTGCGCTTCCGGCCGGTGATGTGACTCCGATCGGGGGAGGGTGACATGGGCTATGCAGCGTGCACGACCGAGCGGTGGACGACGGGCGATCAGCAGCGGCGGGTGCGGGAGGCGAGGTCGCTCTACTCGGCCCTGCGCGATTCCGCGGAATCGCCGAGACCGGGCTCGCCGCCCGCCCCAGAACCGGCCGCGGAGCCGGTTACCCCGGAGCCACCTGCCGCCAACCCATCCACCCCCGACTCCCCCCATCTGGACGATCTGGCCGAGCTCGCCGGCCTGGACGACGACGACTTCATCCACGAGCTGGGCAGCCGCATCGTGCGCCTCGCCGCCCATTCCGCCGCCCTCGAGTACCGCCTCCTCGTCCTCATCGCGGAGTTCGACCGCCGCGAGGCGTGGGCCGCGGAGGGCTACCGCGACTGCGCCGACTGGCTCGAGATGTACACCGGCATGAGCCGGATCACCGCGCGCGAGCGGGTGCGGATGGCCCGGAAGCTGGCCGAGTTGCCGCAGATTTCGGAGTCCATGGCCCGCGGGGAGCTCAGCTTCTCGAAGGTCCGCGCGTTGGTGCGAGTGGCCACGCCCGAAAACGAGGCCGAGCTTCTTCCCATGGCTGCCGAGAGCACGGCCCGCCGACTCGAGAAGGAGGTGGCCCACTACCGGGAGCTGGCCGAATGGGGTGATCTGGATGCCGGGCGTCGCCGGCACGCGAAGCGCTCCCTGAGGGTCGGCACCCTCCCCTGCGGGATGGTGGAGGTGCGCGGCACGCTGCCTCC
>JBBDRS010000021.1:0-140067 GCA_040905325.1 Gemmatimonadota bacterium
AAGGCCCGGTCCGCACTCCAACTGTATACGACTTCGTCGTCACTATTTACCACTTGCAGTTCGTAGCGTTGTGCCGTGGGGAAAAGGAGGCTACGAGGCGCGTCGAGACGATTCGAAAGCTGCAACACCACCCTCATGCTGTCGCCCGGCGCGAAGGCTTGACGGCCGATCCCCGCGCTCAATTGGATTCCTTCGTCGGGCGGAGCGGGTGCCTCGCCCGCGACATCGGGGGTCTGACCGTTCGGTGGCGGCACGTCGCAGGCGGAGGCGACCAGGAGGACGGCTCCCATGGCGAGCCACAGCCATTCCGGACCAGCACGATGGAGGCGGCGCTGACGGGCGTCTCGGAGGGAGGGAGAGTGCGTTCTCATGGCCGGAATCACGGGGAAGTGGGTTGACGAACGGCGTGGGACGGAGTGGGGGGCCATGCCATCGCCCGGGCCCGTTGAGGATAACACCCGACCCACCCGAAGGTGCAACGGTTCCTTCGGCACGGGTCTGTTGTCTGCCATCTCTGGACTGTAACGTGGTTCCTGGACAGATTGCCCCGGTCGCCGGATTCTCCGGCCGAGAGGGACACCCCAGATCCCGACTTTCCGACAGGAGTGAGACATCAGGCACACCCGCTTCGGCTTCGGCATGTCTCCCGTCGTTGGCGGCGGACCTGCCAGGGGTCGCGCATGAGCCCCCCCGCGGAACCCCGTTTCCGGGTCCGTTCGACGCCCGAGGGTGCCGAGACCCCAATTGCCTCCGTGGAGGAACTCCAGGAGATGGTGGAGTTGGGCGAAATTCCGCCGGACGTGGAGCTCTTCGACGCCAGTATCGGACAATGGGCCATTGCCCGGGAGGTGGCGGTCTACCGCTTCCTGGTAGAGGAAATCGCGGCAGCCGGGCCTCTTCCCGACATCCTCGGGGGAGTCCTGGACCCCGAGGAGGATCGCGAGTTCGAGGGCACGGCCGGGGTCGAAGGTGGACGAGAGGACGACGATTCCGACCGGGCGGACACGGTGGATGTTCCCCCTGACCGGTCCGACTCCTCCGGCGATGCATTCGACCTCAAGCTGGACCTGGTGGACGCCGACGCCCTTCCTCGGGCGCCGGACCCAGGAATTGTCGAAGAGCCGCAGGGCTTCGAGGGCGCGGACCACCTCGAGTTCACTCGAGACCCTGCGTTCGGGCCGGAGGACACGCCTCCCCCGGTGGGGTTCCGACCGGATCGGAAGGGGCGGGCCCCCGATCCTGTGGACCCGCCCCCTCCAGTGGAGAAATCGCCGAAAGCGGCCGAGGAGGACGAGCGATGGTTCACTCCGGCCGCGGAGGGCGGGATGGTCCTCCCGGAGCGCACGCCCGAGGGGCGCGTCGAGCCCGAGGACACCCCGGCGATCTGGCAGCCCGAGGCGGGTGACGAGGGCCGACCGCACCCCCGACGACGGCTCGACCGCGGCATCCGCGTTCGCCCCGGGCTGGTCGCTGCACTGGTTCTGGTGATAGGGGCGGGAGTGGCCTTCTCCTATTTTCTTGGGGATTCCCCGATCGAGGGGTCCGAGGGAGGGGATCAGGTCGGTGCGGTACTCGAAAGGCCACTCGTGCGTCCTATCCCTCCTTCGCTCGAGGAGGTCGGGCTCGCAGCCCTCGTGAACCTGCGTACTGCCTTTCTCTTTGCGGGCGACTCGATTCGCGAGTCCCTCGACCTCGCACCGGTGCCTCCCAGCTCCTGGTTGAGCGGGGGCTATCTGGCTAGCGCCGGCGACTACCCCGAGGTGCCCGAGTTCTGGGGGGGGTATCTGGCCTTCCTGACCGAGATGGGCGGGAGGGATCGCGAGATCTACTTCGCGGCGGTCGAAGCGAGTCTCGACTCGTCGGCGGCGTCCGGGGAGGAGCGCGACGAACTGCTCGAGTACTTCGACGAGCGCTATGAGCGCCGCGAGAGCTATCGGCAGGCCCGATACGCCCACCTGGCGGATGCGGCCGAAGCGGCTCTGCACCTTCACGAGGTCCTGGTCCGGCATCAGGACGAAATCGTTCATTCACCGGCCCTCGGTGGTGGGGTGTCCGCCGACCCCATTCTCGAGGCCGTGATTCCCGCTGGGCCGATCCGCACCGAGGTGGACGAGGCCCTCGATCGGGTCTTCCAGGCCCTGGACCGGTCGAGGGGTGGCGGGGCTCCGGCCGTCGAGGGAATGCGGGCCGAGCTCTTCGGCGGGTTCGGCGATCCGGATTAAAAGGCCGTTGCAGAAGTGACGGTCGTCGGAGCCGGCTCCACCACGAAGAGGTGGTGCCGATGGCCGATGCGGTTCAGGCGTCTCGATTCCAGGACGCGCCCGCCTGCCGACCGGATCCTCGTTTCCCAGCCCTCAGGCGTGTCGAAGTAGAGGGGGGCGGACCCGCTTCCCAGGGGACCCTCGCCCCGTTCCCGGTTCACCCATCGGTCCACCCGGTCCAGGGCGCAGCGCTCCCACGGCCATCGGTAGGTGGACTCGGTGATCACCACCCGCCCCCGGACGATCCTGATCGCTTCGGCCAGCAGGCGATCGGGATCTTCGGCGTGGTGCAGAACGAGGGAGAGGACCACCGTGTCCACGGAGGCGGGGCCCAGGGGCAGGTTCCGCCCATCGAAGAGCAGCCTGGGGAGAGACACCTGAAAGAGATCCTCCACATCCGCGAGGATCACCGTCCGCCCGGCACCCGCCCGACCCTCCCCCCTCGCCAGCGCCCGCCCGACGTACCCCTCCCCGGCACCCAGGTCGAGGACGATCTCGCCTTGCACGTAAGCTTCGACCTGCTTGGCCTTCCGGACGCCGGCCAGCGGAAGGAGCCGTTGTCGAAGTGCGGGAAAGCCCTCGTGGAGTGCGAATAGGGCGACCCCTCCCCAGAAGAGGGCCGCGATGGGAGCGGTAGGGGCACCGGCGTAGACCAGGTATGTGGGGAAGGCCGCCCACCCCGCCCACAGCCAGGGCGTCCGCCACCGCTCCACGAAGGCGAGGAGCGGAAGGCCCCAGAGGAGGTACCAGGGATGAACCGTGGTGGCCAGGACGAGGTAGGCGCCAAACAGGAGGAGTGCGCCACCCAGCACCATGCGGGCATCATGGACCGCATGGCGCAGACCGACCCAGGCCGCCACGCCCAGAAAGGCCCATCGAAGGAGGGGTCCCAGCAGGTGTCCGGGGTCCGTTGGCATGAGCGGCGCCAGCCCCATGCGGAGGAGCGCGTACACCCCCGAGTTGAACTCGAAGAGGCGCACGTAGAGGTCGGCCGAATCGAGCACGCCTGCAACGTTCGCCCCGCGCAGGAAGGGCAGGGAGAGGAGAACCGCCGGGAGGAGCCCAAGCCCCGCCGCGCGCAGGGTCCGGCTCCAGCCCACGCGCCCCACCTGATGTCGAATCAGGAGAGGCGCGACGAAGACGGGGACCCCCTTCGAGATGACGGCGAGGCCGAGCCCCGCCCAGGCGAGAGGGTGCAGGTTTCCCGCCAGCCCCAGGGCGAGGACCCCGAGGGCAAGGATGAGTCCGGCCTCCGAATGCCCCACCCCCGCGATGGCGACGAGGGTCAGGGGGTTCCAAGCGTAGAGCGCGAGGTGCCGCGGCCGGAGCTCGAGACGCGTGAGCGCTCGGAGGAGGAGCGTGACGCCCACCAGCTCCGCCACCACCAGGGTGCCTTTCAGGGCGAGGAGCGCTCCCTCCCATCCCCACTGCGCATAGGCCCATCCCCCCGGCAGAAAGAGCCACTGCGAGAGCGGGGGGTAGATGCTATGGAAATCCCGGGAGTTCATCTCCCGGAACAAAAGGTCTTCCTGCCGGCCCACCAGCGATGGGTCGGAGGGAGTATGGCCGAAGGGGTTCAGGCCGTCGGAGGTGAGCCACCCGTCCCAGAGGTACCGAAACGGATCGACGGAGAGATCGGTGACGACACCCAGGAAGAGAAGGCGGAGGAGAACGGCTCCGCCCAGCAGGACCCGCCAGTCGTCGAGCACCGGCCCCCTCCACTGGACCAGCGCCAGGAGGAACAGTGTGAGCGCCGAGTAGACGACGAGCGCGAGGGGCAGCGCCGCCAGGGACGGGCCCAGAGCGGCCAGAGCCGCGGCGAGGACCAGATAGGCGACGAAGGGAAGGGATCGACTCACCAGCCTTCGAGACGGGCGAGCTCCAGCCTCACCGGAATCGAAAGGTAATCCTGCCGGACCAGCACGTGCGGGGCTTCCGTTCGCAGGAAGAGGAGCACGGTGCCCTCTGCACCCTGGAATTCGACCCGCCAGGTATCAAAGGTGCCTGCGGGGGTTTCCACCTCTTCCCGGCCCGTGATCTCCGCCGAGTAGACTTCCCTGGAGCCCTGCGTAACGTCGAAGACCGGGATGGACAGTCGGGCCCCCTGATCCAGCTCTGCGATGGCGAGGGCGTAGTCGTCCATACCCGGGAGGAGGGTACCCTCCGGCCACACCTCGTCGTAACTGCGGCTGCCCCCCATCTGCTCCGGCAAATCGGCACTCCCGAGCAGCCGCCCGTCCTCCACCGCCACTTCGGCTGCGATGCGGAGGGGGCCCTGCCGGCTCGCCGTGGTGAGGGCAAGGGGGGAGAAATCCTGGGAGGAGAAGCGCAGGTGGGTTTCCTGCTCGACCATCCCCTCGGTGGTGGTTTCGGACACCCAGTCGCCGTCTTCTCGTCGGAGTCGAAACTCCGAGGTGCCGACCACGTTGCCCTCCACGACGAGGTTGTAGACCCGCACCCCTTCCCGGAGTCGGGAAGGGTCCAGCGGAGGGAGGGAGGCGCCGGTCCCCAGTATCTCGTCTCGCTCCAGCGGCCTCCCCTGCACGTCCATGAGCTCGACTTCAGCAATCGCCTCCAGCGGCTCGAGAACCCTGCGGCCATCCCCCACCACGACCACGACCGCCTGGTCGGGGTGCAGGTGCTCCTGGGTGGCGAGGTGCACGTCTCCCGCCGATACGGCTCGGATGCGCTCGGGAAAGCGGGTGAGGTCGTCCAGGGGGAGGCCCAGGAGGAGAGTGGACGCCACCTGGTTTGCGACCTGGTCCGCGGTCTCGAGCCGGAGGGGGAAGGAGCCGGCGAGGAAGTCACGGGCCGCGTCCAGTTCGTCGGCCGGGACCTCTTCGGTCCGGAGTCGGCTCAACTGGCGGGCCAGCTCGATCACGGTGGAATCCGTAACCTCCGGCGGGACCTCGGTGGTGGCACGGAAGAAACCCGTCCCCACCTGCCGGTTCAGCTCCGAATACGCCGAGTAGCTCCACCCCTTCTCCTCGCGGAGGCTCCGGAAGAGGCGCGAGCTGGATCCCCCACCCAGGACGTGATTCGCGAGCAGCATGGGAAAATAGTCGGGATGTCCCGCGGGCAGACCGAGGTGGCCGAGCATTACCACCGACTGCGAAGAGCCGGGGCGATGTACCAATCGCACCCTGGTCCGTTCCCGGTCGGGGTCCTCCAGGTCGAGCTCTACCACTCCACCGTCGTCCTCCCAGTCCTCGAACCTCCTCCGGACTTCTTCCTCGACCCGCACCGGGTCAAAGCCACCGGCCACCATGAGAAGGGACCCCCGCGGTCGAAGCACTCGGTCCCGGTACTCTTGCAGCTCCTGGCGCGTGAGTCCCGAGACGCTCGCGGGGGTGACCTCGACCCCGTACGGATGATCCTGGCCGTAAAGAGCCGCCGCGAACCGCCTCGAGGCCACGGACTGGGCGTCCCCCATCTGGGCCTGCAGCGAGGAGAGCGTCTGCCGCCGGGCGAGCTCCACCTCCTCCTCGGGGAAGTTCGCGTTCATCGCCACGTCGGCGAAAAGCTCCATCCCGGCCGTCAGGTCGTCGGCCAGGAAGCCGGCGGTGACGGTGAAGAAGTCCCGGCTGGCACCGGCGGAAAGGGATCCGCCGATCCCCTCGATGGTGGAAGCGATTTCGCGGGCGTCTCGACTGGCTGTGCCCCGGGTCAGGACCGTCGAGGTCAGGGAGGCCGCACCGGCCTTTTCAGGTGGTTGGATTGCGCTCCCGCCGAGCGCATACAGCCGGAGACTGACTACCGGTTGTGAGCCGTATGGGACCAGGATAACACGAAGCCCGTTCTCCAGAGTAAGCTCCTGGAAGCCGGGGAACTCGATGGGCTGCGCCGGGAGCGGATCGGGTGGTACCACCTGCTGGGCCAGGGCAGGAGGGGGGAGGAGCATCACGACAGCCAACGCCATGCCCGGCAGAGTGGCCCTCGGCCAAAGGCCCTCCCGGCATGCCGCCCCAGGGGGAAGAGAATCGTTGCGCCTCATGGTGCCTCCCCGGATGCGGGAACGGTGATCACGACGGCTCGATTCGACGGGGAGAGGTACCGCTCCGCCACGCGGGCGACATCTGCGGGTGTCACCGCCTCGATTCGTCGCACCACCTCCCCGGCAGCGGCCGGACTGCCGTAGAAGCGGTTCGCGCTCTGGAGCGCCTCGGCCCGGCCCATGACCGTCTGCCGCCCCCTGATGGTCTCCGCGCGCACCTGGTTCCTGACGCGCTCCACCTCCTCGGCGGTCACACCCTCGCTGCGAACCCGGTCGATTTCCTCGTCCAGGAGCTCGAGCACCCGGTCAGCGCTCACACCCTGGTTCGAGATTCCTACAAGGCGAAGAAGTCCCGGCCCCAGCCTGGCGGCCGAGATGCCCCCGATCTGCACAGCGGCCTGCTCGTCCCGCACCAGACGCTCATGCAGGCGCGATGTCTGTCCCACACCGAGGATCCTGGCGAGCACCTCCAGCGCCGGCGCGTCGGGGTGGTCCTGGCTCACGGTCCCGTAGGAAAGCCAGACCGCGGGAAGGGTCGCGTAGGCATCGGTCACCTCGCGCCGCACCGGAAGGTGAGAGAATGGGGCCTCGCACGCAGCCACCGGCGGAGGGGCCCTCCCGGGGATAGGGGAGAAGTATTCGTCGACGAGGGAGCGGGCGACGTCTTCCTGGAAGGCTCCCGACACGGTGAGCGTCGCATTCCCCGGGGCGTAGTAGACGTCGAAGAACTCCTGCACATCCCCAAGGTTCGCCGCATCCAGGTCCTCGGGAGCGCCAATCACGGAATGAGCATAGGGGAAGCAGGTTTCGGGGTCGTACATGGCGTAGTGCGCAGTCTCCAGGAGCGAGGTCCCGTAGGGCGCATTGTCCACCTGCAGGTCCCGTTCCTCCTTTACCACCCCCACCTCCCGGCGCATGTTCTCTTCGGTGATGATCAGTGCTCGCATGCGCTCGGCCTCGAGCCAGAGGCCCAGATTCATCCGCTCCGGGGGGAGGGTCTGAAAGTAGTTCGTGCGGTCCTCGGTGATGGAGGCATTCAACGTTCCGCCGGCCCGCTCGACCAGGCGCGGGTGCTCACCCGGCTCGAGGTTCTCGGAGCCCTCGAACATGAGGTGCTCGAAGAGGTGGGCGAAGCCCGATCGCCCCGGCCGCTCATCGCGGCTGCCCACCGCGTACCAGAGGTTCACCGCCACGGCGGTAGCCGTGGGGTCCGGGGCCAGGATTACGTGGAGCCCATTTTCCAACTCGTACTCCACGAAGTAGATGTCGGCCTCGGGGTAGCCTTCCTGCGAGGCTGCCGGGCCCGGGAGCCCGCCCAGCGCAACCAAGGCGATCAGACTCGCCGCGAGGAGCGGCGGATACGTGTGAGTGGGCATCGTTCGTCGGTCGAGGATGACATGGGGTTCGAAAGATGGATGCCGTGGGCCCCTCTTCCCGGTGCAGGAGGCCACGCGGGCTTGTGCAGCAGCATGGAACCCTCGCAATCTACCGTAGGCGGCATGGAGCGTTCCAGCCCAGAGATTCCCGCGAACCCGCGAGCCACCCAATGTGCGGCCGATATACCCTCACCCTCGATCAGGAGGCGCTCCAGGTGGCGCTGGGGATCGAACGCCTCCTTCCGCACCGGCCCCGATACAACATCAGCCCCAGTCAGGAGGTACTTGTCCTCGCCGGAGGTGATTCCGGACCCCGCCCCGTCCTCGTGCGATGGGGGATGCAGGCGCCGCGATCGGGGCCCCGGTCCTCCTCGCAGCTGATCATCAATGCCCGTTCGGAGACCGTCCACCGGAAGCCCACCTTCCGGGAGGCTTTTCGGGAAGGTCGCTGTCTGGTGCCGGCGGACGGGTTTTACGAGTGGAAGGCGAGCGGGATCGGGAAGGTTCCCTCCTGGATTCATCGACGGGGCGGTGAGCCATTCACCTTCGGGGCCATCGTACGTCCGCCCACGAGTTCTGCGCCGACCTCCACCGGGGATGCAGACAACGCTCCGCCTCCAGGTGACTCCGCCCTTGGCGACATGGCCATCCTCACCGCGCCGGCCAGCGACCTCCTCAGGCCCATCCACGACCGGATGCCCGTCGTGATTCCGTCCTCGGGCCGAGCCCTCTGGCTGGATCCCGAGGCGTGCCAGGAAGACCTCGAGGTCCTCATGGTGGCGGAGTATCCCGAGGACTTCACCATTCGAGAGGTCTCGACCCGGGTCAATTCGCCGGCTCACGACGATCCCGCCTGCATCGAGGCCGGCGACTCTCCCCTTCAGGACCTGCCCTTATTTGGTGAGGACTGAGGCTGAGGCCACCGGCGTCTGGAACCCCGTTCGCTCCGCGCAGGGGCCAGATATACTTTGGGGAAAGGCGCGATCCCTCTCCCTTTCCGTCAACTGCCCAGTAGAAGACCGATGATCGTCCCCTGTCCCCCACAACCCTCGGAGTCGAACGTGATCGAACGACACGCACTCCCTTTCCGGTTCGCAGCTCTCCTCCTCCTCGCGGGGCTTGGTTCTACCGCCTGTGGGGCACCCGACGACCGGGCGCCTGCGGGCGAGCCGGGAACTGAATCCGCTGTGGAGCGGATCCCCGCTTCGACCCTCGACGAGCTCTCCGCCCTCGCACGCGCGACGTATGAGGGCGACCAGGTGGAAGCCAACGCCGACACCCTCATCGACCAGATCGGCCCGCGGATCTCGGCGCTCGCCTCGGGCGAGGAGGCGCAGGCCTTCGTGGCGCGGCGCCTCCGCGCGTACGGCCTCCCCCGGGTATGGGAGGAGCCCTTTCCTCTCCTGGCATGGGACCGACGCGATGCCTCGATTCGGGTCGTCGCCCCGGAGGGCGTGGTAGGGGACGAGGAGCTCTCGATCCTCTCCCTCGGGCATGTCGACTCGCACTCGGTCGAGGGTCCGCTCCTGGATGCCGGGTACGGGACCGCCGAGGAGCTCGAGGCGCTGGGGGATCAGGTCGCGGGAGCGATCGTGCTGGCCGATGTCGGCTCTCCGTCCGGGTACGGGCGGGGCGTGCATCGTACTGAGAAGGTGAGCCTGGCCACGGCCGCCGGCGCCATCGGGTTCATCCAGTTGAACACGGCCGAGGGTCCGCTCATTCCGGTGGGCGTCGCGACGCTGGGAGACGAGTCCACCGAGATTCCGGCGGCGGCGGTGGACCGGGCCACAGGGGAGGCGCTTCGGGCGGCTCTCGCGTCAGAAGACGAAGTGCGGGTGGAGCTCGAGCTCGAGAACTGGATGGAGAGGGGCGAAGCCGCGAACGTCCTGGGGGACATTCCCGGGCGCGGCGACGAGATCATCCTGGTGGGAGCGCACCTGGACACCTGGGACCTGGGCACTGGAGCGCTGGACAACGGGTCGGGTACCCTGGCGGTGCTCGAGGTGGCCCGGGCCCTCGCCGCGCACGTGGAAGAGACGGGGGAGACCCCCCTCCGCACCATCCGATTCGCCTTCTGGATGGGTGAGGAGTTGGGGCTCTATGGCTCTCGCTATCATGTCGCCACCCGGGTCGCCGACGGGGAGCTGGATCGGTACCGTGCGATATTGAACCTCGACGTGGTGGGTGCTCCGGTGGGGCTGGGGGCCATGGGGCGGCCCGAGGCGGCCCCCTTCCTGGAGGAGATCCGCGCCGCGATAGTCGAGGCGGGGATACCGCTGGATGACGAGATTTCCACCGGGGGTGGACTCTACTCGGACCATCAGCCCTTCCTGATGGAGGGGATTCCCATCGTCGGAGTGCGGTCGCGGCAGCGGCCCGAGGCCTCGGGCACCGGGCACACCATCGCCGACGTTCGCGGGGTCATCGACGAAGATGGACTCGCCCGTTCGGCGGCGGTGAGCGCAGCGCTTCTCTGGGCGTTGGCCACGCACCCTGATCCTGGGCTTCAGCGCTGGCCTGCAGCCGAGACAGGAGAGGCGCTGGAGGCGCTGGGCGTCAGGGACCCCCTGGAGCGAGCAGGCGAATGGCGTTGGTAATAGACACCGAATCGGACGAAGATGCGACGTCGGAAAAATGCCACCCGGAAGGAGAGACCCGCCCGTCGGCGCCGTTGGCCTTGGGTGCTCCTGGGGGTGCTCGGTCTCCTCCTGGTCGGGGTCGGCGGTCTCGCCCTCTGGGAAATGCGCACCTCGTATTTCCAGGCGCAGTTCTTCGCGCCGAGGGCGGCGGAGTTGACCTGGACACTGGAAGACGGGCCTTCGCCCCGCCTGGTGCTTCCCGGTGAGGGCCCCTACGACCTGAGGCTCGGATATCACCAACTCTCTGATCGGATCGAGTCCGCAGTGGAGAGGGGGTTCCGGGTGTCGACCCAGGCCCGGGTTTCGGAGCGCTTCCGGTCACTGGTGGAGGAGCACCATCTCTTCCCCATCTTCGACGAAAAGACCCGTGCGGGCCTTCGGCTCGAGGACCGGGACGGGCGGCTTCTCTTCGAACACCTGCGACCGGAGGCGTCGTATCCCGAGTTCGCGGCCATTCCACCCATCGTCTGGCAGACGCTCCTTTTCATCGAGAACCGATCGGTTCTCGATCCGGAGCGGACCCTCCAGAACCCGGCCGTGGAGTGGGGTCGCCTCATCCGTAGCACGCTGGACCTCGGGTTCCGCTTCGTGGGCAGGAGTGGGGGGGTGTCGGGCGCGAGCACCCTCGCCACCCAGATCGAGAAGTTCCGCCATGCCCCGGGCGGGCTCACCGAGTCCCCCCGCGACAAACTCCTTCAGATGGCGTCCGCGTCCTTCCGCGCGTACCTGCAGGGTCCGGAGACCCTCCGGGCACGCCGTGCGATCGTCCTCGACTACCTGAACTCGGTGCCCCTGGCCGCCATGCGGGGGGAGGGCGAGATCCTGGGCCTGGCGGAAGGGCTTCGGGTCTGGTTCGGAGCCGACCCGCGGGAGGTGAACAGGGCCCTGTCGGTGGTGCCGGTAGCGCGGGTGGGGCGGATCCCGGAGCCAGGGGAGATCCTCGGCCCCGGTCACCGCCCGGCCGTGGCCTACTGGCTCGACAGATCGGACCTGGCGGATGATGACGAGGCATCGCTCGTGCCCGTCTCTCTGGTGTGGGACGACGGAGAGGTCGTGCCCGCCGGCCTCCTGCCGGATCCGCTCGGCGCGGACCTGGAGGTGGCGGCCCTGGGCTACCGGCAGGTCCTGAGCCTCCTCCTGGCTCAGCGGCGGCCTTCCTACTTCCTGGCCGATCTGGAGGGAAGGCAGGACCTCGAGCGGCTCACGGACCGGCACCTGGCCCTCCTCCGGGACGAAGGGGTCGTTCCCGAACCGCTGGCCGAGGCCGCGCTGCGGAACCGGGTCCAGCTCGAGGTCCTCCCCCCGGAACGTCCCCCGGTACCTTTCGTCCAGAGGAAGGCTGCGAACGCCGTGCGCACCCAGCTCCTGGGCGTACTGGGCGTGCCCAGGCTCTATGAGCTGGATCGGACGGACCTCACAGTTCGCACCACCATCGACGGCCCGGCTCAGGACGCAGTGACGGAGTTCCTCCTCCAGATGCAGGACCCGGCCTTCATCCGGGAGCGGGGGTTCGGAGAATACCGCCTCCTCGAATCGGCGGACCCCACTCTCCTCGTCTACTCCGTCCTCCTCCACGAGCGAACCGACCGGGGGAACGTGGTCCGGATCCAGGTGGACAATCTGGATGCCCCGTTCAACCTCAACGAGTCGGCACGGCTGGAGCTCGGATCCACCGCAAAGCTCCGGACACTGGCGACTTATCTGCAGGTGATCGCCGAGCTGCATGGGCAGATCGCGGGCCTCTCCCCCGAGGAGCTCCGAGCATACCCGGTGGCTTCGCGGGACCGTCTCGGCATCTGGGTCAAGACGCAGATGGAAGGGGAGCCCCGGCTGGAGCTGTATCCCCTGCTTCGTCGCGCCATGGAACGGGGGTATTCCGCGAACCCGGCCGAGCGCTTCGTTACGGGCGGTGGCGTCCAGACTTTCTCGAACTTCGACAATACCTACGACCACCGGGTGGTGTCGGCGGCCGTGGGCTTCCGCCATTCCATCAACCTCGTCTTCGTCCGGATGATGCGGGACATCGTCTCGCACTACATGTACCGCGTGCCGGGCTCCAGCGCCCACGTCCTCGAGGAGCTGGATTCGCCGCTCCGTCAGGAATATCTGGCCCGCTTCGCCGACCGGGAAGGCGTCCAGTTCCTCAACCAGTTCATTCCCAAGTACCTGGAGAAGGACCGCGCGGGGATCCTACAGGCGCTCTTCCGTGACCGACGTCTGGCCCCGCAGCGCATCGCGTGGGCCTACCGAACTGTGGTGGGGGATGGGACGCGAGAAGAGCTCCGCTACGTCCTGCAGACGTACGACCCGGACGCCAGCTTCTCCGATGCGACGGTCGAGGACCTCTTCCGGCGGGCGGACACCACTCCCCACGGATTGGCCGACCTGGGGTATCTCGCCTCCATCCATCCGCTGGAGCTGTGGGTCGCCAAGCACCTCATCCAAAATCCGGAAGCCACTCGGGCCGAGCTCATCGTGGCCAGTGAAGACGAACGGCAGGAGGTCTACCGGTGGCTCTTCCGTACCCGCTTCCGCAACGCCCAGGATCGCCGGATCCGGGCGCTCCTGGAGGTGGAGGCGTTCACCCAGATCCTGGCCGGGTGGCAACAGCTGGGATACCCCTTTGCCAACATCGTGCCCTCCCTGGGTTCCTCCATCGGGAGCTCCGGGGATCGGCCGGCGGCCCTCAGCACCCTCGTCGGTATCCTGCTGAACGACGGCCTCCGCTATCCGACCTACCGCGTGGAGGAGCTGAACTTCGCAAGCGACACACCCTACGAGACCCGGATGGACCGGCCGGGCGCCACTCCCGAGCGGGTGATGGAGCCCGAGGTGGCACGGGTCCTCCGCGAGGCCATGGTGGACGTGGTGGAATCGGGGACCGGGATCCGCACCCGCGGCGCTGTCCGGACGCCCGACGGCACTCCGGTCCCCATCGGGGCCAAGACGGGGACCGGTGACAATCGCTACCGGGTGTTCGCCCCGGGAGGGCGGCTCGTGGAGTCCCGGAGCGTGAACCGTACCTCCACCTTCGTCTTCTTCATAGGCGATCGGTACTACGGGGTCATCACGGCCTACGTCCCGGGAGAGGCTGCTGCCGGCTACCGCTTCACGTCAGCTCTTCCGGCGCAGATCCTGCGCGAACTGGGCCCCACGTTCGAGGCGTTGGTGGCTCGGGGGCTGGAGGAGGAAGTGGAGGGCGGGGAGCCGGAGGCGGAGGCCGGGGTCGTCAATGCGCCCGGGCGAACAGGCACTTGAGGTATTCCCCCTCGGGGTGCCGGAAGGGGTGGTCGAGGGGGTGTCCCGTCCTCTCGATCTCCACGAGGCGCCGTCCTACCCGCCGCGCCGCCAGATGCACCGCGTCGAAGAACTCCGCCGGGGCGACCCGAGACGAGCAGGAGGCCTGGACCAGGCCTCCTCCCGCCTCGAGCACCCCGAGCGCGAGCTCCGTCAGCTTTCCGTAGGAGGCCAGGGCCGCCGCCGTCTGTTTCCCGGCCTTTGCGAAGGCAGGTGGATCCACGATCACGAGGTCGAAGCGCTCCCCCCGGGTCCCCATATCCTCCAGGACCCGGAAGGCGTCTCCCCGGACGGCGCGATGTGGGACTTCGCCGAAACCACGCCGGTCGGCGTCCCGGTTCAGCCGGAAGTGCCGCTCTGCCTGAGCGAGGGCCGGGCCGGACACGTCCACCGAGGTCACCGCTCCCGCCCCACCGCGTGCGGCATAGAGCGAGAATCCGCCCGTGTAGCTGAAGACGTTCAGGACGCGGGCACCTCCCGCCAGCGACTGCACCCTCTTCCGGTTCTCCCGCTGGTCGAGGTAGAAACCGGTCTTGTGGCCTTCCAGGGGGTGCGCTTCGAAGTGGAGGCCCGCCTCCGCGAAGGAGAGAGCTCCGCCTTCCAGATTCCCGACGAAGACGGCCCCCCGGGCGAAGTCATCAGGGCAGTGCGGGGAGTCGGCCACCATCCGTGACACCAGGACCACCACCTCGGCAGGCTGGAGGGTCGAAGTGATCGCCGGGACGAGCTCGTGGAGACGGGAGATCCAGGCGGCGGAATAGAGCTTCGCGACCACGCCCTCGCCGTAGCGGTCCACCACCACCCCCGGGAAGCCATCGCCCGCTCCATTGACGACGCGGAACCCCGTCGTCGCTCCGTCCTCGAGGAGGCTGCCGCGCTGGGCTAGCGCGCTGGTGAGTCGCTCGCGCATCAGCTCCTCACCCACGCGGGCGGGTGAACCCACGTTGAGCACTCGAATACGGATGGGGCTCTCCAGGTCGAGAAGCCCGACGGCCAGAAAGCGGTTCTTCCGGTCGAAGATCACCGCGACGTCACCCGTCCGACCTCTCTGGCTGACCGACCGGATGGAGCTTTCGAACACCCACGGGTGTCCCTCCCGAACGGCCCGTTCCCCCGCCGGGTGGAGCCGGACGGCGACGGGGTCCGCCCGCGGGGTGGGGACCGCCGTCAGGTCAGCGGAGGGCACCGTGCGAGTCTTGTCTCACCTGAACGTTCCCCTCCGGTAGCTCCCCGTGGTGGCCGCCCTGTCCTCGACGTCCGGTCCCCCGTCGATCTCCTCCTCGTCGACCTCCTCTCCGAAGCTCCGGATCGGGAGTCGACGCCCCAGATCGAAGGCATCTCCCGGCCGGAGGGAGCGGGCAGCACGGAGGGGGTCCGCGGGGTCGTAGATCAGGACCTGGCTGGAGCCCACCACTTCCGCCTGGTTCCCCTGGATGACGAGCGCCGTTCCCTCGTCGATCCCAATGCCCAGTAGTTCGGGGTGGAGAGCGAGAATCTCCCAGAGATCGTCCTCCCTGGACCGCGTAAGGAGGTGCTGGTCCACCGCGGTGTCCAGGAGGAGGCCGAACCCCTCTTCGTATTCCGGGGCGCTTACCGTCTGATTCGTTTCGGGGTCACCCCGGACGAGGAAGGAGGCTTGAATGGAGGCGCCCGCGGAGGTCCCGCCCACGACACCGCCTCTCTCGAGCACATCGAAGAGGGCGGTGTGTGCGCGGGTGTGGAGGTAGGCGTCCACGAGTCGCCATTGCCTCCCCCCCGGCATCCACACGCCGTCGGCCTCGAGGAGGGGCTTCACGAAGTCCTCCGAGTTCGCCTCGGACGGATTGCGGGTGTGGAGAAGCGAGATGTTCCGTGCTCCAGCCGCCCGCAACTGGTCGAGGCCGTCCCAGTCCTCGTCGAACTCCTCATCGGCGCTCGCCGTGGGGATCACGACGATCCTGGCGTCCCGTCCTCCGGCCAGCTCCAGGAAGCGCTCCCATATCTCCGCGCCGAGGGCCCCACCTCCTGCGATCACCAGCGAACCCGAGGGGGGACCGACCTGCCGGGGTGGCTCGGTCGCCTCCGTGGGCTCGGCTTCGAAGCGGGTCGCGTCGAACGACGGCGGCTGGCTCGCACAGGCCGAAAGGAGGACGAGGGTGGCCAGGGTCAGGACGTTCGAAGCGGAGGAGGTGACCCGGGCGCGAGGTGGCATGTCAGGCCTGGAAGTACGGGTTGTCCCCGGCCGAGTGGTCGGTGACGTCGTGGATCGCGGTCACTTCCGGGATCGCCTCCCGGATCATCCTCTCCACGCCCTGGCGAAGCGTCATCCGTGACATCGCGCACCCCTGGCACCCACCGGACATCTCCATGAGGACTTCGGTGCCCTCCACGCCGACCAGGTCGATACGGCCGCCATGCGAGGCGATCTGGGGGTTCACCTGCTGTTCGAGGACGGCCTGAACCCTCTCCGCAAGTTCGCCCGTCGGTGCCGCGGCCCCGTTCGCTCCAGCCACCGGGCGGATCTCGAAGCCGCGCTCGTTCACGCGCTCCACGAAGTCGACGGTTGCCCCCTCCAGGCGTTCTGCGCTCCGCGGGTCGATGAAGACCTCGAATCCACCGCCGTCCACGGAAAGATCGTCGGGGTCACGGTCCGCCGTCGCCACGAGGGTCAACTCGAACGCCGGCGCCAGGGGGCTTCCGCCCTCGACCTGGATTCGGAGGGACTGCAATTCGCCATCGCTCTGGGAGATGAAGTTTCGGACCATCTCCTGCGCCCGGTCTGTGAATGTCAGCATGGATATGTCGCTTCCCTCGGTGGGGGTCTTGGTGATTGGACGATCGGAAGGTTGGGACGGTTGCTTCTGCGCCCGGCGGACCTGGAACGTCGGTAAATTCTACCCGTTGCGGGCGCGCGAGGTTCAATCGCACCCGGCCAAACTGGCCCCTGCCTTCAGCGGCATCACGGTTAACCGGCCGGGCGCTGCGGTGCAATCCCCCGGTGCCCCGCATCTACCCTCGTTTCGGTTGCTCCCGGATGCCGCCGCGTCTATGCTTTGTGGCCGCGTTCCAGGACCGCGCGCCGGCGACCTGCCCGCAGGGGGGTCCCGAGCCCTGCCCTCGTCCCTACCCGAGCCACGAATCGAAGCCATGTCGGATACTGATGTGATGGATAAGCTCGTCTCACTCGCGAAGCGCCGCGGGTATGTGTTTCAGTCCTCGGAAATCTACGGAGGGGCTGGATCGGTCTGGGACTACGGCCCCCTCGGGGTCGAGCTGAAGCGGAACGTGAAAGAGCGCTGGTGGAGCCGAATGGTCCACCAGAGGGAGGATGTCGAGGGACTGGACGCATCCATACTCATGCACCCGCGTGTGTGGGAAGCCTCCGGCCACGTCGAGGGGTTCACCGATCCCCTGGTGGAGTGCAAGGCCTGCAAGAAGCGCTTCCGGCTGGACCAGATCGCCGACCAATCCTGCGGAAAGAAGCCCTCCGTGGCGCCTGGCGAAGGGGCCGACTGCGAGCTGGGTGATCCGCGCCAGTTCAACCTCATGTTCAAGACCTACATGGGGCCGGTGGAGAGCGAGGGCCACGTGGTCTACCTCCGGCCGGAAACCGCGCAGGGCTCCTACGTGAATTTCCTGAACATCCAGGGAACCTCCCGCCAGAAGGTCCCCTTCGGAATTGCGCAGATCGGGAAGGCATTTCGGAACGAGATCACTCCAGGCAACTTCATTTTCCGGACCCGGGAGTTCGAGCAGGCCGAGATGCAGTTCTTCGTTGAGCCGGGGACCGACGATGAGTGGTTCGACCGTTGGCTGGAGGAACGGCTCGCGTGGCACCACTCGCTCGGCATCAGCAAGGAGAACCTCCGCGTACACGAGCACGGGCCGGACGAGCTCGCCCACTACGCGAAGAAGGCAGTGGACATCGAGTACCGCTTCCCCTTCGGCTGGAAGGAGCTCGAGGGGGTCCACAACCGGACCGACTTCGACCTGGCCCGACATGAGGAGCACTCCGGGAAGCGGCTTCATTACATCGATCCGGCCGGCGGCAAGCGCTACCTCCCCTACGTGGTCGAAACCGCGGTCGGGGTGGACCGGACGGTGCTCGTCCTCCTGGTCGACGCCTACCGGGAGGAGGAAGTGGAGGGTGAGGAGCGTGTGGTCCTCGGACTTCATCCGTCCGTGGCGCCGGTCAAGGCGGCGGTCTTTCCCCTGGTGAAGAAGGACGGTCTGCCGGAGATCGCGGAGGCGCTCGCCCGCGACCTGCGAAAGGCCTCCATCCCTTCGTTCTACGACGCCGCAGGCTCCATCGGGCGCCGATACCGCCGTCAGGACGAGGCGGGGACGCCCTGGTGCGTCACCGTGGACGGCCAATCCGCGGAAGATGGGACGGTGACGATCCGGGATCGGGACACTCTGGCCCAGGACCGGGTCGACGCGAGCCGCGTGCAGGAGTGGATCGAGGAGCGGCTGGACTAGATCGTTGCGCCCCGGCGGGCGCCGCCATACTTTCGGCCACCGTCGGAGCCGGGAGGCGCCTCGAGGCAGCTCTCCCGTTGCAACGACCCCGGGTGCGGCCCGGAGCACACATGACTCACTGAATCAGCGGGGACCGATGGCACAGCCGGAAAGGGAGCAGTGGGGAAGCCGCGTTGCGATTATTGTCGCCGCCGTTTCCATGGCCGTAGGAACGGGGAACATCTGGCGATTCCCGAGAGTGGCCGCCGAATGGGGCGGGGGAACCTTCCTTGTGGCCGTTACCATCGGCCTCCTGATCTGGGCGATCCCGCTCCTCATGGCGGAATTCCTCATGGGTACGAAGGCCCGCCTCGGGAACGTGGGGGCCTTTCGGGACTTCATGGGTCCGAAGAACACCTGGGCCGGCGCCTTCATGGCGTGTGTCACCATCGGGATCATGTTCTACTACGCCGTGGTGGCCGGGTGGTGCATTCGGTATTTCGTCGTGTCCCTGACCGGAGCCATCGAGCCGGGCATCGACGGGCAGACCTACTGGGACAATTTCATCGGGAATCCCATCGAAACGGTGGCATATCACGCCATCGCGGTGGCTTTTTCCGCCGTGGTGGTCTTCAAGGGGATCCAGGGCGGGCTGGAGCGAGTCCTGAAGATCTTCCTCCCGGCTCTCCTGGTGATCATCCTGATCCTCGCTTTCCGGGCCGTCACTCTCCCCGGGGCCGCCGAGGGCCTCCGCTACCTCTTCATTCCGGACTGGGGCGCCTTCGGGAGCGGACGCCTCTGGTTGGAAGCCTTTACGCAGGTGGCGTGGTCCACAGGTGCAGGCTGGGGCCTCATGATGGTCTACGCCGTCTACGCGCGGGACGATGAGGACGTCGCGGTCAACTCGGGCATCATCGCCTTCGCCGACATCCTCGTGGGATTCGTGGCCGCCGCCCTGATCCTCGGCACCCTCTTCGCCGTGGCCCCCACCGCCGGCTTCGCGGAGGAGGCTCTCGGGGCGGGGAATGTGGGGCTCACCTTCATCTACATCGTGGACCTCCTGTCCACCATGCCGGGGTCGGCGATCCTCTCACCCCTCTTCTTCCTGGCCCTCGCGCTTGCCGGGGTGTCGTCGCTCATCGCCATGTTCGAGCTCGCGACCACGAACCTCATCAACTTCGGGGTGGGCCGGAAGAAGGCGGCCACCTGGGTTGGGATCGCCTGCTTCTTCTTCGGGATCCCCTCTGCGGTGAGCATCACCTTCCTGGACAATCAGGACTTCGTCTGGGGGGTCGCACTTCTCATCAGTGGCCTCCTGACTGCCGTCGCCATCATGAAGTACGGCGTGGAGAGGGCACGGACCGAGATCAACGAGACCAGCGACATCAACGTCGGGAAGTGGTTCTCCGTCATGATCCGGGTGGTGCCCCTCGTCTTCGTGATCATCTTCGGGTGGTGGGTCTACCAGTCGGTGGTGGACTATCCCGACACCTGGTGGAACCCCTTCGAGACCTTCAGCGCCGGAACCATGGTGGTGCAGTGGGCGATCCTCTTCGTGATCGTCTACGCGCTGAACGACCGGATGGCGCGTAACGTGGCGGCAGGGCCCATGACGACCACCCCCACCAATTCTTCCAACACCGACGACCGCTGACCGCGGGAGGCGAACAATGGATCTCGAACTCATCTTCTGGGTCTTCTTCTTCATCGGTGGATACTCCATCCTCCTCGGGTACCTGCTGCGCATTGCGCTGACGGGGAAGGGGAGCAAGAAAATCGGGCACTGACACGGAATCGGGGTGGAGGTTCCGGCGAGAGCCGGCGACCCCGCCTCCATGCCTGATCGGGGACCAGCCCGGTTCAGCTTCGCGGTCGCTTCCGGAGTACCGGAGGCGGCCGCGTCGCGTGTGTATTCGTGCCCTCCACGGGAAACCAGATGACCTACGACGAGTTCGAAGAGGCGGCGCACCGGATGTGGGCCGGCATCCCTCCCGAGTACAAGGAGGGAATCGATGGCGTCGTGGTGAAGGAGGAGGCGGAGACCCATGGGGAGCACGACGACTACTACACCCTCGGCATGTGCTATACGGAGCCCTATCCGTCGAGCTATATGGGTCCCGAGACCACCCGCTCCTTCGTGGCCCTCTACTACGGCTCCTTCCTCGCTATTTCGGAACGGTCCCCGGAGTTCGCGTGGGAGGAGGAGCTGTGGGAGACGATCACCCACGAGCTTCGGCATCACCTGGAATTCCTGGCGGAGGACGACGAGCTGGAGGGGCTGGACTACGCCCTGGAGGAGACGTACAAGCGAGGGGAGGGGGAGGAATTCGACCCCTGGTACTATCAATCCGGACTTTCCCTGGCGCCGCAAATCCATCGGGTGGAGTACGACGTCTACATCGAGCAGGTCTGGCGGCCGGAGGAGTGGGAACGGGTCCAGCAGCTCGAGTTCGACTGGGACGGGCGGCGCTGGGCGGTGGACCGACCCGCCGAGCTCGGTGACCTCCACTTCCTCTGGATCTCGGGTGTCCCAACCGGCGGGGGAACCCTCCAGCTCGTCCTCGTCCGCCACGAGTCGGTCTGGGGTCGATTGAAACGCTTGTTTGGGAAGGTGCCGCTGGATCTCGTGGAGTCGGATGGAGAGGCCGAGGTGGTGGGAACCGCACCCGACTCGCCTGCCGCGGACGAGGGGCGGCCCGGGCGGGCGGCGGGCGGTCCCCCCCCTGCCGGAGATCACCCGGATGGAGGGACGGATGGCGTCGCGCTTTCCTGACGAGGTGGCGCGCATCACCCCCTATGAGGTAGGGATTCCCGGGAGGGAGTTCGCCCGGGAGCGCTTTGGCGCCATCCGCGACGAGGCGGAGGGGCGGGGAGTGGACGCCAGCGACCTCGAGGCCTTCGTCCAGCTCGGCGAGGTGGGCCGCACCCTGCGCTTGCTTCAGGGCGAGGAGCGGGGAGGTGCGGCACTTCGAAACCTGTCTTCCTTCCTCTACCACGCATTCCACTTCCACGAGGCGGGGGAGCGTTTGACGCTTGTGAGCACGGAGCTCGTTCGTCACCTGATCAGCTCGGGGGAGGGAGGGGCGGGTTGGCAGGGGAAGCTCGCCGACCAGTCCGGATACATCCAGCTTCCGGGCCGCCTCTTCTGGTCGCACCCGGATCCGTCCGGCCCGGCCGAGGACCTGGACGGGATCTTCTGGGCCACCACGGAGAACGACACCCTGCACCTTCTGATCGCATTGGGACTCCGCGCCGACCGGCCCGGGATCTCGCTGATCCCCCTCCCGGGAGTACCCCTCGCCGATGCCCCCGCCTGGGGGGCGGCACGGATCCGTGAGGAAGGTGAAGACTTTCGAACCACCCTTCCGGGTGGGGAGCTCGACGAACTCTACTCCCTCGTCGCCGCCGGCGAGGTGCTGAAGCTCGTGGCCCGGGTCTTCGGCTATGTCTGGCGGCGTCCGGAGGCGCTGAGGGAGCCGACCTCCCCCGATCCGTCCGCCGATCCGCCCGATGAGGTCCCCCGAACGAGCACACTCCCCTTTCGACGGCTGGTCCTTCTCGGGGGCTGAGCTGCACTGAATCCACGTACCCGATTGCACATGCCCAGAGAATCGCTGACCGCCCGCCGTACCCGGGCCCGGGAGATCTTCGACCTTCTCGCGGAGGAACACCCCGACGCGCACTGCGCCCTCGACCACGAGTCCCCCTACGAGCTCGTCGTCGCCACGATACTCTCCGCTCAATGCACCGACGAGCGGGTGAACATGGTGACGCCCGAGCTCTTCCGGCGCTTTCCCACCGCCCGCGATCTTGCCGAGGCGCCGGTGGATGAAGTGGAGGAGCTCGTCCATTCCACCGGCTTCTTCCGGAACAAGGCCCGGAACCTGATCGGGATGGCCGAGGGAGTAGTGGAGCGGCACGGCGGGGAGATCCCGCGGACGCTCGACGAGCTCACGGCGCTCCCCGGCATCGGTCGAAAGACGGCAAACGTGGTCCTGGGGAACGCCTTCGGCGTCGATGAGGGGGTCGTGGTGGATACCCACGTTCGACGCCTCGCCAACCGCCTGCACCTGAGCCGACAGCAGGACCCGGTGAAGGTCGAGCGGGACCTCATCCAGATTTTTCCGCGGGAACGCTGGACGCTCCTCTCGCATCTCCTCATCTTCCACGGCCGGAGGGTCTGTAAAGCCAGGAAACCGAAGTGCCGGGAGTGCGCGGTGGCACACCTGTGCCCGTCCGCCTCGTTCTGAGCGAACCCCCGCCTCCCAAACCCTGACGAACCCAAAGCGAGGAAGCCGAAGATGCCTGACCGCGAGGAGGCCCTGCGCCTCATGGAGGAGTGGGTCGAGAACCCGGGCCTCCGCAACCACATGCTGGCCGTGGAGGCTGCCGTTCGCCACTACGCCCGCCTGCGTGGGGCGGACGAGGAGCTGTGGGGGCTCGCAGGGCTCCTCCACGACCTGGATTGGGAGAGCCATCCGGACGAGCACCCCCTCCCCGGGGTGGCAGAGCTCCGGGGGCGGGGATACCCGGAGGAGGTGCTTCACGCCATCCTCGCGCACCGTCCGGATCATACGGGTGTGGAGCCCGAGCGAGAGCTGGATCGCGTGCTTCTCGCCTGCGACGAGCTTTCCGGTCTCGTGGTCGCATGCTGCCTCGTGCGCCCGAACGGGATCGATGACCTGAAGCCAAAGTCGGTGATCAAGAAGATCAAGGACAAGGCCTTCGCCGCAGGGGTGGACCGGGAAGAGCTCGACCGGGGGATCGAGCTCATCGGGCTCGAGCGGAACGAGCACATCCAGAACGTGATCGACGGGCTCCGCGAACGAGCTGAGGAGCTGGGGGTCCGGGGCGGCGACCGGTAGCCGGCACGGGCGCGGACCGTGCCGTGCGGGGCGCGGGCGGGATCCTTACGGCACGCTGGCGGTTATCAGGAGGGGTCTATTGCCTTCCTCCGTCCTCCGGACATGCTCATTCGACGCCTCCTTTCGTCGGAACTCCTCCTCACGGGCCTCCTCGTCATCCCCATCGGGGTCGACGGTGTGGGCGCGCAGGACGTGGAGATGCTCGGACGGGAATACGGTACGACGCCGCCCGTGGCATACTTCCAGGAGCTCGCCGTCGATTCGGATGCCTTCCAGTTCGGCCTGGAGGGTCGCGAGCGCCTCCTGCACCTGCAGCAGTCGCGGGGGGCCACCTTCCCGGACATGGTCCTCCGCTACGGAGTGGTCGCCCGCAGCCTGGGGCCGCGGGACGTTCCCATGGTCGGGCGCTTCCGATTTCCCCTCGTGCTCGGCCTCTTCTCTGATTCCCCCCAACCCGGCTACGACGACCAGCGGGTGCAGCAGGAGTACTTCTCCGGACCGAACTCGTATGGGGGCACAGTGGCCGACCTCTACGCCGAGATGTCGGGGGGGAGGGTCGAACTGGAGGGGGAGACGTTCCCCTGGGTGCGGACCGATCTTACGGTCCTTCAGGTGACGCGTTCACAGAGCGGGTTGTCCTCACATGAAACCGAAGGGGTGGGCGCCTTCGTCGAGCAGGTCGTGCTGGCCCTCGATGCGCAGGGGCTCGATTGGAGCGAGTTCGACAACTCGGGGGACGGATTCGTGGACGTGCTGAGTATCCTGCATCCGACGGATGGGGCGGAGTGTACTGGAAACCCCGACCGGATCTGGTCACATCGCTGGACCGTGCAGGGCGCCACGCAGGGACGACTCTCTCCCGGAATTCAGACGAGCACTCCGCGACCGGACGGCAACGGGTTCATCTACGTGGGCGACTACACCATCCAGCCTCTTCTGGCCTGCAACAGCTCGGACATCAACCAGATCGGGGTATTCGCCCACGAGCTGGGGCACGGGTTCGGGCTGCCGGACCTCTACGGAACCTACGGGGCATCCCATCCCGGGGTCGGCCGCTGGGATCTGATGGGCACGGGAGCGTGGGGTTGCCGGGGCGGTGATCCGTCGCGGCCCTGTCACATGGGTGCGTGGAGCAAGGCCATGCTCGGCTGGGTCGACGTGGTCGACCTGGGGCCGGACACGGACCATGGCACGCTCCATCTCCCTCCGGTGCAAAGCTCGCAGGAGGTGTTCCGGGTGCCCAGCATCGACGCTTCGGGAAAGTACCTCCTCCTGGAAAACCGCCAGCGGATCGGGTTCGACGAGAACCTCTGGGAGCCCGGCCTCCTGATCTGGCAGATCGATCCGCAGGTGGTGGACCCGAACTGGCCCACGAACCGGGTAAACCGGGATCCCGGCCGCATGGGCGTCTGGCTCCGACAGTCCGACGGCACCAATTCGCTGGCCACCTCGGCCGGGGGCCATTCTCACCCTGGTCACCCCTTTCCTGGGTGCATCAAGGAGAACTTCTGGGACTATGCCAACCCGGCACTGCCCTGTGAGCGAACGAACACATCCTTCCACGCCGGGTCCGAACCCGCGGCGCGCGGGGCCGACGGCCGGGCGCTCGGGGTGACCATCATGCAGATCGCGCGGAGCCAGGAGGCGGAGCCCCACGACATCCTCCTCGAGCTCTCCACGCGACAGACCCGGATCACCGTCGAGACGGAGCTCCTCGGCGCTCGCATTCGACCTGAGCCGGGCGAGGCCCTGCTGGTCGACGGAGAACCCCTGAGCGGCCCACCCACGACCATCCACGGGGCACCCTTCGACCGGCGCACCATCGAGGCCCCGGCCGGCCGCACATTGATGGAGGGGGTTCGGGTCGGGTTCCAGGGGTGGACGGATGGCGCCCCTCGGGTAAGGGAGCTGGAGGTTCCGGTGACCGACACCGTGCTCGGGCTCGTCTACGGGGAGGAGGAGGTCCACATCCGCTGGCAGCCCGCCTCCAGCCAGGAAGGGGTCAGCCCGGGGACCCTGGAGACCGACCCGGCATCGCCGGACCACTGGTTTCCGCGAGGAACCGAGGTCGAGATCCGGGCCACCGACAGGCCTGGTTTCGCCTTCCGGGAGTGGACCGGCGCGCTCGCGGGGAGCCCCAACCCGACGACCGTCGTCGTCGATGACCCGATCACTGTGGAGGCGTGGTTCGACTACTACTACGGCTTCGCCCGAGAGGGGTACCAGGCGGAAATTGAGGCCGCAGTGAACCGGAGCATCTGGTTCGAGGTCCAGGGGGGAGAAGGGCCTTTCCAGTGGAGTGTGGTGGAGGGGGAGCTCCCCGACGGGATGAACATCTTCAACTCGCGGATCGCCGGGGCGGCCATGGAAGTAGGCGAATTCCCGGTGCGCGTGCGGGTTCGGGATGCGAGCGGACTCGAGGCGCAGACGGACGTCCACCTCGTCGTATCCCCTCCCGCCGTGGGCATGGATCGTCTGACCGGTTCGTTCCTGGGGACCAGCGAGGGGATCACCGGACTTCAGCGCCTCTTCATGGATCGGCATGGAAACCAGAACGGGGAGTACGACATCGGCGACCTGCGGGTCTTCCTCCGGTCCTTCGGTGAAGTGACGGAAGTCACGCCGTCGAGCGCGAGCCTGACGGGCCTCGCACCCATCCAGGTACGTCTCGGGTCCGGCCCCGGGGAGGAGCGATGAGGATCAAGGTGCCCCTGCGGTGCGCGACCGCCGGCCTTGCGGTCGTGCTTCTCGTCCTCCCACTGCTCGCCGGCTGTGACTGGCAAGCCTCCGGGGAGGGAGAGTGGCGTACGCACGTTAGCGGTCCAGGCGAGCCCTTCGGCTCGGGAGTACTGGTGGTCAGGGGTGAAGGCATCCTGGACATCGTGGGTGATGCGGGCACCGTCGTCTGGACCGCCCGGAAGGGCGAGAACGAGCTCCGCGTCGTCGCCGTTCAGGAGGAGGCCACCGGCACCTTCCGCCTCCGAATCAGGGTGCGGGACCTCTCCGAACCCCAGCCCAGCGTCGGGCTCATCGAGCTTGCCGACCTGGACAACGAACCGGTGCCCATCGACGACGAGCACCGGATCCGCTATTCGCGGTAGAAGGCTGGCGAGTGCCCCGGGTTGATTTCACCCCTCCGGAGGCCGAGTTTATCCCGACCGTATCCAACCCCATCCGTCGGATTGGACATCCCCAGGATTGAGAAACTGTGCCTAGAAGAGACGACCTCAACACCATACTGATCCTGGGCTCCGGGCCCATCGTGATCGGGCAGGCCTGTGAATTCGACTACTCCGGGACCCAGGCGGTCAGGGCGCTGACCGAAGAGGGGTACCGGGTCGTGCTGATGAATTCCAATCCGGCCACCATCATGACCGATCCGGAGCTGGCCGACCGGACCTATATCGAGCCCCTCACCACCGAGTGGGTCACCCGGGTCATCGAGCGCGAGCGCCCTGACGCCATCCTTCCAACGATGGGCGGCCAGACGGCGCTCACCATCGCGATGGAGCTGCACGAGCAGGGGATACTCGATACCTACGGGGTGGAGCTCATCGGAGCAAACGCCCGCTCCATCGCCATGGCGGAGGACCGTGAGGAGTTCACCGAGGCCATGAGTCGAATCGGGCTCACGGTGCCCCACGGTGGCTTCGCACGAACCTTCGAAGAAGCGTTGGATATCGTGGAGGATACCGGGTACCCGGCCATCATCCGCCCTTCGTATACCATGGGGGGCACCGGGGGTGGGATCGCATACAACACGGCCGAATTCGAGACCGCGGTCCGCAAGGGTATCGACGCCTCCCCGATTGGGGAGGTTCTCATCGACCGCTCCGTCATCGGGTGGAAGGAGTACGAGCTGGAGGTGGTGCGGGACGGTGCCGACAACGTCATCGTCGTCTGCTCCATCGAAAACGTCGATGCCATGGGGGTGCACACCGGCGACTCCATCACGGTTGCCCCGGCCCAGACGCTGACAGACGTCGAGTATCAGAAGATGAGGAACGCGGCCATCGCCGTGGTCCGCGAGATCGGCGTCGAGGCCGGCGGGTGCAACATCCAGTTCGCGGTGAACCCCGACGACGGGGAACTCTTCGTCATCGAGATGAACCCACGTACGTCGCGGTCTTCGGCCCTGGCTTCCAAGGCCACCGGGTTTCCCATCGCTCGCGTCGGAGCCAAGCTCGCCGTGGGCTACCTCCTCCACGAGCTCCCGAACGAGATCACGAAGACGACCCCCGCCTCCTTCGAGCCGACCCTCGACTACGTGGTCGTGAAGTTTCCGCGGTTCGCCTTCGAGAAGTTCCGGGAGGTGGATCCGTCGCTGGGTGTGCAGATGAAGGCCGTGGGCGAGACCATGGCGATCGGAAGGACCTTCCGGGCCGCCTGGCAGAAGGGGCTGCGGGGCCTCGAGGTGGGTCGACCGGGATGGACCGCCGGCAAGGATCTGACGGAGGACTCGCTGGAGGCGGACGATAGGGAGTCGCTCCTCACCGCCCTCCGGCGTCCCACTGCGGAGCGCCCGTATCAGTTGAAGCGGGCCATGGAGGCGCTGGTAGACTGGGAGAGGTCCCAGGCAGCGGGGATCGACGAAGGTGACGGGGAGCGCCCCGCAGGCCTCGAGGAGCTCCATCAGGCGACCCACTTCGATCCCTGGTTCCTGGACCAGCTGCACCAGATCATGGAGATGGAGGCGGACTATCGTGACCTCGACGAGGTCGGGTCCGACGAGCTGCTTCGAATGAAGCGGGCCGGGTTTTCCGACCAGCAGCTCGCCCTCCTGCGGGGCGAGACCGAGGCCGACGTGCGTCGTCGACGTTGGGAGCTCGGACTCCACCCGACCTACAACGTCGTGGACACCTGCGCCGGCGAGTTTCCGGCGGAGACTCCCTACCTCTACTCGTCGTACGAGACGGAGGACGAGTTCCCCCCAACCGACCGCGAGAAAATCCTGATCCTGGGAAGCGGTCCGAATCGGATCGGTCAGGGGATCGAGTTCGACTACTGCTGCGTGCAGGCCGTTCTCGCGCTTCGCGAGGCGGGGTACGAGACCATCATGGTCAACTCCAACCCGGAGACGGTTTCCACCGACTTCGACGTCTCCGATCGCCTGTACTTCGAACCTCTCACCCTCGAGGACGTCCTGGAGATCGTGCGGCGCGAGAAGCCGAGGGGAGTCATCGTGCAGCTCGGGGGACAGACGCCGCTGAACCTGGCGGCCGGGCTGGAGGCGGCGGGCGTCCCGATTCTCGGTACCTCGGTGGAGGCCATCGACCGTGCGGAGGACCGGGGACAATTCGAAAAGGTCTGCAGGAAACTCGGGGCCCTGGTTCCCCCGAATGGGGTGGCAACCTCCCTGGAGGACGCCCTCGCGGTGGCGAAGGAGGTGGGATATCCTGTTCTGGTGCGGCCGTCCTACGTGCTGGGTGGGCGGGGAATGGAGATCGTCTACGACGACGCCTCGCTCACCTCGTACTTCGCTCGGGAAGTTCGGGCCTCGCCGGACCACCCCGTGCTCATCGACCGCTTCATCGAGGATGCCTTCGAGGCGGACGTGGATGCGCTCTCCGACGGGGAGACCGTCGTGATCGGGGGGATCATGCAGCACATCGAGGAGGCCGGGGTGCACTCGGGCGATTCCGCGTGCGTGCTCCCGCCGTACCGCCTGGGCCCCGAGGAGCTGGACCGTATCCGCGAGCTGACGCGGGCTTTTGCCCTCGAGCTGGGCGTGGTCGGGCTCCTCAACATCCAGTACGCCATCAAGGATGGGGACGTATACATCCTCGAGGTGAACCCCAGGGCGTCCCGCACCGTGCCCTTCGTGAGCAAGGCGACGGGCGTGCCGCTGGCACGGCTCGCCGCCCGGGTCATGGCGGGGGAGCGCCTCGCCGACCTCCAGGTTCCGGAGGAGCCGCGGGTGCCTGGCGTGGCCGTGAAGGAGGCCGTCCTTCCCTTCAACCGGTTCGACGTGGATATCCTCCTTGGGCCCGAGATGCGCTCGACGGGCGAGGTGATGGGGTTCGACGAGTCCCTGGGCATGGCGTACGCGAAGGCGCAGGCCGGAGCATACAACGTCCTCCCGCGGGACGGCGGGCGGCTGGTGGTGACCGTCACGGACAACGACAAGCCCACCGTAACTCCGATCCTCCGACGGTTCCACGACATGGGGTTCGAGATCCTGGCCACCCGGTCGACGCACGAGTACATTACGCGGCTGGGAATTCCCGCTGAGCGGATCTTCAAGGTGGGCGAGGGCCGCCCGAATATCGTGGATGCGATCGTCAGCGGGGAGGTAGCCCTCCTCGTAAACACCCCGCTCGGGAAGAAGTCGCAGTACGACGACTTCGCGATGCGGCGGGCCGCGATCATGCACAAGGTGCCCTATCTCACCACCATGTCCGCCACCAACGCGGCCTGTGATGCGATCCTGGCGCTCCGTTCCGTGACTCCGCAGGTGCGCTCCGTCCAGGAGTGGATGGAGCAGAAGAAGGGAACCGAAGCCGCCCCCGCAGGGTCGGCCACCTGAATACCGTCCTGAATCGATCGCCCGGGTCGGGCGAAACACGGGCGCCGTGCGCGCGGATCCAGCCGGGTCCTCGCCATCGCGCCCTTCGTGGAGGGGGATGATGCAAGAGGCCAGGTCTGGGGACCCTTCCGAAAGGACCGGCTTTTTCCTCCATTCTGCGGCGGCGCTCCACGATCCGGGGTGGGGTCACCCGGACCACCAGGGTCGCCTCCGAGCGCTGACTTCCCTGGTTGGCCGCGATCTCCTGGCGCTGCGCGGCCTCGTAGAGCAGCTCGACAATCGGGCGGCGAGGGAGGAGGTGGTGCTTCGCGTACACTCCGTGGACCTTCTCACCTCCCTCAGGGAAGCGTGCGAGAGGGCGGGGCGGGGCCAGGTCGAGGTCGGGCCGGAAACCTTTGTCTCTTCCGCCTCCTGGCAGGCGATGATGGGAAGCACCGGCGCCCTCCTGGAGGCGGTCGAACGGGTCGCGGACGGACGGCTTCGCAATGCCTTTGTCGCGGCTCGGCCCCCGGGGCACCACGCGTCCCGGACCCGGTCCATGGGGTTCTGCCCCATCAACCATGTGGCCATCGCCGCGGCGCACCTGAAGGCGACCGGGCGGGCGGAGCGGGTGGCGATCGTGGACTGGGACGTGCACCACGGGAACGGCACGCAGGAGATCTTCTACCTGGATCCATCCGTCTACTACCTCTCCCTTCACCAATCCCCCCTTTTTCCGGGCACGGGTTCGACGGCGGAGGTCGGGAAGGGCCCGGGAAAGGGGACCACCCTGAACGTTCCACTCCCTGCAGGAACTGGATCCGACGCGTATCGCGCGGAGTTCGAGTCCGCCCTGGCCACGGTCGAGGCCGCGTTCCGGCCCGACCTCATCCTCGTCTCGGCCGGCTATGACGCCCTCTCCGAAGACCCGCTGGGCGGGCTGCTCCTGGGTCCCGAGGACTTCCACCACTTTACCACGCGGGTCATGGAGTGGGCCGACCGGGCCTGCGAGGGTCGCGTCGTGGCGTGCCTGGAGGGGGGCTACCATCCCGAGGCGACCGGGAGGGCTGTGGTCGCCACCATCCGGGCCCTCGCTGGGTTGGAGTTCCCCTGACCGCCTGGGCGCTCCGTCCGCTTCCTTGAGCCGCGCCAGCGCATCCGCGATATTTCGAGGGAGCACCGGCAGTTCCTGATCCTTCAGTGCGAGGTGCAGCCGATGCGAACGATCCACATGCTTCGACCGCCGGTCGGTCCCCTCGGGGGAGCCGGCGCCTGATGGACGTACAGCAGACCGATTCCCCGGCTTCGGCCGACGTCCCCTCGATGCTGGACCTTATCCGGCTCAGTCCCCGTACGCTCTTTCCGCCGGGGGGCCGGGAGCTCTACCGGCAGGTCGCCCTTCTTACCGAGATGGGAGAGGGAGACGAGATTCTCGTCGCTGCCTGCGGGATCGGCGTGACCGCGGAGTTCTTTGTCCGGGAGTACGGGGTCCAGGGATCCGGCGTCGACGAGGACCCGTTCCTCGTGGATCGGGCCGAGGGTCGCGTCCGGGCGGACGGCCTGCGGGACCGTCTCCAGTTCCAGCACGGCTCCATGGCCAGTCTTCCCTACCGTGACGGCGTATTCGACGTGGTGGTGGCAGAGTTGGGCCTGACCGCCCGGGTCGACCCCCAGGTCGCCGTGCGGGAGCTGGTCCGCGTCACCCGTCCCGGCGGTCAGGTGGTACTGGTGCAGCTCGTCTGGAAGGCACCGGTGGAACCGGAACGGCAGGTGACCCTCGCCCGCCACCTGGGCGCCCGTCCACTGATGCTGGTGGAACTGAAGCGGATCTTGAGGGAAGCGGGGGTCGAACGGCTCCATTCGGAGGCATGGTCCGATGAGAACACCGCATTCCGCCCCCATGTCGTGAAGCCTTTTCCGGATTTTGCCGAGCTCTTCTCCCTTCCGGAGAAGTTGCGAATCCTGCGAAGGGCCTGGGGGCGCTGGGGCTGGCGTGGCGTGCAGACCGCGCTGCGGCGCGAGACGGAAGTGCATCGATTGCTCACCCGGGAGCGGATCCTGGGACTGGACATGGTCAAGGGGAGGAAGATGGCAATGGCGGAGCACGAAGGCCAAGCGCAGGTGGCGGAGTCCTCAGATGTCGGGAAAGGGCAGGAGGAGGTGAATGGCCTTCCTCTCTTCCATGAAGGAGGTGCCCCGTGAGCACGGGTGCCCTCCTCGAACCGAACCGCCTGCGCGAGCTTCGTGCCCTCCTGGGCGAGCTGGGAGCCGAGGGATGGCTCCTCTACGACTTCCGTGACCAGAACCCCCTCGCCCATGCCCTGCTCGGGCTGGGGAAAACCACGAGACGTGCCTTCGCCTACTTCCCCGCCGAGGGCGAGCCGCGCCTCCTCTACCAGGCGATCGAAGCCTCGGCCTGGCGCCACTGGCCCTGGGAGAGCCGGAGCTATCGGAGTTGGGAGGAGTTGGGGGCGGCCCTTTCCGACCTCCTGGGCGGCGCGAGTACCGTGGCGATGGAGTACTCGCCCGACTCGGCGGTCCCCACCGTGGACAGGGTGCCTGCCGGGATCCTCGATCTCGTCCGGGCCACCGGCGCGTCCGTCGTTTCCTCCGGCGATCTCCTCTCCGTCTTCCACTCCCGCTGGAGCGAGGAGGGACTGCGCCTTCACCGGGAGGCTGCCCAGATCGTACGCGACACCGCCATGGAAGCGTTCGAGCGCGCAGCGAAGGCAGTGGGGCAGGGGAGACCCCTCCACGAGCGGGAGTTGATGGACTGGATCGAGGAATCGCTGGCCGCGGGCGGGCTGACCGAGCAAGTCGGCTGCATCGCGGCGATCGGTGTCCGCGCTGCCGATCCGCATTATTCACCCCCGGGAGCGGGAGAGGCCGTCGTCGATGGGTCGCTCCTCCTCATCGACCTGTGGGGCGGGAAACCGGGTGGAGTCCCCGCCGACCAGACCTGGATGGCCATGATCGGGGCGGAAGCGAGTCCGAGAGCCCTGGAAATCTGGGACGCGGTTCACGCCGCCCGGGAGCACGCCCTCGCCCTCCTTCGCGAGCGTGCGGCGGCAGGCATGGAGATTCAGGGGTGGGAGGCCGACGAGGCCATCCGTGTGCTCCTGCGAGAGCGCGGGTTGGAACAGTGGCTCCCGCACCGGCTCGGGCACTCGATGGACGCGGAGTTGCATGGGTCCGGGCCCAACCTGGACCATCTCGAGACCCGCGATGAGCGGCGTCTCCTTCCCGGTGTGGGCTTTTCGGTGGAACCCGGCGTCTATATCCCAGGAGAGATCGGGATGAGAACCGAGGTCAACGTCTATTGGGGTCCGGATGGCCCCGAGGTCACGACTCCGGAACCGCAGGACGATCTGCTCTACTTCAGCACTTCCTAGTGGGGCCTCGGCAGGCGCGCGCTCCGACGGGGGACGCCTACGTCGACGTCGCCCTTCCCCTTCCCCTCCTCCGGAGCTTCACGTACCGGGTGGAGGGACCCACTCCGGAGCCTGGCACCCGGGTCCTCGTCCCCTTCCGACGAACCGAGCGGGTGGGGTGGGTTCTCGGCCCGGGAGACCCCACCGGCATCCGGGGGGTGCGTTCCGTCCTCGATGTGGTCGAGGCCGAGCCTTCGGTGGCGCCGGAGCTCCTCCGCCTGGCAGCGTGGATCGGGGAGTACTACATCGCCCCGGTGGGTGTCGTGCTCCGGTCCATGCTGCCGAGCGTTCTGTCCGATGGCTCCCGCGAGCTGGTGAGGGCGACCGAGGCCGGTCAGAGAGGGGCCGGGATCTCCCCGCGCGCGGAGCGGCTTCTGGATGCCGTGGCCGGGCACGCGGGGCCTGTCCAGATCGGACCCCTGCGTCGCCGCCTCGACATGGGATCGATATGGCCCGAAGTGCGAGCCCTCGTGGAGGCCGGGTTGCTGGAGCGCTGGACCGAACCGCCCCCGGCACCACCCGTTCGGACTCGCCGGGTCGTGGAGATCACCGACCCGATCCAGGATCTGGTTCTCCGGGACGAGGTGTTCGGGCGCGCTGCCCGTCAGCGGGAATGCTTCGAGTCGCTGGAGGCGGCGGGAGGAACCCGGGCCCTCGCGGAGCTCCTGGAGGCGGAGGGATTCTCCCGTTCGGTGGTGACCGGCCTGGAGGAGAAGGCGCTCGTCCGGGTACGCGATCGGGAGGTACTGCGGGATCCATTTGCGGGTGCCGAGCCCCCCGCAGCGGTTCCGCTGACGCCCACCGGTCCCCAGCGAGTGGCAATCGACGCTTTGGTGGGGGCATTGGCCGATCCGCGTCCCCGACCCTTCGTGCTCCACGGCGTCACGGGATCGGGAAAGACGCTGGTCTACATCGAGCTCCTGCGAGAGGTGGTGGGGGAGCGCGGCCGCAGCGCCATCGTGCTCGTCCCGGAAATCTCCCTCACCCCCCAGACCGTCTCGCGCTTCCGGGCCTGGTTCGGTGATGAGGTGGCGGTCCTGCATTCGGGTCTCTCCGATGGGGAGAGGTTCGACCAGTGGCGCCAGATCCGCTCCGGGCAGAAGCGAATCGTGGTGGGCGCCAGGTCGGCTCTCTTCGCCCCCCTCCACGACCTGGGCGTAATCATCGTCGACGAAGAGCACGAGGGGTCCTACAAGCAGTCCGAGGCCCCGCGATATCACGCCCGGGACGTGGCGGTCATGCGTGCCCGCCTTTCCGGCGCCCTCTGCGTGCTCGGGAGCGCAACGCCCTCCCTCGAGAGCTGGCGCAACGCGCAGCGGGGGAAGTTTGGCATTCTCTCGCTTCCGAGCCGCGTGGGGGGCCGGCCCATGCCCCCGGTATCCCTGGTGGACCTGCGGAAGGAGCGGGGGAGCGGCGTGGGGCACGGGGAGGGTTCGGGCGTCCTCAGTCCCCGGCTCGTGGATGCCGTACGCGATGCGCTGGCGCGCCGGGAGCAGTGCATCCTCCTTCTGAACCGGAGGGGGTACAGTTCCTTCATCCAGTGCCGGAGCTGTGGAGAGGTCCGGGAATGCCCCCAGTGCTCCGTTTCACTCACCTTCCATCGCCGACGGGGGCGACTACTCTGTCATCACTGCCGCCACGAGGAGGAGGCGCCAAAGCGCTGCGAACGCTGCGGGTCGACCGAGCTAGGCTTCCACGGCATGGGGACGGAGCAGGTCGAGCGCGTCGTGACGGAAACCTTCCCACAGGCCAGGGTCGCCCGCATGGACGTGGACACCACCTCCGGGAAGTGGTCGCACGCCGAAATCCTGGGCCGGGTGGAGCGTCGCGAGGTGGACATCCTCCTCGGCACTCAGATGATTGCCAAAGGACTCGACTTTCCCTGGGTGACGCTCGTGGGGGTCGTGAATGCCGACGTGGGGCTGCACCTCCCCGACTTCCGCGCGAGCGAACGGACCTTCCAGCTCCTGAGCCAGGTGGCCGGTCGGGCGGGTCGGGGGGACCGAGGCGGGGAGGTGATCATCCAGACCTCCCTGCCCGGTCACTACGCCGTCCAGGCCGCGCTCTCCCATGACTTCGAGGGGTTCGCGGAGGAGGAGCTCACGGCGCGGAAATCCCCGCCCTATCCCCCCCTCGTCCGTCTGGTGAACGTGGTGCTGAGCTCGCCGGTGGAGGAGCTGGCAGTGTCGGGTGCGGAGAGCGCTGCCCGCTGGGTTGGCGAGCGGCTGGGACGTGCGGGGGCGGGAGCGAATCTCGTCGGCCCAGCTCCCGCACCCATCGAACGGCTGCACGGGCGCTGGCGCTGGCACTTCTTCGTGAGGGGCGGGTCCGTCCGGGAAATCACGAATCTCCTCACCGGCCTGGTGGAGGCGGCTCCGCTGCCGTCGGGCGACGTCCGGCTCGCCATCGACCGAGACCCGGTGGCCCTCCTCTGACGGAGCCGCTGCGAATCGGTGGGCACCGCCGCGCAAGCGGTGGTCCGGCCCTTCGAACGGTGGCCTTCCCACTTCCTCGACAGCATTCTAGCTTCGGGGGGAAGAGTGGGAATCCCTCACCCGGGAGGTGGGAGTTCATGGCCTGTCTGGCGTTGAACGCGTCCTTCGAGCCGCTGACCCTGGTCCCGCAGCGCCGCGCCGTCCGACTCGTCCTGGATCGGAAGGCCGAGATTCTGGAGGTCGACGAGGCACGGCGGTTCCGATCGGAGCTGCAGGAGGTCCCGTGTCCCACCGTCATCCGCCTGGTTCGCTACATCCAGGTGCCACGGCGCTTCCGGCGTCAGGTCACGAACACCTTCCTCTTTGCCCGGGACGGCTACGTCTGCCAATATTGCGGACGGCACCGGCGGGACTTGAGGGGACGTCAGTTCCTCACCCGGGATCATGTTCTTCCCGTCTCGCGCGGGGGAGAGAACACCTGGTCGAACGTCGTGACCGCCTGTTCCCCCTGCAACAACCGGAAGGGTAGCCGGACACCCGACGAGTCTCGGATGCCCCTCCTCTCGGACCCTACCGAGCCGAACCACGTCCACCTCGTGTGGGGGGTCCGGAGGGTTACGTCCCAGCAGGCCCGGTGGATCGAGATGTTCTACGGCGCCGAGGTGGTGACGCTGCTCGGCGGGGTCGAGTCCTGAGTCGATTCGGCGTCCCCCTTCGTCTCCATTGCCTCGAGAGGTTGCGTCAGGGGGTCCTCCTCGGAGGGAAAACGCAGGAGCACGGTCGTTCCCGGGGCGCTGCTGCCCTCGATGGTGACGGTGCCACCCATGAGGTCCATCGCCTTCCGAACGATGGATAGCCCCATTCCGCTCCCCGGGTGGCTCTCCCGGGAGTGAAGGCGCTCGAAGAGCCGGAAGACGCGTTCTCGATGCTCGGGGGCGATTCCGGTGCCGTTGTCCTGGATCCGGATCTTGATCTCCGAGTCAGCATCGTTGACCAGGACCGAGACGCGCGAAGGCCGGTGCGGATCCCGATACTGCAACGCGTTCTCCAGAAGGTTGCGGAGCACGCGGGCCAACAACTCCGGGTCGGCCGGCACCGTATACGCGCCCCGGGGGACCGAGACGACCGAGGCGGCCTCGGGGTAGCTTTCTTCGATCTCCCGAATGACGGCCCGGAGGATCTCGGTGAGCTCGAGGGGCCTGCGTACGGTCTTGTGGTCTCCCAGCCTCGCATACTCCAGAAGATCCCGGATGAGGTGATCCAGCTGCCGGCCGGCAGCCGTCAGGTACACCAACTGACGACGTGCCTCCGGGGCGAGGTCGTCGGCGACCTGGGTGCGAAGATCCTCGGCGAAGCCGATCACGGCGCGGACCGGGCCGCGCAGGTCGTGGGCGAGCGAGTCGGTGAATGCGCGAAGGTCTCTTCGGACCGCGGCGAGCTCGCGAGTACGTCGTGCCACCCGGACCTCCAACTCCCGGTTTCGGTCCTGCATCCGCTCCATCACCTCCCGATCGGGGGTGATGTCGTTCACGAGGCAGAAGAGGGAGGTGAGATTGTCCCTGCCGTCGCGCGTCCAGGAGGTGTACCACTCGCACCAGACCTCCTCGCCATTCCTGTGACGGTTCTTCTGGACCAGGAGCGCCCCACCCGGGGCCCTCGTGCGCAGTTCGGTGAGGAATCGTGACAGGGCTTCCTGTTCTTCGGGGTGGACCAGGTCCGAGTCGGTCCAGCGGAGGCCCTTGACCTCTTCTTCCGACCATCCGAAGAGATCCTCCGCGCCGTAGGACCAGCGGCGGATCCTCGTCTCGCCGTCGAACTCGATCACCGCCAGCGGGGTCCCGTGGACGTGTCTGCGCAGTCGTTGATGGGCCCGGTGGAGACTCCCGATCCTCGCGGCCCGCCGGCCGAGCTCGAAGCGAAGTCCCAGGAAGAGGCCGAGGCCGCTCACAGCCACGAAGAGCCAGGGGGCCGCCGCGGATGCCCCTACGGCGGCTCCCGGAGGGAGGCCGGTCACGATCCGGTCGGCGAAGACCAACCAGAGGACCGCGACACCCATGTAGATGACTGCGACGATGAGTGCGCTCTGGGACGGCGGGCGGACATCGGGGAGGGAAGAGACCTCCGTCTCGGGCGGTCTGGGGCGAGTCACGAAGCGCATCCGTTCAGTCCCCGATCCAGGCGTACGGGATTTCATGGAGGATCCCCCTGGCACGGACCTCTCCATTTTCCAGGGTTTCGGTCCATCTCAGCACGCAGCCGCGTTCCGGGTCATGACCGGTCTCAAAGCTGAAACCGGAACATGAAGCCCGCTCGTCCACAAACCGGGCCAACCCTCCGGGAAGCTCGGCTCCGTCCCGAGCCGTCCGACGTTGCGAGGTGCGTAGCAGTTCGGCCTCGACGTCGCGCGCGGCGTCGTCCGCGGCGTCGATGACCTCGTCGAGGATCTTTCGCAACCGGACGAGGGGCCGCGAGACACGGCTCCCTTCCCGCTCCTCGAGCACACGGGTGATCTCGCGCACGGCGGGGGAATCCAGGTCCCCACGGAGTTGGACGAGGTTTTGTCTGAGGCGCTCCTGAAGACGGAGGATCTGGGCGTAGCTGAGCCGCGGATCCTCTGGAGCCCGCGGCTCCTTGCTCGATGCATCCCGCGGCTTCTCGCTCATCTCGCCGGACCCACGTAGGACGCACTCGCCGTCCCGAGGTGTTCCCGGGGCACCACTCGGATCCGTACCTCCTGTGCCGTCGCACCTTCCGGTGTCGCGACCAGGGGATCTACCTCGAGCTCCCGAATCCTGGGATGGTCGATCACGAGCTGCGAGAGCCGCTGGATCACTCCGGCCAGCGAGACGAGGTCGACTCCCGGACCGCCGTTGACCCCCCGCAGGAGAGGAAAGCTGCGAATGGACGAGATCATCGCGTGCGCCTCCTGTTCGGTCACGGGAGGGACGCGAAAAGTCACGTCCCTCAGAGTCTCGACGTGAGGCCCGCCCAGTCCGAACATCACGAGCGGACCGAAGGTGGCGTCCGTGGTCATTCCCAGTATCAACTCCTGAGCATGGCGGTGGAACGGCGCGACCCGTACAGCCGGGGACGCGTCATCGAGCCCGCGGTCTCCCATTTCGGCTGCCATGGCGTCGTATGCCGCGCCGACCGCGGCCGCATCCAGAAGCTCGCCACGGGAGCCTCCCACATCGAATCTCTCCACAATGTGGGGGGGCGGGGCCTTCAGCACCACCGGGAACCCCAATTCTGCTGCTGCTGCGGTGGCAGCAGCCCTGGAGGGGACCACCCTGCCTGGACCGGAAGGAATACCGTAGGCCGCCAGGATCGCGCGTCCCTCCTCGGTGCCGAGCGCTGTCTCGCCCTGTTCCGTGGCCGCATCCAGGATGCCGCTGACCACCGCCTTCTCCACCTGGAAATGCGTGGGCGCCTGGACCGGCTGCCTCAGCCAGCGACCATAGCCATGGAGTGCGGCGAGCGCCCTGGCCGCCGACTCCGGGAAGATGTACGCGGGCACGCCCGCCTCGTGAAGGGCTGCTCGGCCCTTACGCAAACCGTCCCGACCCATGAACACCGCCAGAAGGGGCTTGGTGGGGTGTTCTCTCGAGGCCTCGACGATCACGCCGGCCACATCCTCCTGACGCACTCCGAAGGGGGGCATGAAGGCCGCGATTACACCGTCGACCACCGGTGCTCGCAGTACGGTACGGAGGGCCGAACCGTAGCTGCCGGGCTCTGCGGTGGCGATGAGGTCCACCGGGTTGCCCACGGAGGCCTCCTCTGCCGCGAGATCCCTTCGGAGGGCTCCGATCGTGGGTTCGGGAAGGTCGACCAGCTCGAGGCCGCCCTTCCGGCAGGCGTCGGCGATCATCACTCCGGGACCTCCGGCATTCGTGACCACTGCGACCCGTCCCCCGGCCGGTGGCGGGAGGGTACCGAAGGCCATCGCCAGGTCGAAGAGCTCCTCCACCGTGTGTGCCCTGAGAACCCCACACTGCTCCAGGAGGGCGTCCACGGCTGCGTCACCGGACGCCAGCTCACCCGTGTGCCACGACCCGGTCCCCGCCTCCCTTCCCGTTCGCCCCGGCTTTACCACGATGAGGGGCTTCTTCCGCGAAATTCGCCGGGCGATCCGGGTGAAGTGCCTCGGATTCCCGAAGGTCTCGAGGTACATCAGAATGACGCGGGTGTCGGGATCGTCCTCCCAGTGTTCGAGGAGGTCGTTTCCCGAGACGTCTGCTTTGTTGCCCACTGACACGAAGTGTCGGATCCCGATCCCATATTCCGCGGCGTAGTCGAGTATCGTCATTCCCACGGCCCCCGACTGCGAGAGCAGGCTGACGCTTCCGGCCGGGGGCATGGTGGGGGCGAAGGTCGCGTTCATTCGCACCGCCGGGTCCGTGTTCAGGATACCCATGGAGTTCGGGCCGACGACCCGCATGCCATAGCGCCGGGCACGCGCCTGCAGGCGTGCCTCCCGCCGGTGTCCCTCCTCTCCCACCTCGGAAAATCCGGCAGAGATGACGACGGCAGCCGGGATGCCCCGGGCCCCGCACTGGTCGATTACTTCGAGGACCGCCTCCTTCGGGACCACCACCACGGCGAGGTCCACCTCTCCGGGAATGTCGCGGACCGAGCGCCAGGTGGGGAGGGAATGGACCGAGCGCGCCCGGGGGTTCACCGCGTACACGACTCCCTCGTAGCGGTGCTTCAACAGGTTGTCCACGATCTCGTAGCCCACGGTCCCGGGTCGGCGGCTCGCGCCGATCACGGCGATCGAGCTGGGCGAGAAAAGGGGGTGGAGCGACGAGGGCATCTCGAGAGTCCGGGCGCTGAGAGGAACGCTGGGTCGCGGGTAGAGTAATGGGCTCGTGCCCTCTTGGTAATGGGTCAGCGCCCATCGGGCGCCGGGTAGATCCTGAGTCGCAGCACCAGACGAAACGCAAACCGTGCCTGAGACCTCCCTCATCCGGACCCTCTCGTTCTCCGCCAGGCACCACTACGGGCGGGCGGACCGCCCGGAGGAGTGGAACGAGGAAAGGTTCGGCGACCAGCGTCGGCCCCACCGTCACGAGTACACGCTGGTCATCACGGTGACGGGCCCCCCGGACCCCGAAACGAGCTTCGTTGTCGACCTGGGATGGCTCGACCGCCTGCTGCACGAGGTCGTGATTCCCCTCGAGGACACCAGCCTCAACGAAAGCATCCCGGAGGTTCGCTCGGGGAAGGTCCAGCCTTCCACCGAGGCATTGGCACTCTGGTTCTGGGAGCGACTCGCCCCCAGGTTCGACGGCGAAGTTCGGCTTTCTCGTCTGCAGCTCTGGGAAAACGAGCACCTGGGCGCCCAGGTCGAGGGCTGAGTTCACAACCGGTGGCGGGAGACCGTCCGAGTCCAACGAACCGGGAAAATCATGTCACCATCCGAAGACGACCGTCCCCCTGCTGCCCAGCGCCCCACCGACGGGCCGCCACCCGTGCGGCCTCCCGCAGGTGCTCCCACCCCCGTCCGCGACCTCATGCGCTCGAAGGCGGGGGATAAGGATCGCGAGGTCCCCCGTCCGACGAGGGATTTCGAATGCGACGGCGAGAGTTGGACCGCGGAGCTCTCTGGCCGCACCCGCAGCGGCACACCGCCGGATTCGGGCGCACCCCTGATGCTCGTTCGCTTCCGGCCGACAGAGTCCGAAGCCCCGGTGGACCTTCAGGCCTGGGCGGTCGGGCGCACTCTCGACGAGCTCTCCGATGTGCAGCTCGCTGAGCTGGCGGGACGGGCGCAGCCCCTGCCTCCGTCCTCCGATCCCGCTCCTCGCGCACCCAGTGCGCGTTCCCGGGACAGCCGCCGTCCCCCCCGGGGCTGAGGCCCTGGCTACACCGTCCCCGTGGCCCGTGTCGAATGGACACGATATGTGTGTCATGGACACGCCCAGGCTCGACAACACCGCAGGCGGGCACCCCGCGTATCTGCTGGCACTACAGGGTTTTATCAGTATGAGGCGCGGTGGTATCACCCTTGCAATGGCGGGCTACGGGCGCCTTCCGTGCGCCCGGCAAAAAGAGAGATCCCCCCGCTGGACAGGAAGACCATGGAGACCAACAAGGGAAACGGCGATCGCGCTCGGCGGTTCGGGAAGGGGTCTGCAGATGCCCGCGGCATCGTCATCACCGACGGAGGTGTCGGGTCGCGCCTCACACGCCAGATCCCGCGAGTCAGGGCGTTCATATACGGGGAGAGCGTCCCCACCACACCCACCCTTCCCTTCGGCCGTTGGAAGGCAGCCTCCTAGACGGCAGCCTCCTGGAAGGCAACCTTCCAAGCCTTCTAACACTCCCCTCCGACTCGGCATCCCCCCTTCATATTCCTTCCCCGGCTCGTCCGGGGACGGACTGAGGGCGCCGATCTCCTCGCCTCCACTCGGGGGCCTGTGATTCGTTAGCATTGATGATCAGGCTCCGGGAAGGGTGCGGAGAAGGCCCTTCCCTTGCGCCGTTCCCTCGGGAACCGTGTGCATTCACCCTCCTGCGAACTCGAGCGGAAGGAAGGAACAGATGCTGAGAAGAAAGTCCGGGGCCCGCAACGGAGGGGACTCGCCCGGAGGTCGTGGGCCGGAGGCCGGAATCCAGCATGAGGTCATCCGATCTTCGGGGCTCGCGAAGCACTACCAGATGGGCGTGGAAACCGTGCGGGCGCTCAGGGGCGTCGACTTCTTGATCGAGAAGGGAGAGTTCGTGGCCATCATGGGTCCTTCGGGCTCGGGAAAATCGACTCTGATGAACCTGATCGGTTGCCTCGACACTCCGACGGCGGGGGACTACTGGCTCAACGGACAGAACGTAAGCCGGCTCTCGGAGCGCCATCTGGCGCGGATACGGAACAAGGACATCGGGTTCGTTTTCCAGACCTTCAATCTCCTCGCCCGTGCCACGGCGCTCCACAACGTCGAGCTTCCCCTGATCTACGCCGGGGTGCCCGCATCGGAGCGCAGACAGCGAGCGACGGACAAGCTGGAGATGGTGGGACTCGGGGACCGCATGAAGCACAAGCCCCCGGAGTTGTCGGGCGGTCAGCGGCAACGGGTGGCGGTAGCGCGCGCCCTGGTGAACAACCCCGCCCTCCTGCTGGCGGACGAGCCCACCGGGAACCTCGACACCCGGACGAGCGAGGAGATCATGGACACCTTTGTCCAACTTAACGATCAGGGCCAAACGATCGTCATTGTAACACACGAGCACGAGGTGGCGGAGTTTGCCATGAGGCAAATCCACCTCCGCGATGGCCTGATCGAGAGGGACTTCCAGAACGAGGTGAGGCGGAGGCCGCACCTCCACCCGGAAGGGCAGGCTGAAAAGGGTGTGCTCGCGGCCGCCGACGGATCTCAATCGAACTGAAAGAAGGATCACCAGAATGCACGATTTCAAAGCGACGTTCGCCTCGGCAGGCCGCGTGCCCGGGAGTGTAGGGCGGGGACGGATCGGTTCCCGCCTGGGTGCCGGCCTCCTCGGAGTGGTTCTCCTCGCGGGTTGCGGGCAGGGTGAGGCGGGGGAGGCTGTCCGGGTTTCGGTCGCCGAGGTGGTGCGGCAGGATCTGGCGCTCACGGCCGAGGCCACCGGGCAGCTCGAGCCACTTCGCGAAGTCGAGATCAAGTCCCGGGCCTCGGGGGAGGTGATCGAGGTCTCCGTGGACGTCGGCGACCGGGTCGAGCCGGGCACCATGCTCGTCCAGGTGGACCCCCGCGATGTGCAGAACGATTACAATCAGGCCGAGGCCGACTACGATGTAGCGGTCGAGCGTCAAAAGAACGCCCAGTCCCAGCTCACTCGCTCGCAGAATCTCCTGGCGGCCCAGGTGATCACCCAGCAGGAGCATGAGTCGCGGAGCCTGGATTATGCCAATGCCCGTTCCCAGCTGATCCGGGCCGAGACGAGCCTGAACCTCGCGCGGGTGCGGCTCGACGACGTCACCATCCGCTCCCGGATGGAGGGCACTGTTCTCCAGCGCCTCGTGGAGGAAGGGCAGGTCATCACCTCTGCGTCGGGAAGCGTCTCGGACGGGACGCTCCTCCTCACGGTGGCGAACCTCGACGTAATGCGGGTCCGCACTCTGGTGGATGAAACGGATGTGGGCCGGATTCAGGCCGGGATGCCGGTGACAGTGGTCGTGGATGCATATTCGGATCGGACGTTCCGGGGCCAGGTCGAGAACGTCGAACCCCAGGCCGTCGTCCAGTCCAACGTGGTCATGTACCCCGTGATCGTGAATCTCGACAATGAAGAAGGCATCCTGCGTCCCGGGATGAGCGCGGAGGTCACCGTCCTGCTGGCGGAGCGTCCGGGTGCGCTTACCCTCCCGAACAATGCTATCGTCACCTTCCAGGAGATGGGTGCCGCGGCGGGTGTGCTTGGCGTGCCCGAGGGGAACCTGACCATCGAGCGGTCGGACTTTCAGCAACTCCGTGCGTCGCTGCGCGGCGAGGGAGACGGGGCCGAGTCGATGGCCGACGCCATGGAGGCCGAGGGCCCCAATCCCGATCGGAGGGAGGCTGTCAGACAGGCAAGGGCCTCGGGGGATCGTGAAGCGCTCCGTGAGATGATGGCCAGTGGACAGCTCCCTGGTCCCGGGGCCCGAGCGAGAATGCAGCGTGCAGCCGGTGGGGGTGACCACGACATCCGGGAGGCCGTGGTATTCGTGGTCGGAGGAGGAGGTGAGCTCCACCCCCGGGCGATCCTGGTCGGGGTGAACGACTGGAACAACTCGGAGGTGCTCGCAGGGGTGGAGGAGGGGGAGCAGGTGGCTCTCATAGGGGGCGCCCAGCTCCAGGCCCAGCAAGAGGCGATGTCACAGAACATGCGCGCCCGGATGGGCGGCATGCCCTTCGGCCGATAGGGGTAGCCCGATGCTGATCACGGAGATCTTCCTGGTCGCCCTGGCGGCGGTTCGAGCCAACCTCCTCCGTTCCTTCCTGACCACCCTGGGCATCATCATCGGGGTGGGCGCGGTCATCACCATGGTCGCGCTGGGGGAAGGCGCACAGCAGCAGGTGGAGGAGCAGATCGAGCGGATGGGGACGAACGTTCTGACCATCCGTCCCGGCCAGGCGCGTGGCGCCGGGGGCGTGGTGGAGGGCGATTCCCGCCTCTATACGACGGACGCGGAAGCTCTCCGGGCCGAGACCGCGGGGCTCCTGACCGTGGCGCCGGAGATCTCCCAACGGATGCAGGTCTCACACCAGCGCTGGAACACCAACGTCGAGATTCTGGGGACGTGGCCCGAGTACTTCGGTATCTACAACATGGAGCTGGAGCACGGGCGCCTGTTCAACGACGGCGAAGTGCAGGGTCGGCGGCGCGTCGCCGTACTCGGGGCCGGCATCCCCGAAAGCCTGGAGACGCCTGCGGCGCTTCTGGTCGGACGTGACATTCGCATTCGGGGTGAAACCTTCGAGGTGGCCGGCGTGCTCCGGGAGAAGGGCCAGATGGGGTGGAACAACCCCGACGACATGGTCTACATCCCGGTCTCCACCGCCCAGTACCGGGTCTTCGGTGGTCGGGACCGCCTCCGGTCTATCCTGGCCAAGGTCGAGGCGGGCCCCGCGGGAATGGATCGGGCCTACGACGAGATGGACCGGATCCTCCGGCGGGAGCATCGCCTGCCTCCCGGGACCGCCGCGGACTTCCAGATCCGCAACTCGACTGACCTGCTGGAGTCGTTTCAGGAAACGGGCCGGACCTTCACCTTCCTCCTCGCTGGGATCGCCGCCGTCTCGCTTCTGGTGGGCGGAATCGGAATCATGAACATCATGCTCGTGAGCGTGACCGAGCGAACGCGTGAGATCGGCGTGCGCAAGGCACTGGGCGCCACCCGCGTCAACATCATGTTCCAGTTCATGGTGGAGGCCCTGGTACTCTGCTTCCTGGGAGGAGTGGCGGGGGTCCTGGCAGGGTGGGGAGGCGCGCAGTTGCTGAGCCACTTTGCAGGCTGGGACACTGCCGTTTCCGCCTACGTCGTCGCGATCGCACTCCTCTTCTCGGCCGGCATCGGTCTCTTCTTCGGGATCTGGCCGGCGCAGCGGGCGTCCAAGCTCGATCCCATCGACGCGCTGCGGTACGAATAGGGCCGGCGCCGGCTGCTTTCCGGTTCTCTCCCGATCAGGACCGGCCCACGGTCATCCCTTTCCGCGGAGCCGGGTCAGAGCCCTTCCCACGGGCCGGAGCAGGTAGAGGTTTCCGCCGAGCCGCCCGCCCAGGAAAGCCGCGAAGGCGGCGGTGGCGCCGACCCATCCCAGCCCCCATCCCACCGCAGTGAAGATCAACGCTACGAGCCCCACCTCCACGGCGGTCGCCACCGTAATGGGGTGCGTGCGACGATCCTGCACCAGCGTTGCGCGCTGGAAGGATAGGAGGACCGAGAAAGCGGGCAGAGGCACCAGGAGCATGGTGGGGATGAGCGCGTAGGCCGCAAGCTCCGGAGTGAGCCCGGAAACCGTCTCGAACCAGACGGTCGACAGCGGTGTGAAGGCCACCAGCGCCAGCCCGCCCGACGAGGCCGCGGCGAGCCCCAGGCCGAACTTCCCGAGGACTCGTGCGTTCTCCCCACGGCTCCCCATCAGCGCGATGGCGGCCTCCTGATAGCTCAAGCCCAGGGTTCGAAAGAGGAAGGAGAGGGAGAGCACCACCGGAAAGACCGCGAGGGACTCGAGGGGCATGGCTGCACGGCCCATGAAGAAGGTCAGCATGGGCTGAACGGTCAGACCGATGATCGACGTCAGGGCCAGCGGCCAGTAGAAGGCCAGGATCCCCCGGTAGGCCAGGGATGGTGCCTCCTCCCCCGCCCGGGGCCCGTCCCGATGGAGTGCCCGTACCGGTGCGCGCGCCATCATCCTCGCCGCAACGGCTTCGAGCATGACACCGACGCTGAGGGCCGCCGCACCCACCCACGCCCCCGGGACCGCGAAGAAGAGGTACAGAACGAGCGCCGTGACCCCCATCCCCGCCAGGCGAAGGACCGTTCCAAAGGCCACCAGCCTCGTCCGTCCAGAGCGGATCAGAATTCCGTGCAGGAACCTTCGGTAGCCGATGGCTGCCGGCCAGGGGAGGAGAAGCCAGAGGGAGCCGTAGACGATGCCGGCCACCTCCTGCGGCAGCCCTAGAAGGGTCCGCATCACCAGCTCGAAGATCGGAGGGATCAGGATCAGGAGGAGGAGCGCGGTGGCTCCCACGTTCAAAGCGCGGGTGAAGTTGCGGAGTTTCCGGTAGCTCGTCGCATCCTCCACCAGGGCGGTGGAAGCGCTCATGAGCATGATCACCGGCGCCTCCACCAGGATGGCGAATGCGTACGCCACCCCGTAGGCCGCCAGGTTGAAGGTCGGGTCGGCGAGACGAGCGATGATGGCGGCGAGGAACGGGCCCTCGAGCGCCATCATGATCCAGGTCGCGGCGAGGGGCGCCCAGAACCGGAGAATCGAGCGGGGGGTAGGAGTCTTCACGGCGGACCGTCTACCGTGCGGGATCCGCGGGGTTCCCCTGTACACGGTTCCCTTGTGCCCTTCCGTCCGCCCTGGAAGGCACGTCTTGACAGGGCTGGGGTGGGCGCTTTCTGTTAGGGCACCATGATGAACATTTCCGTTTTCGACACGATGACGATTACCAACTTCCGGGCCACGATGATGTGGACTCGGGTGGGGGCCGGCGAGCGTGCTCGAAAACGGAGCGGATAGACACAGTCTCCGACGAGAAAGCGCGACGCCCCGGCCTCCTCAGAGGTCGGGGCGCTTTCTTTGGCCACCATGCGGCGGTGCGTCGGATCATCCCAGGAGGGCGCCGTGAGCGGAGGGATCAGAATTGGAGAGACCGTGGATGAGGGCAAGACCGCTTCCCGCGAGGGAGGTGATCGCTCGAGCATCCGGGTGCTCAAGTTCGGCGGGACCTCCCTGGCGAACGAGGAGCGCTTCGCCAGCGTGGTCCGGCGGGTGAGCGAGGTCCTCGCCGATGGGCGCCGGCCCATCGTCGTCGTGTCCGCGGTAGGCGGCACGACGGATGCCCTCCAGACCGCGGCAGCCATCGCTGGATCGCCGTCCGGAAGCGGGGAAGGCTCCGTCTTCGGGCGTTCCGGGCTCGTGGCGGTGGAGGAGAACCATCTGCGGTTGCTGGAGGTCCTCGCCCCCGCGGAGGAGTTGGCCGAGCTGCGGGGGAGGGTCCACGGCTATTTCCGCGACATCGAGCGCCTCATCCAGGGCGTAGAGCTCCTGGGAGAGTGCTCTCCGCGCACCAAGGACCGGCTCCTCTCTCACGGCGAACTGCTCTCCGCCCTTCTCGTCGCCGCCGGACTCCGGTCCCACGGACTCCCGGGTCGGGCGGTGGACGCCCGGCAGCTGATCCGTACGGACGACCGTCACGGATCGGCGCTCGTCGACAGGGAGGTGTCCACCCGGCAGATTCGGGAGCGGTTGGCGGATGCGGAGGACGTGCCCGTAGTCACGGGCTTCGTCGCCGCCACCGCTGACGGCGAGACGACCACCCTCGGGCGGGGCGCGTCCGACTTTACCGCCACGCTCATCGGTGCCGCTCTCAGGGCCGAGGTCGTGGAGATCTGGACCGATGTCGGGGGAATCCATACCGCCGATCCCCGGAGCGTCCCCCTCGCGGCCCCCATCGGGGAAGTGAGCTACGAGGAGCTCCTCGAGCTCGCGAGCTTCGGCGCCAAGGTGATGTGTCCGCTGGCTGTGGAGCCCGTCCGCGACGCCGGCATTCCAGTGCGCATTCTCAGCACTCTCGACCCCTCCCTTCCGGGTACCCGCGTGGTAGAGAACCCTGTGGCGGCGTCCGGACCGGTCCGGGGCATTTCGGCCATCCGGGAGGCCGCTCTCATCCGTCTGGAGGGAGTGGAGCGGCTCGGAGTATCGGAAACCGCGGAGCGACTCTTCCGGGCGCTTCGCGGCGCGGACGTTCCGGCCCTCCTCTTCACCGTGGACTCGAGCGCGCACTCCGTATCGCTGGCGGTGGCGGCTGCCGACCTCTCCAGGACCGAAGCGGCGATCCGGAAGGAGTTCGATCGCGAGCGGAAGGCAGGTCTCCTGGGTGACCCCGTTTCGCAGGAGGGACGATCCATTCTCGCCATCGTCGGGGAGGGGATGCGGGATACTCCCGGCATTTCCGGACGCCTCTTCCGCACCCTGGGGGAGCTCGGTGTGAACGTCCACGCAATTGCGCAGGGTTCCTCCGAACGCAACATCTCCTGGGTCGTGGCGCAGGAGGACGAGCCCCGAGCGCTGCGGGCGGTCCACGACGCGTTCCTGGCCGGCAGCCCAGGGGGCAACGGGACGAGCCGGGTGGACGTGCATCCTCCCCAGCCCCTCCCCATTTCGGTCCTGGGGGCAGGACGGGTCGGGGGCGAGCTCCTCGACCAGCTCCGCGACCACGGACTGGACGAATTGCGGGCGCAGGGCTTCGATCCGCGACTGGTGGGTGTCGCCCGGAGCCGCGGGGCAGCGCTCGATCCTGCTGGCCTGGATCCGAGTTCCTGGCGTGACCATCTGCACGCGGCGGAGGCCCCCCCCGATGAGGTGGTGGCCGCGGTTTCAGGGGAGGTTCCCGGACTCCTGGTGGATTGCACGGCGAGCGGCGAGGTAGCCGGATTGTACGTGACCGTGCTGCGCGCCGGTGGAGGGGTGATCACCGCGAACAAGCTCCCTCTGGCGGGGAGCCTTTCGACCTATCGGGAGCTCCGAGACGCCGCCGGCCGCGGCATCTTCGCGCCGGGGGGAGGCCTCCACTACGAGGCGACCGTGGGTGCGGGTCTTCCGGTCCTGAGCACCCTCTCCGACCTCCGCGCTTCCGGCGACGAGCTGCGCAGGCTCGAAGGGGTCCTTTCCGGGTCCCTCTCCTTCATCTTCCAGGGTGTCAACGAAGGGGCCGTCTTCAGCGAGATCGTGCGGGAGGCGGTGGAGCGGGGGCTCACGGAGCCGCACCCAGGCGAAGACCTCGGTCTCCGGGACGTGGTTCGGAAACTGGTGATTCTGGGGAGGGAGTGGGGACGCCCGCTCGAAGCCGACGACGTCGAGGTGACCCCCATCCTCCCGTCGGAGCTCCTTGCGATCGCCGACCGGAACGCCTTCCTGGACGCCCTCCGCGAGATCGACGGTGACATCGCCGACCGTCGCGCGGCGGCGGAGGCGGAAGGGGCGCGCCTGATCCCGGTGGCGCGGCTGGACGAATCGGGCCCCAGCGTGGGACTCCGTGCCGTCGCCTCGAACCAGCCGCTTGCCCAGCTTCGCCCCGGCGACAATGTGGTGGAGATGGAGACAGTCCGGTACTCGAGTCAGCCCCTGGTCATCCAGGGACCGGGCGCCGGGACGGAGGTCACGGCCGCCGGACTCCTGGTGGATCTCCTTCGCGCTGCCCGGCAGCTTTCCATGTCGCGCGCCCGCGATCGGACACGGACATGACCGGGCCGTCGACGGGTGCCACCGACGGCGGCGGGATGCGCGGGGCGGGAGGGGAGGTCACCGCCTTCGCTCCCGCCACTGTCGGCAATTTGAGCTGCGGCTTCGACGTCTTCGGTCTGGCGCTCGAGGCGCCCGGTGACCGCGTGACCGCCCGTCGGTCGGCCTCGCCCGGGGTCACCATCCGCACCATCACGGGTGACGGGGGACGCCTGCCCACCGAGGCCGACCGCAACGGTGCCGGGGTTGCGGCCAGGGCGCTCCTGGAGGCCGCCGGCCTCACAGGAGGCGTGGAACTCGACCTCGAGAAGGGGACGCCCCTGTCCGGCGGGATGGGCGGAAGCGCGGCGAGCGCCGTGGCGGCCGCGGTCGCGGTGGACGGCCTCTTTTGCCTCGACTCCTCCCCCTCGCGGCTCTTCGACGCCTCGCTGGCGGGGGAAGGCGTGGCGTCCAGTGGGCATGCGGACAATGTGGCTCCGGCCCTCTTCGGGGGAATCGTGCTGGTGCGTCATTCTCCCGTCCGACCCTACGTGCACCTACCGGTCCCCGAAGGGCTCGCGGTAGCGCTCCTGCACCCCGCCATCGAGCTCGATACCCGGGCCGGGAGGGAGCGCCTCCCCGCGAGCGTACCCCTGCGTGACGCTGTGGACCAGTGGGGGAACACCGCCGCTCTGGTCGTCGCCCTCCACTCGTCCGACTGGGAACTCCTGGGCGACGCCCTGGTGGACAAGGTTGCCGAGCCGGTTCGCGCTCCCCGGATCCCGGCGTTTCACGAGGTGGGGTCCGCGGCTCGTGGCGCCGGGGCGGTGGGATGGGGAATCTCCGGGTCCGGGCCCTCGATCTTCGCTCTGTGTCGTTCCCTGCGGGCGGCGCGGGAGGTGGGAGCGGCGATGGAGAAGGCCTTCCATGACACGGTCGACCTGGACGCCACCCTGCACGTCTCGAGGGTCGCCAGGGAGGGCGCGCGGCTGGTGGCGCCCGTGCAGGAGGCACCGTGAAGCTGATCTCAACGCGGGGAAGCTGGGAGGGGTCCGAGGCTCCCGGTCACCTGCGGTCGGCGGTGCTGGGGGGGCTCGCGCCCGACGGCGGGCTCTACCTTCCCGCTGCGATTCCTGCGCTCTCGCCCGAGGAGTTCGAGCGGCTCCGCGACGTCGTCGGCTTTCGGGAAGTGGCTCGAATCGCCGCCCACCGGCTCCTGGGCAACTCCCTTTCCGCTGACGTCATCGACTGGTGCGTGGAGAGCGGGCTCGACTTCGAGGTCCCCATCGTCCAGCTCGACGAGCGCACCTGGGTCATGGAGGTCTTCCGCGGGCCAACCGGGTCGTTCAAGGACGTGGGTGCGCGCTTTCTGGCACACCTCCTCTCGCACTTCCGGGGGCCGGGAGCGGAGCGGATCGTGGTGCTGGTAGCCACCTCCGGCGACACTGGGGGCGCGGTGGCGCGGGCTGTGGAGGGGCTTCCTGGAGTCCAGGCCATGGTCCTCTACCCGAAGGGCCGGATCAGCTCGACCCAGCTCCACCACATCACCACCAGGAGCATGGCGGCGCAGCGCCAGGCGGACGGCGGGTCTGCCCCTTCGGACCATGTTTTCCCCGGCGTAGTCCCCGTCGCCGTTCAGGGCAGCTTCGACGACTGCCAGCACATGGTGAAGACCATCCTGGGGGAGGGAAGTCCCGTCCCCGGAATGGCGGTGACCTCCGCCAACTCGGTGAACCTGGGCCGACTCCTGCCGCAGTCCTTCTTCCACGTCCACGGGAGTGTCCACACGCCTGGGCAAGGGGAGCTCCTAGTGAGCGTCCCTTCCGCAAATCTGGGGAACCTCACCTCGGCGATCATCGCCCAGCGGATGGGAGCCCCCCTCCACCGGCTCGTCGGCGCCACCAACGCCAACGCTGCCCTCCCCCACTTCCTGGAGACGGGCGAGCTCCCCGGGGGCGAGAGCCGGGCGACGCTGAGCAACGCCATGGACGTGGCCAGGCCCAGCAACCTCGAGCGGCTCCTCTCCCTGGAGGGAGGAGACCGGGCCGCCCTGTCCCGGCGGGTGCTCGCCACCACCCACTCCGACGAGGAAACGCTGCAGGCCATGCGGCACATCCACGAGACCCATGGATACCTGGCGGACCCCCACACTGCCGTGGGGTGGCTCGGGTTGAAAACGGCGGAGGCCCGGGGGGATCGCACGCCGCGGCGACTCGTCGTCTCCACCGCCGATCCCGCCAAGTTTCCGGAGACGGTGCGACGGGCCACCGGGGTGAATCCGACGGTTCGGTCCGCCTGGCTCGCGGAGCTCGGAGCCGGGGCGGAGCGGATTCCCGCGGTTGAGCTGCCTCCCACCCCGGATGCCCTCAGGGAGTTGATCCGGGAGATCCCCCCGGGCGACTGAGGGTCGAACGCGCGCTCCCGCTACTCCGCCTTCAGGGCCGGAACTCCAGGGACATCCGCTCGCCCTCCCGGATCACCGCAACGGGGACGGGGGGAGAGGCGAAGGCGCGGGAGAACTCCGTCCTGGCGCCGGCCAGGTCTCGTACGTCTTCCCCCCCGATGGCTACGACCACATCTCCCGCCAGGAGCCCGGCCCGTTCGGCGGGAGAGCCTCCCGTCACCGACAGGACGAGGAGGCCATCCGACGTCCCGAAGTACCGGGCCAGATCGGGGTTCAGGGGAGAGAGCTCGGCCCCGGCCACGATGCGCTGGCCGAGCACGAGCGGAGCCCCAGCCTCGATCCTCATCAGGCGTACGCGTTCTCCCATCTCGCTGGCTCGCTCCGCAGCCGCTCGCACCCGCGCCTCTCTCGCTTCGGCCGTTTCCCTCACCCCCTCCAGCCACGCCGTGTACGCCGTGTCCATCCGGATCTGCATTCGCTGGAGCGCCTCCCCCTGATCCCGTAACCTCACCCGCACCGAGTCCAGGTGGACGGCGAGCGCCGCTGACCCGGGCCACACGCAGGGTCGCTCTGTCGCCTCTACGACGAACTCGAACTCCTCCCCGTCGCGCTCGATGCCCACCACCGCCTCCGCCCCGGCGGGCACTCCCAGCGCGAGGCGGTCGAGGAGGGAGGGGGAGATCTGCTCCCCGTCCACCGACAGGAGCCGATCGCCCCTTCGGATCCCCGCCAGCTCCGCAGGTCCACCTTCTGCGACGGCGCTGACACGGATCTCGAGGTCGGTAGGTGTTCCCGTCCCGCCGCCCGCCTGTTGCCCATCCTGGCGCATACGCCCCGGCAGAATGCCAGGCTGCGGCGGCCACGTCTGGCGCAGCTCCATCCCGAGCCAGCCGGCCGCCGTCCCTTGATCCGTGGTGGGGCCACTGGGGCAGACCACCAATGCCCTCTGCGCCTGGGGTCGGATCACTATCTCCTGCGCCTGTCCCGGTTCCGGGAACGCCGCGAGCGCCAGGGCCGCTGCCAGGGTTGGGAGGAGCAGGAGCGTGCCGTGGGCATCGCGTCCCGCCCTTCGCCGTCGCACTTCCATTATGTCGTTCATGGTTCAATACCAGTTGTGGTCGGCGGAGCCGAGGCCGAATCCCTCGAGGAGGGCCTGCCGCTCCACGTCGACGTTTACGAGGAGGCCGTTGAAGAAGGGGTCGGCGGGGGCTTCCCGGACCGCCGCCTCGCCCGCCAGAAGGAGCGTTTCCAGGGCGGCATAGCGCGTGTAGGGATCCGACGGAGGATGCCGTCCTTCCGCCTCCAGTCGGCCGCGATACCGGGCGAGCGACTCGCGGTACCAACCCTCGGTGAGGCGAACGAATTGCTCCGCCTCCTCGAGGCTCAACTCTGCGAACTCCTCCGACGAGATGATCGGGAGAGACGCCCCGCTCCCGCTCAGCACGGCTTCACCCATGGCGACCGTTCCCCCGGGGGCCGCGTCTCCCGGCCCCGCGCGATCCTGCAGGGAGGAGATGCTCATCCCCATCCCCGTGCCCACCGCCAGGAGGGCCACTGCCGCCGCCGCCCTGAGCGCGCCCGCGCCATGCGAGCGCCGCCAGCGGTTCCCGCGGCCGACCCGGGTCGGAGGGGCTCCCGGGCCGGGTGGACCCCGATCGATCCGGATTTGGCTGGACACCTCTCCGAGCAGCATCTCGCTCCGCATGCGGGCCTCCAGCGCCTCCCACTCTCCGGTGGGGGGGCGCATGGCCGGGAGAGCCCCCAGGGCCCGCACCTGGGCCCGCAGCTCGGCCACCGCCCCCAGGCACTCCTCGCACCCCTCGAGATGGGCGGCCTCCTCCGGGGAGGCAAGATCCTCTCCGAGACGGGCGAGCGTCTCCTCGCTGAGGTGCTTCATCGGGTCACCTCCGCTTCATGGGTCGATCGGGCACAGTTCGGTGCGTTCCGGCCTCCTCCCAGGAGCTCGCGCATTTTGGAGCGCGCCTTGAAAAGCTGGGATTTCGAGGTCCCCGTCGTTATGTCGAGCATCTCCGATATCTCCTGATGGGTGTAGCCTTCCACGTCGTGCAGCACGAGTATCCTGCGCATTCCCTCCGGGACGGAATCCAGGGCGACCTCGAGCCGCTCCCGCAGCAAGGGGTCTCCCGATGGCGGCGGAACGGACGTCCGTTCAGGCAGTGAGGCCGGAAGAGGGGCTCGCCGATCATCCTCCCGACGCGCGCGACGCAGCGTGTTGAGGGTCGAGTTCACCGCGATCCGATGGATCCAGGTGGAGAGACGCGCCTCACCGCGGAAATCATGGAGGGCGCGGAAGACCCGAATCCAGGCCTCCTGCGAGCAATCGCGCGCGAGGTCGTCCTCGCCGCAGAGTCGTCGGACGACGGCGAAGACCCGGGGCGCGTGGCGCCGGTAGATGGTCCGGGCCGCTGCCGCCTCACCTGCGCAGGTCCGCTCGATGAGCTCTCGTTCGGTCATCCTCGCGGGCCGCCTCTGCTGGATCGCTGGTTCAAGGGTCTCTCTCCGTGGCACTGGGTCCGACAGGGATCACCGCCTTGCCTTCCTGAGATGCAACTGGGTTCTGAAAGGGTTGCCCGAGGAAGCGGTCCGGGGCTGCCCGCTGATCTCCCCCCGTGGCCCCGCTTGTCCCTCTCGACCCCACTCGTTAGCGTCTCGCTCCCCGTTCCGACCATGAGAGAGGAGGCGATGCTGCGAGACCGCCAGGCACCTGTTCCCCACACCGCTGAACGGAGCGGCGGCAGCCGGGGAACGGCCCCTCCGATCTACGAGGCCGTCGCCCTCCTGGTGTTTGTGGCCGTCCTCTACATCGTCGGGGGCATCACCCTCCAGGTCTACCTCGGTGAGCCAGGACTCCTCCTCGGGCAGATGCTCTTCATGGCCCTCCCGGTGGTGGTCCTGGTCAAGGCGCGCGGGTATCGCTTGAAGGAGGTTCTGGCGCTCCGCGGCTTCGACCGATACCACCTTCTCGCCGGCGTCCTGCTAATGAGTGGCGGTGGGCTCATCGCGTTGTACCTCGCCTGGTTCCAGAGCCTCTTCATGCCGGTTCCGGTCGGATTCCTGGAGGCTATGGCCGAGGTCCTCACCGCGGACTCTGTCGGGCGGTTCGTATGGCTCCTCCTTCTGGCGGCCGTCACCCCGGCCATCGCAGAGGAGCTCCTGTTCCGAGGGGCGCTGCTCTCCGCGCTCCGGGACCGGATGCCCGAGATTCTCGTGGTGATCGTCGTCGGTCTCGTCTTCGGGCTCTTCCACACGGCTCCGCAGACCGCGTTCCGCATCCTCCCGACCGCCTGGTTGGGGATGGTTCTCGCATGGGTGGTGATCGCCTCCGGCTCACTCCCTCTCGCCGTCCTCCTCCACTTCCTGAACAACGGGACCCTCCTGGCGCTTGCCGCGCTGCCGGCCACCCGGGAGTTCGCGACCGGCGTGGAGGGAACTCCACCCCTCGTCCTCCTTCCCGTTGCGCTCCTCCTTTTCGGGGTGGGAGTGCACCTGATGCGGGTGAGGAGGAGGCGCGGGCAGCATGTTGGCTCGGACCCCGTCCCCCCTTGAACCGACCGAGCTTGCGGGTTCTCTTGCGGATCAGGGCCGGCGGCGTCTCGAGGTCATCCGAGGCCCGCATCTCTCCCCTCCCAATCTCCCTCCTGGAACCGTATGACGCACCCAGAGGATCCCAGCAAAGCCCCGCTCCCCGGCGCCACCCACCTGGAGTGCACCGCCACCGGTGAGACCTTCGCCTCCGAAGAGCTGCAGCGCCTCTCCCCGGCAGGCAAGCCCCTCTTCGCCCGCTACGACCTGGCCGCCATCCGTGATCGCTTCACTCCTGCCGCGCTCCGCGGGAGGGAGGCCTCGCTCTGGCGATACGCCGAGGTGCTTCCCGTCAGGGATCCGGCCTCCCGCATCTCCCTCGGGGAGGGCTGGACCCCTCTCCTCGACGCTCCCCGCCTGGCGGACCGACTCGAGGTGGGCCGGTGCTGGGTGAAGGACGAGGGGCAGAACCCCACCGCGAGCTTCAAAGCGAGGGGTATGGCGTTGGCGGTGTCGCGCGCGCTGGAGCTCGGGGCGGAGATCCTCGCCCTTCCCTCGGCCGGAAACGCCGGCGGGGCCGCCGCGGCATACGGTGCGGCGGCCGGGCTCCCCGTCCACGTGATGGTGCCCTCCGATACGCCGGCCGTGGTGCTCGAGGAGATCCGGGTCCTGGGCGCCCAGCTCCACCTGGTAGACGGGCTCATCAGCGACTGCGGGCGCCTGGTGGCCGAGGGCGCAAAGGAGCACGGCTGGTGGGACCTCTCGACCCTCAAGGAGCCCTATCGGGTCGAGGGGAAGAAGACCATGGGATACGAACTCTTCGAGCAACTCGGAGGGCGTCTGCCCCAGGTTATCCTCTACCCCACCGGTGGCGGTACCGGCCTCATCGGCATGTGGAAGGCCTTTGACGAAATGGAGGAGCTCGGGTGGATCGGCTCCGAGCGGCCCCGCATGATTTCCGTGCAGGCCCGGGGGTGCGCCCCCATCGTCCGGGCCTTTGAAGCCGGAACGGAGGATGCGGGGTATTTCGAGGGAGCGGCCACCTACGCCTCGGGGCTCAGGGTGCCCTCTGCCGTGGGCGACTTCCTCATCCTTCGGGCCGTGAGGGCCTCCGGGGGGGCGGCCGTGGCGGTTCCGGACCACGAAATGGCGCGCTGGGTCGGAATCATGGCCGAGACCACCGGGGTCTTCGCCGCCCCCGAGGGTGGCGCGGTGGTGGCGGCCGTCCCCGATCTACGGCGCAGCGGCGTGATCGGGGAGGACGACGAGATCGTGATCTTCAACACGGGGAGCGGCCTCAAGTACGCGGGGTCCGTGCCCCTGGACTGATGGACCGGCCGCGAGGCGCGCGAGGGCGCCGCCCGGGCCTCGCCGGAGAACGGATGCTGGGAACTCTCTTCCTCCTGATGGCCCTACTGGTCGTAATCGGGGCGCTCTTCGAGCGCGCGCGAGTGCGTCGAACTGTGGATGGGGACGAGCCCCTGGCGGGGGACGACCCGGTCCTTCGGGGAATCCTGCGCGAAAGCGAGGCGTGGGAGGAGGACGAACCCCTCGACGAAGACGAAATTCGTGAGGAGGAGGACCGCTTCTGGGAGGAGGACTGGGGCGGCTCGGAGGAGTGGCGGGGATGATCCGTGCCGCGTGGGTGGGTTCCGGCAACACACCGCGCCCGGCGCGCCGGGTTCCTGGTTCAGGGCACCCAGCCATACCGATAATAGAGCCCGGGGATCGGGATGATCGCCCGGTTCGGCGGCGTGTCATCCTCGGGATCCAGCCGGTTCACCGCCAGGGCCCGGTTGAGCGCTACCTCGATCCCCGCCGCGTGTCCCCCCCCGATGTCCCACTCGACGGCGAGAGGGGCCCGCAGGATCAGGATCGAGCCGCTACCGTCCTCTGTCCACGCCGTGAGGCTCCAGAGGCCAAACCCCACCATTGGCTGGAAGGACCCACGTGTGAAGTATCGCTTTCCCGAGACCGCCACTGCGATCTCCCGGAAGCTGATGGTCCCCAGGGTCAGCTCGGCACCCCAGTCACTCCGGCGGTACTCCGTGGTGAGGCCCAGGAAGCCGGTGCCACCGAGGTTGATGCCGATCCGGAGCTCTCCGGGGTTCTGGGCGGACGCCGCTCCGGGCAGTCCGGCGAACGCCAGGAGGGTCAGGGTGGGGAGGAGGAACGAGCGGAGCTTCATGCCTTGGGCATACAGAGTGGAGGTGCGGGAAGGCTGGAATCGGCTCCCGGACTCGACCCTCGGAAGGTAACACCCGGCCCGCTTCCGTCCGCAAGGCCTCGGCGCTGGCGCGGCACGAGGCGCGTCGCTCTGGCACTGTCCCTGACTCCCCTCGCGGCGTGCGAACCCCCGGACGTTCCCCCGGTCGTCAATCCGGACCTCCCCCAGGCGGCGCTGGAGTTCCTCGAGCCCGACCGGACCCGCACCTTCCGCATCGAACCCGGGGTCGTCTACCGTGAAATTCGAAGCGGTCCCAACCCGTGGGTGGTCCACCTCCTCGAGGTCGAGCTGGATCGGTGTGAGCTGGGGCTCCGCGTAGAGGGTACGGCCAACGACTCCATCCGCTTTACCGTCGCGGAGCTGGCCCGCCGGGCCGAGCCCGGTGTCATCGCCGCCGTGAACGGCGACTTCTACACGCCGGAGGACCGCCCGCTGGGAACCGAGGCGAGCGGGGGGCGGATCCAGAACCGCGGATCCGGTGTGGTGCTCGCGTGGCGACCAGGCGCCTCTCCCTGGATCGGAATCCCGAAGTGGTCGGGTGACTCGCTCCAGCTCGGAGACTGGGCCATCGTTTCGGCGGGCGCCGACGGGAGGACGGAGGTGGTCGGGGGATACCCCGCCCTCCTGAAAGACGGGGAGTGGGTGGGCGACCTCCTCCAGGTGGACCGTCCGGCGTTCGCCACCCAACGTCACCCCCGGACCGCGGTGGGCTACGACGATCGGCTGAACCGGCTCTGGCTCGTGGTGGTAGACGGACGAAGGGGGGGAGTTGCCGAGGGGATGAGCCTTCCCGAGCTGGCGAGCTTCCTCCAGACCCTCGGGGCCCGCCTGGCCCTGAACCTCGACGGGGGAGGCTCCTCCGTGATGGTGATTCGGGGCCAGGCGGTGAATCGCCCCTCCGACTTTCAGGGGCCGCGGCCGGTGGTGAACGCCCTGGTCCTCCGCAGCGACGATGCCTACTGCGATCCGGCCGATGCGGAGGCGGACTGACGGCCCGCCCGTCTACTTGTCGGTTCCCCCCTCCCATCTCTCCCCTTCCAGGCACATGTCCCAGAAGCGGAGCTCGTACCGCGACGAGAGGAGGAAGAGGTGGCGGAGTCGGGCGCGCTTCTCCTCCGACGATCCATCGGCAAGCCGATCCAGCTCCCCGCGCAGCCAGGCGGCCGCCCCGGCGAACTCCTCGGAGGCGTACTGCTCGATCCAGTCGCGGTAGCGCTCGTCCTCAGGCGGGGGGCGGCGCGCCAGCTCCTGACCGATGTCCACGTACCCCCATGCACAGGGGAGGAGGGCGGCCAGGAGGTCGGCCATGTCGCCGTCCGCAGCAGTCCGGACCAGAAAATCCGTATAGGCGCGGGTCGTTGGCCACATCTCGGCCGACTCCAACTCGCCGGTGGCAATCCCGAACCGCTGGGCGTAGCGTCGGTGGAGCTCCATTTCGGTGTTGAGGGTGAGGTCGAGGACCTTCGCGTACCACCCCATGGCCTCCAAACGCTGGGCCTTCGCCACCGCCCACGCGAAGATGCGCGCGAACTCCTTCAGGTACCCGTAGTCCTGCACGACCCATCGGCTGAAGGTGGACTCGGGGAGGGTGCCGTCGCCGATTCCGGTGACGAAGGGGTGGGCCAGCTGGGCGTCCCAGATGGGACGGGCGGCGTCGTGGAGTTCGTCGGTGAAGGTGCGGCTCATCGGTCGGTTCCCTCCTCACCGGCGCTTGACTGCGGGTTCATGTGAGTCCAGGCCTTCTCGGGGGTCGTGCCGGTGTCGGGGTTCCATGCCGGGCCCGCGCCGGCCTCCCCGGCCAGGTCGTCCTCCACCCCCGGCCATCCGTCGGCGCCGTAGGCCATCTCCCAGAAGGCCACCTCGTAGAGGAGGGCGAGGCGGTAGAGCTCCCCCATCCGTGCCCGCTCGGCGGGTCCGGCCTCCCCGGCCAGCTTCTCGAGCTCTCCCCCCAGATAGCCTACGTAGCCCGCGAACTCCTCTCCCGCCCAATTCTCCACGAAGGGCACCCAGGGGGAGTCGGCGGCGATCCCCTCCTGCACCACCTGCCACGACTCGTGGTAGGCCCGCTCGGCGGCGTAGAGGACGGCGAACCCTTCGGCGTAGCCCCGGGTGTGGGCGGTGGCCAGCAGAAACTGGATGTAGGCGTGGCAGGTGAAGGAGGGAGGCGCGCCCCGGAGCTGGACGCCCACCCGCGCGGCCCGCTCCTCGAAGAGCTTCAGCTCCTTCTCGAGGGCGGAGATAACGCCGGAGAGGGGACCCCAGTGCTCGGTGGGGGCACGGGGGATGAGGGCGCCAATGAAGGGGATGGCTGCCTCCACGAAGAGGTAGTCCTGCCGAAGCCAGGTGGCGAAGACTTCGTCCGGGATGGTCCCGTCGCGAGTCTCCAGGAGAAACGGGTGGCTGCGGATGCGGTCCCAGAGGGGGGCGAAGCGGGTGTCCTGCTCCGAAATGAACGACATGAAGAACCCTTCCCGTGAGGGGTGGAATCGGCCCGCAGGGGCGAGCCGGGGAAGGGGTACCGGAATCACGTCGGCCGACTCCCTGCGCCAGTATTACCCGGGTCAGGTGCCGGAAGCCCGCCGGGCCCGCCGCAACCGTGCGGCCGCCTGGATTGGACATCCGAGGGTATGATCTCAGCCGGGACGATATCCCAGCACCCCTGTGGCACGGGAAAGGGAACGGCGAGGAGATGCCTGCGTCAAGGTGAGAGGCGACCGCTCCTACCGTTGCCACCCCAGGCTCGCGCCCATGTACATGGTCTGCCCCGGCCCCGGTTCGAAGTACCGTCCGCCGGTGGCGTTCACCACCACGGAGGTGTTGTACTTCTCGTCGAACACATTCGTCAGCCCCACGAAGGGGCTGAAGTCGAAGCCCCGGAATGCCACCTCGTTGATTCCGGCCCGCAAATCCACGAGCTGCCGGGAGGGCGACCGGGCTTCCGGACCGTTCCGGTCGTTCCCCTCGATGGGACCCAGGAGCTCGCCGCGGACTTCGCCGAACCACCGACCTGGCCCAACCCGTACGATCCCTTCCAGCTTGTACGGCGCGATCCCTGGCACCCGGTTCCCGCTCAAGTTCTCGCCCTCCGGCGCATAACTTTCGAACCGTGCATCGTTGGTGGAGGCTACCAGGCGGGTGCTCAAATATCGGGATGGGCTGAACTGGAGAGCCGCCTCCCACCCTTCCCGTGTGGAGCGCGCAGTGTTGCGGAAGTAGCGCTTTCCTGGATCGTCGTCCAACTCGAAGGGGACGAGTTCGTTGTGCAGGGTGGTGTGAAAGAAGACCAGTTCCCACGCAAGCGAGGATGAGATCACCCCGCGGCCCCCGACCTCCGTCGTGATCCCGACCTGCGGCTCCAGGTCCGGGTTGAACCCCCTCCCGCCATCCGACCGGTTGCTCAGTTCGGTGGTGGTGGGTGTTTCGAATGCGGTGCTCAGGTTCAGGTAGAGGTTGAGCGCCTGGTGAAAGTGCGCGTGGAATCCGAAGGAGGGCGACGCCGAATCCAGGGTCCGGGCGTCTCCGCCGTTCGCGACGGGCTCCTCGCTTGTGAGCCGATCGGTGGCGGAGAACCGGATCCGGTCGTATCGGAGGCCGGTGAGGACGTCGAGCAACTGATTGATGGGAAGCATGGCCTGCAGGAAGACTGCGCCGCTTCGCACGCGCTCGTCCTGGTCTCGGGTCCGCGCCCCCCGCTCTCCCTCCAGGTTCGTCCATGAGACCCGGTGATCGTTCTGGATGTCGGCATCGACGCCCAGCGTCCACCAGAGGCGTCCTTCCTCCCCCACGAACTCACTCCTGATGGTGGCCCGCAGGCCCCCCGCGCCACGGCTCACGTCCGTCCAGAGCGCTGGATCGGGCACGGACTCGTCACGGTTTACCGCATACGTCATGATCTCGACGGTGCGGTCGCCCACCGTCCGGTCCCAGGTGATCCCGGCCTGCACGTGGTTCGCTTCTTTCCCCGCCCCTTGCTGGACGTTGAACGGGTAGGCCCGACGGTCCCCCAGATCGAGTTGAGTCCTCGAAAGGGAGCCTGGGTTCTCCGCCTCGAGCCGCATCGCATTCACCGTCACCCGGGCGTTGCCACCGAGGAGGGGAGCGCTCACCTGTGTGTTCAGGTGCTCCCGGACGGCCGACCCGAAGCGGGGGTGATCGAGGGAGTCCCCGGGCTCTGGCTCGATGAGAGGGTTCGCCCGGTATCCGCCGAACTCGTAGCGCGCCAGGTTCAGGAGATACCCCACCTCGCCCACCTGTCCGCTCGTCGTGCTCTGCGTGCGGCGGTAGTCGTGGTCCCCCTCGATGACCCTCACTTCCTGACGGAAGGGGGAGTCGGGGGGGCGCCGGGTCTCGAAGTGCAGCACCCCTCCTGCCGCGTTCCCATAGAGCGCCGAGCCCGGTCCCCGCAGCGCCTCGACCCGTCCCAACGACCCCAGGTCGAGGTGATCGAGCGTGGACTGGCCGTCGGGGAGGGTAGCCGGCACTCCGTCCACGAGGATCCGCACCCCGCGCACTCCGAACTCGGAACGCGCGCCATACCCCCGGATCGATATCCGCTCACCCACGGCATCGTTGAACCGGTTGTGGATCTGCACCCCGGGGAGTCCCTGGAGCGCCTCCTCGATGGAGCTGTCCGAGCGACCGGTCCGCCCTACCTCCTGTTCCAGCACCGAGACGGCGAAGGGTACCGCCTCCAGCGACATGGGCGCCCGCAGGATGTCCACTAGAAGGTCGGAGACCTGGACCGGCTGGATGGTGTCATGGGGGATGGTGTCGATGCGCACGATCGAGTCGCCGGCCATGATCGTATCGATCCGGATGATGGTGTCGGGGGCCAAAGTGGTATCGACCCGCACGATCGAGTCGCCGGCCACGATCGTATCGACCCGGATGATGGTGTCGGTGGGCGCCGGCCGGGCATTCCCCGGACGCCGATCGGCACGCGAATCCGCCACACCCGGGCCCGCAGCCAACGCTGCCAGCGGGAGCATCCAGAGGAGGAGGAAGGGGATGAGGCGAGCCATCGAAGGGGGACGGGACTCCAGAATTGATCGCACCACGAGGTGGGAGGCGGCCGCCGCATCGACCGGCGTCGGGAAGCCTCCGGACGGCCGAACGGGGGAGGGAGAGCAAGATACCGGGCGGGTCCGCGGTTGTCGAGAGCGGATGCGGACGCCTAGCTTGTGGCGGATTCCATCAGAAGTTGGGGGGCGGCAGTCGCGAAGTGACCGCGGCACCACACGTCGACGTCGGGAGAGGCAATGAGCGGGCGGAAGCCAGAGGAAGGGAGAAGCCCGGGCCGGTTCGGGGGAGCGTCCATCCCGTCGCCCCGCTACGCCGAGCGGCGGAAGCGCGTGCTCGAGGAGCTCGGAGCGGATGCGATGGTCCTCCCCGGCGCTCCCGTCCTCCATCGCTCCCGCGACTCCGAGCTCCCCTACCGCCCGGACTCGGAGCTCCACTACCTGACGGGCTTTTCGGAGCCGGGAGCCCTCCTGGTCCTCAGGGGCTTCGCGGACGAGCGCCGCTCCCTGCTCTTCACCCTTCCGCACGATCCCGAGGCCGAGCTCTGGACCGGGCCCCGGCTCGGTCCGGAAGGGGCGGCGGAATCCCTCGGCCTCGACGCGGGGCTCTCCAACGAGCAGCTCTCCGTCGAGCTCCCGGGCCTCCTGGAGGGGGCACGCCGCGTCCACTTCCGCCTCGGGGCGCACCCCGCGGTGGAGCCCCTGATCGTCCGCGCCCTCCGGACCGCGAGAGTTCGGGGAGCCCGTACCGGTACCGGCCCTCGCGCCGTCGTCGACCCAGGGGAGATTCTGGACGAGTTCCGCCTGCGAAAGGACGAGCACGAGCTCGCGCTCCTTCGGCAGGCGGCGGCCGTCAGCGTGCAGGGATTCCGAGAGGGGATCGCTGCCGTGGCCCCGGGGCGGGGGGAATGGGAGGTCCAGGCCGCGCTCGAGGGATCCTTCCTGAGGCAGGGGGCATCCGGGCCGGGGTTCGCCACCATCGTCGGGGCCGGGGCCAACGCCTGCACCCTCCACTATGTCGCCAATGCGGACCGGATCGCCGCCGGCGAGCTGGTTCTCATCGATGGGGGCGCCGAGGTCGGGATGTATGGGGGAGACATCACGCGCACCGTCCCCTCCGACGGGACCTTCGGTCTCGATCACAGGGCGGTGTACGAGGTGGTGGAGGCGGCGCGGGCTGCAGCGGTGGCGACGGTGCGACCCGGGGCGTCCATCGCCGATGTGCACGGGGCGGCGGTGAAGGTGATCGTGGCCGGCCTGGTGGAGTTCGGCATCCTCTCCGGCGCTGTGGACGAGCTCGTGGAGGAGGAGGCGCACAAGCACTACTTCCCCCACCGCACCTCCCACTGGCTTGGAATGGACACCCATGACCCCGGCGACTATTCTCGTGGCGGCTCCTCCCGGACCCTCGAGCCGGGAATGGTCCTGACCGTGGAGCCCGGCCTCTACTTCCCCAGGGGGTCGGAGCACTTCCCGGGCATCGGGGTGCGCATCGAGGACGACGTGCTCGTCACGGCGGAAGGCGCCGAAGTGCTCACCGCCGACCTGCCCACCGCCCCCGACGAGATCGCGGATCTGGTGGGCGGCTGAATCCCCCCAATCGCGCCCGGAGGAACGCATGCCCCAGCCCCCACGCCTGAGCGCCGACCACTACCTCGCCCACGGCCTCGGCAACGACTATCTCGTCTTCGAGGAGGTCGAAGGTTCGGAGGACCCACCGGCACCCGATTCCTGGATTGCCACCGTCCCCGCGATCCGCCTCGTCTGCCACCGGTGGGAGGGGCTGGGATCCGACGGTATCGTGGTGCTGGGTCGGGGACACGGGGGCCAGCCATTTCCCCTTCGCATGTTCAATCCGGACGGGTCCGAGTTCGAGCGGAGCGGGAACGGACTGCGCATCCTCGCCTCGTACCTCCGGAGGACCGACAGGGTGGGCGGAGAGCCCTTCACCGTCCGCAGCGGGGGCTCGGAGATCGGGATGCGTGTGCACGGGGTCAGCGCCTCGGGGACCCACGACGTCTCGGTCGAGATGGGTCGCGCCCGCACCGACCCCGCCGCGGTGGATCTCGATGCCGACCTGCTCCAGGGCTCGGGCCTCCCCCATCCGTCGCGGGGACGGATCGAATTCCAGCCGGTCTCGGTTGGCAACCCACACGCGGTCGTGTTCCTGGGAGATCACTCCGACGAGACGCTCGCCGAGGTGGGCTCCTTTCTCTCCACGCACGCCGCCTTCCGCCGCGGAACCAATGTCCAACTCGCGCGCGTGGTCGGCCCGGGGGTGCTTCGTATCGCCATCTGGGAGCGGGGGGTCGGCCGCACTTCGGCCTCCGGTACGAGCTCGTGCGCAGCCGCGGTCGCTGCGGTCCACCGGGGATACCTGGCGCCCGGTCGGATCCGGGTCACCATGGCCGGCGGGGAGCTTCAGGTGGGGGTCAGCGCCGATCTGGACGTGACGCTCCGCGGACCGGTCCAGGAAGTCATGACCGGCCGACTCACCCCGGGGTTCGTCGCGGGTCTGGGCCGGCTTACCGAGGAGCGCCGCGCCTCCGGGCCATCAGGTACGGACGCGGGAGAGGAGTAGGAGTCCGCCGCAGAAGAAGATGAGGTTCGGGACCCACGCCGCCAGGAGCGGGGAGATCGTCCCGGCGTACCCCATCGCCCCGGACACCCGGAACATCATCAGGTAGAGGATCGTCGTCGCCAGCGAAACCCCGATCCCGAACGCCGTCCCCCCGCGCCGACTGGAAGTGGCGAGCGGTGCCCCGAAGAGGATGATCACGAGGGTTGCCACCGGGATCGCGAGCTGCTGCTCCCGCTTCGTCAGCACCCGTCCCGCATCCCCTCCCGAGCGCTGGATCCGCTCGGCCAGCACGCCCAGCTCGGCGTGCGTCATTTCGTCCTCGTCGCGGACGGTGTCCAGGAGCTCCAGGGGGCCCTCTGTGAGGCTCTCCACCGAATACCTGTCGAAGTTCGACGCCTCCTCCCGCCCGTCCGGGTGGATGCTCCGAACCCACCCGGAATGGAAGACCCACCCCTCGTCCTGCACCCAGGTGGCCCGCTCGGCCAGGAGATGGCGGGTCGGCTCCGAGCCATTCCGCGAGATCGACTGGAGCGTCACCCCGACCATCGTTCCGTCGAAGGCGGTGAGGCGTCGCGCCGAGAGGGATTCCCCTTCGTCCGTGATATACACGAAGTTGTTGCGCCATGACTGCCGGGTCTCCCGCTCGCCCAGGACCTCGGCAGCGGCCAGGTTCGTCCGGGGCACCAGCTGGGAGAGCCCCAGGGCCACCCCGGTGAAGAGCACTCCGATGAGGAGGAGGGGCGTGATGAGCCGGTAGAAGGAGACGCCCCCTGCCTTTGCCGCCATCACCTCGCGATGCGTGGTCATGGGATAGATGGTGAAGACCGTGGCCAGGAGGGCCGCCACCGGGAATGACCAGAGAATGAACCGCGGAAAGAAGTAGACGTATCCGAGTCCCACCTCCGCCGGGGTCAGTCCCCGCTGGAGGTAGCGGTCGAGCTGGTCCGTCGCATCCCCCAGGATGAATAGCATGGGCGCGGCGATCACGAAGACCATGAAGAGCCGTAGGAAGGTGCCCCCGACGAGGCGGTCGAGGATCTTCATCCGACCCCGCCGTCGGCGACCGGCTCACCCGCACTCGCTGGGCCCTGGTTGCTGCCGTGGCCCAGCACCCTTCCAAGGAATGCTCCAAAGCGGTAGCGGATCTCGTCCCACCGGCTCCCGCGGTTGGTCCCCACGTTGTGGCCCACCCGGGTCAGCATGTACAGCGCCGGGACGAGGAGGATGATGTTCGGTGTCCACATGGCGAGCCAGGGGTGGACCTGCCCGCGGTTGGCGAACCGTTCTCCCACGATGAGCCCGACATAGTAGAGGAAGAAAATGACCACCGAGGTCGCGATCACCATCCCCACCCCTCCCTGCGGATAGCGGATCGCCAACGGAAGGCCGAGGAGGATGAAGATGAGGCAGGCGGCGGCGATCGCATGCTTCTTGTATATTTCGACCTGGTGCCGGTAGACGTCCCTCCGCTGCAGGTCCCATCGCGCATGGGTCGCCTGTGCGTTGCTCGCAGCCTCCAGCACCAGCCGGTCGCTGAACGAGCCCACCTCGTCCTCGGCGAAGCGATGCGCATCCGGGTTCTCCGGCGGCTTCAACGCCTCCTCCAACGCGTACTCCGAATGCTCCCGCATCTCATCGGCGGACGAGTGGGTGTTCTGGATTGCCGAGGCGACGCGTTCCCGCAGCATCGGGATCGTCATCTCGCGGGCGCCCCTTGCACCTCCCCCCACCCTCCGTTCGATCTGCGCCCGAACGCCTCGGAACGGAATGACCTGCTGCTCGAAGTAGAGCCGCTGGAACCCGCCGGGGCGCTGTTCGTTCGTGGAGAACGCCACCCCGTCCTCGAGCGTCAGGTAGAGGTCCTCACCGTTCGGGGTGAGGGCCATCTCTCCCCTCGCCGCAATGATCGTACGGGTTTCGCCAACGCGGGAGAGGTCGTAGATCTCAACGTCCGTGAGGCGGTTCGTCGTCGGATCGATGGTGCGCGCCCGCAGGAAGTAGCGGGTGTCGTCGTCCGTCGGGACCTCGTTGATCACCTCCTCGCGGAGGTCGAAGGTGGGGTTCGTGCTTCCCACGTCGCTCAACAGGGAGCTCAACCGGTGGTTCGATTCCGGAAGCACTCGATCGTTGAAATAGAGCATGGTCCCCGTGAGGACCAGGCCGATTCCCAGGAGGGGGGTGAGCATCCGGAGCGGGTGCACGCCGCCCGCCGCGAGCGCCATCACCTCGTTGCTCCCCGTCATGTCCGAGAAGGCGTAGAGCACCGCCACGAGGATGGACATGGGGAAGGTCAGTGCCACGATGTGCGGCAGCGAGAGCATCATGAACTCGAACATGACGCTCAACTCGAGACCGCGCCCCACCAGGTCCTCGAGCCGTTGAGCCACAGCGTTCAGGAAGAGGAGCCCCGTCACCGCCGAGAAGGCGAAAATGAACGGGCCCACGTGCGCTCGGACCACGTAGCGGCTGAGTGTCCTCATGTGCACTGGGTGAGGAGTGGGAGGGCTTGGGAGAGGCCGGGCCGTTGCGCCCGGATGGGAGGAGTCTACCCGTTGGAGGCGGGTCGGCTCAAGCTTCGGCTGCGGGAGACGTCGGCCCTCTGCCTTTCAGCCGGACTCGTACCCGCCTCGGCGAGCGGGGGTCCGGCAGGCGAGGGGCGCCGCGGCGCCCCGGGTTGCGGACCGGTCTGCGGTCCGGGACGACGGGTGGATTGAGGCGCCGGAGTCCTGAATGATCCGCTTCCTCCTGCTTCCCGGCCTGCTCGCCGGACTCGCCGCCGCCATGGGTGGCCTGGCGCCTTTGCCTGGCACGGCGGCTCCCCCCGCCGCGCTCCACAGCGCGGAGGCTCCGGCGGTGCCCGGAAGCGGCAACGCGGAGCGGCAGCTCGCGGCCGGGGACGTGGTACGACGCGACATCCCCCGGGTAAGGGATCCGGTCCCCGGGGACACCCTCTGGATTCTGCCCTCGCTCCGGCATCTTCTCCTGCCGGGGCCGCGCTTCCTCGAAGTGCAGCGGGCGACCGCGCTCTCATTGCCCAGGAGGCGCTTCCTCGCCCCGTGGTACACCACGGCCCTGGACTCCACCCCCCTGGACCGGATACGCACCAGTAGCTTCCTGGACGAAGAAGGAGATCTCGCCTTTCGCGTTCGTGCCCTGGGAGAGTTCGGAGGAAATTGGACCCGGTTCCGTCCGTGTGACGCCTCCCTCCAGGGCACCTGCAACCCGGGCCTCTTCCCCCAGCTTCAGCCCGACATTCTCCTCGGGGTCGAGGCCGCCGGCTCGGTGGGCGATCGGGTCTTCCTGGATATCGACTACGACCAGACCCGCGAATTCGGTGGCGCCAACCGCTTCCGGATCTACTACCAGGGCCAGGACGATGAGCTCCTCCAACGGCTGGAGGTCGGGGACGTGACGTTCGCCCTTCCGGAGACCCGGTTCCTCACACGGGGGATCCCGGCTGGGAACTTCGGCGTCGTAGCGCGCGGCCGCGTGGGCGGTGTGGACCTCCAGACCGTCTTTGCCCAGCAGCAGGGTGCCCGGGAGTCGCGCGAGTTCCGGCTCGGCTCGGTGGGAGGTGAGATCGGGGTGGTCCAGGACGACAGTGTGGTGGTGGAGGATGCCGACTATGCGCGCCGGCAGTTCTTCTTCCTGGCGGACCCGCTCGAGCTCGACGGGGCCCCCCACGTGGACGTGCTGGCGCTCCAGCCCGGAGCCGCCCCGCCCCATCTCGCGCCGGGGCCCGAGCCCATCCAGCTCTACCGGATGGAGCGCGATCCCGTCCTCCGCCAGCAGGTGGAGGGGTATATCCGTGCCGACGCCGAGGCGACGGGAGAGGAGGGGGTCGTCCGCGAGTCCGGCTGGTTCCGATACCTTCGCCCGGGCCAGGACTACTATCAGCACCCCTCGGGGCTGTGGGTTGCGCTACGTACCCCGCTCCAACCCGGCGAGGCGCTCGCCGTGTCGTACATCGCCTCGTCGGGTGACTCCATCGGGGAGTACAACCCCGAGGCCGCCGCGAACCGGGGCGAGGTCCCCAATCTTCGACTCGTCGCGGCCACCCGCCCGCAACACCAGCCCGGCCGCCCGACCTGGGACCATGAGATGAAGCAGGTCTACCGCATCTCCGGCTCCGACGAGGTCGATCTGGATGCGGTCCAGCTCACCATCTCGCTGGGGGAGGAAAGCGGCGGCCGCACCTTCAAACAGGCGCCCGGGGGGCGTCGGATCCCCCTCCTGCGGCTCTTCGGATTGGACGAGGATGCCCCCGCCGACCGCCTCGATCGCCGCGCCCTCTTTCAGCCCGCCGGCGAACTCATCGAGGACCGGAGTCTCCCCGGGACGTACCTCGTCTTTCCCACGCTTCGACCCTTCATGGAGCCCCCACCGGTCCGATCCGAGGGCCTGGACGCGGGTGAGGCGCTGGACGTCCTGGGGGGCGACGCCAACCGCCGCATCTACGAGTCGACGGATCCGCAGGAACGTGCGGCGTCTGGCCTCTATCGCCTGAACCTCGATCTGAGCATCCGGAGCTCCGGAGTCACCTCCACCCTGGTGCTGGGCGCCTTCGGGGTCCGCGAGGGGAGTGAGCGCGTCTTTCTCGGTGACCGCATCCTCCGTCCCGAAATCGACTACCTGATCGACTACCCGACCGGCATCATCACCCTGCTTCAGCCTGAGGGCCTTCTCGCCCGGTCCTCCTCCGACCGGATCCAGGTCTCGTGGGAGCAGGCCTCGGTGTTCCGGACCGCGCCCACATCGGTGGTGGGGGCGAGCGCCGCCATTCCCGTCGGACACGGCGGGGTCGTGGACGTCATGGGGATCTACCAGACCGAGCGGGCGATCGTGAACCGGCCCCGCTTCGGGGCGGAGCCCGGAGCGCTGGGAATGGTCGGGGTGCGTTCGCGCCTCGACTACGACGTGCCCGCCCTGGACGCCTTCCTGAGCCGGCTGCCGGGGCTTGCGAACGAAACCCCCTCGAGGCTCAGCGTGGATGGCGAGCTGGCCTTCTCCCTTCCCGATCCGAACGTGTCGGGCGATGCCTACCTGGACGACTTCGACGCGGGAGACGAACGGTCCATCTCCCTCCTCTCGCGGGAGTGGCACCTGGGAAGCCGCCTCGCCTTCCGGACGGGCGCGGAGAACGCCCTCCCCCAGGAGCTGGACGCCTCGAACGTGGCCTCCCTGGTCTGGCAGCACAACTGGATCCAGGAGACCGTCCTGGGCGATTCGACGGGGGTGTTCGAAGGGTTCTTCTCCCAGGACGAGATCGACCGCCAGATCGGGTTCGCCGGGAGCCAGACCCGGGAAGTGGGGCTGCGGCTCACCTTCGGCGAGGAACAGGGTCTCGCCTTCGGGGGAAATCGCTGGCGTTCCATCACCACCCTCCTCTCCCCCTCGGGCCTCGATCTGACCCAGACGGAGTACCTGGACTTCTACGTGGCGGAGGGCGACGCGTTGACCCTCGTCCTGGACCTTGGAATGGTGAGCGAAGACGCCTATTTCGTGGATGAGGCCGGGCGCACCGGAGGGTTCCGGGATCAGACCGGCCGAGCCTGGGGACAGGGGGTCCTGGACCAGGAGGCCGATCCGCTGCGCGGGGAAGTCTGGAACCGGGAGTCGGACGAGCGCGGCCTCTGGCCCGAAGCCTGCGAGGCCGAGCCGGGTCGCATCTACCGGGTGGGCGACCCCCGGGCCAACTGCACCCGGAGGAACGGGCGCCGCGACACCGAGGACCTCAACCAGAACGGGGTGCTGGACACCGACGAGCGGTCCCGCCGCTACGTGGTCCGTCTGGACGGGAGCTCGCCCTATATGCTGCGAGACCGGGCCCAGACCGGTACGCGGTTCCGCCTCTACCGGATTCCACTGCGGGGGCCGGGGGCGCTGAATCCCGGGGGGGCCTTCACCGAGGCGGATCGCCGCTCCGTCCAGTTCCTCCGCCTCACGGTGGCCGGTTCCCGGGCCGGCGAACTCACTTTGGCGCGGATGCGGCTCGTGGGTTCCCGGTGGGTCAAGCGGAGCGTGGACGGGGTCCTGCAGGGGATCATCGGGGACACCCTGGCGCTCGGCGGCGATCTCGAGGTGACGCCCGTGTCCGTCCTCACGGAGGGCGAGGCGTACCAGGCGCCCCCCGGGGTGATCAGCGAAATCGATGATCCGGCGCAGGCCGTAGGTGGACGAGGAATCGAGTTCAACGAGAAGTCGCTCGCCCTCCGCTTCGACAATCTCGCGCCCGGAACCCGGGCCGAGGTCTACTCCCGCTTTCTTCAACGCGCCCGGAACTTCCTGAACTACCGGCAACTGCGCGTGTGGGCGCTGGCCCGCTCCGGCGACTGGGGACGGGAGCGTCCCACGGACTTCTTCCTGAAGATCGGGAGCGACCCGGAGAACTTCTACCTCTACCGCAGCCGTCTGACTCCGGCCCCGGATCCACAGGGCGTGGCCCCCACCGACTGGCTTCCCGAGCACGTCATCCACTTCGGGGAGTGGACCGAGCTCCGCCGCCTCGCCGAGGAGCGCCTCCTCCTGGACCCCCCCGGGCCAAACGATCCGCCCGTCACCATCTGGTCCACCGACTCCACCCACGCCGTGGTCCTCCGCGACCGGGCTCGTGCGCCGAACCTCGCCGCGGTGGGGGAGATCTCGATGGGGGTCTGGAACCGTGGGGAGATGCCCGTGCAGGGGGAGCTCTGGGTGAACGAGCTCCGCCTGTCCGGAGGGGCGCGTTCCGGTGGGGCGGCCCAGGTCGTGAACATGGAGCTGGACGGGGGGGACCTCTTCCACGCCCGGCTGGGCTACACGGGGCAGAATCCCGATTTCCGACAGATGGATCAGATGGCCACGTTCCAGTCCGACGGGGCTATTTCCATGGGCGGGACCATGCAGTTCGGACGCATGCTCCCCGAGGCGTGGGGTATGGACCTTCCGATCTCGGTCTCGCACGAGCGCACCTCCCGGGACCCCTTCTTCCTCTCGGGGACTGACATCCGGGCCGACCTCCTCCCCGGGCTGCGCGCCCCCGGATACAATGAAACGCGACTCGGGCTCGCCCTTTCCACCGCGGGTGAGACGGGGGTGGGGTGGCTGGACCGGATCCTCCCCGGCACGGAGTTCCGGATGTCCGTCGCCCGCTCCACGGGGACCACGGTGACCTCCGAGACCTCGGGCCGCTCTTCCGAGGTGGCGCTCACCCACCGCTGGCGACCGGAGGAGCGGACGGTCGCGGCACTCCCCGAGTTCCTCGAGCCCATCGCCCGGATCTTTCTTCCTCCCGGCATGGTGCGGCGGCTCCGCGAGGTCAGGGTTCGCTGGTCGCCCTGGGAAGTCTCCGCGGGGAGTGGAATCCGACATCGGGAGCGCAGCATCACCCGCTTCGATGAGATCCTGGCGACGGTCCCCGTGGACGACGGGTTCCGGGAGACGTCCTCCGAGAGCTGGCTCGACCACAACGCCCGCCTCGAGATGCGCCCCCTGACGGAGCTGCAGGCGTCCATCACCGTGCGCGGGGTCCGCGACCTGGTGGATCCGCTGGACCTCGCCAGGGGCGACCCCGGCGTGCTCGCCCTCATCGAGTCCGAGCAGGAATCGCTTCTGGGACAGAATCTGGGTTGGGAGACCGACCGGGTGGTGGAGGGACGGGTGACGTACCGGCCGCCGCTCCCCCCCTGGCTTCGCGCAGATCTGGGGCTCCAGACCCGGTACCGCTCGGACCGCAATGCGGGGCTCGTGCGCTTCCCCGACGACAGGCCGCCCGAGCTTCTGCGCAACGCCGGCGGGGAGCGCGATTTCCGGGCCAGTTTCACCCTGGAGCCCGCCGGGTTCCTGCGAAACGGGGAAGGAGAGGGGGAGGAGGGCGGTGCGGCCCGCCGGCTGGCCGAAGTGCTGAGCCCGGTCACCGTGACGCTCCAGGACGGGATCACTTCCTGGTTCTATCGGGAGGCCGTCGATCCCGGGGCCGCGTTCCAGCTCGGGATCGGGGACATGGGGTCGTTCCGGTCGATGGATTCCACCACGGCCACCACCCTCGTGGATCGGAGTGGGCTGACGGCGGGGACGGGACTCCGCTTCGGCGATGGCCTCTTCGCCCAGGTCAATTTCCAGCAGACCGATATCACCTTCCTGGACCGCCGCTCGCAGCGCACCGACCGCAGTACGTACTGGCCCGATCTCCGTGCGGGGGTGAGCTCGCTCCCCCTCCCGCAGGATTGGGAGGGGATCGTGGAACGGGTCAGCTTCTCCTCCGGGTGGCAGCGGGTTCAGGACCGGGTGGGGTTTGGCGAGGCGGTCATCCAGCAGCGGTTTCAGGAGGAGAGCCGAGTGCCATTGGAGATGGTGGTGGAGTGGGGGCGAGGGGTCTCCACCCGATATCGGGGGCTCCTCGGGAGCGGCTCGGGGCAGGATCCCACCGGGATCACGGAGCGCACACGGGAGGAGCACGGGTTCGCCGTCGAGACCCGCCTCGTGCCCCGGGGCGGACTGAGCGAACGAATCCAGGAGCCGTTGCGCCTTTCCTTCGTGGTGAACTGGGCTGCGGTGACGGAGTGCCGCGTGACCTCCGTCGGCGACGAGTGCGTTCCCTTCCTGGATCGCCGCGACCGCAGCGCGAACCTGGCCCTCGCCACCCTCCTCTCGGATTTCGAGGTAGGGGGACAGCTCTCCCTTCTGGACCGTCGCTCACTGACGGGAATGCAGATCGGACAGACCCAGTTTCAGCTCGCCATCTGGGCGCGCCTCGTCTTCGAGGCCGGACCGCAGGGACTTCTCCGGGCCCCTATCGTAGGGCGCTGAGCGGAGGCTGGCCGCTCCGGCCATCCCTTCGCCCCCGGATCCGGGCGAGCGTGGGACGCATGACCCCCGAAGAGCGCCGGACCGTCGTCGTTACCGCCGCGGTCCTCCTCCTGGCGAGCCTCGTGCGCGTGGGGTGGGAGGCGCGGTCTCGCCTTCCGCTCCTTCCTGCGGATACGTCGGCCTATGCCGGACTCCTGGAGGAGACCGACCGCCTCATCGCAGACGAGGATCGTCGGAACACTCCGCTCGCCGAGGGGGAGCGGATCGACCCGAACCGAGCTTCGGAGGTCGAGCTCTCCCGACTTCCGGGGGTGGGACCCGCCCTGGCGGGCCGCATCGTCGCCTCTCGGGAGGGGGTGGGGCCTTTTCAGCGGCCCGAGGACCTTGCGCGGGTGCCCGGGATCGGGGAAGCCACGGTGGCTCGACTCCGGAACCTCGTGGACCTGGCGGACCCGCCTCCGCCCGGTGCGGAAGGGTTGGGGGAGGGGGCCGTCGCCGGGGGTGGGATCGGGGGCGGGCGTCTGGATCTGAACCGGGCGGGAGCCGCCGAGTTGGAGGAGCTTCCCGGCATCGGTCCGGCCCTTTCCGCACGCATCCTCGAGGCGCGCCGTGCGCGGGGCGGGTTCCGGCACGTGGACGAACTGCTGGATGTCCAGGGAATCGGACCCGCGGTCCTCGAGCGCCTGCGGCCACACCTGGAGGTGTGGTAACAAATGTTTACGTGGCTTGACCGATGCTCGGCGTGAGCCGTACCTTCCCCGGGATTCCCCGTATCGATCTGAACCGACCGACCCTCCAACGACCCCACGCGAGCGCCATGGCCACGAAACTTGCCCAGGACCGGCTGGGGGAGATCTGCCTGAAGGAGGGGCTGATCGACCAGGAACAACTCCAGGCCGCCCTCGCGGAGGTCCGCTCCAGCGGATCCCGGCTGGGGGTGGCTCTCGTGAAGCTCGGCTTCGTGGCGGAAGACGAGCTCACCCGCACGCTGGCGAAGCAGTACCGTGTGCCGGCCGTGGATCTGGACAAGATCAACGTCGATTCCCGGATCCTGAAGCTGGTCAGCGGCGAGGTCGCCTTCAAGCACCTCGTTCTTCCCCTGCGTCGCGTGGGTCGGACCCTCACCGTGGCGATGGCGAACCCCACCGACCTGGGCGCCATCGACGATCTCAAGTTCATCACTCGATACGAGATCGAGCCGGTCATCGCCGGCGAGTTCACCCTCCGCAAGCACCTCGAGAAGTACTACGACACCGCCGACGACCGGATGGCGGAGATCCTTTCCGACTTCATCGACGACGGGGATGTGGAGTTCGTCGAGGAGAAGGAGGAGGAGGTCTCGGTCGCGGCGCTCCAGGAGCAGATCGACGCGGCCCCGGTGGTGAAGTTCATCAATGGGCTCCTCACCGACGCCGTGTTGAAGGGCGTCTCCGACATCCACATCGAGCCGTACGAGAAGGAGGTGCGCGTCCGCTATCGGATCGACGGCGCTCTCCAGGAGATCATGAAGCCGCCCATGAAGATGAAGGCGGCGCTCACCTCCCGGATCAAGATCCTCGCCGACCTGAACATTGCCGAGCGGCGCGTGCCGCAGGACGGCCGTATCAAGTTACGCCTCAAGAACCGGGTGGTGGATTTCCGGGTCTCCACGCTTCCCGTCATCTTCGGCGAGAAGATCGTGCTCCGAATCCTCGACAAGGGGAACCTCACCTTCGACCTCGCGCAGTTCGGGTTCGAGCCGAAGGCGCAGAAGGACTTCATGGAGGCCATCTCGAAGCCGTACGGGATGGTCCTGGTGACCGGCCCCACCGGCTCCGGGAAGACGACGACCCTCTACTCGGCCCTCTCGAAGGTGAATACCGACGAGGTGAACATCATGACGGCCGAGGACCCGGTGGAGTACAACCTCCACGGGATCAACCAGGTCCTCGTCCGCAACGAGATCGGTATGAGCTTCGCCGCCGCGCTTCGCGCCTTCCTCCGTCAGGACCCGAACATCATCATGGTGGGTGAGGTCCGGGACCTCGAGACGGGCGGGATTGCCATCAAGGCGGCGCTCACCGGGCACCTCGTCCTCTCGACGCTGCACACCAACGACGCGCCCTCCACCGTGACCCGCTTGATGGACATGGGGCTCGAGCCCTTCAACGTGGCCTCGGCCCTCAACCTCGTCACGGCCCAGCGCCTCGTGCGGCGGATCTGTGAGTCCTGCAAGGAGAAGGTCCCTTACCCCGATGAGTACATGGAGGCCGCCCAGATCCCGCTCGACTATGCCCGGCGCACGACCTTCTACCGTGGGAAGGGGTGCGACGAGTGCAACGATTCCGGGTACCGGGGCCGGCAGGGTCTCTACGAGGTCATGCACATCTCGGCGGGCATCCGGAAGCTCATCATGCAGGAGGCGTCCACGGACGACCTGCGCGACAAGGCGGTGAGCGAGGGGATGCTCACCCTCCGCGACGACGGATTGAAGAAGGTCGAGCGCGGGATCACCACCCTCGAAGAGGTCGTGAAGGAGACTGCCGCAAACTGAGCGGCCGGTGCCCCGCCGGGGCGATATCACACATCCAATCCAGTCCGGGAGTACGTGCGTGGAGCAGTCGAAAACAGCGGGTGGGGCGAACGGCCTCAACATCCGGGCCCTCCTCGAGGAGATGATCCAGCGGGGGGCCTCGGATCTTCATCTCACCGTGGGCGAGCGTCCGCGGCTGAGGGTCGACGGGGACCTCGTGAACTCGAAAGCGGAGCATCAGCTCACCCCCAAGGACACCCTCTCTCTCGCCTATTCGATCTTGACGGAGCAACAGAAGAAGCGGTTCGAGACCGACGACGAGCTGGATTTCTCCTTCGGAGTGCAGAACCTTTCCCGCTTCCGGGGAAACTGCTACAAGCAGCGCGGCTGCGTCGCCATGGCCCTGCGCCAGATCCCCTACGAAATCATGTCGCTGGAGCAGCTGGGGCTGCCCCCCACCCTCAAGAAGCTGGCCGAGCGGCCGCGGGGGCTCGTCCTGGTGACCGGCCCCACTGGCTCCGGGAAGTCGACCACCCTCGCCGCCATGCTCGACAAGATCAACAGCGAGCGGAAGGCGCACATCATCACGGTCGAGGACCCCATCGAGTTCATCCACCGGCACAAGAGCTCGACGGTGAACCAGCGGGAGGTGGGCACAGACACCGGGAGCTTCGCCCAGGCGCTCAAGTACGCGCTGCGCCAGGACCCGGACGTCATTCTGGTGGGTGAGATGCGGGACCTCGAGACCATCGCCGCCGCCCTCACGATTGCTGAGACCGGCCACCTCGTCCTCGCCACCCTGCACACGAACTCGGCGGCCGAGTCCATCAACCGGATCATCGACGCCTTCCCCTCGCACCAGCAGGCCCAGATCCGGGCGCAGCTCGCCTTCGTCCTGGAGGGCGTCGTGACGCAGACGCTCCTCCCGAAGGCCCGCGGCCCCGGCCGGGTCTGTGCCAGCGAGCTCATGATCTGCACTCCCGCCATCCGCGCCCTCATCCGCGACGAGAAGATCCACCAGATCTATTCGCTGATGCAGGCGGGGAAGAAGCACGGGATGCAGACCATGAACGATTCGCTCCAGCAGCTCTATCTGCGCCGCGAGGTCACCATGGAGGAGGCGCTCCGGAGGGCGGCGGACCAGGGCGAGTTCCTCCGCTCCATCGGAGAGTCGGCGCCCACCGGGAACGAGTAGGAGGACCCGGCGCGCCCGCGCCCGACCGGAACCCACGACCTTCGAGCCACCGAGACCGATGCCGACCTTCACCTACAGTGCCCGACCCGCCACCGGCGGCGACATCCGCTCGGGGGAGATCGAGCTGGCCTCCAAAGACGAGGTGGCCTCCTACCTCCACCGGCAGAAGCTGATCCCCGTAGCCATCCGGGAGAAGGAACGCTCCATCTCCATCAATCTGGGCAAGGGCGTGGGCACGCGGGACATCGTCATCTTCACCCGGCAGTTCGCCACCATGATCAATGCGGGACTGCCCCTGGTGCAGTGCCTCGAGATCCTCTCCGAGCAGACCGACAACGAGACCCTCGGGAAGACCGTCCGCGAGGTGCTCTACGACGTGGAATCCGGAAACACCCTGGCGGACTCGCTGGACAAGCACCCGAAGGTGTTCACGAAGCTCTATGTGAACATGGTGGCCGCCGGTGAGGCCGGAGGTATCCTGGACACCATTCTCCTGAGGCTCGCCACCTTTCTCGAGAAGAACGACGCGCTCGTGCGGAAGATCAAGGGCGCCATGATCTATCCCATCGTCATCACGGTCGTGGCCGCGGCCGCGGTTGCGATTCTTCTGATCTTTGTCATCCCCACCTTCCAGCAGATGTTCGCCTCGGCGGGAGTGCCCCTCCCGCTCCCGACCCAGATCGTCATTGCCATGTCCGGGTTCATGCAGGCGTACTGGTGGGCGGTGCTCGTCGCAATCGCGCTGGGCGTGGTCGCGTTCCGGCAGTTCTACAAGTCGGACACCGGGGAGGCGGTGGTGGACCGCGCGCTCCTCAACTTCCCCATCCTGGGGGATATGCTCCGGAAGGCCGCGGTGGCGCGGTTCACCCGGACGCTCGGGACTCTCGTCTCTTCCGGGGTCTCCATCCTGGAGGGGCTCGAGATCACCGCGAAGACGGCGGGAAACCGGGTCATCCACGACGCGGTCATGGGCTCACGGAGCTCCATCGCCGGGGGTGAGACCATCTCCGCCCCCCTCAAGAAGTCCGGGGTGTTCCCGCCGATGGTGGTCCAGATGATCAACGTGGGCGAACAGACCGGCGGCCTCGATGAGATGCTCACGAAAATCGCCGACTTCTACGACGAAGAGGTGGACGCCGCCGTGAGCGCCCTCCTCTCCGCCCTCGAGCCCGTGATGATCGTGGTCCTCGGGGTCGTCGTGGGGGGGATGATCGTGGCCATGTACTTGCCGATCTTCGACATGATCTCAGCGGTGGGGTAGGGGGGATGCACCAGCCAGTGCGTATTCCGACGATGCCGACCACCCAGTCCGGAGCATGCCGACCAACTGGTCCGGCCATGTCGACCACCTGCTCGAGCTCGGGACCTGGGCGACGCTGGAGAGCGGATCGTATGGATTCGTCAGGGCGGGACTTTTCTCCTTTCGTAGTGTCGTAGACGCGGCCAGCGTGCAGCTTGACGCATGGGCATCCAGCCCGATATACCTGTCCATGGGCGGTCACCTGTTGACGTGGGTTCTCCTGGGTTCTCGCACACCCCAGATTGCCCCGCCCCTCGGGAGATCGCAAATTTCTTCCTCGGGCCAGCCGTTCCATCGGACCTCCTCCGGTCACGGACGCGCTGCCCCTATGATGCCTATCCCTATCCCTGCTTCCAAGGTGATTCGCCATGACAGCCCGCCGTACGTTTCTCACAGCGGCCATCGTGTTGGCCATGACTGCCTGCAGTGACTCGACCGGACCGGAATCCATCGACATCCGGGGGGACTGGTCGGGTTCGGTGGCGCTGCCGAACGGGTTCAGTTCATCGGCCGACTTCCAGCAGTCCGGAAACGGTGTGTCCGGCACGATGACTATCTCCGGCTCCTTCGTCAATCGGCCGGTAACCGGCCAGATCGACCCGTCGGAACGCACGCTCGAGTGGTCCGTGTTCGTTGACTGTGAGGAGTGGACGGGTACTCTCGGCATCAACGCGGCTGAGACGGAAATGGCAGGGACGGTTCGTCGAGATGGATCAGGCTGCGTCCCGGAGGTATCGAACGTCAACGGAACGATGCAGTTGACGAGGTAGAAGCGGATTGATCAGACCGTCTGCTCCGCGAGGGACCTCGACCTGTTAGCGACCGGAACCTTCCACGTCGTGATCCTCGACGGCGTCTTCACCGAGACCGACAGCGAGGTCCGCTTCGACGAGGCGACGTACGTATCCGCCGACCACGCCCGCGCCCTCAAGTCCAGGTGTTCCCCGGCGTGGAGGCGGTGGGGGACATCGCCGCCTCGTTCCAGGGGATCATGGAGACCCTGGAAGGACCCCCGGATCACTGGGACTGGGAGACTTCGACTTCGTTTGACACCACATGGGGACGACCCGCATGAGTGATGATCCCGAGCGGGGCGTCGTCGACCGGGACCGCCGCGTTCACGGCGTATCGAACCTGTACATTGCTGGATCGTCAGTCTTCCCTACCGCGGGCACTGCGGGGCCGACTCTCACCCTCCTCGCGCTCGCGATACGCCTCGCCGATCACCTGGAGAAAGAGCTTCGCCGAAATTGAGATGAACGTCCTCATCCGCCAGTGCCTGGACCCGCAGGACACCCTCGCCCTCCCCGATCGCGACGTGGAGCCGGCCGTGCTGACCGTTCAGGTCGAAGGGATGATGTCGAGGCGGAACGTGCCTTTCTGGCCCAGGGCCCTGTGGGCTTTCCACCCGGACGGCTACTGGGTCTCGACCGATATGCGAGCGCGACGATCCGGACGTGCAGTACGCGGTGCGGTATGGGCTGGAGCCCGCCGAGTGAGTGTCAGGCCTCCGCAGAGACTACCCTGATCTCGATCTCCTTCCACTTGCCCTGGCGGAATCGCAGCACGCTCAGGAGGCAGCGGGGAGACTGCGTCACATTCCCGACGTTTCCGGCGAGAGCCTCGTTGGCTTCCTCCGGGACGTGGCGGAGCCGGGAACCATCATCCGGACGGACGGATGGCGAGGCTACGCCGCACTCGAGACCATGGGCTTCAAACGAGAGGTGATCATACTGTCGGCCTCGCCTGAGCCGGCCCAGGTGTTGATGCCCAACGTCTATCGGGTCGCTGCCCTTCTGAAGCGGTGGATCCTCGGCACTCTGCAAGGAGGTGTGGCCAAAGAACAACTCGAATAATACCTGGACGAGTTCACCTTTCGATTCAACCGGTGCAGTTCCAAAGCACGGGGACTCCTCTTCTATCTCCTTCTCGAACAGGCAGTGCAGATTGATCCCGTACCCTAGGCCTCCCTCGAACAGGGCACCGGCCGCGGTCGGTGGAGCGGGAGTCCGTGACCCACTACATGTTGGGGGTGGTGGAGTAAAGTGCATACCCCCTTCGTTGGTTTCAGGGACGGATACGGCTAAATTGGAGGTGTGCCCGGTCACCGGGTACGGTGGATATCCGCTCCGGATATCCTTTCTTCCCGTCCACCCCGCCTTCCACCACAAGGGGATTTTTTCGTGCGCACACTGCGGTTCGTTTTGGCGGTCCTCCTGCTCGGAATCCTTCTTCCCATCTCGGCCCAGGCCCAGAACACCGAGTTCGGCTTCAAGGGCGGCGTGAACATCGCCACCCATGGGGGCGACGATGCGGATGACATGGACTCCCGGATCGGGATCATCGTCGGCGGCTCCTTCGCCTTCAACCTGACCCCCATGTTCGCGATCCAGCCCGAGTTCCTCTATGCGATGAAGGGAGTAAAGGCGGAGAATGAGTTTTTAGGGACGCTAACGGTGGAACAGGACTATCTGGAGCTACCGGTTCTGGCCCGACTGAAGATTCCGACCGCGCCAGGAAGCTCGTTCCGGCCCAGTCTTCTGGCGGGACCTGCCCTTGGAATCGAGATCAGCTGCGACATTGAGGGGCGGGACGAAGGCGTCACGGCTTCAGTGAGTTGCTCCGACTTCGGTATCGATACCAAGACGGTGGACTTCGGGCTGATCTTCGGAGGGGAGTTAGGGATCGACCGGGGCGGGATGCGGATCGGGCTGGAAGCCCGCTACAACCTGGGCCTCACTTCCATCCGGGATGGGGAGGACGTCGGAGATTTCAAGAACCGGGCCCTTTCCATCATGGTCACCATCGCCTTCGGCGGGTGACCTTCCGGGAGTGAAATTCGTCTTGTAACCGGCACCCCGGGACCGGTCCCGGAAAAGGGCTCCTCGACGTTTCAAATGGGTAGCTCAAAATCAAGCTTGCCGCTGATGAGGTACGCGATCGTGATGAGGTTTCTTGTTGTGCGGTATCCTCGGGCTCTCGCCTTGGCCGCCTGAACGAGGCTGTTCGTGCCTTCGAGGATCGCGTTGTTGATCCGTGAGTGGAACCAGTTCATCTGAGGTTCCCCCGATTCAACGGACACTCCATTATTGAGGTCAACGAGGAGGTGAACAGAATCAGATACCGCTAGGCGAGCCAGTGCGGACGGAATCACTCCTAGCTGCCGGTCAGAATCAACTACCAGCGAGGGGGCTCACCCCTTTCCGTCGAGATGGTCACGAAGGATCTCGGGCGAATCCATGATCCACCTCGTGGTGATTTCCCTCATGGCCTCATCATGTTCACTGATCGATAGCTCGCGAAGTATCCCGTACTCCACAGGAATCACCACAAAGTCTCGTTCGGGGTGAATCCCAGTCAGATCCTCTGCACGGTGGTCGGCTGAACCCTTGTTCTCATACACACGGGCCTTATCAGCCGCTGAGCAGACAGGGGCGTTGTGATGGCCTTCATCATATCCACCAGAACGAACGTCTTTGATAACGTAGCCCAGGTTGTTCATCATTACTCCATTGCCTAGAAGGCCGTTGGACTCTCGGCATCACTCTTTCGCCGGCGCCGCTCCAATAGCAACCCTGGAGCAATGACCGGACCGTCCAATTGGGCATTCTCTTTACGGCCCATGACGGCGCGCCATATCTACCGTTCTAACGGCTCTGCGACAGGGGGGTGGGCCCACCTCGATTGTGGTGTCCTGCGTTGGTTCGGGCATTTTGGGAGAGCGCTCGCAGAGTCGTGCCGGGGAACCGGCGAGCTCGGCTGCGCGTTTGGTGGGTGGAGGCCGGGCGGCCACTCGGGAATGAGATGATGCGGGGAGGCGCCCGGGAACCCATCCATCGTTTCTCGGGAGGATCGCCACCGTGGACAAGGGCACCCTCATCACCCTGGTCATTCTGGGGCTCGCTGCCGGGTTGGGACTGCACCCGGGCTCCTCTGCTGCAGACGGTGACCCGTCGCTCCCCTTCTCTGACACCCCCTACTACCTCGCCGACGACATCGCCGCGTACCGGAGCTTCATGATGTCCGGTGGTCCGCCACTCGACGGAATCCCCGCTATCGACGACCCCCGCTTCATCGACGCCGACGAGGCGGACATGGACCCCGGGGAGATGGTCATCGGCTTCTACCACGAGGGAGAGGCCCGGGCCTACCCCCAGCTCATCGTGGTGCAACACGAGATCGTCAACGACGAGGTGGGAGGGCTGGCCGTGGCGATCACCTACTGCCCGCTCACCGCTACCGCCCAGGGCTTCAGGCGGGGTGACACCACCCTCGGCGTCTCGGGGCAGCTCCTCAACAGCAATGTGGTCATGTTCGACCGTGAGACCCGGAGCTACTTCTCCCAGATCGCCGGTACCGGGATCCGAGGTGAGCACGAGGGGCGCACTCTCGACGAGGTCAACCTCATCTGGACCACGTGGGAGCGCTGGCGGTCGGCCCACCCCGACACGAAGGTCTTGAGCGAACGTACGGGCCACCTGCGCAACTACAACCGCGATCCCTATGGGAGCTACAACCCGGTGGGCGGCTACTATGCCCTGGACGGCACGATCTTCCCCCTGATGCACACCTCGGACCGGCACCACGACAAGGAGATGGTGGTCGGCGGCCGGACCTCGCAGCAGGCCGTCTACTTCGTCCTGGCCGAGCTACGACGAGACGAAATCCAGCACACCGACGACTTCGTCGGCGTGTACGACCCGATCTATGACACGGGCTACATCTACGAGACGGGTGGGATGGAGGTGGATGTCACGCCGCTGGGCGACGGCCGATACGGCGTGGACGGAGAGGGGTACGCCGCCGCCGATCTTCCGCTGGAGAGCGTCATCCCGGTGGAGGCGTTTCACTTTGCATGGCACGCATTCTACCCCGAAAGCCAGCGCCCGTGAGGGAGACCAAAGCGTCATGACCGGCTTCTTCGTCAAGCTCGGGGACATCGTGGCCATCTCTTCCTACCGTCGAGTGGGATTGGCCCTGGCGGCGGGATACCTGGTCCTCTTCCTCATCGCCCTGCAGGATATTTCACTGGGGGGGCGGGGATTCGAGTTCCTCACCACGAACTGGGACCGCATGTTCGACCGGAGGGGGACCATGACCTTCGAGCCCATCGCTCGCATCACCTTCCCCGGCCTGACGATTCTCCTGTCGCCGCTCAACATCCTCATGGGAGCCGGGATCGCCTTCCTGGCGGGCCTGAACCTGGTGATCACCTGGATCGCGTTTCGCCAGCCGAGTGCGTGCAGGTTCAACCGCTCCACCGGCATCTTGGCCTCGGTGCCGGCCCTTCTGGCAGGGAGCGCCTGCTGTGCTCCTGCCATCGTGCTGATCCTCGGCCTTCAGGTCTCGTCTGTTCTCATCTCCGCCTTCCAGATCCTGGTCCCCGTTTCGGCGGTCCTCCTGGTGGTGACCCTCAAGCTGATCGTGGATCGCACCGACACAGAGCTGCTCGGCGGCTGACCGGCCGGGCTCCCTCCGGGTGTCACCGCTCCAGAACCTTCTGGAGGGTCGCCACCGCCCCCTCGAGTTCGCGCTCGGTGTTGAAGTAGTGGGGCGACAGGCGAAGCGCTCCCTCGATCCCTTTGTCGTCGAAGTCGAGCACCGCCGAGCTCCGGCCCACTGCCGAGGTGTTCACTCCCAGCTCCCTCAGGCGACGTACCAGGACCTCGGGGTCGGCCCCCTGGGCGTCGAGGGTGACGATGGCGCAAAGGGGTTCCCCACGGTCCAAGACACGCACTCCGGGCACATCGCCAAGGAGGCCGCGCAGGCGGTCGGCCAGCTCCCACGCACGGGTCCGGATCGCTTCCAGCCCGATGTCCCGGGCGTACCGGGCGGCCTCGCCGGTGCCCAGCACCAGGGCCCACGCGAACTCCCAGTTCTCGAACCGGCGGGCGTCGGGTGCGGGTTGCACCAGATCCGCTTCGATCCAGTCGCTCCCCCGCAGATCGGGAAAGAGCGGCGTGAGCCCTTCTTCGAGCGCCTCGGGCGCCACGTACAGGAACCCGGAGCCCCTGGGGCCGCGCAGGAACTTGCGCGCGGTGGCCGCCAGGAAGGTGCAGGGGATCTCGTCGACCCGCACCGGCATCTGTCCCACCGACTGACAGGCATCCAGGAGGAAGGGCACCGTGCGCTCGGCACACGCCTGGCCCACCGTCGCTGCCTCCTGCACCAGGCCCGAACTCGTGGGCACATGGCTCATGGCCACCAGACGGGGGCGTCGCCGGTGGATGAGCTCGCCCATGGCCTGGACGTCGACGCCGCCCTCGGGCCGGTCCGGCGCCCGCTCCACCGAGACGCCGAACCGGTCCTGGAGCGACAGGTACATGATCTGGTTCGACACGTAGTCGTTGCGGGTCGTGAGGATCACGTCTCCGCGACGGAATGGGAAGGCCGACAGCGCCTGCGCAAAGGCGGCGGTGGCATTCTCCACGAAAGCCACGGTGCCCGTAGGGGCGCCCAGGAGGGCTTCCACCTGCCGGTAGGCGTCCGCGATGAGGTCGGACCGGGCGTCAGCGGCCTCGTAGCCCCCCAACCTTGCCTCGAGGTCCAGGTGCGCTTTCACCGCCTCCAGCACCGGCTGCGGCATGAGCGAAGCCCCGGCGTTGTTCAGGTGGATCCGGGTGACGCACCCCGGCGTGTCGCGTCGCAGGCGGGCCAGATCCAGGGGCGCGTGCGCCGAGGAGCCGTTCACGCTCAACGATCGAGCTCGTCGATCCTGGCGGCCAGGATGAAGTCGTTCTCGCTCAGTCCGTCGATGGCGTGGGTCCAGATCCTGACGGTGGCCTCGCCCCACGTGAGGCGGATCTCGGGGTGATGCCCCTCGGCCTCGGCCAGGGACCCTACCCGGTTGGTGAAGCGGAGGGCTTCCTCGAAGTCGGGAAAGGAGAAGCTGGCCACCAGGTGGTGCTCGTCCTCGACGCGCCAGTGATCGCCCAGTTTCTGTGCGTACGTCTGGAGTTCGTCCCCGCGGAGCCGGGGGGTTCCGGCATGGCAGGGCTCGCAGTGCTTTCCGACAAGAGATGTGTCCATGGCAGTCTCTCCTTCGCGTCCCGGCTTCTACAGGTTGGAGGCTCGACGATCTTCAAGGGCGCGGTTCGGACGGTCGGTGGGTTCGGACGGCCTCAACCAGCATGCAGGAGGCGGTATCCGGCTCCCAGGCCCTCTCGTCGTAGCCACCCAGCAATCTTCGCACTTCGAGGCCGGCCCGGGGAAAGCGGGCCGCCACCTCGTCCGGCGACCAGAGCCGAGGATGGGCCTCGGCCCTTCCCACCAACCGATCCCCCTATCGATACTCGTATCGAACCCTGGCGGTCCAATGGGCCGGATTGAACTGCCAGGTCTCACGGACGGAGTAGCTCTCCGGCGGATCGCCCACCGTTCGCTCCTTCCTCCACCCTCCGGGGTTCGCCGCCTTGCGCCGGGCTTCGGGACGCATCCGGTGGGCGTCGAAGATGAAGAGGCCTCCCGGGCGAAGGTGTTCCGCCACCACCCTCAGGACCCTGTCGCGCCCCGTGTCGGAAGGGAGATGGATGAGGGGGTCGTTGGCCGCGACCACGAGGTCGAACGCCCGGTCCAGGGCCAGCTCCTGCATGTCTGCCAGGACCAGGTGGACCCCGGGGACGCCCTCGAGGGCGCGCCGCGCCCGCGCCAACATGTCGCGGGAGAGGTCCACGGCCACGACCTCGCCCGCCAGTGGAGCCAGGACCCGGGTGACCCGGCCGGTGCCGGCCCCCAGCTCCAGGATCCGCGGTCGACCCAGCTCCTGCACCCGGGAGGTCCAGTAGGCGGCGTCGTTCCGTTCGCTGAGGTCACTGTCGATGAACCGACCGACGGTACGGTAGTATCGACGGACCTCCGCCTTCGAGCCAGGATCGGTGAGCCGGGATTCATCGTCGCGGGGGAGAGGCTCGCGGCCGGGTCTGTGCGTGCACATCGTACCCTCCAACCTACCACCTTCGGCGGGCTGGCGCCCCCGTGATGCTGGCTTCCCCTCACAGCCTGCCAGCCCGTACCCTGCGACGGTTCTGCTTGACGTTCGAGCCAGGCGTGTTTAGCTGTGGATCAGGGTTCGTGGAGGCCGGCCCGGAGGGCGCAGATTGCGAAACGCACCTCGGTTTGCGTTTCTTTCCCTGTCTCTGATGCAGGAGGGCGCGAACTGGCTTCCCGGGGCGATCTCGTTGAAACAATCGCCAACTTTTCCAACCGCCCCATGTGGCGGAGATCCCGGTGCGGGTGCGGTGATGAAGCGTGCCCACTCGCGAATTCATCCCGGAGCCCCAATGCCGAGATCGCCACGAACGACACCATTGGTCACCTGCCTCTTCGTCGTCCTCCTGCCGGGCTGCGGAGCGGGTCCCACCACCGAACTGCAGCCTGGTGTCGACGGTCCTGCGATCACCGCCCGGAGCTTCACGCTCGGCGATCCCCTGAACGCGCAGGTTTGGGAGTGCTTCCCGCGTGGCTAAACGATCGAGGTCTCGCGACTGGGCGACCGCGGCTTCTGCGGCAACAAGATCCGGACGCCGAACGATCGCCGCGGCCAGGAGGTCGGTCCCCGACAGCTCGTCCGGCTCCGGCGGTCGGGCGCCCTCCGGGTCCAAAGGCTCGATCTCCGTGCCGGCCGGCAAGCCGACGGCGCGGGCGAAGTCGATCTCGGCGGTGCGCACCCTCGCCCTGACGACGGGCCGGCCACCCCCTCTCCACCCTCGGAGGACCGACCGACGGGACGTCCAACCTGCCGGCTTCGATGGCAGGCTCCCCGCCCTCAGGAACGAAGAACCGGCTGGCACGCTCCTTCGATCCCTACTACCATGGTCCCACGCCCCCTGCCGGCCTGAGAGAGCCGATGGGGCAACCGCCTCAGATCCAAAGGGAAGAACCGTGAGAACGTCAGCCGTCAGGTCCGCCTTGATCGTGGGTGTCCTCCTGCCTGTGGCACTCCTCCTCCCGGTGGAGGCCCGGAGCCAGGCGGTCGACATCACGAACCTCCCCACACCCACGGAGTTCTTCGGACACCAGCCCGGTGCCGATTCCAGGATCATGCGGTGGGACCGGATCGCGGAATACTTCCGGTTGCTGGGCGAGGAAACCGACCGGATCGAGGTCGAGGAGTTGGGGAAGACCACGAGGGGCAACCCGTTCCTGCTGGTCACCATCTCGTCTCCGGCGAATCTGGCTCGGAAGGAGGAGTACAAGGAGATCGCCAGGAGGCTCGCCCACGGCAGTGTGTCTGAAGAGGAGGCGCGCCGGCTGGCGGAAGAGGGCAAGACCATCGCGCTGATCACCGCCAGCATGCATGCCACCGAGCTCGGGCCGACCCAGATGTCCCCGGAGCTGGGCTACATCCTGGCCACGGAAGAGTCTCCGGAGATCCAGGCGATCCTGGACGACGTGATCTTCCTGTTCGTGCCCAGCTGGAACCCGGACGGCAATATCATGATCGCCGACTGGTACCGGGAGAACCTGGGAACACCGTACGAGAACGCGCCGATGCCCTGGCTCTACCACCACTACGTCGGGCATGACAACAACCGCGATTCGTTCATGCAGACGCAGATCGAGACCCGGTACGTCACGGACATCCTCTATCACGAGTGGTTCCCGCAGCTCTTCATGGACATGCATCAAATGGGCAATAGCGACGCCCGTTTGTTTCTCTCACCTCTATACGATCCGCGGCATCATTCCCTGGATCCCCTGCTCACGCGCGAGATCGAGCTGACCGGCGCCTACATGCGCACGCTGCTGGAGGAGAAGGGAAAGATCGGCGTCATACACTACGCCGCCTGGAACCACTGGCGGATGTCGGCGATCCACACGAACTCCCTCTGGCACAACGTCAACACCATTCTCTTCGAAGCCGCGAGCGCGTCCCTGGCCACGCCGATCTTCCAGGACGCGTCCGAGCTGGGGGTTCGACCCGGACTGGGCAAGACGCTCGGAAACGTCCAGACCATCAACTATCCCAGTCCCTGGCCCGGTGGATGGTGGAGATTGCGGGACATCGTCGAATATGCCCGCTGGTCGGCCATCGGCTTCCTGGAGGCCGCGGCCCTCCACAAGGACCGGTACCTGATGAACATGTACCGCATGGCCAGGAACTCCATCGAGAAGGGGCAGGACGAACCTCCCTATGCCTATCTGGTTCCCGCGGCCCAGAAAGACCCCAATACCGCGGCCAAGATGGTCAACACGCTGATCGCGGGTGGGATCGAGTTCCAGAAAGCCACGGCCCCCTTCCAGGTCCAGGACAGGGAGTTTCCGGCGGGTACGTACGTCGCTCTGGCGTCCCAACCCTACCGGCCCTATCTGATCGACATGATGGGCCCGCAGCTCTATCCGGACCGGCGGGAGTATCCGGGGGGGCCGCCGGAAGCGACGTTCGACATCACGGGATGGACGCTGCCGTACCAGATGGGCGTCGAAGCGCTCAGGGTGGACTTCCCCTTCGAGGCGCAGCTGAGCCCGATCCAACGCGCGGAGGCCCCGGCGGGGACGGTCTCCGGGGATGGCGACAGCTACTTCCTCGACCACGACGTCCTGGACAGCTACCGGGCCGTCAACCGGCTCCTGGACCAGGGTGCCGACGTCGGGTGGGCTACGACGTCCTTCACGTCGGGTGGGACGACGTACCCGGCCGGGACGGTCGTGGCTTCCGGAGAGGGAATCGGCGGCACGGTCCGGTCCCTGGCGGAGGAATTCAGCCTCCAGGTCCGGTCCGGCAGCGCCCCCGACGGGCTCATGGAGCTCGCGCCCCTGCGGCTGGGTCTCTACAAGCCCTGGACCGCCAACATGGACGAGGGGTGGACCCGCTGGATCTTCGAGACGTGGGAGTTCCCCTTCACGACGCTCCAAGACGCGGAGATCCGCAACGGCCGCCTCGAGGATCGATACGACGTCATCGTCCTGCCCAACATCTCACCGGAGAGCATCGTCCGTGGCCACCCGGAGGGAACGGTTCCCTCGCAATACGCCGGCGGGATCGGAGACGAAGGCCTGGCCGCGCTGCAGCAGTTCGTTCAGAACGGGGGGACGCTGGTCACCTTCAATTCCTCCAGCCTCCTCCCGATCGAGCACTTCAACGTCCCGCTGACAGACGTGTCCGACCGCTATCCCTCCACCGAGCTCTTCCTGCCCAGCGCGATCCTGAAGGTCGACGTGGACGAGGGGAGTCCCATCGGGTATGGAATGGAGGCAACCGCCAACGTGCTCTCCTTCGGGAGTCCCGTCTTCGAGTTCCTCGACACCGGGGACTCGGAATCAGGAGCAGGCGACGCCGTCCCGCCGGGTGTGCGGGTCGTCGCGAGCTATCCCGAGACGAACCCATTCATGAGCGGTCGCCTCATCGGCGAACGGATCCTCCGCGGCAAGCCGGCTCTGGTCGAGGTGGATCGTGGAGAGGGCAAGATCATCATGTTCGGGTTCCGGCCGCAAAACCGTGCGCAGACCCATGGGACCTTCATGCTCTTGTTCAACTCCTTGTACTACGGTCCCGCGGTCACCGGGGCGAACTGACGCGGCTGGAAGCCCCGGGAGGGCGGGGACGTCTCGTACGAGGAGCCCGGAGGTCGACGGCCGCAGCGGCCAGCGATCGACCTTGCCCGATCCCCCTCCAAGCCCGATGATCCCGGTTTCACCGAGCCCCCAGAAGAGGAAGGCCGTCGTGCCCGCTCCGTTCTCCCCCCGCCGACCCACCGGCCCGGTCCGGTGGCTCCCGCTCCTGCTCCTCCTGGCCGGGTTCCAGCCCGCGGACCTGGCGGCCCAGGGGGAAGCCCTCACCCTGGAGCGCATCTTCGAGTCGCCGGACTTCGCGGCCGAGGGCTTCGGCCCGGCCCGATGGCTTGGGGAGGGGCGCTACACCACCGTGGAGCCGTCCGCCGAGGTCCGGGGTGGGGTGGACATCGTGGCCTACGAGGCGGCCACAGGGGAGCGGGAGGTCCTGGTGCCGGCGTCCGCGCTGGTGCCGGCGGGCGGCGACGGGCCCCTGGGCGTGGAGGGCTACGAGTGGTCCGCCGACGGCTCCCGACTCCTCGTCTTCACCAACACCCGTCGAGTCTGGCGGGACAACACCCGGGGGGACTACTGGGTGCTGGACCGGGAGTCGGGGGACCTGACGCAGGTGGGGGCCGACTTTCCCGAGACCACGCTCATGTTCGCCAAGTTCTCCCCCGACGGGGAGCGGGTGGCCTACGTCCAGGCCCACGACATCTACGTGCAGGACCTGGCCACGGGCGGCGTTCGGCCCCTCACCCGGGACGGCTCGCGGACCACCATCAACGGCACCTTCGACTGGGTCTACGAGGAGGAGTTCCACCTCCAGGACGGGTTCCGGTGGAGCCCCGACGGGACGCGCATCGCCTACTGGCAGCTCGACGCCACGGGCATCCGGGACTTCCTCCTGATCAACAACACCGACTCCCTCTACTCCTTCACCATCCCCGTCCAGTACCCCAAGACGGGGACCACGAACTCGGCCGCCCGGGTGGGCGTGGTGCCCGCGGCGGGCGGGGAGACGGTCTGGATGGAGCTGGAGGGCGATCCCCGTAACAACTACCCGGCCCGGATGGCGTGGGCGGCCTCCTCGGAGGAGATCGTCATCCAGTACCTGAACCGGCTCCAGAACCACAACCAGGTCCTCTTGGCGGACGCCGGGACGGGGGCGGTGCGCACGGTGTACGCCGACACCGACGACGCCTGGCTCGACGTGGTGGACCACCTGGTGTGGCTCGACGGGGGGAGGAGCTTCACGTGGGTGAGCGAGAGCGACGGATGGCGGCGGGTCTACCGGGTGAGGCGGGACGGCTCGGTGGTCACGCCCCTGACGCCCGGCGGGGAGGACGTCCTCTCCGTGGCCCTCGTCGACGAGGCCGGGGGGTGGCTGTACTACCTGGCCTCCCCCGACGACCCCACGTCCCGCTATCTGTACCGCGCGCCCCTGGACGGGCGGCCGGAGGCGGCGGAGCGCCTGACCCCGGCCGACGCCCCGGGCACCCACGCCTACCAGATCGCCCCGGGAGGAGGGTGGGCCCTCCACACCGCCTCCACCTTCGACGCGCCCCCGTCCACCTCGCTGGTGCGGCTGCCCGGGCACCGGACGGTCCGCACCCTGGTGTCCAACGACCGGCTGCGGGCCCGGGTGGACGGGCTCCGCTCCGACCCCACCGAGTTCTTCCGGGTCGAGACGGTGGACGGGGTGATCCTGGACGGCTGGGTCATGACCCAGCCCGGCTTCGACCCGGCCCGGCTCTACCCCGTCCTCGTGTACGTCTACGGTGAGCCCTGGAACCAGACCGTCACCGACGAGTGGTACGGCAGGAGGACGCTGTGGCACCGCTACCTGACACAGCAGGGCTACGTCGTCCTCAGCCTGGATCCCCGGGGCACGCCGGCGCCCCGGGGGCGGGACTGGCGGAAGGTGGTCTACGGGGAGGTGGGGACCCTGGCCTCCCGGGACGTGGCCATGGGGGTGACGGCACTCCTGGAGGAGCGCCCCTGGCTGGACCCGGACCGGGTGGCGATCTGGGGATGGAGCGGCGGGGGCTCCATGACGCTGAACGGTATGTTCCGCTACCCGGAGATCTTCGGCACCGGCATGTCCGTGGCCCCGGTTCCGGACCAGCGCTTCTACGACACCATCTACCAGGAGCGCTACATGGGCCTGCCCCAGGACAACCCGGAGGGGTACCGGGGCGGCTCGCCCATCACGTACGCCGCCGGGCTGGAAGGGAACCTCCTCCTGGTGCACGGTACGGGGGACGACAACGTCCACTACCAGGGCACCGAGACCCTCATCAACCGCCTCATCGAGCTGGGCAAGCCCTTCGACATGATGGCCTATCCCAACCGGAGCCACGGGATCTACGAGGGCGAGGGGACCACCCTCCACCTCCACGCCCTGCTGACCCGGTACCTCATGGGCCACGTGCCGACGGGCCCCCGGTAGGGGCGGGGACGGCGGGCGGCGGGGGGCGGTTCGACCGGATTCCCGGCGGGGCCCCTCACCTCGTCGGGGGGCGCCTCCCCACCTGCTGGAGCAGGCCGTCCTCCTCCATGAAGTCCTCGATCTCGTCCACGGTCCGGGGCAGGCCCGCCGACAGGTTCTCGTACCCGTCCTCGGTGATCACCACCGTGTCCTCGATCCGGATGCCCATGGTCTCGGACTGGCGGATGTTGATGTCGCAGGCGAAGACGAACCCGGGCTCGAGGGGCTCGTCCGGGCCCGTCATGGACGCCATGACGTCGTGGGTCGCCATGCCGATGGGGTGGTTGTAGCAGCCCCACCGGATCAGGCCCCGGAAGCGGTCCTCCGAGGGGTCGTAGCCGTTGTCCACGAGCCACGTCCTCACCCGCTCCCCCACGGCCGAGAAGGTCGTGCCGGGGCGGTAGCTGTCCAGGCACACCTGGCGGATCCCCAGGCCCATCTCGTACAGCTCCCGCTGCTCGGGCGTGAACCGTCCGTTGGCCGGGAAGGAGGTGGAGATGTCGGCGTTGTAGTAGGCGTAGTCCGGGGCCGCGTCCAGGATGATGAAGTCGCCGTCCTCCAGCGTCCGGTCGTGGACGTGGTAGTGACCCCACGGATGGTGGTCCCCCGCCATGATGATGGTCTCGTAGGCCAGCTCCTGCGCGCCCTCCCGCTTCGAGACGAACTCGAAGAGGGCGGCCAGGGCCCGTTCGGGCATCCCCACCTCGGTGGAGCGCATGAACTCCCGGTGGGCCCGCACGCCGATGCGGGCTGCCTCCCGGACCAGGGCCACCTCGGCCGGGGACTTGACCTTCCTCATGGTCTGGATCGTCTGGAAGGCGTCCCGGATCTCGGCTTCCGGATGGAGCTCCCCGAGCCGCCGGGCGAGCTGGAGCTCCCGGGTGAGCCGAGCGTCCAGGGGGTGCTCGGTGATGGTCCGCTGGAAGGCCCTGAACACCTCGTTGGTGTTCATCCGGTACAGCTCCTCGGGGCGGTGGGAGAGGTAGAAGACGCCGACCCGCTCCGCCGCTTCCTCCAGGTAGTCCAGCAGGCTCTCCGCGGGGCGGGCCTCCTCGATGCCGGTGTAGCCTGCGGGGTCCCGGGCCAGCGCCACGGGAATCCCCTCGCCCCGGGCGTCGTGCTCGTCCAGGGTGAGGAAGAGCGTGCTCTCCCGGCGCACCCCGTCCACGGCGAGCCATGCACCCGGGGCCTCGACTCCAGTGAAGTAGAGGAAGTCGTTGCTCTGGTGGAACGGGAAGCCGTCGACGGGCGCGGTCGCCCCGGGCACCAGGCTCACGCCGTCGGGGAACGCGTCCATGAGGCGCTCCCGCCGGGCGGCGTACTCGCTGTTCTCGACGAGGGTGTGCGGGAGGACGAACTCGACCTCGCCGGGCCGGGGTGTCCCCGAGGCGCATCCGCCGACAGCGGCGAGGAGGGCCGCCGCAATCAGTGCGGGACTCCCGAGGTCGGTGAGGGGTCGGGCGCGCGTGAAAGTCATTCGGAGACGGCCTCCTTCGAGGTGAGCAGGGGGCACCGTGGCGGAGCCCTCAGCGGGGCACGGGCGGCAGGTGCTCCAGCAGCCAGCGCGCCATGAGCAGCTCGTTCCCCCCGCAGGTGCAGGTGGAGGTTGATCATGCCCGGCATACTCCTCGCTCGCCGGGGTGATTCATCATCCAGGGATGATGATTAATTTACACCTCCCCCATCCTCCCGGCAAATGCTCTCTCAGGAGCAGGGCAGATAGACGTGGAACGTCGTGCCCTCGCCCGGCGCCGAGTCCACCTGGAGGTGACCGCCGCTCTGCTTCACGATTCCGTAGACGGTGCTGAGGCCGAGGCCGCTGCCCTGCCCGGGCTCCTTGGTGGTGAAGAAGGGGTCGAACATCCGCGTGCGGACCTCGGCCGTCATGCCGCAGCCCGTGTCCTGCACCGAGAGCACCGCGAAGGGTCTGGCGGTTGGACTGTGGACGCCGTCCGCCGTATCGGGGACGCGCTCCACTTCGGCGGTGCGCACGGTCAACTCGCCTCCACCGGGCCTGGCGTCCCGGGCGTTGAGCACCAGGTTGACCAGCACCTGCTCCATCTGTCCCCGGTCCGCCTCCAGAGGTGCCACGTGCTCCCCGAGCACCACCTGGAAGTCGATACCGTCACCCAGGGTCCGGCGCTGCGGCGGATGTGGAGGGCGTCTTCCCGGAGGGGGTGGCCCGGGGGCAGCTCCGCCAGGAGGAAGTTGGCGTGGCCGAGGATGGCGGTCATGATGTTGTTGAAGTCGTGGGCCACCCCTCCGGCCAGTCGGCCCACGGCCTCCCGCTCCATCTTGAGCTGGTGGACCTCCCGTCGGAGACGCCGGATCTCCTGCTTCTCTTCCGTCGTCTCCCCGGTCTCCAGCCTCTCATCCACCCCGGCCTGCTGCACCCACTTGCGAATCGTCGTCGCCGTCGGCTCGAACTCCCGTCCCAGCTCCTCCGGCGTCCGGCCCGCCCGCACCAGCTCCACCATCTGCCGCCGGAACTCTGGCGGGTACGGCGGTCTCGTTCTTGGCATCCTCAGCTCCCGTTCTCGTGGAAAACTCCCCGTCAGTCTTGGGGTGTCCACGAAACCGGGTCAACTCCTGGGGGAATCCGCCGTCGCCACCATCCCCGGCTGCAACGGGAGCCGGCTGCCGAAGCGCCGTCCTGTCCGTACCTTTCCATGGCAACCTCCGCACATTTCGTCCCATGTCCCCGCCCCACCCATGATCCTCCCCGCATCCACGCCGACCCACCCCGGCACGGTGGCGGCGCACTACGACACCCTGGACCGGTACTACCGGGAGCTGTGGGGCGAGCACGTGCACCACGGACTCTGGGAGCGGGGGGACGAGACGCCAGAGGAGGCGGTGGTGGCCCTGGTGCATCTGGTGGCGGAGATGGCCGCCCTGGACCCCGGGGACCGGGTCTGCGATGTGGGGTGCGGGTACGGCGGGACGGCCCGGATCCTGGCCGGGGCCTACGGGGTCCGGGTCGAGGGGGTGACGGTGTCGCCGGAGCAGTACCGCCGGGCCCTGGCCCACGAGAGGGAGGCCCGGGGAGGGGGCGTGCTCACCCGTCCGGCGGTACGCTACCACCTCCGGGACTGGATGGAAACCCGCCTTCCCCGGGAGACCTTTCACGCCGTGGTGGCGGTGGAGAGCATGACCCACATGCCCTCCCTCCAGGGAGCCGTGGACCGGATCTGGCGGGTCCTCCGGCCCGGTGGCCGCTTCGTGGCATGCGTCTGGCTGGCCCGGGAAGGGGTGGGAGCGCCGGCGCGGAAGCACCTCCTGGAGCCCATCTGCCGGGAGGGACGGCTCACCGGGCTCCCCACGGCGCGGGAGTTCCGCCGGACCCTGGTCCGGGCAGGCTTCGCCCCGGGGGTCGTCGCCACGGACCTCTCGCGCTACGTGCGGCGTACATGGAGCGTGACGGTGGCCCGCGGCCTCCGCCGTCTGGTCTCGGACAGGGAAGCCCGGCGCTTCCTCCTGGATCCGGAGCAGCCGGACCGGATCTTCGCCGCCACCATGGTCCGCATCTGGCTCGCGTTCCACACCGGCGCCATGCGCTACGGTATCTTCACCGCCACCCGCCCTCCGGGCTCAGGGACACACACCCCTTCATGACACCGCCGACACCATCCCCTTCCGTCCAGCGCCGCCCACGGGCCGTCCACGCCGCGTGGCTCCTCGTGGCCATGCTGCCCTTTCGCGGAACCGCCATCCCCCTCCAGGGACAGACCGGGAAGATGGCTCCGCCGGTGGACACCACGGGGCTTGCGGAAGGCCCCTGGGCCTCCATGGAGATGCTCTACGAGCGCACCATCTTCAACGTGGACATCTTCCGCCTCCACCTGACCTTCGGACCCGAGACGGCGGACAGTCTCCAAGCCCTGGCGGCAGGGCGGCGGTACGACGGTGCGTTGGCGGACTCCCTGGCCCATGTGGCGCTCCGGAGCAGGAACGTCCTGGTCCGGACCCGCTTCCTGCGGGACGTGGGGCTGGACCAGTTCCTGGACGGGCTCCGGGACAACCTTCGGAACGCCCGGGAAGAGGGCCTCCTCACCCGGGAGGAGGAGGAGACCATCGCCCGGGAAACCGCCGAGCAGTACGCGCCCCTGGCGGATCGTGGGATCCGGGAAGGGGAGACCATGTGGTACCGGATCCGGGGAGACAGCCTGCACGTGGCCTTCCAGGCCCGGGACGGATCGGTCCCGGTGGAGCAGCGCCCCGTGGGCCCGGAGCGGCGCCTGTCGGTCATGGCGGGCTATCTGGCTCCGGGCTCGGAGTTCCGGGAGAAGCTGCTCCGGTCCCTCTTCCGGTAGCGGAAAGGGCCTGGAGAGGCACTTCCCTCGGCGCCAGGACGAACCTGACCTCCATGGTGTACCTGCCTCCTGCGGGCCCCTTCACCTCTCCACTCTCCAGAACCCGTCTCCATGAGCTCCCACATCCTGCGTCTGGGCACCCGGGCCTCCCGCCTGGCCCTCTCGCAGGCCCATCACGTCCGGGAGCTGCTCTCGGTCCTTCCCGGGGCTCCCCGTATGGAGATCGTGGAGATTTCCACCTCCCGGGCCACGGAGGCGGAACGCACGCTCCTGAACGTCCTGGAGGGGGGCTGCCAGGTCCCGGTGGGGGCCCTGGCCCGGGAGGCGGGCGGCGCCGGAGGGACCCTCACCCTCCGGGCGCGGGGGGCCTCCCTGGACGGTACCGAGAGCCTCTTCCTGGAGGAGGAGGGACCCGCCACGGATCCGGCGGAGCTGGGCCGCCGGGTGGCGGAGCACCTCCTCCGCGAGGGGGCCGGGGCGATCCTGGCCGGCATCCGGAACGCCCCCGCCGACTGAGATGACCCCCCTGGCGGGACGGCGCATCCTGGTCACCCGGGACGAGGGGCGGGACGGCCGGTGCCCAGCGCGCTCCGGGCCCTCCGGGACGAGGTCCCCGGGCTCCTCCTCTGGGCCGACGTCTGCCTCTGCGAATACACGGACCACGGCCACTGCGGGCTCCTCACCCCCGACGGGCGGGTGGAGAACGAGCCACCCTTCCCCTCCTCTCCCGGGCGGCACTGGCCTACGCCGACGCCGGCGCCCACGCCGTGGCTCCCGGCGACATGATGGACGGCCGCGTGGGCCGGATCCGCACGGACCTGGACACCCAGGGCCACGAGGGCGTGGTCCTGGTCTCCTACGCCGTGAAGTACGCCTCCGCCTTCTACGGACCTTTCCGGGACGCCGCCCACTCCGCCCCGTCCCTCGGGGACCGGAGAGGGTACCAGATGGACCCGCCCAACGCCCGGGAGGCCCTGCGCGAGGCCCGGCTGGACGAGGAGCGGGTGGCCATGGCGGCCCTCCTGGGGATCCGCTGGACCGGCGCCGACATGATCGTCACCTACTGGGCCCTCAAGGCGGCAAGGTGGATGGAAGGCACTTGATCCTCCCGGCGCTGCCGCAGCGTCATCACACCCATTCCAGACTCCCCACACCGCAGGAGACGAGACTCCGTGGACATCCGTAACAGTTGAGAACTCTTCCACGCCGCGCTGGAGGTCATCCCGGGAGGGGTGAACAGCCCGGTCCGGGCCTTCCGCCCCGTGGGGGGTGATCCCCTCTTCATCGAGCGAGCCAACGGCTCCACCGTCTGGGACGTGGACGGGAACGCCTACGTGGACTTCGTGGGCTCCTGGGGTCCCATGCTCCTGGGCCACAACCACCCCGCCATCCGGGACGCCGTGGCGGAGGCCCTCATGGGAGGCACCTCGTTCGGGGCGCCTACACGGGCCGGAACGGGGTGGTGAAGTTCCGGGGAGGCTACCACGGTCACGGTGACGCCTTTCTGGTGGAGGCCGGCTCCGGCGCCGCCACCCTGGGTGTCCTCAACAGCCCCGGCGTCACGGAGGGAGCCGCCCGGGACACGGGGCTGGCGGAGTTCAACGACCTGGACTCGGTCCAGGCGCTCCTCGCCGCGGGAGACGTGGCCGTCGTCTTCGTGGAGCCCGTCGCCGGGAACATGGGGTGGGTGCTTCCGGAGGAGGGGTTCCTCGAGGGGCCGAGGGAGCTCTGTGACGAGAACGGCGCCCTCCTGGTCTTCGACGAGGTCATGACGGGCTTCCGCCTGGCTCCCGGCGGGGCCCAGGAACGCTTCGGCATCACACCGGACCTCACCACCCTGGGGAAGGTCATCGGGAGAAGCCTCCCCATGGGCGCCTTCGGCGGGAAGCGCGAGATCATGGAACGGGTGGCGCCGTCGGGCCCGGTCTACCTCGATCCCCCCGGCGGCACCTCCGGCAGGCCCCCGATCGAACCGATCGAGCCGCATGCTCCGGGCCCAGCTCCTGGCCCGCATCTACGAGGTGCTTTTGCGCCGCCTTAACCCCCGCCCTACCTTGCCTCTGTTCCCGAGAGGGCGGTTGGAATTCCTATACCTCGGTTGGAATTCCTATACCTAGAGGCCGACCCTTCTGGCACACGGCTCTATGCAGGGTAGATTCTGGCTCACGGCATCGTCAGGACTCGACGTCCCCGGCGGACTCCCCTTGGAGCTGCGCCAACTCCGCGCGGACGGCCTCGACCTCGGGAAGCATGGACGCCTCCGCGCCGACCTGGAGATTGAGCCAGCGCCGATATTCATGGATCGCCCGCGGCACGTCCCCGGCGAGTGCGGCCAGGCGCCCCCGCTGCCGAAAGATCGGTCCTATGTATTCCTCCGGCGAGGTGATTCCGAGGCCCGTCCGGTCCAGCACCTCGAGGGCGCCCGGAACGTCGCCGAGCTCCTCGTGAATGGCCGCAGCCGCGAACAGCGCTCGGGGGATCACGACATCTCCACGAGGCCCTTCGTCCAGGATCCCGACGAGTCGAGCCAGGGACGCCTTCGCCCGGGGATCCTCTTTCCGCACTTGGGCCCACGCCTCGATGATCAATGCAAAAGCCTCCAGCTCGAGGCTTTGCGGGTGCGGAACTCCTGCCGCCGCGGCACGAAGGGACGCCACGGCCGTGGACTCCGCGTACGCCGGATCCTGCCGATAGCGCCAGATCTCCGCGGCCGCCAGACTTCGAGCGTCCAGGAGGGAGAGCGATGCGCCCCGCACCGTCCTGAGGCGCGCGTCGATCTGCCTCACCGCCTCGGCAGCATCGTCCAGCGCCACCCCCGCCCAGAGCGCATCGTAAATCGCGATCCGATCATGTCGCGCCCTCAGTCCCAGACGGATGCTCTCCTCCCGCACGGACTCGGCGCGCGCCGGCCGGCCGATCGCCAGGTTGATGTGGTACTCGGCCCGGAGCGCGCGCTCGAAGCTGATGTCGATGCCGATGCGCTGTCGCACTTCCTCGAACGCGGCATCCAGCCAGGGGATGAAATCCGCTGGGGCCTGGTCAGGGTGATAGACCGGAGCCCATGGAAGGAGCGAAATCCAGTTGGGGTCGGCCGCCGGCAGAGAATCAACATCCAGCGTGAGATAAGGCTCTCCACGTGCCAACCCGTGATAGACGGGCAGAGTGCGCCCACCATCCGGGCGCTCGTAGATTCTTTCCGCGGTCCCCCGGATCCCTTCCGGCGTCCCCCACATCGTTTCCAGGAGGATGAGGTGGTCCAGGGCAGGATAGTAGCTGGGATCGAGCTCCAGCACCTTCTCGAAAACCCGGCGGACCCTCCCCGCCCATAGTTCATCAAAGACGATTCCACGGGTGTGGAAGACAGCCTCGCCGAGCCAGTACCAGGCCTCGACCCGGTCGGGCTGTGCTCGCGTCAGGTGCTCTAAGACGGCGATGTTCTCCATCTCCGTGCGCGGCGTCGAGGGCCGGCGCGCCTCCAGGTACATCAGGTCGCGGGGGCCGAGCCGCTCCCGATGGCGCCATGCGAGCTCCAGGTTGTCTCCCACCCCAACCTCGATGGCGTTCGCGGCGCCGTCCGCACGAGCGATCGCTGCGAGGGCAAAGGTCGAATCCAGCGTGAGCGCCTCGTCGAGGCGGCTGATGCTCTCGAGATACTGACCGTCGCGGAAGGCCTGCTTCCCCCGCAGATATGCCTTGAGCGCAGCCGGCGACGTGCTCGTGAGGGACGCGATGGAGGTCGAATACTCTCCGGCGCTCAGGCTCAGGAGCTGGATGATGAGCTGGTCGGCAATCACCGCAAGGGAGTCGGGATGGCCGGTGGCCGACGCGCTGGCCCGAAGGGCCCCGTCGAGGACGTTCGTGTACTCCGCACTCGCCACGATGGAGTTCGCCCCGCCGACAACGGAGCCGGTCAGGACGAGCCCTGCCCCCAGCCCTCGCGCAACCGATCGGGGACCCGTCGCATCGCGGCTGGTCGCGGTCGCGACCGCCCCGGGATCCACGGCGCGGGCCCCGAACTCACCGTCGAGGCGCGCCGACAGGAGATCCATGAGCCCCGCCCCCAGGTAGGACAGATCGTCCGTCGCGCTGACTCGGAACGGCATCACGGCGACAACGCCCGACTCCACTTCGCCGGGGTCGGTAGAGTTCTCGCGCCCCGATCCCGAGAATACGAAGGCGAGGCCGGACACGGCGAGGACCCCCACGGTCAGCCCGCCAATGAAAGGCAGGTTCAGGCGGCCGGTCATGCCGAACGGTTCGGTCCGACGCACGCCCTCGGGAGTGACCTGGAAGGCCCACGCCAGAAGGATCGCGATTGGGAATCCGAGCACGGCCAGGGCCAGAACGAGACGCGCCGTGAAGTCCGGGAGCTCGAGAATATCGGAAAGGGTCTTCGCCCCCTGAATCAACGCCCACGCGACCGCAAGGTAGACCCCGCCCACGCGAATGACGCGCCGCTCCTTGAGCTCTTTCCAGAACGAGGTATTCGTACCCATACTTGTCAGAATGGCGAGTCATGACAGCCCACACAAGCAGGAGCCTGACTGGGGCTCCGGGGTCAGGGCCTGCGGATCCTGGCTTCCGGGGCAAGCGCCTGGTCGAGCATCCTTCTCGCGGTCATACGAAAAGGCGTGGACGTGTGCGGGTCAGCCGGGCCATCCGGCGTCCATCCCTTACGCTTCAGGCCAGATCCTTTGGAACCTCGCGCGGACCCAGGGCTCCTCTCGGGGGAGGATGCCCATAACCCGGTACCAGAGGATCATGGGCTGGCGCTCCTCGATGGCCTGATCAAGGAAGCGCCCGGCCCCTTCCTGGTCATCCTCCACCAGGGCGAGGACGAGGCGAATGCCCGAGCTCAGCTTGTCCTCGCCGCGCGCCCTGACCTCGTCCACGAGCCTCTCGGCTTCGGCGGGTCTTCCTCCACGCTGGAGGCCCAGCGCCTGCCGGGCCCGGAAGATGGGGTGTCCACCGGTGATGTCCGCTCCCCTCCGATTGGCTTCGGCAAAGTCGAGCCAACGCCCGTTGCGGGAGAGGGGCACCGAGTGCATGGCGAGGACGTCCGCAACGGTGGGATGGTCCGCGGCGATCTGTTGGAAGGAGTACTCCGCCTCCATCTCGCCTCCGAGAAGCCACTTCGCCGCGGCCCGATGGCTGGCCATGACGGGGTTGTGCGGGTCCAGGGCGCAGGCGCGTTCATAGCACTCCAGCGCCTCCCCAAAACGCTCCTGCAGGAGCAGCAGGAAGCCGAGCCAAAAATGCGCGTCCTCGTCGCTCGGTCCAATCTCGACGGAGTGCCGTATCTCGTTGGTTCCGGCGGACCAATCGTAGTCGAGGTGCGCCCGCATCACACCCAGCACAGCCCACCCCAACGCAGCCCGCTCGTCCAGAGAGACGGCCTTCTCTGCCGCAGCCTTGGCCTGTCGGAACGCGTCCGTAGGGGTGGCTCCCCCCCAGTACCCGGCGATCAGGTGGGTGAAACCCAGCATGGCGTGCGCCGGAGCGAAGGCGGGATCCCGGGTGACCGCCTCCTCGAGCTGCGCCAGGGCCCGGGGGATGCGGTCCGGGCGGACGCTGTAGGCGTCCTGACGGCCCCGCACGAAGAGCTCGTAGGCCTTCATGTCGTGGCTCGGGCGGGCACGGATGTGGGAGAGGACGGCAGGCGCCAGCCGTGCTTGGAGCGCCTCCGCGATCTGCTGCGCCACGTCACTCTGGACCGCGAAGATATCATCCAGGTTCCGGTCGTACGTCTCCGCCCACAGGTGTCGGTCTGTGTGGGCCTCGATGAGCTGCGCCGTCACGCGCACCCGCTCCCCAGCCTTGCGCACCGACCCCTCCAGGACGGTTCCGACCCGAAGCTCCCGGGCGATCTGACCCACTGAGGCCGTCGACTTTTTGTACAACATGACGGACGTCCGGGAGATGACGTGAAGGTCGGCGATCTGGGACAGGTGCGTGAGGATGTCCTCCGTCACGCCGTCGCTGAAGTACTCGTTGGCGGGGTCCTCACTCATGTTGGTGAACGGGAGTACGGCGATCGCCCTGGAATCGGGGGTCCACGCTTCCCCGGATGCGTCCGGCTCGGCTTCAGCGGAATGCACAGACGCGGGGACGCTCGCCCCGGGTAGGGCGTCAATCCCAGCCAACGGATCGGCGACGGCGGTGCGCTTCACCCCCTCCGGCGTGAGCTCGTATGCCCACGCGAGCACGGCTGCAAGAGGCAGGCCCAGGATGAGGAGGACAAGAACGCTGGAGAGCGCCCACGCGGGCGCACCCAAATTCGGAAGGAAGACATCCGCGGCCCCACCGACGGCCGCCGCGATGATCACATACGTGACGGCCACGCGAAAAACATTCCGCTGCCGCAGCTCGCGCCACACGGAAATCATGGGCGGGCCGGTCTCACGCTCGGGAGCTGGTGGGGAGTCCCGTTGCGATCCCTGCTCCAATCAGCCCCCGGTAGCCCCCAATCACCCGAAGAGCCCCTCCACACTGAAGTAGCGTTGCCCGGTGTCGGCGAAGACGCACACGATGGTCTTCCCCGCGTTCTCCGGGCGTCGTGCCGCCTGCATGGCGGCGAAGGCGGTGGCGCCCGAGGTGATCCCGACCAGCATCCCCTCCCTCCGCGCGAGCTCGCGGCAGGTCTCGAACGCCTGCTCCTCGGAGACGAGGAAGATCTCGTCGATGATCTCGCGGTCCAGCGTCTCCGGGACGAACCCCGGCGCGGTGCCCATCATCCGGTGAGGGTTGAAGATCCCCTGGGAGATGTAGGGGCTCTCCTCCGGCTCCACCGCCATGAGGTGCACGTCGGAACGCTGTTCCTTCAGGTAGAGGCCGGAGCCACAGATCGTGCCCCCGGTCCCGAGGCCTGCGATGAGGACATCCACCTCCCCCTCCGTGTCCCGCCAGATCTCCGGGCCCGTCGTGAGATAGTGGGCGCGGGGGTTGGAGGGGTTCACATGCTGCCCGACGTAGAAGTAGTCGGGATGCTCCTCCAGGATGGCCTGCATTTCCCGTCGGGCCCCGGCCGTGCCTTCCGACGCCGGGGTGAGCACCAGCTCCGCTCCGAGCGCCTGAAGGACCTGGCGACGTTCCAGGCTCTGGATCTCCGACATCACCAGCACGGTCTTGTACCCTCGGAGGGCGCCGATGTAGGCCACGGCCATGCCGGTGTTGCCGCTGGTGGTCTCGATGAGGGTGCTGCCGGGCTCGAGCAACCCCGCATCCTCCGCGTCCCGGATGATCTGCAGCACCGGTCGGTCCTTGACGCTGAACGGGTTCATGAACTCGCACTTGGCGAAGACCCGGTCGTCGGGGCACAGCCGTTCCAGCCGAACGAGAGGGGTGTTTCCGATGAGCTCGGACATGTCCTTGTGGCGCACCGCCTCCGGCCGGCCGGCCGCCTCAGGGGCGCAGCCCACTGCCACTCCCGAGAGAAGCCCCCCGGCCCCTGCTGCCGTGCCTGCAGCCACGAACTGGCGGCGTGAGAGCCCTCGGATCTGCTTTGCGTCCCACGACATGCTCACCTTCCTCGCTGAGGTTCATTGGCTACGGCCGACCCCCGGCCGGGCCGACGCCTCGGTCGCCCCGGTCACCGGGCGGTCCTCCGCTCGCCGGCGCTGCTGCGAGATCTCCAACTGGCCGAGCTTGTAGGCCAGGGCCTGCCCGGGATTGCGGATGTATCGGTCGATCTCCGTGGTCACGTGGTGGAGGGAGAGCGCCGTGTTGACCACATGGTAGTCGATGGCCTCCTGTCTCGGCCACCCCAGCGCGTGGATGCCGGTGTCCACCACCAGCCATCCGGCGCGCCAGATCTCCTAGCCCAGGCGATCACCGCCCATCGCCCCATCCTTCGGGCTCGGATTCCCATGCCGCCACACCGCCCTCTCGCTCCGGTGGCTCGACGTCACCTGCCGCCTCTGCAGGCCCCGCGCCCTCACCCGATCAACCGTTGCTTGCACGGCCAAAACCCCGCCCTACCTTGGCTCTGTTCCCGGGAGGGTGGTTGAATCGCCTATCCCTTGCCGACGGCACACCTCCGCCACCGACGCCGCTTGTGCAGGCCTTCCTGAACGATCTCCAGCCGCTTTCGCGACGTGAAACTTCGCCGCTTCCTTCTCTCCCGTTGTAGGCCCTCGTCAGAGTAACCCCCGGGTCCAGAACCGCAAACTTCTCACTCTACCTCCGTGTCTCAACCCGTCGAAAACACTCCAAAACTGCTCCTCATATTCTACTGGGGGACGTGTCGGGACGGGAAGTGCGCGAGGTGCCTTGTCCCTCAGCGAGGGGCAATCGACCGTCACCCCTTTCCGTCGAGATGGTCACGAAGGATCTCGGGCGAATCCATGATCCACCTCGTGGTGATTTCCCTCATGGCCTCATCATGTTCACTGATCGATAGCTCGCGAAGTATCCCGTACTCCACAGGAATCACCACAAAGTCTCGTTCGGGGTGAATCCCAGTCAGATCCTCTGCACGGTGGTCGGCTGAACCCTTGTTCTCATACACACGGGCCTTATCAGCCGCTGAGCAGACAGGGGCGTTGTGATGGCCTTCATCATATCCACCAGAACGAACGTCTTTGATCACATAGCCGAGGTTGTTCATCGTCACTCCATCGCATAGCAGTTGGATTCTCGGCATCACTGTCAGGCATTGAGGTCATGGCCAAACCGGGCCTCCGCCTGATCACCGAGGCTGCTCTCCCGCCCCTTCCAACACGGCCTCCGCCAGCAGCGCATGGGACCGCAGCCGAGCGGCCGGGTTGTGCACCATGGTGGAGACCATGACTTCCCGGGCCCCGGCGGATCGAGCCCGCTCCCGCAGGCGATCCGCCACCGACTCCGGGGTCCCCTGCACCTGGAGTCGGCGATACTGTGCGACGGTGGCCTCGTCCTGAGGCGAATAGGCGTGGGCAAGCGCCTCTTCCGGGGTGGGAAGTGGCCCGAATCGGCCCGTCCGGAGCTGCACCCAGGCCAGGTCCATGCTGCGCGAGAGATACTCGGCCTCCTCCTCCGTGGGTGCGCAGATCACCGAGAGGGCGAGGATCGCGTGGGGCTCGGGGAAGCGCTCGGAGGGCTGGAACGCCTCCCGGTAGGCAGCGAGTGCGGGTTCCGGGGGCGTGGTGCTGAAGTGGCCGGCGAACCCGTACCCCAGCCCCAGCGAGCCGGCCAGGCGGGCGCTGGCACCGCTGGACCCGAGGATCCACAGGGGAGGAAGCTCCACGTCGTCGGGGACCACCTTCACCCCGTGGAAGGGGTGCCCTTCCGGGTAGTCGCCCCGGGAGAGGGACTGGAGCTCGGCCACCTGGTGCGGAAAGTGCTGGGCGTCGAAGGGGCGCAGCGCCCGTGAGGTCGCCGGGTTCGTTCCCGGGGCCCGGCCCAGCCCCAGATCGATTCGTCCCGGGTGGAAGGCCTCCAGGGTGTGGAACGCTTCGGCAATCCGGAGGGGCGCATGGTTGGGGAGCATGATGCCCCCGGCGCCCACCCGAAGTCGCTGGGTCAGCGACGCCACGTGGTGGATGAGGATCTCGGGGGAGGAGCTGGCAATGCTGGGCATCCCGTGGTGCTCGGCGAGCCAGAACCGGGTGTATCCGCTCTTCTCCGCCAGGCGGGCCAACCGCCCGATGTCAGCGAGCGCTGCCGACGGTGTGGTGCCCGATCCCACGGGCGCTACGTCCAGAACGGAGAGCCCGAGGGGTTCGCTCACCCCTCCTCCTTCTCCTCCTCGGGGTCGGCGACGAAGTCGGGGGGACGGGGCCGTTCCAGAACCGTCACCCGCACCGGAGCCTCGGCGAGTTGTCGGGCGGCCTCGATGCCGGCGAACCCGCCGCCGACAACGTAGGCAGCCGGAAGGGAACCGTTCGGGTCGGAGCTCACGAAGCCCCCCGGCGCGCCCTCAGCGGTCGCCTCCATCGTTCCCGGGTTGCGAGGTCAGGAAGGGTTCCTCCAGAAGGTTCGGCGGCACTCCCCGCTTCGATTCGGCGACCATCCGCGCGACCTCCTCCATGAGGAGCGCGTTCTCGATTACGACCCCGTCCTTGATGGTGTGCACGATCCCCCGCGTGCGCTCCATGGAGCCGTCGTCCGCCATCCGAATGGCGCCGAAGGAATACATGTAGCGGAAGTTCTCTGCCGGGTTGCCATCCACGAGGACGAGGTCGGCGAGGTATCCGGGGCGCACGAGTCCGAGGAGGGGCTGGCCCAGCGTCTGCGCACTGTTGTGGGTAGCCGACTGGAGCACCTCCAGGTTGTGCAGTCCCGACTCGCGCACGAGCTGGAGCTCGCGGATGTTCGAGAACCCGGCGGTGGCCCACTGGAAGTTGTCGTCCGCGCCGTACCCCAGGTGTCCGCCCCGCTTGTTGAACTCGAAGATGAGCTCCGACCAGAGGTTGAAGGCGTAATTCCAGTAGTACTCGTCGTCGGAGGTCCAGTCCCAGTGGTGGGCCGCGTGACTCGCCGGGTCCGGGACGTTCCAGTCGATGAGGGCCTGGTGGGTGTACTTCTCGTGCCAGGGGAGGCTGGTGCCCCGGAGGAAGTCGCGATTCACTTCGTAGGTCACCCGGGTCGGAAGCATCGTGACCCCGTAGTGCACCAAGGAGTCTGCCACCTGGCCGAGGAGGCGCTCGCGGGTCTCGGGGTTCTCTCCCACTTCCCACCATGCGCGCGCGGCCTCCCGGAAGCGGTGGTTCTCGTTGTCGTAGTGGTAGTCCCGGGGGAAGTTGTGGGTGCTCCGGTTCATCGCCGCCTCGGGGTACCCGTAGAGGTGCTCGATCATCGTGACCCCCGCGCGGGCGGCATCCACCGCATTGATATAATTCGTGATGGAGGGGGGAATGTGGAAGGTGGTAATCCCCCCTTCCGCCGCGACCGCCGCACAGACCGCCTCCAGGAGCTCGGGGCTCCAGTAGTAGCCTCCTCGCCCCACGTCCACCACGTGCGCTCCCTGGGCCCGCATCTCGCGTGCGATCTCCTCCGCCTGGGCGGGGTCTTCGATCTCGGCCCGGGAGGCCCCCGTTCCCCTCCCCCACACCCAGATGGGAAACATCCTCGGAGCGAGGAACTCGTAGCGTTCCGCCAGGTCATGGTGGCGCTGGACCTCGTCCGTCCGGATGCCGGCTCCGGGGATTCCCGACGTGACTCCATGAGCCAGCTTCAGGTAGTGCGTGTATTCGAGAGGAAGCGGCTCGTCGCGGGGATGGTAGTGGAGGTCGATCATCCCCGGCATCACGTACATCCCATCCCCTTCGATCACCCGATCTCCTGTGAGTCGCTCCAGCTCCTGGCCTTCGAGGCGGGCACGCTCCAGCGCGATGGGATCGAAGGGCCGGACCTCGGAGATCACATTGCCCTCGATGAGGATATCGTGCGGACCTGTTGGCGGACCCCCGTTTCCCGGGATCACCATGACATTCCGGATCACGAGGCGATCGTACGGCCCCTCCGCGAGACCATCGAAGTCTCGCGTCTCGACCGGGGGGAGTTTGGGGCCGACCACGTGCTGATCGGCGGTCTGGCCGGAGAGGAAAGCGGGAACGCCGGCCAGCAGGAAGAGCAGAAGCAGGGGGACGAGATGGCGGTGCATGTGGATCTCCTCGGTGCGGTCCTCGGTGCGAAACGGGTGCGAGCGGGCGGGGCCCAAGCGGAAGGATACCGTAGACCCTGAAGATGGTTGGCGCCAGGGAGGCAGCGTTCCGGGTACCGTGGCGCGGTCGAGGCCGGTCGGCTCATCGAGGCAGGGAACCAGGTCAGCCCAGCGCCGCCGCCAGGACCAGTCCCGCCACGATCGCCACGAGAAAGCTCGTGAGCGTCCCGATCAGGTAGTACTCGGCGAAGCGCCTCTCCTTCAGCGCCTCGAAACCGCTTCCCGGCATCATCGCGTGCCGGCCTCCCACTCCCCGAGGGAGCCGAGGAGCCTGCGGGCGGCCTCCTCGCCTTCCACCACCGTACGGAAATGTGCGCGTGCGAGCCCCCGGCTCACGGTCGACTCGTTGACCCCGAAGTCGTCGGCTACCTCGCGCTGCGAGCGGGTCCGCGCGGCGCGGACGTAGGCCAACTCCTTCTCCGTCCAGTCGGACCGGAGCGCGCCCATCAATGCCATGAGGGGCTCCAGGAACGAGCCCTTGGGGGCCGGAAGGCCTTCCGCCTGGAGCCATCGGCCGGTTCGACCGGCTTCCTCCACCGCGTCCCGCGCCCGGTGAAGGCAGGGACCGTCGACCGTCGAGATGTCGCCGGAGAGCTCGGTGGCCACGGGTCCCGCGCCGAGCCCCCATGCGAACCGGTGGGGGTGGAGCTCGTCCCCGGTCCGGACCACCACGTCCACGACACCGACCGATGACCCCGGCCCGCTATTCCTCGCGCAGCGGCCCGAGGGCCTTCGCCCATTTCGCGAGCTCATCCAGCATGGTGCCGGCGGCCTTCACCTGGACGTCGGCGGGCGAGAACCCCTCCTCGTCCTCGTCGATGCTCTTCGCGAAAAACGGGATGTTCACCGCCTCGGGGATCGGCATCATGCGGACGACGGGGACCAGTTGCTTCAGCACCTGTACGGAGCGGGTGCCGCCCGAGACGCCCCCATAGCTCACGAAGCCCACCGGCTTGTAGGCCCACTCGCGCACCAGGTGCTGCACGGCGTTGATGAGCGAAGCCGGGGGGAGGTTGTCGTACTCCGGGGTGACGAAGACGTAGGCGTCGGCGCGCTTCACCGTTTCGCTCCAGGCCCGGGTATGCTCGTGTACATACTCCTGCTTCCTCGGGTGCTCGGGCTCGTCGAACATCGGCAGCGCGACGTCGCGGAGGTCGATCATTTCAATGTCGAAGGCGTCGTGTTCGCGAGCGATGGACTCGAACCACGCGCCCACCAGATGGCCTTTTCTCCCCTGACGGGTGCTGGCGATGATGATCTGAAGGTGCAGCATGGGTGTTGCATCCTGGATGGGGCGAGAGAGCCCCTCTGCGGGGCAGGGGGGGGGAGATTCAGGACCCCGCCGGGGAGCCTGCGTTCCAGGAGTCACCGAGCGCGGACCCAGCTCGGCCCCGTCCTCTCTCAGGCTCGAAAGAGCCCCGGTGGCCGCGGCGGCCGCTCCAACTCTTCGGCGAGCTCGTGCGGGCCCTTCCCGAACACCGCGAGGTGAGGCTCCGTCGCGCTCTTCCACCAGCGGTCTTTTCCTGAGAGACGCCGCACGTCGGAGGGGGCGAGCCCCACGACCGAGACCCAGATCCGGTGGACGTCCTGGATGGGACCGAGCATCTCGCGCAGCCGGAGGACGGGGGTCTCCACCTCCTCGTCCGCGGCCACCAGGGCGAGCTCCACGTCGGAGGCCGGGCCGTCCTCTCCCCGGGCCACCGTTCCGTAGATCCACGCGGCGAGCGGGGCAGGGGTGAGGTGCCCGAGGGCGCCCGCCAGTCCGTCCACGATGGTGCGGAAGCGCTCCTCCTCGGCCTGGAAGAGACCTCCCAGGGGGAGGTACAGTGGGTGGTTCACATCCGCCCGGTAGAGCCGGCTCCGTCCCTCGCCCAGCCCTTCCACGACCCCCCCCTCCTGAAGGGCCGCGAGGGTGTTGCGCACGGCCTGCGTGCTGAGCCCGGTACGGTCGGCGAGGGCCCGGGTCGCCAGGGGGGTGTCCGAGTCGATGAGCTCCCTCATTACCCGGAGCGAGCCGGGGGTTGCGAGGAGGGTGCTCGTGGGGTGCCGCAGGTAGCTCTCGGGGGTGTTGGGAGTGCGCATGAGGGACCGCTCGTGCCAGAAATAGCCAAAGTATTCTGTGGATAGAGAAATCTTTCTTGTTTATATGGCCCGGGCAAGGGGTGGATACATATTCTGTAAGTGCATGTTATGCAAGGACAAAAGGCGGAACAATGCTAGGTGTGCTGATTCGGCCTACCCGGCAGCTCCAGGACGAACGCCGCGCCCGTGGGCTCGTTGTCCTCCACCCAGATCCGCCCACCGTGAGCCTCCACCGCGACCTTGCAGAAGCGGAGTCCGAGCCCCCGGCTTTCCCTGTGGCGGCGTCCGGTGTCCCGCTCGAGCCTCGCGTACTTCTCGAAGACCGCATCGCGGAGCTCGGTCGGGACGCCCGGGCCCTCGTCCCGAACGGAGAGGCGAAGGCCTCCCGACCCGGTGCGCACGGCGGCGACGGAAATGGGCGTGCCTTCCTTGCAGTACTTCACGCAGTTGGCCACGAGGTTCGCCACCACCCGACGGAGGAGCTCCGGGTCCGCGTCCGCCTCGAGGGCGTCTTCCACGTCGACGGCAACCACCCGCCCGCGGGCCCTGGCTCCGGCCGCCGCCCGCTGGAGGACGGGAAGGACGCGCACCCGCTCCAGGACGGGCTCGAGCCGCCCGTCCTCGCCCATCTGGATGTCGAGAAGGTCCAGGACCATCCGGTGGAGGGACCGGGCCCCATCCGCGATCCCGGCCAGTCCTTCCAGGTCGTGGGCGGAACGCCCCGCGTCGGTCTCCATGAGGTTGGCCGAGGCCAGGATGGCGGTGAGGGGGCCCTGCATGTCGTGGACGAGGAACCCGATCAGCTCGTCCTTCTGGGCCTGGAGCTCCCGCAGACTGACCACAGTGCGCCGGAGCTCGGCTTCCGCGTTCCGTAGCGCGGTTACGTCCCGGAACACCACGGCGGCCCCCGTGACCTCCCCGTCGCCGTTCGTGACGGGCCGTCCGGACACGGAGATGAGGATCCCCTCCGGGTGCGCCCGGTTGCGGATCGACATCTCCACGTCGTTGGTCGCCTCTCGCCGGAGGGCGCGGACCAGAGGGTAACGCTCCGCAGGGAAGGGGTCGTTCGTACCCGGGATGAACACTCCGTAGTGCTCGGCCCACTCCTCGGGGGGGGCGCCGGATGGGCCGGTGCCCAGGATCTCGTCCGCAGCGGGGTTCGAGTAGGTGATCCGCCCCGAACGGTCGGCGAGGGTGATCCCTTCGCCCAGGGCGGCCAGGGCGGCCTGGATCCTCGTGGGATCCGGGGTCGTGGGTCGGGTGGGCCGGTGGTTCATCGGTCTCCCGTTGCGGAGGCGCGAGAGGCTCAAGTCACTTCATCGTACACTGGCCGTCGAAATATCGAAAGATGACGCGAGGTACGCTGGACGCGGACGGTCAAAAAGAATCGTTTACCGACCGACAACTCCCAACATAGCTTTGAATTCACGTCCGACGATCCCGTCGCGACCGCTCCGTCAGAACGCCTTCTCCAGGTGCCCCCCTGCGGGGCCGAGCACCACCGGGGTGGGGAAGGGCACCTGCATTGAGGCACGTGGTCTCCCGGACCTTGTCTCCGGGCTCTCGGCCCCCTACCCTGACGGACCTCGTAGCCCTGGGGCCGCGCGCTCCGCCCCAGGCTCTCGTCGTCCTGTTGGAGATTCGCCTATGAAGAAGCTTGCCGTCCTCGCCGTCCTCTTCCTGCTCGCCGGCTGCGAGCCCCCGGACACCGACGGGGGCGACCCCGAAGCGTCGGAGGCCGTCGACTCGTCCGACCGGGGGGAGGTGATCGGCACGGTCACCCCCGTGGGCGAGCTCGCCATTCTGGAGCTCGACGAGGGAGTGATCGCCGAGGCGAACCTCTTCGATCTGGAGGGGAAGACCCTGCGGTTCACGCCGGTCGAGGGAGGCTACCAGATCGAGAACCTCCCCCTGGAGTGGGACGCGGAGTACGGAATGGAGGTGGAGGACGGGGAGGTTTCCTTCGAGGGGTTCGAATTCCCGTTCTCGGGGCAAACGTGGAGCTCCGCGACCGTCGGGCCAGGGACGCTGGCCTTCGTCGAGGGGGAGGGGGGCGGACGCTTCTCCGTCGGTCGGTTCGAAGAAATGCGCACGGGGGCGGCCGATCTCGTCCACTCCGTGCCCGGAGTCAGCGTCTTCCTGAAGCAGCGGAGCCAGGGCCCGCGGCACCTGAAGGCGCTGGCCGACCGGGTGGTGGTGACCTGGGAGCTGAGCGAGCCGACGGGTGGCATGCGCTCGCTCCAGGACTTCCAGTTCGCGCCGACCACGAACCGGTTCCAGGTGGTGCTCCACGAGGACGGCCGCATCGACATGTCGTATGACGAGATCGAAGCGGAGGACGGGATCGTTGGCGTCTTCACAGTGCCGACCGAGGGCGTTCCCGAGGGCGCGCCCGTGCCGGATCCGGTGAACCTCTCCGAGCTGACCCCGGAGGATCCCTCCGCCCCCGTCCTCTACGAGACGTTCCACCACTACGGCCTTCCGAGCACTCAGGACATGGCCTGCACCGTCATCGAGGCGTTGGGCGACCGCTTCGACTTCATGGTCTGGTACTCGGACTTCCGCGTGGACCAGCAGGAGGGCGGAACGCCGAGCACCGGGGCCATCGGTGACCAGGTGACAGGCTTCGGTCTCAGCCACCCCCGAGGTCGCCGGCCCGAGGATTTCTGCAGCGACGGCCGCATTCAGGCCACCTACATCCTTCCGGTCTGGATCGGGGCGAACCAATCGCAGGAGGGGGCGCCCGACGGGAGCTGGGGCAAGTACGATCAGGCCATGTCCCAGATCGGTCACGAGCTGGGCCATCGCTGGTCCGCCTTCGCCCACGCCGTTGTGGACGGGGACACGGTGGACCTGGGTGGAACGCACTGGGCGACGGGGCTGCACGCGGAGGTGCCGTACTCCTACAGCGGGAACCCGGAGGCCTCCACCATGGGCGGGGGGTACTGGGAAGACAACGGTGACGGCACCTATACGCAGCTCGCCGACGATTTCTACTCACCCGCGTCGGGATGGTCGTACCTCGACCTCTACCTCATGGGGCTCCTCCCACCGGAGGAGGTACCCGACTTCTTCATCCTCCACGACCTGGAAGAGACGGGTGAGGAAGACGCGAACGGCTTCCCCATCTACACTGGCGAGCGGCAGGACCTAACCATTGACGACGTGATCGCCTACGCCGGCCCGCGTCTCCCGCCGGCGGCCGACGCCCAGACGGAGTTCCGCACGGCCATGGTGGGGCTCGTCCTGCCCGGTGAGGAACCAAGTCCGGAGCTTCTGGAGCGGCTCGAGGGGATGCGGCAAGAGTGGATGAACTACTGGTCGGTCACGACGGGTGGGATGTCCACGATGGACACGAGCCTGCAGGACTGACGGAGAAGGCGTCCGCGCGACGCTCAAGCCTCCTGGGACCAATCCTCGACGCGCAGGCCGGGAACCCGCTGGAACTCGCGGACGTTCGAGGTGGCCAGCGTGAGGTCGTGTGCGAGGCAGGTGGCGCCGAGCCAGAGATCGTGGCTCCCGATGGGGGTCCCCGCTACTGCCAGGTGCGCCCAGAGCTCAGCGTGCATCCGCGCGGTGGGGAGGCTCACGGGGAGGAGCGGGAACCGGTCGATCACCGTCTCGACGAACGCCGATCGCCGCGCCCTTCGCGAGGCGTCGCCCGCCCGATGCACACCGTGGAGCAGCTCGCTCACCGTGATTACCGAAAGGAAGAAGGCGTCCTCCTCTCGTCCCGTGACCTGGGCGGACACATCGAGCCGCCTCCGCTCGTGGTCGATGAGTACGCTGGCGTCGATCAGGACTCCCATGGATCCAGCGGCCCGTCGGCGCCGGGCTCCAGCCGGAACCGTTCGAGATCCCGGGCGAAGGCGGCGGCGTCCTCCTCGTCCAGGCGAGGTAGGGAGTCGAAAAGGCTTGGCAAGTCCCCAAGGCGCCGTCCGGAGGACACGGGGGAGAGCTCTGCAACCGGTTTCCCGCCTCGGGTCACGACGAACCGCTCTCCCCGGTAGGCAACCCGGTTGACGTAATCCGAAAAATTGCGGAGGAGCTCGGTAATGGTGGCTTGGATAATCATATAATCAAATTATATGATTGTTTGATTGACAGAAAGACCGCCGTGCAGGGCTTACCGCCCGCCGCCGCCGCCCCCACCGCCGCCCCCACCGGAGGACCCGCCGCCGCCCGACCCCGAGCTGCTCCCCGGGGGGCTCGACGCGGACGAGATGCGGGAGGTGAGCGTCGAGCTCATGGCAGTGGTGAAGTCGCCCAGATTCGTAATGGGGACGTGGCCGGAGTACCAGGTCATCCGGGCAGAGGCCTGAGCCGCGGCCGCCGCGCCCACCGCGGCGGTGAACTTCTCGGTCCAGGCGTCCTCGACCTCGAGGGCCACGGCGTAGGGGAGGAGAGCCTCGTAACGCTCCGCATCCAGGATGGGCGGATCTTCCGGGCCGGGCATCCGAGCCAGCTCGTCGCGCTCCGCCACCCCGAGATAGAGCTTGAATCCCTCGATTTCGTCCAGGAGCCGCCGACCCTCCGGGGTGCGCGCCCGGACGCCCCGGGCAAACAGCACCACCGCGACCAGCATGAGTCCGGAGAGGACCAGGATCGCCGGGATCCCGTAGCCCCCCGATACGACGAAGGCGAGAAGCATCGACACGAACGCGATGCCTCCCGCCACCCAGCTGGAGCCGGCGTTCCGTCGGAAGAAGCGGGGGTGGAGCTCCCCGTCGAGGGCCTCCTTGTGTGCGGCCTGGGCGCGAGAGACCGTCGTGGCGTTCGTATTCTCCAACTCGAGGCGGGGCTTGCCCGGCGGGAGCAGCTTCGCCAGGAGGCCTGCCTGGGCGGGGTGGAGGTCCGGACCAGCGGAGGCCTCTGCCCTCTCTCGCTCGAGCCACCACTCGTCTCCCAGAAGCTTCTTCCGGCTCCCGATCTGCACCTTCCTCGCCACCGCCAGCGCCAATAGATCGCCCGAGAAGCAGCGGGTGTCATATCCCATGCGTGTCAGGTACCGGAGGCCCGCGGGGCCGTGACCCTCCGGCGGACGGTAGCGGGGGATGATGACTCCCGCCTGCGGGTCGCGCCCCACTGCCTTCCAGCGCCGCACGCAGAACGTGAGTAGAGCCAGGAGGCCCAGAAGCCCCACCAGCACACCCGCGTTGTCTTGAAGGAACCACGCCACCCGCCGGCCCCTGCCGGGCTCATCCACCACCCCCTTCGGGAACGTCAGGACCACCGTGAGCCCCTGGCGCGGCGCGAGCGGTTCGGTGAGGCGGTAGCGGGCGGTACCTGCCTCGGGGAACTCGACCGTGTAAGCCTGTCCCTGGGCTCCCTGCGGCCCGGTGTAGCCCTCGGCGTGCAGCTCCTCCACCGGGACGGTTTCCGGGAGCCGGACCTCCACCACGGCCTCTTCGATGGGAAATGCCCACCCCGTGCCGATGGCATTCCAGTAGAGCTCGTCGTGCTCCTCGAAGAAGCCGAGCTGTCGGGTGGTGCGATACCGGAGGGTGAAGGTGTACTCCGCGGGGACCGGGAGGAAATCGTCCCCGCCCGTGTTGATGCGGATCCCATTGCTCCGCCCCTCGGTGAACCAGTCTTCGGTCAGCCCGTCGCGCTCCACTCCGAGCATCTCGAAGTCCACCTTCACCTGGTTCCCGTAGCGGTCTCGGTAGCGTGTGGGGAAGTCCCGGTAGATCCCGCGCCGGATGTCGCGACCCTCCGCCCGGACCGTGATGTGCTCGGCCACTTCGAGGGAGGCGTCCGGGAGGATCTCCACTTCGATGTCGTAGCGGAGGATCCGTTCCTGGGCGAGGGCGGCCCCCGGGAGGAAGAGGAAGAAGAGGAGCGAGAGGGCTCCCCAAACCGCTGTTCCCGTCCGGGCCCGATCACCCCCCCTCATGATCCGAGCCCCGTGGGCGGCGTGCGTGCCTCTTCCTCGGCCTGGAAAAACTCCGCCTCGCGGAAGCCGAACGCCCGAGCCACCATGAGGTCCGGGACTCTCTGGATGGCCGTGTTGTAGTCCCGGACCGCTCCGTTGTAGAACCGCCGGGCGTACTGGAGATGCTCCTCCACCTCCACCAGATCGCGCTGGAGCTGGAGGAAGCTGCTGTCCGCCTTCAGGTCGGGGTAGTCCTCCCTCAGGGCGAAAATACGTGAGAGCACGGCCTCCAGCGCCGATTCCACCTCACCGAGCTGGGCCGGACTCGCCGTGTTCACCGCGCGCGCCCGCAGCTCGGTGGCCGCCTCGAGGGTCGTCCGTTCGTGATCTGCGTACGCCGTTACCGCTGCGACGAGCTGCGGCACCAGATCGTGGCGGCGTGTGAGCTGGACATCGATGTCCGCCCACGCACCGCGCATCTGGTTGCGGAGGCCCACCAGGCGGTTGAAGAGGAAGACCCCGAGGCCCACCACCGCGAGCGAGATTGCAAAGAGGACGAGGGCGGTCACGGGGAGATGGCACCGGCAGCTCGCCCGTTCCCGAACAGGTAGGCTCGCCTCGAGGTGGCGGCTGGTCGCACATCGGTTATTGTCGGCATGGCCCGAACCTCGGGGCCTGCGGGGCACTCCGCAAGGCTCAGGGGCGACCTGAAGCTTCTGCAGGAGAACGGGGCCGTGCTCCGCCAGCACCTTGCGGAGGATGTCCGCACAGATCCCGCGGGTGGCGTAGGCCGACACCAGCACGTTAGTGTCGAGAAAGACGCTCGCGATCGGGGTCGAGTCGAACGGTAAGGGTTGAGGTCTTCATGTCATACAATGTGATACGCCGCATCCCCGCCCTGGCGGCGGCAGCGGCCATGGCGTTCGGTCTCGCAGTTGCCGCCTGTGAAGCGCCGGGGGGCAGCGGCGAGGGGGAGGGCTTCCTCCTCCGCGATAGCGCCGGGGTGGCGTTGGCTGAAAACGACCTCGCCGCCCTGGCCGGGGCCGAGGGCGGTTGGGTCGATGGGACCTCGGCGTGGCGGGTCTCCGAGGCGCCCATCGTGGAGATCGGGGTGCAGGACGGCCCGGACGAGTACCAGTTCGCCAGCATCGTCGGGGTCCTCCGCCTTCCGGACGGCGGGATCGTGGTGGGGGACCGGTCCCATCCTGAGGGGATGATCCGGTTCTACGATCCGGAGGGTGGCTTCGTTCGCCGGATGGGCCGGGCCGGGGACGGGCCCGGCGAGTTCCGGATGCTCTTCGGGTTGTGGAGCTACCGCGGGGACTCCATCGCCGCCTGGGACCTCCAGGCAAGCCGCCTCAGCGTGCTGGATCAGGAGGGCGAGCTCGGTCGGACGCTGTCCTTCGTCATTCCGTCGGATGACCCGCCCGCTCCCCCCGGCCTCCGCGCCATGGAGGGAGGGCGGGTGGTGGGGCCGTTCCGGGACGGGACGTTTCTCGTCCAGCCGGGGCGCCTCGTCTCCGCGGGCGGGGAGCCAGTGGAGTACCAGCGGCGTTACCTCCGGTCCTCCCCCGAGATGGAGGTTGTCGACACCCTCGGTCCCTTTCCCCGCGCCGGAGCGAGCCCCACGGTCAGGTTCCCTGACGGGCGTCGGGCGGCTCCGTTCGCGGGGGGGACGGTGCGACTCGTGAGGGGGGACCGCATCTACACGGGCTCGGCAGAGCGCTACGAGCTTCAGGTGTACGACGCGCAGGGGGCGTTGGAGCGCGTCATCAGGCTGCACGGGCGAGACCTCGCGATCACGGAACCGCTGAAGGAGGCGTACCGGGAGCGCTGGCTCGCGGAGGCCGGAGGGGATCCGGGGGCCGCTCGCCAGCTCGAGTCCGCCCTGGCCGACTTCACCTTCCCGGAGACGGCCCCCGCCTACCTCGGGGCCCTCGTCCAGGTTGACTCGGAGGACCACCTCTGGGTCCCACAGTATCCCCTCGCCCCCGACGAGGGCCCACCGGGATGGGACGTCTTCGATCCGGAGGGCGGCTTCCTCGGGACGGTGGCCGTGCCCGAGGGGCTCCAGGTGCAGCAGGTCGGCCGGGACTTCATCCTCGGCGTCTGGCGCGACGGCATGGGGGTGCCGTACGTGCGGATGTACGCGCTGGAGCGGTAGGGGCGCGATGTCCGGCAGAGGCCTGAAACCCCGTCCGCGACCACCACGTAGTGAGTCTTGCCACCACATCGGTGTGCACTGGAAGCGACCTTTGCCAGGGGATGCTCATGGGAGAGTTGATCGTGGTCCTGTCCTTCGCGCTCGTGATGCTCATCCTCATCGGCGGGTTCTGGGTGACCTATCCGGTCACGCGCCGCCTGGGGAGCTATCTCGAGCGCCTGATCGAGGAGAAGCGAAACGGGGCGGACGCCGCGTCCCGCATCGAGAGTCTGCAAGCAGAGCTTCTCGACCTTCAGGAGGAGGTGCGCCTGCTCGCGGAACACCAGGCGTTTTCTCAGTCCCTCCTGGCCGATCGGGAGAAGAGTCCGCGGCTCACGGCGGCGCGGTCTCGCCCGGACGATTTCTGAGAACGCCAGGTCGTAGGGCGGCCGGGCGAGTTCCAGATCCTTGTGAAGGTCGTCCCCTACCGAGGCGACTCCTCCGGGTAGGTCGCGAGCGCCACCACCTCGCTGGCACCGTCGAAGTTCCAGCTCGTGCCACGGTCCGGGTTCAGCGTAAGATCCCACCCGTTCCGGTCCTGTCCTCGACGCGGGACCCTCACCCCGAGCGCCGTTTCTCCTCGTGCCGCGGCCGCATCCTGGATCTGCTCGAACCCTCCTCGGCCCGTGAGCCCGAAGTGTGAGGGCGGGCGGAACACGACCTCGGCCCCTCCCGCCGTGAGAAGCTCCTCGAAGACGACCCGCAACTCCCTGCGGAGCGCGACCTGAGCCAGGACATGGCTGACCAGGATGGGCGACACCATGACCTCGATGGCCCCACGATCCAGGAGGGACACGTTCTGGGGGTCCAGGAGCTCAGCGAGGATCGACGGCGGATGCTCGTGGGTCCGGGCCATCTCGCGGAGGAGGAGGGCGCCGAGAATGGTGCGCGCGTCGGCTTCCTGCCCGGTACGCAGCGAGTCGCTCCCCATGAGCAGGATGTTGTCGTATTCCATGGGGTGCAGCTTCGCCAGCTCGGCGTGCACCGCAAAGTCACCCTCGATGTGCCGTAGGCCCACCGCCTCTGCATCCACGCCCTGACGCTCCAGAGACGACCGGCGCCGTTCGATGGGCACCGACGTAAACAGGTCCACTTGAATCGATTCGTCCTCGTATGTGGCCAACTCGTTCAGGAGCGCGGGCGCCTTCTGGCTCCACCCGAGAATCAGCACCCGTCGGGCGCCCTGGCGAGGTCGAAGCGTCCCGGGCGTCCCTCGCTCGCGCAATCGCGGCGAGCCCTGGGCCGGACCCTGCGTATCGGCAAAGGATCGCGCCAGCAGGACGATGCGGTCGTCCTCCTCCACCGTGAGCCCGGGGCCGGGGTTGAGGTATGGGCGGATTGCCGAACCGTCGGATCGGAGAATTCCCAGCACTACTCCCCGAGGAAACGCCCCTCCCAGCGCTTCGACCGGCACCCCCGCAAGGGGAGCTCCCTCGGGAAGATAGATTTCGTTTCCATCCCCCTGCGAGAGCAGTTCATTGTATACGCCCGACAGTCCGGGGTGGCGGAGATTCTGGACCATGATACGCGCGATCGACATGTCGGAGGCGACCAACTCGAGTGGCCCCGCGTAGGATCGTTGCGCGATGGCGACTTTCCGAGCATCGAACACCTCGGCGACCAGGTAGGGGGGCGGATCGTCCCCGGCCTCCGCCGCAGCCGCCGAGATGGACAGAAGGACCTTGATGGTGCGTGTGTCGAGCACGGTCGTCCCCTCGCCGGTGGGGTTCCCGCCAGGCACCAGGATCACGGCGGCGTTCAGGAAGTCCACCCGCTCCAGGTGTTCAGTCCGGAGCGAAGAACCGGTGCGGAGGGTGATGTGGCGCTCGTCCCAGAGTTCGTCCAGCTGCTCCTTCAGGTCCTGGCGGAGGGCCGGCGTCACCTCGTCGCAGAGCACGACGATGTGGAGCTGCCGCGCCCCGTGCCGCTGGAGAAATCGTTTGACCCGCGTCTCCGACAGGAGCAGCTCCTGCACGATCGGAACGGTCCGATTGGTCCACCCCAGGATCACCACATGGCCGTTTCGGGCCACGGGGGTGAGTCCGCTCTCCAGCCGGGTGATCGTGGCGTTCAGCCACTGCGTCATGATTGCGACCAGGGACCCGAGAAAGAGCACGTAACCCGACACGGTGAGGAGGGTGGAGACCGTCCGCATCCACAGGCCTTCGTCGTCCCCCAGGTATCCGGGATCGGAAAGCCGCAGGAAGGCCCACCAGACCGCCTCCCCCAGGGAATTGAAGGGCCCGGGCCGGAGCACCAGCGCCCCGCACACGACGGAGAGAAGCCCGAGCATCGCAGCGATGAACGCCAGACGGTAGTGCGGTCCCTTCAGGAGGAAGCGTTCGAGCCAGAACTTGAGTCGGTCGAGATTTCGGCGCGGCATGGTGGGTAAGCGGCGGCAAGCTGGGGGATGGGCGCTATGGCTCCCGGATGACGACTGTGCCCGCGATCTTGTCGTGCGTGGCCTGTCGGTTCGCGTCCCAGAGGACTTGCAGGAACCCGAGGAGTCCCGTGGCGAACCCCGCGGCGTAGCCACCGTAGCGTTCGAGCGAGCCCCACCAGGTGATGGCGCTCCCATCGAGGCGCACCACCCGCAGGCCGAACAAACGCTTGCCCGGCGTGCGCCCCTTCCACACGGTGGTGAACACGGTGAAGAAGAGGGCGCCCCAGCCGAGCCCGAGTCCCAGATCCTCGGCCACCTGACGAAGCCATCCGCGGGGTCCGGTTTCCTCGCGCGCGGCGGTGGCCAATGCGACATCCGAGCGGAGACGGTCGATCGTTTCCAGGGCGTCTTCCAGCTCGGCCGCCCGGTCTGGCGTGGGCAAGGTGTCCGCAAGAGCGGAGCTGTCTACGAGGTCGGCCGGGACGGCGGCGGATGTGCTCGCGGTGACCGGGCCCGACGCGAGCTCCCACCCGGCGATGTCGCCGAGCCACGAGGCGTCTCCCGGGGCCATCTCCCTGAGGAACTGCCGGACCTCCTCGTCGTTCGTGACACCGAGCGCCCCGAGCCACTCGACGACGGCCCTGGCCTGCGCCTCCGCCTCAGGTGCGTCCGAGGCCCCACGAAAACGCTGAACCGCCCCGAAGCCTTGCCCCAGTTCCGCAAGGCCGACACCCGGGCTCCCCGTGCCGTCCCCTCTCTCTCCAATCCGGTCGAATCCGCCCCAGGCTGCGGCGATCGTCACGAACAGGATCACAGAGCCGACGAAGCCCACGGCCCCCCGCATCGCGAGGGAGGCCGAACCGGTCGGGCGGTTGCCGGCACCTCGAAAGGCGAGCCTGAACACCATGAGGCTGGCGGCGATTCCAAGCACCAGCCAGCCGATGAGGGAGAGGAACCCGACGAGTGCGATGTCGACGAGGATGGCTGCTACGCGGCGGACGTGACCCGCGAGCGGGAGCCCGAGTAGCTCCGGGGCGACCGCAAAAGCGTCCGGAGTGACCTGCCGGCGAGGATCGGCGTGTCGGTCTTGACCGGAGGTCTCGGGCGTCATCCGCCGCGCGTCAGACGGGAGCGCACTTCAGGGCTGGATCTCCCCCGACCGGGTGGCCGAATGATAGACCGTGCCCTCCGTGACCTCCGGGAAGTTGATGGCACCGTCGCCGGCCCAGCCCGACCCCGTCACGGTCCACATGGCGCTCGCGCTCGGGCTCAAGCCCCACGCATCGTCCCACCCAGCGACGCCCGTGAGGTCCGGAACCTCCAGCTGCACGGTGCCGCCCGCGCCCAGGTAGCCATCGGTCGCGAAGATGACGAAGCTCCGATCGTCGCTCCCACCCGACTGCGTGAGGATGAAGCCGACGAAGCGCTCGTACTCGGTCTGGCGGACCCAACTCGCCGAGAAGCGTGCGTAGGGTGAGGTTGCTATGGAGGCCACAGTCGGGTCGGCGAGCGGGGGGCCGAGGGTCACGGAGCGGTCTTCCACCTGCCGGAACGCAACGCCCAATTGACGGGTCGCCGGCGGCTCGCCGGACCCGCTGCCGCTCAGGTCCGCCCCCACGATCTGCAGCCAGTGCAGATCATTGCTCTCCAGCCGGTCGTTCGGGACGCCCCAGTAGGGCATGGAGGCGTCGCCCTGGATCCCCGCGAAATAGGTGGCCAGAGAGCCGCTCTGGGTGGTAAACATGCCGACGAGCGAGCTCTGCTCCCCGGAGCCCAGCCCGTTGATGGTGAGGTCCGCCGAGGCCATGGCGAACCCCTCGGCATCGAAGTCCAGCGCGGCGAGCGTGGCGCCGTCGGCCGGCTCGAGTCCGCGGCGGATGATCATGCGGTCGGGCACGAGGGCGAGCGCATCCATGTCGAACGAGGCCCGGCCTGCGACCAGGTCCTGGGGACCGTCCGGCACGTTGTTCAGCGTGAACGCGCCGCCGGCACCGCCGGACACCGTCGTATATCCGCCCCCGAGCGACACCGAGGCGGTCTGCGTCGCAGCCAGGTTTGCCACCGTGCCGTGGACCGTCTTGCCGTCGGTTCCACTGTCGCACTGGTTGGCTCCCACGAAGATGAGCTCGTCGCGACTGAAGTGCATGACCTGCACCTCTGAGCTGCCGGCGTCCGCCTCCGCCCACGCCACCGACCCACGCGCCTGGTCGATCTGAAATCGGTATACGTTCCCGGCGTCGGGCGTCACCCGGGTCCAGGACCCGCTGCCATCTCGGTACGCGAACCAGTCCGGGATGCCGATGTCTTCGCAAACGGACCACGCGACGTTCCCCGTCCCCCCACCGTCCGCCTCGGTGACGGTCAGACCCAGGGTGGCCGTGCGGTCGTCGAGCCCGGCCGCCGTGCCGGTCACGGTCAGGGCCGAGGTGCCGACGGCTGCCCCCGCTCCGGCCGACAGGGTGAGTTGCGACGTCGTGCCCACGGTCTCGGAGGGATCGAAGGTGTGGGTGACGCCATTCGGGAGGCCCGAGAGGCTGAGCGCGACCTCCCCACCGAATCCGCCCGTCCGCGTGATCGTGACCACGACGTCGTTACTCGCGCCCTGCTCCAGGCTCAGCGTCGCGCTCCCGAGCGCGAGGGTGAAGGCGGGATCGTCGGCAGCGACCACCTGGATGCTCAAGGTCGCACTCGCCGCGTCCACCCCCGACCCGGTGGCCTGAACGGTGGCCTGGACGGTCCCCGGCTCGCGACCTGCATCCGCCTCGAACGTCAGGGTCCCGCTGGTGGAGCCCGCCCCGACCGTGACGGGATCGGCGCTGATGCCGCTGGGAGTCTGCGCGGAGAGGTCCACGGAGCCGGTGAAGCCTCCCTGGCGGTTCACCGTGACAGTGACCGTCTCATTCTCTCCGGGAGCGATCGTGATCGAAGTGCTGGAGAGGGTGATGCTGATGGAGCCGTCGTCGCCATTTGGATCGGTCGGAGAGTCGTCGGATCCGCCGCAGCCCGCGAGGGCACCGAAGGCGAAGAGGGCGAGGATTGCGGCGAGCCTGCGTGGAAAGTGGCGCACGGTTTGAACTCCGACGGGAGGGACGAACGATATGGGACGGTGATGCATCACCCGCAGCGCGGGCGGGGTCCAAAACGAGTTACCAGAAGCATACATCCGGGATGGAGCGTGCGCGAGTGCACCCCGTTCGGTCGGACTTGGATAGGGCCTCAACGAGACGGCGCGTCCGCATCGTCCCGCCCCTTGAACAGATAGCCGAGCAGGAGGAAGACGCCCCCGAAGCCGAGGAAGAGAACGATCCGCACTCCCGGCTCGAGCGCCGAGAGATCGACCATGAGGAGCTTCGCCACCACCACCCCCAGTGTGCCCAGCCCTGCGAGCCGGACTCCGCTATCGGCCCGACGTGCGCCGACGAAGAGGAGGACCATCCCGCACAGACCCCAGGCCGCAGAGGTAAGGCCGTGCCCGCCCGCCAGGGGCGTGAGGACCCACGCGAGCCACGCGAGGAAGGCCAGATAGGTGAAGGCGAAGTAGAGGCGCCGGGTCGCCCCGGCCGTCAGGTAACTCCATCCGCCCGCGGCGGCGATCGCGATCGCACCGAGCGCCCCGGCCGGATACGGCGCGACGATGCCATCGGGCGCCTGCCCGAGCTGCGCCACGAACTGGATCAAGAGGAGTGCGAAGACGATGTGCGCGAGGGTTCGCAGCGATCCGGCACTCCCCGCCGCGGCGAGCCCGAGGAGCGCCGCGGCCTCGATGGCCACCGGCACCGGCAGCCACTCGCTCCCGGCGGCGATGGCGGTCCCGAGCACGAGGAGCAGCGCCCCCGCGTCGAGCGCGGCCAGAGCCACGGACGAACGTGCGGGCAGGAAGCGACGCCCGGCGAAGAAGGCGCCTGCGGTGACGAGCACGGCCAGACCCATGCCGAAGCGACCGAAGTCCCATGCCACGGTGCTGAGGCCGGCGGCCACGAAGGAGCCGGCAACGGCGAGGCCCCAGAGCAGCGCGCGGCTCGCAGGAGGAGACGGCCAGCGCTCGGGTCGTGCCTGGTGGAGACGTGCCTGGAGAAAGGGGAGTGCACAGGCGACCGTCCAGGCGCAGAGGATGCCGGCCTGGGCGGCCACGCGGGCCCCGAGGGAATCACCGGAGGAGGCCATTCCTGCCGCCGCCCCCATCACGGCCATCCCGCCGACCACGTTCACCGCGAGCAGGACCCCCCAGTCGCGCCGGAGCTGAAGGGCGCCTGCCCATCCGAGGACGAGGACGGCATAGGCCACGAGCGCGATGACGTCGTCCCGCGGGGACTCGAGGAGGAACGGGGTCGCGAGCCCTCCCGCTGCCCCGATCACCGCAAGGGTCTGGTGGGCGCGCCGCCCCGCCAACACGAGCGCGAGGGCCGTGACCGCAACCATGAACGCGAACCCCGCGGACCATGGGACGAGCCCATAGAGTGCGCCGGCCGCCCATCCGGTGAGGTACAGCACGGCCACGGCACCCCCGAGGAGGACCGCGCCATAGAGGGGGCGCCGCCCGCTCTGCCGCAGCCCCACCGTGAGCCCTCCCGCACCGAGAAGGAGGCCGAACGTCACCCGGAGCCACGGCGTGATCCACCCCTGGTCGACGGCGTAGCGGTAGAGGAACGCGAGGCCGAGCAGGAGCAGGAGCACACCGATCCGGCCGAGCCAGTCCTCGCCGAGCTGCATCCAGTCGCGGGGGGCCCGTGAAGCGGTCGGGGTCGAGGCCTCTCCCGGGGCGACCCCCGGCCCGCCCGTGCCCTCGAGCTCGGACACGGCGACCTTGCCGCGTGCCTCAGGGGGGGTGCTGACCTCTCCTGCCCGCACCTCCTCGCTCAGTTCCTCGACCAGGCGTTCCAGCCGGGCGACGCGGTCCTCCAATTCCTTCATGCCACCTCCCCTGGCCCCAACCTCACGCGCGGAGGACCCGCTGGCGCTTCAGCGTCATCACGCTGACGTAAAGGACGAAAAGCGCGACGAGCGCGATCGCCCCCCACTCCCAGTGCATTCGGAACACGCGCGCATCCGCTCGCGTGGCGAACACCTCCATCGTGACCACCACGGCCCCGGTCAACCAGATGTACACCGTCGTGTACTCCTTCACAAGCACCCGCACCCAGTTGAACTCCATGCTGGACAGGGTCTCCCCCAGGCCGCGTGGGTTCGGAACCCAGCGGTTCACGTCCTCGGTGTACCGTTCGTACGCCTCGCCGAACTCCTCTCGCAGGAACGCCTCCTCGGCCCGCACGATGGCCTGATACATGAAGATGAAGAGCGGGGTCGCGACGAGGTTGAACACCAGCGAATTGGACATGATGCCGAGACCCGCCAACGTCAGGAGGTTGCCCACGTAGAGAGGATTGCGGCAGTGTGCGAAGATGCCCTCCGTCACGAGCTTCTCCGCGTACACGCGCCGGTCCCACCCCCCACGCACGATGTACTTGAGGCCCACGGTGCCGATACGGATGACCTGGCCCAGAATCGACACCGCGAATCCCAGCCCGAGCATGAGCCGGAACCGCTCCGTCACGTCCGGGGAGGGAACGAAGAGCAGTAGATAGAACACCGGAAAGAGCTTGTTCCGATGCCGGAAGAGAAAGTTGCCGAGTGCGACCAAGGGGAGAGAGTCCGAGGGCTACTTGAGAGCGATGATGCCGGCGAAGTTGTACCAGCGGAAGAAGGTCTCGGCGCTGCGGAAGCCACAGTCGCGCAGCAGCGTCTGGTTCTCCTCGAGAGTATACGGAATGAGCACGTTCTCGAGCGCCTCGCGCTTCTGGGCGATCTCCATTTCGCTGTACTTCCTGCGCCGTTTGAAGTCGTAGTAGTACTTGATGTATCGGCGGTTCAGGACGGGCTCCCCACAGAGGAGCTTCTCGACCAGGAGCAGGCACCCACCCTCGTTGACCTGCTCGTAGATGGAGCGGATCAGCCGCTCGCGATGGATGGGGCGGATGAATTGGAGCGTGAGACAGAGGATGACTACGGACGCATTCTGGAGCGAGATGCCCTGCCCGATGTCCGCCATGGTCAGATCGACGGGGCGGCTCACTTGCGCCTCGTCCAGCTTCTCGCGGCACTGGGCGAGCATCTCCTCCGAGTCGTCGACCCCGACAAACCCGATGCTCCCATCGAGAAACGGGTCCATCGCGAGCAAGGTGTTGCCGGTGGAGACGCCCAGGTCATAAACCCGGGTTCCCTCGGCCGCCCAGTCGCGGCTGAGCTCGGCCAGCATCCGCTGGATCTCGCTGTAGAAGGGGACCGAGCGATTCACCATGTCGTCGAAGACGGCGACCACCTCGTCGCCGAATTCGAAGTCGCTCGGCTCCCGGTCATGATCGAAGATCCGGTCTTCCTGCACGGAGCTGCTTTCAGGCATCTGTCGGGAAATCTCTGGAGGATGCGGGAGTTCGGACCCTCTCGGGGCGAATTCGGCCAACGGTAGGGCGAGCCCGACACGGGTGTCAATGGCACGAAGAGGAGGGGCTCGCCGGCCAGGCGGCAGGCGGCGTACGTGAGGCAGTTCCCGAAGTTCAGCGCTGCCGGGTGCCGAACCCGCCCGAACCGGCACCGCTTCTGGGTGTGCGGACCGGTCACAACCTCGACCGCGGACCCTCGGCGGAGATACCCGTCGAGGTTACGCCCGGATATCGGTCACAACCTCGACCGCTGCGGACTGGCCATCGAGCGCCGTCGAGGTTACGCCCGCAAACCGGTCACAACCTCGACCGCTCCATTCCGCGAACCCGTCCTGTCGAGGTTCTTCCCGTCCGCAGTCCCCCCCCACCCCTACCTCCCCGCCTCCCGGCCGGGACGGAACTCGGGCTCCGGGACGTCAGCACCTTCATCGATCTCGAGGCGGGCCCGCTCGTCGATGATCAACCTGCCGCCGATGCGCACCTCCGGCCCGATCCGCACCACCGGCCCCGGCGCAGAGCCCGAACGGAAGAAGGGAAGCCACGACGACCCGGGCATCGCCCGGCCGCACCGCACCGTTGTAGGTTGTCACGGCTCCCTCCACCCGCACGCCTGCCGCTACCTGGACCGGGTCGTTCCGAGCGTCGATGCCCTCGCTGCCGATCACAGTGCGGCCATGCTGGGCCGAAGCGGACACCGGGAGGAGTGTGGTGAGGGCGAGGACGGTCACTAGCGCCGCGCCCGCACCCCGGCGAAAGCGGAAGCAAGTGTATGGAATCTCTCGCGCGTGACTCATGTTGGGTTCTCCTGGTCGGTTGTCCCCGGGACAGTCTTCGCCCTCTTCAGATCCCTGCGCGCGCGATCGAAAGAGGGTTTCAGGTCGTGCGTGGGAAGCCCCGTGTAAACCTTTCGGAGAATCCGTTCGTCATAATGTGCAAGAGGTGGCCGATCAGGGATCAACCTGGAGCGGGAATGCATGGAAGTCATCGCCCGACGACCGGAGCCAGCGGACGAGCGGATGGAAGCGGCTGAGCTCGGCCGCACCCTCGTAGCGCGCGCCCGGCAGGGTGACCTTGGCGCGTTCGAGGCCCTCTACCGCATGCACGCGGGGCGCACCCATGCGCTTGCGCTCCGTATGGTCGGCGATCCCCGCGAAGCCGAGGAGGTCACCCAGGACATCTGGGTGCGGACGTGGGAGGCGATCGACTCCTTCCGGGGCGACAGCTCCTTCACCACATGGCTCCACCGGCTCGCCGTGAATCGGGTCCTGGACCACCTGCGAAGCCGGAAGCGGAGGGAGTCTCGCTCGATGCCTCTCGATGACCCCGCAGCGCTCGCGCGGAGCACCCCGGGCGACTCCACGGAGGACCGGCTCGAGCTAGAGCGGGCCCTCGCGGGGCTCCCGGACGGAGCCCGCACCGCCTTCGTGCTCCACGAGGTCGAGGGGATGAAGTGCCGCGAGGTGGCGGAGATCCAGGGGGTTGCGGTGGGGACCGTGAAGGCCCAGCTCCACCGTGCGCGACGACTACTGAGAGAGAGGCTGACGCCATGAACACGTTCGACGATCGGGGGCCCGGTGGCGACCACCCGGAGGAGGAGCTCCTCCACGACCTCCTGGACGGCGACCTCGAGCCGCATACCGCGGCCCAATTGAACCGCCACCTGGAGGTCTGCGTCCCCTGCGGACAGACCTTCCGCGAGCTCGAGGAGCTGCGCGAACGAGCGCGGTCACTCTCCCGGGACGCCGCGCCGACCCGGGACCTCTGGCCCGGAATCGTAGCCCGGCTTCCCGGAAAGACGGGGGTCGAGAGCCAGCGGGTCTCCCGGAGGCGTGGTCCGTACGAGCACCGCACCGGCCGGCCCCGCCCCCGCTTCGGCCGCCGCGGCCCCGCGTGGGGACTCGCCACCGCCGCGGGGCTCATCGCGATCGTGGCCGGCTCGATCTACCTCACGGATTCTCGCGAGGCGAGTGGGCCCGACGCGTCCGGCGCGGAGTCGACGGCGCGCTTCGCCTCGGAGGTTCTCCAGGTGGAGGAGGCATATCGGCCGGCGATCGAGGAGCTCGAGGCGCTCGTGGCCGCGCGCGAGCTGGCCCCCGAAACGCGCGCGATCCTCGAGGAGAATCTGGGCGTGATCGAGAGGGCGATCGAAGAATCCAGGGCGGCCGTACGGGCCGACCCGCAAGGGCGCCAGGCGCTGGAGAGCCTCCGGCGAATGTATGACGCGAAGGTGGAAACGCTCCGCACCGTGGCGGTGCGGCCGTGACGCCTTCATTCGACCCACATCGGGAGGAGGGTGCGGCCTCGGCCGCATCGGAACGAACATGACAAATGCAATCGAGCAAAATGGGACAGGCGCGCGTGACATCGGCCGGCACAGTCGGCGCCGACGGGGAGAGGGAAGGGGCAAACCGGCCCGTGTCCCCATCTTCCTTTCCGCGCTCGTCTTGATCGCGTCCCCCTTCGTCCTGGCGCCCGTCCCCCTCGTCGCGCAGGAGCAGATCGACGAGCGGCGGCCACTCGCCCGGGACGGCCACCTGAGGATTCAGGCGGTCAACCATGCGGTGCGCGTTGAGGCGTGGGACCAGGACGAGGTTCACCTCACGGGGACCATCGACCCGCTCACCCAGCGGCTGGAGGTGAGTGGGGACGAGCGTTCGGTGTCGATTGAAATCAGGCACGAGGGTGGCGAGTCGCGCAATGGGCCGGCCGGTAGCCTTGAGCTGCGGGTCCCGCGGGGCGCCATGCTCTCGATCGGGACCGTCAACGGAGATCTGTCGATCGAGGGCGTCGAGGGGGGAACGGTCAACGTATCGACGGTGAACGGCGCCATCCGCATGGACGGCTCCCCCGCGACGGCAGCGCTCCAGACGGTGAACGGACCGATCGAGTTCGAGGGATCCACCGACGACCTCCAACTCCACCTGGTCAGTAGCGACGTCCAGATCCGGGGAGCTCCGCGCCGGGTGAACGTCCAGTCCGTGAGTGGGCGGATCGATCTCCAGGCCGACGAGGCGATGGAATCGATCCGTGTGAACACGGTGGCCGGCGAGGTCGTGATTGCGGGCGCCCTCACCTCCCGGTCCAGCGTGGAGGTCCAGAGCCACGGCGGCCCCGTGATTCTGCGTCTGCCCGCGGGAACGCCCGCCGCCTACGAGGTCAGCACCTTCAGCGGATCCATCCAGAACCGGCTCACCGACGACGAGCCGCGCACGGTCCCGCGGTCGAACACGCTGCGCTTCGTGGTGGGCGACGGGTCTGCACAGGTCCGCCTCAACAGTTTCAGCGGGTCGATCACCCTCGAGCCGGCGCGCTAAGGAGGCGGCCGACGCATCACCCCTCCTCCCCCAGGTATCGCCGGTTGAGGCGGGTCCACTCGTCGCTCGCCAGGTAGTCGAGGAGCACCTGGTTGATCGCGTTCCGCTGACCCGCGTCCCGTGGGAGGGCGATTCCGTAGTATTGCTGGGCGAAGGTGACCGGGAGGATACGGGCTCGGTTCCGGAACTCCTCCTGCACGAAGTAGCGCAGGATGGGCGCGTCGTGGACGAATGCGTCGAGTTCGCCCTCCGCTACGGCGTTCAGCCCTTCCGATATGGAGGGGTAAGGCTCCGCGCGGATGCCATCGGCCTCGAGATAGGCGAACCCGGCCGAACCCTCGAGCGCCCCGACTCGCACGAAGGGGAGGTCTTGCGGCCCGGACACCCGGGAGTCGAGGCGGTCCACCGTCAGGCTCGACGCGATGGCCGCCGTGAAGAACGAGATCACCACGATGGCCCCGAACATCCATACGAACCCCACCGTCCGCCCGGCCGGCGTGCGCGGTGCCTTGTCGCCGTAGCCGACGGTGGTCATCGTCACCGCCGCCCACCAGAACCCGCTCCCGATTCCCTCGAGCGCCGATCCCCCGAACTCCTCCGGATTGCGCCGCCGCTCGAATAGCCAGATGAGCACGCCCCAGACGAGGAGCAGGCCGAGCAGGAGGCCGACGACCGCGAGGAAATCGCGGGAGAAGAGTCCGAACATCGCCCCGAGCAGGCCGACCCCGGAGTGAGGAACCGCGATGCCGAGACCGTCGACCGCGAACGGGTGGGTGAAGTCGACGCGCGCCTCCCGCGCGGAGGTGATGGTGAGCGCGGCGGCCCCCGCGTAGAGCGATCCGTCCTCCACCCCCTCGAGCAGCCCCTGGATGTCCCGCTCCTCGAAACGGTAGTCGAGGTCCAGCTCGTCCGCGATGTGCTCCCAGAGGTGGATCGCGAGCCCCGTATACTCGCCTTCACCCTGTTCGATCACGAAGGGTGGAGCCACACGCGTGCCGACGACGACCTCCTGGGCCGCCGCCACCGGCGCGGATGTGCCGACGAGGACGGCCAGGAGGGCGCTCGCGAGGAGGGTGAGTGGGATGGTCGGGACGGGCACGACGGTTCGGATGGATCGTCTCAAGGGGCGCTTACCAGTGGGGTTGGGCATGGGTCGAACGGGGGCGGGGGGGCACAGGCGTGTGCCAGGGACTTCCACCGGGACATCTTATGAGACTGCAACGCGGGGAGCCAGCGCGGCGCAAGGAGCCGATGCCCTCGGCTCTCACCGTCTCTTCCGGCGCTTCCCCTGTTGGCTGTGGATGAGGACGGGCCGTACTTTGACCCGAACGACTCACCTTCTCCCGGACATTGAGATGCGCATTTTCACCCCCTCGTTCCCGGCAGCGCCCTTCATCCTCGGAACGCTGTTCGGGGCGGTGCCCCTGACCGGCCAGGACGCGGCGTCCTATCCTCTCCCCTCGGTCGGCGTGGAGCAGGTCGGGACCCTCCCCGTCGGCTCGCTCCTCACCCGCGAAGCCAGCTACTTCGATCTGGCGGACGCGAGCCTCCGATTCTCGCCGGATGAGGGCGGGTATCGACTCAGCGTCCTGCCGGCCTCGTTCGTCGACGAGATCGGCACGCCGCTCGGGGACACCGCCGATGTCCCCAGCGAGCCCCTGTCGGGGACGCTCCGCGACCAGCCGATGGCGCGGAGCTGGGAGGTGGAGATTCCCTTCGAATTCCCGTTCGCCGGCAGCCGGTGGACGTCGCTCTGGGTAAACTCCACCGGGACCCTCTCCTTCGGGCGCCCCGACGCGGAGACGAACGGGGAGCGTGGGGGCTGGGCGGACGGGACCGTGCGGGCCGTGGCGGCGGCCATCGACGTTCGATCGGCCGTCGGGGAGGAGCTGCTGATCGCCCCGCTGTGGTCGATCTACGGCTCCCTGCCGCATGAGAACGCGATCCACGTGCGGTCCTCCGGTGACGAGCTGGTGGTAACCTGGAACACCGTGCGCAGGAGGATTCCGAACGCGGGCTACGATCCGCTCGGGTCCAACGTCTTCCAGGCCGTACTGACCGAGGACGGCGAGATCACCTTCCACTATCGACAGACCCCCGAGCAAGACGGGGTCGTGGGGGTGTTCCCGGGCGGCTTCGGCGAGTTCCAGCCTCTGGACCGGGCCGAGGACCCGAACGGAGACGCAGACGGGGAGGTGGACATCCTCTCGGCCGAGGTCGCCGAGGCCGGCACGGCGTTCCGCTTCAGCCTCGAGCTCGCCGCCCGGGTTCCCGATCGCCTGGGCGAGGGGAGCGCTTCGTACGACTTCACCCTCAGCATGGGCGACGCTGACTGCAGCTTGAGTCTGCGGGTCGACGACGACGGCCGCTCCTCCAGAACGGACTGTGCCGGAGCTCCGCCGCGCACGGCCGGCCATCGGGTGAGCGGGAGGCGAGTGGACCTCTTCGTCTCGAAGATCGCGTTGGACGACCCGGCGGACCTCACCTGGCGCGCCGAGGCGAGCCGCTCGTCCCCCGAGGACGAGGGGGCGGACGAGGCGGAGGAGGGGGTCACCCCCGACGCGATCGGGGATGCGAGCGGACGGCGGGTGCGCTCGGCCTTCCCGGCTCCCGGTGGATACGACCTGGGGGCGGGAGAAGCGTCCGGGAGGGGGAACCTCTTCGAGGTCTTCAACTATCCGGCCATCGCCAAGGGGCACGCGCGGGTAGCGGCGCGGGTCCACGAGGTCTACGCGCCGGAGGACGACTTCGTCAGCGTCTTCACGGACTTTCGGGTCGACGACCTCTTCGACCACGGCCCGAGCACGGGCCAGGTCAACGACCCCGCGCTCGGCATCGGCCGGGACGAGCCGCGCGACCCGACGCCCTTCCGCAGTGAGCAGCTCAAGGTGATGCACGCGCCGATCTTTCTCGGTCACCGCTTCTCGGAGCACGTGTCCGACGACCACTACGAATACCGCAACTACGCCTTCGCCGTGGGGTGGATCTCGCACGAGCTGCTGCATCGCTGGTCGGCGTTCGTCCAGGTCCAACACCCCGACCTCGACGACCCGAACGCCCTGGTGGGTGGGGCCCACTGGAGCGGTGCGCTCCACAACCCGTCGGTGACGCCCGTCAGCGGGATCTACTCGGACGATGCCTACACGGAGACCTCTCCGATGGGCGGAAACGTCTGGATCGATCACGGCGACGGCACCGTCACCCGGGAGATGAAGACGTACATGCCCCCGCAGGGAGTCTCAGCCCTGGATCTCTACACCATGGGCCTGATTCCCCCGGAGGACGTTCCCGAGACGTTCGTCCTCGTCGATCAGGAGCCCCTGGAGGAAGAGGGCCGCGTGCGGGCGCGCAAGGTCCCGGTCCGCGTCGAGGACATCATCGCAGGGTCCGGCGTCCGGGTCCCGCCCGCCCATGAAGCGCAGCGGGAATTCCGGATGGGCGTCTATCTCCTCCACGAGGAGGACCGCGCGCCCGATCCCGGCTTCCTCCGGCAGAGCGCCGACATCGCAGCCGAGATGGCGCGGTACTGGAGCGCGGCCACGGGCGGGAGGATGTCGGTTTGGGTGGGGACGCCGAGTCGGGTTGTCTCGAATTGAGGGGGGTCATGGTCCCCCGTCGACCGCGATGATCCTCTGATTCCGCCAGACGCCCAGTTCCATCGTCTCGCCATTCTCCAGCTCCACTTCCGACACGATCACCAGCTCGTTCGGGCCGTCCATGCGAGCGCGGTTTCGGAACCGCGGCCTCACCCCTGAGCTCCCGGGTCACTCTCGGCCTCATGCATGCCCTGGATCGGGCGGGGAACCGCGCCGGCGCGATCCAGGCGGCCGCGGTCCATGCGGCGCTCATGGAAGAGGAGCTCGGTGCACCTGTCGATCCCGCGGTGCGTGAGCTCGTGGCGGCGCTACGCCACGCTCCCGCCGAGGAGGCCGTCACCCCACAAGAAGAGGATCGACCGCGGGGCCCCCGGACGCCGGAGGCATCTGCACCGGACACCCCTGCATCGGACACGGGCGCGGCCGGCGCCCCGCATCCCGGCGATCGGGGGCGGGAGGAGAGGGGTGAATGGCGAGGTCGCCGCGCTCGACTCGTCGTCTCCTTCGGCGTCGCGGCGGTCGTGGTGGGGGCTCTATTGCTTTCGCCGGGGCGCGACCCGGACGAAGCGTCGGCGCGTCCACGTGTAGTGGTGGCGGCGTTCGAGAACGAGACGAGTGACCCGGCCTTCGACCCATTCCGTCAACTGGCGGCCGACTGGATCACCGAGGGTCTCGCCATGACCGGGTTGGTGGACGTGCTCGCTGGGGGCGGGGCGGAAGCTGGAGCTGAAAGCGTCGTGGAAGGGCGCCTCTACCGCACCGGGGAGTCCATCCGGGTCCAAGGCCCGCATCGTGAGTCCACGGGACGGAACCGTCGTTCGAGCGCTCGAGACCCTCACCGTAGACGCGGCTGACCCTTCCGCCGTGCTCGAGCCGCTCCGACAACGCGTGCTCGGGACCATGGGCACGCTCTACGATCCGCGACTGACGGCATGGGCCGAGACCGCGCTGCGTCCGCCGTCGTACGCAGCGTATCAGGAGCTGGCCGCCGGGGTGGAGCACCATGCGGTTCCCCGCAATCTGTCGGCCGCCGCGGCGCGGTTCCAGCGTGCCATGGAGCTCGACCCGGACTACCTGCTGGCGCCTCTCTGGCTTGCATGGTCCCGGTTGATGGCGGACGACTACGCCGGCGCGGACTCCACGATCGCCGCCCTTGCTTCGCACCGTGAGGAGATGGCCCGCGCGGAACGGGCCTGGCATGACCGCATTGCAGCGCTCCTCGACGGGGATTCGGAGGCGTCGTACCAGGCCGCGCGGCGGCTCGTCGAGTTTGCCCCTCGATCGGGCTGGGCGATTGCGCTGGCGAACGCCGCACTGGCCACGAACCGGCCGGAGGTCGCAATCGAGACGGTGCTCGCGACCGGGGTGGACAACGTGGGCCTAGAGCGGGAGCAGACATGGATCGTACTCACGGCGGCCTACCACCGTCTCGGAGACTACTCGAAGGAGCTGGCCACCGCCGAAGAGGCCATCCGCAGCGACGAGCTCGGACGATGGGGGGAGGCGGAGCTCGTGCTCCAAATCGTCGATTCCGACCCCAGCGGGTTCCGGGTCCGCGCCCTCACTGCCCTCCTCGCCGCTCGGCAAGGCGACCCGACCACCGCGCGGCAGATCGCCGACTCACTGGCGGCCATCGATCGTCCGTACCTCTTCGGAGAACCGACCTTCTGGAGGGCCCGCATCGCCGCTGTCCTGGGTGACGACGAGGGTGCACTCGACCTGCTGCACCAGAGTCTTCGGGAAGGCCGGGAGGGTGAGGGATGGCACCAGCTTCACGTGGCGCGCGATTTCGACGGGCTGCTCGGACAGGAAGGATTCCAGGAGTTGCTGAGGCCGCGGTGATGGCGGGCGCAACGTCATGTCCCCCGCGTCGCTTGCCCCGTCCGAATCCCCCCGATAATCTTGCCTCCCCATTGCAGAGGGCGATTCGAAGTTCCCGTGCGTAGATTCTGGCCGTAGACCCCGGCGGTCGCGAAGAACCAGCCCTAGGAGGCCCGCGTGCCCCGATGTTCGATCCGCAGCATGGCCGCCCACACTTCTCGCGTGATCGCCGCGCTGGCGCTCGCGGTCGCGACCCTCGTCCTGGGACCCATCAACGGCTCCGCGCAGGACGCGCCCGCCCGGCCCCTCCCCGACAGCCTGATCGATCAGCGCGCCCCCGACACCTTCCTGGTCGAGTTCCAGACGACGGCGGGCCGTTTCCTCGTGCGGGCGCATCGGGAATGGTCTCCCCATGGCGTCGACCGCCTCTACCATCTCGTCCGGCTCCGCTATTTCGACGGCGTGGTGATCTACCGCGTCGTGCCCGACCGCTTCGCCCAGTTCGGTCTGACGGACGATGCCGAGGTCAACCGGGCGTGGCGGGAGCACCCCATCCCGGACGAGCCGGTGGTCGCGAGCAACACCAAGGGCCGAATCCACTTCGCCCGTGGCGGGCCGAACACCCGGTCGAACCAGCTCTCGATCATGCGCGGGGACAACGCGTACCTGGACGACATCGACGCCAACGGGGTGGTCGGGTTTCCGCCCGTCGCCGAGGTGGTCGAGGGGATCGAAGTCATCGACGCCCTGAACGAGGAGCACGGGAACGAGCCCCTCTCCCACTACGACTCCATCGCGGCGAAGGGCCGCGAGTACCTCGACCGGGTCTTCCCCGGCCTCGACGTCATCCGGACGGCGCGGCTGGTCGAGTAGGGCGGCAGCGCATAGTGCATGCGTTCCTCGCGCTCGACGCCGCCGCCTATTCCGACCAATCCGAACTGTGGCAGCGCCTCGAAGACGAATGGCGTGGAGCATGGGTGGCGAGTAGTTGAACACGGGTCGCCGACCGGGTCTCCCGAGGCATCCTCGTCGCGCCGAGTCTCGGGCCGGCGGCGTAGGGGCACGCATCAAAGGCGCACCGCCTCGACTGTGCCGTTCCGGCGGCTTCGCTCGGCCGCGAACCCCATGAGATGGCTCTCGATCGAGACGTCGATGGTCGAGCTGAGCACGGACGGGTCATGGGTCGCCACGGCCTCGACGAAGTCGGCCATCAGGCGCCAATCGCCCCCGCCGTGGCCGTCCTGCCCGTACTCGTCGATGTCCAGCGTGCTGCTCTGGATGACGGTGCGCTGGCGGGTACGGAAGTCGGCGATACTCATTTGCTGCATGTCGCCCTCGATGTAGCCCATGCTCCCCATGACCCGGGTGCGGCGGCCTCCGAACGGTGTGAACGCCTCCATGCTGAAGCTCGCCGTCACGCCCCCTTCGAACTGAATGCTGGTGACGTAGTGGTCGCACTGGTCGTTGTCCATGCGGTAGACGCAGCGTCCATAGTCCGTCGTCCGCAGGAAGTCGAGGATCGCTCCTTCGTGCTCGGCCTCGTCATCGGGCAGATCGAGGACGTGCAGCCACTGGCGGTCGCGGTGATAGATCCTCAAGGCCGAGTAAGGACAGGTGTCCTCAACCGCGCACCCGTCCATGCAGCGCGGTGTACTGCCCGGCGGCGCGTTCTCGGCCCTGAACCAGCTCAGCTCGCCGAACGCCTGGATGCTCCGGCTCTCGCGGCCGCTCATCCAGCGAAGGATGTCGAGGTCGTGGCACGACTTGGCCAGGATGATGGGCGAGCTGGCCAGGCTGTTGTGCCAGTTGCCGCGCACGTACGAATGAGCCATGTGCACCATCTGGATGGGCTCGAGGTGCTGGAAACTCACCACCTCGCCGATCGCCCCCGACCGGATCAGCTCGCGCAGCTTCACGAAGTAGGGAGCGTAGCGCAGCACATGGCACACGGCCACGATGCGCCCGCTCTCGCGTGCTCTGGCGAGAATGTCGCGGCATTCGGCTTCGGTGGGCGCGATGGGCTTTTCGAGCAGGACGTCGTAGCCCATCTCGAGGGCCTCGATGCAGGGCCCGTAGTGCAGGTGGTCGGGCGTGCTGACGATGATTGCGTCGGCGAACTTCGGCCTCTGGAACACGTGCTCCCACGTCGCGAAGCGGTGCTCGTCCGGGATGGCGTGCTTCTGCGCGTAGCGCTCCTGGCGTACCGCCACCGGCTCGGCCACGCCCACGATGCGGATCCGGTCGGGATACTCCGTCGCGTAGTCCCCGTACACGTTGCCGCGCGCACCGGCGCCGAGCGTGATCGCCGTGACCGGCTGTCGCGGCCGGAAGTGGCGTGCCGCGTCGGGCAGGATCAGCGGCTCGCCCGATTCATTGCGTGCGTGCAGGCTCCATGGGAAGAAGGTGCCACCCACCAGGGCGCCCATCACCTTGAGCGATTTCCGTCGGTCCACGAATCCCTCCTCCGTCGTTGGCGATGTCTGGACAGGGAAGAGGCATCATATGGACGGCGCGTCGTGAACGACAGGAGAGCCCAGGGCCGTCAGCTCCGGAAGATCTGCACATCCACGTCGCTCTGCAGCCGAAGAATCCCATCGAGCGTTCCGATACCGTTCTTGGCGGTCTCGATCACCCCCACGAGGAAGAAGCGGTCCAGTCCGACATCGCCCGGGACGCAGACCTGCCCCTCAGCACCGCCCGGCGGAAGAGCTGATGGGCCCGCCAGTTAGAGTCGGGATACTACCCGTTCGTCTTGACGGTAGAGGCGTAGCCTCTCTCCCGGGCGGGTTTTCCTCGCTCCCTGGAAGTCCCGGTAGACTGATCGCAGGTAGTCCTCTTCTCCCTGAGTTGGCATCCGGGTCCTTCATTCCGAGGCGGCCCATCCGGCCGACCGGTCCTCCGGTCCACCCTGTCCCAAATAGCTATGGACGGATTTCGGGGTTTGGAGAGGTGGGGCTGCCCCCCGGCCACCGGATCCGGCCGATGTAGCCTTCCGCGGCCCTTCTGCGTCTCGCGCGCGGGAGTTGCCACGTCGGAAGACCTGGGAGGGCCCGTTCGCCCGTCCTGCGCCAACCTCGAGAGCCGCCCGACCCCCCGATTATATTTCATGCACGACGTTTCAACTCGCTGGAAGCCTTTGTCAGCACTGCGCTTCCGGCCGGTGATGTGACTCCGATCGGGGGAGGGTGACATGGGCTATG
>JBBDRS010000022.1:0-40607 GCA_040905325.1 Gemmatimonadota bacterium
AAATATAACCACTCCCGACCTGAATAGCTATAAGACTTATGCGACACTACACTAGGTCGAGAAACGGGACGCATCCTCCAACCCCACGGGGTGTTGATACTCGTCACTCCCAATATCAACTGGTGGGGTGACCGCTCGGTGGAAAGGAAGGGCGTAGCCTCAATCCATGAGCCGGAAATCGATTCCCATTGCCTGATAAGTGCGAGTGGCGCGACGGTCGCGGGTGAGCAGCGTGCCCCCGGCGTGACGAGCCGTAGCGGCCACCAGCGCATCATAAAGAGCACCCCCTGCGATCCCAGCCTTGGCAGCGTCGTTCAGCATGCGACGATGCGCGGCAGCGGGTAGCGTCAAGAGCGTATCTGGGAAGCGGCGCTCAAGGAAGGAAACGACGATTTCGGCAGTTGTCCGGTGGGGTGGAGGCAGCCGGGTGAGCACCGAATAGGACTCCAGAGCCACATGAGCGGGGAGCCGCGGCACCTCGGCCAGCGCAGCGTACGCACCGGCGTGCCCCTCGTGCCAGGACGCGAACCCCGCCACAACCACGCTGGTGTCCACTACGATCAACGTCGCGTCCGCTCCAGGATGGCCCGCACCTGCTCGTCGGTAAGCGGCGGGAGTTCCTGCTCTGGGACCGCCACCGGACCCGCGCCACGATCCACCAGCGTCATGGACGTAGCGGCAGGCTCAATTTCGATGATGCCGTCCCGTTCGCGAATCTGGATGGTCTCACCTCCGGTCAGCCCCAGCCGGGTCCGCATATCCTTGGGGATCACGATCCGCCCCGCAGCGTCTATGGTAGATTGCATGGTAGAAATATGGTATGGGCAGGAGATGCGTCAAGCTCGCGGGGAGGAGGATGCGGGAGGTCGGGTGGAGGAGGATGCGCTGGATGGTGGCGGGGACGGTGATGAATGAAATGATCCGCATCTCGCGAGTGCGAACGAGCCCAGCATCTACCAGGCCATCCCCGAAAAGATTTCGCGGTGCCGTTCCACCAACCCCTGTACCATTTCGGGATCGGGCTCCAGGGACCAGACGTCGCGCTCATTGGTGCCTCCCAGGAAGATCCCATCCCGCCGGGGAAACATGTGTCCTCCGGGACCCAGGAGGATGTAGTCCACTTCGGGTTGAGGGAGAAGATGCACCACCTGCCCTCTCACCGGCACCAGTTCCTCATCGCCAAAGAGGGTGCGGCTGCCGAGTCCGGTACAATTCACCACCACCCCCTGGGGCAGGCCATGCACTTCGTCCAGATGGTGAAACTCCCGCACCTCCACCCGGCCCCCCCGGAGATGGAAGTCCCGCTGCAGCGCCGCAAGAAAGACTCCGGGTTCCACGAAGAGGGAGTGGAACACCCGAAGGTACGGCGTGGCGAAGGGATGCTCCCCCGGACCGAAGACGGTCTCCCCGGGAAACAATCCCTCCAGTGCCCCTCTATCTCCTCCCTGGGGGGTCTGGGAGAGGACGCAGTTGGGCACCCATCGAACTCCATAGCCGTCTCCCACCATTCGCTGATAGCGGGCGTGGGAGAGACGGGCCGCCTGGGCGAACTGGGCATCGTACGCAGGGGTGGTGGAGCCGGCGGAGTGGACGGAAAAGGGAGACCACTGCCCTCCCGCCACGTTGGAGGTGGTGTAGGGTGGAAGATCACGGGCATAGATGGTGACGGTCCATCCCCGATCCTGGAGCAAACGGGCGGTGGTGAGCCCCATGACCCCACACCCCAGCACCGCAGCTTCCCCAGGGGCGAGGCCGGAGGCCCGCACCTCTTCCACAGCCAGTTCCGAACTCCCCCACGCCAGCGAGATTCCCCCACCGCCGTGACCGTAGTTATGGACCAACAGCTTCCCATCCTGTCTCTCGGCACTGACCACGAAACCACCGGGCCGGAAGGGTCGAAGGCCCGCCACGGTCCGCACGATCCGGTCCTCCGACACGTGGACCCGGGGAAGGTGGAGGCGCCCTCCTTCCACCCGCAGGCCCAGGGGAGCCGGATGGACGCCCCTCGGAGCAAGCCGGGGCGCACAGCCCAACAGGAGGCCACCCGACGCCGCCAGGAGGCCCAGACGAAGAGCTTCCCGACGGGAAATGACAGGGGGATCCATCGTCATGTCACGGGGAAGTCTTCTTCCAGTGGGACGAGCATGGCGTCAGCCCGTGCGGCCATGTGTTCCACCCTTCCTGGAACCGGGTCCATTACGCTTCCATCCACTCCCACCCCTCCCCCTGGTGTCGAACCGCGACGCGGTCGGGATGCAGGATCTCCGCCAGGATCTCCAGCGACTCCACGATCCTGGGTCCAGGGCGGTTGAAGAAGTGATGTCCATCGGCCACCGCCACTCGGCCCCGGGCCACCGCAGGCAGGTCGGACCAACCCGGGCGGCTGCGGAGGAGATCCAGCTCCTCCCGGATGCGGGAAATGGAGAAGCCGCAGGGGAGCACCACGATCACCTCGGGACGGAGTGCCCGGATGGTCTCCCAGGTCACGAAGGGAGAGTGTTCCCCCGGAGAGCCGAGGAGGTTCTGCCCTCCCGCCAGCTTCACTAGCTCGGGCATCCAGTTCCCCGCCACCATGAGCGGCTCCAGCCACTCGATGGTGACCACCCGGGGCGTCGGTGGACCCGCCACCCTGGCGGCCACCTCCTCCATCCGGTTCCGGAGCTGGGCCTTCAACTCCACACCCCGTTCCGGGACCTCCAACTCTCTCCCCACCCGTTCCATGTCGTGGAGGAGTTCCTGGAGTCCCGAAGGAGCCAGAGATACAATGCGGGGCTCCGGGTGCAGGAGGGCACAGGCCGCCGCCTCGATCTCCCGGGCGCTCACGGCGCAAACCTCGCACTGGTGCTGGGTCACGATCACATCTGGTGCCGCCTCCCGCAGCCGATCAGCGTCCACCCGGTAAACGGAGAGACCCTCCTGAAGGATACCCCGGATCCGCTCATCGATTTGATAGCTGGTCCCGTCCGGTTCGTACTTGGGCTGGGTAGCGTGGGGAAGCCGGGCGACCTCCGGGGGGAAGTCGCATTCGTGGGAGCGGAGGACGAGCCGATCCGCCAGCCCCAGGGCGCACACGATTTCGGTGGCGCTGGGAAGAAGAGAGGCGATTCTCATGGTGGCCCCGAGTATAGCAGGGCCTCCATGGGTCGGCCACCGAGGGTTTCCCTTCGGTCCGGCGACTCACGTCCATGGGGAAGCGCCTCCGCTGCTTTTGCTACACGGCGGGGCGTGAAATGGGGGGCGCCGGCGCAGCTACTCCAGCAACCCTTCCTCCCGAAGCTTCCGCTTCACCATGCGTGAAAGCCCCCACGCTTCCACCAGAGGGATCACCACCACTCCCACCACTACGGTCAGGAAGAGGAAGTTCGCCACCTGCGCGCCCGTACCACCCGGGTTCCGGGCAGAGCTCCATATGAGGAGCAGCACTGCGCTGTAGGTGAGAAGCATGCCGGTGTTCACCAGCCCCAGCAGGCGGTTCGCTCGCCGAACCACCACCAGCCGCCGCTGCCGGGGAAGCTTCATGAAGAGCTTCTTGTGGGGCATGTTCAGAAAGCTGGAGTCGGGATCCACCACCAGGAATCGCTGGAAGAGGTGAAGCTGGCCCACTGAAATGGCGCAGATGGCCACCAGGAGCACCCACATGCCCGGCCCCTCGGCCCAGGCATCGGGAGTGCCGGTGAGACCGAAGTGGATGGGGTACCGATAGGGGAGACTTGCTCCCAGAGATATCGCCAGCCAGAGAAAGCCCAGGAAGAGCCAGGCATTCAGGCGGTAGCTGGGGGTGTGGAGGGCCAAAGGCGTTTTCATTTGCCCATAAGAATGACCGTCGGGCCCGGGTCCGGCCAGGGTGGGGGTGGTGGATGGTCAGGCGGCGGCGTGACGGAGCCCTCCGCAGGAATCGGGGTAAGGAGAGGCACGATCGCCCGAGCGTCCCTCTTCGGGGCGCCCGTGCTTCCCACCCACAGCCCCACGGCGCCCCACAGGTATGTCCACGCTCAAACGGCAGCTCCTGGTCTCCACAGCAGCCCTTCAGGATCCCAACTTCCGCCACACCGTCGTCCTGGTGGGTGAGCACAATGCCGATGGGGCGCTGGGCGTGGTCCTGAACCGACCCCTGAACGTCACCGTGGGTGAAGCGGTTCCGGCCCTGGCCTCCCTGGTGGGGGGGGAAGCCATGCTTTTCCAGGGCGGACCGGTCCAACCCGAGAGCCCTGTGCTGCTGGCTGAGTTCGACGCCGAGGGCGCCGCCGACCTTCCGGTATTCGGCTCCGTGGGCTTCCTGGTGGGAGATGTCTCCGCCGTGGAGAAGACCAACATCCGCCAGGCGCGCATCTACGCCGGTTATGCCGGGTGGGGGCCGGGTCAGCTGGAGGCGGAACTGGAGGAGGGGGCGTGGATTCTGGATCCCGCCCGGGTGGACGATGTCTTCACTGAAGATCCTGAACTCCTCTGGAGCCGCGTCCTCCGGCGAAAGGGGCCCGACTTCGAGAACATGGCCCGGGTGCCCTTCGATCCCAGAATGAACTGAGCTCCGGCGGACTTCCCGGTGGAGCTCGTTTCCTACCACCACCTGAGGTCCAGCTTGAAAACGGCTGGGGCGCTACCCGAAGTCCGGACGGGCGCCCGGATCGAGCGAGACGAGGAACTCCTCCACCGGCATGCAGAGAACCGCCCCCTTCCTCATCCTGCGCTCGCCCCGGTATACCAGCACCGCTTCGCACTCCGGATAGTCCTCTCGGAACGCCTTCAGGCCCCGGAGGTCAGCCGGCCGCACCTCCCGGCTGTTCTTCACCTCCACAGCCCAGAAAACGTCAGGGCCGTAGAGCACGAAGTCGACCTCGACCCCGGATCGGGTACGCCAGGTCCGCAGATCCACGTCACGGTCCGAATACGCAATCCATGCACGGAGGTGCTGCGCCACCAGCCCCTCCACCGCCGCACCGTCGATCTCTGCGGGCCGGTCCAGGGGTCCGGCGGGCCTGAGCGAACGGAAGATACCTGCATCGAACAGGTAGAATTTTGGATGCGACGCGGTGGCTCGCTTCGCCCTGCGCGTGAAGACCTCCACGCGGAAGGAAAGCAGCAGATCTTCCAGCACATCAAGGAAGCCTTGTACGGTTTTCCGGTGCGCGCCGGTGTCCCGCGCCACGGCACTCACGCTCAGCACCTGCCCGTGCGAAAAGCTCACCACCTCCAGGAACCGTGCGAAGTCTCCCAGGTTGCGGACCATCCCCTCCGCTTTGACTTCCTGCTCCAGGTACAGCCCCACGTAGGCTCGGAGCACCTCGTCGGGATCGGAAGACGTGACGACCAGGGGGACGAGACCGTGGCCCAGCGCGCCGGCCAGCGTGAACCCGGACCACTCGGAAGCCATGAACGGGTGGAGGGTCCTCAGGAGGGCACGGCCGCCCAGCAGATCCACCCCGCCTTGGCGCAGCTTGCGCGCGCTCGACCCGGTGAGCACGTACCGTTTCGCGGGCCCCGATTCCATCAGATCGTGGACCACGTTGAGGAGCTCCGGCGCGCGTTGGACCTCATCGATCACGACATCGCGTTGGGACGCCGGCGCACCGAGCACCAGATCCCGTAGCCGCTCGGGCCGCGCCCTCAGAGCGCGATACTCCTCCGGGTGGAGGAGATTCAGCCAGAGCGCACCCGGAAGTGCATCGCGGAGCCAGGTGGTCTTGCCTGTCCCACGGGGCCCGAAGAGGAAGAAACTCTGCTCCGGGGCGACGAAGAATCGAGGTTCGGATGCCATAATGCAGCGCAAAATGGCATTGATGATGCCAATACGCAATAAAAAAAGCTGCCTACGACTCCAATCCCCAAGGAAGGACTGGTGGTGCAGTGCGCACGGGTGGAGCTATGATGACTGCCCCGACGTGCACCACCTTCAGGCCCCCCCCGGAGCCCTCCGGGCGGGGCGGGTCGCACCTCATCTCCCTGGAACCCGACAGATGAACCAATCTTCACTCGCGTTCGCCGGGGTCTTGCTGTTGGCCGTGACGACTCCGCTCCAGGCGCAGTCCGTCAACGCGGGTCGCGGCGAGGTGCCGGTGACCGTCCCGGCGTCCTGGGACCAGGACGCTCCCGCCCCGCTGATCGTGCTCCTTCATGGGTACACGTCGAGTGGAGCACGGCATGACGCCTACTTCGGGATGAGCGACATCGCCGACGAGTATGGGTTCCTTCTTCTGGCGCCGGATGGGAACCGTGAGGAGGGCGGCGACTGGAACCGCTTCTGGAACGGCTCCGACGCCTGTTGTGACCTGGAGCGGTCGGGCGTCGATGACGTGGGATACATCCTCGCCCTGATCGACGCGGTCTCAGAGCAGTGGTCCGTCGATCCCCTGCGGGTGTACCTCGTGGGTCATTCGAACGGGGGCTTCATGTCGTATCGCATCGCATACGAGCATCCCGAGCGAATCGCGGCCATCGCGAGCCTGGCGGGGGCCGCGCAGGGCAGCCAGCGCCCGCCGCCCGCCGCGCCCGTCAACATCTTGCAGATTCATGGGACGGCCGACGAGGTGATCCGCTACGGGGGCGGTGAGATTGGCGAGAACCGGTACCCCGGTGCCTCTGCGACAGTGGCGCAGTGGGCACGGTGGAATGGCTGCAATCGCGAGGCCCGTGGTCGCGAGGCCCGCGACCTGGACGCCAGTCTTCCGGGTCACGAGACCGGGGCGCTGGTCTACGTCGCCGGCTGCGCGCCGGGCGGACGCGTGACGCTCTGGACGATCTCGTCGGGGTCTCATTCTCCGCGCTTCATCAAATCGTTTGCGGCGCAGATCGTCGAGTGGCTCTACGCGCACCCGAAGCCGGGCGACTGAGGCCTTGCTATGGCGAGATAGCCAGAGCGAATCCGATGTGAGCCCCGACAAGCGACGATAAGGTCCACAATATGTCGGTGATCCCTCCCCCTTCGGTGGCTCGATCCCCTGCCACGGTGACCACGGCGCCGAGGGCTGTTCCCAACACGGTGGAACGCACGACCGGTCCGGGCGCCCCCCCGGGAAGCAGTAAGCCGAAAGCGGCACCGGTCCCTGAGCCGATGGCCGCGCCTATGGGGGGGCCGGAGCCGTAGGGGTTGTTGGTGAGGGCTACCCCGGCAAGGCCGCCCGTGACCAGCCCCACAGCCGCGCCCACCATAGAGAACGCGATTCTGTCGAAGCTGTAGGAGACGTTGTCCCGCTCAGACGGGAGAGACACCGTGAACGACAGTTGTGAGGGCGGATCGAACAATGGCGCCCGAGCTGCGGCGAATCGCGCGGTCTGCCCCTGAGCGGCCACGTCCGCCGTGGCGAAGGAAAGCAGGGCGATGGTCAAGAGCATCAAGCTGCGACTCGGCACAGGTCCCCGCTTGGATGGGAATCCAAACGCCAGATTCGGCACTTGAGCAAGGATGTGACCGGGTGCCTGGAGAGTCAAGGACGATCGCGGGGTAGCGCGCTCGAATCGACCCCAGCGGAAACCCAACCAATCCGCCCCCCGTAATGTCAAACGTTCCGAACCCTACTCCGGACCTTCGACAGCCGGGGGAGGCTGATTCGGGGAGGCCCGCTCGGCCCGGGCGTCGGGGTCAGCCGCCCACGCCGAACTGGACCCCCGTCCCCACCGACCAGCCGCTCAGGTTCATCTCGCGCGGGGCCCCGAGCGGGACGCCACTCCCGCTCCACTGCACGCTGGGAAAGTCCCGCAGCGTCCATGCCCCTTCCAGAAATAGGTTGAACCCGGCGATCTCCCAAGCCTGACCGAGCAGGACGCCGGCCATGAAGCTCTGACCGCTCCCGCGCCAGGAGGTGCCCTCGGCATCGGTGACGTCGAGCCCGGTCAGCTCCATCAGCCCGGAGCGCAGCCCGAAGTAGGTGCCGAGGCCTTCGTACGACGCGTAGAGTGAGAGGGAGGGTAGGTCCCGCATCACGCCCCGCAGTTCGATCGACTCGTCCCGGGCCTCGAAGCCGGAGAGCTGCCCGTAGCCGAGCCCCACCTCGAAGGTCCAGATGTCCCGGGTCGGCTGCGTTGCCCGGGTCGGTTCGATGTCGTACATGTAGATGGTGTCGACACCCTCTTCGGTCTTCTCCACCCGCATCTCGCGCCAGACCAGGCGCACGGAGTCGGCGGGCTGTTGTGGGGGACCGACCGGTTCGGTCACGGTGCCGACGGTGAAGAGGACCTCGAGCCCGAAGTGCGTCATCCAGTCGGCGCGCACATACTGGGCTGCGGAGGAAAGCCCTCCGACGTTTCCGAAAAAGGAGAGATCGGAAAACCGATTCCCGAGCGCCCCAAGGAAGCTGTACTGGGCGGCGGCCGGGGTGGCCGCCAGCGCGACAAGTCCCAGAGTCATCAGCAGGGATCGGAGTCGCATACGTGGCGCGGTGACGGGATGTACTCGTATCATTTCGGCTCTCGAAACGGGGAACGATCCGTGGAATCCTAAGGCTCTGCGCCTGGATTCGCATCGTTGGCACCCGTTCGCCCCTTACCCGGTACGCCCGCGATGCGGGAGAGGCCCATGTTCTCCGCCGAATCCGCAGCACTGTTCTTCCGCTGGCTGATCTACGCCTCGCTCCTCCTCGTCGTTCTGCAGATCTACCTGACGCTCAACCGGCTCTGGAAGCGGAAGCACGAGCCGGCGGTCGCGCAGAGCATCTCCATCATGGGGGAGTTCGTGGGGTTGATCCCGATGACCGTATTCACGGTTCACTTCGGGTTACAGTCCGAGTGGGAGGGGTTCGCGGAGGGCGTCCTGTGGATCTTTGCGGTGACGGTGACGGTGCTGATCGGGACCGGGATGTGGGTGGAGGGGCGCCGGGGTCGCGGATTCTGGACGCTGCTTCTGGATTCGATCCGGCAGGAGCGGGATGAGGTCGGCTACCTGGCGCGGTCGTTCCTGAGACCCTCGAACGCGGACCAGCTGATCTCCATCCTGGGGAGCGTCGCGATGCTTGATGCGCATCTGGACGAACGGGAGCGCCAGTTCGTGCAGTCGTTCGCCGACGCCTGGCACATCGAGATCGACTGGGACCGGATTCTGGCCCGGGATTCCCATGGCACGGACCCGATCCGACTTCGCGACGCTCTGGCCGGGTATCTCTCCACCTCTCCGCCTCTGGCGCAGGTGGTGCAGCTGGGGGACGTCCTGAACGCACTGGTGGAGATCGACGACGACGTGTCGGACGAGGAGCGCCTGGTGATGTCCGAGGTGAATGGGCTGCTCTCGGCGTACGCGGGGGCCGAGGATCCGCGCTGGGGTGTGGTCCTGGTCCCGCAGGATCCGGAGCAGGAGCGGGCGGTCCGCTCACTCCTGCCCGATCTGGAGCCGACGGATGTGCGGGGCGGGCGGGCCTTTCTGGTTGGGCGCCATCACTCCCGCGAGTACGCGGAGGTGGTGGGTGGACGCTACCGGGACCTCCGCATCTTCGTGGCGGTCATTCGGCTCGATCTGGCGGCCTGAGCCCCTACTCCCACTCTGCATCGTCGCTCACCTATATGAAGGCTTTTTGACCCGGCGCCCGTTCTGCGGACGCCCGAACCTGAAAGAGGAGCACCGGCATGCGGCCACAGACGAATCCCTCCCCCAAGGAACCGACCGATCACCTCCGCGGTGTCGTCTCACTGTTCCTGCGCCTAGCCCTGGCGGCAGCGTTTCTCTCCGCAGTCGCCGACCGTTTCGGGTTCTGGGGTGCGCCGGGAGCGGACGGTGTCGCGTGGGGGGAGTTTTCACGATTCCTCGCCTACACCGGCCTCATCAATCCGTGGGCTCCGGAGGCGATCGTGCCGGCCCTCGGCTGGATCGCCACCGTCGGCGAGGTGGTGATCGGCTCGGCACTTCTCCTCGGCTTCCGAACCCGCTCGGCGGCCATCGCGAGCGGGGTGCTCCTCCTTCTCTTCGGAGTCGGGATGACGTGGGGAACGGGGATCAAGTCCGCATTGGACGCATCGGTCTTCTCGGCTTCCGCGGCGGCATTCAGCCTGGCCATACTCGGAGCGGGCCCGCTGAGCGTGGATCGCGCCCTTGGAATCGGAGAGGGCGAGATCAACGGTCGCGATGCGTCGTAGTCCTGGACGCTGAACGAGTTCGGCACCCCCCAGTCGTGGCCATGCCACCCGTTCCGCCTTCGCCTCCGAGAAGACCGAAGGCTCGCCGTCGCTGACGATCTGTGTAGAATCGGCGTCTCGACGGCCAGGGCGGGCAACCATTGGCGATTCCGCGCGACTCGTGCTGTCGAGTTAGTTGTGGATTTCAGAACCCGTCCGGATCGAGCCGTTCCAACAGCGCTACGAGGTCCGCGCGATGCTATCCGTTGACGTGCGCCACTGTGCAGGGTAGTGTAATGCATATGCATTACTACCCCTGGGAGGACAATCTCATGCCCACGCCGTCTGCCACCAGCAAGGTGACCAGTAGAAATCAGACAACGGTTCCGCCCGCTGTGCGGGAAGCTCTGCATCTGGAGACGGGGGAGCGGCTTGGGTACATCATCGAAGGGAATGAGGTGCGGTTGGTAAACGCCACGGCTCTCGAGGAGCACGAGGATCCGATCATCACCGGTTTCCTCGAGCTACTGGCGTCGGATCTCAAGACGTATCCCGAACGAGTGGAGGCGTTCCCGTCCGAGCTGCTGGAAAGAGCGAGGGAATTGACGAAGGACGTCGAGATCGACCACGACGCCCCCATCGAAGGAGTCACGGTGCTCTGACCAGAACGCGCCCGGAGCGATGCACATGGGCTCACGTAAGGGCCGGAGTAAGCAGGAGGAACCGGAGCCCGGCGAGGGTATCGTGGTGGTGGAGGGTTGGACCATCCTCGCCCACCCGCTCTTTTTGGACGCGATGGAGCGATTGGCTGCAGCAGTGAACGACGAGCGGGCGTCCAATCCAAAAGCGCCTCCGAGTGGCAACGCGAAGCTCCTTGGCCACCTTCTCGATCTTGCGTTCGTCAAGATTCCCCAGGATCCGGGGAGCGCTGCGTATCAGCACGGAGGCACCCTCGCCGACCGCCGCCACTGGTTCCGCGGAAAGACGGGGGGCGGTCGGTACCGGCTGTTCTACCGATACGATTCCCGGGCGAGGATCATCATCTATGCGTGGGTCAACGATGAGGACTCTCGGCGGACCTATGGGAGTAGGACCGATGCGTACGCCGTCTTCGCAAATCCCAGAACATGCGACCGGGTCGTGATCCTCGCGTACCTGCCACCGTACCCGCTCGGTGCCGGCTCGTGGGCGCGGCGCGGCGAAGCCACGGGCGGGAACGCGTGACCGGGTAACGGAGGAGGCTCCACGCCGACTGGGATATCGTCGGGACCAGGCGGTGCCCCTCTTTTCCGGATAAAAGTAGCGGGCGCTGTTGGGCACTAGACGCGCGCTCACCTGCTCTTCTGTCCCAATCCACCATGGTGCCGTGCGGGGCACCGGGGTTTACTTTCCTCATTATGGTCACGAGAGCCACCGCCCTGAATCCTGCCGTCCTCCGCTGGGCTCGAGAACAAGCGGGCCTGAGTGTGGAGGAAGCGGCGTCACGCATCGGCAAGTCCGGGACGGCCTTGGCCGAATGGGAGGCAGGCGAGCGATTCCCAACCTACAATCAACTGGAGGCCTTGGCCGAGCGCGTATACCGCCGGCCGGTGGCGCTGTTCTTTCTCCCGGCTCCTCCCGATGAGGTCCCACCTGTTTCGGAGTTCCGGACGCTCCCGGATCCAGAAAAGGAGTCCTTGGAGCCCGATACCCTGCTTGCCTTGCGGGAGGCTCGCGCGTTCCAGGAGTCCGCTCGCCAGCTAAGCGAGGGACGGAACCCAGCGGAACGCCAGATTTGGCGGGATCTCCATGCGTCTGCCGGTGACATCCGGGGGCTTGCCGGGCGTGTCCGGGGCTACTTGGGCGTCAGCATCGCGGAACAGACGGCCTGGCGCTCAAACCGCGACGCCATGAGCGAGTGGCGGGAACGCGTCGAAGCGGCAGGCGTTTTTGTGTTCAAGCGTTCCTTTGAGCAGCGTGATGTATCCGGATTTTGCCTCGACGATCCGGAATTCCCCATCATCGTTATCAACAACAGCACTGCTTTCTCTCGCCAGATCTTCACCCTCCTCCACGAGCTGGCTCACATCCTGTTTGACGTAAGCGGGATCACTAGGGTGGATTCCAGCTTTATCGAGCGGCTCTCTGGCGAGGAGGGGCGCATCGAAGTGGCATGCAACCGGTTTGCCGCGGAGGTGTTGGTTCCGGAGGAAGCTTTCCCGTGGTCGCTCTTTTCTCAGCGTCCTCATGATGAAGCGGTGAGCGAGGTGGCCCTCCGCTTCAATGTCAGCCGAGAGGTGATTCTCCGTCGTCTCCTGGATGCCGGACGCGTCAGTTCGACCGAGTATCGCGAGAAGGCGTGGGAGTGGTTCCAGGAATACCAGAACGCGGATCGCGGCAGGGGAGGGAACTACTACAACACCAAGGCGGCGTATCTCGGACGGGCGTTCTTGGACCTCGCGTTCTCACAGTTCTACGCGGGCCGGGTCTCACTGCCTGATCTTGCCGATCACCTGGGGGTCAAGGCCAGAAACGTTGGGCGACTCGAAGAGACGCTCCTGGCTCGGAAGTAGGCGGCGGGTGTGAACTACGTTGTCGATTCCAACACATTCCGGGTGTTGGGCAATTACTACCCCGCGCGCTTTCCGTCGCTCTGGGAACAGCTAAATCTGCTGGTGGCTGATGGCCGGTGGACGTCGGTGCGGGAGGTCCGCAAGGAGCTCGATCGGCAGAACGTGGGCGATCACGTGGATAGCTGGGTCGAGTCGAACAAGGGAATCTTCCTGCCCCCCACCTCTGACGACTTGGAGAGGGTGGCGACGATCCTGGCGGTGGTGCACTTCCAGCAGCTCATCGGTGAGAAACAACGCCTTCGCGGTTGGCCCGTGGCTGATCCATTTGTCGTTGCGCGAGCGATGAAAAGCGGTGCCTCCGTTGTCACCGAGGAGGAGTGGAAGAGAAATGGTGCCAAGATCCCCAATGTGTGTGAGTACTTCGGAGTCGAATGTATGAACCTCGAGGGACTCATGGCTCGCGAAGGGTGGACCTTCTAGCGCCTGAAAAAGCGCGCCAGCAGGAATTAGCTACCGGGGTCCTACGCCTCGTCTGCCGTTGCCGCCACCACCCGCATGGGCTGAATCAGAATCACCGGCGGGGGGAAGGTCTCGTTGGGGAGCCATTCATACCAGAGCGAGTTCGCGATGGCGGTGAGGATCCCGTCGCTGCACCCGTCGCCCATGGAGGTCTCCACCACCGCCGCCGTGACCCGGCCGACAGCGTTCACCTCCAGCCGGAGCTGGGCCTCTGCGGGAACGAGGGCACGCTCCGTCCCCGGGAGGCACTGGCCGACGACACTCGATTCCGGCGGCTGCGCGAGGCCACGCCCACGATCTATCTGCCCTGGCGCCAACTTCAGATCCTCCCCGGCGTCTGGACCGTGGCGGTACGGACCGAAGTGGAGCTGGCTTCGGTGCTGCCGGAGTTGCGCGGGGCCACCCGCGACTTCGATTCTCGCATCGACGTCTGGCAGGCGCGCACCTTGAGAGAGCACCTGGCGGACGGCCCGCTGGCGCAGCCGCGCACGAGCGCGCTGCTCCTCTCCGGCTTCGGACTGGCGGCGCTGCTGTTGGCCGCCATCGGCCTGTACGGGGTGATGGCTCTGGCGGTGCGGGAACGGACCCAGGAACTGGGCATCCGCAACGCGTTGGGCGCTACCGCTGCTCGGCTGCGATGGGAGGTCCTCCGTGACGCTCTCTCCACCACCGTGGTGGGGGTGGGGTTGGGCCTGGGTATCGCGCTTCTGGTGTCGCGCCTCCTGGTGGGGATGCTGTTCCAGGTGAGTCCTCTGGACCCGGTGACGCTGGCGGCGGTGTGCGCTGCCCTCCTCACCGTGTCGGTCATGGCGGGGTACCTGCCCGCGCGCCAGGCCACAAAGATCGAGCCCATGGGAGCTCTGCGGGCGGATTGACGACCGGGGTTGCTGTCGGGCCTTCGGCAGGCTCACCCGGGAACTCACTGGTGGGACACTCGCTCTCTTGGAACGCCGGTCCCGGCAGGCGACCGATGTCAGCGGACCGATCGGTGGGGTCAGTACCGGAACGGCCAGCCGAGGAAGTAGCGTTTGATTCGCAGCCAGACGCCGAGGAGCCCCAGGGGCTCGATGACCATGAAGACGGTCACGACGAGCGCGAGGGCGAGGATTTCCTGCTGGTGTGAGCTGAGTGCGGAGATGTAGGGGATCGCCCCGCTCACCGTGTGCGAAACCGGGCCCACGGCCCCGTAGAGGAGCGCTCCCGCCACCGCCCCGAACACGCTCCCGAGTCCGCCGATCACGATGATCGCGATGAACTCGATGCTCATGAGCAGGTTGAACGGTGGATCCACCGTGATGAACTGCTGCTGGAAGGCGAACATCGCGCCGGCCACCCCCGCAATGAACGACGACACCCCGAACGCGATGATCTTGTAACGGGCGGGGCTGACCCCCATCACGGCCGCGGCCAGGTCGTGATCGCGCACGGCCGTCATTGCCCGGCCCGTGTTCGACCGCTGCAGGTTCTTCCCGCACCACACGGCTCCGATCGTGATCGCCAGGAAGAGGAAGTAGAGCTTGCGGTCGAAGGTGAAAAGAAGCGGGCCCAGGCTCCACGTTTCCGCAAAGGTGGAGAGCGCGCCCGGGGTGCCCGGCTCGGTGAACCAGAGGTAGGTGGGCGCCCCGATCCCGGCCACGCCACGCGTGATCTGCGGGAAGGAGAGGAGCAGGTGGTTTACGAGAAAGAGGAGACCGACGGTGACGATCGCGAGGTAGAGGCCTCGCAGTCGAAGCGCGAACGGCCCCACCGCGAGCCCCACCGCGGCGGCGATGAGCCCGGCCACCGGCAGGATCACCCAGAACGGCATGCCGAGCCGGGTGCCGAGGACCGCGGCCGTGTAGGCCCCCAGGGCGAGAAACGCCGCGTGCCCCAGGCTGATCTGCCCGGTGAACCCGGTGAGGATCATGAGGCCGACCGCGCCCACCGTCGTCACGAGCACGACGTTTCCGATCGAGAGCCAGTACGAGCCGGCCGCGAACGGATAGACGAGGAGGACCCCGGCGAAGAGCGCGAGCCCGACCTTGTGCCACAGATCGGGGAAGAGACGGAGGTCGTCCCGGTACCGGGTGAGGAGGGGGCGAGTGGGCATCGGCGCTTGGCTCAGCTCTCCTGGACGGCGGTCATGCTCGACGGACCTCGGGTTGTCCGAAGAGCCCGTACGGCCGGAACACGAGGAAGAGGATCATGATGAGGTAGGGCAGCACGGTGTGGAAGTTCTGGCCGAACTGGCCGAGCAGGGGGTTCACGTACCCTCCGGCCAGGACCTCGATCACCCCGAGCGCGACTCCTGCGATCACCACGCCCGCCGGCGACTCGAGCCCGCCCACGATCACGGCCGGGAAGGCAGCCAGTGCGATGAGCCCGATGTTCGGATCAACGGTGCGTGGGAACATGCCCAGGAAGACGCCGCCGACCGCCGCGTACACGCCGGCAATGAACCACGCCGCGGCGAACACCCGCCCCACCGGGATTCCCAGCGAGAGCGAGGCTTCCTGATCGGAGCTCGTTGCGCGCATCGCCACCCCGATCCGGGTGTGCTTGAGGATGAGGAAGAACGCCGCGAGCGCCGCGGCTGCGGCCCCCACGGCCGCGAGCGAGTTCACGAGCACGGAGGCGCCCCCGAGTTGAACCGTCGCGGTGGATGTCCACGGGGTGGGCATGCCCCGGGGGTCCGTGCCCCAGATCACGATCAGCCCGATGCGGATCACCGCGGCCAGGAAGATCGTGACAATGATGCTGGCCAGGATCGAGCGCGCCACGAACCGGCGAAGGATCCCCCGTTCGATCGCGAGGGAGACGAGACCGGTGATGAGGAGGGTGGCCACGAACGCCACCCCCCACGGCAGCCCGCTTCGGGAGAGCGCGACCATCACGAAGGCGCCCACCGCGAGCAACTCCCCCTGCGCGAAATTGAAGACCTGCGAGGCCCGGTAGATGACGACGAACCCGAGCGCGACCAGCGCGTAGATGGCGCCGAGCGCGAGCCCCGACACGAAGAGCTGGAGAAAGAAATCCACCCGTCACTCCTCCCCGTAGATGTCGCGGACGAGATCGTCGAAGCGCTCGTGCACGACTTTGCGCCGCACCTTCCGGGTGGCCGTGAGCTCGCCGTCGTCCTGGTGGAGCTCCTTCGGGATAATCCGTAAGGCCCTCACCTGTTCGACCCGGGCCAGGTGCTCGTTCGCTTCGTCCACCGCCCGGGACACGAGCTCCTTCACCTCGGGGCGGCGGGCGAGGTCGGTGTAGTCCGAGTGCGAGAGCCGCCGCCGGGTCGCCCAGTCGCTCACGATGTCGTAGTCGATCTGGACGAGGGCGGAGATGAACTTCCGGCCGTCCCCCACCGCGACCGCTTCCTTCACGAATGGGCTCAGCTTGAGCGCGTTTTCGATCTTCTCGGGCGAGAGGTTCTTCCCCCCGCTCGTGATGATGATCTCCTTCTTGCGGCCGACGATGGAGAGGAAGCCGTCGTCGTCGATCACACCCGTATCTCCCGTGTGCAACCACCCCTCGTCGTCGATCGCAGCACGGGTCGCCTCGGGGTTGTCCCGGTAGCCCAGGAAAATGTTCGGGCCCCGGATGAGCACCTCGCCGTCCTCGGCGGTCCGGCACTCGATTCCCGGCAGGGGAAGGCCAACCGTCCCGAGCCGCACCGCGCCCGGGCGGTTCAGATGGCTCATCGCGCCGGTCTCAGTCAGGCCGTATCCCTCGTAGATCGGAACGCCGGCACTCCAGAACCACAGGAGGAGCTCGGAGGCGACCGGGGCGGCGCCGCTGATCCCGAACCGGCAGCGGCGGAGTCCCAGCCGCTCCTGGAGCGGGCGGTAGACGAGGAGGTCGTTGATGAACCAGCGCAGCCGGTCCAGCCGGGTCTCGCGGCCCTCGAGGCGGCGGCCGGCGATTTCTCTCCCGACGCGGAGACCCCGCTCGAAGAGGCGGCGTTTGAGCCAGGAAGAGTCGCGCATGCGGATGGTCACCCCCGCGTGCATCTTCTCCCAGATCCGGGGGACGCCGAGGAAGATGGTGGGAGAGACCTCGCGCAGGTCTTCCTGCACCGTATCCAGCGATTCCCCGAAATGCACCACGCACCCGCTCCTGAGCGGAATGAACAAGCTGAAGAGCTTTTCGGCGATGTGGCAGAGGGGCAGGTAGGAGAGGAGCGTGTCGTCCGGGGACGCCTCGAGGACATCGGGGTGCTCCCACAGGCCGATCACGCTCGCGCTCGAGAGCTCGGCTCCCTTCGGCCGGCCGGTGGTGCCCGAGGTATAGACGAGCATTCCGGGCTCGGTGGGGTCGCGGGCGGCGAGCTCGCCCTCGAACCAGTCCGGGTCCTCGGCCCGAGCGGCCGCTCCCGCCTCCATGAAGTCGCTCCAGGTCATGAGCCGGGGGTCGTCGTAGTCCCGGGTGCCCCGCGCGTCGAGGACGATGACGTGGCGCACGGTGGGCGTCTCGTCTCGGACCTCGAGCGCCTTGTCCACCTGTTCCTGGTCCTCGCAGACGGCGACCACCGCCTGGGCATGGTTCAGGATGTAGGCGACGTCTTCGGCCGGGTTCGTCTGGTAGATGCCGGCGCTGCACGCCCCGATCGCCTGGGCGGCCAGGTCCACGTACAGCCACTCCGGCCGGTTGTCGCTCAGGATCCCGACCGCATTGCCCGGCTCCACTCCGAGCCGACGCAGGGCGTGGGCGACCGTCTCGATGGCCCCGCAGTACTCCGACCAGGTCGTCTCCTTCCAGATCCCGAAGCGCTTGCGCCGGAGCGCGACTGCGTCCGGCTGTCGCCGCGCCCAGAGGGCGACACGGCCCGGAAGGGTGCGGGCGAGCACCTCGTCCGGCACACGGGTGGGGACGGCCGGCTCCGCCCGGATTTCGGGGTCGAGGACGATCGCCGCCATCATCCCACCTCCCTAGCTTCGGTCTCGATCGCGTCCGAGGGCACGCCCCCGATGTAGGCTTCGACCACCGCCGGATCGGACCGGACCGCTTCGGGCTCGCCGTCGGCGATCTTTCGGCCGAAGTCGAGGACCGCGACCCGGTCGGCCAAGTCCATCACCAGTCCGAGCTCGTGCTCCACCAGGATCTGGGTCACTCCGAGCTCGCGCTGCACGTCCATCAGGTACCCCGCGAGCATCTCCATCTCCTCCTGGTTCAGGCCGGCGGCGGGCTCGTCGAGGAGGAGGAGGGTCGGTTCCATGCACAGCGCCCGGCCCAGCTCGATCCGCTTGCGGACGCCGTAGGGAAGGATGCCGACGGGTCGGGCACGGTAGCGCTCGAGCTCCAGAAACTCCATCACGTGCTCGGCGAGCTCGCGGTTGCGGATTTCCTCGCTCCGCGCGCCGCGCGACCAGAACATGTCCGTCCACCACCTGGACCGGTAATGCACGTGCCGTCCGAGAAGCAGGTTCTCGAGCACGGTCATGTGAGGGAAGAAGCCCAGGTTCTGGAGTGTCCGGCCGATCCCCGCCCGCGCGATCCGCTCCGGCGCCCGTCCCGTGATCTCTTCGCCCTGGAAGAAGATCCGTCCTCGCTGCGGGCGGTAGAGTCCGGAAATACAGTTGAAGAGCGAGCTCTTTCCCGCGCCGTTCGGCCCGATCACCCCCAGGAGGGAGCCTTCCTGAACGGACAGGGAAACGCCGTCGAGGGCCTTCACGCCCTCGAAGTGGAGGTGGAGGTCGTCCACCTCGAGGAGCGGCGAACCGTTTACGAAAGCCACCGCTTCCTCCTCCGGTAGAGCTTCACGTCGCGGTAGCTCCGTCGGCCCGCCTCCCCCATCCCGAGGTAGAACTCCTGGATGTCGCGGTCTCCCCGCAGCTCGTCGGGTGTTCCCTCGGCCACGATGCGCCCGTTTTCCATCACGTACACGTAGTCGGCCAGACCGAAGGCGACGGCGGCGTTCTGCTCCACGAGCAGGATTCCCACGCCCCGTTCGTTCACGCTGCGGATCAACTCGGCGATCTCGGCGATCACCTTCGGAGCCAACCCGAGTGAGGGCTCGTCCAGGAGAAGGAGGCGGGGCCGGGTGAGAAGGGCACGGGCGATCGCGAGCATCTGTTGCTCGCCTCCCGACAGGTAGCCGGCCACCTGTCCCCTGCGAGAGCCGAGAACGGGGAAGCGCTCGTACATCCCGGCCACGTCGCCCGCCCGCTCCGCATCGCGCCTCATGACCGTCCCCGCGAGGAGGTTCTCCTCGACGGTCAGGTCCATGAAGATGCGGCGGCCCTCGAGGACCTGGACGATCCCCGACCGAACCACGCGCTCGGCCGCGAGCCCGAGGAGGGAGTGACCGTCGAACGTGAGGGTCCCCTTCGTCGCCCGAGCATCGTGGACCGGAGCGAGCCCCGAGATCGCCCTCAGGGTCGAGGTCTTACCAGACCCGTTGGGGCCCAGAAGGGCCACGACCCGGCCCGGCGGCACATCGAGCGAAATGCCCCGAAGGACGAGGACCACCGAGTGGTAGACGAGCTCGAGGTTTCGGACTTGGAGGCCGCCGTCCGTCACGCTCTCTCCGCGCTCTGGGTTCAGCGGCCCGCGTGCCCGAGGCTTCGGGGCTCGGCGTAGTCCGCCACCACTTCCCACGCCCGTTCCTCCATCACCGGACGCAGGATGCGCGTGAGCGTGCCCGTCACGTAGGGGAACTGCGAGAAGTCGAGCGGCTGGAGCAGCCCGTGGGCGTCCCAGGCCTCCATCGACCGGAGTCCCTGCAGGAACCCCTCGCGCGTCGGATTGTCCGCGTCGAGCGCGCGCCGAAATGCCTCGAGCCCGCCCACCGTGACGAGGTAACCCGTCAGCGTGTAGAAATCCGGGGGAGCGTTCGGCCGCCGGAACCGCTCGAAGGCGTCGATGAAGTCGTCCATGCCCGGAACGTCTTCTCCCCAGTAAGGCAGGCCCATCACCCAGTAGAAGTTCTCGAAGACAGCGGGCGGGACGACGTCGGGGCTGAAGAACCCGTCGATCCAGGCCGGCGTCTGTCCGATCCAGACCGGCCGGTATCCGAGCTGCGCGGCGGTGCCCAGGACGGGAGCGCTGGAGTTGGGCAGGGCGGTGAGGAGGACGTAGTTCGCTCCTGCGGACTGGAGGCGCGAGATGACCGCGGTCATGTCGGATTGGCCCGGAGCGACCGCCTGCTCCGAGACGATCTCGACGCCGTGGTGGGCCGCGGCGTCCCTCCATCCGTTCAGGCCGTCCTGTCCGTAGTCGTCCTGCTGATAGACGATGCCCGCCCGCACCGCGTCCGGCCCTTCGGCCTGCTCCACCGCCCAGTCCATCGCTCGCATCGCTTCCACGCGGTAGGAGGGGGCGGCGGGCGGCGTGTACGGGTGCTCGGCCATCTCCGAGGAGAGCGAAGCGGGAAACGCGACCACGTTGTCGCGCTGGAGCATCGGCTGGAGGGGGAGCGTGTTCGGGGTTCCGAAGCTGAGCGCGAAGAAAAGGACCCGGTCGCGGATCTCGTTGTACGCCTGGACGGACTGTTGCGGGTTGTAGCCATGGTCCCGCTCGATCAACTCGATCCGCCATCCCTCGGGAAGGAAATCGAGCTCGCCGGCGTTCGCGCGGGCGACGGCCACGCGGACGCCCTCGGCGTAGGGTCGGCCGATCGAGGCGGCGGGGCCACTCTCATCGTTCAGCGCCCCCACGCGCAGAATCTGGGCGTCCAGATCCACCCCGGGTGCACCTTCGGTCGCGGCGTCGCCGCACCCCACAAGAAGGCAAGGCAGGAGGAGGAGAAGGGTCGAAAACGCCGTCCGTTCAGGGATCGAGGGAATTCGCATCGTCATCACGTCGCCTCACTTCAGGAGATGCTTAAAAGCCTGTCCGAGTAAGACCGTTCGAAGTATGTGGGCATCGACGTGCATCAGGCAACGACATTGATCTCGGTGCGGGCCGATGGCATGCCGCCATCGACTACCTCGACGCCCGGGCGTCTACCTCCTGGCGCAGCTCCCGGAGCATCCGGCCCACGAGCTGTTCCCCCTGGTCGGGCGTGAGGAGCCTCTCCGCCTCCTGGAGCACCGAGTCCGCCCGAGCCGTCTCTCCCCGGAGGACGTGAAGCCGAGCCCACTCCGTCCGGGCCTCCTGGGCGAAGAGGTGCTCGGGCGGGAGGGCTGGCTCCAGGACGCGCCAGCTCCGCTGGAGCCGCTCCGCAGCCTCGTCTACCTGTCCGGTGGCCAGGAGGACGTTGGCCAGTGCCACCTCGGTGCGGGCCGTGGCGACATGGTCGGGACCCAACGCCTCGGCGCGCACGGCCACCGCCTCCCGGTAGACGGAGACCCCCTGCTCCAGGTTCCCTCCGGCGCGGAGTGAGGCGGCCAGGAGCGCCAGGGTCTCGCCTACCTCCTGATGGCGCGGCCCCAGTACGCTCCGCTGGATCTGGAGCGCCCGCTCAAAGTGGGGGCGGGCCTCGTCCGTCCGGCCCGTCCGGCTCAGCGTGACCGCCAGTAGACGCGAGGTGGCCGCCACGGTAGGGTGGTCCGGCCCCAAGGAGGCCGCCTGGATGTCCAGCGCCTCCCTGAGGAGGGTCTCGGCCTCCGTGTCGCCCTCCCCGGCAGGGATCGTCCCCGCCAGCGAGGTCATGGTCCGGGCCACCGTCGGGTGTCGGGGGCCCAGGAGCCGCCGCTGTCGCTCCAGGATGTCCCGGTATGTCAGCCGGGCGCCGCTCCAGTCGCCCATGGCGGCCTGCATGGCGGCCAGGTTCCCCTCCACGATCATGGTACGCCGGTGGTCGGGTCCCAGGGCCTCCGAGAACGCCTCGTGAGCCTCCCGGGCCGTGGCCACGGCGCCCGGGTAGTCCGCCCGACGGTACCGGACCACCGAGAGGTTGCTGGCGGTGACGGCAGTCCCCACGTCTCCGGCATCCAGAAGCCGGCGACGCATCTCCAGCGATTCGAGGTAAGCAGCCTCGGCGGCCGTGTAGTCGCCCCGTGCCTCCAGGTTGACTCCCAGATCGTTGAGCGCCCGGGCCAGGATGGGGTGACCCTCCGGATGGAGACGTCGCCCCGTCTCAACGGCCTGCACCAGGACGGGGGCCGCCTCGGCGTGATTCCCCACCTGGTGCAGGATCCACCCCAGGGTGTTGTATGCCGCCGGGAGGTCGGGATCGTCGGGGCCCAGGGCGGCCTCCCGGAGCTCCAGCGCCTCACGGGCCAGCGGCTCGGCTTCGGCGTAGAGCCCGAGGCGCTCGTAGCTCTGAGCCAGGACGTCCAGCATGGTGGCCCGGAGCGCAGGGCGACCGCCGTACTCCTCCTCCAGCATGGCCGCCCTCCGGTCCAGGAGTTGCCGGGCGGTCACCGAGTCCCCGGTGGCCTCATCGGGACCCGTGGTCCCGAACGCTTCCAGGAGGAAGGCCCGGACCTCCAGTGCCTGGTCCCGTTCCCGGGCCACCCGGTCGGACTCCTCCTGGATCCGCCGCGACTGGAACGCCGTGACCACCGAAAACGCCGTCAGGAGGATGATGAACGCCGCGCCGGCTCCCACCCCGAACCGGTTTCGGCGGGCGAAGCGGGATACCACGTACCCGGGGGTCGCCGGCCGGGCCTGCACGGGGAGACCGTCCAGGTGGCGCTGGAGGTCGTCCGCCAGGGCTGCGGCCGTCCCGTATCGGTGGTCCGGGTCGGGGGCCAGCGCCTTCCCAACGATGGCCTCCAGATCTCGGGGGAGGCTCGCACCAGCCCCCGGTTGACGCCCCGTCAACACCACGTGGAGAAGCACCCCCAGGGAATAGACATCGCTGGCCAGTCCCAGCGCCTCGCCCCGCCTCTGTTCGGGGGATGCGTATTCCGGAGTGAGGGGGCGGAGTTCCTCCGACCCGGAAGCCGTCCCGCCCCCTTCGCCCTCCGCCTCCCCGTGGAGCAGCGCCGCGATCCCGAAGTCCACGAGCTTGGGCGCCCCGTCCGGGGTGACGAGAACGTTGGCCGGCTTGATATCACCGTGGACCACGAGGCGTTGGTGGGCGTGGCTCACGGCGGTGCACACCCGCTGGAAGAGACGGATCCGCTCCGCCGGCCCGGCCTCCCGCTCCCGGATCCACGCCGTGATGGGCACCCCCTCCACGTACTCCATGACCAGGTAGGGGCGACCATCGTCGGCCGAGTCCACGTGGATCAGCCGGGCGATGGAGGGGTGGACCAGGGACGCCAGGATCCGGCGCTCCCGCCGGAAGCGCTCCAGCACCTCGCGGGAATCCAGGTCCCGGCGGATGATCTTCAGCGCCACGTGTTGGCGCACACCGTCGGTCTCCCGGACGGCTAGATGGACCTCCCCCATTCCGCCGCGGCCCAGGGGGCGGATGAGCCGGTACGGGCCGATGCTCTCTCCCTCGGAGAGGAAGCCCGGGTCCGGGAGCCGCCCCACCACGGGGTTCTCGAGGAATCCGGAGTCGTTGCGGTGCTCATCCAGGAGTGTCTCCACCTCCGTGGCCAGACCGGGATCCGTCTCTCGCGTTCGCTCCAGGAGGGAGGCCCTCCGGCCTTCGGGGAGCTCCAGGGCCTGCCAGAACAGGGCCTCCACGGTGGCCCAACGTTCCGGCGTCATCCGCGAAGCAGCGGTCACCGCCCGCCACCCTCGGCCTGCGGGACACCCAGCTCCGGCTCGAAGCCCAGCGTGACACGAACCTCCCGCCTCAGCCAGCTCCGGGCACTGCTCCAGGAGCGGCGCACGGTAACCGTGGAGGTGCCCAGGAGATCGGCGATCTCATCGTGGGTAAGACCCCCGAAGAAGCGGTAGACCACCACGGCTTCCCCCCGGGGGTTGAAGGCCTTCAGTCGATTCAGCGCCTCGTCCAGGGCCTCGATCTCTTCTGCCTCCCGCTCACCCAGAATCTCCTCCACCTCCTCCAGGGGGACATGGGGGGCGTTTCCGCCCCGCTTCTGAGCCCGCCGCTTCTCTGCATAGTTCAGGAGAACGCGACGCATGGCGGTGGAGGCCACGGCGTAGAAGTGCAGGCGGTTTTGCCAGACGGTCCGATCCTGGCCCGCCACCCGGATCCACGCTTCGTGGACGAGGGCGGTGGTGTTCAGTGTGTGCCCGACCCGTTCTTTCCGGAGGTGTCGGTGGGCGATTTCCCTCAGCTCGTCGTAGACGAGGGGGAGGAGCCGGTGGGCCGCCTCCTCGTCTCCTGCGCCGGCCTCCCGGAGGAGACGCGTGATGGCCTCGGAACTCTCCATGATCCCGCCCCGCTCAGATGCGGCGTCCAATGGCGTGGTCCGTGTCCAACATGCTATCGGGGTGCGGCGTGGGGAAAGGCCGGCGGTGATCCCGGCCGGCACCATGGGATGATCACTTTCGGACGCGTTTCCGGCGTTCAGGGTAGAGGCGGCTTCCCGGCACGGGAGCTGGCCGAGGCGAAAATCCACTCCTCACCCGAGGGACGATCATGCGCATGCCCGTTCTCCCGTCGCTGCTCCTGGCGGTCTTGGCGGCCCTCGCTGCCACCTTGAGTGTGGCATGCGGATCCGACAGTCCCGGGCCCGTTGCCCCGGTGGATCCCGTCCCTACCTCCATGGCGGTGAGCCCCAACACTCTCGCCCTTGAGGCCCTGGAGGCCATCGGCCAGCTCTCGGCCACCGTGCTGGACCAGGGCGGGAACGCCATCGCCGGGGCCTCCGTCACCTGGAGCTCGGACGCCCCTGCCGTCGCCACGGTGGATGCCTCGGGGCGGGTGACCGCCGTCTCCGTGGGCTCCGCCAACGTCACGGCCACCAGTGGCACATTGTCCGGGGCGGCGGAGGTCACGGTCTCCCAGGTGCCGGCCGAAGTGGTGGTGTCGCCTGCTGCGGTGGAACTCCGGACGGAGGACGAGGCCACGCTCGCCGCCACGGCGGCAGACGCCAACGGCCACCCGATCCCCGACGCCCCGGTGGTGTGGAGCTCGTCGGACGAGGGCGTGGCCACGGTGGATGCCCAGTCCGGCGTCGTCACGGCAGTGGCCGAAGGCGAAGCCACGATCACCGCCAGCAGCGGCGAGGCTTCCGGGACGGCGGGCGTGACCGTTCTGGCGCCCCCGGAGGACTTCGAGCCCACTGCAGACGCCACGCTGGGCGGTACGGTGGACTTCGGGGCCGTGACCATCCCCGCCGGGGTGACCATCACGGTCACGGAGGACCTCACCCTCCGGGCTCGCGGGCCCGTGACCATCGAGGGGTCCCTGCTGGGCGACTGCACCGCAGTCTCGGTGGAGGCCGCCGGGCCCCTGACGCTCCAGGGCGCCACCGTGGAGAACAGCTGCTCGACGCCCACCGCCGACGCGCCGGCCCTCACCCTCTTCACCCAGGGGGAACTGGTGGTGGAGGAAAGCATGGTGCGGTCGGCCGGAGACCTGCTGGTGACGAACGACCCGGAGGCCGACTTCGACGATGAGGATTTCGGCGACGTGAACGGTGCGGCGGCGCGGGTCGCCGCCACCGGCCAGGACGAGATGGTCCGCACGTGCCGGGTGTCCAGGACCACGCTGGAGATAAGGGATGCAGCTGACGGGGCTTTCCCGGGTGCGGCCGGAGCGGGGGGCGGGCGCAGCCGGCTGCTGTGTGACGGAGCGGGCATCTACAGGAACGTCACCCTCATCGGAGGGGATGGAGGCGACGGCGCCGAAGACCGAAGCACGGACGGCCGCGCCGCCCGGGGCGGCGACGGGGGCATGGGCGGGAGCACTGCGCTCCTTGCGAGACCCATGAAGCTCCGCGAATCGATCCGGCATTTCCCAGGGGACGGGGGAGACGGAGGTGACGCCATCCACGCGCCGTCCGCCCCCGGGGCGGCCGCCTTCGCCTTCGGCGGACAAGGGGGCTTCTCCGGAACTCCCTCCGTCGTCTCGTTGGATGACCCCACCGAGATCGACGGTATGGCGGACATCTTCATCCGATGGGCGAGCGGTGGGAACGGTGGGAGCGGCCGGGCCATCGGAGCCGACGGTGCACCCGGGCAGGCGGGCGGCGCCGCGGAGGCGGAGGGCGGATGGGGCGAAGGAATGTACGTCACCGGTATCCTCTTCGGGACCGACTCCAGAAGTCTGATGAACAACGTCCAGGAAGCGGACCGGGGCCTGTTCCGGTTCACCACCCTGGAAGCGGGCCACGGCGGCAGCGCCACGGGGATCTCCGGCAAGGGAGGGGACGGTGTGGGACCCGGCGACCCCGGTGCCCCCGGCGGTGATGCCTCGGTCTCCGGCGGCAGAGGAGGAGTCCTCAACCTGCAGGACAACGGCCCCACGCCCTTCGAGCAGATTCCCGGCAACGGAGGTGATGCCCTGTTCCGTCGCGGTCTGGGGGGCAACGGACAGCCCGATATCTGCCGTCCGGGGGGGCAGGGTGGACGTGGTGGCAACGCCTCGGGCATGGGCGGAGGCCGTCCGGGGGAAACCCGGGCCCCCGGCGGCGTCGTCGGCCAGGGGGGCAGCACCGGCGTCGAGGGCTTCGGCACCGGAGGTGCCCGGGCCCCCGCCGCCGTCGTCGGCCAGGGGGGCAGGACCATCATCGAAAGCTTCGGCAACGGAGGTGACGGAGCCGACGGCACCGGGGGTGGCGGCGCCGGTTCCGGGGGCAGCAACGGCGTGGTCTTGGAGCCCGGGGCCCCCGCACCCGAGATCAGCAGCTCGTTCATGCCCGGCAGCCCCGGCGGCGACATCCCCTGTCAGGCCGCCTTGAACACGGACTTCTCCATCAAGAGCGATCCCAACGGTCACAACCCTTTCACCCGGGTCAGCGACATTGGCGAGATGTTGGTTCGCATGATCGGAGGGGCGGCTGTTTCCATCGCCCCGGCCGGGATGCTCCCTGAGCTCACCGGGCCCACTACGCCCGCCGAAGGACAAGCCAGCCAGGAAGGCGGCGCGCTCTTCGACTTCTCCCTGGAGGGGACGGGTACCATCGTCGGCATCCCGGACGTGGTGGTCACCTTTGACGGCATCCTCGAGGTGGGTGCCGACGGTCGCCCCCTGGCCATGAACGGCGAGCTGGTGGTGGACGCCGAGAACGACCGGCTGCCCCCCAACCAGGACGGCGAGCGCAACCCGTCGATCTACGACGTCAAAGGGTCACGGTGACGGGATGCGGTGGAAGACGGTGCCCGGGCATTCCCCTCTTCAGCCCGTGTGAAACGGGTTCGTGAGAACGAGCGAACCGAACCGTCGTCCTTCCTGGAGGTCCTCGCTCAGAAGCTCCGAGGAGCCGGCGGCCTGCGCGGCTTCGATGATCAGTGCATCCCAAAAAGAGACGGTGTGGAGCCGGGAGGTGCGTGCCGCAGCCCCGATCATCGTCGTGTCCACCAGAACCACGGGGAGCCTGAAGAACTCTTCAAGCGCGGCCTCTGCCGCCTCCGGGGGGACGGGAGTCTGGAGCTTCCGGGTCACGGCCACATGGAACTCCTGGAGGACCTGGGTGGAAATCACGAACGACCCATCCGCCACCGCGGCTCGAAAGTGCCGGCGGGCGAGGTCCTGCTTCTCGGGCGCGCCCTCGTCGAACATGTACACGAGCACGTTCGTGTCGAAGAATCGACGCATCACACGTCCCGCTCGTGGAGTTCGTCCCGGGTCCAGCGTACGCCTCCACTCCGGCCGGGAGATGCAGCGGCGAGGGAGACGATTCGCTGCGCGGCGTTCACGTGATCCTTCCTGGTGCCAGCGTAGGCCTCCAGGAACTCCCGAAGGATCGCATTCACCGATGTGCCCTGTTCGAGGGCTCGGATCCTGGCCCGCCTGAGGGCTTCATCGTCTACGGTGATGGTGAGGTTGCTGGCCATGGTGAGGCTCTCGGCTGAAGTCGTGTGGCACGATTATCGTGCTACACGAATGATTGGGTAGGAGGCCTGCCGCGTCAACTTCGGGGTAGCGGGGTGCCGAGGGCTTAGGATTTTCCATTCATCGCTGGCCCGCGCCGTCGCTGATCGATACTGTGACGCGATGGCCGTGACCCTTCTGGCGCGGGGAGAATCGGATGAATGAGAGGATCGTCGACCGCCTCGCCGAGGCGCTGGCCGGCCGCTACGCGCTGGAAGGCGAGATCGACCGGGGCGCGATGGCGATCGTCCATCTCGCCCGTGACCTGAAGCACGGGCGCAAAGTGGCCGTGAAGGTCCTCAACCCTGCCCTCGCCCCGACGCTGGGCACCGAGCGCTTCCTCCGGGAGGTCGAGGTCATCGCCAGGCTCCAGCACCCCAACATCCTCACCCTCATCGACTCCGGCGAGGTCGACGGCGTGCCCTACTACGTGATGCCGTTCGTGGAGGGCCAGAGCCTCAAGCATCGACTGGAGCGCGACGGCCCGCTTCCGGTGGACGACGCGGTGGCGATGGCTTGCGAGATCGCCGACGCCCTCGGCGCGGCCCACGACCGCGGGGTGATCCACCGCGACATGAAGCCGGGCAACGTGCTGCTGAGCGGCGGACACGCGATGGTGGCCGACTTCGGCATCGCCGCGGCCCTCGACGAGGCGCAGGTGGGTCGGCTGACGGACACGGGCGTCTCCCTGGGCAGCCCTGCGTACATGAGCCCGGAGCAGGCCACCGGCGATCGGGAGATCGACGGACGGGCCGACATCTATGGCCTTGGGTGCCTCCTCTACGAGATGCTGGCGGGCCGGCCGCCCTTCGAGGGCTCGGTCCGGGAGCTCCTGACCCGGAAGGTGCTGGGGAAGCACACACCTCTGCGGGAGCTGCGACCGGACGTCCCCGAGGAGGTTCGGGAGGTCGTGGAGCGGGCCATGCAGATCGATCCCGACAACCGGTTCGAGTCGGCCCGACACTTCAGGGATGCGCTCCTCGCCGCCCTTCCCCGACGGGAAGCGGCCGGGAGGACACGTCGCTGGAACGTCGGCGCCGTGGCCGCGACCCTCCTCGTCGTGCTGGTGGCCGCGGTGGTGGTCCAGCGGATCCACGCCGCCGGCGAGCGGGCCCTGTGGGTGTCGCAGCAACTGACCGAGATCGAGCGTCTGGCCGACGCCGGACGCTACACCGAGGCCCTGGCGATCGCCGAGGAGGTCGAGGCGGTGGTCCCCGATGAGCCAGCCCTGGCCCAGCTCCTTCCCCGCTTCACCTTCACCGTCCCCATCCGCACCGCGCCGCCGGGGGCCACGGTCCGGATCCAGCGGATGGACGAGCCCGAAGAGGCATGGCGCACGTTGGGAACAACCCCGTTGGAGGGGGTGCGCTTCGCGGGGATCTCCTTCCAGATTGGACAGCACTCCCTGAGCGAGCCCCACCGCCCACACCGGCTCCGCTTCACCCTGCCCGGGCATCAGGAGCGTGAGCTACTGTTGAGCGCGGTCGTGGGCGCGACGTATCGAGGCCTACCTCCGCTGGATCCGGTGGAGCTGCTCCCTTCGGACCCGGAGCTTGAGGACATGGTCCCCATCCCCGGGTTCACCGCGGGCGGCGTCGAGTACGCGGCCTTCCACATGGACCGCTTCGAGGTCACAAACGCCGACTTCCAGGCGTTCGTCGACGCCGGAGGTTACTCGGATCCCCGGTACTGGGAGCACGACTTCGTCGAGGGCGACCGGACGTTGAGCTTCGCCGAGGCGATGGACCGCTTCCGCGACCAGACGGGGCGTCCCGGACCCGCCACGTGGCGGCTGGGAAGCGTTCCGGAGGGCCGGGGCGACCATCCGGTAGGAGGCGTGAGCTGGTACGAGGCCGCGGCGTACGCCCGATGGAGAGGCAAGGACCTTCCCACCACCGCGCACTGGGACCGGGGCAGGCTCTTCTACCGGGAAGACGGCCACGTCATCGTCCCCGCCAGCAACCTCGGAAGCGACGGCCCCCGGCCGGTAGGACGGAATCGGGCGATGACCTCCCTCGGCGTCTACGACCTCGTGGGCAACGTGCGGGAGTGGTGCTACAACGAGGCCGGCGCCGGACAGCGGGCGACCCGGGGCGGCGCGTGGCCCGACGCGCCCTTCCACGTGGCCTGGATCATCCCGAAGGACGCCTGGGATCGCCATGAGACCCACGGATTTCGCCTGGTGCGCGTCACCGACGACGGCGCGAAGCTCGCCGCCCTCCAGGGACCGGTGGCCGGCACGGCGGTACGGGACTACACGGCCGAAACGCCGGCCTCCGACGCCGAGTTCGCCATCTTCCGAAGGCTCTACGACTATGCCTCCGTGCCCCTGAACGCGCGGGTCGAGCGGGTGGATTCCACAGAGCACTGGATCCGGGAGCACGTCACCTTCGACCTGCCCTACGGTGGCCGCGGCGGTGTGGCGCTCTACCTGCCCCGGCGATCGCGCGACGCCGGACAGACCGTGATCTACTGGGGCGGCAGTAGCATCATGGCGATGCGCTCCATCGACGAGGAGTGGATGCCGGGCATCGACTTCATCATCCGCAGCGGCCGGACCGTCGCCGTGCCCATCTTCTCGGGCGCGTATGGCCGGGACGACCCGCGTCCGGCGGAGACACGGGGGTTCTCCACCCCGGCCGGCGACACCGACGCCGGCTACCGCGATATCCTGGTGCAGTGGGTGAAAGACGTCCGCGCCACCATCGACTACCTAGAGACCAGGGAAGACGTCGGCACCGAGGGCCTCGGCTTCTACGGGCTGAGTCTGGGCGCCGCCCGCGGGCCCATCGCCCTGGCCGTGGAGCCACGCATCCACGCCGCGGTCCTGAACGTGGGAGGACTCTCCCTGACCGGCCGACTGCCGGAGGTGGACGAGATCAACTTCGTCCCCCGGGTGACCATTCCGGTCCTCATGATCAACGGCGAGCACGACATCGTCTTCCCCTACGAGGTGAGCCAACGCCCCATGTTCGAGCTTCTGGGCACCGACCCCGAGCACAAACGCCACTACCTGTCTCCCGCGTCCCACATCGTCCCCCAGGACGAGGTGATCCGGGAGACGCTGGACTGGTTCGATCGATACCTCGGCGTTCCCGGGGCGGAGCCCGCCCGATGAGCGTAATATGTCAGCCGTCGACTGGCAGCGTAGTGAAGGGATTCACCACGACAATCCCGTCCAGGTCCTGACCGTCCTGCAGATCCTCCGTGAGCAGGATCTCGCAACCGGCCGCGCGTGCGGCGCTCACGATGAGGCAGTCCCACCAGGAGAAACCGAACCGATCCTGTACTGCATACGCAGCCTCGATCATGCCGGCATCGAGAGCCACCGGATCCCACGCCAGCAGATTGCGGACGTCCTGTCTCGCCGATGCCCGGCTCAGGCCCGGCGTCAGCTTCTGCGTGACCGTCACGTAGTACTCGTTCAGAACCTGCGTGCTGAGCCGACCCCGCCGCTGCTGCCAGAGAACCTGTAACCATTCGCTCGCCTGCCGCTGCTTCTCCGGCAACCCCGAGTCGCGGGCGTAGACAAGTACGTTCGTATCAACGAAGGTGGGCGCGGTCATGCAGCGATTCCCTGCTAGGGTACGGGTCGGCGTTTTCCTGAAGCCGTACGGGTGCGACGTCGAGGTACGCCTTCATTGCCGCATCGTAGCCCTGCTCGCGTTGCATCAGTTCGCGCAACAGCTCGCCGAGCAGTCGTGACACACTGGTATCCAGCTCGGCCGCCCGGAGTCGCGCCCACCGGGCGACCTCTTCATGGAGTGAAACCGTTACGTTCTTCATGACACGAATATCGTGGACCACGGTTTTCGTGTCAAAAACTTCACACACAGCCCTACGGTTGGCCCGTTACTTCGGAAACTCAGAAAGGTTCTGGCTCAACCTATAGACCGGATATGATCTGGATGTCGAACGGGACCGCCTGGGCGACCGACTCCAATCCGAGGTCCTTCAGTACGTAGGATGAATCATCTGGCGGAGCAGCTCCAGGACGAAGGCGAGAATCACTACTACCTGACGGTAAAGGCTCGCAAGCCATCTTGTTCGTGATCGTTGAATCGAATAATATGATTCTATGAGAATCACAGCGACGGTCACGGATGTGCTCCGCAACTTCTCGGACTACGTGAACCGGGTAGCATACCGCGGGGAACGGTTCGTGCTCACCCGCGGCGGAAGGGAGGTGGCAGAGCTCGTCCCCACTGCGCCGGCCGGGAGCCGCCTGGCCGACCTCCCCGAGATTCTCCGATCGCTTCCGCGCCTGGGGCCGGAGGAGGCGGAGGCGTTCGCGGAAGATCTGGCTCGGATTCGGGACGAGTCGAACCGGGAGGCCCCTCGGGACGCATGGGAGTCCTGATCGACACCTCGGTGCTCATCGGTCATGAACGCGGGAGTCGCGACCTCGACCGGATGCAGGAAGAGCGGATCGGCGAGCGGGCCGACGTGCCCTTCTTCCTCTCGGTCATTACGGTGAGCGAACTGCTCCACGGAACCCACCGGGCGCGAACCCGTGTGCAGCGGGCCCGGCGGAGGGCCTTCGTGGAAGGGGTGATCGACGCCTTCCCCCTCCTCCAGATCGATCTCATGACCGCCCGGGCCCACGCCGAACTGGGAGCCGAACTCACCGGGCGCGGCACCCCCATCGGGACGCACGACCTGTGGATTGCGGCCACCGCTATCGCGCGCGGGCTCGATCTGGTCACGTTGAATGCCCGCGAGTTCGAGCGGGTGCCGGGACTTGTGGTCGAGGTGTGGGGCTGACTCACACGGCTACGAACTCGAGGCACAGGAGCGAACCCCGCGGCAGGACTACCGGCGGCAGGCTCCCCACAAAGCGAAACGGGCCGGGGATCGCTCCCCGGCCCGCAGAACCTCGCTACCGGTGTCCGCCGGTGCGTCGATCCCGGATCAACAGCCTCGACCGGCCGGGTTCGGGACGCACTCGTCGCTACCGCCATCGCCACCACCACTGTCGTCACTGCCGTCCCACATGCTGTAGACGAGATGGTTGTTGGTGGTCCTGGAGTTGGTGACGATGTTTTTGGTGCTGTTGGTCGTCAGCGCGGTATAGACGTCGCCCGCCGACGCGGTCTTGTTGACCTCGAGCCAGAGGGCTCCCACACCGGCTACGTGCGGCGAAGCCATGGACGTGCCGCTGATCGTCCTCGTGGCGGTGTTGCTGCCAATCCACGCCGCCGTGATGCTCGCGCCCGGCGCGAAGATGTTCACGCAGTCGCCGTAGTTGGACCACGACGTCTTGCTGTCGCTGCTGGTTGTCGCACCTACGGTGTAGGCGTGCACAGCGCCGGCCGGCGAGTAGTTGCAGGCATCCTGCGCCCTGCCCCCCTGGTTCCCATTGCCGGCCGCCACGATCACGGGCACCCCGGCGTTGTACATACCGGTCACCGCATCGTTGACGCTGGAGTTGCTGCCACCGCCAAGCGACATGTTGGCCACGGCCGGTTTCACGGCGTTCGCCGCGACCCAGTCCATGCCCGCCACCACGCCGCTCCACGTGCCGGAGCCCGAACAGTTGAGCACGCGCACCGCATAGAGCGTCGCTTTCTTCGCCACGCCCCACTCCACGCCGCCGGTGGTGCTGGCCACGTGCGTCCCGTGGCCATTGCAGTCCTCACCATTCTGGCCGTCATCGAAGACGTCGAACCCGTACTTGGCCCGACCCTCGAAGTCCACGTGGGAATACAGGATCCCCGTATCGAGGATGTACGCGCTCACTCCGGTGCCGGTGGCCTCGTACTGGTACTTCCCGTCCAGGGGCAGGGCCCGCTGGTCGATCCGGTCCAGCCCCCAGGTGGCGTTCTCCTGGACGGTATAGGCACTGGTTCTGGCGATCCCATCCGGCTCGACCCGGGTGACGCGGGCATCCCGCAGAAGCCCGGACCGGGCCGCGTCGGAGATGGGCCCGGCGAAGCCGGTGAGCACGGTATGGTACGTGTAGATGGGCTCCACGCCGTGGGATCGGGCCACAGCGGCCGGACTCTCGCCGTCACGAAGCGTGACGATGAAGTGCCCAGGGACGACGTCGAGGGTCAACTGCGTGGGGATCAGCGCCCCATCGTCCAGGGGGAGTGAAGTGGGGGGTGGCGCCTCGCACGCGCTGATGGCCAGGGCCAGGATGGCTAGGAGCGCGCTCGCCTGCCGGTGTCGCCCAGTGGTAGAGGACATGGTCAAGGCTCCGTGTCAGGGGGGGGGATGGTGGCCTTCCGCCTTGTTCCGTCGGCGCCACCGCGACGAGCCCATCGGGAGTGCTGACTGCACGATACGTGCCAAGGGCCTGCGCAGCAAGCCGGCCGACGGCCTGGATTCGTTGCAACCCTACCGATCATCAATATTGTCTACGAGGACTGACGCAGAGGATCACTCCAGATGACTGGAGTGCCGTGGGACACGAGGCGCAATCAAGGGAGAAGCCATGAGACGAATCAGGTATCAGGTGGCGTGCAGCCTGGATGGGTTCATCGCAGGGCCCGACGATGGGTTCGACTGGATTACACCCGAACCCACCTTCGATTTCGAGGTACTGTTCGCGCAGTTCGACACCCTCCTCATGGGTCGGCGCACCTATGAGGTGGTTCGCGCATCGGGGCAGGGTTTTCAGGGCAAGAAGCTGGTGGTGGCCTCCCGCTCGCTGAATGCAGCTAATCACCCAGGCGTCGAGGTGGTGGGCCATGACCTGGAAGCCCGGGTTCGCCGGCTCCGCTCCGAGCCGGGTCGGGACATCTGGCTCTACGGCGGGGGTGAGCTGTTCTCCCAGCTTCTGGAATGGGACCTGGTGGACAGCGTGGAACTGGCATTCATGCCCATTCTGCTGGGCGACGGACTTCCATTCCTTCCGTCGCCTGCCGTACGCCGAAGGCTTAAACTGCTGGAGACCCGCCCGTACCCGGGTGGAATGGTTCTCCTGGAGTACCAGGTACAGAAGGGTGGCGGAGGAGGCACATCCGTATGAACTGGAAGATCGGGCCCCTGCCGACACACTCCGAGAAGCTGTGTCGGGAAGCGGCCAGGCTGCTGGCCGGCACGCTCTGCCTGGTGATCAGCGCCTGCGGGGGAGACGCCCCTGCCGAGGGCCCTGCCCTTCCTACAGGCTCGCCCCTCGGCCTTTCCGCCGCCCCGGTGCTGGTGGTGGGGGAGCGCCCGAACGATCCAGACCACGAATTCCACCGGGTGGTTACGCCCTTTCTCCTGCCCGACGGAGGAATTGGAGTTCCTCTCTCGAGTGAGGGGAGCATCCGGATCTTCGACGAACGGGGGGAATTCGTGCAGGCGCTGGGAGCCTCCGGTGAGGGCCCGGGGGAGTTCGCCAGGCTGGCGGCTGTTTGGGCCCGGGGAGATACCGTGGTGGCCCTGGACGGCGGCCTGAACCGCGTCACCCGGTTTGTGCCGGGGGCGCCCCCCGAGACCACGCTGCTGGAGGGAGTCCCCTCGGCCCAGACCGGCGTTCCGGGCCTTCGGAGCGGCGGGTGGGTGCTCTACGGTGTGAAACAGGTGGGGCGCACCGGGCGAGACCTGGTGGCCGTGCACCACTTCGCCCCCGACGGGAGTCATGTAGGGGAGCTCGGGGAGGTTGCCGGCTTCCGACGCCATGTCCATGACGGAGGAGCTGGTCCGGATCCCATCTCGCCCCGGCCGCTGGTTCGGACCAACGGCGACCAGGTATACGTGGCCGAGACGCTCACGCCGCGAATTACGGTGTTCGACGTGGCCACGGGAGATACCCACGTGGTGGAGTGGGAGCCGGAAGGTAGCCTGAGCCATGCGGAAGCGGTGGCCATGGCCCGAGCGCAGGTGGCGAATCCGGGAAGCAGGCAGATGGAAGAAGCCTGGACGCTGGCCAGCTTTCAGGCCCTGACGGGAAGTGAGGAGGTTTCGGTGTTCTGGGACTTCCTCATAGACGGTGGGGAGTTTGTGTGGGTGCGTAGCTATGATCCGGCTATCCATGCCACGAACGTGGGCGGACTGATGACCGCCGGAGCCGGTGGGGAGTGGAAGGTTTTCCATCTGGACGGTAGAAGCGTTTCCGCGGTAACGGTTCCTCCGGATTTCGAGCCGCTGCGCATTGAAGGCGATCATCTGGTGGGCATACGGCGAGATGAGTTTGACGTGGAATCGGTTCGGGTGTATGGGATTGAGCGGAGTGGAGGGTAGGGGGTGGAATGGCGAGGCGACTTCGTATGAGCCACGCTACGCGAAGCGCGAACCTCCCTACGTGCTCTGTGTTGATTGAGAGCCTTCCTCCAACCCAAGCGGCAGGTTCCAAACGAATGCACCTGAATCGAGTCCTCTGCCTGGCGGCCGGTCTCGTGTCAGTGACGGCATGTGAGCCTCGCTCGGTCCCCGTTTCCTACTCAGCTATCGATAGTGCGGGCGTGTGGGTTGCCACGAGTGGTGAGATCCGCGAGCGCGAGGCACCGTGGCGGCTCTCGAGACGTCCGGTCATGCGAACGGGTTGGAACAACGGCGAACCCATCTTCGAGAACCTTTCGTCGGGTGGGTTTGCCGAGGACGGAACGGTTGTCGTGGGAGACCAGTTGAGTGCTTTCGTGTGGCGTTTCGACCTGGACGGCGAGGTGATTCAGAAGGTTGGTGGCCGGGGCGACGGGCCTGGCGAGCTTGGTGCCATCAGCGTTGTGTTGCCCGACGGGGATTCCATCTTCGTCCAAACCGAGGATCGCGAGATTTCGCTCTTTGGCCCCGACGGATTTGTGAGGCGATTTCGGTCTCCACTGAGGGATGCCTCACTTCACGGGGTATCGCGCCATGGGGACCTTCTCTTTGCAACCTGGGTGCCAGACCGGGTTGTCGACCGGCAGCGACGATGGGTGGAGAAGGCACTGTACCGCCGACCTCGGATGGGTGGCCCGCCGGACACGCTACATGTGTACCCCTCAAGCCTGACCTGGGCCGGAGCGCGCCTATACGACCCCTTTGCGCCTTTCGGCCAAATCGCTGTGATTCCCGGCGGCTTCATCGAATGGAGGTCTGATACCCCTGAGTTACGGTGGTATGATAGCGAGGGAAATCTCAAGAAAATCGCACGTTGGAGTCATGATCCAGAGCCGGTGACGGACGCGGATTGGGAGCAGTTCGCCTCAGCCTACTCTGGACTGAGCAGCCCGGAGGTCAACCCGGATCCAGCAGCCGGACGAGCCCACGCCAGAGAGTTGCGACCCACCGCATCCACGGAACGCCCTGTTTTCGGGGCTAGCCTGCTTGTGGATTCGGAAGGGAATGTCTGGCTCCCGGAGTTTGAGAGCTTTTACACCTATCCCGGGCGGTACTTCGTGATCAGTGGCAACGGCGAGCCCATCGGGTGGATCGAGCTTCCCGAGCGATTCCAGCCGCTTGGTATCGCGGAGGGTCTCGTTTTGGGGATCGAACGAGACGAGTGGGATGTGCAGGCTGTGGCCGTTTACGAGATCAGGCGCTGAGGTGAGCAGCTTCGCGAGTCTTCGAATAGGTATAACTGATGAGGAAAAAAATGAGTTTTTGTGGATAAACTGTTTCCTATGGGTTTTTCTCGTTGTTGGCTGCTCTACGACTGAAACAACCTACTCGGGGGCCCTCACCATTGCTGAGGGCAAAAATGTATTTGAAACAGATGAATTTGGATGGGAAGGGATCGATCGTGTGTGGTACTATCGGCCGTCTACCTCGGAAGATTCCCTACGTTTGGTCATGGTTCTCCATGGTATGGGACGCAACGGAGAGGACTACCTCGACTCGTGGATACCCTATGCCGATGAGAACCAGTTGCTGGTGGTAGCCCCTGAGTTTTCTGATGAACGGCCAATTGGATTTGTCGGATCCCTATCGGACGGGGGATTTGAATACAGGTACTCTACGGGCAACGTCGTCTCATGGTTTTCACGGGACCTCCCCGAAAAGGATTGGTATTTTACATCTGTTGAACATCTTTTCGATGCATTTCTTCGCTCTGATCCTCATGTAGCGAATCGCTATGTTCTATTTGGCCACTCAGCCGGTGGTCAGTTCGTTCATCGAATGGCGATGTTCAAGCCAGATGCTCGGTTCGATCTGGCTGTTGCCGCCAACTCGGGATGGTATACCATCCCCGACAACGCACAGAACTATCCATATGGCATTTCGGGTGCCCCAAGAGTGCAAGATCGTATGACTCATTCGCTCCAACGCCCCCTGGTGATCTTTCTTGGAACAGAGGATAAGCCAGATGAAGGTGGCTTTAGAACACGATCGGAGGCGATGAAACAGGGGGAATCAAGACCACAAAGAGGGAAGCATTTTTTTGAGGCCGCTCAACGTGATGCAGCAAACCGCGGCCTGACTCTGGGCTGGCAACTCGAGTATGCAGAGGGGATAGGGCACAACTACAGAGAGATGGCTGAAGCCGCCATTTCTCTCATTCAAGAAAAAGGATTGATTCCAAGAGATTAGTTTGTAAGCTGCCATATAACGCTGGATGGTCTGTTCAGTGAGATCAAGGATATCGATGCGGATTGGCGGCTGGGGTTGCCGGCTCCCATTCTCCACGGAAGATGAAAAGGGCGGTTGGCGAATTCACTTCGCTTGAGCCACGTTAGCGGACATGCCCCGAATGAGAGGGTGGGGTAGATTGGTGAAGAAAGGAGAATACCCATGAGGTACCGTGTGCTTATCGAGCAGGACGAAGACGGGGTCTACGTCGCTGAGGTCCCCAGTCTCCCGGGCTGCGTGACGCAGGGTGGAACCCGGGAAGAGGTGTTGAAGAACGCGCGTGAGGCGATTGCTGCGTATCTTGAGAGCCTCGAGGTGCATGGGGATCCGGTACCGCCTCCGATTTCAGAAGAGATCGTCGAGGTCTGACGTGGTCCGGCTGCCGGTGGTGTCGGGCCGGGATGTGGTCCGAGCCCTGGAGAGGGCGGGCTACATTGTGGATCGGCAGAAGGGCAGCCACATAGTGCTCAGGCATACGGCCCCGCCCTTCCGGCGAATCACTGTCCCCGACCACAAGGAAGTAGCCAAAGGGACGCTGCGGGCCGTCCTGCGGGCGGTCGGGCTAACAACCGGAGAGTTCGTCCAACTCCTGAAGTAGAGGCCAGCTCAAGAGAAGTGGCCAGGCACGTCCGCTAACAACCAAGTGCCGCCTGCGCGCGCTGTGCGCGCCGCGTCGGCACTCTTGAACGTTGATATGGAAGGGCCTTGTCAAGTAGCGTGATCCAGAAGGGGAGGCCGGGGCGTCTTCGATGATGCATCCTGCTGATATTCGATGGTTGAGTCTCCAAGGACCCAGAGCATCATGAGACGGATACGTCGGGAGCTGGCCGGAGTCTAGACTCGGGGGTTGGGCGCGTAGCCGGACCCCATAACGTTTTGAGGCGTTCTCCTATCGTGCCCCGGACGCTCCCCTCCTGGATGTGAAGGTGGCTGTCGTGTTCAGGCGGCGCGGCTCACTTCCGGATTTCGGGACTCGGGCTGGAGTTGGTTGATGTCGATCTCTCGGAGCACGGCCCAGAGGAACCCGACCATCTCGCGGGCCACGGCGGTGGCTGCGACCTGCTTCGGCTTCTTCTGGGCGAGTCGGTGGAAGACCTTGTAGAGGCGGTGCTGACACTTCCAGGCGTGCGTGAGGACGGAGGGGTCCTGACCTTCCTGCCGGCGCCGGAGCGCGGCGCCCACGCTGGGCCGTCGTCGGTAGTGCCACGCGGCCTGGACGAGCACGTGACGCACGCGGGCGTTGCCGGCCTTGGTGATGGCGCCGAGTCGTCGTCGGTCGCCGGACGAGTGTTCGCCGGGCACGAGCCCGATGTAGGCCATGAGCTGGCGCGGACTCTCGAAGCGGCGCAGGTCGCCGAGCTCGGTGGCGAGCACCATGGCCGCCTGGGTCTTGAAGCCGCGGAAGCACATGATCCGCTCGACGACCGGCTGGTAACGGGGCGTGAGCGCGAGCGCCTCGACCTGGCGATCGAGCTCGTCTCTGCGCTGGAGCTTGTATTCGAGGAGGGCGAAGTACTCGGCGAGCACGATGCGGTCCTCCTCGGCCAGCACGTCGGGCTGGAGCACCTGGCGGATCCAGTTCAGGTGACGGGTGGTCCAGTGCGTGCCCTCGCGATAGATGAAGTCGCGTCGGCGCAGGAACTTGAGGATGTAGTGGCGCGACTTGATGATCTCGCGCTGGAACGTCTCCCGGCAGCGCACGAGGTCCCGGACCCGCTCGTCCTCTTCGGTCGGGATGTGGACAAGCACGAGCCGGTCGTCGCGGAAGTCCTGGGCGATCTTGATTGCGTCGCGGCGATCGGTCTTCCGATGTTCGCCCGGGCGCGTGGGCATGAGCGAGGGAGCGGCGAGCTCACACGGGATGCCCCAGTCGGCGAGCGCGCGCTGAAGCACATAGCCGGCGCCGGACGCCTCGTAGCAGGCGCGGACGGAGCCCTCGGCAGAGAGACGCTCGAAGTAACGGCGAAGTTTCTTGTGATTGTTGGCGAGCCGGTCGACCCGCATGGGCTCAGGATCGCGGTTGCGGAAGACGGCGATCGTCACAGAGTCCTTGTGGACATCGAGGCCGACCGAGAACATTGAAGTGGACATGGGCTGGTCTCCTGTGCAGTGTGGCTTATCGCCACAGGTGGCTCTGGCGCTCCGTTGCGAATCGGGACGCTAATCCGCGATAGGCGCAGGGGGCCAGCCCTTCCATTGTGTCTAGACGCCATGTCACCGGTCTTCCTGAATGTGCTCGAGGGGTACGGCAGCGGTGA
>JBBDRS010000023.1:0-7106 GCA_040905325.1 Gemmatimonadota bacterium
GGAACCGCAAGACCCCTTCGCGGTGGCCCCGCTACTTCTTCAACGGCCTTCTAGTCTGATCCGAAACACCGTTCCCGTCGCGAGGTTTCCCGCCGCGGCACCCCGCCGCTGGCGTCAGGGGCCGCGCCGAGCTCCAGGTCCCCCGGTACGTCGCCCCACGACTTGCCCCCACTCGCGCGAGGGATCTACCTTGCGCCCCCTCACGCCCCCGGATCCAACCCCGCCCCGATCCGATCCCTCGCCCGAACCGGAGCCGAAACGGATGCCCCGAAGTGCCGGTGCCCTCGCCCTCGTCATGGCTGTCCTCTGGACCGTCGTCCCTCCCCTGGGAGCGCAGGCCGGGCCTCATCCGGAGTTCCTCGACCACGACGCGCTGACCGCGACGGTCCAGGGTCTCGAGTCCGGCTATCCCGACCTCGTGACGGTGGAATCTCTGGCCTCCTCCAGGGAGGGCAGGAACGTATGGCTACTCACCCTGGCCAGTAGCAGCGGGCGGCCGCCTTCGGAACGCCCCGCCCTCCTGGTGGTGGCCAATATCGAGGCGAATCGTGTGGCGGGGAGCGCGGCGGCCCTTCGGATCGCAGACCACCTGCTGGAGGGGTACGGGACCGACCCCGACCTCACCCGACTCCTGGACGAGCGAACGGTCTACCTCGTCCCGCGACTCGATCCCGACGGCGCGGAGCGCTACTGGACCATGCCGGCCTACGAGCTTTCCTTCAGCCCTCATCCCGACGCGCCGAAGCGGGGCGGGCTGAACGCCCGTGAGATGGGCGAGGATCTGACCGGCTCCGGCCGGGTGCAGCTGATGCGGGTGGAGCATCCGGACGGCACCCTCATCGAGGACCCGGACGATCCCCGCCTCCTGAAGGAAGCCGATCGGACACGGGCCGAGCGCGGGCGCTACAAGGTGATGGTGGAGGGGATTCATCCGGACAGCGTCGACGCCTATGTCCCCATGGGATCGGACGGGGTCGACCTGAATCGCAACTTCCCCCACGAGTATCTGTACTTCCGCCCCCATGTGGGGCCGCATCAGGTGAGCGAGCCCGAGACGCGGGCACTCGCCGATTTCATGTTCGAACAGGTCAACATCGCCGCCGTGTTCAGCTTCACGGCGCATGACAACCTCCGCTCCCTCCCTCCCCAGAGCAGACAGGTCCCGGAGGGGGTGGCTCCCGGCCCGCCCTCGATTCCTGACAACGTCCTCTCCGACGACCGACCCTACTTCGAGTTCATCTCCGAGAGGTTCCAGGAGCTGACAGGCCTGGACGGGGACGGCGAGGAGGGCGAAGCGGGCTCCTTCCCGCAGTTCGCATACTTCCAGGTGGGAATTCCGTCGTTCACGACGCCGCTCTGGACCCTGGGAGCCGAGGGCGAAGGGAGTCGGGACCACCAGTGGCTGGCCCTGTTCGACGAAGCCGGGATCGAAGGGTTCACCCCCTGGACCCCGGCCTCGCATCCGATTCTGGGCGAGGTGGAGGTGGGCGGCTTTCTTCCCAACGTACGAGTGAATCCTCCCCCCGGTGAACTCCAGGACCTCGCGCTCCGCCATGCCCGCTTCGTGGGGTGGCTCGGCAACCAGCTCCCCGAAATCGAGACGGTGGAGACCTCCATCGAGCCTCGCGGGGAGGGAGTCTGGATGCTCGAGGTCATCGTCCGGAACGACGAGTACCTTCCCACCCACCTCGCCATGGGCGAACGCGTTCGGACGATTCGGCCCATCACCGCGCGGCTCCTCCCGCATGATGCTCTCACGGTGCTGAGCGGGAACATCCAGCAGCAGATCGACCGTCTCGACGGAATGGGAGCTCGGCACACTTTCCAGTGGCTCGTGGCGGCGCCCGCCGGAACCGCGCTGACGATGGAGCTCTTCGCCGAACGGGCGGGGGGCCTCCAGACCACCACCCTGAACCTGCGCTGAGGAGCGGCCGATGACCATCCAACCGATCCGCGCCGAGTCCCCCCGGCCCGCTCGCGTCTGCCGGCCCCTGCACCTGCTGGCCCGAGCGATCTGCTCCGCCTGCATCGTGCTGGTGGTGGGGGCCGCCCTGGTCACCCCGGAACCCGTTCAGGCCCAGTCCACCTTCGCCGTTCCCGACCGCGACCCGAACGTGAACCTCCGCTGGGACCGCTACTACAGCTACGACGACGTCACGCGAACGCTGGAGCTCCTCGTGACCGAGTACCCGGACTTTCTGACCCTGGAGAGCATCGGCCAGTCGTGGGAAGGGCGGGACATCTGGCTGGTCACCATCAACAACCCGGCCACGGGACACCACAGCGAGAAGCCCGCCTTCTACTCGGACGCGAACATCCATGGGAACGAGATCCAGGGAACCGAGGTGACCCTCTACATGATCTGGTTCCTCATGGAGAACTACCCGCACCTGGAAAAGGTGCGCGAGATCGTGGACAACCGGGCGTTCTACCTCATCCCGACCATGAACCCGGATGCGCGGGAGGTCTTCTTCCGACAGGGCGGGCCGACCCGCAGCGGCGCTCGGCCCTTCGACTCGGACGGCGACGGGCAAGCCAGCGAAGACCCGTCCCAGGACATCACCGGGAACCGGGAAATTCTCCAGATCCGGAAATACACCCCGGGTGAGGGCACCCACATGATCTCTCCAGTGGACGACCGGCTCATGGTGGTCGCGCCCCCCGGCGAGCGAGGCGACTACACGCTCCTCGGGTCGGAGGGGATGGACATCGACGCTGACGGGCGTCGAAATGAGGACGGGATCGGAGGTTACGACCTCAACCGGAACTTCCCTGGAGATTGGCAGCCCATGCACATCCAGGGAGGAGCGCACTGGTATCCGTTTTCACACCCCGAGACGCGTGCGGTGGGCGAGGCCCTCATGAGTCGGCCGAACATTGCGGCGCTCCAGAGCTGGCACAACGCCGGCGGAATGATCCTCCGAGGGCCCGGGTCGCAGTACTACCGGGGCACGGGTGACTACACCCAGCGCGACAATCGGACCTACGACTACCTGGGTGAACGGGGAGCCCTCATGCTCCCGTACTACAGGTACTGGACGGTATGGTCCGACCTCTACACCGTCTACGGCGGAACCCTCGACTGGGCGCACGACGCGCTCGGGGTCATGGGGTTCACGAACGAGCTCTGGTCACAGGCGCAGCTCTACCAGGGCCATTGGGACGACGACGGCCCGGTCCCGGACGATATGCAGCAGCTCTTCTTCAACGACCGGCTGGGCCTCGGCGCCTGGTTCCGGGAATGGGAGGAGTTCGAGCATCCGGAGCTCGGGACGGTGGAGAGCGGAGGCTGGAGCAAGTGGTGGGGACGTACGACCGTCTCGTTCATGATCCAGGAGATGCTCCACCGGAACGCGATGTTCGCCCTCTTCCATGCCGACGAGATGCCGCTCCTGGAGTTCGACGAGTCGCGGGTGGAGCACATCGCGGGTGACACGTGGAAGGTGACGGCTCGCATCCACAACCGCCGCGCCATTCCGACCCGCATCGAGGCGGCAGAGATCAACCGGGTGGGCGAGCCCGACTACTTCAGCATCTCGGGGAGCGGGCTGACGGTCCAGGCGGGTGGGTTCACCACGGGTGAGATGGACTCTGCCATGGATGTGGTGGACGGGGATCCCGCCCGCATCCGAAACGAGAGCGGTGTGCTGGGACACTCGAGCGTCTCAGTCACTTGGATCGTGAGCGGGAGCGGCACGGCTACGCTCGAATACGAGAGCATGAAGGGCGGGGTCCACCGGACGACCGTGGAGCTGAGTCGCTAACCGGGAGGGGCCGGAGGGGGTGTGACGCGATCCTCCTCCGGCCCCACCGCATTCAGTACCGCGGGAGCGGAGCGTCGGGATCCATCCCTCTCTCAACCTTCTGCTCGCGTACCATCTCGGCCACGTCCGCCATGAGCTGCTTCGCGTCGTAGACGATCCCGTCCTTGATGGTGTATTTCACCCCTCCCACCCGCTCCACTTCGTCCGTGTCGTCGTTCAGCCGCACGTGCCCCGTCCCGTACAACACCTTGAAGTTGTGCAGGGGGTTCTCCTCCACGATCAGGAGATCAGCCAGGTAGCCCGGCCGCACCAGGCCGAACTCGATCGGCTCACCCGATGCATGTACGAGCTCCTCCGCGGCATGCATGGTGGCCGCGCGGACCACTTCCAGGGGGTGGAAGCCGGCTTCCTGGAGGAGCTCGAGCTCCCGGATATAGGTGAAGCCGAAGAGGTTGTAGAGGTATCCCGCGTCCGCCCCCGCCGTGACCTTCCCCCCTGCATTCTTGTAGTCCTGTACGAACTCCATCCAGCGCCGGTAGTAGTTCCTCCACGCCACCTCGCGGGCCGTGGTCCAGTCGAACCAGAAGGAGCCGTGCGCCGTCCGGCTCGGGGTGTAGAAATCCCACATGGAGGGAAGGGTGTAGGTATCGTGCCAGTCGGCATTCCGATTCCGCATCACGTCTCGGGCGGACTCGTACGTGGTGAGCGTCGGATTCAGATAGAAGTCGTTCTCCAGGAACTCCTGGATGAGCTCGTTCCAGCCTGGACTTCCCCGCTCGTGGATGAGGTGCCACTGTTCGGCCACGTACCCGAAGCGGTCCTGTTCGTCGGCGTAGTTGTAGTCATTTGGGAATGGCTGGATGTCGTAGCCATCGTACATGGACTCGAAGAGCCCGTAGAAGTGGGTGAGGCCAACGAGACCGGCGCGTGCCATCTCGACCGCATTCATCTCCGCGACGCCGTTCTGATGCAGGTGCGCCGTGGTTCCCAGCCCGAGCTCCCTCGCCTCATCCAGGATGGCCTGCATCACCGGAGGGCTCATCATTCCCTGCGAATACCGACCGAGCTTCAGGCAGTCCGCATCGTGCTCCGCGGCGAATCGGACCCAGGCGCGCCCCGCCTCCGGCGTCATGAGGTGTGGGTCGTCCCATCCCGGCACCTGATCCGGATTCTTGATGCACTGAAAGAGCCGGGGCGCCACGATCTCGTTTCTCGCACTCCGCTCCTTCTCCTCCATCCCCCAGAAGAAGTCGCCGAGGCCGAGTTCGACCCCCCGCACCGTCGTGATTCCATGGCCCAGGAAGAGCTTGTGGACATACTCGCTCTGGGGAGCCTTCTCCGGGTCGCCCAGATGTGCATGGACGTCGATGAGCCCGGGGAGGACGTAGTGCCCGTGGGCATCGATCTCTCGCGTGGCCCCCTGCGGCCGGCCCGCGGGGTCGATGGGTACCCCGGCGGAGCCCACAGTCTGCACGTCCACGATCCGGTTCCCCTCGATGACAATATCCACGGGTCCCACCATGGGCGCGCCCGAGCCGTCGACGAGGTTGGCGCCTCGAATGATGAGTCGCTCGAAGGGACCTTCGCCCTCATCCGCCCCCCGGTCGGTGGTACGTTCGAGCTGGGCGGAGGCCGGGACGGCGAGGAGGATCGGTGCCGACGCGACGAGAAGCACCGCGAAAGCTGCGCGGAGTACGGACATGAGCATCTCCGTTGGCGAATGGCCGGACCCGGGCGTCCTCCAGGGTCCGAGGAACGTCAGACTACCTCCCCGGCTCTCCGGCTGTCAATCGAACCGGGTTGCCGCGGGGCCGGTTGCCCGCTTCCCCCGCGGCCGATACTCTCCCATCCGCACTCCTGCTCCGCCATTGGCCCTTCGGCCCCGCGGAGTCGGGAAGCATCTCGGCGGCCCGGGACCGGGTCGCCCCCGCATCCGTTTTCCAGAAGCAGGCGGACCCCAGGTGAACCCGGTCGTCATCCAGGGCGCGTTGTGGCTGAGCGTCTACCTCGTGATCGTGTTAGCTCCCCTCGTGCTCCTCCTTGCCATTCCCACCCCCTCGGGTGGCGGATTCTTCTGGGACGTGGGCATGGGGCTCGGCTTCGCGGCCATGACGATGATGGCGACCCAGTTCGTCCTGACCGCGCGGTTCAAGAAGGCCACGGCCCCTTTCGGGATCGATGTGATCTACGCCTTCCATCGGTATCTGGCATACACACTCCTTGTCATCGTCCTGCTCCACCCCACCATCCTCATCGTCCGCGACCCCGCGCACCTGGATGCCATCATCCGGCCATGGTTGGCCCCCACCGAGGTCACCGCCGGGACCCTCTCCCTCGGCTTCCTCCTCCTGATGGTGGGCGCCTCCGCCTTCCGCAAGCAACTCCGAATTCCCTACGAGTCGTGGCGCGTCACCCACCTCTTCCTGAGCCTGGCCGCCGTCGGCTTTGCGGTCCTCCACATGCGGGGCGTCTCATACTACACGGCGATTCCGGCGGTGAGAGGGCTCTGGGTGGCCATCGGCGCCTCGATCCTGGCAGTCGTCGTCTACGTGCGGCTCCTCCGTCCCGCCCTCCTCCTCCGGAAGCCCTACGCCATTGCCGGCGTTCGGCCCGAGATGGGCTCGAGCTGGACCGTGGAGGTGGAGCCCCAGGGGCACTCCGGGTTTTCCTTCGAGGCCGGTCAGTTCGCGTGGCTGACGGTGGGTAAGTCCCCCTTTGCCATGCAGGAGCACCCCTTCTCCATCGCCTCCAGCCCACGTACCGACGGCCATCTGGAGTTCGTCATCAAGGAGCTGGGGGACTTCACCCGTACCATGGGAACCATCCCTCCCGGGACGAGGGCCTGGGTGGACGGGCCGTACGGTGCGTTCTCCATGGATCGACACCCGGAGGCGCCGGGTTACTGCTTTCTGGCGGCGGGGATCGGAGTCGCCCCCATCATGAGCATGCTGCGTGCCCTGGCGGACCGCGAAGACGAGCGTCGCCACGTGGTGTTCGCCGCCCACTCCGAGTGGGGTCGGATTCCCCTCCGGGACGAGCTCCTCGCCCTGGAAAAGCGGATGAACCTCACGGTGGTCCACGTCCTCGAGGAGCCGCCGGAGAACTGGAAGGGAGAGGAGGGCTGGATTACCCGGAGCATCCTGGACCGGCACCTTCCTCCCGGTCGAGAAGACTACCACTACTTCATCTGTGGGCCGGTCCCCATGATCCGGGCGGCGGAGAAGTTCCTCCGGCAGTTGGACGTGCCCATGCCGCACGTTCACACCGAGCTCTTCGACATGGTCTAAAAGGCTGTTGAAGAAGTGGGGGGACCACCGCGAAGGGGTCTTGCGCGTCCTGGTC
>JBBDRS010000024.1:0-4835 GCA_040905325.1 Gemmatimonadota bacterium
GCGGCGAGACGAAGCTCGACAACCTCGTCCTTCTGTGCCGGGCCCATCATCGCGGGGTCCACGAGGGCGGGTTCTCCGTGCGTCTGGGCCGGGGTCGCCGGCCCGAGTTCCTGAACGCCCGCGGCGTCCGGCTCCCCGACCGGCCTCCACCTCCGGCCCTGGCTCCCCTCGCCGCCGCGGATCCGGTGGGGCAGCTGGTTCGCACCCACCGATTCCGCGGAATCGATCCCGATGCGTGGACCGGTGCCTGCCGCGGGCAGCCTTCTCCGGCCAGCCGTCTCCGGTTCCACGAGGCGCTCGATCCTTCGGGATGATGTGGGGGAGGCGTTGGGGAGGGGAGCAGGGGATGGAGGCCAGGGGCTAGTTTACCGAGATCCCGACCCGGCATCCTCACATCGGCCCGGGGCCTTTTTGCGAGCCAGGAGCCGAACCGCCGCAGTCCCCGCGACGCGGGTTCACACTGCCGATCTGCTGTCCCCCCCTCCCCGACCGCCTGCTCTGCAACGGGCGGGTGCTCAGACGGAGGGTGGGGCTGCGGTAGGAGGGGAAGGGTCGGGCTACGGTGACCTTGGCCGTACCGGGAACGGTCCCGGAACGACCGAGGGCTTACAGTTAGCGAGGAGGCTGAGCGCTGGGCGGTTCAGGGCCCGCCCGCCCCCGCCCGAAGGTGCTCTGTGCTCACGCGATATCGGTACAGGTGAGCATCCCCCTCGTGGTCCAGGGAGACCCCGAGCGCCATCTCGCCCACCCATCGCTGGATCAGATGCTCCGTTTCCCCGGTGGCGATTGCCAAGCCATCCGGATCCAGCGGAACCAGCGCGTACCGCTGGACCTCCTCACCGCGGCGTGCGTCGCCGCTCTGGAATCGGGCGATGACCATGCCCGGTCCTCCCACGAGATCGAAAAGCATCTCCTGCCTGGTCGCCCACAGGAAAAGCTCCTCCTGATCGTCGGCTGGCACCTCGGTGAAGTCGGGCGAGCCGAAGCCGGGGATGGGAATGATGGATGAAACCTCCGAGCCCTCGCCTACCGAAGCGGCGCTGGGATCTTCCGCATTGTCGATCCGTTGGAGTCGGAGCGTATGGCGCCCAACGGTCGTCCATGCGGCCAGGGTGTCGTCGACGGTCGTCATGACGGTTCCCAGAAAGGGCCCCTCGAACGGAGTTACCGGCTCTGGCCGGACCCCAAACCAGGCAAGGCGGTTGCCAACGAGGTCGAATACATGGCCCACGTGCGGCAAGGGCGTCTGATCGTCACTCAGGATCAAGGTTGTCACCAGGAGCCGGCGTCCCCCGTCGAGCGCTTCCATGCGGCCTGTGAACGCGCCGACGAATGCGAACGAGTCATCGAGATCCCCCTCGGTCGTGAAGAAGCTGACCCGTCCCTGCGCCATGTCGAGAACAGCCAACCGTTCCCGGTCATCCACTGCCGCCGCGATGGGGAAGCGGAACTCGCCGGGCCCGTCACCTACGCGTCCAAGGGTGATGGCAAGGGAGCCGTCGGGATCAAAGACCTTGACGTTGCGACCCAGGCCGTCCACTACGGCTATCCTATCGTCCCAAACCGTCACGTCCTCGACTCGCCCGATAGGATCGGCTTCGGCTGTCCGGAGATGCACGACCTCCTCTACGGAGAAGAGCTCCTCGAACGGGACGGTCGGTTCTCCTTCCTCTGCTTGGCGGTCGGCCGCACATCCCAAGGCCAACCATACCGCGCTCAGAGTGATGAGCCACTTCCGCCGCATCGTATCTCCAATTTTCATAGGGCCGCCGTCGCAGGAGTCCGACCCATGAGTGTGAGTCAGTCGGGAGGTATTACCGCAAACTTAGGGGAAATCCGGATCCCCCGGCGGACGCTACGGGTCCGGTGGATAGTACACAAAGCAGCAAAGAATTGATGTTCCGGAAGGGTCTGAGCATAGGGTGTTCCAGCAGAAATACCCCCCGCTGATGAACTGCTTCTCCCGTGCGACGGAATCCTCTGCCGCCAGGGCGTGGGCTGCCTTAGGGGTAGGAGCCATGAGAGCCCCGATCGCTCCGAAGAGGAACACGATTGTAGCCAACCAGATGCCGTGGAGGGTGCGCATTCGCTTCTCCTTTAAGTGTTTGGGGGGACTATGGCCGTCAATCATCGTCATCAGGAGCGGGAGGGACGCATCCGTGGCCCAGGCAGCAACAGAATTCGTCCACCTGGGGGATGCAGGTCCCGCTGCAGATCCAACCGTAGATGACACCGGTCGGCGAGTACACAGGATCGCCATGCTCAGGGTTGTCGTCACCCGACAACGGCATGAACGTGAGGGCGGCGGCGAGGAATATCCCCACGAAGCCGAGTCCCAAGGTGCTGAAATGTCTCATTCTTCTTCTCCTCGTTCAGGGAAGACATAGCGGACGCCTGCGACGGCGGGCGGTTACGGGTCCTTCTGGTGGACAAACTCACTACCGAGGGTCGTGATGATGTGGCTGATCGGTTGGCGAGTGGACGCGGGTCCTTCGCGCGAATCAGTAAGCAGAATGCGGGCCTCTCGATCGAGGGCGAGGAACAAGGGCGTCTCAGTGATTCGTAGGGAGGACAACAGGGCTGCTGGGGGATCAAACACCGCATCCACTCGATGGCGTCGGGCATAGTGCGCCGTATCGAGATGATCGTCTCCCACTCCTACCAAGAGCGCCACATGCCCCGGATATTCCCGAGCGAGGATCCTAAGCTCATCGCCATAGCTTCCACAAAGCAGACAGTCCCGTCCAGTAACGATGTAAATGAAGGCAGGTCGGCCAGCCAGCGTCGCTTGGAGGGTCTCGGATGCTCCGTCCGCGTTGAACACCTCGATCGACGGGAGATGGAGACCGATCAAAGAACTCGCACGAACGGATGGATCTGGCGGCGTATGGCCCCGCCAGTAGGCACCCACTGTCGCACCCATGAGCAACACAGTGACGATCGCCATGCTCCTGATCACCATCGCTCGTCCTCCGAGTGGCTGCGAAGCGCATAAACATCGACGAGGAGCTGACCGTGTTCGTCCCATCGAGGCACGTAGGCCCGGCCGGCATGTACGGCGTGCACGACCCCATTGGGCGAGCCTGGGTCTGCCCGCTGCTCACGGCGTAAGAGGTCGACCACTACGTGATGGTGTCGCGACAGACCAGTGGCGACGTCATGCTGTGAGAATGCCACGAGTACCAGGTTTCCGGAAACGTGCTCAAGGGCTCGTCCCCACATTTGGCGATTCGCCCACGAGGTGACTTGCTCGATATCCCATCCCCGTTCCTCTGGCCAGGCCGGAGGGTCGTACCAAGGGGCGAGGATGGGGACTTCTTGCTCGACTTCGTCCCCGCCGTTCGCCACGACCCGCAACAGATTGGTCGTGACGTCGAACGTCACCACGTAGTCATCCGTCTCGGCAGCCAAGACCGCCAAGAAGTTCCCCCGGTAGGGTTCCATGGACTCGGGAAGGTCATGATACGTCTCCCGGACCAAGGCGCTTTGGTCCAGAACGAAGGCTCCACTGGGACCCGATTCGGGCTCGACCAGCCGTGCTGAGATCAAGTAATCACCAGGGACGGAGGTAGGGGACAGGGCGCGGACTTTGAATCCCGGTGTGGAAACGCGAGAGAGGAACCGGCCGTCGATGCCGAATCGAGACAATCGCCCCTCCCGGTCGAGCACCAGTACCGAACCGTCCTGGTCACGAAGGATGGCTTCGGGACCTCGGAACTCCCCTGGTCCGTCACCTAGCCGTCCGAGGGTTCGAATGAACTGGCCATCGGCTCCGAAGATCTTGACGTCGGATTCGATTCGATCCGCTACCGCGATCCCATCGTCCCAGACAGAAAGGTCCGACGGCATTCCAATCGGAGCCACCTCATGATCTTCGAGAATGATCGTCGTCTCGAAAGACCAGATCGGCTCGACAGCGGAGGACCACTCTGCGAGATCCGTGACTGGAGGAGAATCCCCGCAGGCCGTAAGGAACAAACCCAGTACCACACCCATCGTCGATCGAGCCAACATTGTCTGGATCGGGTGTCCGGGCCTGGCTGTGCCCGTGGTTTGCATTCTCTTCACCCCCCTTCGCGATGTATTCCGGTTGGATTCGAGCCCAGCTTCTGCGCGGCGTCCGAAATACGGCTTGCTGGTGATGAGTGCGGGCGACTCTCATGTCATCGGTCGAGTCCCCGTGTCCATCTACTAATCTCCGCAGAGCGAAAAAACGTGACATGCGTGCTGCCGGTCGGACGGTCTAGGGGACTACTAGTGGCCAAGGCTCTATCAATGCCTCCAACGCTTTTCGGTGCATCAGGAGCATACGGAGTTTGGCCTTGGCTCTCGCCAACCGCTGACGCACCCCCGCCTCGCTCACTCCCTCCAACTCGGCGACCTCACGGACGGTCCAGCCCCGCATGTTGATTAGGACAATCGTTCGTCGTTGGGCTTTGGGAAGGGCGGCCAAGGCGCGGGCGAGGTCAGCTCGAAGTCGTATGAGGGCCGCCGTCCGGAAGGCCATATTTGCCCCGGGGGCGCGGGCCTCCCGCAGGTCGGGATGGCGTTCTCGGCGCTCATGGCGCCGCCGGCTCCTAGCCAGGTTCCAGGTTCGTTTCTTGATGATCGACTTGAGCAGGGGCAGAACTGCCGTTCGGGGCACCTTGCCCGAGTCGAATCGTCCGGCTAACACGTCGGAAAGGACGCTCTGCACCAAGTCCTCGGCGTACTCACCGTAGGAAGGCAGCGCCATCTGCGCGTGCAGAGTGAGGGACTCCCACTCCTGCTGAGAAAGAAGCTCTGCCCAGACGCTCAGCAGGCGGAGGGCAGCTCCCACCGGGGGGGGGGGGGGG
>JBBDRS010000024.1:4845-36283 GCA_040905325.1 Gemmatimonadota bacterium
CCGTCGGGGCTGTCGCCTCGGGGTCCTGGGGGACCGGCGGCCGCCTGCGGATTCGACATGACCCTGCCAACGATAAAAGGGACTAAATTGACGCGAATGGAACGCTACCCATTCGGTCCCCGGGGCTCCTGCCGATCGCAGCGGGTTGGAGATATGGGGAGGGCAGTTCCTGATCAACCTGTTTCTACCCCTATGCTACGCGTCATAGCTTGTGGGGGCAAGGAACGGATGAACCCTTCCTCCCCAGCCCCCTCCCTCACGCGCCTCCGTCGTGTACCTTTCCTTCTGGACACCCGCCGGGCGTCGACCTCCAACGCTAGCAACCGAGCGCGCATGCGACTCTTCAAAAAGAAGGACGAGAAGCGAAAGGGCCTCTGGAAGAAGGTGGTGGACCTGGCCCTCACCGACGTGCGGGTCATCTCCGAGGGGATGGATCACGAGTCGCTCGAGCAGCTCGAGGAGCGCCTCCTGGCGGCCGACTTCGGCGTCCCCGCCACCCTCCGCCTGGTGGACCACGTAGAGGATCAGGCGCGCCGCGGGAAGATCCGCGGGGGAGGCGAACTGAAGGAGGCACTGCGCTCCGAGGTAGGCCGGATTCTGGAGGAAGGCGCCTCCACCGAGCTGGCGGAGAGCACCACGGACGGCCCCACGGTCTACCTCATAGTGGGGGTGAACGGGGTGGGGAAGACCACCTCCATCGCGAAGCTGGCCCACCACCTGATCCGGCAGGGCCGTTCCGTCCTGGTGGCGGCGGGGGACACCTACCGGGCCGGGGCCGTGCGGCAGCTCGAGATGTGGGCCGAGCGGGTGGGCGCCGACTTCCTCCGTGGGCAGGAGGGGGGCGACCCCGCAGCCGTGGCCTTCGACGCCCTGGAGGCGGCGCGCAGCCGGGGGATCGACGTGGTCCTCGTGGATACCGCTGGCCGGCTCCACACGAACCGCGGCCTCATGGAGGAGCTGAAGAAGGTGGACCGGGTCATCCGTCGCAAGGAGGAGGGCGCCCCCCACGAGACCTTCATCGTCCTGGATGCCACCGTGGGGCAGAACGCGGTGCGTCAGGTGAAGTCGTTCGGGGAGGCGGTAGAGTCCACGGGGATCATCCTGGCCAAGATGGATTCCACCGCCCGCGGAGGCGTGGTGGTAGCGCTCCTCCAGGAGTACGGCCTCCCGGTAAAGCTCGTGGGGCTGGGTGAGGGGGTGGAGGATCTGGACGCCTTCGACCCCGACGCCTTCCTCGACGGGATCTTCGAGGGGGCCTGAGGGCCGGATGGGGTACGGTCAGCTGGATCGCCCCGCGCAGTTTCTGAAGGGGGTCGGGCCCCGGAGGGGCGACGCCCTGAAGAAGCTGGCCATCGGGACGGCCCGGGACCTCCTCTACCACATCCCACGGCGCTACGACGACGCCTCCACCATCGTGCCCATCTCCCGCCTCGAGGTGGGGATGGACGCCACGGCGCGGGGGCGGGTCCGCTCGGCCGGGATCATCCCCACCCGCTCCGGCCTCCGGATTTTCCAGGCGGTCCTCCAGGACGAGAGCGGGATGATCACCTGCTCCTGGCCGGGCCAGCCCTGGCTCGAGCGCAAGGTCCGAGAGGGGGACCACCTCCTCGTCTCCGGGCCGGTGAAGTTCTTCCACGGCCGGCAGCTCCACCCCCGGGAGTTCACCCTCCTGGAGCGAAAGACGAAGGAGGGGGAGGCGAGGTCGTCGATGGCCGAGGGCACGGTCTTCGTTTCGTACCCTGCCACCGACGGGCTTCCGCAGTGGGTCCTCCGCGGGATGTTCGAGAAGAACCTGGACTGGCTTCTGGAGCACGCGGACGAGGAGGAGTACCTTCCGTCCGCGCTCCGGAGGGAGCTGGGGCTCCCGGAGCTCCACGAGGCCTTTCGACGCCTCCACCGGCCCGCCTCCGTGGGGGATGCCGAAGGGGGGCGGCGGCGCCTCGCATTCGACGAGCTCTTCTTCCTCCAGCTCGTGCAGGCGCTCGCCCGGCACCGGGAGACGGAGGAGGAGCCCGGAATCGCCCACCGGCGGACCAATGCGCTGATCCGGCCCCTCCACGAGAGCCTCCCCTTCGACCTGACGGGGGCGCAGGCCGGGGTCCTCCGGGAGATCTACGATGACATGATCTCGCCTCGCCGGATGAACCGCTTCGTCCAGGGCGACGTGGGGTCGGGGAAGACGCTCGTGGCGCTCTTCGCCATGCTCCTCGCCGTGGAGGGCGGGCATCAGGCGGCCCTCATGGCGCCCACCGAGCTCCTGGCCGAGCAGCACGCGCTGAAGCTGAGGGCGCTCCTGGAGCCGCTGGGGGTTCCGGTGGCGCTCCTCACCGGGTCGGTGACGGGTAAGGCCCGTAATGAGCTCCTGGAGGGGCTGCGGGAGGGTCGGACCGCCCTCGCGGTGGGCACCCATGCCCTCATCCAGGAGGGCGTCGAGTGGGCCCGCCTGGGCCTCGTGGTGGTGGACGAACAACACCGCTTCGGGGTCCGGCAGAGGATGGCGCTGGTGGATGGCTCCGGGGCGGAGCAGCGGCCCGACATGCTGGTCATGTCCGCAACGCCCATTCCCCGCTCCCTGGCCCTCACGCTCTACGGTGACCTGGACCTCTCGATTCTGGACGAACTGCCCCCGGGGCGCACCCCGGTCACGACCCTCCTGCGGGGGTCGGGGCGAAGGGAGGAGGTCTACGGCGGAGTGACCCGCGAGCTCGAAGCGGGGCGGCAGGCCTACATCGTCTATCCGTTGGTGGAGGAGTCGGAGAAGTCCGATCTCCGGGCGGCGACGGAGGAATATCGTCGGCTGGCGGACGAGGTGTTCCCCGACCGGCGGGTGGGGCTGCTGCACGGCCAGCTCCCAGCGCGGGAAAAGGAGGAGGTCATGAGGGCGTTCCGCGACGGGGAGCTCGACGTCCTGGTGGCGACCACGGTCATCGAGGTGGGGATCGACGTCCCCAACGCCACCGTCATGGTCATCGAGCACGCCGAGCGGTTCGGGCTCTCGCAGCTCCACCAGCTTCGGGGGCGGGTGGGCAGGGGAGGGGGAGAAGCGTACTGCGTCCTCGTGGCCGACGCGGGAGAGGCGGCATCCGAGCGTCTGCAGGTGATGGTGGAGACCTCCGATGGCTTCGAGATCGCCCGCGCCGACCTCCGGATCCGGGGGCAGGGGGACCTCTTCGGGGCCCAGCAGCATGGGCGGGACCCGCTACTGCGGTTCGCGGATCTGACCCGGGACGAGGATCTGCTCATGGAGGCCCGGCGTGTGGCCCGGGAGATGGTGGCGCGGGATCCGGAGCTCGGGAGGCCGGAGCACGGTCGGGCACGGGAGCTCCTCGAGAACCGGCACGCCGAGCGCCTCAGGATGTGGCGGGTGGGATAGGAGGCGGTTGAGGAAGCGGGGGGCGGTCCTTCCTCCCATGGCGTCGCACGAAGCGGCTCCATCCCCACCCGCCCAGCCCCATGAGCGTGAGGGCGAGGGGGGCGGCCACGATCCATCCGGCGTCGTCCCCCATGGGGCTCGCTTCCTCAGGGACGATGGCGAGGGTCGTCATGAGGAGGTTCCAGACTCCGTGGAGAAGGACGGCCGTCCAGATCGAGCGGGTCAGGATGACAGCCGTACCACAGAGGAGCCCCATGAGGAACGGGACCCCGAGGAGGAGGGGATGCGGTCCCCCGAGGTGGACCGCGGCGAAGACGGCGGCTGCGGCCACCACGGCGGGCACTGCGCCGAAGCGCCGCTCCAGGGAACGCTGGAGCCTCCCCCGGAAGGCGAACTCCTCGATCATCGGCACCACACCCCCTGCAGCAAACGCGAAGACCAGCCACCCCGCGGGGGTCTCGATGTAGGTGAGGAGCTGCTCGTGGAAGGGGGAGTCGGTCACATCGAGCGGGCCGGTCAGTCGCTGGATGAGCGTCGCGGCTCCAAGCATCAGGAAAACCGTCGAGAGAACGAGCCCGGCAAGGGCTCCCACGTCCGCCTCCGGGGGGCGCATCCGGATCCGCGCGGCCAGCCGCCTCGGCGCACCCGAAGAGAAGGGGCGGCCGTGCCACCACAGGAAGAAGGCGCCCACTGCGGCGACCCAGAGGAAGGCCGCCCAAGGGGGAACCAGGAAGAATCCGAAGGTGAGGAGGTTGAAGAAAACGACGATGAGGACGCTCCCCACTACGGCCCCAATCACGGAGATCCAGTCCCGAACGGTCAACGGCGCTCCTTGCCGGATGGATTCCGGGGCGGCCCCTGCCGCCCGCGATGGCCCGGCTCGAACCCCGGATGCAGTCTCGGGGTCCGGACCGCCCGGTCCACGCCGGCACGGAGAGGGCACTTTGGGTGGGTCGGGTGTAGGGAGTGTGGAAGGTTGTAACCATCGCACGACGTCCCATCCCCTCAACTCCGGCTCCATGCGGATCCGCGTCCTCCACCTCCTCCTTCTCTTCCTGGCCGCACTCCCGTCCGGCCCCCTCGTCGCCGTGCAGGCGTCGGGCAGCGCGGCGGTCGGCGCAGAGATGGCGGTCCTTCCCGGGGCGGCCTCCCCGCGCATAGGGTACTGGAGCTGGGACGAGGTGCGGGCACAACTCCAGTCCTACCGGTCGTCGCGTCCCTACCTGGTCCACGTGGAATCCATCGGCGAGAGCTGGGAGGGAAGGGACATCCCGGCGGTCCGGATCGCGTCCCCCCGGGCGCTGGAGGATCTCGACGCCCCCGAAATCCTCTTCATGGCGGGGATCCATCCCCGCGAGCAGGCCCCCCAGGTAGCACTCATGGAGTTTCTGGACGAGCTCGTCTCGGGGTACGGCGCGGACGAGCGCATCACGCGCCTCCTGGATACGCGGCGCGTCTGGTTCATCCCGGTCCTGAACGTGGACGGGAAGGTCCACGACGTGGACCATGCCGGACCGGGTGCGCCGGGAGCCAATTGGCGTGTCTCCCGTCGCCCCTTGGAGAACGGGGAGTACGGGGTTGATCTCAACCGGAACGGTGCGGTGGGGTGGGGTGGGGGAAGCCCGAACCCCGGGACGGCTACCTATCATGGGGAGGGTCCGATCTCGGAACCCGAGACGCGAGCGCTCTATGACTTCCTCGAGGCCCGGGGTTTCCGGGTGTACCTGGACATCCACAGTTCCCTGGAGAGATACCTCCTCCCCGGGCACCTGATCCGCGAGGAGGCCAGGCGCTACCGTCGACTCGTGGAAGGACTGCAGGCCCGGCAGGCTGAACCGTACGCCGGCGGGCCGCGCATGAAGGAAACACAGGCGAGCGCCCAGCTCGGGACGGGAGCCGGACAGACGCACGCGACGGGGTTCTACCTGCACGGGGCCTACAGCATCGTCTACGAGATCGGGCCCCCCGGCGAGGAGGCGCGGTTCTACCCCGGGCTGGAGGAGATCCTCGCGCACTACCGCGAGAACGTCCGGGAGCCGTGGTTTTTTCTCCTGGAGGAGGCGGGACGGCTTCCCCCGGTCCGGAGCGGACACGTGCGTCTTGTCGGCTACGAACTCGACGGCACGCCGATCCCGGGTGGGCGGGTGGGCATCCTCCCGAGCGTGCACGGCGATGCGGCATACGGGGTCCTGGTGAGTGCAAGCTCCGGGGCTCAGGTGACGGCCGACTATCGGCTCTACCCCCTGGGCGATCGGGGTCACGTCCTCCGTCTCTCCCCTGACGTGGTGCCGGGAACGGAACTCCCTTTCCGGCTCTATGTCTGGGATCGGGACCGACGACGTAGTATCCTCGAATTCACCGTCACCGTGGGGGAACCTGCCGAGCGGACCGACGCCGGCAATGGCGCCTCGGGTGGTTGACGAGGCTTCACGACCCGGGCACTCTGTGTCCGTCACACACGTTCATCGGTCGCCGGGCTTCTTTCGGTGGCCTCATCCGGAGATCTACCCTTGGTACGCATGAATCGACCAATCGTCTGGACCACGGTCCGAGCGCTTCTCGTCGCGGGCGTCATGGCGGTGGCTGCAGGGCCCCTGGCCCCCCACGCCGCTGCCCAGCAACCGGCACCGGAGTTCCTTCCGCCCCAACAGAGTGACCTGGAGCACGTCGTGCACCGGTATTCCGAGGACCGCTCGGTGCTCCACCGGTTCTATGACCTCGAGTCCTCCCAGCGCCGTGAGCGCGCGCGGGAATTCTACAACGAGTGGATCGACCGCCTCGAAGGGATGGACTTCAACGCGTTGAACGTCGAGGGCCGCATCGACTGGGTCCTCCTGCGCAACCGCCTTCGTTACGAGCTGGAACGCCTGGATGTGGAGGCGGAGCTGGCCCGGGAGCTGGAGCCCTTCGTTCCTTTCGACGCTGACCTCGTGGCCCTCCATCGGGCGCGGCGGAACCTCGAGCGGGTCGAACCACGTGACGCCGCCGAAACGCTGCATCAGGCGACCGAGTCGATGCGAGAGGCCCGCGAGCAGGTCCAGGCCGCGCTCCGGGGTGATCGGATGATGGGCGGCCAGGAGTTGACCCCGGTGGTGGCCATGCGGGCCGTGAGTCGGCTCAACTCGCTCGGTCAGGCGATCGATGGGTGGTTCGGACACTTCGTGGGATTCGATCCTCTCTTCACCTGGTGGGTGACCGAGCCCTACGAGGCGTTCAGCAGCGAGATCCAGGCCTACCAGAGCCTCCTCCGGACCGAGGGAGCGGGATTCCAGCCGGGTGGGGAAGAGCCCACCATCGGGGATCCCCTGGGGCGTGAGGCCCTCCTCGTGGACCTCAGGAACGAGATGATCGCCTACTCTCCCGAGGAGCTCATCCAGATCGCGGAGGCGGAGCTGGCGTGGGGCCTCGAGCAGATGCGGGAGGCCTCTCAGGAACTCGGTTTCGGAGATGACTGGCAGGCCGCCCTCGAGCACGTGAAAGAGCTCTACGTGGAGCCGGGCGAGCAGGTCCACCTGGTGACCGAGCTCGCCCGGGAGGCGGAGAATTTCCTGGAGGAGCACGATCTGGTGACGGTGCCGCCGATGGCGAAGGAGATCTGGCGGATGGAGATGCTCTCCCCCGCGCGGCAGCGGATCGCCCCCTTCTTCCTGGGTGGTGAGACGGTGCGGGTGGCGTTTCCCACCGACGGGATGACCCACCCCGAAAAGGTGATGAGCTTGCGGGCGAACAACGAGCACATGTCCAGGGCGGTGGTGCACCACGAGCTGATCCCGGGCCATCACCTGCAGGGGTACCATACCTCCAGGTACAGCACACACCGGAGCCTCTTCTCGACGCCGTTCTGGGGCGAGGGATGGGCGCTTTACTGGGAACTCCTCCTGTGGGACCTGGACTTTGCCCGTTCCCCCGAGGACCGGATCGGTATGCTGGTCTGGCGGAACCATCGCGCCGCGCGGATCCTCTTCTCCCTTTCGTTCCACATGGAGCAGATGACCCCGGAGGAGGCGGTGGAGCTCCTGGTGGGGACGGTGGGGTTCGAGCGCAATGCGGCGGAGGCGGAGGTTCGTCGGTCCTTCGGCGGTTCCTACTCGCCCCTCTACCAGGCGGGGTATCTACTGGGCGGATTGCAGATTCGCCAGTTGCACCGGGAGCTGGTGGAGACCGGCGAGATGACGAACCGGGAGTTTCACGACCACATCCTGAAGAGCGGTCGTATCCCGATCGAGATGGTGAGGGCCTCCCTGACCGGCGAGGCACCGCCGCGGGATTTCCAGGCACAGTGGCGCTTCCATCCGGCTGTGCCCTGACGCCCTGGGCGTACTGTTTCCGGTCACCAGCGGATGGCCGCGCTCCCCCAGGTGAAGCCGCTGCCGAAACCAGTGAGCATCAGCAGATCGCCACGCTTCAGTCGCCCCTGCTCCACGCACTCGTGGAGCGCGATGGGGATCGTGGCGGCCGTGGTATTGCCGAAGCGCTGGATATTGTTGTAGAACTGGCCTTCCTCCAGCCCCAGCCGTTTCGCCACGGTCTGGTTGATGCGGAGGTTGGCCTGGTGTGCGATCAGGAGGTCGATGTCACCCACTTCGAGTCCATTGACCTCGAGCGCGTGGAGGACGGACTCCGGCATCCGCCGGACCGCGTGGCGGAAGACGAAGCCACCGTCCATCTTCGGGTACTGGCGTCCCTCATCCAGGTCCTGGTGGGAGATCCGGGGGAAGCGGGCGGAGGAGTCGCTCTCGCACCAGAGTTTCTCGGCGTGCGTCCCGTCCGAGTGCAGATGGGTGGAGAGTATGCCCCGTCCGTCCTCCTCCGTGGGACCCAGAATCACGGCTCCTGCGCCGTCGCCGAAGAGCAACTGTACCGAGTCGGCGTCCCGGTTCCAGTCCATGCCCGTGGAGTGGACCTCTGCACCCACCAGGAGGATCCGTCGGTACTGTCCCGTCCGGATCCAGGCGTCCGCCACGGAGAGTCCGTAGAGGAACCCCGTGCACTGGTTGCGCACGTCGAGGGCCGGGACGCCAGGGATCCCGAGCTTCCTCTGCAGGAAGACGCCCGATCCCGGAAAGAAGACGTCGGGGCTGAGCGTGGCGAAGATGATGCAGTCCAGGTCCTCGGCTTTCATGTCGGCCCTCTCGAGGGCGATCCGGCTCGCCTCGAGGGCGAGATCCGACCCCGATTCCTCACCGAAGCGCACCCAGTGCCGCTGTTCGATCCCGGTGCGCTCGCGGATCCATTCGTCGGAGGTATCCCACCACTGGGTGATTTCCTGGTTCGTGACGACCCGATCGGGGACGTGGAATCCCGTGCTGATGAACTCTGTGCGCGGCATGAACCGGCTCCGTTCTCCTGGAAGACGGGTCCCCGTGGGGACCCTGGTTGTACGGGACGTGGACCGGATCCGGCTCGCTCCGGTGAGCGGCTCCGAGAGGCCGACAATGCCGAAAGTGCAGCCCATGGGTCAACCCCCTTCCCGACACGCTGAGTCCCCGAGGGTCGCGATCCTGCGGCCGGCGCCTTAAATTCAGGGGTGGGAGCAGATGGTTCACACCCGGGCGCCCGACGTGTCCCGGGACGGCTCATGCGCCGACATTACCGCGCGAGCGGGGGTGGCAAAGATGGTGTCGAGAACAAGAGGAGCGGTGGCCGGCTCGGCTTTCCTCGTGGCAGCCGGACTCGTGGGTCCATCATTCCTCGCGGGGCAGGGTGTGGAGGACGATGCCGTCTCCTTCTCACTCGAACTCCGCGTGGAACTGAGGGACTATTTCGCCGGGCCTCTCGGCGATGGGGATCCGGGCCGCTGGCGCGCCGAGTACCTCGAGGGTGGCGAGGTCACCCTCGAGGTTCTGGACGAGGGGTTGGCCGTCCGCCTTGTCGGCTCGCACCAGGTGGAGGACCTCAGCGCTCGTGCCGCCCCCCTCCTGGTGGACGGCTGCGGGAACCAGTGGGTGCGGCGCTGGGAAGATCCGGCCCGTGTGGAGTGGGAATCCGAGCTCTCCGCCGAGGTCGTGGACGACGGGCCCGTGGTTGCCATCTGGTACCGTCCGCCTGCGGTATCCCTCATGGATCCGGGAGGACGGCGTGCTCGGCGGGGCTGTGCGGGTTCGGATGAAGACGACCCTTCTCGGAGGCGAATGCTCGCCTTCGATCCCTCCGACCTCGGATCGGTCACCGAGTCCGGGCTTCCCGCCGTCCGCGGGGACGGTTCGGTCCTGATTGCCATCCTTTCATGGGATGACCTGACCTCGGGCAACCGAATCACCCACGGCGTGAAATATGGCAACTCGCGGGTGGGAATTCGGACTCGGCTGGTGCTCGTACCGACTCTTTGATGGAGTTACAATGGCGGTAAGGGATGGGTACGTCGAGGTCGGGGACCTTTCGGGGCATTCCGGCGAGGAGGTGACCGTCGCCGGATGGGCCGAGACCCTCAGGGTTCACGGGAAGGTAGCATTCCTGGTGGTGCGTGACGGGACGGGGATCGTGCAGTGCGTGGTGCCCCGGAAAGAGGTGGACGCGGGCGTCTGGGAGTTGGTGGATGCCGGGATCCCGCAGGAGTCCACCGTGGCGGTTCAGGGCACGGTGAAGCCGGACGACCGCGCGCCCGGCGGTGTCGAGATGAAGGTCCAGGGGATCGAGGTCCTCCACGAGGCGGAGCCCTACCCGATCCAGCCGAAGGAGCACGGGGTCGAGTTCCTCATGGACCACCGGCACCTCTGGCTCCGCTCCTCGCTGCAGCGGGCAGGACTCCGGGTCCGGGCCGAGGTGATGCAGGCAGCCCACGACTTCTTCTACGAGCGCGGCTTCACCCGCATCGACACGCCCATTTTCACTGGGGCGATCGGGGAGTCGGCCGGAACCCTCTTCCAGACCGACTACTTCGGCGAGACCGCGTACCTGGCGCAGACGGGGCAGCTCTACCTCGAGGCGGCCTGCCCGGCCTTCCGGAAGGTCTACTGCTTCGGCCCCACTTTTCGGGCGGAAAAGTCCAAGACGCGCCGGCACCTCACAGAGTTCTGGATGCTCGAGCCCGAGGTGGCCTTCGCCGACTCGGAGGCGAACATGCGTCTCCAGGAGGAGCTGGTGAGCTACCTCGTGGAGCGGGCCCTGGAGCGGTGCGCCGACGAGTTGGAGGTCCTGGAACGTGACACCTCCCGCCTCGAAGGAGTCCGCGCCCCCTTTCCGCGCCTCTCCTACACCGAGGCCGTGGAGTACCTCGAGAGCCAGGGGAGCGAGATCGAGTGGGGAAAGGATCTGGGCGGGGCCGACGAGACCCTCCTCGCCGAGCGGAGTAACCTCCCCACCTTCGTCTACAACTATCCGCGCGCGGCGAAGGCCTTCTACATGAAGGAGAACCCGGAAGACCCCCGCACCGTCCTCTGCAACGACCTCATCGCCCCCGAAGGCTACGGGGAGATCATCGGAGGGAGCCAGCGGGAGGACGACCCGGAGCGACTCCTGGCGCGTATCCGGGAGGAGGGGCTCCCGGAGGAGGCCTACCAGTGGTACCTCGACCTCCGGCGCTTCGGGACCTTCGAACACTCCGGGTTCGGCCTCGGGATCGAACGGATGGTGGCGTGGATCACGGGGCGGCCCCACGTGCGGGAGCTCATCCCTTTCCCCCGGCTCATGAATCGGCTGGGTCCCTGAGCTCGTCGGACGGAGCGGGGCGCTCCGGCCGGATGTGGATGATGGGGAGGCGGAACTTCCATTTGATGGCTGCCAGGCGGAGCCCGACGATGGTGACGATTCCCCCGGCCGACGCCACCAGATCCGATCCGCCGCTCCACACCAGCAGGATGTAGATGGATGCACCCGCGATGGCGGCGGTGGCGTAGATCTCCCCCTTCCGGAAGATGAAGGGGATCTCTGCCGAGAGCACGTCGCGGATGACCCCGCCCACGACTCCCGTCATGGTCCCCATGAGGACCACGATGATCCCCGGATGCCCCAGCTTGAGGGTGATCTCCGCGCCGGCCACCACGAAGAACCCGAGTCCCACCGCGTCGGCGATGGCGAGCGCGTTGGCAGGGGGGCGCCTGCGGCGGGCGTAGGCCACCGTGAGGAGGGCGGCGGTGAAGCCGACCACCAGGTGGCTCGTGTCCGTGATCCAGAAGACCGGGTGACGCGCCAGGAGGAGATCCCGGAGCGTCCCTCCCCCGATGGCCGTGACGGTGGCGATCACGACCACGCCGAAGAGATCCATCCCCTTGCGGGCGGCGGCGAGGGCGCCGGAGACGGCGAAGACCGCGACTCCCACGAGGTGGATCACGCTCAGCAGTTCGATGCCGGATTCGGCCATCCTGGAGCTCCTGGGTGGTACTCGGTTTCGACCCCGGGTTGCGGCTCCGGGTCGGGTAAGCTCTCATCCGGTCGAGTTGGAGGGAAGGGGAATCACCGTCTACAATGGGGGCCGAAGTGAAGAAGATCGTCGTGGATCTGATGGACCGACGGCCGGCCTGGGCCATTCCGGAGTGGGCGCTGACCGAGATGCGGGAGTCACTTTCGGAGGAATGGGCGCTCGAGGTGGCCACCTCCTTCACGGACGGATCCGGGGATGGGGCCGCGGAGGTTCCGGGGGAGGTGCTGAGCATGGTCGAGGACGCCCACGCGTACGTGGGGTACGGGGTCCGCCCGGAGATCCTCTCGGCGGGAGGGGACTCCCTCGAGTGGGTTCACACCGCGACGGCCGGGGTGGGAGGGTCTCTCCACCGGGCGATGCGGGAGAGCCGGGTTCACTTTACCAATTCCGCGGGGATCCACGGTCCTCCCATCGCCGAGACGGTTGTGGGCATGCTCCTCTACTTTGCCAGGGGGCTGGACTTCGCTCGGGCCGCCCAGGCCGAGGGTCGGTGGGACACAGGGCCCTTCCTGCACGCGGAGACCCCGGTGAGGGAGCTCGCCTCCATGACGGTCGGCATCCTGGGGTATGGGGGGATCGGACGGGAGGTGGGGGATCGGCTCCGGGCCCTGGGGGCCGGCGTGCTCGGCCTGCGGCGATCCGGGTCCGGCGTCGAGGGCGCGGGCGACGCCGAGGGGCGGCTCGAAGTCGTCCACGGCGCGGACGGGCTCGATCGACTCCTCCGGGAAAGCGATGCCCTGGTCGTGGCGGCGCCGGAGACCCCGGAAACCCGAGGGATCCTGGACCGCGCCCGGATCCGGACGCTGCGGCGGGGCGCCATCCTGGTAAACGTTGCCCGGGGCTCGCTGGTGGACCAGGCGGCGGTGGCGGAGGCGCTCGGGGACGGGCATCTGCGGGGCGCGGGACTCGACGTCTTCGAGGTGGAACCCCTCCCGGCCGACGATCCGCTCTGGGCGCTCCCGAACGCCCTCATCACTCCCCACGTGTCCGGTGTCAGCTCGGGCTTCTGGCGGAGGGAGCTGGACCTCATCCTCGAGAACGTCGACCGGCTCGACCGGGGGGCGCCCCTGAAGAACGAGGTCGATCGCCGGGCAGGGTACTGAGGCCCTTCGGGGAGGAACTCAGCCCACTCTCTTCTTCACCTCGTCCCACAGTCGGTCCAACTCTTCGAGCGACGCGCCCGGCATGAGCACTTCCCGCTCGCGCGCCAGGGACTCCAGTGCCTCGAAGCGGCGTCGGAACTTCCCGTTCGCCGCGGCGAGGGCCGGCACTGCGTGGGTCTCCGCGAGCCGGGCGAGGTTCACGACGGAGAAGAGGAGGTCGCCCACCTCCTCCTCGACGCGCGTCCGGTCTCCCCCGGCCAGCGCCTCCTCCACCTCGTCCAACTCCTCGCGCACCTTTGCGAGCGCCCCCGAGGCATCGTCCCAGTCGAACCCCACCCCCGCTACCCGCTCCTGCATCCGATGTGCGCGGAGGAGGGGGTCCAGCCCGCGTGCGAGATCCTCGAGCACGCCCGTCGGCTCCCCGTCGTCGCCCGATGCGCGGCGCTCCCGGGCCTTGAGGACCTCCCATGGCTCCTCTTCGCCCAAGCCGAAGAGGTGCGGATGACGCCCGATCATCTTCCGCTCGAGCGCCTCCACGACCCCCGTTCGGTCGAAGCGGTGCTCTTCTTCGGCCACCACGACCTGGAAGGCGAGGTTCAGGAGGAGGTCGCCGAGCTCGCCGCGCAGGGCCTCCCCGTCACCTCCGTGGATGGCGTCCACGGTCTCGGCCGTCTCTTCGAGGAGGTGGGGCACAAGGGAGTGCGCGGTCTGCTTCCGGTCCCACGGGCAGTGCTCCCGGAGATACTCCACGAGGGCAAGTGCCCGGTCGAGCGTTCCTTCGACCGGGGGAAAGGGGCGGGTCGCAGCCACCTTCGCGGGGGTGGTGGGGGGGGGACTCGACACGGGAGCTCCTTCGGTGCGAGGGCGCGGGAAAGCTTGCTCCGAGGGTATTTTGTCGCATCTTTCTGCGATCATGTCAACGGAGCCGATGACCGGGGAACCGAAGACCCGAGGGTGGGTCGAAGTCGACGCGGACGCGATGCGGGCGAACCTGCGCACGATCCGTGAGACGGCGGGTCCTGCCGCCGGCCTCCTTCCCATGGTGAAGGCGGATGCGTACGGGCTCGGGATGGCCCGGGCCATGGAGGCGATGGCTCCCGAGGACCCCTGGGGCTGGGGCGTGGCGACGGTGGAGGAGGGGGAGGAGGCCCGGTCGCTGGATCCTGCGCGGCCCATCCTCGTCCTGAGCCCCATCCCGGGAGCGCTCGTGCCCGATGCGCTGGAGGCTCGTCTCACTCTGGCGGTCTCGGACGTTTCCCTGCTGGAGCGAATCGCGCGCGAGGCGGCCCGGCGGGGTGGGGAGGTGGCCGTCCACGTCGAAGTCGACACGGGGATGGGGCGGGCGGGCTTCGACTGGCGGGAAGTGGAGGGGTGGGGCCGCGCCGTGGCGGCGCTGACGGGCGGGAACGTGCGCTGGGAAGGTTGCTTCACCCACTTCCACTCTGCGGAAGAGGTGGAAGGCCCTTCACTGGACCTGCAGGTCCGCCGCTTCGAGGAGGCCCTCCGCGTGCTGCGCGAGGAGGTAGGGGTCGACACGGAGACGATGCTCCTTCACCTGTGCAACTCTTCGGCGGTCCTTCGGCGGCCGGAGTTGTCGCGAAGCCTCGTGCGTTCGGGCCTCTTCCTCTACGGGGGGAGCGCGGGCGCGGGGTTGCCCGAGCCCGTCTCCGTTGCGAGCGTCCGGGCCCGGGTCGTGCTCGTCAGGGAAGTGTCGTTGGGGACGACCGTGGGGTACGGTGCCACATACGCCGCCCAGCGACCGGAGCGATGGGCCACGGTAGGCCTCGGGTATGGTGACGGGCTCCGCCGGTCACTCTCCAACCGGGGGGACGCGATCGTAGGAGGGCGGAGGGTTCCCATCATCGGACGGATCTCGATGGACATGGTCGTGGTAGACATCACGGGCATCGAAGATGTCGAGGTCGGTGCGCCGGTGACCTTTCTCGGAACGGATGGGAAAGAGCGGATTACGCTCGAGGAGATGGCGGAGGCTGTGGGTACCAATGCGTACGAGATCCTGACCGGCTTCACGCCAAGGCTCCCGAGGCTCTGGTTCGAGGGCGGGGCGGCGGGACGGGGCGGGCACGGTTGAGCGACGACGATGGAGAGTGGAACCGGCTCCTTCGCCTCGCCGGCGAGGCTCGTGACCGGGCGTATGCCCCGTATTCGGGCTTCAGCGTGGGCGCGGCCCTGGAGGCCGACGACGGTACGATCTACACGGGCTGCAACGTCGAGAACGCCTCCTATGGGCTGACGGTTTGCGCCGAACGGACGGCGCTGGGCACGGCGGTGTCCTCCGGGAGTCGACGCTTCTCCCGGATGGCGCTGAGTATACGAGGCGGGCCTCCGGTATCACCCTGCGGGGCCTGCCGGCAGGTGTTGGCGGAGTTTTCACCGGAGCTCCTGGTCTGCTCCGAAGCCGAGGGGGTGCGCTCCCTCTGGCGACTTGACGAATTGCTTCCGGCCCGCTTCTCCCGGCGCTCCCTCGCGGAGGGTGCGGGGGAGGACGGGCCGTCTCATGAATGAGGATTGGATGGTCATGTCACGATGGTTGGGGGTGGTGGTGTTGGGGGGGATCCTCCTTGCCGCGGGCTGCGGCGACGGGACTCCCACATCCTCGAACGAGGACCTCCTTCCCGAGGTCTCCACCTATGAGGTCTTGATCCCCTTCTCGGACTTCGTCCAGGGGGTGGAACTCTACCGCGGATTCAGCTCGCCGGCCGACATCGCCGCGCCCATCGTGGCCAGCTCGTACCGGGGGGAGCTGGAGGCGCGAGCCCTCCTGAACTTCCCGAACCCGCCGGTGAGCCTGAATGTGCGGAACCCCGCGGATTCCACCGTCGTGCCCGACTCCACCTACGTGCCCATCGGCGGAACCCTGGTGGTCCGCCTGGACACCTTGGCCTATCCGACGGGATCGACCGTCGAGGTGGCTCTCGGAGCGCTCACCGAGTCCTTCGACCCGCAGTCGGCGACATGGGACCTCTCGGCCGACACCCTGGGCGGCTCCGCACCCTGGGAGGAGCCCGGTGCCGGGCCGGTCCGCGAAGTGGAGGTGATCGAGTGGAATCCGGTCGATGGGGACTCGGTGGTCTTCACCCTCGACAGCCTCACGGCCACGGAGTGGGCGCATCCTGACGCCGCCGTGAGAGGTGCGGCCCGCCTCGAGAGCCGGACCGAAGGCACCCTCCTCCGTGTGCGACAAGCCACCTTCGAGGGGCAGGCACGCCCGGAACTCGACCCTGACACGGTCCTTCGCTTCACGCGCGAGATGGAGCGGACGACGGTGGTCTACACGCCCGCGACGGAGTCCACGGGTCCCGAGCTCTTGCTCGGCGGGGCGCCCGCCTGGAGGACCTACCTCCGGATAGCGCCTCCGATCCGGCTGGACCCGGAGGCCGCGTACTGTGAGGGGATCCCCTGTCCCGTCGACCTCACGCCGCAGAACCTGATCTACGCCGGGCTCGTGCTCCACACCGCCGAGACCGCCCAACCGGCGTTCCAGCCCCTGGACTCCCTCAGGGTCCAGGCGAGGCCGGCGATTTCCCCGGATCGCGTGCCTCGATCTCCCCTGGGGCCACCCGTGCAAAACGTGCCCCGCATCGTGGCTCCGGCCGCATTCGGACCCGGCGGCTCGGCCCGGATCGAACTCGCGATGTCCGCCTATCTGCGTCTGCTCCTCCGCGAGTCCGCCTCCGCGCCAGACGAGCTGCCCACGAGCACGCTCGCCCTCTTCTCCACCACAGAGGGAGGCTCCTTGCAGTACGGAACCTTCCGGGGCCCGGGGCAAGAGGGGGAACCGGCGCTTCGCATCATATTCACGCTCTTCGAGGGAGTCGACCTCCCATGATCATGGCAAGGTGTCGCCCCGGTGCGCTCACGCTCTTCTTCGGCGCCCTTGGACTGCTGGTGGGGGTCGGAGCTCCGCAGGGCGCATCCGCGCAGTCTCTCTTCTCCGGGGGCGGCCTGGGGATGCCAGCCGACCCTGTGGAGGCCCGGTCACGTGCGATGGGTGGGGTGCAGGTGGGGCTACCGGGCTGGCAGATCTCGATGGTGGATCCTGCGAGTGCCGCCGGCCTCCTCCTCCCGTCTATCACCGCGACGGTGCAGCCATCGACCATCCAACCGGCGGGTGAGCTGTCCGGGGGTGGCTCGAGGTTCCCGCTCGTGGGGGTGTCGTACCCCTTCGGGCGGCACGTCATCTCCCTCCAGCTCGGCAGCTTCCTGGATCAGGAATGGGAGGTCCGGAGTGAGCGATCCATCCCGCTTGGAGAGGGAACGGTATCTGCCGTGGATGTGCTCTCGTCATTGGGAAGTGTTGGCCAGGTACGGATGGGGTGGGCGTTTCCCATGACACAGGATCTGGCGGTGGGAGCGAACATCGGCACGTACATCGGGTCGGTGGAGAAGCGCTTCCGCCGTGATCTGGATGCGGCGGGGCTCGATGTGGGTGTCGAGCCGTTCTTCTCCTCGACCCGGTGGAGAGCTTCCGGGCCGATGGCCTCGGCCGGCGTCGTATGGAACCCCTCCGCCCTCTTCCGTCTCGCCGGTGCTGTGGAATGGTCCGGAGACCTGGAGATGGACCCGCAAAACGAGGATGGCTCCGAGCGGAGCTATCCCATGGCCATGACCGTGCGGGGCGGGGGGACGTTTACTCTGGCACCCGACCTCCTCCTCACCCTCGGGGCTTCGGCGGCGGACTGGTCGGAAACCGCTGCAGCCCTCGATGACGGTGGCGCGCGCGACCGCGCCTTCAGCTACGGCGGGGGCATCGAGTGGACCCGGGCGACCCTGAGGGGGCGTAGCATGCCGGTGCGGGTGGGATACGGGAGTCGTCAGCTACCCTTCCACTTCCGCGGGGAGGCCGTCGACGAGAGCAGCTTCGCCGCTGGGTTCGGGCTGAACCTGGCCAGCTCCGAAACGATCCCGACTGCGCGGATCGATGTCACGGTGGAGCGGGGAAGCCGGACCGCTGTCAGCCTGACGGAGGAGTTCTGGCGGGGGGCCATCTCCATCCGTCTCGCGGGCAACTGAGGAGAGGTGTGACCTCGCCCGGCGCGCGGGTCTTCTTCAAGACCTTCGGGTGCAAGGCGAACCAATACGACACGGCGCGCATCCGACAGGAGGTGGAGGCGCGCGGGGTCCGTGGGGCCGACGATCTCGCCACCGCTTCCGTCTGCGTGGTGAACACCTGCACCGTGACGAACCAGGCGGATGCCGCCGCGCGGAGCTTCATCCGGAAGGTGGGACGCGACGTTCCGGGGGCGCGCGTGGTGGTGGTGGGTTGCTCCGCCGCGCTACGGGCCCGGGAGTACCGGGAGATGGACGAGGTGGCCGCGGTGGTGGAGGGACACGATCCCGGCCTCGTCGCTGCCGCGCTGGGAGGCGTTGCGGCGGGAGGGGGCCGGTCGCGCCTGGTCCAACTGGGATCGCGCCGTCCTCTCCAGGAGATGGACCGAGAACCGGTCGGAGGGGAGATCCTCCTACGGCGGGATGGCGCTACCAGGGGGTGGCTCAAGGTACAGGACGGGTGTGACCGGAAGTGCTCCTTCTGCGCCACGAGGCTGGCACGCGGGGCCAGTCGGTCCCGGTCTCCCGAGGAAGTGGTCCGGGAGGCGGAGGCCCTCGCGGCGAGCCACCCCGAGCTGGTCATCACCGGGATCCATATCGGGAACTACGGCCATGACCTGAGCCCTCGCTCCTCCCTCTCGGAGCTTCTCCGTATCCTTCTGGACCGCGTGCCCGGGGTCCGCTTCCGTCTGGGGAGTGTGGAGGCCACGGAGGTGGACGACGATCTCGTGGCTCTCCTGGCGGAGTCCGGTGGCCGGGTCGCGCCTCACCTCCATATGCCCCTGCAGAGCGGTGCCGATCCCGTGCTCCGCCGGATGCGTCGATGGCACACCCGGGAGATGTACCGGGAGCGGGCACTCGAGATGGCCGAAAAGTTCGAGTTCCTGGGACTCGGGGCGGATATCATCACGGGGTTTCCGGGGGAGACCGACGAGGATCACGGGCAGACGGTCGCGCTGGTGGAGGAGCTCCCATACACCTATCTGCACGTCTTTCCGTTTTCTCCCCGGGAGGGCACGGTGGCGGCCGAGCTGAACGATGAGATGCCTGTGCCCCAGCGGGTGGCAGGGGAGAGAAGCAAGGAGCTGCGCGAGCTCGTCCAGGCCAAGGGGGAAGCATACCGGCGGCGAAGGGTGGGGAGCCGGGCGCGGGTCGTGCTGGAGGGGGAGGGGCGCTCGGCGTTGACCGAGGACTACCTCCGGGTAACGGTGAAGGGGCCGCTTCCTGAGGACCACCGGGTGATTCATGAGGCGGAGCTGGCGATGGTGGACGGGGAGCTTGCGGCGGTTTTGGAGACCGGCTGCCCCGCTGGGTCAGGCCCGTGATACGCGTCCTGGGCACGATCCTCGTCGCGCTTGCTCTTCCGGCGGCCACACTCGCCCAGGAGCCGACGGGATGGCGCCTGAGCGGAGGGGGAGGCGTGGGGACGACCCTGCACCGCGGGGACGACGCCGGCTGGGGGGCCCTCGCCGGGACCGCCCGCGTCGGCCTCGAACGTTCGTTCCACCAGGACCGGACGCTGGCCTTCGAGTGGATCGGCGTCTGGCTTGCTGGAGACTGGGGCCCCGAGTCCCGACACCACGTCGGCGTGACGGGCATCCTGGCCCGCGGATCCTGGCCCGTGCGGGGGCGCCTGGGGCTAGGGGTCGGGATGGCGACCGTGATCGACACCGATGGCCCCGGATCCGGAGACCCCCCCGGAGACCTCCTGGTCGGCATCGGGACCTACGGGAGCGTCGACGCCCTCGTCGGGGTCGAATTGAGGGCCCGAACCGGCGGGAGCGTCGCGATCGTGCCCGCGGCCGATCTCCTCGTTCAGCGGGCCGGGGGCGCCACGGTGGTGACCGGGCTCCTCACGGCCAGGATCCGCATCGGCTGAACCTCGATCGAGCCCGGAACACTCACGGCGCCCAGCCTCCTGCCCTCCGGGTGGTTTCCGCACGTTCGTAGTCCTCAGCAGTCACCTCCATGACCTGAGCGACCTCCGCGAACCGCACACGCGGCCGCCGACATCACATGAGGAACCTGCCGTAGACGAAGAGGGTGCAGAACCCCAGGAGGAAGACGAGCCCGCTCCAGGCGAGCCCCACCAGCCAGCCCGGCGGACGCGCCGCGGCGGGGGTGTGCGGGCCGGTGAGGAGCCGCAGGTTGAAGGCTGCGAGAAGCGGTGTGGTGAGGAACGAAAAAGTCGTGGTGGCATCGATGAGCTGGGTGAAGCGCTCAGACATGACGCTCAGCACGAGGAGCGCGCCCCCGACGATCAGCACGAGCCCGGCGAGTTCCCATGCGCGGCTACTTCGAGGTCCAGCCCCCGGCCCGCCCCGGAACTCCCTCGCCAGAGCCCCGAGCACCCGCGGAAACCCATCCGTCACCGCCAGCGTCGTGGAGAACATCGTCACAAGGGCGGCGGCCCCTATCACCCCGGCGCTCCACCCGCCCAGGCTGGCCTCGAAGAGCTCGATCAATCGCGCGGCGAACGCGACCCCGCCTTCCGGAGTGGGCTCTCCCGTTCCGTACATGACCGTGGCCCCCAACACGAGGAAGAGGACCGCCATGATGGTGGCCGCCACGTAGCCCAGGTTGAAGTCGGTCACGGCGTCCCCGATCGAGGGGGGGTGGCCCGATTCGTCGCGGCGCTCCAGCGTCCAGAGGGAATGCCACACCGCCACGTCCAGCGGAATCGGCATCCATCCCATGAGGGCGATCACGAACGCGATGCCGGCCCCGGTCCAGATGTCCGGCCGGGCGAAGTCGGGGGCCACGCCGGGCGACACCGCCAGTCCCATCACCACCGCAGCGACGGTGAGGATGGCCAGGACCGCCATGATCGCCTTCATGGTTCGATCCAACGCGCGGTATCGGCCGGCGACGAGGATGACCCCACAGACCAGGAGGATGAGTGCCGACCACTGGAACGGGCTCAGGAAGGTCCCGAACATATGCCCCGCGATCCCGGCCGTGACGAGCGTCACCGACGCCTGGATCACGAACATGGTCCCCACGGTCACTCCCATGAACGCCCACAGCACCCAGCGCCCCATGCGCCGGTACCCGGTGACGAGCGACTCCCCCGTCGCCGCGGCGTAGCGGGGGCCGAACTCCAGGAAGGGGTACTTGAAGAGGCATGTGAGCAGGATGACCCCGAGGAGGAGATAGCCGTATTCCGCCCCCGCGCGTGTGCTCTGGACCAAGTGGGACACCCCGACCGCGGCGCCCGCCATGACTACGCCGGGCCCCAGGGTCTTCCAGAGCGGGCTCTCGGTGAGGCGTCGTTTCGTCGCGGACGGCCGGCGGGGGGTGCTCATCCGCGGCGGTCGCGTTGGGGTTGGTCGGGCATGAGGTGGTGGACCGCGGGCTCGGACGGGATGGGTTCGTTTCGCATCGAATGCTCGGGAGTCTCCTAGCTTAGCGTGGTCGGGGCGCGGGGCGTGCGCAAGGCGGGTTTCAGCCTTTCTCTTCCGATATTGACAAGCTCAGGGAACGTTCGAGTTCACCGTCCGCGTGGTGGATGACGAGGGCGCCGCTCACACCCGGTCCCTCACGATCACGGTGGCTCAGGCGACCGGGCTGCAGAGCGGCACAGCCCTGTCCGGTCTCTCAGGCGAGGCGGGGAGTACGCGCTACTACGTGTTGGAGGTTCCTTCGGGCGCGACCCAGCTCGTGATCTCGATCGCGGGGGGCACCGGCGATGCCACTCGGCGTATGCAGGTCTCACACTGACCGCGACGCACGACGGGTAGTCGAAGCCCGCGCCTCGCTACCCGTCGAGCGACACCCGCTTGAGAAGCTGGGCGTTGATCGCCACGATCACGGTGCTGGCCGACATCAGGACTGCGCCGACCGCGGGACTCAGGAGGATCCCCCATGCTGCCAGCACACCGGCGGCCAGGGGGATCGCACCGATGTTGTAGCCCGCGGCCCACCACAGGTTCTGGAGCATCTTCCGGTAGGTTGCCCGCGAGAGCCTGACGATGCGGACGATGTCGCGCGGGTCCGACCGCACCAGAACGATGTGCCCGGCCTCGACGGCCACATCGGTACCCGCCCCGATCGCGATCCCGATATCCGCAGTCGCGAGAGCCGGGGCGTCGTTCACCCCGTCACCCACCATGGCCACCTTGCGTCCGCCCTCCTGCATCTGGCGCACGCGGTCCGCCTTCTCATCCGGGAGCACCTCGGCGAAGACGGTGTCGATCCCGAGCTCCTCGGCGACCCCGTCCGCCACGGCCTGTGCATCGCCGGTCAGCATCGCGACCTCGATCCCGGCATCGTGTAGCTGCTGGATCGCCTCGCGGCTCTCGTTGCGGATCCGGTCGGCCACGGCAAAGAGCGCCACGGGGTCGTTACCCTCGAACAGGAGGATGGCCGCCTGGCCGCGCCCCTCGGCCTGCTCCTTCGCCTGCTGGAGGGAGTCGGGCACCTCGGCCCCGATTTCGGCCAGAAGCGAGGGGCCGCCCATCCGGTACTCCTTGCCGTCCACCGTCGCGGCGACGCCCTTCCCGGTGATGGCCCGGAAGTCCTCCGGAGAGGGAATATCCACCCCCTCCTCCTGGGCGCTCTTCAGGATCCCACGCGCGATGGGGTGCTCGGATTCGGATTCGACCGCCGCGGCCACCCTGAGGGCCTGCTCGGCCTCCCATCCCTCCACGACTGCCCGGTCCACAACCCGGAACTCGCCCAATGTCAGGGTGCCGGTCTTGTCGAAGATCACGACCTCGAGATCGCGGGCCTCCTCGAGGCCGCGGCGGTCCCGGATCAACAGACCGGCCTGTGCCCCGATGGTGGTCGAGTTGGCCACCACCAGGGGGATCGCCAGCCCCAGGGCGTGGGGGCACGCGATCACGAGCACCGTAACCGTGCGTACGATCGAGAAGTCGAGGTCCGCCCCGGCCAGTTGCCACCCGACCAGTGTCATGACGCCGGCCGCCAGGGCGACCCCGGTGAGCAGTCGCGCCGCGCGGTCGGCCAGGTGCTGTGCCCTGGACTTCGATTTCTGCGCTTCGGAGACCAGGCGCATGATGCCGGAGAGCTGGGTGTCATCGCCTGTGTGGGTCACCCGAACCCGCAGAGATCCCTCGCCGTTGATTGTACCCGCGATCACCTTGTCGTCGGGGCCTTTGCGTACGGGCTTGGACTCGCCGGTGATCATGGATTCGTCGAGGGCGCTCTCTCCCTTCTCGATCACCCCGTCTATCGGCATGCTCTCGCCGGGCCTGACCAGCACGAGGTCGCCCTCGGTCAGTTCGTCCAAGGCGACCTCCTCGGTGTCGCCGTTTTCGTCCACTCGGGTGGCGGTGTCGGGAAGCAGCTTCGCGATCTCCTCGAGGGCCCCCCGGGCTTGCGAGATCGAGCGCATCTCCACCCAGTGGCCCAGGAGCATGATCACGACCAGGGTGGCAAGCTCCCACCAGAGCGCTTCGGCCGGCAAAACGTCGAGCTCGGCCACCCACGAAAAGGCGAAGGCCACCGTGATCGCCAGGGCGATCAGCGTCATCATCCCGGGCAGCCGGTCCTTGAGCTCGCCCCACGCACCGGTCAGAAAGACCCGTCCGCCGTACACGAAGACGGCGGTGGCGAGCACCGGACCGATCCAGCGGCTCCCGGGCCAGTCGGGCGCACTGTAGCCCAGGAGCTCCTGGATGTGCGCCGACCAGATCAGAACCGGGATCGTGAGCAGGAGCGACCACCAGAACCGGTCGCGAAACATCTCGGCGCTGTGGTGCTCGTGGCCGTCGTGGCCGTCGTGATGGTCGTGCGAGTCGTGCTCGTGGCCTTCGTGGTCTTGATTCTCGTGATCGTGGGAACGCTCGCTCATCGGGTCCTCCGTGAGAGTTCGAATTCACGCCACAGGGTGTAGACCGCGGGGAGCACCAGGAGGGTCAGGACCATGGCTGTCAGAAGCCCTCCCACCATGGGGGCGGCGATCCGCTGCATGGTTGCCGCCCCGACCCCGCTAACCCAGAGCAGCGGCATGAGCCCCCCGATGTCGGAGACCACTGTCATCAGAACCGGACGCACCCGTGTCGTGGCGCCGTCGAGCGCGGCTGCACGCACTCGCTCGGGTGTCAGCCGCCCCGCATCGAGACGGGCCACCTCGCGCTCGAAAGCCTGGTCCAGGTATAGAAACATCACCACGCCCAACTCGGCCGCGACTCCCGCAAGTGCGATGAACCCCACCCAGACCGCGACGCTCGTGTTGAAGCCCAGGGCCCAGAGGAGCCAGACGCCACCGATCAGCGCGAAGGGAAGGGTGAGCATCACCATGGCCGCCCGCACGGCGCTCCGGAAATTGAGATAGAGGAGCAGGTAGATCAGGCCGAGCGTCAGGGGCACCAGGAGACCCAGTCGGGCCCCCACCCGCTCCATGGCCTCGAACTGGCCGGCCCATTCGAGCCGATATCCGGCCGGAAGCGAGATCCGCTCGCGCAGGAGGGCATCCGCCTCGGCCACATACCCGCCCAGGTCACGCCCATCCACGTCGACAAAGACCCGCCCCAGCGGGAAGGCGTCTTCAGTGTTCACGACCATGGGACCCTCGGACCGCCGGATGCTCGCCACCCGTCCGAGCGGGATCGGCGGTCCCTCGGGCACGTCGACGAGCACGTCCCCGATCCGCTCCGCACTCTGGCGCAGCTCGCGGGGGTACCGGACCTGCACCGCGTACCGCTCCAGCCCCTCGACGGTTCGGGTGGCGATTTCGCCCCCTACCGCGGTCATCATCGCTCGCTGGACCTCGCCGACGCCCAGACCGTACCGAGCGGCCTCGGCGCGATGGACGACCACGTCCAGGTAGCTTCCGCTGGCCCCCCGCTCGGCCACGGCGCTCCGGGTGCCCTCGACCTGCTGCAGTAACCCCTCGATTTGCTCGCTGATCCGCTCGATTTCGTCCAGATCGTCGCCGAAGATCTTCACCCCGACGGGTGAGCGCATCCCCGTGGCGAGCATCTCGATCCGGTTCTGGATGGGCATGGTCCACACGTTCATGACGCCCGGAAGTCGGACCGCGGTGTCCATCTCCGCCACGAGGGAGTCGTAGTCCACTCCCCTCCGCCATTCGTCGGACGGCCGCAGGTTCACGATGGTCTCGAACATCTCGAGCGGTGCCGGATCGGTGGGTGTGTTCGCTCGCCCTGCCTTACCGATCACGCTCTCGACCTCAGGAAACGTGGCCAGGATCGAGTCCTGTACCTGCATGATCTGGGCGGCCTGCTGGATCGAAACCCCGGGCAGCGTCATGGGCATGAAGAGCACCGTGCCCTCCTCCACTCGCGGCATGAACTCCGATCCCAGCCGGCTGAGCGGGATCAGCGTCAGGAGCAGAATGAGCCCGGCCACCCCCAGCGTCACCCAGCGAAAGCGCAGCACGAGCCCCAGCACCGGACCGTAGATTCCAACAAGTAGCCGGCTCACGGGATTTTCGGCCTCGGAACGAATTCGACCTCGAACGAAGAGGCCCAGCGTGACGGGAATCAGTGTCACCGCAAGCAGCGCTGCACCCGCCATCGCGAAGGTCTTGGTGAACGCCAGTGGCCCGAAGAGCCGGCCTTCCTGTGCCTCGAGCCCGAAAACAGGCAGGAAGCTCACTGTGATCACCAGGAGGCTGAAGAAGATGGCGGGCCCGACCTCGGCGGCCGACGCGGTCACGATCGCCCAGCGGCGCTCCGACGAGATCTCCCCCTGCTCCTTTTCCAGATGCTTGTGCATGTTGTCGACGAGGACCACGGCCGCATCCACCATGGCCCCGATCGCGATCGCGATCCCCGCCAGCGACATCAGGTTGGACTGCACGCCGAACAGGCGCATGATCAGGAAGCTGAACAGGACGGCCACCGGGAGTGTCACCACCACCACGAGCGCGCTGCGCAGGTGGAGGAGGAAGAGACCGGCGATCAGCGAGGTCAGGAGCAGCACCTGGACGATCGTGAAGCTCAGGTTGTCCTGGGCCGCCCGAATCAGCTCCGATCGGTCGTAGGCCGGCACGATCGACACGCCCTCGGGGAGCCCCGACTCGATACTCGCAATCCGTTCCTTGACCGCGTCGATCACGTCCAGCGCGTCTTCGCCATGTCGCATCACCACGATGCCGGTCACTACGTCGCCCTGTCCGTTCTTGTCGGCCACCCCACGTCGCAGGTCGGGTCCGAGCTGTACGCGCGCCACGTCGCCCACGCGGACGGGAACTCCCCCACGAGCCCTCAGTGGAATGCCCTCGATCTCCTCCACGGACTCCAGGTACCCCAGGCCACGAACCATGTACTCCCGACCGCCCTGCTCCACGACCCGGGCCCCCATGTCCGCGTTGGCCTCCCGGATCGCACGCGTAACCGATGCGAGAGCGAGCCCGTAGGCACGGAGGGCCTCGGGATCCACGTCGACCTGGTACTGGCGCACGTAGCCTCCCACCGTGGCCACCTCCGCCACCCCGCTGACGCCCTGAAGCTGATAGCGCACGAAGAAGTCCTGCAGCGAACGCAACTCCGCCAGGTCGTGACGGTCGGATTCCAGCGTGTACTGATAGACCCAGCCCACGCCCGTCGCGTCGGGCCCCAGGCGGGGGACCACGCCCGCGGGCAACTCGTCGCCGAGTTGAGAGAGTTGTTCCAGCACCCTCGAGCGAGCCCAGTATGGGTCGGTGCCGTCTTCGAAGAGGACGTAGACGTACGAGACACCGAACGCCGAGATGCCTCTCACGGTGGTGGCCCGGGGAACCCCGAGAAGAGTGGTCGTGAGCGGGTAGGTCACCTGGTCTTCGATCGTCTGAGGCGCCTGCTCGCTCCAGTCGGTTTGCACGATGACCTGCACATCGGACAGGTCCGGGATCGCGTCCACCGGAGTGGTGCGAAGCGCCCAGACCCCTCCGGCGATCAGAAAGCCCGTCAGGAGCAGAACCAGCGCCCGATGCCGCACGGAAGCCGCGATCAGTCGCTCAAGCATCGGGTCCTCCGTGGTCCATCTCCATGCCGGGCATGTCGGGCTGTCCCGTCATGCTCTCCATGAGGCGGCTCTCGGCATCCAGAATGAAGCCGGCGCGCGCGACCACCCGGTCGCCTTCCTCGATTCCAGCCAGGATCTGGATCCGGTCACCGGCCTCCGCACCGAGTGCGACCTCGTGAGCCATGTACTCACCCTGGTCGGTCTCGACGAAGACCAGCGCACGTTCGCCGGTGTGCATCACCGCGTCGCGGGGCACCGTGATCGCCTCGCGGGCCACCTCGACCGTCGTGCGTGCGGTCCCGAACATCCCGGGCCGAAGGCGCCCATCGGGGTTCGGAAGCTCGATCCGGATGCGGGCCGTTCGCCGCTCCGAATCGACCTCGGGATACCGGTAGCTGATTCGCCCGTCGAACCGTTCCCCCGGGTACGCGCCGATCGACACCTCGACCGCATCTCCAAGTCGCAGGAAACGCAGGTCGTCCTCGTAGACCTCGACCTGGATCCAGACCCGCGAGAGGTCGGCGATCCGGTAAAGCGGTGCTCCCGAATCGAATCGCTCCCCCTCTTGGATGTTCTTTTCGACCACGAATCCCGTCGACGGGGCGGTCAGCGTCAACGTCTCGAGGACCTCTCCGGTCTCCTCGACGTGCGCGATGTCGCGATCTGAAATCTGCCAGCGGCGAAGGCGGTCCCGAGCCGCCTGGAGCACCCCGTCGCTCCGGTCGACACTGGTCGGCACCCGGCTCTCCCGGAGCTCCCCGGCGAGTCGCACGGCGGCCAGCAGATCCTCCTGGGCCGATACCAGCTCCGGACTGTAGACGTCGACCAGGGGTGTGCCCTCCTGCACGAAGCGTCCGGTGAAGTCGGCATGGAGGCGCTCTGCCCAACCCCCGAAGCGGAGACTCACCGTACTCAGGCGCGTCTCGTCCCAGGCGACCTCGCCCGGAGCCCGCAACTCACGCGCAAGCGATTCGCGACGGGCTTCCACCAGCGTGATCCCCATGCGTCGTGCGGTCTCGGCCCCCAGTTGGGGCATGACGTGGCCGGCGTGCTCGTCCACGGCAGGCTGACCGGTCCCGGCTCTGTCGCTCCCGCACCCCGCCGGCAGGGACAGGAGAGCAGCCAGGCCGACCATGGTGAGGCCCCGGATTCGCGTAGTTCGGTAGCAGTTCATCGGTCGGCCTCCAGTTGAATCTCGGCCCCAACAGACCGCTCCAGGCGGACGAGCATCCGACCCAGGTCTGCCGTGAGGTGCGCGCGTTGAATTTCGTTGCGGAAGAGCACGGTCTGGACTTCCATCAGGCGAACGAAGTCGCCCGCGCCGGTCCGGTAGGCGGCGGCGGCGCTTTCGACCGCGGCTCGCGCCTGCGGGATCACCCCGTCTGAAAGCAGGATCAGCCGCTCGCGGGCCTCGATCAGTTCGGCGTGAGCCTGGCCGACTTCGCGTTGCACGTCGCGCCGGGTCACGTCCGACGCCTGTCGCTCCGCCTCGGCGAGGCCCCGGGCTTCGTCGAGTGCAAGGTCCTGCCGGCTGTCCCGATGCACCGGCAGCTCCACTGAGACGCCGAGGGAAACCACGTCCGAGCGGCCGCTCCGCATGCCGTATCCGCCAGTGAGGGCAATCGCGGGCCTCCGGTCTCGGCGGGCCGCCTCGACCCGGTGCCGGGCGGCTTCGACCTGCAGCTCAGCCAGGCGCAGCTCGGGTCGGTGGGTCAACGCCTGTTCTTCGAGCTCGGCAAGGGTCTGATATCCCGGTCCGAGCTCCGCGTCGGTCAGACGGGTGGTGAGCATTCCGAGCCCTGGATCAGACGCGATCAAGCGCTCCAGTCGTTCGGGCATTTCGGGTTGGAGCGAGGCGCGGAGATCGCGATCGAGCATGGTGTTCAGCTCGGCGAGCGCGCGTCCCTGACGCTGCCGAAGCTGCGCCAGGTGCTCCTCGATCACTGCCAGCTCGGTCTGGGCCCTCAGCATGTCCTGCTGGGGTGCCAGCCCCTCGGTGTAGGCGGCTTCGGCCGATGCCGCGAAGGCTTCGAGGGTCGAGACCGTGCGGTGGTGCACTACTAGAGCCTCCTCCACCAGGAGGAGTTCGAAGTACGCCTCGCTCAGGCGAACGGTAAGATCCCAGTTCACGATCTCGATTTTCGAGTCGGCAGCCTGGGCCCAGGCAAGCGCCTCGGCGGACCGGGCGGCGCGGAGTCCTCGGGGCGGCAGTCGCTGCATCCCCTCGAAGGCGAGCATGGTCATACCCTCGGCCGAAGGATCGAACGAGGACAGGGGTAGGCTCCGAAGGGCGACCCCCACGGTGGGATCGGGCAGGGCACCCGCTTGCAGCACGCGGGCGTATGCAGCATCCGCGCGGCCGCGAGCGGCGTCCAGCGCCGGATGGGTCCCGAGCACCCTGTCGAGGAGCTCCGCGAGCGAGTCTGGACCGGACTGCAGTGCGCTTAGGGGCAGCGGGATCATCACCGCAAGCATGAGCCAGACCCCCGCGGGAATGCGTCGCATGGGATGGAACGACATGTCGATTCCTTGTCGGTGCTCCGTGTCGGCACTCCCCAGGCCTTATGCAATCCGAAGCGGCTCGAGGGCCGGCTGCGGCGCAGATGCAGCGCTGGGGACGGTCCGAAGCCCGTTCAGCGGGATCGGACGATGGAGCGATGGATCGATGGATGGCGGATGAGGAAGGCGAAAGCCTTCCGTGGGCCGCGGGATGCGGCCGGAGGGATCAGCCTCGGGGAGGCCGGAACGGGGGTTCGCCGATGTGTCCAGCCACCCGGCTCACGGGGTGTGGGCGAAGCGAGAAGGGCACGGACATCGGAAGCGGAGGGCCGGCCGCCACGAGCGCGGGTGCGGTGGCCGCGCTCCCGCAGACCACGCTTATCGCACTACCGTAAGGACAGTCGCCGGAATGGCTGTCGTCCGTCCGGGGAGCGTGCGTCTGGGGCGCCTGCTGCGTTTTGTGCTCACTGTCGGACCAGGCGTCTGCAGGCCGTTCGTGCCCGCCTTCCGCCATCTCCATCGGCGCTCCGTGGTCGACCCCGGCGGGAGCACACAGCGCAGCCATGAGGCCATCGCCCGAATGGGCTAGAACGCCCACCAGGAGAAGGGCCGCAGCCAGGCGGCGGAAGGTTCGATGCGTGGAGCTCACTCGGAGGTGCCCGGGGTCGGAGTCTCAAGGCGACGATGGGCCATACCCCCCGGGGGGGTGCGGGGGTTCCCTCGGGAGGTATGCTCGGTTCGATGACGAAGCGCGCTTCTCGGGTTGACCCGTTGGAATGCAGCCCTCAAGCTGGTGGGATGAGAGACGATCCACTCGAGAATCGCCTGGATCGGATAGGCGAGGCGGTTGCGGGCGCGGCCGCCCGACTCTTGGCCTGGCACCTACTGACGTGATGGCTGTCGTTGTCTTCGTCTCGGCCGCGGCTGTCATCTTTATCGCGGGTACTCTCCTTACCCGTACCGCGGATGAGCTGGCTGATGCCACGGGGTTGGGCGAGGCCCTCTTCGGGGCCGTGCTCCTGGGCGGGAGCACGTCTCTGCCGGGGATCGTCACCTCGGTGACCGCTGCGCACCAGGGCTTCGGAGAGCTGGCGGTCACCAACGCGCTCGGGGGGATCGCTGCGCAGACGGTGTTCCTCTCAATCGCGGATCTCAGCTATCGGAAGGCGAACCTGGAGCATGCGTCGGCTTCCATCGAGAACATGATGTCAGGTGCCCTGCTCGCGAGCCTGCTGGCCCTGGTACTGATCGCGCTGGCCGGCCCTGAGATCTCACTCCTCGGTGTACATCCGGCCTCGCTCCTCATTCTCGTGGGATACGGGTTCGGCCTGCACCTGATCCACGAGGCGCGAGAGACACCCCATTGGGTGCCCCGGTTGACGACGAGTACGGTCGAGGACGTGGTCGCGGAGCAGGAGGAGGGCAAGGCTCCGGTCGGCCAGGGGCGGCTATGGATCCGCTTTGCGCTCCTTGCGGTCGTGGTGGGCGTGTCAGGCTGGTTCGTGGCCAACTCGGGGATCGCCATCGTGAATCAGACCGGGCTCAGCGAGAGTGTGGTCGGAGCGCTCCTCACTGCCGTAGCGACGTCGCTCCCCGAGCTCGTGACCTCCGTGGCCGCCGTACGCAGGGGAGCGGTTACGCTTGCCGTCGGAGGCATCCTGGGCGGCAATGCGTTCGATGTGCTCTTCGTGTCTTTTGCCGACGTGGCCTACCGGCCGGGCTCGATCTACCATGCGGTGAGCCTCGACGGGGTCTTCCTGGTTGCCCTGACGCTGCTCCTTACAAGCATCCTCCTTCTCGGACTGCTGCGCCGGGAGCGAACCGGGGTGCTCGGCATTGGCTTCGAAAGCGCTCTGGTACTGGTGTTCTACCTGGGCGGCATGGCCCTGCTGATCCTGTAGTCGGGCGAGGAAGCTCCCAACCGGGATCCTCCGGAGATGCAGGCCTATTGGACAAACTCCGATTCCCGGCCACGGCTTCGGACCGTGCCGCCCACGACGCGGGCGGCAATGTGGTGGCGACCGGGTGGGCGCTCAACGAGGTCGCGCTCGAGAAGACCGCGCGCCAGCGGCTCCTGCTGATGGACGTCTACGTCGCCGA
>JBBDRS010000025.1:0-10887 GCA_040905325.1 Gemmatimonadota bacterium
GGGGGGAGGCGCTGGCGGACTGCCTCGGCGTGCGGCTGCGGGGTGTGGCCCGGCTCGGCCTCGATGGAGCGGTCGCCCGGTTGGTGGAAGAGTTCGCAGGGGGGACGGTTGGCGATTGAGAAGGTTCCGGATCGGACTGTGGCCGATTGGAGGCTGTCTCACGGAGACGGACTGAGTAAGCTCGGCTCCTCGCTGAGCTGGATGGGTGAGAGATGAGTGCAGGGGTCCCCGGGGCTCCGGCGTCGTGGAAGGATCCCCGGGTGTCACTTCCCCCCAGCCGTTCCTGAAACCGTTCCGAGCTACGGAAGGCCTCAAGGTACGAGCTATTCCGGTGCATCGGGAGGTTGGGGGTTGGGTCCTGGCCGATTCGCTGCGGTTGATGGCCGACTACCCGCTGTTCGGTGGCAACGACGGTGGGCTATCCTTATCCCTCAAGGGTGTTGGCGTCCTGAACCTGGGAGGGCTATCGTGCGATATCGTATCCGGGTGAGACCGAACGAGGAGGATGACCGAAACGGAGGAGACTGGTTGCCGACGGCGCTCAGGCATGCCGCTTGGCTCGTCCAGACGTTCTTGTTGGCGGTTGTGACGGTAGGCGTGCTTCATCTGTCGGCCACGTTCATCGGCGCGACGGTTCCGCCTACGTCCCCTGGGTTCTGTCCCAACGAGGCTTGCATGGGTGGAACGTCCGACATCTGTCTGCGCCAAAGCGACACGAGGTGTTGCCCCGGTTCTTATCCGTACGGGCATTGCGTCACTGAGTGGTGCGTGACGGGCTGCCCGCCCCCTGCTGGTGGCTGACGCGCGCGAGTGACCATCCCTATCGCGGGCTTCGACCGCCGGCTCAGTCGGGCGTGGAAGGTTTAGGGCCGGAACCAGTCACTTCCGGGTCGCTCGCGGGAATCGTTCGCGCTCGACACAGAATGGAGGGGGACCCATGTCGACAGTCATCCGATCACTGCTATCCCGACGGATAGACCGCCGTTCGCTGCTTGCTGGCGTGGCTCTCCCGGGCGCTTTATACCTCGGGCTGCGCTCCGCAGGGGGGCGAGACCAAGTAACTCCTTCGCCACTGAGCCGGGCAATTCCCGGATCGGACGGCGCCCACGTTGAGCTCACGGCGATCCTCTTGTCGTCGAGTACCTGCGCTGGCAACACCTTGCCCGGCTTCACCGAGGCGGTGCAAGAGATTGGATGGCGGGTCCAGGAACTGGCGGTCGAGCGGCAGGTGCTCCATCGCATCGTGGGTGTAGCGACCGACCCACTGGCCGCCGATGGACTGCGGTACCTCCAGGGGCTCGGGGAGTTTCACGAGGTCGTCGCAGGTGGTGGCTGGACGAATTTCGCCGCGATGCAACTCATGTGGACCGAGCCACGCGTTCCTGCACAGGTGCCTCAGCTCCTGATCGATAGGCGGGTGATCCATGAGTCGAGCGGGTCCGTCGCGATCTTGGGATCAAAAGTCATGCAACATCTGCGGTCCGCTAGCGAAATCGTAGATTGGGTTGCAGCTGGCTCCCCTATTGAGGGTTGACCGCCCATGTTCGGGAATTTCGATCTGTGTTGCCCACGCCGTCTGCGAGCCGCCCTCCCGACGACCCTTCTCCGCTCGACCCTCTTCTTCGCGGGCCTCGCCTTGGCCGCCCCCGCCCCCCTCGCCGGCGCCCAGTCCTTCGGCCTGACGCTCGGCGAACCGATGCTCGACCTGGGGGAGGCTGCGGCTCCCGATGAGCCCGTCTTCGGTCACATCGTTGACGTGGCATGGGGTCCGGGGGGCGCCATCCTCGTGCTGGACGGACACCACCGCCGGCTCAGTGCCTTCGGTCCCGATGGCGGATTTCTCAGGCAGGCCGGGCGGGCGGGGGAGGGGCCCGGGGAGTTCCTCGCACCGATCGCGGTGGAGGTGGTGGGGGAGAATGTCCTCGTCTTCGATGCCGGCCTCGCGCGGGTGCAACGGTTCCGCCTCGACGACGAGGGACTGCGATTCGTGGACTCGGTCCGGCTCCCGGCGGGAGCCCGCGGGTTCTGCGCGATCGACGACCTGCTGGTGACCATTGGATACTCGGAAGGGGAGCTTGTCCACATCTTCACCCTCGAGGGGGAGCATGTGCGCTCCTTCGGCCATCCCTTCCACGACGACCCGGTGGTGGCGCAGTTGGCGAGCAACGGGCATGTGCTCTGCGTCGGAGGGGATGCGCCCGCCGTGGTCGTGGTGCCGATGAACTTCCCCACCGTCTACGTCTACGGCCTGGACGGCACCCTGAGGTGGTCGGTGGAGCTGCCGGGGTTCGACGGGGGGACCGTTGGCCGGTCACCGAGCGGGACCGGGGTGGCCTTCGGGCCCACGGAGGATGGTCGTCCGGGCCACCTTCCGGTGTCCGCGCTCGATGTGGACGGCGCCCTCCTGGTCCAGTGGGGGAGTGTCTTCAAGGGGATGGGTTCGCTCGAGGACATCACCTCCGTGACGAGCGCGGCCTTCGATCTCGAGGACGGAACTCCGCTCGACGTCCCCGAGTCGCTGCCCCGGCTCGACGTGGCCGACGGCAACCGGGTATTCTCCCACGCCAACGATCCATTCCCTCGGGTTAGGGTATTCGAACTCACCCGAGATTGATCGGCCCCGACACCCTCGTGCCGATCCTGGACTGGCGAGGCCCCATGCCCTACATCCCGTCCCGACACGTGGTCGCACGCACCGTGCGGCGGATGCGGAGTCGGGTGTGCACGGTCCTGTCCGTCGGCGTCCTCCTCGGCCTCCCCTTCTCGCTCGCCGGTGGTCTTCGAGCCGAGGCGCGCCCGGGGGGCGTCGAACCGCAGTCCATAGAGGGGGTGCTCCTCGATGCGAGCGACGGGACTCCGCTGGCCCAGGGCGTCGTGCGTCTCCTCGACACGGGGGGCGAGGTTCTGGTCGCGACCCTCACCGACGCCGATGGAGAGTTCTCCCTCGCCGCCCCCTCGGCGGGCGAGTACCGCCTCGAGGCGAGCCGGCTCGGCTATCACACGGACGAACGCGCGATCACTCTGGAGCCGGGGGAGACCCTCCGCCTGGAGCTCCGCCTGGAGCCCGACGCGATGCTCCTGGACCCCCTGGTCGTGACGGGGGAGCGAGCGGCGCATCCCCCTCGCTGCGCGCCCCTCCTGGTCCTGGGGCGGGTGGTGGCGGGCTCCACGGGTGACGGAATCCCCGCAGCGGGGGTGGAACTCCTCGGAGGGGACGGCGATCCCCTCGCCACGGCTCGCACCGATGCGGAGGGCGACTTCATGCTCGTCACACCCGGGCCGGGGATGTACTGGCTTCGCGGAGAGGCCGAGGGGTACGCTCCGGCGACAGGAGCCGAACTCCCCCTCCTCCCGGGGGACACGGTCGAGGTGCGGTTTCGCCTCGACCGGGACGGAGCCCCTCCCACCCCGATGGAGGTGACCGCGTCCGCGCGTCCGTGGAGCGACCGCGACGCGATCGTCGGGCGCGGCCAGTTCTTCGCGCGGATGGCGGATTGTCAGGGGGAGGTACCGGACGGCTCGCGCTTCGCCGAGTTCCTGGACCGGAGCGTCATCGAGGCGTACGTGGAGGAGGGGTGGCCGGTGGAGAGGATGCTCGACCGGGAGGTGCGGAGCGTCTGGAACGTCACTGCGGGGGGGAGCGTGCAACTCTTCGGCGGATGCTGGCCCGTGGTGTACGTGGATGGCACCCAGAGCTACGAGCCTCGCCCCCTGAGTCGCTACGGTCCGGGCGAGCTCGAGGCCGTGGAGGTCCACCGCTCGCCCCATGTCCCGCAGCGATACTGGCCCCAGGGGATACAGCCCTGCGGTGCGGTGGCGATCTGGACCCGCCGGACCCCGGAGAGCGTGCTCGCGTCCGGCTCCTCCGTGAGCCCGGTGCGGGTGCTCTTCATGGTCGGCGCGGTCCTGCTGGGGGCGCACCAGCTTTTTCGGTAGGGGGTTGGGGGCACCGCTCGACGAAGTAGCATGGATATGCTATAGTTCTCTCGCTCCCTGCTGCTTGGTGAACCTCTTCCGAGGAGGCACTCGTGATTCGCACGGTCACCCTGCGCAAGATGGGCGGGTCCATCGGCGCCACCCTCCCGAAGGACCTGGCCGATCGTCTCCATCTCGACGCGGGCGATCAGGTTTTCGTGGTCTCCACCGAGCGAGGTCTCCTGATCACCCCTTACGATCCCGCCTTCGAAAAGGCGATGGCCGCCTACCGCCGAGGGGCCAAGAAATACCGGAACGCCCTGCGCGAACTCGCGAAGTAGCCGTCCACCGTGAACGAACCGGTTTGGCTCGATCGCACCCTGCTCGAGATTGTCCATACCGATCAGATCCTCGAACACGGGGGCGGCCTTGGCATTCGGGACGAAGCCCTCCTGGAGTCCGCACTCGCGAGGCCAATCCAGAGGTGGACCTACGATCCCGATGCCGACCTCGCCACTTTGGCGGCAGCCTACGGCTTTGGGATCGCAAAGAACCATCCGTTCCTCGACGGGAACAAGCGGTCTGCTCTCATGTCGATCTACACCTTTCTCGCGATCAACGATCTGGAACTCGAGGCCCCCGAGCCCGAGGCGGCCGCGGCCAGCCTCGCCGTCGCCGACGGCTCCTGGACAGAGGAAGAGTTGGCGACCTGGATCCGGGCCCACCTCGTGCCCTGGACCGACTGACCTCCTCTGGAGTGGGAATGTTCTGCGGGTCCACATCCGGGGCGTGGTCATCGCGGACGGCTCACTACCTGCCCCACTTGATCGAGGAATCTTTGGAGCGGGGCTTGTCCGTGCGGGTCCTAGTACATCTGACTGCTTCAGCTGTCGGCCTCGCCTCCCTCTCGCCACCTGGGCGTCCAGAGTTGTCCGTGGCGGACACTATAGGCATATCGGTCGGAGGGTTGGGGGTCCGAGTTGCGCCCAGCGTGGTGACCCTGTCTGGGGCCGGGATTGTGCAGGGTGTGTACTCGCCGTCGGGGGAGTGGCCGGTTCCTGAGCATGCGTTCGTCGACATGTAAAGGGGGTCCGCTCACGGACCGGACGGTGGTACTCACGTCAACAGGTCTCCAGCAATCCCAGGGCGGTTCAGGCGGTGGTCTCGTGTTGAGGAGGGCCTCCTTTGCGATGCTGTGGAGTCGTGGCGCGCTCCTGCGGGCGCAGGGGTCCGTCGAGCTCGCGTAGGCGGTAGCTGCGCCCGTCCTGCTTCCATCCGCTCCCGGGCTCCGGACTCCCGCCCACCTCTCCCGCCACCCGTCCCATTCTGCTATTCCCACCTCTGCGGCGGTCGCAATCGGTCAGGTCTCGGATGGCCCTCGCAGGCGGTCCTTGGGAGGCTCTGCAGCCTCTCTGGCGAGTGCCGCGCGCTCCCTCCTCCCCCGTTTGACCTCGGACTCCCTCTTCGTGCCGCACAGCGCTGCCCAGAAGGCCGCAGAAACCCCCGTTATATTTGTACAAGCGATTGTCAGACCTGTGCTTGGGAGGATTCAATGGGTGCGCTGCTCGTGTTCGAGACTCGGTCGCGGTACGGAGGAGTGGAGGAGGAGTGGGAGGCGGATGGAGCGGGGGTCGCGGATGCCACAGACGTCCCGGACCGAGCCGACGCTCCCGGCCCCGCTGACCTCACCGAGCTCCCCGATCTCGCCCCCTTCCACTCCATCGACGCGGGGGGCGATCCCTTTCGCATCCCTGACGTCATCGCCGAGCTCGAGGACGCCATCGTCACCCTCTCCGCCCACGTCCACGCGGCCAACCACCGCATTCTCGGCTACCTTGCCGAGCTGGATCGGCTCCAGGGCTGGAAGCTTGCCGGCCACCGGGACTGCGCCGCCTGGCTCTCTTTCCGCACCGGGCTCGAGCGCGGGTCCGCCCAGGAGTGGGTCCGCACCGCTCGGGCGCTTCCTCGCATGCCACTCACCTCCGCCGCCATGGCGCGCGGCGAACTCTCCTTTTCCAAGGTTCGCTGCCTCACTCGGGCAGTGGACGATCTGGCCGAGGCGACCACCTCTGGGGACGAGGCTCACGACAACGCCCAGACGGACCCCGACCCCGACTCCCCCGAGGCCGCCCGCGTGGAGTTCGCCCGCAGCTGCACCACCGCGCAACTCGAGCGCGCCGTGCGGGAGTGGCGCGCCCTTCAGGTCCACGACGAGGCCGAGCTCGAGCGCCGCCGTCACGCCTCCCGCTCCCTCATGATCTCCCCGGACGGGAACGGGATGTACCGAATCCGCGGCACCCTCTCTCCCGAGGTCGGTGCGCTCCTCATGCGGGCGGTCGAGGCTGCGGGCGACGCGCTCTTCCGCGACGGCGCCGAGTGGGCTCCCGAGGGCGGACGCCGGGGTCCCGCCTCCCGCGAGGTCTCCCCCCGCCAGCGCCGGGCCGATGCCCTCGGGCTGATCGCCGAGCGGGCGCTCGCGGCCGGGTTCGGGGTGGGGGAGGAGGCTGACGGGGACGAGGCAGAACCGGCCGGCACGTTCCCGGAGACGAGTTCCGGCTCCGCCCCCTGCACCTGCAGCGAGCCCGCCCCTCTCTCCGGCACCCGCGCCGAACGCTACCAGGTCCTCATCCATGTGGATGCCGATGCGCTTCGCTCGAGCGAATGCGAAGGCGAGGGCACCACCCCCCGCGGCCTCGCCCGCCTCGCCGACGGCACTCCGCTTTCACGTGAAAGCGCCCGGCGCCTCTCCTGCGATGCGGGCACCGTGCGCGTCACCCGCGGGCCCGAGGGCGAGGTCCTCGACATCGGCCGCCGCTCCCGCTCCATCCCCCCGGCCCTTCGGCGGGCGCTCGAGGTCCGCGATGGGGGGTGCCGGTTCCCTGGCTGCGGACTCCGGTTCACCGAGGGTCATCACATCCTCCACTGGGCCGATGGCGGGGGGACGAAGCTGTCGAACCTCGTCCTCCTCTGCCGGCATCACCACCGCGCGGTGCACGAGGAGGGGTTCCGGATCCGGCTCGATCCCTGCGGGCGCGTCCAGTTCTTCGATCGGGTGGGGTGGCCCCTGCCCGACGTCGCGCCCCCGCCCCCCGCGCTCCCCGACCGGCCTGTCGAGGCCCTCGTGCGGTTCAACCGCCGGCGCGGCATCACCCCCGGCTGGGACACTCCCTCCGCGACCTACCGGGGCGAGGCCGACATCCCCTTCGACCTCGAGGCCCGGTTCCGTGAGGGGCTCGATCCGCCGAATTGAGAGGGAGCCAGATAGACACGCCGGCGCCCGTCAGGCCCCACGACGTCGCCGAAGGAGCACCCCTTCCGGGAACCGTCCGGCGGCGCGATGGATTGAAAAGGTAGCGATAGGGATTGCGACTCCACCTCGTCCCGGCATCCGCATGACCCATGACACCGCCATCCGCAAACAGGGGCTCGACTCCCGGTCCCCTGCCCGCGCCTCCGTTCCCTACCTGGGCGGAGCGCTGCTCTGTCTCGTCATGCTGGCCGGATGTGAGGACGCCTTCCCCGGGTGGTCCGGCCCCGTGGGGCTTCCCGGTGAGGGGCTCGAATGCGCCCTCCCCCTGGAGATGCTCGCGGACGGGGGTGCCGGTCTGGACGCCATCCCCTCGCTCCACAACCCGGACTTCGTATCCCCGGATCATTCCGCAGCCGACTACCTGGAGGAGACGGACCGGGTGGTGGGGCTGGTGGTGGACGGCGTTCCCTGGGCGGTGCCGCTGAACATCGGTTGGTGGCACGAGATCATCAATCTCGACTTTCCCTCCGGGCTCCAGGTGGCGGTGACGCACTGTCCCCTCACCGGGTCGAGCCTGGTCTTCGACCGCGCCGCAGCGGGAGGGGCCACCTTCGGCGTGTCGGGGCTCCTGGTCATGAACAACCTGGTCCTCTTCGAGCGGAGGCACTCCGACCAGATCTGGTGGGATTCCGAAGGCACTTCGTCCCTTTGGGTCCAGATGATGAGGGAGGCCCGCTGCGGGCCGGCGAGCGGGCGGCAGCTCGACATGTATCCCGCCATCGAGACGACGTGGGCGGGCTGGAAGGAGCTGCACCCCGAAACGGTGGTGGTGGGGGACGAGATCGAGTTGGATCGGGATCAACAGTCCTTTCCGAGGCAATACGACGTCTATCCCTATGGCACCTACGAGAGCACCGAGAACCTTCTCTCCCAACAGCCCGAGATCGACCGACGGAGGTTCGCCAAAGAGCGCACCCTTGGCGTGCCCGGCCGCACTCCGCCGGTGTCCGAGACCGAGCCCCTGGCGGGTCGATCCGCCATCCTCTTTCCCTTCGGTGTCCTCCGCGATGCCCACGAGGGTCCGGTGGCCGTGGCCGAGGGCACCGATCACGAGGGGGACTTCGTGGTCTTCTGGGACGAGCGGGTGGAGGGCGCCATGGCCTTCCGTCCCGAGGTTGCGGGCGTCCCGGTGTCCTTCACGGTGGAAGGCGACCGGATCGTGGATCGAGAGACGGGCTCGACCTGGCGTGTGGACGGAGTGGCGATGGATGGACCCAGCGTCGGGCAGCGCCTCCCTCCGGTTCCCGAGGCGTACGTCGCGTTCTGGTTCGCCTGGGCGGCCTTCCACCCCGATGCGGAGATCTGGGCGCCCGGCGACTGACGACCCTCCTCCGGGGAGCCGTCTACCCGCCGCGACAGATTGACCCCGTCCGGGTGGCGTGATATTCTCGCTCCCTTCGCGGGGTAGCACGGGTTCGTCCCGCGCGACCCCCCCCCCGAAGCGTCTATGCGATCGCCGTTTCCCCCTTGGGAGCCATCAGGAGGCTGCACCATGTCTTCGACCCGTCTTATCTCTCGTCTACTTTCGGCCCGCTTCCCGGCAATGCTGGTGCCGCTGGCCCTTCTCATGGGACTCGCGGTGGCATGCGAGCCCATGGGCGATGGTCCGCCGCCCCCCCCGGAGTCACGCGTGGAGGTGGTGGTCGACACGATTCACGGCGTGGAATTCGAGGACCCGTACCGCTGGCTCGAGGACGGCACCTCCGAGGAGACCGTGGCCTGGGTCGAGGCCCAGAACGCCTATGCCGAGCGAGTGGTCGGGAATCCGCCCATCCGGAGCCGGCTCGAGGAGCGGCTCCGGGAGCTCATGGACCGGGAGGACATCGGTGACCCCCGCCGCGCCGGGGACTACGAGTACTTCACCATGCGCCGGGAGGGCGAGGAGATCGGCGCCGTCTACCGGCGGCCCGCTCCGGAGGAGGGCGAGGACGTGCCTATCGACTCCAGCGAGGAGTACGAGCTGGTCCTGGACCCCCTGGCCTTGAGCCCCGACGGAACCACGTCCGTGGACATCCAGGCCTTCTCCCCGGACGGCGACATCCTCGTCTACGGCATCCGGGACGGGGGCACGGACGAGTACGAGATCCGGGTCCGCGACCTGGAGTCGGGTGAGGACCTCCCGGCTCGCTGGCCCTCCATGCTCTACAGCGGGGTCTCGTTCGCCGACGACGGCACGGGCTTCTACTACTCGCGCCGCGACCGCGAGGAGGGGACCCGCGTCCTCTTCCACGAGATCGGGACGGAGGTGAGCGAGGACGAGGTGCTCTTCGGGGGCGAGTGGAACGCCTCCACCTATATCGAGGTGGAGGAGCTCGAGGACGGGCGCTACCGGCTCTACTCGGTGCGCCATGGGTGGGACACCTCGGAGCTGCACCTGGAGGACGTGGAGGCGGGGACCATCCAGCCCGTGGTCGAGGGAGAGCCGGCCCGCTTCTACCATCGCGTCCACGAAGGGGACATCTACATGCGCACGAACCTGGGCGCGAACCTCAACCGGCTCATGGCGGTGCCCGTTTCCGCCCCACAGCGCTCGAACTGGCGTGAGGTCGTCCCGGAGGGGGAAGACGTGATGGACGACTTCACCTTCATCGACGGGCGCATCTACGTGCGCTACCTCCACCACGGCAGCAGCCAGATCCGGGTCTACGAGATGGACGGCACGCCGGCGGGAGAGATCGAGGTGCCGCCCCTCCACTCCGCTTCCATCGAGGGGAACGGTCCCGGGGAAGCGCTCCTCACCCTGAGCTCCTACACCTCGCCCTCGGAGGTATGGAAGATCGACCTGGAGACCGGAGAGAGGACCCTCCACGAACCCGCGGAGGTGGAGTGGGACGGGAGCGACTACGTGGTGAACCAGGTCTGGCACACCTCCCCGGACGGGACGGAGGCGCCCATCTTCGTCGTGCACCATCGGGATATCGAGCTGGACGGTAGCAACCCCACCATCCTCGGGGGCTACGGTGGGTTCTACGCACCGCGCACGCCCGGATTCAGCACGACGGCCGCGGCCTGGCTCGAGCTGGGCGGGGTCTACGCGGTCGCGACGCTCAGGGGCGGAAGCGAATACGGGGAGTCGTGGCACCGAGACGGGATGCTCACGAACAAGCAGAACGTATTCGACGACTTCATCTCCGCCGCCGAGTATCTCATCGACAACGGATACACCTCCCGGGAGAAGCTGGCCATCATGGGGGGAAGCAACGCCGGCCTCCTGGTGGCCGCTGCCATGACGCAGCGACCCGAGCTCTTCCGGGCGGTCATCTGCACCTTCCCCGACGTGGACATCCTGCGGTTCCCGTGGCACCACGACAGCAACAGCCCACCGGCGCTCCTGGAGTACGGGGACTCGCGCATCCCGGAGCACTTCGAGGCGATCCGGCAGTACTCGCCTCTACAGAATATCGAGGAGGACACGGCGTACCCCGCGGTCTTCTTCCACCTGGGCGATCTGGATACGCGGGTCCCGCCCCAGGGGGCCCGGAAGATGACGGCGCACCTGCAGGCGAAGAGCACCTCGGAGTACCCGGTAATCCTGGACTTCGACTACCGTGCCGGGCATGCCGGCGGACGATCCATGAGCCAGCGGCTCCGGATCACTGCGATGCAGCTCACCTTCCTGGCCCAGGAACTCGGGATGGAGACGAGCTGAGGAAGGGGGGAGT
>JBBDRS010000025.1:10897-123191 GCA_040905325.1 Gemmatimonadota bacterium
CCAGCGTGCCGGGACTCCCCGCGCGTCTACGTGGAGGAAGGGGCCGCGTGTCGGGTTCGGCGGGTAGATGTGGAGCCCGCCGGGCCGGACGTGGGGCTCTGCTCGGGCCTCCACCCGTTCGATGATGCGGTGGAGGAGGCGGGCGTCAGCGTTTCCTCCCTGACCGTCCCCGGTGAGGTCGTCCATCCAGCCGTTGCCCACCTCGTCGATGAAGATGTCCGCGGCGTCGCCCCAGAGGTGGCGGCTCGCGTCGGTGGTGTTGCCGATGGCCCGGTTGTAGTGAGGGGTGCGAAAGGCCGACATGACGTGGAGGGTGCGCGCTTCGATCCCCTCCACCCGGACCTCCTCCAGGATCGCCTCCAGCTTCAGTAGGAGGGGTTCGGAGAGGGCCAGATAGCGCGGGTCGCCCGGCTGGTGCGGGAGGAACTGCCGGAGAATGAACCCAGGGGCCATTCGCAGGTCGAGCACGTCTTCGTTCGCCTCGATGAACCCGTTGGGGAGCACCCCGTTGGAGGAGATGCGGTACTCCCCGATCCGGAACCCGTTCATGCTCCCCCCGGCGGCCTCCTCGAAGGGGTGGACCACCAGGACGTTCAGCACGATGGCGTCGCCGTCGTCGAGCGACTCCAGGCGGAGGGGGACGGGGCCGGGCCCTGCGGGGGCCGCCCATTCCCAGCTCCCGAGAGCGCTGGGCTCCTGGATCCCGGTGGGGGTTCGCAGCCGGAATGCCTCCGCAGAAGCGCCGTCGGGGAGGCGATCCAACTCGATGCCGATCCGCTCGCCTGGGCGTGCGGTGATGCCCAGGACCCGGTAGGGGATGACGACGTCCCGGACCCGCACGCTGAAGCTGGCGCGGACTTCGTAACTGTACGGGTGGGGGCGGACGCCGGGGAGTGGGATGGCTCCAGGGGGCGCGGTGGGGGCCTCGCGGACAAGGTCCAGGGGCAGTTCGGCGAAGGGGTCGGGTGTGGCGAGGGGGAGGCTCGCGGCGGTTGCGCCGGGGGAGGCCTCCTCGTCGGGGTTCGGGCTGGACCAGCCAGCGGCGCCGAGCGCCAGAAAGACGGGGGCGGCGAGCAGGGGCAGGGCGAGGTAGCTGTGCGGGTGTAGGAGTCGGTGTCGGGTACGACGGGTCATTTGCTCTGCTCTCACGGGGGAACTGCGGGGCGCAGGGTCGTGGTACAGCGGGAAGGCCGGACAGGGTCCATCGAGAGGGCTGGGCCGGCTACCCCTCCTCGCTCTCGAACACCAGGCAGGGGATGGTCCCGGTGTCGGCTTCCCTTACTTCTCCTGCCGCCGCCGTCGTGGGGAGGTCGACATCCCTCCGGTAGATGTCTTCGCGGAAGTTCAGTGTCCCGTCGTCATCCACGAAGGCGGTCCAGTATTCGATGTAGATGGGGACGGGTGCCGGGAGATTCACCCGTTGCTCGCGCCCGGCGGCAATCACCTCCCGGATCCGTTCGGGGGACCAGTCCGGGGCGTCACGAAGGAGGTAGCCGGCGAGCTCCCGCGCACGGTCCACGCGGACGCACCCCGAGCTGAAGGCCCGCCGCGCCTCCCCGAAGAGCTCGCGATTCGGGGTGTCGTGGAGGTAGACGTTGTGCTGGTTGGGGAACATGAACTTGACGTCGCCCATGGCGTTGCGCGGCCCCGGGGCCTGGCGGATCCGGTAGTGCCGGTTGAACTCCGCCCCCGTCAACGACTCCCACTCGATGCCCGTGGGGTCGACCCTCTGTCCGCTGTTCTGATCGAGGAGGACCATCCCCTCCCGCTGGAGGTAGCTCAGGTCGTTCCGAATGCGGGGGAGCTGGTCTCGCGAGGCGATCCCCGGGGGCACCTGCCAGTACGGGGCGAGGACCAGGTACGTCATCCGGGCGGAGAAAGTCGGGGTGGGTCGACCACGCTGGCCCACGATGGCCCGGAGGCGCATCGACTCCTCCCCCGCCTCGAAGATCCGGACCATGAAGGCGGGAATGTTCACGAGGAGATAATCGCCTCCGGGCTCCGGGGCGAAGGCCGCCTGGCGGTCGGCGTTGAGTCTGAGTTGTCGCAGCCGCTCGCGGGCGGAAACGTTGAGTTGCACGAGGGTCGCCGCCCCGACTCGCCCGTCCACCTCCAGTCCGTGGGTCCGCTGGAACGCCCGAACTGCCACCTCGAGGGTGCCGTCGTAGTGCTCGGGAGAGGAGGGCGATCGGGCATCTGCGGCCGAGAGTTCACCAGAGACCGCCAGCCGTTCCCGGAGTCGCTCCACTCGCGGATCGTCCTGCCCGGGATCCAGGGTCGGGCCCGGGGGAACGGTGGGCCACCCCCCGTCCGCGAGAATCTGCTCGTAGTGTTGGATGGCATCCTGCAGCGAGTCGAAGCGGGGGGACGGGGGGGTGGGGGCGGTCGGGTCGTCGGCGGGGTCGGCCACGGATGGTGTCGCAGCTTCGGCTTCGGTCCGCGCGAGCTCGGGCACCTCCCCGGAAACCTCCGGACCGTCACAGGCCAACAGTGCCGCGGGCAGCGCGAACGCGAGGACGGCCCTGACGCGCAGGGGCTGCGCCCTGGGACGGACGGGCGGTGTTTTCACAGGGCACGTGGGACTCATCTCCGGGTATCCTCGGCAAGGTGACTGCACATCCAACGTTTCGACCCGGAGATCATCATGCGCCTTCCCTCTCCCGTTCGTTGCCTCTCTCTCCTCTCCGTGACCCTTCTCGCCTCCGGGTGCGCGGCCTTCGCCGAGTACGGAAGCGAAACCGAATTCGGCCTTGGGGTCCGCGGGAACGCAGGGCTCGACCGGGTCATCCCCGGGGAAGCCGGGGATGCGGCGCTCTCCCGCATGGAGGGGTCGGCCTCGCTCCACCAGTTCTGGATGGAGGGTGCGGACTACACCGAGGCGAACCTGGATGTCCTCCTGCCCCTGGTCCCACTGGGTGGCGGAGCGGCACGCACCTACGTGGGCACGGGCGTGAATCTGGGTCGCGTTTCACCCGATATGGGGAGCAGCGACACGAACGTCGGACTCAACCTCATCGGTGGTGTGCGTTTCCAACGTCGTGCCTTCGCACCCTTCTTCGAGCTGCGGGGATCAGTGGGCGGGCAGGATCAGTTGAGCGGTTTGGTGGGCGTGCAGCTCACCGGCGGGCTCTTCTGACGGCCCACCCCCTCACCGCGAGGTCGGCCGCTCGGGGACGCTCTGAAGGTACAGCCAGAGCGCTTCCATCTCCACGTCCGTCATCTGTTGCGCAAAGGGCATCGCCAGTGTCATTGGCGGCGCGATCTCGGTCTCGTCGGGCCGGATCCCGTCCCGCATCGCCCGCTCGAAATCGGCGTAGCTCCATCCCGCCACCCCCTCCGCGTGCGGGGTGAGGTTGGCGGCCGGGACCCAGGACGGATCCCCCCCGGCGATGGGTCCGCCGGTGAAGTCGGGGCGGTGGCAGCCGACGCAGACTCCTGCCAGGTGCCGACCGAATTCGAGCGATACCTCGGCCGGGGGAGGCTCGGCTCCGTGAGGCGCGTCGTGGTCCTCGACGTGATCTGCCGAGGGAGTTATCTGCCCCGTGGCGACAAGGAACTTCCCGAGGGGGCCGAACCGAACCGGCGGGGCCTGGTTGTCCACCGGCGGGAGCGACCGGATGTAGGCGATGATGTCCGAGAGCTCCTGGTCGGACATGAGGAGGAAATCCTCGGAAGGCATGACGGCGGGGCGGCCATCGGGGAGGATCCCGTGACGGACGATCCGGTCCCAGTCCGCTACCGTGAGATCAGGCGCTCTACTGCCCCGTCCCGAGGTGAGGTTCGGCCCATGGAGCTGTCCGATGGGGAAGGCGTCCACCATGATCCCGCCGCCGTAGTCGCTTCCGTGGCATTCCGCACACGGATAGCGCGCCGACAGGAGATGACGCCCACGCTCGAGAGCCCGCTCCAGCGCGAGATCCTCGGCCTCCGCCGGGGAGAGTCCGAGCTCCTCGATCTCCTCCTGCGGGAGGGGGAAGGGGACCGGAAAATCCGCCTCGTGGGCGGGGATCGATCGTGCGAAGACCTTGCTCGAGGTGCTGGATGCCCAGAGGTAGGTGCCGGCCCCCAGGAGCACCAGCGCGAAGACCCCGATGACGCCCCAGCGGAGCGCGGAGCGGAAGAACGAGTGGGCCATGAGGCGACCTCCCCAGGTTGGTGGTTCCGTCTACCCGCGAGTCACATCGAGTCACATAGGGACATTCTGGGGTGGTGGGAGGCGGAGCACAAGCGCCGGTGCCTCAGCCGCGCGAGCCCGCTCCCGCCCCCTCCTGACTGCGCTCCAGTAGCTTCTCGATGAGGGCGCTCGCCGTGCCCTCCCCCCCGCCGGTAAGTCCGGAAAGGTCCTCCTCCCCGATGAGCCCCGCCGCCGCGTACTCGTCCATCCCGGCGTCCGACCGGAGCCGCTCGATGAGGGCGAGCTGCCTGCGGCTCGGAGGTCGCCGTTCGTCCCGGATGGCGGAGAGCTCCTCGATGAGAGCACTCGCCCCGGCGGCGGTGCGGATCTCCGACAGGTCCGCTGCATCGATGAGTCCCGCGGCCTCCTCGGAGGTGAGCTCGAGCTCCTCCACCAGGCGCTCGAGGTAGGCACGCTGACGTTCCGTAGGTGCCGGGCGGATACCCGCTTCGTGGAGGCGCCGGACCCACTCGCGAGCGTCCTCTTCGGTGATGGCAAAAACGTCATCGGGGCGAGCGGTGTCCGGCGGCGCGTTGTCCAGGAGGCGCTCGAGCCGCTCCCGCGTGCGGGGTGTGGCCGTCCCCCGGGACATCTGGTTCCGGGCCGCCTCGTGGAGATCCCGGATCCGGTCCCGCCACTCCTCCCATGTCGGTCCGGGAGGGAGCTCACCCCGCGCCACCTCGTCCAGTCGCCCTTCCATCCAGGCGGTGAAGTCGGCGCTGAACAGCTCCGTCCGGTCCACGTCCCGGGTGTAGAGTGGGGCGGCTTCGAGCCAGACCGTGCGGCCCCGCTCCGTGGGTGCGAGAGCACCGTCTTCCATCTCCACGTACCCCCGCTCCTCGAGCTTCTCCACCGTCTTCGAGTAGGTGGAGGGCCGGCCGATTCCCGCATCCTTCATGGCCCGGATAAGGGTGTGGGGGCGATACCGCGGCGGCGGCTGCGTCTCGTCCTCCACGAGCTGGGGATTGGGCGCCTCCTCGGCCTCGGGGTCGAGCTCCCAGTGGGAAAGCTCCTTCGCCAGCGCCGGAGGGGGGGAGGTATCCGGTTCGTTTCGGAACTCCCGATAGGCGGCCTCCCACCCCGGGAAGGTCCGCCAGGACACGCCCCCGGTGAGGGATCGATCGAATCCCTCCACGCTCGCCCGGATCCGGGCGGTGCCATAGCGGGAGGGGGCCATCAGGCTGGCGAGGGTGTGGGCCCGAATGAGCCGGTAGAGCTTCCGTGCGTCCGCATCCTCCAGGGGGACGTCCTCGTCCTCGAACCGGGTGGGGCGGATGGCCTCGTGGGCGTCCTGCACCGGCCCGCCGCCGCCTCCGGCCCCGCCTCCGGAGCTTCCGGACGAGGAGGTGACCGCCCCCAGATGGTCGGTGCCCCAGGCGCTTTCGACTTCCCGCCGGGCGGCCTGGACGGCGGATTGTGCCAGCCGGGCCGAGTCGGTCCGGATGTAGGTGATGTGGCCCGCCTCGTAGAGCATGGATGCCAGCGTCGAGGTCTTCTTCGGTGACCAGTTGAAGCGGGATCCGGCGGCCTGCAGGAGCGCGTCGGTGGAGAAGGGGGTCCGGGGGTTCGATGACCGGGTGCCGTGGGTGATCTCCTCGATCCCCACCGTTCCGGCCCTTCGAAGTGCCTCCTCACCTCTACGGGCGAGGGCCTCGTCGAATGTGCGCGTGGGTACGACTCGCCCCGCTTCGTTCCGCCAGGCATCCTCGTCGTCCGACTCGTGGAACCGCGCGTGGAGCTCGACCCCTTCGGCGCGAGCCTTCAGCTCAAAATAGGGGATGGGGACGTGCTCTTCCCGCTCGACCTCCCGGTCCACCACGAATCCCAGCGTCGGAGTCTGGACGCGGCCCATTGATGCGTTGCCCCCGGAGATCACCGCGCGGGCAAGGCGCGAAGTCCGATACCCCACCAGGCGGTCCAGAAACTTCCGGAGGAGGGCGCTCTCCACCATCTGCGTGTCCAACCCTCGTGGGTGTTCGACCGCCTCCCGCACCGCCTCCTCGGTCACTTCCCGGAAGGCGACCCTGTGAGCGGGGCCATGCTCCTCGAGGAGGCGGGCGAGGCACCACGCGATGAACTCCCCTTCGCGGTCCGGGTCGGTCGCGATCCAGAAGGTGTGAGGCTCGTCGGTCTTCTCGGCCTCGGCGAGGATGGACTCGATGGCCTTCTCGCCGCGCTCGGTCCAGACCCATGGCGGGGACGGAAGCTCGCCGGAGCGATTCGCCCAGTAGGCCTTTTTTGCGTCCTTGCCGTGAAGCGAGCGGTCGAAGGGAAGCGTCTGGATGTGTCCACCAGTAGCCAGGACCTTCCAGTCCCGGCCCAGGTAGCGGCCGAGCGTTCGGGCCTTCGCGGCGGACTCGACGATCAGGATGTTCAGGGCGTCCTCCCCGGAGGTGCTTGCGGTTCGTGGTCTACGAAGCAGGTTGCGTCTGCATCAACCTATAAAGCACGGGCGGGCGTGGGGAGGCCATGGGCATCTGGTTCCCGGAGGAGCGCGGTCCTTTCAGGACAGGAACCCCGCTGGTAGCTTCCGGGTACTGCTATTGAACATGCGTTCTCATTACCTCGCCTCCGGGGCCCGCTGGGCCGTGCTCACCGCCATGGTCACGTATGCCATGGGGGTCGGCGTGGCACCTGCCCTCCACTTTGCGGAGGACGGCGCCGAGATGAACGCCTATCTCGTCGCTCTCTCCGACCAGCCCACGCCGCCTCCCCCGCACCATGTGCCGGACGCGGTGGATTGTCTCTTCTGCCAGGTGCTCTCTTCGCCTGCTGGTTCCGGGCTCGTAGGGACCCCCATCCTCGATGTCCCTGCATCGCCGGCGACGGCGGACCGGGCCCGGGCCATTCGGCCCGAGGGCCCGCTCACCCTTTCGCGTCGCGCGCGAGCTCCTCCGCAGGTCTAGAGACCCTTCGACCGCGCCGGAAGGTGACGGGTGTGTTTGGTCCCTATGTACGGCGCTCCCGGGCCGTCCACCGACGAGCCCTCCGTCGCGATTTCGAAGGCTCCAGCTCCGGAACCCGTCCGACTCCACCGCATCGAACCCAGGGCCGTGACTCACGGCCGAACCCACGTAGGTCATGAAGACATCCATCGCAACAGGCTGCATGAAGGTATTCCCGGCGGCCGCGGCGTTCGTGCTTGCAGGGGCTCTCGCCTTTCCGGTCCCAGGCCAATCGCCCCTTCAGGGGACCCTCGAGGTTCGTGTCCAGGACGCTGACTCGGGTGAACCCCTGGCGTCCGTGAGCGTCCAGGTGCGGGGGCAGAACCGGGGTGGCCTCACCGACGGGACCGGCGTCACCGTGATCACGAACCTGCAGCCCCGCCGCCATACCATCGGTCTCGAGCGGCTGGGCTACATGCCTGCCGAAGAGGAGGTGGAAGTACGGGACGGAGAGACCGTACGGCTCGAGGTGGAGATGGTTCGATCGCCCATCCAGATGAGCGGTGTGATCGTGACGGGGACCGGTCGGGAGCGGGGCGCCGGGGAGGTCTATCGGCCTGTGACCTCCATCGCTGCCACCGAGTTGCAGCGGAGCCTGTCCAGTAGCGTTCCGGCCACCCTGGAGGCCGTCCCAGGGCTCAATGTGCAGTACAACGGACCGGGCGCGGCAAGCCCGAGCATCCGCGGAATGAGCGGCGACCGGATTCTGATGCTCGAGGACGGACATCGCACTGGCGACCTCTACTCCACGGCCTCGGATCACGGGGTCATGGTCGAGCCACTCTCCGCCCAGCGGATCGAGGTGGTCCGGGGGCCGGCCGGGCTCCTGTACGGCTCCAACGCGCTGGGGGGGGTGGTGAACGTCATCCGGAACGACGTCCCGCGCTCCATGCCCTCCGGCTTCACCGGGACGGTCTCTTCCCAGTACGAATCGGTAAACGGGGGGATGAGCGGTGGCGCGGTGGTCCAGGCCCCCGCCGGCCCCCTCTCCCTTCGGGTGGAGGCCACAGCGCGCACGGCCGGCAACACCCGCACCCCCACCGGCACCATGGAGCGGACGGAGCTGGAGGTGTACAACCTGGCGGCCGGTGCGAGCTGGGTTCCCGAATGGGGCTTCGTCGGGGGCGTCCTCCGCTATTACGACAGCGCATACGGGGTTCCGGGCGAGTTCGACGGGGTCCTGCTCCCGGGCGGGCATCCCGGGGGGGTGGACATCGAAGCGCGCCGAACCACCGGGCGGTTCCGGGCCGCCTACCTCCAGCCCGCCTTCGGGTTCTTCGACAGCCTCGAGCTGGACGGAGCCGTCACCCGGTACCTCCACGACGAAATCGAGGGGATGGTGGGGGGCGAGCGGGTGATCGGCGCCTGCTTCGATCAGACGAGCGGCGAGGGAAACGTCATCGCACGCCACGATCACACCATCCACGATCACAACGGAAACCCCATCCGGGCGGAGGGGGCGGCGGGGGCCTCCTTTCAGGGTCGGGACATGTGGGCCGGGTGTGCCTCCCCGGGAACGCGGTCGGCAGCGGAGTGGTCCCTGGCCGGATTCGCCTACGAGGAGTTCGGGCTTTCCCGCTTCCGGGTGCAGATTGGGGGCCGCTTCGACTACCGGAGCATCAGCCCCGTGAACACCGATTCCATTGTGGTGCGCACGCAGGAACGGCGGATCACGAAGCCGGTCACCTCCCGGAGCTTTGGATCCTTTTCCGGCTCCCTCGCCACGCTCTGGGATTTTTCCCCGGACTGGACCCTGGGTGCGTCCGTGGCCCGGTCGTTCCGGAATCCCTCGGTGGAGGAGCTCTATTCGGATGGCCCGCACCTGGCGGACTTCTCTTTCGACATCGGGAGCCCCGACCTGGAGTCCGAGGTGGGAACGGGGGTGGATCTGTTCGTCCGGGGCACACGTCCCGACCTGAGCGTGGAGGTCGCCGCCTACTACAACCGGGTGGATGGATACATCTACTACCTTCAGACCGGAGAGACCATCCGGGTCATCCGTGACGGTGTCGCTCCCCGCGAGACCCCTGTCTTCGAGGCCAGGGGGGACGACGCGGACTTTCTGGGGTTCGAGGGGCGGGTACAATGGGAGTTTCTCCCCGACCTGGTCCTGGACGGCACCGCATCGTACACGAAGGCGGAGCGTCGAGCGGACGCCGACCCCCTCCCCTTTATCCCTCCGCTGGGGGGCCGTATCGAGATCAGGTACGAGGGGGCGACCTTTTTCGGGTCACTCGGGGCGGACGTGAAGGCATCGCAGAACCGGGTTCCTCGGCCGGTCCAGATCGGTGACCTCTCGGAGCGCCCGCAGGAGCCCACCGACGGGCATGGCACCGTGAACGCGGGGTTGGGGTGGCGCCACGGCGGAGGCGGCGGGCTTTCCCACACCGTCACCCTGGACGTCAAGAACCTGACGGACCGGGAAGTCTACGATCACCTCTCCCGCCTCAAGGAGATCGCGCCACAACCCGGGCGCAACGTGCAGCTCACCTACCGGGTGCACTTCTGACCCGCGGGTCGTCCACGGGGGCGTCTCCCTGTACCATGAACCCACCACCCGACCAGGCAAGACACAGGAGCCAGATGATGAAGCTATCGAACGAACGATCTCTGCGACGGGGATGGACTCTCGCACCCATCCTCCCTCTCTTTGTCCTCTTCGCCGCGTGCGACTCGGACTCCGAACCCACCGGGCCAGACGACGGTCACGATGACGCGGGTCGGGTCGAGGTTTCGACGCGGGGGCCCGTGTCGAGCCTCCTCGCCGTGTGGCATGACGGCGAAGGGTGGGAGGACGCGAGCGGCAACCCCATCACGGAGCTTCCCGACCCGGTCGATGTGGCCGGTGGCAACGGGCTCCAGCCCCTGCGGGCGGGACAGAACCCGGCGTCGCTCAGCGTGGTCTTCTACGAGCAGGACGGGACGGTGGTGGAGATGGGAACCCTGAGCCAGGACGACGAGACCGGAGCGCGGGAATGCACGGTGTCCAACGTGCGCTATTATCCCCTGGACAATGAGACGAACATCGTCGCCTGGCCCAACATGCAACACCCGGACAACGCCACCGGGCCCTTCCAGTTCGCAGAGCGGGGCACTGGGGAGGTGGTCGCCATCTACCACTGCGATCACGTCTCCGTCTACCCCGAGGAGGCTGGGAGCGTGGAGATCGAGTTCCATCTCTGGCACGCGGATCACAGCGACATGGAGACCGACCCCATCAGCGTCGAGGTCCTTCCCGCCGTAGACTGATTCGCAGGCGTACGCCGAACCCATTCCGGCCCAACCACCCATAAGGAAGGACGGTATTGATGGCAGAGCAGTCGATCTGGAAACGAGGAATGACCGTCGGACTCATCGGGGCCGTCACGGTCGCAATCTGGTTCTTCGTCATCGATGTGGCGCTGGGACGGCCGCTCTTCACCCCTGCCGTACTGGGGTCGGCCCTCCTTTTCGGCGTCAGGGATCTCGCCCAGGTCGAAGTGGGTGCGGGGACGGTGCTCGGGTACAGTGTGATCCACATCCTGGGGTTCGGCGTCCTCGGGATGATCGTGGTGGGGCTGGTGACCCGGGCCCGGTCCCGTCCCAATTTCCTGTTGGCCCTGCTCCTCATCTTCGTGGTCTGGCAGGCGCTCTTCTTCGGGCTCCTGGCCATCGCGGCCGAGTTCCTTCTGGGGGCGCTGGCCTGGTGGTCTGTCGCCATCGGCAATCTCCTCGCTGCGACCACCATGGGCTTCTACCTCTGGAAGGGCGATCCCGATCTGCAGGAAGCCGTTCGCAGCTTTCCCTTCGAGTGATCGGATAGGTGCACAGCGCGATCGAGCCGACAATGCGGATCTCGGAGCTCATCGAGGGCCTGCGGGATCCGGCCGCATTCCCACACGCTGCCCACGACCTGGAGGTGCTGCAGACGCACATCTCCGTCGTGGTCCTCGCCGGTCCGTTCGCCTACAAGGTCAAGAAGCCCCTCGACCTGGGATTCCTGGACTTCACCACCCTGGAGCGACGCCGGCACTTCTGCGAGGAGGAAGTGCGGCTGAACCGCCGGCTCGCGCCGGAGATCTATCTTGGGGTGGTGCCCCTTTTCCGGACCGCGGAAGGATTGCGAGTGGGCGACCGAGCGGGCGAGGGACATGCACTCGAGTATGCCGTTCGGATGCGACGTCTCCCCCCGGGGGCGTCCCTGCGGGAGCGGCTTCGGAGGGGTGACCTCGAGCCCGGGGTATTCGATGAGCTCGGGGAGCGGGTGGCCCGCTTCCACCGGGAGGCCAGGGGCGGGCCCGACATCGCACGGTTTGGGGAATGGGCCGTCGTCGCGGGGAACGCCCGTGAGAACCTCGAGCAGACGGTAGAACACGTGGGCCGGACAGTAAGCTCCGTTGTGCATCGGAGGTTGGCCGAGCTCTTGGAGGTGCGGCTCGACGAGCTTCGACCTCTTATCGAGTCCCGCGTCCGGGAGGGTCGACCGCGCGACACCCATGGGGATCTTCACCTCGACCACGTCTACCTCCTTCCTGATCGGGAGCCCCCCTCCGATCTCCTCGTGATCGATTGCATCGAGTTCAGCGAGCGGTTCCGGAACGCCGACCCGGTCTGCGATGCGGCCTTCCTGTCCATGGACCTGGCCTACGAAGGAAGGCGCGACCTGGGTGAGCGCTTCGAGAGGGGCTACCTGGAGTCGGCCGGAGATCTGGAGGGTGGGGCGCTCTTCCCCTTCTATCGATCCTACCGGGCAGCGGTTCGGGCCAAAGTGCTCGGAATGGTGACGGGATCCGAGGTGTCGGAGGGGGATCGTCGGACGGCCGAGACGAGGGCCCGCGGCCACTGGCTCCTGGCCCTCTCGGAGCTCGAGGAGCCGGCCCGGCGTCCTGCCCTCCTCCTGGTGGGAGGGCTTCCCGGGAGCGGGAAATCGACACTGGCGAGCAACCTCGCAAGCGCTGCGAACTTCCGGGTGATCGCCTCGGACCGCGTGCGGAAGGAGCTCGCCGGACATGCGCCGGACGAGGATCTCTCCGCGGCCTACGGTGAGGGGATCTACACCGAGGAGTGGACGGACCGCACCTATGCGGCCTGCCTCGATGCTGCCCGGGATGGCCTCTTCAACGGGGAACGGATTCTGGTGGACGCGACCTTTTCCAGCGATGCCCGGCGATTGGAGTTCCTGGAGGCGGCTCGGAAAATGGGCGTTCGGGCGGGGTTCCTGACCTGTACCGCCGAGCCGGCCCGCGTCCGCAGCCGCCTCGCGGAACGTGCAGAGGAGGATGACGACCTCCAGATTTCCGATGCCGATTGGGCAGTGTACTCCGCGATGGCAGAGCGGTGGGAGGCGCAGGCCGAGCAGGTGGCAGCGGTGACGCGGACCGTGCCCACCGACGGAGATCCGGAAGATGCATTGCGCACCGGAGAGTCAGCGCTCCGAGAGTTCGGGTTTCTCTGAGGGAGGGAGACCTCCTCGACCTCGATTTCATTGCCTTGGCCCGGTGCCCTTCCGTATCGTGGAGGCGGATGCGCCCATGTGTTCCCTCTTCGAGGAGGCAGCCGATGTTCCCGTGCTCGATCAAGGCCGGCCCCGAATGGTCCCGCCCGATCCCTTCTTCCCGCCTCCGGCCGTTCACTCTCGCTGTTCTCGGAGCCCTGGTGCTTCCGGCCTGCGCGGTGGAGGATCCCGCTCCCGCCGAGTCGCCCGAGCCCGAGCTTGGGATGGTGGAGTTTCCGACGAGCTGCTCCGCCGAAGCCCAGCCGCATCTGGAGCGGGGGCTCCTGATGCTGCACCACATGATGTATCCGCAGGCAGAGGGGGCGTTCACGGAGGCGGCCGCATTGGAGCAGAACTGCGCCATGGCCCAGTGGGGCCTGGCTATGGCCCACTTCCAGCCCTTCTGGGGGAGCGCCGACGTTGAGGCGGGGCGGGCTCATGCGGAGCAGGCCCTCGCGCTCGATCCTCCGACGGAGCGCGAGCAACTCTACGTCCAGGCAGCCCTGGCCTTCTTCGAGGAGCCCGACGCCAGCTACGCTGGTCGGCTCAGGAGCTGGGAGGCTGCCATGGAGGAGCTCCATGAGGTCTTCCCGGAGGATCCGGAGGCGGCGACCCTCTTCGCCCTCGCGCACATCTCGGTCGGTCCCGACGATCCCGACCGCTTGGCGAGGGCCGGGTCCATCGTGGAGGAGATCCACACCGCCCAGCCGGATCACCCCGGGGCAGTCCACTATGCGATCCACGTGCACGACGTGGAGGGGTTGGCCGACGAGGGCGTGCGCTTCGCCCGGGCATACGAGGAGGTGGCGCCTTCGATCCCCCATGCGCTGCACATGCCGAGCCATATCTACGTGCGTACAGGGGCGTGGGACGAGGTCATCGACTGGAACCGCCGCTCCGCCGACGCCGCGTTGGAGCATCCTGCGGGGGAAAACATCTCCCTCCACTACCCCCACGCTCTCGACTACCTGATGTACGGCCATCTTCAGCGGGGCGAAGACGAGGCGGCGTCGGAAATCCTCGAGGAGCTCCGGTCACGTGAGGGCTATCAGGCGCATCTGGCCTCCGGCTATGCCCTCGCCGCGATCCCGGCGAGGTGGCATGTGGAGCGTCGCGACTGGGCCGGTGCAGCGGGGCTCGAACCCGGGGAGCCCGCGGAGTTCGACTGGGATCGCTACCCCGCCGCGGAAGCCATGACCTGGTTTGCGCGTGGGCTCGGCTCGGCCCGAACAGGCGATACGGAGGGCGCCCGCCAGGCGCAGGATCGCCTCGCGGCGCTGGAGGAAAGCCTCCGACAGGCGGAGGACACGTACTGGGCCAGAAGGGTGGAGATCCAGCGGCTGAGCGTCGCTGCGTGGGAGGCCCTCGCGATGGGGGACCCGGACTCGGCCGAGTCCAGGATGCGGACCGCCGCCGAGCTCGAAGGGAGCATGGAGAAGCACGCGATCACTCCCGGGGAGCTCCAGCCCGCCTATGAGCTGCTGGGAGATCTCCTCCTGGAGTTGGACCGGCCCGCGGAGGCCCTGGAGGCGTATGAGAAATCCCTGGAGATGTGGCCCCGCCGTTACCATACGCTCCTGGGTGCGGCGCGGGCCGCCGATGGGCTGGCTGAGGAGGAGGTCGCCCTTGGTTACTACGGGGAGCTTCTCGAACTGGCCGCCGGGGCGAATCCGGACCGGGACGGCCTTGCCGAGGCCCGGCAGCGGGTCGCCACCCGCTGAGGGTCAGTCCGTTTCGTCCCGCAGGCGGACAAACCCCTGCTCGAGGACCTGGAAGTACGCGGCTTCGAGGGATGCGTTGCTCCCGCGGCACCCTTCCACGACCGCACGGGCCCATTCCAGGTAGCCGAGCCTGCGTTCCATCGGCCATCCGGCGGGCGGCGCCTCCACCACGTCCCGAACGTTCGTCAACTTGTCGGCGATCTTCACGAGCTTCGCACGGGGCGAAAGGCGAGGGGCGTGGTCCACCTGATGTGCCTTCCGAGCCTCCCTGGACGCCGACTTGTCGTCGGTCACCTCCTCGACCACGCGTCGCACGTCGGAGCCGAAGCGTTCCTCGATTTCCTTCGGGGTGGTTTCCGTGTCCTCGATGGTATCGTGGAGGATCGCCGCCAGGAGCGTCACGGTGTCCTGAACCCCGTGTTGGGTCAGAATCTCCGCCACCGCGATCGGGTGGTTGATGTAGGGGGACGCCTCCTTCCCTTTTCTCCGCTGATCGCGGTGCTTCTCGGCGGCAAACCGGATCGCACCGAGGATGACCCTCAGGACGTCGTCGTCAGCCATCTCGAAACTCCTTTCCGTCAGTGCCAGGGCTCAGGTTCGGATGATCGCATCCCCCTCCGACACGGGAAAGGGGTTGAGTCAGTGTTGTGGAAGGGGCGGGGTGGTGGGAGGTGGTCGCCGGGTGGGTCCTGCCTGTTCAAAGGCAAAGGCCATCCCGACGAGCCGCCGGTCGTAGAGAGGAGCCCCGAGGAGTTCCATGCCCACGGGGGCCCCGGCCTGCGTGAACCCGGCCGGCATGGCCAGCGCCGGAAATCCGGTGGAGGTGCTGAGTTGGCAGGTCGTGCCCCACTGGGCCTCACCGATTGGGGCGGCGCTGCGACGCATGACGGGGTATGCGAGGGCGTCGAGCCGCTCCTCGTTGAAGAGCTGGAGGAGGATAGCCCGGAGGGCCTCCAGCTCGACGAGGGCTCGCCGGTATTCCTCCGTGTGCACGCTGGTGATCCCGGCGCGGCGTAGGAGTTGTGCTTCCACGGAGGGGTGATAGAAGCCTCGAGCCACGATCTCGTCCAGGGTACGGAAGGGCGCATCCGGACGCCGGGCGAGGTACCCCTCGAGATCGCGACGGAACTCGTGGTCGATCACAACGGCTGCGGCATCCAGCAGTGAGTCGATTCCGGGCAGTTGGATCTCCACCAGCTCGGCCCCCAAGGCCTCCATCCTGGCCAGCGCATGGCCCACGATGGCATCGATTTCCTCCTCCTGAGCGGCGCCGCGTCGGGCAATGGCGACCGGGTCCGTGCGGGCGCCCGATGGATCGCTGAGGTCCATGAGTGCCGCCACTTCCTCCACGATCAAGGAGGGCGTGAGAAAGTCGCGGAGTACTCCGATCCGGGCGCCGGAAAGGGATTCCGCATCGAGTGCATCTGCGAATCGGTAGGGGACACCCTCCCCCAGAATAACCGTAGCTGGATCGTCGGGATCGTGCCCGACGATGGCATCGAGTGCGAGGGCCAGGTCGGTGGCGGTGCGGGCGAGGGGGCCGGCCATGTCGCGTGAGCGCGCCAGAGGGATGATCCCGGTGGCGCTCACCAGCCCCTTCGTGGGGCGAAGAGTGAAAAGCGAGTTGAACGCTGCAGGAATCCGGAGCGATCCACAGGTGTCCGTTCCGAACCCCACCGCCGCGAAGCTCGCGGCCAAGGCGACCGCGGTGCCACCGCTCGAACCCCCGGGATTCGCCGCCAGGTCATACGGGTTCAGCGTTCGACCGTCCACCGAGCTCAGCGTCGTGATCCCGAATGAGAGCTCGTGCATGTTCGTCTTGCCCAGGATCACCGCTCCGGCGTCGCGGAGGCGGGTCACGAGGTGGGCGTCGCGGGGGGGATGCATACCGGCCAGGGCGAAGCTTCCCCCGGTGGTGGGCATGTCGAAGGTGTCGACGTTGTCCTTCAGGAGCACGGGGATGCCGTGGAGCGGACCCCGTGGGCCGCTGCGGGCACCCTCCTCGTCGAGCCTCTGGGCGTCACCGTAGGCCCGGGGGCTCAGAAAGAGGAGCGCATTCAATCCGGACCGTCCTGGTCGAAGCGGCGGATCCGGGCGACGTAGGCGTCCACGAGTTCGGCCGAGGTCACGGTCCCGCTTTCCATGGCGGCCTGGAGCTCCAGGATCGAGGCTTCGAAGACCTCGATACGAGCCTGACCGGGAGCTGCCTGAACGGACAGCGCTGGAACGGGCAGGAAAGCCACGTGCGAGAGGGTAAAAATGACCTGCGAGTAGACGAAGAAGTGTCGAATCGTCGCCTCCGCGCCGGGGTGGAGCGCTCCGCCGGGGTGGCAGGGCGCACGACCGGGGTCGATACCCTCGACTGATGAGATGCATGGAGGCGTGCACTCGTTAGCGAGCTGGGACCGGGACGCCCAGCAGCCCTCAGGCCAGTCGGAAGGGGAGTGCTCGCTGGGCCAGGAGGCTGGCCACCACCACGGATACGATTCCCCCGACGAGGAGGAGCTCGAAGCTGGCGAACCCGTCCATCACCCCACCCACCAGGAGGGGAGCAGCCGCCGTGCTCACGACCATGAGCGCCGTGAGCATGGCCTTGATGGACCCGAGGTGCCTCACCCCGTAGAGCTCCGCCCAGAGCGCCGAGGAGGCAGCGCCTGCCAGTCCCATGGAGGTGCCCATGAATCCCATGAAGAGGTAGGCTGTCCAGACTGCATCCGAGATGAAGAGGACTCCGAACCCCAGCGCCATGGGGAGGGGAACCACGGGAAAAATCCGCCGGGCCGAGAGGCGGTCGACGACGCCTCCGGCCGCAAGCGAGGTCACCACGCGGAACACCGCGAACGCGGTGAAGGTCGAGGCCATGAGGGCCAGGCTCCACCCCTTCATCTCGGCAATGTTCGTCTGGTAGAGGAAGAAGCCCGTCGCCCAGAAGGCGGGGAGGATGGCAGCGGGGAGGACTGCCCAGAAGCGCGGGTCGCGGAGGACCTCCCGACGACGCCAGTCCGCGGGCGCAGGGTCCGCTTGGTCATTGGTTGCTGCCTGTCTCGTCGCGGGCGTGGCTCTTCCCACAGTCCGCGGGTCCAGCTCCACCCCGGAACGCCGCAGGAGGGAGACGAGGAGGGGGCCGAAGACGAGGGCCGATACGGCGGCTACCACGACCCAGCTCTCCCGCCACCCCAGAATCGCGATGGAGGCGGCGGCGATGAAGGGGAGGAGTGCCTCCCCGGCCGGGAAGCCGAGTCCGGCGATGCTCAACGCCTTTCCGCGGGCCGAGGCGAAATAGCGCGCCATCGCCGTCTGGGCGGCGTGGGACGAGAGGCCCTGACCGGCGAGTCTCAGCCCCAGAAGCGCCAGGCAGAAGAGGCCGAGGTGGGTGGAAACGGAGAGCAGGAGGGCCGACGCCGCCAGGAGGAGGACGACCCCGAGGGTGACCCTGTGCAGCGGCGCTCGGTCCATCCATTGCCCCGCCCAGGGGAGGAGGGCCGCGCTCGCCAGCGTCGCACCCGCGTAGAACGCCGCGAACTGCGAGTTCGTGAGGGCGAACTCCAGGAGGAAGAACGGGACGAAGAGGGATATCAAAAAGGTCTGACCGAAACTCGAGAGGAACGAGAAGGAGAGACCATATGTGAGGAGCGAAGCGTCGCTCCGGAAGAACCGCCAGTACTCGGACATCGGGACTGCGTGGGACCGGGTGCGCGTGGAACCATGTGCAGCCCTGAAAGCTCGGGGAACGCGAGGAGAGATGGAAGCCCCGTCACCCCCTCAGCGCTGCCAGACCACCGAAGGCCCTCATGCACGGGACTGAAAAACCGCTCCGTCGCGCGATCGTGGGAATCGTCGCCGTCGGCCTGCTGTTCGCCTCGCCGTCCTTCGGTGAGCAGTCAGCCTGAGTGGGTCGGTTGCGCTCGCACGACCCTCTCCTGAGATTGTTCGGCCTTCATCCGTCTGCTCGAGGAGCGGCGGGCGCCGACCATCGTCTTCGAGAGGGCCCAAGCGTGCAGAGGAAGGAGGAGTTCGAGGCCCGCGTCCTCGTGATCGGGACCGGCATCGCCGGCTTGACCTACGCCTTGAAGGCGGCGGAGCACGGTCCGGTGCTCGTCGTCACGAAGAAGCGGCGGGCCGACTCGAGCACGAACTACGCCCAGGGCGGGATTGCCGCGGGGCTTGGCGAGGACGACGACCCTTCCCTCCACCTGGCGGATACCCTGGCGGCGGGCGCAGGTCTCTGTCATCCCGAGGTGGTAGACCTGGTCGTGCGCGAGGGGCCGCTCCGTGTGGGCGAACTGGTGGAGTGGGGAGTGCGGTTCCACCGCGAGAACGGGAACTTCTCGCTGGGAATGGAGGGTGGCCATTCACGACGACGCATCCTGCGGGCGGGGGACCGGACCGGGTGGGAGATCGAGCGGGCGCTTCTTGCCGCCGTGGCAGCCAACCCCCGGATCCGGGTGCTTCAACATCTCCTGGTGGTCGATCTCGAGGTGGAGCCGGACGCGGAAGGACGCGGACGCTGCGTTGGAGCGACAGCCCTCGACACGCGTCGTGCGACCGCGGTGCGGCTGAGGGCTCCGGTGACCATGCTGGCGGCGGGGGGATGTGGGCAGGTCTATCAGCACACCACCAACCCCTCCATCGCGACCGGGGACGGGATTGCGATGGCGTGGCGGGCGGGCGCAGACGTCGGAAACATGGAGTTCATCCAGTTTCACCCGACGGCGCTCCACCCCGCCGAGGATCCGGCCTTTCTCCTCACCGAGGCGCTTCGGGGGGAGGGTGCGGTCCTCAGGAGACTCGACGGGACGACCTTTCTGGAGAACCATCACCCCAGGGCATCGTTGGCCCCCCGCGATGTGGTGGCGAGGGCGATCCACTCCGAGCTGGAGGCCACCGGCGACCCGCACGTGATCCTGGACGTCTCCCCGATTCCCCGGGCGCTCATGGAGGAGCGCTTTCCCGGAACCGTCCGGGGATGCCGGGAGCGGGGGGTGGAGCTCTTCGAGAGCGGAATTCCCGTGGTGCCGGCCGCCCACTACGTATGCGGGGGGGTGATGACCGACGTCCATGGCAGGACGAGTCTCCCCGGCCTTTATGCTGCGGGTGAGGTGGCTTGCACCGGGGTCCACGGAGCGAATCGCCTGGCCTCCAATTCTCTCCTCGAGGCGGTGGTCTTCAGCCATCGGGCGGCGGAGGCGGTCGCGGACTTTCCAGCTGAGAATGTGAAGGGCGGTGCGGCGTCCCTTCGCAAGGAAGCGGCGAAGGGTGGTGGCTTCCAACCGAGCTCGGGCCGCTCCCTTGCCACATCCTCCACCCCCGCACCGGACCGGGTTGCCCGTTCCAGGGAGGAGCTCAGGGCCCTCATGTGGGAGCGGGTCGGTATCGTACGCACCGACGGGGGGCTCGAGGAGGCGTCTCTCCTGCTGGAGGGGCTGTCGGCCGAAGAGGAGCGGCGCTGGACGGAGGGGGAGTGGACGGTCGGGGGGGTCGAACTTCGGAACCTCCTCGAGGTCGGCCGGCTCATCGTGGAGTGCGCGAGGCGGCGGCTGGAGAGTCGGGGGCTTCACTACAACCGTGACCACCCCGGGCACGACGGCCGATTTCGTGCCGACACGGTCCTGCGCCGTGAAAGGGCGGGTCGCGGGGAGTGAAGGAGGAGTGGATCCCGAGGTGGCTCATCGGGATTCTCTTCCTGTCCCGTTCCTCCTGCATTCATTCGCTCTCGTAGAGGCCTTCCGCCTTCGCGGCCGAGAGGACGATGCCCTTGATGAGAGCGGACGAAAACCCGCGGTGCTCCATCTCGTTCAGCCCCGCGATCGTGCAGCCCCTCGGCGTCGTCACCCGGTCGATCTCCGGCTCGGGATGGTGTCCTTCGCGAAGGAGGAGGGATGCGGCTCCCTTCGCGGTTTGCGCGGCCATGAGGAGAGCCTCGGACGGGTGAAACCCGATTTCGATTCCTCCCTGGGAGGCAGCGCGGATCGAGCGGAGGAAGAAGGCCACCCCGCAGGCACACAAGGCAGTGGCGGGAACCATCATCTCCTCCGGGATCTCGAGGGTGTGTCCCACCCCGTCGAAGAGCCGGTGCGCCTCCTCGAGCAGAGACCCATTCGTGGGGTCCGTGCTCAGGCAGGTCATGGACTCGCCGATCGCGACCGCGGTGTTCGGCATCGCCCGAAGGATGGGGAGGTCTGTCCCCAGGAGGCGATGGAGCTCGGCGAGGGGAACGCCCGAGACGACTGAGATCAAACGATGCCTCTGCGGGTCGAGCGCCTCGCGGATTTCATCCGCGAGCTGGGAAATCTGCTGCGGCTGGACGGCGAGTACCACGAGCGGGGCGTGCCGGAGCGCCTCCAGGTTGTCCCATCCCACACGAAAGCCCAGGGCTTCCAGATCGCTCAGGCGTTCGGGCCTCCGCCGGGTGATCCGGATCTCGCCGGGAGAGGCGATTCCCGCCCGCACCCATCCGGTGGCCAGCGCGGTTCCCAGATTCCCTCCGCCGAAGATTGCTAGCTTCGCCTCCTCCTTCCGCAGTTCGTGCATTCCGCCATCTCCTGCTTCGCAGTGGACCGGCTCCTCCGGTTGGAGTTGCCCGCACACAACTTCGTTTTCTCGTCTCCTTCATGGTACCCGTATGGTACCCGTCGCGGGGGCCGGAGGGTACGCGGCATGCGCTTCTCCATCGGAGGGCATATCTTGTTGCCCCGAATTCCGTACCTTTGCCACCATGTCAACCGACCAGGAGAGCCGGCCCGATGCCGAGACCTCTTACTTCATTCGTGCCGGCCGTGCTCCTTCTCGTCCTTCTCGGCGCCTGCACCGGGGGAAGCGGGATCCACAAAGAGGTCATCAACCCTTCCGGGGGAGAGATCACCACCCCCTTCTCCCCCATCGTGCGGACGGGAGATCTACTCTTCCTCTCCGGCGTGATCGGTCGGAGCACGAACGGGGACATCGGCGCGGCCACCCGTCAGGCGCTGGAAGGCATCCGGTCGAGGCTCGAGGCGGCCGATGCCACCATGGACGACGTGGTGAAGTGCACCGTCTTCCTCGTCGACATGGACGACTACCAGGGGATGAACGAGGTGTACGCCGAGTTCTTTCCTCCGCCGGCGCCTCCGGCACGGTCCGCTATTGCGGTGCGCGCCCTGCCGGCTTCGGCGCAGATCGAGATCGAATGCATCGCCGCCACCCGGTAGGAGGAGTCCCATGGTGAAGCCGAACGAGGACGAGACGCCGGAGGACCGCGGGGGTATCGACCGACGCACCTTCGTCCGGGCGGGGGGCATCGGCGCCGGCGCGCTCGCCATGGCGGGGTCGATGGGCGGGATGCTGGCGGGATGCGCGCCCGGCATCTCTCGGGGGAGAGGGACCGGACCCGAGGTGGTCGTGGTGGGGGCCGGTGCCTTCGGGGGCTGGACCGCGCTCCACCTCCAGGAGATGGGGGCCCGGGTGACCCTCGTGGACCTGTACGGTCCGGGCAATTCCCGCTCCACCTCGGGTGACGAGACCCGGGGCGTCCGCACCTCCTATCCGGGACGCGAGCTCTGGACGAGTTGGGCCCGGCGGGCCATCGAACGGTGGGAGGCCTTCGACGAAGAGTGGTCTCCACAGATGGGGGCGCCCCTCTTCTACAACTCGGGTGACCTCATCTTCCGCGACACGCGCCAGGGGTTCATCGAGGACGTGGAGGAGATCTGGAACGTGACGGGGGTTCCGTACGAGGTTCTCACCCCCGACGAGGTCCGCCACCGATGGCCGCAGATCGCGATCGACGACATCGAGGCCGTCCTCTACGAGCCGGGGGCCGGGATCGTCCGATCGCGCGCCACCTGCCAACGCGTGGCGGCGGTCTTCGAGATGAAGGGTGGGGTGGTGCGGACGGGGAGGGCCGTCCCAGGCAGTACCGAAGGCGGTCGACTGCTTCGGCTCGAGCTGGACGGGGGCGACGACCACCTGGAGGCGGACCGGTTCGTCTTCGCCCTCGGTCCGTGGTTCCCCAAGGCGTTCCCGGAGATCATGGCCGAGCGGATCCGGATCCCCATGGGGAACGTCTTCTACTTCGGCACGCCTCCGGGGGATCGCCGCTTCGATCACCCCAACATCCCGAGCTGGAACTTCCCCGGGGTCACGGGCTGGCCGAGCCTCCCCCCCGACCATCGCGGGTTCCGGGTGAGGACCGGAGGGCAGGCCGGTGACGACCCGGATACCTCGGTTCGTTGGGTCTCGGAAGAGATGATCGAACGGCCGCGCGACCTCCTCCGGCAGCGCTTTCCCGACCTTCTGGAACAGCCGCTGGTGGAGACCCGCTCCTGTCACTACGAGTCGAGCCACACCCGGGAGTGGATCATCGACCGGCACCCCGAGATGGAGAACGTCTGGTTCGCGGGCGGGGGGAACGCCGAGGGGTTCAAGTTCGGCCCCATGGTGGGTGAGCTCGTGGCGTCCCGGGTGCTGGAGGACGGCCGCTACGCCGATCTGGAAGACCAGTTCCGGCTCGAGCCCATCGCCTTATCCGGAGGGGGCGGCGCATGAACGCTATCCTTCTGATGCTGGTGGGGCTCGGGGCATTCATTCTGGGATACCTGTTCTATTCGCGGTACATCTCGGAACGGATTTTCCGGTTGGACCCAGATTTCGAGACTCCCGCCCACGCGCAGGGGGACGGGGTGGACTTCGTGCCCACCAACAAGTGGGTCCTCTGGGGACACCACTTCACCTCGGTGGCGGGGGCGGCCCCCATCGTGGGACCGGCCATCGCCGTGATCTGGGGGTGGGTCCCGGCCTTCCTCTGGGTCGTTTTCGGGACGGTCTTCTTCGCGGGGGTGCACGATGCGGGGGCGCTCTGGGCCAGCGTGCGGAACCGGGGGGCTTCCATCGGAGCCCTCACCGAGTCGGTCGTCGGAGCGCGGGCACGCTCCCTCTTCATGATTGTGATCTTCCTGTTGCTACTGATGGTGAATGCGGTCTTCGCCATCATCATCGCCGGGCTCTTCGTGGACGTGGCCTCGAGCGTGATCCCGGCCTGGTTCGTCATCGCGGTGGCGCTGGCCATCGGATGGCTCCTCTACCGGCGGGGGGTGCCCCTCCTCTGGCCCTCCATCATCGCCCTTGTGCTCCTCTATGGGTCCATGTTCGTAGGTGCCATGGTGCCGGTGGCGCTTCCCGACCAGGTGCTCGGCCTCGGGGCGCCCGCGCTCTGGGTGCTACTCCTCTTCGCCTACGCGGCCGTCGCCTCGCTCCTCCCCGTCTGGATGCTCCTGCAGCCCCGCGACTACATCAACGGACTCCAGCTCTTCGTGGGGCTCGCCATCTTCTTCGTGGCGGTTCTCCTGTCGAATCCGACTGTGGTGGCTCCGGCCTTCAATACGGGGCTCCCGGCGGACGTCCCGCCCATCGTTCCGCTTCTCTTCGTCACCATCGCCTGCGGAGCCATCTCCGGCTTCCACGGACTGGTGGCGTCCGGGACCACTTCGAAGCAGCTCGACAACGAGAGGGACGTGCGCTTCGTGGGGTACCTGGGGTCCGTGGGAGAGGGAGCCCTCGCCCTGGCCGCGATCCTGGCGTGTACCGCCGGTTTCGCGACGGTGGCCGAGTGGGAGGGCTTCTACACCTCCTTCGCTGCCGGCGGGGTTTCGGCCTTCGTGCAGGGGGGCGGTGCAATCATCGCCGGTGGGCTGGGCTTGCCCCTCCACTTCGGGGAGACTCTCCTGGCGGTGATGGCCGTCCTCTTCTCCGCCACCACCATGGACACCGGTGTGCGGCTGCAGCGCTACATCATTCAGGAGTGGGGAGTCATCTATGGCCTCCCTGCGCTCACCGGGCGGGGGCTGTCGACCTTCCTTGCGGTGGTCGCCTGCCTCGCGCTGGCCTTCGGTGCGGGGGGTGGGGCGGGGACCGGGGGACTCGTGATCTGGCCCCTCTTCGGGACCACCAATCAGCTCCTGGCGGCGCTCACCCTCCTGGTCCTCAGCGTCTTCCTCATGAAGCTGGGGCGGAGGACCATTTTCACCCTGGGGCCCTTCGTCTTCCTCCTCTTCATGACCGTCTTCGCCCTTCTGGTCCAGCTCGCCCAGTTCTGGAGGAATGGTCAGTACTTCCTCCTGGCCATGGACCTCCTGATCCTGGTGGCGACGATCTGGGTGGCGCTGGAGTCGTTCCGCGCCCTCGGTCGGGCGCGTCGGGAGCGGGTCACGGCGTCATGAGCAGCGGGGAGGGCGCGGCCGGGCGCCTGGAGAGGCTCGGCCATTTGCTGCGGGAATTCTACGAGGGGCGCCACCGGGGAGCGCTGGCGCGGGAGGTGCGCGCCGAGGACGACCTCTTCATGCTCCTGGTCTTCTCCGAGATGATGGGGGTGCCGAACCCGGCCGGCTACTACACCCTGGAGCTCCTCCCCATCCTCTACGAGGAGTTCCACGAGTGGCATCTCCGGATGGGGATGGAGCACTCGCCCCTGGAGCACTTCCGCTGCTGCTGAGCCCGGTCACCCCTTGAGGACGCCCATGGGCCGGAGCCGGGCCACCTTTCGCCCGATCCCCGCGCGGTGCACCACCTCCACCACGTCGGCCACGTCCTTGTAGGCGTCGGGCACCTCCTCCGCGATGGTCCTCTGCGAGGAGGCGCGCACCTCGATCCCCTGCTCGGCGAACTCCCGTTTCAGATCCCGTCGCCCCACGTCCCGCTTCGACTGCCGCCGGCTCTTCCGGCGGCCGGCCCCATGGCAGGTGGAGCCGTAGGTCTCCCGGTAGGCTCCCTCCGTGCCCACGAGGACGTAGGAGTAGCGCCCCATGTCGCCGGGGATGAAGACGGGCTGGCCCAGCTCACGGTAGGCGGAGGGGAGGTCGGGGTGGTCGGGGGGGAAGGCCCGGGTGGCTCCCTTTCGGTGCACCCAGAGGTCCCGCTCCCGGCCGTCCACCTGGTGGCGCTCCAACTTCGCGTTGTTGTGGGCCACGTCGTAGACGAGGTCGAGGCCCAGATCATCGGCGGAGGAGCCAAACACCTCGCTGAACGCGTCGCGCACCCGGTGGCCCATGACCTGGCGGTTGGCGAAGGCGAAGTTGGCTGCGGCCCGCATCGCCCCAATGTATCGTTGGCCCTCTGGAGACTCCGCCGGGGCGCAGGCCAGCTGCCGGTCGGGGAGCTCGATGCCGTAGCGCCTGGCGGCCTGCATCATCACGTCCAGATAGTCGTCGCAGACCTGATATCCCAGCCCGCGGGACCCGGAGTGGATGAAGACGGTGACGGTGCCCGTCCCGAGTCCCAGCGCTTCGGCGGCCTCCTCGTCGAAGATCTCGTCCACCCACCCCACTTCGATGAAGTGGTTGCCGCTCCCCACCGTCCCGACCTGGTCCTTTCCCCGCTTCACAGCCCGGTCCCCCACCTGGTCCGGGTCCGCCCCGGCCAGAGCTCCCGCATCCTCGATCCGCTCCAGGTCGGCGGGTCGGCCGAGACCCTCCTCCACCACCCAGCCGGCGCCGCGCTCCAGGATGGAACGGATTTGCCCTTCAGAGAGGATGAATTTCCGGTACCCCTTGCCCACGCCCGCCGGGATCCGGTCGAAGAGGTCGTCCATGAGGCGGGAGAGGTGTGGGCGAACCTCGTCGACCTGGAGGTCGGAGCGGTGGAGCCGGACGCCACAATTGATGTCATAGCCCACGCCACCCGGCGAAATCACGCCGCCCTCAGCGGGGTCGAAGGCAGCCACGCCGCCGATGGCAAAGCCGTAACCCCAGTGGATGTCGGGCATGGCGATGGAGCGCCCGACGATCCCCGGGAGGGTCGCTACGTTGGCTACCTGCTCCACCGCGGGGTCCTGACGGATGTCCCGAACGAGGACGTCATCCGCGAAGATCAGGCCTTCCACGCGCATGGCGCCCTGCTTCGGGACCCGCCAGCGGAATTCGTCGATCCGTTCGAGTCGGGGGATGTTCATGGCGATCGATACACCTCGGCCAGGCGGGGTTTCCGGTTGACAACCCTCGAGGGCGCACGCCAGACTCGCATCATATGAGTCCATCCACCCCTCTCCCACTCAGCGACCGCCGCGTCCTCTTCGTGGGCGGGAAGGGGGGTGTGGGCAAGACCACCGTGGCGGGAGCCCTCTCGCTGGGGATGGCGGAGGAGGGGGAGCGGGTCCTCCTCGTCTCCACCGACCCGGCCCACTCCCTGGCCGACCTCTTCGATACCCGCATCGGGGACGAGGTTCGGGAGCTGGCGCCCAGGCTCCATGGGCTGGAAATCGATCCCGACGGCCAGGTCCGCGAGTACCTGGCAGAGGTGCGGCGGAATCTGAAGTCATTCGTGCGACCCGCCATGTACGCGGAGGTGGATCGGCAGTTGGAGCTGACCCGGCACGCGCCTGGGGCGGTGGAGGCGGCGCTCCTGGATCGGGTCACCGACCTCATGACGGACCGGGAGGGGGCGTACGACCGGATCGTCTTCGACACCGCTCCCACGGGGCATACCTTGCGCCTCCTCGCCCTGCCCGAGCTCATGCAGGCGTGGACCGACGGCCTCCTCCGGAGCCGCGAGCGGAGCGACACCATGCGCAAGGGGCTGGAACGTCTCAAGGCCAGGGACGAGGGGGACGACCTCTCCTGGTTCCGCACCCCGGAGGATGGGCCGACGGATGCCCGCTCGAAGCGGATCCGGGAGGTGCTCCTGGAACGGCGGAGGAAATTCGCTCGAGCACGGAGAATCCTCCTCGACCCGGAGGCCACCGCCTTCCTCCTGGTTCTCATCCCCGAGCGCCTCCCGATTCTGGAGAGCCGACGGACCCTCGACACCCTTCGGGAGCACCGGGTCCCGGTGGCCGGGGTGGTGGTGAACCGGGTTCTCCCCCAGGAAGGGGAAGGAGAGTTCCTGGAGGGGCGCCGCCGGGAGGAGGCCCGTTACCTCCGGCGCATCGAACGCGAGTTCGACGGGCTGCCCAGGGTGCAGATACCCTACCTCGCCCGCGACGTGGAGGATCTGGACGGGCTGCGGGAGATCGCCGCCCAACTGGGTCTGCGCTGAGGCCTCACTCCTCCCGTGACGGGAGGGTGAGCGCCACGAGCTGCGCCGCTTCCCCGCTCCCCGCCACGGGGAGGATGATGTACTGCCGGCCTTCGTGCAGGAAGGTCATGGGAGCTGTGGTGGTCTGGGCGGGGATCTCGAGCTGGCCCACCTCCTCCCCGGTAAGCTTGTCCACCGCCCGGAACTTCGCCTCACCACCACGCCCCTCGCCGTACATGAGGAGGGTGGCCGTAGCCAGGACGGTGGCGTGCGAGCGCTGTCCCGTATTTCCCAGCTCGACGCCCTCCAGGAGGGGATGGTTCCGGATCTCCTCGGGCGTGTCCCCATTGGGGATCCACCAGAGATGCTCCCCCGTGTTCAGGTCGATGGCGGTGATGCGGCCGTAGGGGGGCTTGAAGATGGGGATGCCTCCCACGGAGCCGACGCCCCCCGGGCCCCGCGTGACGTACCGCATGTCCGAGTTCGGATCCACCTCGGTGCCGGGCACGAGCCGCGGCGCGCTACACCCCTTGATGGAGGACACGTAGAGGATGCCCGTTTCGGGATCCACCGCGGCGCCTCCGGGGATGTTCGCACCTCCGTTTGCGCCTGGGCAGACAAGCGAGGCGACGATCCCCTCCTCCTCGTCTGCAAGCGCGGGGGGGCTGAAGATGGGGCCCATACGGAACTCCGAAAGGAGCTCGAGCGCCAGCGCCCTGACTTCGGGGGTATAGTCCACCAGGTCGCCCTCGGTGAGCCCCTGCAGCTCGAAGGGGGCGGGCCGGGTGGGGAAGGGCTGATCGGGGGAGGTGCGCTCGCCCGGCACGTCGGACTGGGGGACCTCCCGGTACTCGAAGGGCCAGATCGGCTCGCCCGTCACCCGGTTGAAGACGTAGGCGAAGCTCTGTTTGGTCACCACCACCAGGGCGGGGATCTCCTCGCCGTCCACGGTGATGTCCACGAGCTGCGGAGCGTGGGGAGTGTCGTAGTTCCAGATGTCGTGCTTCACGAGCTGGTAGTGCCAGACGCGCTCTCCGGTCTGGGCGTCCAGGGCGATCACGCTGGTACCGAAGAGGCCGTCTCCCGGGCGGTGTCCGCCGTAGTAGTCGTTGGTTCCCGCCTTGGTGACGATGTAGACGATGCCCCGTTCCTGGTCGGCGGAGATGGGCGCCCACGACCCGACGTTTCCGGTGTACTCCCAGGCGTCGTCCTCCCACGTCTCGTGTCCGTACTCGCCCGGCCGGGGGATTACGTTGAAGCGCCAGAGGTGCTCGCCCGTCCGGGCATCGTACGCCAGGATGTTGTTGGGGACGTTCTCCTTCTGGGTCTGGTAATACCCTTGCTGGCCGGTGCTGGGCACGATGATGACACCGTCCACCACGATGGGACCGGAGCTGGTGGTGATCTCTCCTTGCTCGAGCCCCTCCCATGGATCGAAGGGGTAGTCGCCCAGATCCTCCAGGAGGTCCACGATCCCGTCATCGCCCGGGCCCCACCCCTCCACCGGCAGCCCGGTCTCGGCGTCCAGCGCCACGAGCCAGAACCCGGGGGTCGTCATGAAAATGACCCCGCGTCCGTCCACCTCTTCGTAATGGACCGACTTGCCGTAGTTCTGGCGAGGGGAGGCGGCCCAGCGGGGGTTGTCCGGCATCCGCCAGACCCAGAGGGTCTCGCCGGTGGCGGGGTCGATGGAGACGACGGCGCGACGGGAGCCCGCCAGGTGGTAGAGGCGTCGGTTGGCGTACGTGGGGGTTCCGCGGACGACGAAATCGGGGGATGGACCGAAGTTGTCGGCCCGCCATTGCCAGGCGACCTGAAGCTCCTCGAAGTTGCCGGCGTCAACCTGGTCGAGGGGAGAGTATCGGGTGCTGGAGGCGTCCGCTCCCCAGTAGCGCCACTCACCTTCGGGGGAGGAGGACTGCGCCGCGGCGGACTGGGTGGAGAGGACCGCCGGAACGGCGGCGAGGAGGAGGGCGGCCAGCACCAGTCGAAGAGGGGAGAGCGAGGTCCTGACGGTATCACTCCTTCGCGGCATGTCGTGCTCCGGTCCGATACAGGTTCACGGGTGCCGGAGGAGAGGGTTCGTCAGCGGTTCCCCTCCGGGGACTCGATCATGATACGCTGCAAGGACTCGGTTTCGACAGGGAGGGCGGCGTCCCCCTGGGGATACCCGTTGAGCTGGAGGAGGTAGGCCACCAGGGCGGCATACTCGTCGGGGGTGAGGGCGCCGGGCCGGTCCATCGGCATATTGAGCGAAATGAGCGCATGGAGACTCGACAGGGGCCGGCCCACCCAGGTGACCCGGAATCGTGTTCCGGTAAAATCCTGAGGGGCGTGGCAGAACATGCACTCGCGGTCGAAGACCGTGCGCCCAAAGGTCGCCTGCTCCTCCAGGTAGACCCCCTCCAGGACGGAGACGGTGTCCCCGCCGCCGGCGCTCTGGGCCAGGGTGGGGGCGGGCGCCAGGAGGAGCGCTGCGAGTAGAATGGCGCGGACGAGTGCGGTTCTGGTCACGTTGTGCAGGGGTTCGGGGTCGCTCGTCGGGTACATCTCTGCGAGGGCATCGGCGGGGCGCATGGCTCCACCGGGGCGCGGTCTGCAGAATATGGACCGTTTTCCTACACCGCCAGCGGGGCGCCGGTTCGCTTGAACCGGGGCGGCAAGGGCGCGACGATTCAGAGATGACGATGCGGCTCCCCGACCTTCCCATCCTGGAGGCCCTCCCCGAACTCCGCTCCGCCCTGGCCGGGCCGGGGGGAGCGGTGCTCGTCGCGCCTCCCGGCGCCGGAAAGAGCACCGTGGTCCCTCCTGCCCTCCTGGAGGAAGCATGGCTCGCCGGTCGGAAGGTCCTCATGCTCGAGCCCAGGAGGCTGGCCGCTCGGGCGGTGGCACGCCGGATCGCCTTCCTCCTCGGCGAGGGTGGGGTGGGAGGGACGGTGGGGTATCGGATGCGGGGAGATACCCGGGTCGGTCCGAAGACCCGGATCGAGGTGGTCACCGAGGGGATCCTGACCCGCATGCTCCAGTCCGACCCTGCCCTCTCCGAGGTGGGTGTGGTGGTCTTCGACGAGTTCCACGAGCGCTCCCTCCCTGCAGACCTGGGCCTCGCCCTGGCCCTCCAGGTCCGGGAACTCCTCCGCCCCGAGCTGAGGATCCTGGTGATGTCGGCCACTCTGGAGGGCGCTCCGGTGGCGGAGCTTCTCGGTGGGGTGCCGGTGGTGGAGAGCCACGGCCGAATACACCCGGTCCAGACTCGGTGGCTCGCCCGACCGCCCGAGGGGAGGATTGAAGCCGTGGCGTCTCGCACGGTGCGTCGAGCGCTGGACGAGACGGAGGGGGACGTCCTCGTCTTCCTCCCCGGTGCCGGCGAAATCCGTCGGGCGCAGAAGCTTCTGGTCGAGGGAGGGCTCCCGGCCGGGACCGCGGTCCGGCGCCTCCACGGCAGCCTTTCGGGGGAGGACCAGGATCGGGCGCTGGCCCCCTCCCCGGAGGGGGAGCGAAAGGTTGTTCTGGCCTCGGCCATCGCCGAGACGTCGCTCACCATCGAGGGGGTCCGGGTGGTGGTGGACTCGGGGTGGATGAGGGTGCCGCGCTTCGATCCCGGCACCGGGATGACCCGTCTGGAGACGGTACGGGTGACCCGTGACGCGGCCGATCAGCGACGAGGGCGGGCGGGGCGGCTCGCGCCCGGTGTCTGCTATCGGGCCTGGACGCAGGGGGAGGATCGGGGCCTCGTCCCGCGACGGACCCCGGAGCTCATGGCCTCGGACCTGGCTCCCCTGGCGCTGGATCTCGCGGTGTGGGGCGCGGAACCCGGGGAGCTGAAATGGCTGGATCCGCCCCCCGAGGCAGGGTTTCGGCAGGCGCGCGAACTCCTGCACGAACTGGAGGTTCTGAATCGGGGTGGAGATCTGACACGGCACGGACGCCAGGTGGCCCAGACGGGCCTTCATCCGCGCCTGGGACACATGCTCGTTCGGGCGCGGGAGGTGGGCAGCCTCGCCACCGCGTGCGATCTGGCCGCCCTGCTCCAGGAGCGGGATCCCTTCCTGACCGAGGGTCGTGCGCCCGATGCCGATCTGCGTGCGCGAGTGGAGGCGCTGGCGAGCATCCGGGGAGGAGGAAGTCCGCGATTACCTGCCGGGCATCGGGTCGCTCGCGGAAGGCTCGCCGGGGTCCGGCGGGAGGCCGATCGGCTCCGGACCAGGCTGGGAGGGAAGGGTGGGGTGCAGGAGCCTCCGGATGCGTCGCAGGTGGGGCTTCTCACGGCGCTGGCCTACCCGGACCGGATTGCCCGGCGCCGAGAGGGGGAGCGAGGACGCTTCCTTCTCCGCTCCGGGCGCGGCGCCCGCTTCTTCGAGTCCCAGCCGCTGGAGGCGTCGGAGTGGATCGTGCCGGTGGAGGTGGAGGACCGGGGAAAGGAGGCCCGGATCTTCCTGGCGGCGCCGGTGGAGCTCAGCGCCCTCGAGACGCATCTCCGGAGCGCCATCCAGGAGGAGGAGGTGCTCGCCTGGGACGAGGGGACGGAGCGGGTCCGGGCCGAGCGGGTGAGACGGATCGGCGCGATCCTGCACTCCGCTTCGGCGATCCACGACCCGGACCCCTACCGGGTGGCACTGGCGCTGGCGGAGGGGATCCGGGGAAGGGGGCTGCAGGTCCTTCCATGGGGGAGGGACCAGGTCCAGCTCCGGGAGCGGATGCACTTCCTCCATCGGCTGCAGCCCGAGGTGTGGCCCTCCGCTTCGGAGGAGGCGCTTCTGGCCGAGCTGGATGAGTGGCTTGTCCCCTTCCTCGGCGGGGTCCGGTCGCTGGCGGGACTCAAGGCGGTGTCGCTGGAGGAGGCGCTTCTCTCTCGCCTTCCCCGCGGGGCCCACGGGGCCCGTGCCGACCTGGAGCGGCTGGCCCCGAGCCACCTGGAGGTGCCCAGCGGATCCAGGATCCTCCTGGATTATTCGGATCCCGGGGCCCCCGCGCTGGCGGTCCGGCTACAGGAGGTGTTCGGGCTCACCGAGACCCCACGCATCGGCGGGGGCCGGGTGCCGGTCACCATGCGGCTACTCTCACCGGCACAGCGGCCGGTCCAGGTCACCACCGACCTCGCCAGCTTCTGGCGGGACGCGTATTTCGAGGTACGGAGAGACCTCCGCGGGCGGTACCCGAAACACGCGTGGCCGGAGGATCCCCTGAGCGCGCCACCCACCCGGCGGACGCGGCGGAGGGAGCGGGGATAGAATCAGTTCGCGGTGGGCTCGAGGCGCATCAGGAGCCGGCGGCCCTCGATCTTCCTCGAGCGGTGCTCCACCTCGGCCAGGTCGCTGGTCGCGTCGGCGACCCGGTCGAGCATGGCCTCTCCCACCTCCGGACGACGCATTTCCCGACCCCGGTAGCGCAGGACGATCCGGACCACGTTCCCATCCTCCAGGAAGCGGCGGGCGCGCTTGATTTTCGTATTGAAGTCGTGGTCCTCGGTGACGGGGCGGAGCTGGACTTCCTTCGTCTCCACCGTCTGCTGGTTCCGGCGCGCTTCCTGCTGCTGCTTCTGCTGCTCGTAGCGGTACTTGCCCCAGTCCATGACCTTGAGCACGGGGGGTCGGGCGTTGGGCGCGACCTCCACCAGGTCCAGGTCGTGCTCCGCCGCCGCCTCGCGCGCGGCCTGCAGGCTGACTACCCCCACCTGCTCCCCATCGGGGTCGATGAGACGGACGGGGCTGATGCGAATCTCGTCGTTCACTCTTGGCTTGCTGGAAATCTCGGGTGCCTCCCGTAGTATGGATGAGTGCTGATCTACCTCGTCTTTTGCCTACCCGCGACCTGCGGAAGTGTCCCGGACCAGCCTCAGAAACCCGTCTCCGTAGCGGGCGAGCTTTGCGGGACCGACCCCGGGTATCGCCAGGAGCTCCTGCTCGGATGCGGGCCGTCGGGCGGCGATTTCCCAGAGGACTTTGTCCCCGAAGACGATGTACGCGGGTACGCCCTGCTCGCTGGCCAACTCCTTTCGGAGTGCCCGAAGGGCCTCGAAGAGCTCCTCCTCCGCAGGCGAGGCTTCGATCCGCGGGTCGAGCCGACTCGCGCGCCGCCCAGGACCGCGCGCCGCCCCCGCCTTCGCGACGCGCTCCTCGACCCCCACCCCGGTGCAGACGTCGCACGATGCTCCGCACCCATCCAGCTCTTCGTCGAAGTAGGCGAGGATGCGTCGGTGTCGGCACCCTCCCCCGTCCACCATCCGGAAGAGACCCACCGTCGCCTCGGCCTTCCGGCCCCGTAGCTCAGGGTCGTCGATCTCGTCGAGGAAGCGCTCGTGCATCTTCACGTCGGCCCAGGAATAGAAGAGGACGCAGTCGCTTTCCAGCCCATCACGCCCCGCCCGCCCCATCTCCTGGTACCACGACTCCACGTCCTTCGGCATGTCGCGGTGGATCACGAAGCGGACGTTGGACTTGTCGATCCCCATTCCGAAGGCGATGGTGGCGACCACGACGTCCACCTCGTCGCGCTGGAAGGCGTCCTGGTTGCGCGAGCGCTCCTCGGGTGGGAGGCCCGCGTGGTAGGGGACGGCATGGACCCCCGCCTCCCGGAGGAATCGGGCAGTGCTCTCCACGGCCTTCCGCGAGAGGCAGTAGACGATCCCGCTCTCCCCCGGGTGCTCGCGGACGAGCGCCAGGATCTCGCGGCGGGTGTTGCCGGAGCCCTTCTTACGGCACGCGACGCGAAGGTTCGGTCGGAAGAAGGAGCCCTTGTATCCGGCGGGCTTGCGCATCCCGAGCTGCTTGAGGACGTCGACGGCCACCGGCCGGGTGGCCGTCGCGGTCAGGGCCAGAACCGGCACCCCCAGCGCTTCCGCCAGCCCGCGAAGCCGCCGGTAGGAGGGACGGAAGTCGTGTCCCCACTGGCTGATGCAGTGCGCTTCATCCACCACGAGGAGCGAAATGGGACAGGCTTCCACGAACTCCCGGAGCCTCCCGTCGAGGGCTTCCGGCGCCAGGTAGACGAGCTCCAGCTCCCCGCGGCTCAGACGTTCCAGCGCGACACGTCGCTCCTCCGCCTCGAGCGACGAGTTGATCGCCGCCGCCTCGAAGCCGAAGGCCAGAAGCGCATCGACCTGGTCCTTCATGAGGCTGATGAGGGGCGAGATGACCAGGACCGTGCCCGGAAGGATGCGGGCCGGTATCTGGTAGGTGAGCGACTTTCCCGCCCCCGTCGGCATGAGAGCAATGCAGTCGTGCCCCGCGAGGACCGCATCGATCACCTCCTGCTGTCCGGGGCGAAATGCATCGAACCCGAACGTCTCCCGGAGCACCTCGAGGGGGTCGGGGAGGGTCCGGCTCGGGTGGGGTTCGGGGTGTTGGCTCGGCATGTCTCGGTCGTGCGGGGGGACGAGGATACCAGGGTAGCAGGTCGTGGCAGCTCCGGGAATGGTCGTTCGGGAATCGGACGCCGGCCCGGCTCTTCGATCTCTCCATCGGGTAGTGAACCAACTCGGGCGACGCGCTCGCGGGGTCCACTGCGGTCCGGAGGCATGCATGGGGGAAGAGGGAAAGGGAAGGGGGAAGGCGGCAAAGCGGAGCGGGCCGGATGCGGCGTCGGCCCGGGCCCGCCTCATGCGGCAGCGCCTCTTCATCTGGATGCTCCTTCTGGCCATCCTGGGGATCTGGCTGTTCCGCCCCGCCGTTGACGAGGCCTCCACGGCGATCCCCTACTCCACCTTCCGTTCCCTCGTCACGGAGGGCGAGGTGGAGCGGGTTACCGTCCAGGGGGGGGAAATCCGGGCGGAGCTGCGGAGCGCGGTGGAGGTGCCCGCCCCGACTGGGGAGGCCCCCACCTCGACGGACCGGATCACCACCCTCCTTCCCTCGTTCGGGGACGACCGGCTCCTGGAGCTCCTGGACGAGGCCGGGGTCGAGGTGCGGGCCGAGGCCGAGAGCGAGTTCTCCTGGTGGCTGGTCCTGATCTACCTCCTTCCCGTGGCGCTCATCGTCTTCCTCGTCCTCTTCTTCATGCGGGGGATGCAGTCACAGGGGCGGCAGATGATGTCCATCGGGGAAAACCGCGCCCGGGCGTTCGAGAAGACCACCGAGTCCACGACCTTCTCCGAAGTGGCCGGTCAGGCGGGGGCGAAGCGGGAGCTCGAAGAGCTGGTGGCGTTCCTGAAGGGGCCAGAAAAGTTCGAACGGTTGGGAGGCGAGATCCCGCGGGGGTTCCTCCTGGTGGGGCCGCCGGGGACGGGAAAGACGCTCCTGGCCCGGGCCGTGGCCGGGGAGGCCGAAGTCCCGTTCTTCCACATCTCCGGGTCCGATTTCATGGAGATGCTGGTGGGAGTCGGGGCAGCCCGCGTTCGGAACCTCTTCAAGGAGGCGAAGGAGGTGGCGCCCTCCATCGTGTTCATCGACGAGCTGGACTCGGTGGGGCGGAAACGGGGTGCGGGCCTGGGCGGGGGACACGACGAACGGGAGCAGACCCTCAACCAGCTCCTCTCCGAGATGGACGGGTTCGAGCCCAACTCGGGGGTCGTGGTGATCGCCGCCACCAACCGTCCGGACATCCTGGACCCGGCCATCCTGAGGCCGGGGCGCTTCGACCGACGGGTCACCGTGGACCTTCCATCCAGGGACGACCGGGAAGCGATCCTGAAGATCCACGCCCGGAGAAAACCCCTGGAACCCGAGGTGGACCTGTCGAAGGTGGCGGGCGGCACGCCGGGGTTCAGCGGGGCGGACCTCAAGAACCTCCTGAACGAGTCGGCGCTTCTGGCGGCCCGAAAGGACCTCGACCGGATCGGGCCCGGGGAGGTGGAGGCGGCACGGGACAAGATCCTGATGGGACTCGAGCGCGAGGGGCTGGCCCTCACCGAGGAGGACCGCCGCCTCCTGGCGTACCACGAGGGCGGACATGCCGTCCTCGCGTCCCTCCTTCCCGAGGCCGACCGCCTCCACAAGGTCAGCATCGTCCCGAGAGGGCGAGCGATGGGGGTTACCCAGCAGCTCCCGGATCGGGATCGCTACCTGTATTCCAGCGACTACCTGGAGGCCAGACTGGTCATCCTTTTGGGGGGCCGGGCGGCGGAGGAGCTGGTCCTGGAGACCCGGACGAGCGGCGCGGAGGACGACCTCCGCCAGGCATCCCAGCTGGCCCGCAAGATGGTGCTGTCCTGGGGCATGAGTGAGCGGTTCGGGCGGGTGGCCTCCGCCGGGCGTGGAGAGCAGGTGTTCCTGGGCGAGGAGATCGCGCAACGTAAGGAAATGAGCGACGCCACCGCACGCGAGGTGGACGAGGAGGTTCGGGCCATCGTGGAACGGGCCTTCCGCCGGGCCGTGTCCCTTCTGGAGGAGCACCGGTCGGGGCTGGACCGGGTCGCCGAGGCCCTTCTGGAGCGGGATGAGATCTCGGGGGCAGACGTGGAGGAGCTCCTCCGGGCCGACGGGGAGCTGCCACCCCTGGGAGTGACCGCGGTGGACCACACTGCGGACGTCGCTCTGGAGGTGGAAGCGCCCGAGCTGGAGACCCTCTTCGAACGGGCGGCGTTCGGGGCACTCTGGCTCGCGGTGGGCCCGGAGGGGAGCGCGCGGGGTGACTCCGAGAACGGCTCGGAGACGAGGGAGGTGGAGCTCACTGCGGACGATCTCCCCGCGCTCCTTCGGGCCTGGATCCGGGAGTTCCTCTACTGGCAGGAGGTCGACGGATTTCAGGCCAGCGAGATCGAGATCCTCGAACTCGTCCCGGAACGCGTACGGGCGTCGGTCCGCGGGGGCTCCACGCCCGCGTCACCCGAGCGCGAGATCAAAGGCGTGACCTGGCACGGGCTGAAGGTCGAGGAGCGCGAGGGGGGGTGGTTCGCCGAGGTGATCTTCGACGTCTGAGGTGCGCCCTGGATCCCGGGAGGCCGGCTACCTGAGGTGGTTCCGCCTCGTCCGGGTGGTGTCCGCCGTCCCTCCGGTGGGTCGCCGGTTGAGATCGATGCGCCGGAGTTGTTCCACGGTCTCCGTGAGCTGACGAAGGAGAATCTCCTGCTCCGCGGCCTCCACGCGGACCCGCTCCAGCTCGCCCACGAGCCCCTGGGCCCAACGCGCCTGCGTGCTCCAGGTGGTGCCGGGGAACTCCTCCTCCAGCCGGTGGAGGAAGTCCTTTCCAAGGGTCGGATCGTGGGTGGGGCTGTCCGGGGTCAGGTGGAGCATGGCGAGGCCCCAGATGGCCCGGGCGTTCTCCTCGTCTCCTTGCACTCCATTCGCCCCCTCCAGGTATCGGGTCAGGAGCGAGACGGCGGTCTGATACCTTCCTTCTGCGAAGTGGAGTACGGCCTCATCCACCATCGCCGAGGTGGCTCGCACCGCGGCTTCGGGTTCGAGGGCCTCCTCCCGTTGCTCCACAGGGTCCGCCTCCTCGACGTCGGGCGGAGTGGGGGAGTCCTGAGCGCCCCGGTCCATGACACGGGCGCAGCCTCCCAGGAGGAGGGCCGTGAAGATGGCGAAGAGGACCATGAGGACGGCCGAATGGGGCGCTGCCTGGGCGGTGCTGGGACGGGTTGGGGTCATGCGCGGTCCTCGGGGTCTCACCGGGTATCGTCGCCTGTGGGCGTCGCCACCCCGGCGGCCTCACGGTAGGGATGGTCCTCTCCCTCGTCTTCCTCCTCCAACGAGGCGGGTGTTGAACCACTTGCTACACCCCTGTACCCCAAAAGCGCCCTGCCGGCCTTCTCCTCTCGGACCAGCCCCCTCAACTCCGCTGGCATCCGTGGAATCAAGACCAGAAACCGGGCTCCACCCTCCTCCCCTTCCTCCATCCATATGGCCCCCCCGTGTGCATTCACGATGCTCCTGGAGATGCTCAGGCCGAGCCCCACGCCCTGACCTTCCGTGCGTTGCCCCCGCCGCACCTGGTAGAATTTCTCGAAGATTCCCTCTCGGTGCTCGGGGGGAATTCCCGGGCCCCGGTCCTCCACCGTGAGGAGGAAGAAGGGGGCCTCCTGAGCCTTGAGGGCGCGGCGATAGCGGGGCGGGACGCTCTCTGGGACCCGGTCGACCGCCTCCGCCAGCACCCGGATCGACTCCCCCCGGGGAGAAAACTTGACGGCGTTCCCGATGAGATTTGCCACCACCTCCCGGAGTCGGTCCGGGTCTGCGGCCACCCGCCCGGGCGCCTGGCCGGAGAGGGTCTCGACCTCGATCTGGATTCTGCGCTCGTTGGCGAGGGGGGCGAGCTCGTCGCCCACTTCCTGGAGGAGCGGGTCGATCTCCACCCATTCCGGCTCCAGGGCGAGGGCCCCACCCTCGATTCGGGAGACGTCCAGGAGGTTCGAGATCATCCCCGAGAGACGCATTGCGCTCTGACGCGACAGCGTCAGGAGCTGCGCCTGCTTGTCCGTGAGCGGTCCGGGGATCCGCTCCAGGAGGACGAGGATCGTCTCGTGGATTGCCGCGAGGGGGCCCTTCAACTCGTGCGACACGTGCGAAACGAAGTCGCGCTTCATGTCCTCCAGCTCGTTCAGCCGGGCGGCCATGTAATTGAAGTCCCGCGCGAGCGTGGAGAGCTCGTCCCGTCCCTTGGCGGGAAGGCGGTGCTCGAATCGCCCTTCGGCGAGCTCACGGGTTCCCCGGGTGAGTCTCCGGAGGGGCCCGGAGATCGAGAAGTAGAGGAGACCGCAGATGAGGACGCCCAGGAGAATTGCCATGAGAGCGGAGAACCAGGCGACCTGGCGTGCTCCCCGCCCCGCCGAGGCGGAGCTCGTCGCCTGGGCGCCGACCTCGGCCTGGTTTGCCTCGATCACCTCCTCCACCCCGAACCTGAGGTCGCCCATCAGCTCATCGATCCGGTCGAGGGTGGCCAGCTGGGCTTCTCCCGTCGGCCGCTCCCCCTCCTCCGTTCGCAGGGGAGCGATTTCGAAGAGGTACCGTTCCCACCCGAGCTCCACATCCCGGAGCGCCTGACGTTCGCGAGGCCCGAGCTCGAGCTCGCGGATGCGGGTCAGGTCCTCGGTCACCGCTTCCTCCCAGGTTCCCCAGTGCTCCACGTACCCGGAGTCTGCGAGGACCAGAGACTTGGAAGCGAGCTCGCGTACTCCCTCGATCTCCTGGACGAGGCGAATGGAGATCCGGGCCGCCTCCACGTTCGTCTGGGAGAGCTCCTGGTTGATGCGTTGTAGCTCGTTTACGGTGCGGAGCTGGTACCCGATCGCCAGGACCATGAGTCCGGTCAGAACGGTGAGTCCCAGAGCGATACGCGTCGTAATCCTCATCTATCGATCCCGTACGTCTTGAGCTTGTTGCGGATGGTGCGCACGCTGACGCCCAGCCGACGTGCGGTCTCACTCTTGTTGTTTTCCGTGGCGTCGAGCGTCTGGAGGATCAGCTCCTTTTCCGTCTCCTCCGCCGTGGCGTCGGCGGGGAAGCGATAGCTCCCCCGTGTGGCCCGGTCGGGCTCCCGGATGTAGGGAGGAAGCTGGGCGGTGCCGATGGTCTCCTCTCCAGAGAGGACCACCGCGCGTTCTACCACGTTCCGAAGCTCGCGCACATTCCCCGGCCAGGCGTACCGCTCCAGGAGTGCGAGCGCCTCATCGTCGAATTTCCGGAACGGGCGGCCATGTTTCCGGGCGAGGGAGTCGGCGAAACTGGTCGCCAGGTAGGCGACGTCCCCGTCCCGGTCCCGGAGCGCGGGGAGGTGCAGGGAGAGCACGTTGAGCCGGAAGAACAGGTCTTCGCGCAGGGCGCCCTCCTCCACCGCGGCGCGAGGCTCACGGTTGGTCGCCGCGACGATGCGGACGTCGGCAGAGAGTTCCTTCTTTCCGCCCACCCGCCGGAACGGCGTGCCGTCGAGGACCCGCAGAAGCTTCGGCTGGAGCGCCTTCGGCATCTCGCCGATCTCGTCCAGGAAGAGGGTGCCCCCGTCCGCCATTTCGAAGCACCCCTCCCGCTCGCCGGTCGCGCCGGTGAAGGAGCCTTTTTCGTGTCCGAAGAGCTCACTTTCCATCAGCTCTGCCGGGATCGCGGCCGCGTTGACAGCCACGAAGGGCCCTTCCGCCCGGGCGCTGAGGGTGTGGATGGTGCGAGCGGCGAGCTCCTTGCCCGTTCCCGATTCTCCCGTGATGAGCACGGCAGCGTCCGATTCCGCTGCGGTACGCAGGAGGTGGAAGAAGTCCTTCATCGCCCTGCTCACGGCGAGGAAGGGACCGAGATCGCCTTCCTCGTCCGGGAGCGGACCCTCGGCGGAGGTCGTGTCCCCCGCCGGGTCGCCCTGGGCCCCCTTTCCATCCGAATCCGGCGCGGGAACCGTGTCAGCTATGGGTGCGAGGGAGGCCGGGGAGGCGAGGACCTCCGTCAAGACCGCCTCGAGGTTCCGGTAATTGAGGGGCTTCGTGAGGAAGTCGACGGCACCCAGCTTCATGGCGTCCACGGCCATCTCGAGGCTGCCGTGGGCCGTCAGGAGGATGACGGGCCGCCCTGGGCGATCCTTTCGGAGTCGCTCCAGGAGCTGGATCCCCGACGTCTCCGGCATCACGACGTCCGAAAGGACGAGGTCGGGATCCCATCCCTCCGCGATCCGGCTTCCCGTGTCGGCGTTGGCGGCGACCTTCACATGGTAGCCCCATCCCTGAAGCCGCATCTCGAGCACGTTGCGGAAGGTGGGGTCATCATCGACGACCAGGATGCGAGCGGAGCTTTCCGACATCGACGGCGAACCCGGGGACAAGAGGAGCGCTGAGGGGGCAGATGGGAACCCCGTCACCCTGTGGCATTATGCCAGCGAGACGCGTGCCTTCGCAATCGACTGGCGTGGAGGACGAGGCGGGAAACACAATGGATCGCGGGGCCTCGACGACGATCGTCGAAGCCCCGCGGAGGTTTTCACCCTGATATCCCGGCCGAATCTCAGCGGGGGTCCGCCTGGGCCGTGATGGGCGAGGTCGCCGGACGATCGGGACGGAAATCGATGACCATGGCCACCCGGCGATTCTGCCATCCATCGCCTCCGGGGCCCTGTGCACCCGGGACGACCTGGCGATCGGCATCTTCACCGTGGCTCACGGCCCGGAGCTGATCGGCGGAGAGCCCACGGGATGCGAGGAAATCCCTTACCGACTCCGCTCGCTCCATGCCCAGTCGACGGTTGTAGTCGGGGGAGCCCGACGGGTCCGTGAACCCCTCGACGGTGATCACCGCGCCCTGGTAATACTCGCCAACGACGCTTGCAAACCGCTCCAGGACCTCCTGGTCTTCTACGCGCACGGTCGCGTCGTCGAAGGCAAAGTGGATTGGGGCGTTGAACCGAACGGCGCTCTCGAGGCGCTCGACCGTCACGTCGAACTCCCCGCGAAGGCGATCCAACTCCCCTTCGAGGGCGCTCAGTCGCGTCTCGACGCTTTCCTCGACGTTCGAGATGCGGGTGGAGAGCCGCTCGTCGACCGCCTGATCGCCCTCGCGGATCTCCGTCCGGAGCTCCGCGCGGACCCGGTCCAATTCGGTTTCCATCTCATCCGGGGACACCGTGGCACACCCGGCGAAGAGGACGAGGGCGCCGGTGGCGGCAGTCATCCCCGTGGGCCAGCGTGCAGGAAAGCGCTTCATCGCTTCTCTCCTCCGTATTCGAGTCTGGTGGAACGCCAACCCGAGCCGTCCGGGCTCGGGCCGAGGTCGTCGTAGAGAGCAGCCGCCTCAAATGGGGCGGGATGGCCTCTACCCACTACAGAGGGCAACATGGGTGCCACACTGGTGAATCCGGTGGGCCGGTCCTGCGCAGGCACCCGGAAGACGCGCCGGATCGCAGGGAGGAGAGGGGCTTCCCCGGGGGAGGCGGGTGCGGAACCGGTGAACCTTCGGGGTTCGTCCCTACCCCGGTCTGCCGGACACCGGGAAAGTCTTGCCGAGGGGGTCCGGAATCAATTCCGGCATCCGGGACGGATCAGTTGCCCCCGCCCCCGCCCCGGGTCGCCGTACGGCCGGTGGACGATCCGGACTGCCCCGACCGGCCCGACTGCGCCGCGTCCCGGGACGACCCGCTGGTGCGCCGCGTCTCGCCGACCCGGTTGGGAATCGTCCGGGTGGCCGCGGATGCCCCCGAGGAGGGGTTCCCGCTCCGCGTCGTGGCGGTGCGGCTGGAGGGGCGATTCGGCTGGTAGCCCGTGGTAGGGTCTACGCTTCCCCGTCGATCCCGCACCACCGGCTGTACGATGATCATCCGGGGGGACCGCCACAAGCCACCGAGCCAGGGGTCATAGCCCCAGGCCGATCGCGACGAGTAGTAGTAAGGATATCCGAACGAGCCGTAGACTCCGGCCCGCGGGCCGGGCCGCCTTCCCCAGGATGGGGCGGCGGTGCGCTGCGCGCCCGCCCCCGACGCCATGGTCGGCATGAGGGCAGCTGCGTGGGAAGCGCCGGCCACCTCGAAGCGGTCCGGATAGGTCACGGCCACCATCACGTCGATGACGTCGGGCGGCACCCCGCGGTCTCTCAGATTACGGACCGTGCGGGTGTCCAGATGGAAAGGGTTGCCCGCTTCGGCCACGAGCGCTCGCGTCACCCCCGCCCCTACCTCGTCCACGAGCTCGGCCACGCCGGCCGCGTCCAGCGGCCGCGCCGTCGAGGCGCGGGCGGTCTGGATGGCGAGGGACCGGTCCTCGGCAGGGATCTCGATTCCGTGCGCGGCCAGGCTCGAGCGGGGAGCGGGAACGAAGGTCTGCACGCCCAGGACGGGCTCCTGGCCGCCCGAGGAGACCCCGTGGATCTCGATCCACCTGGGTCCGTCGGGGAGCATGGCCATCACGCCGGAGGTAGATCGGGTGACGCCCTCTCCGCATTCCATCAGGGACCGGATGAACACCCGTGAACCATCTTCTGAGAAGCTGGCGGTGCGATCTCCGGCGCAGCCGCCTTCCGCGATGGCGGCCGCCGAGCCGTCGGCCCGGATGATTTCGACACCCGCTACCTCACTTCCGATCCAGGTCTGGACTTCGACGCCGTCCTCACCGGCCAGGGGGTTGAAACAGACGAAGAGGGGCTCCTCCTCGTCGAACCCGTCCTGAGCCATCCAGCACCCATACCAGGCGAGCCAGCCGGCATCCCCCCCCTCCCTTTCCCCCGGCGCGTTCGTTGCGGAAGCGGGCAAGGCGAGGAGCAGGAGCACGGGGAGGCAGGCGACGAGCGAAGCGGCTCGGCTGCGGTATGCGGTCCTCATGGAAGTCTCCTCGTCGGTGCTCAGTACCGGAACGACAGTCCGCCGGTGAGGCGGAGGCCGGACAGGTCGAGCGGCATGAAGTTGGAAAAGTCGTCGGAGAGCTGGGCCTGACCCCAAAAATACCGACCCTCCACCGTGAGGGCCAGGCGCGTCCTGAGCTGGAGGTCCACCCCCGCACCCACGAACTTGATGAAGCCCGCGCCCTCCGAGTAGTAGTCGGCGGTGAAGATCTCGGCGTCCTCGGCCTCGGGATCGGTGGGTTCGGCGACCCAATCCCCCCACTGCTCGATCCGGTATCCCGTACCTCCGACCCCTCCGCTCACGAAAGGCGCCACCCGATGGGGGGCCCAGACGAACCGGGCCAGGTTTTCCCCTCGTTGGAGGGGGAAGAATCGGGCGCCGAGGCTCAGGGTCGGCCCCTGAACGATGCGGGTCGTCTGGTGGATGGGGACGAGCCCTTCGGCCGTCTCTTCCATCCAGTCCTCCTCGTAGTACGTGGATGGCCGGGTGACGGACGCCCCGTCGATCGAGAGGATCGCCTCGGTCCGATCGGAGAGCCAGATCCCGGCCTCGATGCCGCCGGTGAAGCTCTGCAGGTCGCCCCTCTCCACGGTGAAGAGATCGAACACGAAGTCGTGGAACTGGCTCTCCGCCCGCGGCAGGAAGGCGCCCATCCGGGCGGTGAAGGAGAAGCTGGGCCGGTCGAAGAGGAAGTCGCGCCCGTCGGATGCCGCGGCCTGTGCCGCCAGCGTCGTGGAGGGGCCGGCGCCGGGGACCAGCGCTACGCCCGGCACCAGAGCCATGCTCAGCGCGGCCCCCAGCACGGGGGCGAGCAGCTTCAGGGTCGGAACGGACCTGGGCCGGGGCATGGCGACTCCTGCGAGAACGAGTGGAGGGGAGCGCGGCGGGCCAGCGGCTTTCCCTGGCGCCTCCCGACTCCCTACCATTGTTTTACGTGCCTTGGAGCCTGTGGGTTCCCATTCGCGCCGACCCCCTCCACCTCCAATCGTCCCTCCCATGAACGAGACCGCCCGCAGGGAAGCACTACGCGCCTGGTTCCTCGGTCCGAAGGGGGAGAACGCCGAGCTACTGGAGCGTCTCCTCACCGAGGCGTTGAGGGACCACGTCTTCTGGCGGCGGAACTACCACCCGGAGGACGGATTCACCATCCGGGAGACGGAAAAACGCAGGGAGGGCTACCTGGATGCAGTGGCCACCCTCACACAGGAGTTCATGGGGCTCCTTTCCGAGTTGAAGCGGGGTGCGCCCTTCTTCTCGGGTCGATACCAGGGACACATGGTCCACGAGCAGACCATGGCGTCCCTGGTGGGCTACTTCGCCGCCATGCTCGTGAATCCGAACAACGTCTCCATCGAAGCCTCACCGGTGACCACCCGGCTGGAGCTCGAGGTAGGGGAGCAGCTCGCGGGGATGATCGGATACGATCCCAGGCGCTCGTGGGGGCACCTCACGTCGGGGGGGACGGTGGCCAATTTCGAGGCGCTCTGGGTGGCACGGAACGTGATCTACCTCCCCATCGCCGCCAGGGGCGCCGCCGCCGACCTGGAGATCGCCCCGGAGGTGGAGGTAGCCGACGGGAGCCGCGTCCCCATCGCTTCGCTGGGCCTCCGGGAGCTGGTGAATATCCGGCCCGCCGCTGCCCTCGACCTCTGGGAGGCCCTCTGGAAGGCGGCGCCCCGTTCGAAGGTCCACGAGGCGCTCTCCCGGCATTCGCTCCAGTCCCTGGGATACCAGGAGTATGGTCGGCGCCTCACGGAGTCCTTCGGAGATCCCCTCCCGCCGGCGGTCATCCTGGTCGCGGCCACGGCGCACTATTCCTGGGAGAAGATCGCCCGGGCCCTGGGGGTCGGTTCCCGGCAGCTCCTCTTCGTTCCGGTGGACGACCACTTTCGCATGGATCCCGACGCCCTCTGGGAGGAGATCCAGCGGTTGACCGCCCGCGACGTCCCGATCCTGGCGTGTGTCTCGGTATGCGGCACCACAGAAGAAAGCGCCATCGACCGGCTGGACCGGGTCCTGGAGGTGCGAGAGCGGGCACGCAGGGAGCTCGGGGTGACCTTCCACCTCCACTCCGACGCGTGCTACGGGGGGTATGCCGCTGCCGTGACCTGGAACGCGGACGGAGGCCGCCGGACCCGCGAGGAGATCCACGCTTCTCTGGAGCTTTCTCCCGGAGAGGCATCGCTGGAGGAAGGGGGATGGCCGTCCGCTGACTGGCTCAGCGCCATGGAGGCCCTCGCCCGGGCGGACTCGGTCACCATCGATCCGCACAAGCTCGGGTACGTCCCCTATCCGGCGGGGGCGATCCTCTTCCGCGACCGGAGGGCCCGGGAGCTCGTCGCGGTGGATCCTCCCTACCTCCTCCCCACGCAGGGGATGACCTCAGCGGAGGACCTCTTCCTGGGCCGATTCGTCTTCGAGGGCTCCAAGCCGGGGGCCGCCGCCGCCGCCGTCTGGCTCTCGCACCGCGTCCTCCCCCTGGACGAGAGGGGGTACGGGTACCTGGTGGAGCGGACGGTGGTGGGGGCGAGGCGGCTCCACCGCGCTCTGGGCGAGGAGGTCGCCGGCGGGTTCCGGGTCGTCCGCCTCCCCCCGTCCGATCTGAACATCGTCTGCTTCGTCCTCACCCACGATCGCATCGCGAACCTGCGGGATTTGAATGCCCTGAACGAGGGGATCTACGCGCGGATGAGCTACGGGGACCCGGAGGCACGGCCGGACTACGTACTCACCCGCACCCGCTTCCAGACCCCCATGTACGACGGGGCGGTGGACCCGATCCTGGATCGGCTCGCAGTCGGGTCGGTGGAGGAATGGCGGGAGAGCGGCAAGGAGGGGCTGGTCGTGCTCCGCGCCACGGTCATGGATCCCTTTCTGGGCGAGGAAGGTGGGCCCGACCATGTGGGAGGACTCGTCGAGGCCATAGGGCAGGCGGCTTCGGCCTCCCTGCGGGCGCTCAATTGAAGCTGATGCCCAGGCCCATCCCGAAGATGAGGTCGTCGCTCTCCAGGGTCGAGACGGGGCGGGTGTCGTGGCGCCACTCCAGTGAGAGGTTGGTTCGGACCCACTCGGTCACCGGTACGCTCAGCCCTGCGTCCAGGAGGATCCGCACATCACCCAGGTCCTCGACGTCGGGCTGGACGTAGAGGATGTTCACTAGTCGCGCCCCCGAGTCGAAATCGCGGATCAGGACGCCGAGGTTCGCCAGTCGCCACGCGTCCAGGGAGGTGGGATCGTCGGCTCCCACCTTCGCCGGATCGAGGCGTTCCCACTCGCCCATCATCCCGGTTCCCAGGGCGAAGCGGGTTCTTTCGGTCTCGACGAGCGAATAGCGGACGCCCGTTCCCACCAGCCAACGGTTGCGCAGAAGGAGGGTCTCGTTGGACTGCACCTGGACGAAGTGGAAGGTGCGAAGCTTGGGGGAGAGGAGGTAGGAGTAGCGAAGCTGGACGAACTGCCGGTCCAGGATCGCCTCTTTCCCCTCCTGTGCGAGGTAGCGTCCCCCGAAAATGGTGCGGATCCAGTGACGGGAGGTCAGGATGCCCACGATTCCGGAGCTGGAGACGTCGAAAAGCTCGGTGTTGCCCCGCTGCCCGGAGAGCGAAGCATCCACACCGACATGGATGCCGTCGACCTCATCGATCTGAAACCGCTCGGTGTTCAGAATTACCTGCCCGATCCCGGGGGTGGGGAGGAGGATGGTGAGAGCGGCAAGGGTCGCGAGATGGAACGCGGGACGAGGGGGCATGGGGCCGTGGACTGAAGGTGGAAGGCAGGGAAACGCGAAGTAGCGCGCGGCCGAAGCTCTGGAAGAATTCCAGTTACGTGGAGGGAAGTCCACCCCCCGGGCTGGCTTCGCGGGCCGTTGGAGGCCATCGTTTCGGAGGCATCCCGATCTCCGCCCTCCTCACACCCCGAGAGCACATGCCCGAGTTGTGGACCCTGATCGTGGCCGCGCTGGCGGTCCTGGCCCCGGCGGTGGCGGCGGTCCACATCGTCCTGACGAAGCGCAACTCGTCGGCCGCCGTCGCCTGGATGGGGCTCGTCTGGCTCGCGCCCCTGTTGGGGGTGCTGAGCTACCTGGTCCTCGGGATCAATCGGATCCACCGACGGGCCGTGGCAATCCGGAAGGAAGATCGGGACGACGGCATCGCGGAACCAGTGCCCCCTTTCTCGATAGAGGAGCTGGAAGAGGCGCTCGGACCGGACGATCGGCACCTGGTTGCCCTGGCGCGACTGGGGACTCGGATCGGGGGGCAGCCGCTCGTGGGAGGCAATGACGCGACCCTCCTCGAGAACGGGGACGAGGCCGTCCCGGCCATGCTGGAAGCCATCGAGGGCGCGGAGCGATCGGTCTCGCTCTGCACCTACATCTTCGACGTGGATCCGACGGGGCGCCGCTTCCTGGAGGCGCTATCGGGCGCGGTGGGGCGCGGGGTCGAGGTGCGGGTCCTCATCGATGCGGTCGGGGTGCGGTACTCTCAGCCGCGAATGAACCAGCTCCTGGCGGAGCGGGGGGTCCGGGTGGCTCTGTTCCATCCGGAGCTCCTTCCGTGGCGCATGCCCTACTTCAACCTGCGCAACCATCGCAAGATCCTCGTGACCGACGGTCGCGTGGGGTTCACGGGGGGAATGAATCTCCGCCAGGGCCACATGGTGAAGGAGGCTCCGGAGCACCCGGTGCGGGACATCCACACCCGGCTCGAGGGACCCATCGTTCAGTCCATGCAGCGCACCTTCGCGGAGGACTGGCTCACCACGACAGGGGAGAAGCTGAGGGGGGAGGGGTGGTTCCCGGAGCTCGATCCGGTGGGGAAGATGATTGCCCGGGGGATCCCCGACGGCCCCGACGTGGACTTTGAGCAGATCCTGACGCTCCTGCTGGGTGCCCTGGCCGTCGCCGACCGGAGGGTGCGAATCGTCACGCCCTACTTCATCCCCGACGAGCGCCTGGTGGATGCCCTGGGGGTTGCAGCGATGCGAGGGGTCGAAGTGGAGCTCTTCCTACCCGAGAAGCCCAATCTGACCCTGGTCCAATGGGCCTCACAGGCCTACTGGCCGGTGGTCCTGGAGAAGGATGTCAGGATCTTCTTGACCGGGGCGCCCTTCGATCACTCCAAGATGATGACGGTGGACGGGGCCTGGGGGATGATCGGGTCGGCCAACTGGGACCCGCGGAGCCTCCAGCTCAACTTTGAGTTCAACGTGGAGTCGTACGACGGCGGCTTCGTGGCGGAGCTTGAGCGAGCCGTGGACCGCAGGGCGGCCGGGGCGAGGGAGGTGACCCGGGCGGAGGTGGACGGGCGTCCCATCCACCTCCGCCTCCGGGACGGGACGACCAGACTCCTGTCGCCCCTCCTCTGAGCTGGATTACCTGGGGCCGCCTGGTCCCCCAGGTCCCTGCATCGACTGGAGGACCATGGCGAGCTCCTCGAGGCGCTCGACCAACTGGTCCACCTCGGGGTCGAGCGACTTCATCTCATCCAGGAGGGCGTTCTGGTATTGCTCCAGCTCCTTCTGTACGTCCTCCCTCTCGAGGACCTGCATCTGGGCGGTCTGGAGGCGACTCACCGTGCCCTGTGCCTCGGCCATGATCTCCTGTAGACGCTCCTGGTCCTGGGTGGCCTGGGCTTCGGCCTCCATGGCCTCCAGCCGACCGCTCAGGCTGTCCATGTCCGGTTCGATCGCCCGCATTTCCGACTCGATCCACTCCTCGAGTTCTGCCTCCCGCTCCTGCAACTCCTCGCTCCCTTCCAGGGCCTCCTGCTGAATGCCCTGCAGACGGACCTGCTTCTCCTGGAACTCCGCCATGAGCTCCTGGACGGAATCGGGAACCTGCTGCTGAAGCTGCTGCTGGAACTGCTGCGCAGACACCGGGGCGGCGCACAGGACGGAGAGGGCCAGAACCGCCCCGATCCCCCGGGATAGGCTACTGAGGTGGATTCTTGAAGTCATCAACTGATCTCCTATGGCACGGACCGCAAGGAGCCGCGAGGCTCTTCGCTCGGGTTTGTGGATGCGACTGCGTGGTGGGTACAGTAGGGGCCAGCGGGTTGTTCCCTCCCATGCAGCCTATTCCCGCGCATCCGCTTGCCATTCGTGTTCGTACCAATCCCGGAAGTCATGGGCAGCCGCCTCGCTGTACAACACCGGCTGTCCTCCGCGTTCGCTGATCCACCGGCCATCCTCGAGGTTGAAGCCGCGCACCATAACGAACACGTCCCTCGCGAGGTCCAGGAGGGGTGCGTTGTCCTCTATCCTGCGGATCGTCGAAATGACCACTCGGGCCCGATCTGCGCCCACCGCCCGAAGAAGGTCGGTATCGGAAATGTCTCCACGCAGGGCGGTCACTCCTGCATCCCGAAGGCGGTCCACCACGGCCGGGTCGTCATCCACGACAACGAGGTCTTCTCGAGTGACGATGAGGGCTTCGAGGAGGGCCTGGCCGTGGCGTCCACACCCCAGGAGCAGAATGTGCCCGTCCGGTCGGCGATGGAGTTCCGGACTCCGCCTGAGGGGGTGTCGGGCCAGGAGCTTCCAGACCACCCGGTCCGAGGCGAGAAAGGGCGTCAGGATCATCGTGGCCACCGTGACGAGGGTGATGACGGTGAACGGGCTGGAGTCCAGGTGCCCCACCAGAACTCCCTGGAGCGCCACGACGAGTGAAAACTCACTGGTCTGTGACAGGAGCAACCCGCTCAGCACCGCCGCCCGGGCAGAGAACCCCGAACGCTCCGCGACGAACGCGACCAATGGAGGTGTTACGACGACCACCAACAGAAGCAACGCCAGCGCGAGGCCCACCTCGCCCATGGTCGGAAGTGGGAGGAAAGCCCCAAGAGCGGTGAAGAAGAGCGCGTGGAAGAAATCCCCCATCGAATTCAGCTGGCCACGTACGAGCGCAGCCGCCGGGAAGCCGGAGAGGACGACTCCTGCAAGGAAGGCGCCGGATACGAGGGGAATGCCGAGCAGGTTCGCGATTCCGAGGAAGCCGAAGAGCACCGAGAGGGTTATGAGGAGCAACGACTCTTCGTCGAAGTCGAACCGCTCCAGCACGCGCGGGGTGACCCAGCGCACCAGGACGCCCGTCAGGGCCATGAGCGCGAACGTTGCCAGGACCCCCTCGGCGATCGCACCCCAGCCTTCGGGAAGGCGATTAACGACCGGGATCAGCAGGATGATCAGCAGGTCCTGAAGCAGGAGCACCCCGGTCAGCAGGCGCCCGACCGGCTCGAACAGCATCTGCCGCTCTTGCAGCAGCTTGACGACGACGAGTGTGGATGAGGCGCTGAGCGCGAGAGCGAGGTAGGCAGCTGCCTGAAGGTCGAATCCGAGGAGGAAGGTGCAGGCGAGCCCCAGGGAGCCCAGAGCGAGGAACTGGAAGAGGCCTACCCTCAGGGCGGCCCAGCCCCGTCCGCGAAGCCGCGCGGGATTGAGTTCGATTCCAGCCACGAACACGAGGACGATGACTCCCAGGGTGAGCACGTCCCCCAGGAACGACATCTCCAGGGCAATGAGAGTCGACGCTCCCACGCCGCCTGCGATGAGCAACGGGATCGCGGGGAGGCCCGTCCAGCGAGACGCCCCATAGCCCACCGCAGCAGCGAGGAGGAGAAAGGTGAGCCCGATCATCGGCCGAATACTCCGTGCCTGGCGAGTTCCTCCGTCATCCTGTCCACCCCCGCTCCCCTCGAGTTCAGGAGGTGCGCCACGTCGAGTCCCTGGAGCTCTCTCTCCACGTTCTCATCGTAGGCATGGATGACCGTCGGAATTCCCCATCGAAACCCTCGATACGCGAGGAGTCGGTTCACATCCTCGATGTGGAGAGCGGAAACCAGAAGCTGGGCATTCTGGACCCCGGCCTCCTCCATCACGGAGAGGTATTCAGCATTCCCGAGGAGGGTCGAGCAGGGGAGCCCCGCGAGCTTGGCGGGATCCGTGTCGACGGCGAGAACATCTTCCCCGCTTTTCTGCAGGAACTCGACGATCCGGCGTCCGAGGGAATTCATTCCCACCACGATCACATGCCCCTCCCGGGGACCGTGCTCCTCCGCGCCTTCGTCCAGGGAAATCCCCTCGGATCTGGCTCCCGTCAGCAGGGGGATGAACCCCCGTCGGTCGAACCAATTCACGAGGGCGTCCCCTCGGAGTATCGAGATCGAGGAGAAACCCATTGTCAGAAGGCCCACTGCGCCCACGATCGAGAGGAGTGCCTGGTCGATCAGGCCGTTCCCGAGCGCCAACGCGGCAAGGATGAAGGAGAACTCCGACGTCTGTCCCAGGGTGAGGCCGGCTCGAAGGGCCACCCGGGGGGGTTGAGAGTGGAGTCTGACGAGCCAGGCCACCAAGGGAGGCTTCAGGAGGAGAGTGGCGACGACGAGGGTAAGTACGAGAGGCCACGCCGAGATGGCCTCGGCCATCTCCATCTGCACACCCAGCGTCACGAAGAAGATGGCCACGAAGAAGTTCATCAGGGGATGAACCCGTCGTCGCAGGTCGTGGTTGTACGGCAGTTGAGCGAGTGCGACCCCGGCAATGAAAGCGCCCAGTTCGAGAGACAGGCCCAGGAGCTCCGACCCGAGCACCAGCAGGAAGCACCACGCCAGGCTCCAGGCCAGGAGGCCCTCCTGAGACTTCGCCATCCAGTCGAAGAGCGGGGGCAGAGCTTTCCACGCGAGGAGGGTAGCGGAGACGAGGAGTACCGCCATTCCGCCAAAAGCCAGGGAGAGATCGCGCAACAGCGTGGCAGCTGCCATTTCCTCGTCCCCACTCATGCCGGCGACGAAGGTCAGGACGATCACGACCACCAGATCTTGGACCAGGAGGATCCCAACCGCGATACGGCCGTGGCGGTGATCCAGTGCCCTGAGCTCGTCCAGGAGCTTCACCACCACCACGGTCGATGAGAAGGTGAGGGCGATGCCCAGGAACAGGATGTCCCCGGGCGACAGTCCGAACATCCAGGCGATGAGTGCGATCCCGGCGCCCGTGATCGCCACCTGCGAGAGGCCCGCGCCAAACGCGACCTTTCCGACCTCCCGAATCTTGTCCAGCGAGAGTTCCAGGCCGACCAGGAACAGGAGAAGGATGATCCCGACCTCGGCGATGAGCTCCATCGTGTGGCTGATTTCCACCACACCGAGGACGGGTCCAAGCAGCAGGCCCGCGAGGATGTACGCGATGATCGAGGGAATCTGCACCGTCCGCGCCAGCAGCGTGACCCCTGTCGCGACCAGAAGGATCATCCCCAGGTCATGAAGCAATGGCTGGTCGATCACAAGGGCTCCCTTGAGTGGGGTTCAACGCCGTCAGCGCTCAACCTGGAGAAGGGCGTAGCGCCGGGCCCTGCGGCGATGAACGCCGCCGGCAATGTAGAAGGGGAGTCCCCACCGTTCAATCCTTCGACATCCCTCTCGCCGAGCACTTCCTTGGTGTGCGTCGCCCCTGCACTATATTCCGGAGTCCGCGGAGCATCCGCCCGGGCGCGAACGCACGGTCCGGTCCCATGTGCTCCTTTTCTTCTCAGCCCAGGCACGGCGGTCTCCTTCCGGCATGCATCCGCTTTCGACACCGGTCTCTTCGCGTTTCCGGCTCGCTCGCCGGGTACGTGAGTTGACCGCCGCTGGCCCGACCGCCTTCCTGCGGGCGCTTGAAGGTGGACCCCGCGGCTTCTGGGGTCGGGGAGACCGGTGGGCGGCGTGGGGCGGTGCCCTCGCCCGGATCGAGGTGCCCTCCGCGGGACCGGAGGGGGGACGATTCGCCGAGGTGAGGAGGCGGTCGTCATCGGTCCTGGACACCCGCAAGGCGGGCTGGGCGGATGTGCCGGCGGAGGACCGACCCCGATTCTTCGGCGGGTTTTCCTTCCTGGGTCGACCGGCGAGGGGTGAGCGCTGGGAGGGCTTCCCTTCTGCCGGGTTCGTCCTGCCCCGCATTCTCCTGGAGGGCGACGGAGGCCGCCTTCGCCTGATCGTGCAGGGGGTGGACGGTGACAAGGGGCACGTGCTGGACGAGGAGGCGGACCGCTTCGTCACCTTCCTTTCGAAGGTTTCCCCGTCGGAGGCCCTTCCGTGCGCGGGCGACGTGTCAGGGGTGGGGCGGGGCGTCGAGCGTCCCGACCGGGACGAGTGGGAGCGAGCGGTGCGGAAGGTGCTGCGGGCCGTGGAGGCCGGAGAGGTTCGCAAGGCGGTGCTGGCGCGGATCCTCGACGTGGACTTTCCCGATCCGGTCGACTCCATCCGGGCACTCCGGTGTCTCCGCGAGGAGAACCCGGACACCCACGTCTTCTACTTCGAGCCCCGTCCGGGCCGGATCCTCCTGGGTGCGGCACCCGAGACGTTGGCGCGCGTCCAGGGAGATGCGTTCTCTGCCACCGCTGTGGCGGGGTCGGTGCGCCGGGGGGGCGATCCGGAGGAGGACGCTACTCTGGCGAAGTACCTCCTCAGGAGCGGGAAGGACCGGGAGGAGCATCGCCTTACGGCGGAAGAGATGGCCGAGATCCTCGCCCCGCGCCTCGAGGGACTTCGGGTGGAGGAAGAGCCCCGGGTCCTCCCGCTGGCTCGGATACAGCACCTGGAGACCGTGCTCCGCGGCCGGCTGAGGGGGGAGGAGGACGTCCTCTCCCTCGTGGAGGTGCTGCATCCGACCCCCGCCGTGTGTGGGCGGCCGCGCGAGGCGGCGCTCGCGCTGATCCGCGACGCTGAGCCCTTCGACCGGGGGTGGTATGCGGGGCCGGTGGGGTGGTTCGATCCAGCCGGGGACGGCCATTTCGTTCCGGCGCTCCGGTCGGCGGTCGGGATGGACCGCAGCTGGAGGCTTTTCGCGGGCGCGGGGGTCGTGTCGGGCTCCGTGCCCGACTCCGAGTGGCGGGAGACCCGGCTCAAGTTCGATCCTGCGCTCCGGGCGCTGGAGGCCGCATCGGCGACTCCCTCCGCCACCGGCCCGGCCCCCGGCGACGCGACATGACGGACGCGCGGAGCGGCGCGCGAAACCGGAACGAGCTCTGGGCCACGGTGCTGGTCGAAGAGATCGCCCGGGCCGGCGTTCGCGAAGTCGTGGTGTGTCCCGGGTCCCGCTCCACGCCCCTGGTCCTGGCCGTGGCGGCTCATCCCGCGCTCCGGGTGGTCCCCCACCTGGACGAGCGGTCGGCCGGGTTCTTTGCCCTGGGAATCGGGAAGGCCACCGGCCGGCCGGCCGCGGTGGTCACGACCTCGGGGACGGCGGTGGCGAACCTCCTTCCATCCGTGGTGGAGGCCGCCCAATCCGAAGCGCCCCTTCTTCTACTCACCGCCGACCGCCCTCCCCATCTCAGGGGGGCCGATGCGAACCAGGCCATCGTCCAGCCCGGCATTTTCGGCGCGTATCCCCGATTCGAGGCTGAGCTCGTTCCCGACCCGACGCCGGAGGGCCTTCTGCACCTCAGGCAGGTGGCGTGCCGGGCCGTGGCGGAGGCTTTGGGCGCGCCGGCGGGGCCCGTTCACTTGAACGTCCCTTTCCGGAAGCCCCTGGAACCCACGCGGGTGGAGGGGGACATCTCCCTCCACCTGACCGAGCACCCCTTCGCCCTGGAGGGCCGTGCTTCGGGAGAGCCTCTCGTACGCATCCACCCCCGGCGCGCCGCTCCCCCGGTGGATGCGGTGGCCGCGCTCACCCAGAGGATCCGGGGGGCGCAGCGGCCCCTCCTGGTCGCCGGACCCCTACCGGACCGTGGGGAGGCCGGGGGCGCCCTCCGTGCCTTCGCGGGCCAGCACCGAATCCCCCTCCTGGCGGATGCCCTGTCGGGGGCGCGGTTTCCCCCGCTCGACGGGGACCTCGAGGCGGCGGCGGAGAGACACGTCGTCGGGACGTACGATCTCGCCCTCCGAACTGCCGAGGTGACCCGCGGTCTCCGACCGGACCTGGTGATCCGGTTCGGAGCAGCCCCGACCTCGGCCCGCCTCCTGGGGTGGCTGGGCGAGCTCGCGGAAGTGCCGCAGGTCGTCGTCCACGAGGGCGGCCGCTGGAAGGATCACCTCGCGACCGCCTCGGAGATGGTGGTTTCGGATGTCCGCCTCCTGTTGGAGGCGCTTCCTGCATGCCTCGCCTCGCCGGACCCGGAGTGGGCGAGGGTCTGGTCCACCCTGGAGGGAGAGCTGCGGCGGCTCGTGGCAGAGGGGGATGCCCACAACGACTCCCAGGGGGACGCTCCGGCGATCGGTGAGGGCGAGATAGTGGGGCGAATCGTGAGGGGGGTCCCCGCCGGGGATCTCCTTTTCGCGTCTGGTTCCATGCCCATCCGGGAGGTGGATGCCTTCGTGCCCCACCGGGACGGCGCGCTCACCGTGCTCGGGAACCGGGGGGCGAGCGGGATAGACGGAATCAACTCCACCGCGGCTGGGGCCTCGTTCGGGTCCGGTGCGAGAGTCGTGGCGGTGGTGGGCGACCTCGCCTTCCTCCACGACCAGACGGGACTTTCCCTCCTCCGGGAACAGGGGGTGGACGTACTCCTCGTGGTGGTGAACAACGACGGGGGCGGGATCTTCCACCATCTTCCGGTCCGGGAGTACGAGCCGGAGTTCACGCGGTACTTCGCCACACCCCACGGCCGCGACCTGTCGCACCTGGCCGCCTTGCACGACCTTCCCTACCGATGCGCAGACCTACGTGAATCGTCCGCGACCCTGGACGACGCCCTCGCCTGGGCGCTGGACCGCACGGCGGGCTCCGGGGGGAGCCGGATTCTCGAGCTCCGAACCGACCGGGACCAGAGCTTCCGGCTCCGGGGAGAGGCCATCCGGCGCCTGACCGAGGCCGCCCGCGCGTCCCTCGCTTGAACCAGACACCGAACCCGACGGCACCCACGATGACGAAACCCGACTGGCAGGAAGTGAAGCGCTACGAAGACATCACATACCACAAGCATGAGGGCGTCGCGCGGATCGCCTTCGACCGGCCCGAGGTGCGGAATGCCTTCCGCCCCGAGACCCTCCTGGAGCTGCAGGAGGCGTTCAAGGACGCCGGCGAGGATCCCTCGGTGGGTGTGGTCCTCCTCACTGGGAACGGCCCGGCGGAGGACGGGAAGTACGCCTTCTGCTCGGGGGGGGACCAGCGGGTGCGCGGCGACGAGGGGTACGTCGGGGGCGACGGCCTCCCGCGACTCAACGTCCTGGAGTTGCAGCGCTACATCCGGAGCATGCCGAAACCCGTGATCGCCCTGGTGGCGGGGTACGCGATCGGGGGCGGGCATGTTCTCCACGTGATCTGCGACCTCACCATCGCGGCGGACAACGCGGTGTTCGGGCAGACCGGGCCCAAGGTCGGGAGCTTCGACGGGGGCTTCGGCGCCTCCTACCTGGCCAGCATCGTCGGCCAGAAGAAGGCCCGGGAGATCTGGTACCTCTGCCGGCAGTACGGGGCGGAAGAGGCCGAGGCCATGGGGCTCGTGAACGCCGTGGTGCCGGTGGGGCAGCTCGAAGAGGAGGGGTGGAAGTGGGCTCAGGAGATCCTGGACAAGTCACCCCTCGCCATCCGCCTCCTGAAGAGCTCCTTCAATGCGGCGGTGGACGGACAGGCGGGGCTGCAGGAGCTCGCGGGGAATGCCACCCTCCTCTTCTACATGACCGAGCAGGCCCAGGAGGCGAAGCGGGCCTTTCTGAACAAGGAGAAACCTGACTTCCGGAAGTATCCCTGGCTCCCGTGGTGAGCCGTTCGGGGATGACCGCCTGGCTCATGGCGATCCGTCCCCGCACCCTTCCAGCTGCGGCGGCCCCGGTGGTGGTGGGCACGGCGATGGCGATGTCCCACGGGACGGCCGCCACGCTGCCAGCCCTCGCCGCCATGGCGGGCGCCCTCCTCATCCAGATCGCCACGAACCTGGCGAACGACTACTTCGATTTCCGGAAGGGGAGCGATACCGAGGACCGGGTCGGTCCCACGCGGGTCGTGCAGGCGGGGATCCTCTCGCCGGAGGCCGTGCTGGCGGGGACCGTCGTGACCCTCCTCCTGGCCACCCTGGTGGGGCTCTATCTGGTATGGGTGGGTGGGGTCGTGATCCTCCTCATCGGCCTCGCCTCCCTCCTCTGTGCCGTCACCTACACCGGCGGGCCCTTTCCCCTGGCCTACCACGGGCTCGGGGACCTCTTCGTCTTCGTCTTCTTCGGTCTGGTGGCGGTGGCCGGCACCTACTGGGTCCAGGCGCTGGCCTTCGAGCCGGAACTCCTCACTGCGGGGGCCGGAGTGGGGGCCCTCGTGACCGCCATCCTGGTCGTGAACAACCTCCGCGACCTGGAGACGGACCGGGCCGCGGGGAAGCACACCCTGGCGGTCCGGATCGGAGCGCGGGGAAGCCAGGGGCAGTACCTCCTCCTCCTGGCTGTGGCGGCTGGGGTGCCCGCCTTCGGGGTGGCCTGGCACGGCTGGACACCCTGGGTCCTCCTGGCCCTACTGGGGGTGGGATACGCCTTTCGTCCGGTCGCACGGGTCCTCCGGTTTCGCGAGCCCCGCCAGTTGAACCCGGCCCTCGGGGAGACCGCGAGGGCGGTGGCGTGGTACGGCGGCCTCCTGGCGCTGGGGTTCCTCCTGGGGAGTTGAGTCGCTGCCTCGACGGCCTTCTACGGTAGGACGAGGAGGACCGGAACCAGCTCCACGACCTTCGCCCACTCCAGAAAATGGGCCACCACGAAGACCATCGGGATGAGGCTCGCCTCCCTCATGGCCCGGGAGAACGCCCTGGTGTTCACCAGCACCTGGGCCGGCCGCCGGACTGGACCGAATCGGGGGATGAACCGGGGAACCTGCCGCGCATACGCCTCATAGGCCTCGCCGAAGATCTCGCGGAGATCTCCCTCCTCTCGTAGCATGGTCGGCCAGTGGCCTACGGCGAAGATTCCAGCCAGGAGGAGGGCGAGGGTGACAGATTCGAAGACGAGTCCCGCCCCCAGGAATCCGACGAAGCTGAAGAGGTAGAGTGGGTTCCGCACCAGCGAGTACGGCCCTTCCGTAACCAGCTGGGAGTTCTTTCGACCCGAGAGGTAGAGGGAGGCCCAGACCCGTCCGGTGGCGGCGACGAGGAGCAGGATGAATCCGGCCGCCGTGAGGAATGTGTCCAGGAAATACCCTTCGGCGTAGGGCCCCTGGGAGACGAGAAAGAGCGGCGCCATTCCCAGGAGAAGGAGCCGGGTGACGAGGAGACGACGGCGCATCAGAACCTTGATCGTTGGAGCCTGGGTGAGGGACCGGCCCCCACTCCGGAGCTCGGAACGGGGGCCGGGACCCGATAGCGGGTACTCAGGAGGCTGGAAGCCGTCTAGTTGTCCTCCCAGCGCCACTGGGTCTCATAGTCCCTGGTGAGGGGGTGGCCCGTGAGCCTTGCCCTGACCATCTCCACCGGCATGCGCCCGCCCTGGAGCACCGCGTCGTGGAACTCCGTGGCCGTCATCTGGCCGGAGTCCACCAGTTCCTCGCGGAGCGCCCTGAACTGCAGTCCCCCGATCTTGTAGGCGATCTGGTAGAGGGGGACGGCCGCCGCGGAGCGACGGACCTCGGCCTCCGCGTTCGCCCGCTCGTGGCCGACTTCTTCCACCAGGAAGTCCACTGCCTCCTGGGGAGTCCACTCGCCGAGTTGGAAGTTCAGAGAGAAGATGATGCGGGCGGCGCGGTGCAGGCGCCAGAAGAGCATCCCGATCTCGTCCGCGTTGGAGCGCGGAAAGTCGGCGTCCCAGAGGATGAGCTCCCAGTAGAGCGCCCAGCCCTCACCCCAGAAGGGAGTCCGGTTGAGGGATCCGCGGTGCGGATTGAACCGGTCCGACATGAAGCCCTGCAGATGGTGCCCCGGGATGAGCTCGTGGTGCACGGTGGCGAAGTTGAACGACGGAGTGTTCCCCCGCATGCTCATCAGCTTGTCCTGGTGCGCCATCCAGTCCACGGGGTAGGAGACCCGCGTCACCTCGCCCCCCGAGAAGAAGGGGTTCTGGAGCTGCCGCTCTGGGGTCTGCATGGCGAGCCGCCACACCTCTTCGGCCAGGGGCGGGATGGTGATGTTGTCCATGTCGTGGATGAAGGCCTCGGAGTACTCCGCAATCTCGAAGATCGCCCACGGCTTCTCACCCGGCGGTGGGGCGAGGGTCTTCACGTGTTCCAGGGCGGCCTGCCAGTCGTCCCCGAATCCCATTTCGTTGGACACCTCGACGAACCGTTCGACGATCCAGTCGAACTCGCGCCACCCGATCTCGATGAGCTCCTGGGCGCTGTAGGGGATCATCTCCACATCGAGGTGCGCCTGCAGCCCCTCGGCTCCGACCGGGTCACCCACGATGGGGCCCGGATCGCCCGGTGTGATTCCCACCAGGTGGAGAAAGAGGGCGTCATGGTACTCTCCGAGGGCCTCCTGAAGGCGCTCGTACGGCACCCGGTTCCACCAGGAATACATGGGGTCATAGCCATCGTAGAACTGGTTCCAGTCCGCGAGGACGTCCTGGAGGTGGTTCACGTACCCGGCCGCCCGGTTCGCGGCGGTGTTGCTGATCCCGGGGCGATCGGCGACCCCGCCCGCGGCGCGAGCCTCTTCCCGGAGTTCCTCGGTCAGAGCCTCGATTTCGCCTGCGACCCGGTCGAGGGTGCCGGCCGTCTCCCGCGGGTCCAGCCGCTGCCGGTCGAACCGCGTCTCCTGGAGGAGGCGCAGCTCGTCGGAGAAGGGGAGGAGGGCCGCCATCTCCGCCCAGCGTTCCTCGTCCAGGTCCAGCATCTGGAGCTCGAAGGTGATCCGGTTGCGGAGGAGGATGTAGTCGATCTGCCCTTCCTGGCTCAGGTCGTCGAAGCTCGTGGCCTGCAGGGCGTTCTGCCAATCGTTGTAGAACTGGCGCAGCCGCGCGTGACGTACCGGGCTGTACTCCACCTCGTAGCGCCGCAGGATCGCGGCGCGGTCCTCGAGGTACCGGTTCACGGTGACACGGAGCTCGCTCTCTCCCCGCGCAAAGTCGACCAGGGTCGAAATGGCGGGCGGATCATCGGCGTAGTCGGGGTCCAGAGCACCGGTTCCCTGCTGTGCGTGCGCCCCTCCCGGCAGGAGGACAAGGCCTGTCAGCAGGAGTGCCGGCAGGAAAGCGAAGCGCCGAGCAGTGCGTGGTGCGAGGTTGGTGAAATGGCAGGTCATGGGACCTCCGGTTCGGCGGAAATGAAGTTGCACGTCTGCTATCGACGGGGCGCTCCCCTCCGGGGAGTCCTCCCATAAGGATCGTGCGATTGTCGGGCCCATACTAGACCTCGCCCCTGGGGTGGGCAACTTGCCGGGTGCGTTCGCGGCCCTGGAACGTATATTGTTTCCCGGATCGTGCTCCTGGCAGACCGCGTGTCGGCGAGCCCGGAACCCTCTCTTCCCAATGCACCCTGGAGGACTGAGCCTTTGACGAAGCCTCGACCGCAACCCTCCGCTCACCCCGAGCGACCGCAATCGGACGCCGATGGGCCGCTCGCGCAGATCCTCCCGCTGATGTGCTGTCCCGTATGCAGGGCCGAGTTGAGCCGGGAAGGTGACGTGTTCGCCTGCGCGGGCGGCACACACACTTTCCCGATGCACGAGGGCATTCCCCTACTTGCGATCCAGGGGACCACGGAGACCTGGGCGGGGGAGCGTCCCTCCGAGACCAGCGCCGAGTACCAGGAGGCGTATCAGGACCTCGAGGCCGCACGCCTCTACAACGAGGCCTACCGCGACCAGGCCACGAAGCGCTGGAGCACCCGGCGGGAATTCACCCTGCTCGAGCGGCATCTGGCAAGCCAGCCCCGGTCGCAGACCCTCCTCGACCTTCCCAGTGGGGGTGGACGGCTCAGCGAACAGCTCGCACGGCATACCAACGTTCTCGTGGAGGCGGATATCGGTCTGGGGCAGCTCCTCTACGCGAGTCAGAAGTATGATGGCCCGCCAGACCGGGTCTGGATGACGGCCTCCGGCTTTCACATCCCGTTTCAAGACGAGGGCGTCGACGGGGTGGTTTGCTGTCGACTCTGTCACCACCTGCCGACCGCCGTGGAGCGGGAACGGCTTCTGGCAGAGCTTCTCCGGGTGGCGCGTCGGTTCGTCGTGATGAGCTTTTTTGATCATTACTCCATCAAGAACTGGATCCGACGGGCCCGACGTCCTTTTGACGGTCAGCCGCCCAAGATGACGATGACGGTCGCAAGGGTCCGGGAGCTCGCGGCTGAACACGGGGCCGAGCTGGTGGCTCAGCCCCCCCTTTCAAGAGCATTCTCAGGGCACCGATACGCCCTACTCGTCAAGCGTTGATGGTTCCTCCGGGGATCGAGGTGGACCTCTCACCTCCTGCCTCGGCCTTCATCAAGCGGGAAGAAGGCACCTGGGTGTGGCGCATGACGGACCCGCGCGGCCGGCGGCTGGTCGCGAAGATGTATCGACGGCGCGGCCTGCTGTCCGTGCTGCGCTCCCGGGTATTCCGGTTTCGAGTCGAACGTGAGCACCGCCGCCTCTTGCACCTGGTTCGGCATGGGATCCCCTGTACGCCTCCGTTCGCGTGGAGGAGCGGATACTCGGAGGCACACGGGCATCACGAGGTTCTCCTGACCGAGGAGGTCCACGGCGCACTGCAGCTCCGCGACTACCTCCTCGACGGCGGCGGAACCGACATCCTTCCCCACCTCTTCAAGCTGGTGCGGAAGATGCACGAGAGCGGCTTCTGCTGTCAGACCCTGTATGCCACGAACGTCCTGGTTCGCGCCAAAGGACCGGTGGAGGACCGCTGCCTGATCTCGGACGTTCCCCGCTCCTGGACCTTCCCCGCCGGCATCGCGGGCACGACCCTCGCGTGGTACGACGTTCTGGATCTGTCGCTGGGCCTCGTGGATGTGGGAGTGCCTCCAAACGCTATCCCGATCGATGCCTACGGGTTCGAGGGGCGCGGTCGCGCGTGGTGGGGCCGCTTTGGCCCGACAGAGAGTGGGGCGTTCCTCGACTCCAGGGCAAAAGGGATCCGGGCCCGCCGCGACGTGATCGCCCGCCTGCGGTGGGCAGCGGCATGGACCCGGCACTGGCTTGTCGGCCTCTCGGGAGCCTTCTAGAATGGCTAGGGGCCATCCGACGGCGGCCTCCCGCTCCCCCCGCACCTGTCTCCTCACCTCCCCTGGGCCATGAAACGACGCGACTTTCTTCAGCACTCGGCTGTGACCGCCGCCGGGCTCCTCGTCCTCGGTCGCCCCGAGTCGCTGCACGGGATTCTCACTCCTGCGGCCCATGGCCCCATTCCAGTGGAGCCTCGCGATCTCGCCATGCGGGCGCTGGATACCGCCCGGATAGCGGGAGCAAACTGGGCGGACGTGCGTATCAACACCAACCGCTCCCAGGGGCTTTCCACCCGGGATCGGCGGGTGACCGGCCTCTCGGACAACGTGACCGCGGGGTTCGGGGTCCGGGTGCTGGTGGACGGGACGTGGGGGTTCGCGGCGAGCGGGACCGTCACGGCCGAGGAAGTGGAGCGGATCGCGCGGCAGGCGGTGGCCCAGGCGCGGGCCAACCGCGCGGCCCAGCGGGAGCCCGTACGCCTCGCTCCGGCTCCGGTGGAGCCTGAGGGGGTCTGGCGGAGCCCCATCCGGATCGACCCCTTCGAGATCCCCATCGAGGAGAAGGTGGATCTCCTCTTCGCCGCGAACGAAGCGGCTCTGGCCGTCGCCGGGGTACGGATCGTCACTTCGAACCTCCGGTTCCTGAGCGAAGAGAAGTTCTACGCCAACTCGGAGGGGACGGTGACCGACCAGCTCGTCTACCAGTCGTACCCCACCATGAGCGTTACGGCGGTCTCCGACGACGGCTCCGACTTCCAGTCCCGCAATTCCACGGACATCCCCCCGCTGGCGCTGGGGTGGGAGCACGTTCTGGATTCGGACATGGTGGGGCTGGCCCCCATGTTCGCCGAGGAGGCGGTGGAGAAGCTTTCCGCACGGTCGGTGGAGCCGGGGATCTACGATCTCATCCTCCTCCCGGCACACCTGGGCCTCACCCTCCACGAGACCATTGCGCACCCCACGGAGCTGGACCGGATCAGGGGGTTCGAGGCGAACTATGCCGGGACCTCCTTCATCTCTCCCATCGAAGATTACCTGGGCCAGTTCCAATACGGGCCCGAGTTCATGAACATCGTGGGGGAGCGATCGACCCCCGGGGCGCTGGCCACGGTGGGGTGGGACGACGAGGGCGTCGCGCCTCAGAGCTACAACATCGTGAAGGACGGTATCTTGAACGATCTCCAGACCACGCGGGAGCAGGCGCTCTGGCTGGAGGACTGGTACCGGAGCCAGGGGAGGGAGGTGCGCTCGCACGGGAATTCATATGCCACTTCCTGGGCCGACGTGCAGTTCCAGCGGATGCCGAACATCAACCTGGAGCCCTATCCCGATCGCGACGTGACGCTGGACGAGCTCATCGACGGAGTGGACCGTGGGATCATCATCGACGGTCGCGGCTCCTTCTCCATCGACCAGCAGCGCTACAACTCCCAGTACGGCGGCCAGACCTTCCGGGAAATCCGCGACGGTCGGGTCGTGGGGATGTTGAAGGACGTGGCGTACCAGATCCGGACCCCGGAGTTCTGGAACGCCATGGATCTCTGCGGGGGGGAGAGCACCTACTTCATGTACGGGACGGTGGGGGACGCCAAGGGTCAGCCCGCCCAGTCCAACGCTGTGACGCACGGCTGTCCGGCGACCCGGCACCGGGACATCACCGTCATCAACACCGCGCGGGACGTGTAGGCTCTCAACTCCCAGGACAGGTGATGCGGCGCGCGGTGACGCGGGCGGATTCCGGTAACTCGCCGGTATCTCCGGGACTCAGGGCGTCCCCCACCGGCCTGCCGTGCCCGGAGAGGTCGCCTTCGTCGTCGGGTCCGGTGAGGACCACGTCGAATCCCCCGCCTCCCGGGTGTCCCGTCCGGATGGAGTCCCCTTCCGCCGGCATCCAGTAGCCGAAGGGGTGATCCGCCGGCTCTACCGATGTCAGCCAGCTTCGGGCCCGGAAGGCCTCCGGGAGCCCGGGCCATCCTTCCAGGGGCTCGTCCAGCAGCTCCAGGCCCCAGGGAAGTTCGAGCTGAAGGTCCCCGGTCGGCTGCTCGAACCGGTAGCAGCCGGAGAGGGCCCCGATCTCCTCCCGCGCGGAGCTCCCCGAAGCGCAGGCAACGAGGACGGGCCCGAGGACGAGGAAGGCGAGGAGTGCGCGCGGAGTCGGGGGCGTCCTGGCAGGCCTCATCTCCGCGGATCCACGAGGCGGATCGAGCCGTCGGGGAAGATGCGCAGGAAGGGCTCGATCACGACATCGTCGTGGATGGGGATCGACCCCTGGAGGAGCGTGCCGGCGCTCGCCGCGGGAGCCGAGGCCGTGGAAGGAAGCGCGTAGGGGTCGGCTGCCGCGGTGTTCACCGTGAATCCCAGGTCCGCCACCGACTGGATGCTGATGATGCTCAACGGCATGTCGACCCCGGCCGGGGAGATGAAGCCCGTCATGACTTCGTTCTGGAAGTCCGACTGCCTCCAGTGGGAGTCCCTCGTTCCCGAGCCGCCCGTGTTCTCCACCGGGATGTCGTCGTCGGGCCCGCCCATGTCCAGATAGGCCGCCACCGCCGCCTCCCCCACGAAGCGGGGATCGGTCCCGCCTTCGTCCACGAGGAGCTCCCGCCCATCGAACTCCCAGAGCGTCCCGAACCCCAGCACGTGCCCGATCTCGTGGATCATGAGTCCGAGGAATTGTCCGGCGTCGAAGTTGCCCATGTCGTCGATGTCCACCCGGAGGGAGCCCGCCCGGAAGAGGCCGGGGTTGCCCACGTAGTACCCGCACGGCCCCGCCCGGGCGAGGGTGCCGCCCGGCCCGTCGATGGAGGCGGCGTCGAGGAGGATGACCAGGTCCTCGATGACTTCCCCCTCCTGGAGCTTTTCGCCGTGCCCCTGGCAAAAGGTCGAAGGGAGGGCCCCAGGCATGGTGAAAGGCGGGAAATCCGTCAGGATCACCTCCTCCCACCGGGCCACGGCATCGTCCAGCGCAACCCGGAGGTCGGCGGGCGGTATCTCCCCGCTGGCGTTCAGGATCGCGATGTTGTACCCGCCTGGGCCGATGGTGGAGACCGTGAGGGCGAACCTCCGCATGGCCGTGCTCCCTACACCTTCCACCCGGACCGCGAAGAAGTGGGTGCCGGTGGCCGTGGAAGTCCCGGAGAGCGTCCCCGTTTCCGACGCGAGCGAGATCCCTGGGGGGAGGGCTCCCTCCACCACCGTGAAGTTGTAGCTGGATCCGGTCCCCCCCGAGGCCTCGATGTCGTAGACATACGAGCTACCGGAGAAGGCCACCGGGAGGTACCAGTTCTCGATCGAGACCGGAGGAGGCCCGGTCACCTCGATGGAGAGCTCGCGGGTGTCCGTCGTGCCCCCGCTGGCGACCTCCACCGTGAAGGTCCACGTACCGGAGGTGGAAGGGGTCCCGGAAATCTCCCCGGTGGCGGTACCCAGGGTGAGCCCCGGGGGCAGGTCGCCCTCGGTGACCTCCCACTCGTAGTTCACCCCATCTCCCCCCGTGGCGGCGACGGTCGCCGCATATGCCTCGTTCACGACGCCGTCGGGAAGGGAGGTCGTGGTGATGCTCACGGGCGTCGTCGCTACCTCCAGCGTCAACTGGCGCTGGTCCATGAGGCCCCCGCTTGCGGCTTCGATGGTGAAGGCGAACGTCCCAGCTTCCGCGGGAGTGCCCGAGAGCTCGCCGGTGGTCGCGTCGAGGGAGAGCCCGTCGGGGAGGGCGCCTGCCGCCAGCGACCATGCATAGCTCACTCCGTCTCCGCCCACCGCTTCCAGAGTGGTGGAATAGGCGGTGCCCACGGCGCCGTCCGGGAGGCTCTCCGTGAGGATCTCCACGGGAGCGGGCGCGACCACGAGGGAGAGCTCCGCCTGGCCCGTGAGGCCGGCGCTTTCCACCTCCACGGTGAATGTGGAGCTTCCGACGGCGCTCGGCGTGCCCTCGATGGTGCCGTTTCCGGCCAGGGAGAGGCCGGCGGGGAGGGCGCCCGAGGCGAGCGTCCAGGCATAACTCCCATCGCCCCGGGTCGCTCCGAGCTGGAAGGCGTACGCCGCCCCCAGCATCCCATGGGGGAGGGAAAGGGTGGCCACCACCGGAGCCAGGATCTGGACGCTCACGTCGATGACCAACTCTCGCTCCACCGTCTGCCCGGCTCCCTGGACCTGCACGGTGAAGTCGAACGTCCCCTCTTCGGTGGGCGTCCCGGTCAGCTCGCCGTCGGGCGAGAGCGAGAGTCCCGGAGGAAGGGCGCCGGCGGCCAGGCTCCAGGCCACGTTGCCGTCCCCTCCTGAGGCCGCGAGAGACACGCCGTATCCAACCCCGATGGTGGCCGCGGGAAGCGCGTCGGTGACGACCACGAGGGTGGCCCAGGTCGAGACTTCAGCTCCGGCCGTGTAGTCGGAGCATCCGTTTTCGTTACATGCCCGGACCCGGTAGCGATAGAGCCCCTCGGGGTCGAGTGCATCGTCGGTGTAGGCGACGGTCCCCGCCTCCACCACTGCAATCTGGGAGAAGCCCGGCCCGGAGGCCCGCTCGATGCGGAACTCCCCCGTATTCGGGGAGCCGCTGCTCCAACTCAGATCGACCCGGGTGTCCGAGACCACTGTGGCCTGGAGTCCCATGGGGGCGTCGGGAGGGTTTGGGTCGAAGACGGTGACGAAGAGCTGGCCACTCCGTCCTCCTCCGGAGCCGGTAATTTGTGTGGTACCCACCCCGGTTCCGGTCACGAGGCCCGAAGGAGAGACCGATGCCACCCCTGCGTCCTGGCTGCTCCAGGTGACCGTCTCGCCCTGGACCGGTTGACCCTCCGAATTCAGCAGCACCGCCTGGAGCTGGAGCGTGCCTTCCAAGGGGATGGTCGTGGAGCTGCCCGCCGAAATCTCGACCTGCGCCACCGCGCGGGGATCGGGCCCGGTGGAGTCGCTTCCTCCGCAGGATGTGAGGAGGAGGAGCGACGAGACGAGACTCGCCCCGAGGAGGCGGTGGCGCATCGGGAGGGTCCGTGCGTGTGGAGAGGGCCGACTGCTTGTCCCGGCGGATGGGCGCCAAGCGGAATGCTACCCAACATATCCGGGATAAAAGCGCCCAGCAACCGCTACGACCCCTACCGAATTCCCGTCGTACCTCCGTTCTCCATCGCTGCCTCCACGTCGATGTCGAACCTGTCGAGCACCGGGAGGTCGGCCTCGAAGTCGTAGTAGGTCAGGTCCTGCAGGCGCTGGAGGGATTGCCTCCACCCCAGGAACGCGTCGAGGAAGGTGTTCACCGTATCCACCTCCCGACGCAGCGCCTGGAGGAGGTCCAGGATTCCGATGGTTCCTGTCTGGTATCGGGAGAAGCTTTCCTCCGCGATTCTCTGGGCCCGTTCCAGGTTCTCCTGCATGTTCAGCGCCCTCTCCTGCAACTCGACCACGTTGCGGACGGCTCGGCCCAGATCCGTTCGAACGTCTCCTCGAAGAGATCGTAGAAGTCATCTGCGGCATCGTCGATCAGGTCGACCATATCGCCGTAGAATTCGATTTCCTCCACCTCCAGATCGAGCGCGGCTTCAGAGCGGCGTTCCGTTGAAGGTGCACACCTTCAAACGGCGGCGGTCAGCGCTCGAGTCGATATCCGGCCTTCCGAACGGTGATGAGGTGGGTGGGATTGGCGGGATCGCTCTCGAGCTTCCGGCGCAGCTCCGAAACGTGGATGTCCACGGTACGGGTCATCACGTCCGTGTTCGAGTACTGCCAGACCTCGGCCAGGAGGTCGGCTCGCGAAGCGACGGCTCCCTCCCGCCTCAGCAGCGCCGTGAGCAGGTCGAACTCCTTCGGCGTGAGCTGCACCGGGTCACCCGATCGCTGCACGGTCCGCGTCCTGAGGTTCACCTCGACCTCGCCGAAGGTGATGATCGCATCGGCCGCTTCCTCCTGATTGGGCCCCTGCGGGCCGCGCCGGAGGAGGGCTCGCACCCGTGCCATCAGCTCGAGGGTGCTGAACGGCTTCGTCACATAGTCGTCCGCTCCGCTGGCGAAGCCGAGCACCACATCCGACTCGTCCCCCCGGGCGGTCAGCACGAGTACCGGAACCTGCGAGCCCCGCCGTCGGACCTCCCGGAGGACGCTGAACCCATCCATGTCCGGCAGCATGAGATCCAGTACCACGAGGTCGGCAGCGGCGGCCTCTTCCAGTCCGGTCGCGCCATCCTCGGCCACGGAGACCGCGTACCCCTCGAACTCGAGCGTGCGGCGAAGGCCGAAGGCCAGGTCCGCGTTGTCCTCCACGATCAGGATGGTTGCCATTGGAGGTCCGAGGTCAGAACGGTCTCGGCGGTGTCGCCGTCGGTCGGAGACGCCAGGTCGAACTCCACGACGAAACGCGCGCCACCCCCAGGGACGGCCTCCACCCAGGTGCGCGCACCGAGCCCGCTGGCCAGACCCCTCACGACGGCAAGCCCGATTCCCGTGCCCGGCGTCGCGGATCCGGCATCCCGATCAAGTCGCCGATACGGCTGCCAGATTCTCTCTCTCTCCTCGGCCGGGACGCCGGGCCCCTGGTCGGAAACCATGAGCCGGGCAGACTCTCCGGATCGGGAGACGGATACCACAACGGACTGTCCTGCCGGGCCGTACTTGAAGGCGTTGTCCAGCAGGTTGACGAGAATCCGGGTGACCGCGTGCCGATTCGTGACGACCTCGAGGCCCGGCTCTCGTTCCACGACCAACCGGTCACCGCGTTGAACGAAGAGCGGGCGCATCGCCTCCATGCCGTCCGTGAGCGCCTCCGCCAGGTCCATTCGTTCGACGGGAAGTCTGCTCTGGTCGGATCTGCGAAGCCGGGAGAACTGGAGGATGTTCTCCACGAGATGGGTGAGTCGGCGCGACTCCCTGTGGATGATGCTGGTGGCCCGGGCCCGGTCCTCCTCGGTGACCAGCCGGCCGGCCTCTTGCAGCTCGGCGAACATCCGGATCTGCGCCAGGGGCGTCCTGAGCTCATGCGAGACGCCCGAGACGAAGTCCGCCCGAATCCTCTGGAACTGCTGTTCTCGGCGCAACTGGACCGCCGCTGCCACGCCGATGCCGAGGGTCAGGAGGAGCAGGGTGAGGAGGAAGGGCAGCTTCGACCCCGGCAGGCCTCCGATTACGAGTTGGGCCGCGGCCTCAGGGCGCAACGAGGCGCGCACCTCCACGTCCGGGAGATAGGCTCCGAGAGGAGCGCTCGCCGTGGGGCCTGTGGAGAAGGCGACCGGCGAGGTGAAGAGGGGATGGCCCCCTGGCTCGGACACCGTTACGAAAAGGAGGGAGTCGTTCGGCTGACCGCCGGCGATCGGGGGCGGGAGGAGTGTCTGGCGCTCATACCAGAGTTGGAAGAGCTCGCCAAGGGCCTCGACCTCCACGACGAACCCGTAGATCGACTCGGGGCTGCCCTCGGCGTCGTCGACGAGCATGTAGCCGAGGGCGAGAGGCGGACCAGTGGGATCGGACGGGGGAACGAGCGCGATGCCTCGTCGGGCCTGCCCGGGGCGCTCGCTGACGGACGTTGCCGTCCGGAGGATCGCCCCGCGGACAGAGAGGCCGAGCGTGTCCGGGTCGAACTCGGTTTCGCCGGAGGGGAGCTCGAAACGGAATACCGCAGTCGGGTCGCGGAACGCGGGGCAACGGCACCCCTGGTCGCGCATGGCGTCGTCCAACTCCCAGCGGACGGCCTCCGCGGGAGGGCTTCCCCGCCCGCGGAGGCGACGGGCGACGGGCGAGAACGTTTCGTCCAGCACATCGTGGAGGTTCGTCCGGCTGACCCGGGCGAACTCCGTTGCCGCGATTCCGGCGTAGTCGTGCAGGACCGCCTCGGCCACGCGGCGATGCGATGCCGCTGCTGTGAGGGCCTGGTAGCCGAGCCACCCGGCCAGCCCGATCGTGAGCACGATGAGCCCCATGACCGCCGTCGTTCCAGACGGACGACGACGGAAGATCGGTTTGTACCCGGGATGGCGCGGGGTGGGGGACACGAGCGGGCGGGCAAGAGGGGGGCGTGCGAGCTTCCCCGAAAGAATAATCTCCGGGCCGGGTGGGTGCTACGCGTAAACGGCCCGGGATGTGTAAGAAAGCCGTAAGGACCCGGTGAATGCGGAGCCGCGCCCGCCGAGGCCTCTCCTCGTACCCTTCCCGATCAGATGGCGTCGGAGGTGGAGGTGAATGCGAAGTCGCGCACCTTCAGCGGGGGGACGACCACCGCATTCGTGAGCCCCGAGGACTCGCCCGAGGAGATCCGCACCGGTTCGCCGATCATCTCCACGTTGTTCAACATGAAGATGGGGGTCTCGTTCCACCGGAGATTCTTGACCGGATGGGTGATCTGACCGTTCTCGATGAGGAAGGTCCCGTCCCGGGTGAGCCCGGTGTAGAGGATCGTGCGTGGGTCCACCCCGCGGATGTACCAGAACCGGGTGAGGAGGAGGCCCCGCTCGGTGGAGGCGATCATCTCCTCGAGGGTGTCACTCCCCCCGGCCATGTACCATCCGGAGGGGAACCCGGTGGGCTCCCGCCCCTGCTCCTCCGCCCAGTACCGGTCGTAGTTGAGCTGCTGGAGCACCCCATCCTCCACCCAGACGGTGCGCCGATTCGGGAGCCCCTCGCCATTGAACGGGGTGGAGTAGATGCGTGGATCCTCCGGGTCGGAGTGAATGGTGACCCGCTGGTCCACGAACTGCTGCCCGATCTTGTTTCCTCCCCCGGGGGCGGAGAAGAAGGAGCGCCCCTCGTCCGCCGCTCGCGCGCCCAGCTGGTTCATCATGAGGTTGACCATGTTCCCCACGGCGGTGGGCTCCATGACCACGGTCCAGCGGCCGGGCTCCACGTCGCGGGGCTCGCGGCTCTGGATGGCCTTCTGGACGGCGATGCTTCCGAGCGCGCCCGTGTCGAGGTCGTCCCAGTCGTTCACGCTGGTGCCCGCCCACCCCGAGCCGGTCCCGTCGGGGGTGCGCACGGTGGTGGTGAAGTTCACCCGGGAATCGACGCCGTAGGCGAAGAGGCCCTCCGAGGTGGCGACGGAGCTCGCCCCCGAGCGATGGACCAGGAACCCGGTGGAGATGAGATCCTCCGCCACCGCCTGCTCTGTGACGCGGGCGATGGAGCGAGCCCGCTCTTCCGGCTCCAACTCCGCGGTGGACTCGTAGAAGGAGTTGCCATCGGGGTAGTCCTGGGGGCCCAGCTCGCCCAGGTACTCGGGGTCCTCGGGGGCGAGGCGGGCCAACTCCTCGGAGGTCCGTACGACCCGCTCCAGAGACTCGTCGTCGAAGCGGTTGGTGGTGGAGGAGGCGATCTGCCGGCCGAAGACGCTGGTGACGGTAAGGCTGGTATTCGAGATGTCGCCCGAAGTACTCATCTGGTTCTGGGCGAAGCGCGTGTTGCCGTCCATGGCGCTGCTGAGGTTGGCCCGGCAGTGGTCGGCCTGGGACAACTCGAGAACCTTCGCCGTGATCTCGCGGGCCTCTGCTTCGGACAGGAATCGGCTTTCCGCCATCGGTCGAGTGCTCCTGGGGGTCGTTGTCATATGGGTGGGACTGCGACGGCTCAATGTGAGCCGAGGGCGGATTCAGGGCAAGATCGCGAGATCAGGATCGACCGGTGCGCCGCCTCAGGATCCACCCCGTGGCAAAGAGGGCGAGAAGGATCCCGAAGAGGAGGGTGGGGTCGCTCCATCGGTCCCCCAGCTCGTCCCGAACCCCTCCCCGAGCTGCCCACGCCGGGGAACGGGCCGCGAGTCTGGCCACACGGCCTTCCGGGTCGAGGGCGAGCGCACCGGGGGAAGACACCGCGATCCCGATCCCCGGGGAGAGTGGCTCTCCAAGGGAGTCCACGGGGAGGAACGCCACCGCGCCTGGTTCGAGGGCAGCCCGGGTGCCGAAAGTGGTCCGACCCACCGGCGAGGGGCGGGGCGCAGGCAGCCGACCCACCCCCTCGGGTGCGTCGCCAACGTCGGAGAGCGTTCGCAGGAGGGGCCGGGATTCGTCCGCGTCCTCCTCTCCCCGCGAAGTCCACCGGACGTGCAAGAGGTTGCCCGCCCGCACGTCGGCGCCCAGCGGCTCGAGGTCGGGGTCGTCCCGGAGGCCATCCGAGAGCCACTCCGCGAGGCTCTTCCAGAAGGCGCGATGCTCCTCGTCCCGCCCCTCCTCCATCCGCCACTGCCAGGTCCCGGTGAGGGAGAGGGCGGCGATCCGGCCGCGCCCCAGCACCCCGAGCGAGACCGGGGTGGTGGAGGCTCCCTCCAGGAGGGGGCGGAGCGGGGTGGTCAGCTCCAGGCCGGAAAGCGGCGACACCACGGGAGGCAGCGTCCACTCCAGGGAGTCTGCGCGGATTGGGCGGGGGGCGTCCCAGAGCTCCGCCGCCCGGGATGGATCGCGGCCCACGGCGGAGAGGGCAGCCCGGGCAAGGACCCCATTCCCCCCGGCGGTTCCCGCCAGGACCAGACCGAGGCCCCTCTCGCGCACCGCCAGGTGGAGGGCCTCGGCGGCGTCGGTGGCGAGCTCGAGCCCGGGGAAGAGGAGGACCACGTCGAAGGCGGCCCACGCGTCGGGATCGGTGGGGAGCGGGCCACCTTCCCGTCCTACCCAGAGATCGCGACCCAGGTGGATCCAGGCCTCCACCTCCTCCCCCGCCTCCTCGAGAGCCCGGATCGCCATCCGCGATTCCGGGGCGGGGGGGCCGGAGAGGGCGAGGATTCGAAGGGCGCGCGCCTCTGCGACGAATCCCGTCCAATCGATCTCTCCGAGTTCCGGCGTCGCGAGGGTCCAGGTGGCCCAGCCGGCCTCCCTGGGGCGGAGGAGGAAGGCGCCCTCCTCGCCCGAGCCGAGTTCCAGGCGTTCCTCCACCCCGGTGGGAGCGGTGAGGCCGAGTTCGAGCGGGACGTTGGCCCGGATGCCCAGGGCGGCCGGCCGTCCGGCGCGCAGGCGGCGCGGGGCGGTAAGCCGCATGGGAGGAGGGTCTCCGGAGACCGAGGCGGCCAGGGGGGCCTCCGCCGCGTGCCGGAGGAGAGCCGGCCACTGGAGGTCGGGATCGTGGGCCTCCACCTGCAGCACTCCCGGGAGTCGTAGCGCCCCCTCGGGGATCCGTTCCCCCCGGGGGAGGCCGGTGAGGAAGAGGAGCGCAAGGAGGAGGACGGCTCCCGCCCGGAGAAGGCGTTCGACGGGCACTCAGCGGGTCAGTGCGTAGAGGAGGATGTTCACGCCGAAACGGGTGTTGTCCACGGCGAGGAAACGCTTGTTCACGGCGTGGTAGCTCCACTCCGACGAGTAGTCCTTGTTCGAATAGAGTATGCCGATGCGCCCGTCCACCATGACGGCGTGGAGCTCCGGGTGGACGAGACCATCGCCCCAGCCCGAGAACTCGTGGCTCGTGGAGGGGGGACCCTCTTCGAAGTGGAAGAAGGCCCGGTAGAGCTCGTGGTCGTTCGGAAGAGGCGCCAGTGCGTCCTCCCCGAAGATGCGTGCCAGCTCGGCGGTGGCCGTCTGGTGGAAGGCGCCATCGAGGTCGTGGTTGTGGTCGTCCATGAGGACGAACCCGCCCCGCTCCACGTAGTCCTTCAGGTTGCGGGCCTCCGCGTCGGAAAACCGCACCGGAAGGTGGCCGGTCAGGTAGAGAACGGGGTGGGCGAAAATGTCGCGGGAGGAGAGGTCCACCACGACTCCCTCCGGCTTCACGGGGAGCTCCGTATACTGCGCCAGCGAGTGGATGAGGTTTTGCGGCACGAGGGGTGCAGAGTCCCAGTTTCCCGACTCGTACCGCAGGGTGGCGAAGACGAACGGGCGGGGCTCGGCGACGTCGGAGACATTGGGTGCGGGCTCGTCCCCTCGGGGCGCCCAGGCGGCGAGGGCGCTCGCCGGGGCCTGGAACGTCGGTGCGGAAGCGCTACGGGATGGACTCGGATCCAGACGCCCCAATGCTTCGAGGAGGAGCTCGCGGGACTGGTCCGCCTCCCCGTCCTGGGCGCGGCCGGCCGCTCTGGCCACCAGCGAACCCACTTCGGAGTCTGCGGCTCGATCCCCCAGGAGCCCTACTGCGAGTCGAGTCAGGGCCCCGGCGGGGTCCGGCCCCGGCTCAGCGAGGAGGCGTTCCAGCTCGGCGATCCATCGACCCGGACCGGGGAGGGGCGTGCCCGGGTCCCGGGAAGTGGGAGCAGCGTCGTCCACCTCTCCCGTGCCCCGGACCTCGACCACGTCCACGGGGGGCGCGCTGACCCTCCCGCGGGCGAAGACCCGGTTCCCGTCCCGCAGCTCCTGCAGTTCCGCCAGCGCATCTTCCTGGTACGGCACCGAGGCGTCGGGCTCGGTGAGGCGGAGGTGGCGCTCCGACTCCCACATATGGTTGTAGATGGAGAGGAGGGGTTCGTTCACCGAGAGGATGGGATCGCCGTCATGCTGGTGGCCGAGATCGTCCACGACCCCGAACCCGGTGGGCATCCGGGTGACGTCTCCCAGGGAGTAGTTTCCCACCTGCGTGCCCGCTTCGTCCTGAAAGGTGGTGGCGCGGGCCAGGGCGGCCTGTGCCTCCTGCTCGTGCTCCCGCTCCGCCACCGACGGATCGAAGATGGCAGCCACCCCGTAGGTGGAGCCTTGCACGGCAGTCGCGCCCGCGTCGTCGTCGGCGTGGACATCCAACGCGTGCCCGTCGACTCCCCCGAGCTCGTCTCCGTGCGTGTGCTCCCCGCCCCCCAGGTAGTCGGCAATGGGCTCCATGGCCCCGGTGGCCCGGGAGAAGACCTGCTCGCCCACCTCGATGCGGAGCCGCGCCTGCTCGTTGGCAAGCCCCACGGCCTCCCGCTGGAGCTCCTCGTTTGCCAGGGTCGGGGCCCGTGCGAGGAGGTCCTCCGTGAGGAGGAGGATCATCCGCTGCGAGAGGACGGGGTCCTGCTCCGCCTCGACGGGGAACCCGATGAGGGCATCCACCAGCATCTCGTCGCCCTCGCGAATGACCCGGATCTGGCGGGTTCCGGAGACGCCGGTGCCGGGGCCCGTGACCTCGTTCCCGTCCGTGGCCAGGGCGCGCAGGTGGAGGACGTCACCCGGCCCGAGCCCCAGCTCCTCCAGGCGGAGGGTCACGGTTCCCTCCAACTCGGAGCCGGTCCGCTCCACCTGCGACCAGTCCACCGCACCCTCCCGGAAGTCGAAGGACTCCCCCGAGCCCCGGGTATGGACCCAGCTCAGCCGAAAGGAGTCGATACCGTGGGAGTCGTCGGCGAGCGCCCGGAAGGTCACCTCGCCGGTGCCGGTGGCCAAAACGAGGTCCCGCTCCGGCTCCAGAAGGGTCACGGTGGGGGGGGCGTCGAGGAGGATCTCGATGGGAACGACCCGCTCCCGGACAGCGTTTCCGGCGGTGGCGGTGAGGAGGAGCCCCCGATCGCCCTCGGCCAGGATCCGGTCCACCGACCACCCTCCATCGCTCGACATCACTTCGAGGAGATGGGAGCTTCCCTCCTCCAGGAGAGTGACCTGGGGCAGCTCCGCTCCGTCCATCGAGGCAGGCATGCCCCCGTGAAGTTCCACACGACTACCCGCGAGGGCCTGGACCCCCCCTTCCACCGGGAGGTCGAAAGCATCCAGCCCGGTGTACGCGGGAGGCGTCACCCGCAGACCCAGACGGGAGAGGGCGTGGGCTGCCGCGCCCTCGTCCCCGGCGAACCCGACCTCGGATCCGGAGGGGCCCAGAGTCGGCGCCGGCGATGTCCACGCGGCCCGGACGGCTTCCGGTCCTCCTGCTCCCATCACCGCCGCCACACCCACGGTCACCACCGCGGCGAGGGCGGCCACTTCGCCGGCACGTCCCCACGGTCCCGCTGGCCGCCCGGGGTCGCGACCCCGAAGACGCGCGTCGCCCTCCCGGAAGAGCTCCGCCGCGTAGGGGTGTTCGGGGGGGAGCTCCAGGAGGAGGGAAGGGAGGTGGCCCAGGCCGGGCTCCACCTCCTCGGCGCGGAGTGCCAGGGCGCTGTCGTCCGGGGCCCGGAGGAGCCCCCGGTGCATCGCAGCGAGGAGGACGGCGAGGAACCCGGCCGCCGGAAGCCAGGGCGCGAGGCGGGCGATCCCTGCTCCGGGCCGCGAGGCGGCGATCCAAGGGGCCGCCCCAGTGAGGGCGAGAAGGGCGAGTGCGCCGGCGAGGAGGCCGGCCACGGCGACACCCCCCAGGAGACCCCGCACGAGTACACGCGTCCGCCACCTCCGCCGCGCGGCGTCGAGGTACTTGTGGAGCCGGTGTCGGGACGGCGTCATTCGTGAATCCATGGTGTTCGAGCCATTACCCCGCGCGCCGGCGGTCGGAGGCCCTGGTTCGGAGCGTTTCCAGAAGGACGACAAGGAGCGCCAGGGCGAGGAGAAGGCGGGTCAGCGATGTCCCCGCTTCCTCTCCTCGGACCGTCGAAGCTTTCACGACTCCGGGGAGTCCCGCGCCTCGGAGGAGTCGGCTCCAGGCATCGACAGCGCCCTCGGCGTCGTCGGGGAGCCCGGCCAGGGTGGCCGGCGTGATCCCACATCCCTCGGCGATGGCCGACTCCAGGAGGAGGGGAAGCTCCCCGCTCCCGACGATCCCCGCGTCTCCCGAAAGCGGCAGGGCCACCTCGCAGCGGCCTCCTGCGCGTCGGGCCGCGCCCGCCGGGACGCCTCCTGCCCTCAGTACAGGTACCGTAGTTCCCTCCGCCGGGGTCCCTTCCGGGGACGGTCCCGCTCCTTCCAATATACGCCCGTCCAGGAGGAGGAAAGCTCCCTCCACGGGGGAGACCGCCCGGGCCTGGGCAGCTCCTGGCGCCCAGAGCTCGCCGAGGGAGTCCTCGGATCCGACGTGGAGAACCACGCGGAGAGTGTCCGGGGAGGGGGGGCGGTCCGTCCCGAGCCCCAGCACCTCCAGCGCCTGCTGGACCGGCTCGTCCACCGTCTCCGGCGCCGTCCACTCCACGATCACCGCTGGAGGTGGGATGGACGGAACTGGAGGCGCCACCAGCTCGATGGCTCCTGGCCAGTGTGCCGTCCTAAGTTCCGGGAGTCCCACACCCCAGGCCGTCCAGCGGGGAAGGCTGACAACCCGGGCGGCCAGGGAGTCGAAACCGGTGATCAGGGCAGCGTCGTCTCTCAGCGCCCGGAGGAGGTGGGCGAGTCGGACCTCCCCCTCGGTGGGCCGGAAGTCCGTCCACGCCAACGCCTCAGCGGCTTCCCCGGGGCCCAGGCGCCTGACCTCGGGGATGCCGCCGGCGCCTGCGCGAACCAGCGTGAGCGCCGCGAGGGGGTGCTCGAGACCGTCCAGGGCGGCGGCCCTGAGCGCCTCCGGGTCACCGTCCGCCCAGGCGCCTTCCATCCCGGCGCCCACATCCACAACCACGAGGGTTCCGGTCCCCTCCTCCGGCCCGATCCAGCTCGCCCCGGCGAAGGCCGCCCCCAGGAGGAAGCAGAGCGCCATGCGGAGGAGGAGGAGGAGAAGTTCGTCCGGCCGGCGGGCGAGGTGGATCCGCACCCGGCTCTCCTCGGTGAGGAAGCGCAGGGTGGGGAGGGCGCGGCGGCTTCGCTCCCTGGGCCGGAGGAAGTGGAGGAGGAGGGGGACGCCGGCGGCGAGGGCGCCGGCCCAGAGGAAGGCCGGGCGGGCGAGCTCGATCATCCCCGGGGGGCCCGGTCCCCGGGCTGAAACCACGACCGGAGGAGGGGGAGGAGGGGGTCCGTGGTGCGCACCTCGTGCCAGACCACCCCGTGCCCGGTGAGCAGGCGGGCGAGCTCCGCGTAGTAGCGGTCCAGGGCCGCACGGTAGCGGGGGTCCCGGTCGGGCGAGCCGGGCAGCTCCAGACCGGGGTCCTCCGGGTCGTGGTAGAGCGCGTCCTCACCTCCCTCCTCGGCGAGCTCCTCGGGGGTGAGGATCCGGATCGCCGTCACCTCGTCTCCGCGGGCGCGGAGGTGGGCGGCGGAACGGGCCAGCGCCGCCCCCGCGTCGTCCTCCAGGAAGTCGGAGAGGACCACGACCCGCCCGCCCCGGACAAGGACGCTCCCCACCGTTTCGAGGGCTGGGGCGAGGGGGCCTGGGTGTCCCGGAGCGATCTGGTCGAGGGCCACCAGGAGCCGTCGCCAGGGCTCGGGTCCGGCGCGAGGGGGAAGGAGGGCGGCCGGCTGGCCTCCTCTTCCTCCGGTCACCAGGAGGCCGGGCAGATCGCCGGCGGACCGGAGGAGATGCCCCAGGGCCGCGGCCAGAAAGGTGGCGTAGCGGAGCTTGCCGACCCCGCCGCCGGCGTGCCCCGCGAAGTCCATGGACGGGCTCGCGTCCACCACGATCATGGCGTGCAGGTTCGAGCTCTCCCGGAACCGGCGGACGTAGGCGCGGTCGGTGCGGGCCAGCAACCGCCAGTCCAGGTGCCGGAGGTCGTCACCCTGCTGGTAGGGGCGATGGCGCTCGAACTCCTCCCCGGCCCCCACGAACACGGAGCGGTGGATGCCACCTCCCATGCCGCGGGCGACCATCCGTGTCACCCACTCCAGGTCGGCGAGCTCGTCCAGGAGCTCGGGGGGGAGGAGCTCGTCGCGCGCCTTGCCCCTCATGCGAGCCCGCTGGCCGGCGGGGGCACCGCATCCAGGAGCCGGCGGACGAGGGCGTCGGCATGGAGCCCCTCCGCTTCGGCCCGGAAGGTGGGGAGAAGCCGGTGTCGGAAGACGGAGGGGGCCACGGCGCGGAGGTCCTCGGGCACCAGGTGGAGGCGCTCATGGAGGAGGGCCCGGGCCTTCCCTGCCACCACGAGGGCCTGTCCTGCCCTGGGCCCCGCGCCCCAGCGGAGCCAGTCGGTGACCTCCCCGACCGCGTCGGGCTCCCCGGGGCGGGTGGCCCGGACGAGGCGGACCGCGTAGTCGAAGAGCGGCCCGGAGACTGGGATCTGGCGCGTCGCCCTCCGGAGGGCCAGTACTTCATCGGCGCCCATCACCGCGCGGATCCCCTCCTCCTCCACCCCCGTGGTCGCCTGGAGGATGTCCCGCTCCTCCTCCGGTGTGGGATAGGGCACCCGGATCTTCAGGAGGAAGCGGTCGAGCTGCGCCTCCGGGAGGGGGTAGGTACCCTCCTGCTCGATGGGGTTCTGGGTGGCCAGGACCAGGAAGGGCGAAGGGACGGCACGGGTCTCGCCGGCGGCAGTGACATGCCCCTCCTGCATGGCCTCCAGGAGTGCGGACTGGGTCTTGGGTGGCGCCCGGTTGATCTCGTCGGCCAGGAGGATGTTCGTGAACACTGGCCCGGGAAGAAAGCGGAACGCCCGCTTCCCGGTGGTGCGATCCTCCTCGATGATTTCGGTGCCGGTGACGTCGCCGGGCATGAGGTCCGGGGTGAACTGGATCCTCCGGAAGCGCAGGTCCAGCCCCCCCGCCAGGCTTCGGACCAGGAGCGTCTTGGCCAGCCCGGGGACGCCCTCCAGGAGGCCATGCCCACCCGCGAGGAGACAGATCAGGACCTCCTCCACCACCGCGTCCTGCCCCACCACGAGACGCCCCACCTCACCGCGCAGCTCGGTGACGGAGGAGCGGAGGGACTGGACGGCGGCGGGATCGAGGGCGGTGGGCATCGCGGGATTCCGTGGGTGGGTGTGAAATGGGGAGGGGATCGTACCCCGGACCCCGGCCTCTGGCAATCGGGCGCCGGTGGGGTCTGCCCTTCACCTGGGGAGCGTTGTAATTTCCGGGCCGTCAGTCCAGCCCTCTCCGGAACCCCATCGCATGGCCCAAGACTCGCTCTTCGACGAATACCGCTGGCGCGGGATGCTCCAGGACGCCACCGAAGGGGCGGAGGCCGCCTTCACCGAAGGAGCCCAGACGGCGTACGTGGGATTCGACCCCACCGCCGCCTCCCTCCACGTGGGGCACCTCCTCCCCATCATGGGACTCGTGCATCTCCAACGCGCGGGCCATACCCCCATCGCGCTGGTGGGGGGAGGGACGGGTCTCATCGGGGATCCGTCCGGAAAGTCCGAGGAGCGGAACCTCCTCACCACCGAGGAGGTGGCCGCCAACGCGGAGGCCGTGCGGGGACAGCTCGAGGCCTTCCTGGACTTCGAAGGGGTCCCGAACCCGGCGCGCCTCGTGGACAACCGGGAGTGGCTCGGGGACATGTCGGTCCTGGACTTCCTCCGCGATGTGGGCAAGCACTTCCCGGTGAACGTGATGCTCCGCAAGGAGAGCGTCCGCCGACGCCTGGAGGACGAGGGGGCGGGGCTGAGCTATACCGAGTTCTCATACCTCCTCCTCCAGTCGTACGATTTCCATCGGCTCTTCGAGGATCACGGCTGCCGCTTCCAGTTCGGCGGGAGTGACCAGTGGGGGAACATCACCGGGGGAATCGAGCTCATCCGCCGCACGACCGGCGAGAGGGCCTACGGCGCGGTTTTCCCCCTCATCACCACGGCGTCGGGCGTGAAGTTCGGAAAGACGGAGGCGGGCGCGGTCTGGCTCGATCCGGAGCGGACCTCCCCCTACCGCTTCTATCAGTACTGGCGGAACACCGACGACGCGGACGTCCTGAAGTACCTCCGCTACTTTTCGCTCCGCCCCCGGGAGGAGATCGAGGGACTGGAGGAGAGCGTGCGGGACCGCCCGCAGGCCCGCGAGGCGCAGGAGGCGCTGGCGGAGGAGATGACGGAACGGGTCCACGGGGCCGACGGGTTGGCCCGGGCCCGGGCGGCGTCGCAGGTCCTCTTCGGGGGACGGGAGTTGGACGGCCTGGGGGCCGGGGAGATCGCCGACATCTTCCAGGACGTCCCCTCCAGCGGAGTGCGCCGGAGTGCGCTGGAAGGCGAGGGCATAGGGATCGTGGCCCTCCTGGCGGACAGCGGCGTCACGTCCTCGCGGGGCGAGGCGCGGCGCGCGGTCGAACAGGGCGGGATCTACCTGAACAACCACCGAGTGACGGACCCGCAGCGCGCGGTGACCGTGGAGGATGCGGTGGAGGGGCGCTTCCTGGTGTTCCGGAAAGGAAAGCGCAAGTATCATCTGGTGCGGGTGGACGGGTGACCGCGCTCCCTCGAGGACCCTTTCCACCCCTCTCCGGTAATCGCGAACGAGGGCCTGGCGGGCCCGCCCATTGTACCTCCTGGAGACTCACATGAATGCGAAGTCCATCGCCCTCCTCGGCGGGGCGGCCGTCATCATCGCCGCGATCGGCGTGGCGCTCTTCAGCCAGAACCGGGGCGCCCCCGACGGCCTGGAGGCCGGACCGCCCCCCGTCTCCCAGTCGCTGTCCGAGGCGGCGTCGGCCGGGGCCTCCGTGCCCGAGGCGGCGCTCGTCCACGAGGGGAGCCGCGAGGCGATCCCCGTCGACCGGTCCGACGCCATCCAGATGACGGTCTACGCATCTCCCACTTGCGGGTGCTGCTCCGACTGGGTATCCCACGCCGAGGAGAACGGTTTCGAGGTGGAGGTGGTGCACAGGAACGACATGGGGCGGGTGAAGGAGGAGCTCGGTCTGCCCGTCGGCCTCGCTTCGTGCCACACCGGAGTGGTGAACGGCTACGTCGTGGAGGGGCACGTGCCGGCCGAGGACCTCCGGCGGTTCCTGGCGGAGGCCCCCGAGGTGCGTGGGCTGACGGTGCCGGGGATGCCTGTCGGAGCGCCGGGGATGGAGGTCCCCACCGGGCAGGTAGACGAGTACGACGTCCTGACGTTCACCGCCGAAGGCGAGACCACGGTCTACGCCAGCTACCGCCCGGGAACGGGCGAGTAGCCCGCCTCACCCGCTCGGGTCGTGGAAGGCGGCCGGGGCGTCCAGGAGGTCGTGAGGGATCCCGAACCCGTCCACCAGCGTCACCGCGCGTTCTCGGACCTCCCTGCAGAGGGAGATGACCAGGCTCCGGATGGCCCGGCTCTGCTGTCCCTCCATCCACCCGCTCTCCAGGAACCACCCGCGGTCCGCCTCCAGGCGCGAAAGCGCCCAGAGGTCGGCCAGGAGCTCCAGCTCCGCCCGTAGCTCCGGGGGCGCCCCCTCCACCCCGCGCCGGAAGCTGTCGAAGACCGCGAGCTCCACGTTTGCCTTCGCCAGCGCCACGGCGTGGGACTGGCACTCGTTCAGCGCGTCGAAGGAGTCCAGTCCGTCCTCGATCCGCCGCTGCATCCGTCGCGCCAGCGTCTCCAGAAGGCGTTGCTCGCGGAAGTGAAACGCGTCGCGCTGGACCTCGGGATCGCGGAGATATTCCTCCCCCGTTCGACGGCTCCGCACGGGGTTGCGGCGGGTGGCCTCCGAGCTCGCCCGCTCCGCCAGGAAGCGGAGCAGCCCCCGCAGCCGCATGTCGCCCATGTCGTCGCGAAATTGGGTCAGGAGCCCCTTCGCCACGAGCTGCCAGAGGACGACGTTCGCCCCCTCGAAGGTGGTGAACACGTCGGTGTCGTTTCGGAGCGCCCCGAACCGGTTCTCGGCCAGGTACCCGCGGCCCCCACACGCCTCCCTGGCCGCCTGGATCGACTCCTGCGCGTGGCGTGAAGCCAGGGACTTGAGTCCGGCGGCCAGAACGTCGACACGGTTCCGCTCCTCCTCGGACCCGGAGTCTCCATATGCCCGGACCAGATCCCGCACCGCGAAGTGGAGGGCATAGCTCGCGGCCACCCGGGGGAGGAGGAGGAGCTGCTGCTCCTGGTAGTCGAGGATGGGGATCTCCGGAGCGCCGGCGGGGCCGAACTGGCGCCGCGCCGCCGAGTAGCGGACGGCGACGGTGAGGGCGGTCTTGGAAGCGGAGACGGAACCCGCGGCGATGGAAATCCGCCCGGTCACCAGCGTTCCCAGCATGGTGAAGAACCGCCTCCCGTCGGAGGCGATGCTGCTCCGGTACTTGCCCTCCGGGGTGACCGAGGCGAAGCGGTCCAGGAGGTTTTCCCGAGGGATCCGGACCCGGTGGAAGTCGAGACGCCCGTTGTCGATTCCCTGGAGGCCGACCTTGTCGCCGCAGTCCTCGATGGTCACCCCCGGGGAGGGGCGTCCCCCCTCGTCCCGGATGGGAACGAGGAGGGCGTGAACCCCGTGCTCCTCTCCATCCACCTCGAGTTGGGCGAAGACGGTGGCGAGCCGGCCGTGGGCGGCGGCGTTTCCGATCCAGTCCTTCCGCGCGCCGGGATAGGGGGTGTGGATCTCGAACTCGCCCGATTCCGGGAGGTAGCGGGCCCGCGTCTCAACCGCTCGCACGTTGGATCCGTGGTTCCGCTCCGTCATGGCATAGCACCCCAGGAGCTCTCCCCTCCCCGCCGCCTCCAGATACTGCGCGTGGTGACGCTCCGTACCGAGATTCAGGATGCTCCCCCCGAAGAGCCCGAACTGGACTCCGAACTTGATCAGGACGGAGAGGTCCCCGTACGCCAGCGCCTCGAAGGTGGCAATGGAGCCGGGCACGTCGCCTTCACCCCCCCACTCCGGAGGCGCCGCCATGAGCCCGAGCCCCCGGTCCGCCAACGCCTTCACCGCCTCCAGCACCCGCTCGCGGTACTCGTCTCGGGGCAGCCCCAGGGGAATCCGGAGGGGTGGCGTGCGGAGGGCCTCGTGCACCTCGGCGCGACGGTCGGCGAACTCGCCGTCGAGGTATCGGGCCATGGCCGCGGCGTCGAAGGCAGGGGCCGTCTCCTCCAGTCCGTCCCGGGCGGGTGGGGAGGCAGGACCATCGGACAGGAGCTCCCGGGTCTCCTCCCTCCCCAGAACGCCCATGAGTTCCTCGATGGCCTCCAGTTTCCGCAATCCCGCTTCCGTTCCCCAGACATGGGCGTCCGAGCTGCCCGCCCTGGCAATCGCAATACCCAGGGAGGCGAGGGACCGCCGTTCCTCCTCCGGGATCGAAGCGGCGTGGTGCCGGATGTGTTCGCGGATTTCGGTGAGGGAGGCGGCGTCGGGGGGCGCGTCCGGGTCGAGCCAGCCCTGGAGGGTCTCGCGGGCCTCGGGGGTGAGCCCCTCCTCCCCATCGATGCGCCCCTGGATTTCCGTCATCTCCGCGTCGGAGAGGACCCCGTCGGACCAGGCCACGAAGACGAGGGGGAGGAAGGGAAGGAGCTCGTCGGGGATGGGGCGGGATGCGGACGTGGAGGACATGCCGTTTCCGGTGGGAGGTGGACGCCGGGGGTGGTTCGACGGTACCGGGGCGGGTCCGGAATTGTTTCGACCGGCCACTTGACCCGGGTGACCGCGCCGGACACCATGGGGGCACCGAATGGATCCCCTCAACCTGGATGTGGAATGGACGGCAGCACGACTGGCGCGGCCCTCGTCGGCGTGATCATGGGGTCGCGCTCGGACTGGGAGACCATGGAGCATGCGGTGGAGACGCTGGTGGCGCTCGGCGTTTCCCACGAGGTGCGCGTGGTCTCGGCTCACCGCACCCCCGACCTCCTGCACGAGTACGCCGGTTCGGCGGAGGAGCGGGGGCTGGAGGTGATCATCGCCGGGGCCGGCGGAGCGGCACACCTCCCGGGGATGGTGGCGGCGAAGACCGTCCTCCCGGTCCTGGGCGTACCGGTCCAGTCCCGCTCCCTTCGGGGGCTCGACTCCCTCCTCTCCATCGTCCAGATGCCCGGCGGGGTTCCGGTGGGGACCCTCGCCATCGGGAAGGCGGGGGCCATCAACGCGGCCCTCCTCGCCGCCTCCATTCTGGGAGTGTCGCGGCCGGAGATCCGCGCGGCGCTGCGGACCTATCGGTCGGCCCGGACCGAGGCGGTCCTGCGCGACCCCGACCCCAGGGAGCCGGCGCCATGAGCCATGCTCTGCCGGGAGACGGTCGGGGGCCCACCGTGGCCATCGTGGGAGGAGGGCAGCTCGGGCGGATGCTCGCTCTGGCGGGGATCCCCCTCGGACTTCGCTTCCGCTTCCTGGAGCCCGGCGATGACCCGCCGGCTGGGGCGGTGGGGGAGGTGGTGCGGGCGCCCTACGCGGACCGGGACGGCCTGGCGCGCCTGGTGGAGGGCGCGGAGGTGGTCACCTACGAGTTCGAGAACGTGCCGGTGGACGCGGCGGAGTGGCTTCGGGAACGGGCTCCGGTCCACCCGCCGCCGGCGGCCCTCGCCATGGCGCAGGACCGCCTCGTGGAGAAGGAGGCCTTCCGGCGCCTGGGGATCGGCACGGCGCCGTATCGCCGGGTGGACTCCCGGGAGGATCTGGGTGCGGCGCTGGAGGCCCTGGGTCTCCCGGCCGTCCTGAAGACCCGTCGCATGGGGTACGACGGGAAGGGACAGGTGGTGATCCGCAGCGCCCAGGAGACGGACGACGCCTGGGAGCAGTTGGGAGGACGTCCTCTCATCCTGGAGGGGTTCGTGGACTTCTCGCGGGAGCTCTCCATCCTGGCGGTGAGGAGCACCTCGGGCGAGACCGCCTTCTACCCCGTGGTGGAGAACGACCATCGGGACGGGATCCTGGTGCGTTCGACCGCCCCGGCGCCTGGCGCTTCCGAAGAGCTTCAGCGGCGGGCGGAGGCCATAGCTACGAAGGTACTCGACGACCTCGAGTACGTGGGAGTGCTGGCCGTGGAGCTCTTCGAGGTGGGAGACCGGCTGCTGGCGAACGAGATGGCGCCCAGGGTACACAACTCCGGCCACTGGTCACAGGACGGGGCGCACACGAGCCAGTTCGAGAACCACATGCGGGCAATCCTGGGCCTCCCACTCGGTCCCACCCAAGTGCGCGGGGAGCGGGCCATGATGGTGAACCTCCTGGGCGGTGTGCCGGCCCGCGAGGCGCTCACGCGGATTCCGGGGGCGAGGATGCACCTCTACGACAAGGAGCCGCGTCCCGCTCGGAAGGTGGGGCACGTGAACCTGGTGGATGAAGGGGAGGGGGAAAGGGTGTTGCGGGAGAGGGCGGGGGAGATCGACCGCCTGATTGCCGGTCAGGCCGCGCAGGAGTCGCAGCGGCCGTAGAGGACGAACTCGTGGTCCTCCAGCTCGAACCCCATGGGCGTGATGCCCCGGAGGTTTCCGGGACACCCTTCAACCTCGTACACCCGGTCGCAGCCCCTGCAGTGGAAGTGGTGATGGTGGCCTTTCCCCGCCATTTCGTAGCGGGCGGGCTCCCCCGGGAGCTCGACGGGTTCCAGCCATCCATCGTCCTGAAGCGACCGCAGGTTGCGGTAGACGGTGGCGATTCCGAGTCCCTCGACGTCGGCACGCGCGGTTTCCAGGACCTCCTGCGGGCTCAGCGGGTGGCCCAGCGTCCGGAACGCCTTGCGAATGGCGCGTCGCTGGCGGGTGTCTCGTTGGGTGGTCATCGGAGCTCGATGGCGGCTTCGGCCTGGCCCCCGCGGGCCGCGGGCGCCGGCGCGAACTCGTGGTCGTGGCTGCACGCCTCGCAGGGCTCCCCCGAGAGCCCGCATTGTAGACGCGAGTGCCAGAGGAGGCCCCCGGCGACGGTCAGCGAGGCCAGGATCGTGGTGAGCTCCTCGGGTACCGGATGGTAGAGGTGGAGGAGGGATCCAGTCCAGGCGAACAGGCCCAGTCCGATGAGGATGAAGAGCAGGGGTTCGCGGTGGCTGCGCATCGCCGCGGCGAGGGCGACTCCGGCGAGGGGGACCGTGAGCGCCAGGAGCATCCACTCGGCGGTTTCGCCGGGAGCCAGGGAAGGTGCGACGGCCACCAGGAGCGGTGTCGCCGCACAGTGGATGGCGCACGCGATGGGGGCCAGGGCAGTCCACCCCCAGGGGTGGCGGATCAGTTCCGCCGGCTTTGCTTTCATCGGTCGGGTGTGGTCCCGGCAACGGTGGTGCAGGCGACGGCTCTCGCCTCCTGCAGGTGTTAACGATAAGTTAGTATCACTTGGCGACGGCCCGGGGTCAAGACCGCGCCTCTGCTTGGCGCGGACCTCCCCGGAGGCCTTCCCGCGATCGACGGGGCATGATAACTTTCCTGATCGATCGGGCTTCGCCCACCCCCCAACCGCTGAGGCTCGCCCACGTCGGGCGCGGCCCCGGTTCTTTTTTTTTCGGTCCCCCGGGAGGCCCCATGCTGGACGAAATCAAGGCGCGTATCGAAGAGGAGATCGAGAGCCTGACCCACGAAGTAAACGTGGAGCTGCCGGAGCGCATCGCGGCCGCTGTCGAGCTGGGCGACCTGAAGGAGAACGCCGAATACAAGTCGGCTCTCGAGCGGCAGTCCTTTGTGCGGGCCCGGATCGATCAACTCTCGCAGCGGATGATGGAGCTTTCGCGGATCGACGTGAAGGCCATGCCGGCGGATCGGGTGGGGTTCGGCTCCCGCGTGACGGTGGTGGACGGCGCCTCGGAGATGGAGATGACCTTCACCCTGGTGGCGGGGGACTTCATGGACCTGGACGGAGGGCAGGTCTCCATGGCCTCGCCCATCGGGCAGGCGCTGAAGGGCGCGCGCGAAGGGGACGAGGTTCGGATCCAGCTCCCTGCGGGGGAGCGGGTCTACAGCGTGAAGGAGCTCGTCACCCTCCCGCAGCAGATCGGCCTGGAGGAGTAGTCGCGCCGTGCCCTCCCTCGTCCGCCTGGAGGGCGTGACCCGCGCGTTCCCGGAGGGAGGACGGCTCCGTTCGGTCCTGAGAGGGGTCGACCTCGAATTGCAGCAGGGGGAATCGGTGGCGCTTCTGGGCCCATCGGGGTCGGGGAAGTCGACCCTGCTGAACCTCCTCTGCGGGATCGACGCCCCTGACGAGGGGCGGGTGGAGGTGGCCGGCGTGGCACTGCACGACCTCTCCGAGCGTGAGCGGACCCTCTTCCGCAGGGACCGGATCGGGTTCGTCTTCCAGTTCTTCAACCTGATCCCGACGCTGACCGTGGAGGAGAACCTCCTCCTCCCCCTGGAGCTCCGGGGGGGCGTCACCTCCGAGGGCCGTACGCGCGCCGCCGACCTTCTGGAGCGGGTGGGTCTGGGTGACCGGGGCCGATCCTGGCCCGACCGCCTCTCGGGGGGTGAGCAGCAACGGGTCGCCATCGCCCGGGCCCTCGTCCACACTCCCGACCTGGTCCTGGCCGATGAGCCCACCGGGAATCTGGACCAGGAGACCGGCCGACGGGTGATGGCGGTGATGGACGAGTTGGTGGCCGAATCCGGCGCGACCGTCCTGGTGGTGACCCACTCCCCGGAGCTGGCCGCGCGGATGGACCGCACCCTCGTGCTCCGCAACGGCAGGGCCGAGGATCTGGCCCCATGAAGCTGCGGCGCCGGGCGGGAATCCGGCACCTCCTCTACCACCCCTGGCAGCTCGGCCTTTCCCTCCTGGGCGTCGCCCTGGGGGTGGCGGTGGTGGTGGCCACGGGGCTGGCGGTGGAGTCGTCGCGTCAGGCGCTCCGGGTCTCGGTGGAGACGGTGAGCGGGCGGGCGACGCACCGGGTGGTGGGCGGGCCCGGGGGCGTTCCGGACTCGTTGGCCGCCCGGCTCGGGATCGGGGCGGGGGTGCGGATGCTGGCGCCAGCCGTGGAGGGGTATGTCGTGAGCCCCGTCGACCCGTCCCGGCCCCTCCACATCCTGGGGATCGACCCCTTTTCCGAAGCTCCCTTCCGGCCCTGGCTGGCAGGCGGGCCGGCAGCCGATGGGGTAGATGGCGCGCGGCTGGTCACCACCCCGGGGGGCGCCATCCTCGGGGCGGAGACCGCCAGTGCGCTGGGCGTGGAGGAGGGGGGGCGGCTCGTGGTGCAGGGGGGCGCGCGGACGGCCGTCATCGAGGTGGTCGGGATCCTGGAGGCGGAGGATCGCTGGAGCCGGTCGGGACTCCTGGACCTGCTGGTGGTCGACGTGGCGGAGGCGCAGGAGATCCTGGGGAGGGAGGGCGTCGTGGACCGGCTCGACCTGATCCTTCCACCCGGGGAGGAGGGGGCCGCACTCCGCGCTCGGATCGAGGCGCTTCTCCCGGCAGGGACGAGGGTCGAGGCGGTAGGGGCCGAAGCAGGGGCGATGCAGGACATGCTCCGGGCCTTCGACCTGAACCTGAGGGCGCTGAGTCTTCTCGCCCTCGTCTTCGGGATCTTCCTGATCTACAACGCCATGACGTTCTCCGTGGTTCAGCGGCGTGGGATGCTGGGCACGCTGCGGGCGCTGGGGACCACCCGCGGGGAGCTCGTCCGCGGGATCCTGGCGGAGGGGGCAGTGGTCGGGTTCACGGGATCGGTGCTGGGCCTCCTCGCGGGGATCGTGCTGGGGCGGGGACTCGTCCAACTCGTGACGCGGACCATCAACGACCTCTACTTCGTGGTGGCGGTGGAGGGGGTGGCCCTCTCCCCCGGGTTCCTTTTCCGGAGTCTCCTCCTGGGAACGGGGGCCACCCTCCTGGCGGCGCTCCTCCCGGCCTGGGAGGCGGGGTCGGCCTCCCCCCGGGAAGCCATGGCGCGGTCTTCCGTGGAGGACCGCGTCCGGACGCTCGTCCCGCGTGCGGCGGTTGCGGGAGTGATCGTGCTGGGGGTTGGTGCAGTCCTCCTGGCACTTCCGACACCGGGAATCGAGGTGGCCTTCGGCGGACTCTTCGCCCTGATCCTGGGGATGGCGCTCCTGATCCCCGTCACGACGGTGGTACTGGTAGGGTTCCTCCGGCCCGCGGCCCGCCGCATCGCGGGGGTCATCGGGGCCATGGCGGCGCGGGGCGTGGTGACCTCGCTCTCCCGCACGGCGCCGGCCCTGGCCGCCCTTGTGGTGGCGGTCTCCGTGACCGTGGCCCTGGGCGTCATGATCCAGAGCTTCCGGGGGAGCGTGGTGGGGTGGCTGGACACGACGCTGGTGGCCGACGTGCACGTCACGGGGCCCTCGGTGGTGGCCGCCCGGCCGGACGGGGAGATCCCGCCGGGCCTCGCCGGAACCGCGAGGGGGTTTCCCGGGGTGGTTGGAGTGAGCAGCTACCGGAGCGTTGCGCTCCAGAGCGGGGGCGTGCTGACGCGGCTCCTGGCGGTGGAGTTGGATCCGCGGGGCGAGGCCGGATTCGAATTCCTGGCTGGGGGCGAGGTCCGGGACGCCGTCTTCGCGGCCTTCCGGGCAGGGGAGGGCTTTCTGGTCACTGAACCATTCGCCTTCCACCGCGGGCTCCAGGTGGGGGATACCCTTTCGCTGGATGGGGCCCTGGACGAGGAGGCGGGCGCGCTGGAAAGGCCGGTGCTCGCGGTGTTCCGGGACTACGGGAGCGAGGCGGGGACCGTGCTCCTGTCGCGAGACCTCTACGACGCCCACTGGACGGACGAACGCCTCACCTCACTCGCCATCTTCCTGGACGGGTCCGGCGCGTCGGAAGAGGAGGCCGCGCGCATCGCATCCCGGCTCCGGGAGGCGGCGGGCCCCGACACTCCTCTCGTGATCCGGTCGAACACCGAGCTCCGGGAGCGCTCCCTGGAGGTATTCGACCGGGCCTTCGAGGTGACCCGGGTCCTCCGATGGCTCGCGTTCGTGGTGGCCTTCATCGCCGTGTTCTCGGCCCTGATGGCTCTCCAGCTCGAGCGGCGACGGGAGCTGGGGGTGCTCCGGGCGCAGGGAATGACCCCCGCGCAGGTCTGGGGGCTCGTATCGATGCAGACGGGGATCATGGGTGGAATCGCCGGGCTCCTGGCGCTCCCGGTGGGTGCGGTGCTGGCCCTCGTGATGATCCTGGTGGTGAACCGGCGCTCCTTCGGGTGGACGCTCGAGGTGGATGCCTCCCCGGAGCTCTTCCTCCAGGGGGTCCTCCTGGCCGTCGCCGGAGCGATCCTGGCGGGAATCTACCCGTCGTGGCGAATGGCCCGGACCTCCCCCGCCGAAGCGTTGAGGGGGGAGTAGGTGGGCGTTCGGGGGTGGGTGGCGGCGGCCCTGGCTGTGGTGGTTGCAGGTGCGGCAGTCTACCTGGGGACTGCGTTGCTCGATGCCCCGGAGCGGGGTGAGATCCGGGCCACCCTCTCCGCGGTGGAGGCCTTGGCAGGTGAGGACACGGTGGGGTATGCACGCGCCGAGGGGCCCGTTCCCTTCGATTTCCCTGCCGATCATGGGCCGCACCCGGACTACCGCACAGAGTGGTGGTACTTCACCGGGAACCTCGCCGGGGAAGGGGGACGCCGGTTCGGTTACCAGCTCACCTTCTTCCGGAACTCGCTGGCGCCCGAGTCGGCGCCCCGCGTGTCCGCCTGGAACACCAACCAGCTCTGGATGGCCCACCTGGCGGTGACCGACGTGGAGGCGGGTGTGCATCTCCACGCGGAGCGGTTCGGGCGAGGGGCGGTGGGGCTCGCGGGGGCGGATTCCATTCCGCTCCGGGTGTGGGTGGGGGACTGGCGCCTGGCGGAGACCGGGGAGGGTGACGGTTCTCCCTTCCCCCTTCTCCTCCACGCCCAGGAGGGGGACTGGGGAATCGAGCTCGAGGTGGAGGGCGGCAAGCCCCCGGTCCTGCAGGGCGAGGCGGGCTGGAGCCGGAAGGGGCCGGAGCCCGGAAACGCCTCCTACTATTTTTCTCACACCCGCATGCCCACCCGGGGGAACATCCGGCTGGGTGGGGACGCCTGGGAGGTCGAAGGGGACTCGTGGATGGACCGCGAGTGGAGCACCTCCGCCCTGAGCGAGGAGCACGTGGGATGGGACTGGTTCTCCCTCCAGCTCACCAGAGAGGTAGAGATCATGTTCTTCCAGCTGCGGAGGGAGGACGGTGCGTCGGACCCCCTGAACCACGGCGTCCTGGTGGAGCCCGACGGGAGCTACCGGAGCCTGGAGGCGGACGATGTGACCATCGAGGTCCTGGAGCGCTGGGGCAGCCCGTTGGACGGGACGGAGTACCCGGTGGCCTGGCGGATGCGGATCCCCGCCGAGGAGCTGGACCTGCGCATCAGGGCGCCGGTGGTCGACCAGGAGATGAACCTCTCGGTGCGGTACTGGGAGGGGGCGGTGGATGTGGAGGGAGAGCGCGCGGGTGAGGTGGTGGGTGGGGTGGGATTCGTGGAGATGACGGGGTATGGAGGCTGAGACGAGCGGACGGCGGCCCCCACCCGCGGGCAAAACCTCGACAGTAAAGGGTCGCGGAATGCAGCGGTCGAGGTTATGCCCGGATTTCGAGCGTAACCTCGACCGCGTTCGGTCACCGGTGCGCAGCGGTCGAGGTTCTTCCCGGAAACCGGGCAAAACCTCGACGGGTTTCTTGGCCGATGGATCGCGGTCGAGGTTATGCCCGGTCTGGAGACGAAGATCCGGTGCCGTGCAGAGAATGCTGGAGCGGATTGAGGTTGAGCACGTTCAGCAAAAATTATGGCGGAAGCGGGGCCTGCCCCTATCTTGTAGCTCGGACTTGTAGCTCGGAGCTCGGAACCGGTGTCGCGTCGAAAGGAGGGGGGACAGATCCATGGCGAGGATTCTGGTGATCGACGATGATCCCGCGCTCCGTCGGACGGTTCGGAAGATCCTGGAGCGGGGTGGCCATGAGGTGGAAGAGGCGGAAAACGGCCTCACCGGTCTCCGCGTGGTGGAAAAGGGGCCGCCGGATCTCGTCGTGACGGACCTGGTGATGCCGGAGAAGGAGGGGATCGAGACGATCCTCGAGCTCCAGGAGCGCTTCCCCGAGGTGGGCGTCCTGGCGGTATCCGGGGCGGGGGGCGTGGATCCCACTGGCCCACTCATGGACGCGCAACTCTTCGGCGCGCACGCCACCCTCTCGAAGCCCTTCGAGATACAGGAGTTGCTGGACGCTGTGGAGCGAGTGCTCTCGCGGGAGCGCTAGGCGCCCTCCCGCGCCTCCAGATCCTTCAACCAGCCGCCCAGGCTGCGCATCCCCTCCGGCGTGACGTTGTGGCCCCCCGGGTGGTCGAACTCGGTGATCCGGGCACCCGCCTCCCGAAGTGTGCCCCGCCCCCGCCGTGCCAGCTCGTGGGGAATATTCGGGTCGCTGAGGCCGTGGGACCAGAACACGTGGAGCCCCGCAGCCTGTTGGACGGGGAGCTGGGGGTCCGCCACCACGAAGCCGGAGAGGTTCACCACCCCGGCGACCCGGTCGGGGCGGGTGAGCGCCCACGCCACCGAGGTGGTCCCCCCCTGGGAAAACCCGCCCAGGATCAGGGGGCCCGGCACAAAGGGGAGCTCCGCGGGGAGGGCTTCGAAGAAGTCGTCCAGCTCGCTCAGACTCGTCTCCAGCGTCTCTCCGTCGATGCGGTCCTCGGCGATGTAGCGGTACCAGGCCCACCCCGGCCCGTACCCCCATTGCGCGGCCTCGAACGGGGCCCGGGGCGTGCAGACGATCAGGCCCTCGGGGAGTACGGACTTGAGGCCCTGGAGGTCCTGCTCGTTGGATCCCCGTCCGTGGAGGAGAACGAGGAGGGGTGAACCGTCCTGGGCCTCACCGTGCACGCTGGTGATGTGGGTCAGCATCGAGGGTCTCCGGGTTCGGGGTGGGCGTCTCGATCGAGGACGCCCCGCAGGGCGCGGAGCCCCTCCACCAGGCGGGGGCCGGGCCGGCCGAGGAAGGCTTCGGGGATGCAGTGGACGCGACCTGTGCGGATAGCGGACACCTCACGGAAGGCGGGGTTCCCGAGGACGACGTCCGGGCGGTACTTCGCGGGATCCACGCCGCACCAGGAGAGGACGATGACGTCGGGATCCAGCTCTACCACTTCCGCATCCTCCAGCCGGCGGCTCGGCTGCTGGAAGGAGGAGAGGGGGTTGCGGCCCCCGGCCCGGCGAATGAGGGGGTCCACCCAGCTCTTCCCTGCGGGGGCGATGACGGGCCGGGGCCACCACTGGACGAGGACGGAGACGCGCTGGGGATCGGTATCGTCAAGGGCACTCGTCAGGGTGTCCGCCCCCAACTCCGCCCGCATCTCTTCGGCCAGCCGCCGCCCCCGCTCCGGGACGCCCAGCCGGCCGGCCACCTCCTCCACGTTCCGGTAGACGTCCTCCAGAGAGAGGGGTGCCAGGGTGAGGTGGGGGATGCCGCGCGCCTCCAGCCCCTCGACCACGGTTTCATGGCCGGGAACGGTGAGGGAAGCCAGGACCAGGTCGGGCTCGAGTTCCGCCACCCGGTCCAGATCGATCTCCAGGTCGGGACCCACCCGGGGGAGGCGCTCGAGAAGCTCGGCCGGATGGTCGGAGTGGCTGTCCACACCCACCAGGAGATGCCCACACCCCAGGGCGTGGACGATCTCGGTGTTCGAGCAGGCAAGGGACACGATGCGCATGGTGTAGGATAGGGCTCGAGGGGCGCGTCGGTTCCACCGGACCTCGGGTGGGCCCCGTCGGGTAGCCCGAACGAGCGAGGGCCCTGCGGCAGGATCGAACGTCCGCCAGGGGCCACACCAAACCCGATCCACCGGAGGACCGATGGCCAGGACTCCATCCACCATGCTCCCCCTCGGCACCGAGGCGGGAGACTTCTCCCTTCCCGACACCGAAGGCGGTACCGTCTCCCTCGACGACTTTGCGGGGAAGCCGGGCCTCGTCGTGATGTTCATCTGTAACCACTGCCCCTACGTGAAACACCTGCGGGAGGGCCTCCGCGACTTCGGTCGGGAGTACACGGAAAAGGGGCTGGGGATCGTCGCCATCAGCTCCAACGACGTGGAGCGCTACCCGGCGGACTCCCCCGAGAAGATGGCGGAGGAGCAGGAGGCCAACGGGTGGGTCTTCCCCTACCTCTACGACGAGGATCAGGAGGTGGCGAAGGAGTATCGGGCGGCGTGCACCCCGGACTTCTTCCTCTTCGACGCCGATCGGAAGCTGGTGTACCGGGGACAGTTCGATGGAAGCCGGCCCGGGAACGACGTGCCGGTGACGGGGGAGGACCTGCGGCGCGCGGCGGACGCGGTCCTGGAGGGACGCCAGGTGCCGGCGGACCAGCAGTCCTCCGTGGGGTGCAACATCAAGTGGAAGCCGGGGAACGAGCCCGGGTAGAGCCGCCTGAAATGAGCAAGCCCCCGACGAGCCGAAGCTCGCCGGGGGCCGCCCGTCACGCCGTCCAGCCTGACGCGATCGCTCGCGCAGAGCCCTGAACAGCAGTTAGCGATCCGTCGGCCGTTAGAGGCCGTTACGGCGACCGCTTGCCCGTGTCAGGCTGGAATAGCTACTGGGACTAGACAAGGGATCACCTCCTTTTTCGGGTCGACTTCGGGCAAAACGCCGGCGGGGTCCTGGCCCCGCGGTCCGGCGAGCTCGAAGCACCCTGGCTCCTTCGCCCCCGGCCCAGCCCCATCCACTCGGGACGCCCCGAAGATATCGGGGGTCTTGCTGGTTCGTAAAGGGGGCGTCGAATCCATCAGGGCGAGCGGGGGTCGGAACCGTCCTCGGCCGCCCCGGCACGGGTGGTGATGATGATCGCGCCGTGCTGGGCATCGGGGCCGTAGAGAGCCGTGGCCGCGGCGCCCTTGAGGACCGACACCTCTTCGATCTCCTTCGTGTCGATGTCGAGGCTGGGCGGCTCCCCCGGCGGGAAGGGGACCGGGACTCCGTCGATGATGTAGAGGGGAGCCTCCCCGCGGAAACTGGACTCGCCGCGGAAGATGACCCGATGCGGGCGGTCGCCGTCGATGCCGGCTGATTCGTCGCGTTCCATTTTCCTGACCGACCCTGCCCGGCCCTGCAAGTTGACGGTTTCCCCACTGACCTCGAACGTTTCCCCACTGACCTCGAACCCCGTCCGCTCGCCGCGCTCGATGATCCACTGTTGCACACCCAGCTCCCCCCCGCCTTCGGCGATGATGCCACTGGGTGCCGCTTCGCTCGACGCCGCCTCGATCTCTTCCTCCGCTGCCGTGGGCACGTCCGTCTGGCAGGCCACGACCACCAGGCCCATAGCCAGGATAGCGCCGGCCAGGGCGGTGGGGAGGGTTCGTTTCAGGGTTTGCTTCTTCATGGCATTCAACCTCCGTTCGAGTAGGGAAGGGGAGCCGGCGAGGGCGGCAATGGGCATGAGGTCCAGGCGTCCGCCCCCGCCCAGGTGTACGAGGAGCTCGCCGTAGGAGCGGGGCCCGGTGCCATGGAGGAGGACCCGGCGGTCACAGTCCACCTCCACTGCATCGCGGAGTCGCCGGATCTGCCACCAGAGGGCGGGGTTCCATGGGGCCAGGGTCACCGCCCCCAGCGCGGCGGCGAGAAGGAGTGGATCGCGGGCGCGGATGTGCTCCTCCTCGTGGGTGAGGATCATCTCCATCTCCTGGTCGGCGAGCCGGCGCGCCCAGTGCGGGAGCACGATCTCCGGCCGCCGCACCCCGACCACGGCCGGCCCCACGGTGGGGGCGATCCTCACGGCGCGGCTTCGGACGAGGAACCGGGGCCACCGTCGCTTCTGGCGGTGGAGCGTCCGGGCCGACGCCAGGAGGAGGAGGGCGACCGCCCCCGACCCGGCCAGCCAGAGCCCGGCGAGCCAGCGATGGATCCGGGGACCGGAGGGAGCCAGGGCGGCCAGGCGAGCCATGCCCTCAGTGAGGCGTTGGACCCCTCCCTCCAGGAGGAGGACGGGCCAGGCGCCGCCATGGAACAGCCCCGGGACGGCGACCTCCTGATCGAGCGCACCCCCCGTCGCGACCTCTGCCGACACCGCGGCGCCGGGCTCCTCAGGAACGGCCTCCCCCACCGATGCGAGCGCCCAGATCGGCAGGACGATGGAGAGCCCCAGCGCCCCGGCCCAGACCCAGCGGGTGGGGACGCGCAACCGGGTGAGGCCGCGGTCGAGGCACCATCCGGCCACGGCCAGGAGAAGGCTCACGGTGAGGGCGTAGACGAGCCAAGCGGAGAGCGTCACGAGGCACCTCCCGGCGAGGGATCCCGCTCCTGTTCGTCCTCCTCGAGGTCGTCCAGGATCTGCCGCATCCGGGCGATTTCCTCCGGGGAGATCCGGCGTTCCTCCACGAGCCGGGCCAGTGCCAGTTCGGTGGAGCCGTGGAAGATCTTGTTGACGATGCGGCCGAGGGCGGAGCGGCCCGCCTCCTCCGGGGCCACGGTAGGGAAGTACCGGTACGCGCGGCCCTCCGTCTCGTGGCGGACGTGCCCCTTCTCCTCGAGAATCTGGAGGATCTTGAGGACGGTGGTGTACCCCGCGTCGTCGCCCAGGGCCTCTCGCACCTCGGTCACCGTTCCCGAGCCGGCGCGCCACAGGGCGCTCATGACGTCCAGCTCCCGCTCGGTGAAAGTGACATGGTCGTCGGCCTGGGGCTTGTCGGAAAGCGGCTGCTCGGGCATTGGCAGTTCCGTGGATCAGGGTGTACGAAGATCGTCGTACAACCAGTCTAACGGGCGCGTCCGCTGCTGTCTACCCTTTTCTTCGTATGTCCCTTTCGAGGCTACGCATCGCGGTACGCCCTCCTCAGGAGCCACCCGCTTACCCCGATGGCAACCGAGATCCAGACGAACCCCCAGATCACGGTGGGCACTCCAGTGAGCTGCGAGAGCATGTAGGCGTCGGAGGGGAGGTGGGAGCGATCGAGGACGTCGGACTTGATGTCCAGCACGGCGTAGAGGCAGCTCGTGAGGCCGATGACGAGGAGCGCGGTCCGGTTGGTCTGGATCGAGAGCCGGCGGGCCAACACCAGGAGGAAGGCTCCGAAGAGGAGGCCGAAGAGGATCCCGAAGGCGCTCCGCACGAAGAGGAGGGTCAGAACGAGGACGGCGACGCCGATCGCCCCCGTGATGGCGGGGGCGCGCCGCCCCGCCTTCCGCCCGACCTCGAAGATGGCGGCCCCCCAGATGAGACTTCCAAGGTATCCGGCCGAGAGGGTGAGGAAGGCGTTCCCGCCGGGACAGTAACACGCCCCCCCGAGCCGCGGGTTGAGGGTGATGCGCTGGATGGACCCTCCGGTGGCCAGCGCCGCGGCCCCGTGGCTGATTTCGTGGAGGAAGACCACGAACACCTGGAGCGGATAGACGAGAGGCGTGTTCCAGAGGAGCCAGAGGCAGACGAAGTAGAGGCCGAACCCGCCCAGGAGGCGGACCTGCCGCCGTGTCTTCGGCCGCACCGGTTCAGCCGTCCTCCGGCCGGTCCGGGAAGCGGACCGGGTAGGCGTCGTCCAGGGCGGGGCCGTGGAGGTTCACCTGCTCCCGCAGGGTGGTGTATTCGACTCCCGACCGGGTGAGCCCCGTCAGCGCCCGCTCCCGGATAGGGGTGACGGACATCCCGGGCTCCAAGCCGAGTACCGCGATCCAACTTCCGACGATGCGTTCCCACTCCCGCGTGATGCGAGCCTCCTCCGCTTCGGGCACCTGGAGCCCTCGCTCCCGGGCTGTCTCCACGAGGATCCGGCGGCGCTCCGACTCGCCCTCCACCCCCCCGGTACGTTCCTCGACCCAGGCGTCCCACGCCGCCCTCTGGTCCACCACCTGCGCCATCTCCGCCTCCACCCGGTCCCGCGCCTCCGCAAAGGGGACCTGACGCCGATCCTCCAGGAAGATGACATGGAACCCGTACTCGGTTTCCGTCACCTCGCTGAACTCGCCGGGGTCGAGGGCCGAGGCCGCCTCCCAGAACTCCCGCACCCAGGTGCCCTCTCGTCCGGGCTGAAGCCGGCCCTCCCGCTCGGCGGCGCCCGGCTCCTCGGAGACGTCGGCGGCCACCCTGCCGAAGTCCTCGCCGGCCAGGAGACGCTCCCGGGCCTCTTCGGCGCGGGCGCGGGCGGCGGTCCGGTGCGCCTCGTTCCGCCACCGTTCGGAGAGGACCACCAGGTGGCTCACCTCCAGCTCCCACTCGGGGTCCGCCGCGTATCGGGCCCGGAGGACGTCCTCCCCGATTCCCGCGCGCTCCAGGGCGAGGTGCTCCCGGAGGCGCTGCACGAGGGCCTCCTCTCGGCGCCGCTCCAGGAACGATTCGCCGAGCGGGAGGACGGCGTTCTCGCTGACGGCCAGCCCCACGGCGGTGAGACGCGCCAGGGTGCGGAGCTGGTCGCCGGAGAGGCCGCGCACGTCCTCGGCCGGGAACCCCACGGGACCTACCTCCAGGACGGGCGGATCGCCCCCGCACGCAGCCGCGCTCGCGAAAAGGAGGATGACAAAGAGGATCCGAAGGGTTGCCATGGCGGGTGGGGTGGGGCTGACGGCTACAGGGGGACGCCTCCCATCTTCGGGGGCGGAAGCCCGAAAGCGAAAGGGGGCCCGGCGCATGTGCGCCGGACCCCCGGGTCCTGCTATTGCACTGCCGCTAGCTCAGCCGCGGTTCTCGCTCCGACGGGCGCGCTCGGCGGGCTGCCGCTCGTGCGTGGCCGGAACCACCAGCGAGATGCGGCTCTTCTGGCCACGCGGGCTGGAAGGCTGGTACTCGGGCAGCGTATAGTTGAAGCTCCGGACGAACCGGTTACTCCGGGAAGAAAGAATAGCCATGATTGGCTCCCTTTTTTGTATGTTGAACCACTTCGGGCTCGCGCTCTTTTGGAAGCGCCCCGCTCGAACCTCACAGCCCTCCCTACGAAGGCGGATGCGATCCGGTTTCAGGCCCCGGGAAGTGCTTTCCTGGACCCGGCGGGACGACGGTGGTGCCCCTTCCCCGTCGAGCCCGGAAATCTAGCGAAACATTTGACTATGTGAAGCCCCTCGAAGGAGGGATGACGCCCCTCGAAAGGGGGATACGGACAACCTCATGAAGCCCATCGACCCCACCCTCCTGGCGCGCCACTACCGGCGGTTCCGGGTGACCGACCGCATTCTCCTCACCGGCCACTCTCACCAGGCCTGGCCCGACGTCTCGGAGGCGGCCCAGGCGAGGGCATGGTCCGACGCCGCGGAGCAGGTGGACGGGAAGTGGGCCCCGGCGATGGAGGAGGCCGAAAAAGTCCGCCGCGGGTACGCGCGGCTCCTGGGCGACCGGCCCGAGCAAATCGCTCTCGCCCAGAACACCCACGAGCTATTGGTGCGGCTTCTCTCCGCGCTCCCCCTGCAGGAGCGGCCCCGCCTCGTGACGACCACCGGGGAGTTCCACAGCATCCGGCGGCAGCTCGACCGCCTCGAGGAGGAGGGGATCGAGGTGGTGCGCGTCCCGGCCGACGATGCCGATGCCCTGGCCGAGCGCCTGGCCGCCGCGGTGGACGACCGGACCGCCGCAGCCCTGGTCTCCTCGGTGCTCTTCACGAACGCTCGGATCGTGCCCGGGCTGGACCGCATCGCAGCGGCGTGCCGGCGACATGGGGCGATCCTCCTGGTGGACGCCTACCACCACCTGAACGTGGTCCCCTTCTCCGTGGAGGAGTTGGGGCTCGAGGACGCCTACGTCACCGGCGCGGGCTACAAATACTGCCAGCTTGGGGAGGGGAACGGCTTCCTCCGATTCCCCGACGGCTGCGAGCTCCGGCCCGTGCTGACCGGGTGGTTCGCCGAGTTCGACGAGGTGGTGCGGGGGAAGGGAGGACCGACGACCGGAGTCTACTACCGCCCCGGACCGGGACGCTTCGCCGGAGCGACCTACGACCCGGTGAGTCACTATCGGGGGGCAGCGGTCTTCGGGTTCTTCCAGGAGGAGGGGCTCGACCCCGAGCGACTGCGGGCGCTGAGCCGGCACCAGGTAGAGCTCCTGGCTCGCCGCTTCGACGAGCTGGACCTGGACCCCCGCCTCGTCTCCCGCGATCGGGACCAGCCGCTGGTGGCCACCGGCGGATTCCTGGCTCTTCGCGCCCCCCACGCCGGGTACCTCCACGAGCGGCTCCTGGAAGAGGGTGTTCACGTCGACTTCCGGGGGGAGGTCCTCCGGCTGGGTCCCGCTCCCTACGTCGCCGATGCCCAGCTCGAGGAGGCCATGAAGCGGCTGGGCCAGGTCGCGCGCCCGCTCGCCGGAGGGACTCCGTAGGCCTCGCGAGCCGGCACCACTGCAATCCGACCCCGTCCGATGCCCGCCTGCAGATATCGGTCCCGAGCGGCCACCGTGCGCACGAGGATGAGATCGGCCGCCTCGAGAAGCCGCTGCTCCTGGTCGCGACGCCAGCGGCAGACCTGCGACGACGCGTATGGGGCGGGAGCGGGGCCGGCCTCGTAGATCATGGAGGTGCCCAGGAGCTTGCGGGCGTGCATGGCGGGGAGTCCCGTCCACCGCCCGCGCGACGCGAGGATCGCCGACGGGCGGACGCGGAGGGCCAGCTCCATGATCTCTGCGAGGCGGAGCTCGAGGTCCTGGCGCTCCGACGCACGTGGGGACCAGGAGCCCGAAGTCACGCGCACCTCGGCCCGGAGTCGATCGCGGATGTGAAGGATCCGGGGGCTGGGCGGCAGTTGGGAGAGGACCGCGTGGGGATCCGGGAGTCGGGCAAGACGTCGCGTCACGGCACGGGCCACCCACTCCTCGCGACCGGAGCCCCCGGCGAGATCCTTCAGGGCATCGTCCGCCAGGTCGTTCCGCCCCTCCTCGAGGAGGAGATCGATCAGGTGGAGCCGAGCCGGGGCGGCGTCCGGGGCAATCCCGAGCGCCCGCCGGATCGAGGCATACGAGCCATCCCGGTCGTCGAGCTGTTTGAGGGTGCGGGCAAGCCAGATCCAGTTCCAGGGGTCGGAGGGTTCCTCGCGGGAGGCGACTCGGAACCACCTGACGGCTTCCGCGTAACGCCGTTGCCGGTAGGCTGTGCGTCCCCGGGTCAGGTTGGAGGTGGAATGTGAGTTGCGAGCGCCGGGAGAGGTGGCGGAAAGCGGTTGCATCTGGGCGGGGAGTACGGGGGAGGGCGAGGACGGTGCGGGCCGGGGCGACGAGGCTCGAGACTCCGCCGCGCACGTGGTTGAAATGGGGCAAGAAGAGGGCCCGCGGCGGAGCGCGTCGGTCGGGCCGAGGGGCCGAGGTCCGAACCAGTGGAGAGCCAGGAAGTTGTGGGGATGGGTGTGCTTCGGGGCCGCAACCCCGCCTTTCCCCGACCCGGACGAAGCTGCCGGGGTTTTCGGCAGGACTTTCCCGCTCGCTCCTCGCGCTCCTGCTCGTTCCCGCGTTCCCGATGGCGGTCGCACCGGCCCTTCAGGCCCAGACCGTCGACGGGGTCGTGACCGACTCCGAAGATGGACGGCCCGTGCAAGCGGTACTGGTTCGACTCCTCTCCGGTGACCGGGGCGTGGTGGTTTCCACGGTGTCCGACGCCTCGGGAGCCTTCTCCCTCACCGCCCCGCGATCGGGGAGCTACCTCGTAGAGGCCCAGCGGATCGGGTACCTGACGCGGGAGGCGACGGTCAATCTCGCAGAGGGGGAGGCCGAGCGGCTGGATTTCGAGATGACCCCGTCGGCCCTCCTCCTGGATCCCCTCCTGGTCACGGCCGAACCCGGAACCCGGCCCACGCAGTGCGCCCCGCAGTTCGTGTCGGGACGGCTCGCGGACGACGACACCGGCGAGGGCATCCCCGATGCCTTCGTCCACCTCCTGCGTGCCGACAGTTCAGGGATCGCCATGGCGCGTTCCGACCAGGACGGGCACTTCACCCTCGTCACCCCGGGGCCGGGGCTCTATCGACTGCGGGGAGAGGGACCCGACCATCTCACGGCCTACGGAGGGGAGCTTCCCATCCTTCCAGGAGACACGGTGGAAGTGGAGTTTCGACTTTCGGAGGAAGTGGCGCTGGTCGAACCGATGGCGGTGACGGCCTCGGCCCGGCCCTGGGGCGACCGTGCGACCCTGGTCCGAGCCGACGATTTCTTCGAAAGGATGACGGATTGCCAGGCGGATCCGCCGGTGGGAACGCGGTTCGGGCAGTTCCTGGACCGGGCGGACATCGAGGCGTGGGAGGGGGAGGAGCGGCTCATCGGGAGGATGATCGCCGACCAGGGGAGGGAGGTGTTCCGGTACGCCGCAGACCAGCGGCTGGAGCTCTTCGGGGACTGCACCCCGGAGCTCTACGTGGACGGGCGCTGGGTCCCCGCGGCCTTCGACCCCATGGGGTACCTGTACCACTTCACCACCGACATGCTGGAGGCGGTGGAGATCTACCGGGATCCGCAGATTCCCCAGGCGTTCCGCTCGGCACAGGCGGAGGGCGGGCAGTTTCCCTGCGGCGTGGTAGCCCTCTGGACCCGGCGGCCCGAAGGGATGCCCGATCCGCCCTCCACGCGCAAGCGGCTCCTCGTCGGGCTGGGGATCGTCGCCGCGTTCATCCTCCTGGCCCAGTAGGCGGCCCTTTCTAGAACATCTCTGAATCGTCGGGCGACTCGCGTTCGGTGCCGTCATCGTACCGGTTCGGGATGAAGTCGCCCGTGATCATGCCGTGGTACGACTGGCCCGGCCCCACCATGGGGTACACGCCCGCGTCGGGATCGATGACCACCTCGAGGAAGGCGGGCCCGTCGGACTCGACGAATTCCCGGATCACCTCGTCCAGCTTGCCCCGGTCCTCGAGGCGCCGGGCCCAGCCGAACCCATCGGCCTCGGCCGCCTTCACGAAGTCCTTCTTGTGGAGGGACTTGTCGCTGGCCGACAGGCGTCCCTTGAAGAAGAGCTTCTGCCACTGCTTCACCATCCCGTCCCCGAGGTTGTTCAGGACCAGGACCTTCACGGGGAGTCCGTAGGTCGTGACCGTCTCCATCTCGCCGACGTTCATTCGGATGCTGCCGTCTCCGTCCACGTCGATGACGAGGCGGTCCGGGTTGGCGATCTGGGCGCCGATGGCGGCGGGGAGGCCGAACCCCATGGTCCCCATGCTCCCGGAGGTCAACCAGAGGCGCGGGGAACGGAAGTCGAAGTACTGGGCGGCCCACATCTGGTGCTGACCCACCCCGGTGGCGATGATGGCCTCGCCGCGGGTGTGGCGGTTCACCGCCTCGATGACCTCCTGCGGCTGGATGAGCGTACCCTCCCGCTCGTAGTTGAAGGCGTAGACGCGCTTCAACTCGGTGACCTCCTCGAGCCACTCGTCGAACTCGCCCTCGAACTCGAACCGGCGGCCATGCTCCACCAGCGCCTCCAGCGCCTCGGTGAGGTCGCCCACGTGGTGCCAGTCCACCCGTTTCACCTTGTCGATCTCGGAGGGGTCCACATCGAAGTGGGCCACCTTGAGGGCCCGGGCAGCGAACTTGTCGGGGACCCCGGCCACCCGGTCGTCGAAGCGGGAGCCCATGGCGATGAGGAAGTCGCAGTCGTCCACGGCGTAGTTGGCAAAGGCCGCGCCGTGCATCCCCAGCATCCGGAGGGAGAGGGGGTCGGTCGTGTCGAAGGAACCGATTCCCATGAGGGTCGTGACCACCGGCACGCGGAAAGTCCGCGCGAACTCGCCGAGGGCCGCGGCCGCACCAGCGTTCACGACGCCGCCCCCCGCGTAGATGAGGGGCCGTCGGCTCTCTCCCAGGAGCTCGAAGAAATCCGCGCGGTCACGCTGTTCGAGGTAGTTGGCCCGCACCGACCGGAGGCGCCGCCGGTACCCGGAGATGGGGAGGGTCACTCCGCCCTGGAACTTCCCCGTCCAGTTCTGCACGTCCTTTGGAACGTCGATAACCACCGGGCCGGGCCGACCCGTTCGGGCAATCTCGAACGCCGTGCGGACCGTCGCCTCCAGATTTTCGGCGTTCGTGACCAGAAAGACGTGCTTCGCGACGCCCGGGCCCATGATGGAGGAGACGGGCGCCTCCTGGAAGGCGTCGGAGCCGATGGCGCCGGTGGGCACCTGCCCGGTGATGACCACCATGGGCACGGAGTCGGCCATGGAGTCGCGGACGGGGGTGACGGTGTTGGTGGCCCCGGGGCCGGAGGTGACCATCACCACCCCCACCTTCCCGGTGGAGCGGGCATAGCCCGCCGCCATGAATCCGGCCCCCTGCTCATTGGCGGGGACAATGAGGGGCATGGGCGGGGCGTCGTCCGGGCCGTGCTCGCTGTTGTAGCGGAACACGGCGTCGTAGGTCGGGAGGATTGCTCCCCCGGAGTAGCCGAAGATGGTGTCCACTCCCTCGTCCGCCAGCACCTGTACGATCATCTCGGCGCCGGTCATGCGCTTGCCTGCCAGCGGGTGCGGTGGGGCTTCGGGGGCCACGGGGGTCTGGGCAGCGGTCGACATAACGAAGTACCTTTGGTGATTCGCCGTCGGGGTGGGGGAACACGATCCCTGTCCGCGGAGGAGTCCGGTCCGCGGGGCGGGGTTGACCCTTCTTACCCCGGAAGAGTAATTGTCCGGCTCTGCTTCTACAAACCCACAACCAGAAGATCCTTCCCCGTGGCCGAGACCCAGCGGTACGTCATCTCCATCCTCCTCCAGAACGAGAGCGGAGCTCTCGCGCGGGTGGCCACCATGTTTGCCATCCGGGGTTTCAACATCGAGTCGCTGGTGGTGGCTCCTACCGAGGACGAGTCGGTATCCCGGCTTACGCTGGTAACGCACTGCACCGAGCGGATGATCGGCCAGTTGAGCAAGCAGATCCTGAAGCTCATCGACGTGGTGGCGCTGGCCGACCGGACCTCGGCGGAGCATGTGGAGCGGGAGATCGGGCTCCTCAAGTTCCGGGTGGATCCCACCGCGGCGAAGGAGATGCTCGAGCACGTGGAGCAGCATGAGGGCCGGGTGCTGGACGACGAGCTCGCCCACCTGACGGTGGAGATCGCCGGCGAGGAGGCGAGCATCGACCACTTCCTGGAGAACCTGCCCGAGGGAGTCCGGGTGCTCTCGGTGGTGCGGAGCGGGCCCCTGGTCATCGCCCGGGGACCCAGCACCCTCCAGGATGGATGACATCCTCCGGCTCGAGCTGAGCGAACTTCGCTCTCTCGCCCTCGAGGCCCTCCTGGGGGTGGGGTGCTCGCGGGACCAGGCGGATGCCATTGCGGAGGCGGTGACGCGTGCGGAGGGGGACGGTGCCCATTCCCACGGGCTCTTCCGGGTCCCCTTCTACGCCCGGGTGATCCGCGAGAGCGAGGCGGTGCCCGACGCCCGGCCGGTCCTGCGGGAGCTGGCTCCGGGGGTGATCCAGATAGATGGGGGGATGGGGTTCGCGCCTCTGGCGCACCGGGTGGGCCTTCCCGAGCTGGTGCGCCGGGCCCGCTCCCAGGGGATCGCCGCGCTGGCCCTCAGGAACGTCTTCCATATCGGGGCGCTGTGGCACGAGGTGGAGGCCCTCACCTCGGAGGGTCTGGTGGGCCTGGCCTTCACCACCTCCATCAGCCACATCCCTCCGGCGGGAGGAGCCCGGCCGCTCTACGGGACGAACCCCATGGCGTTCGGCTGGCCCAGGGCGAAGGGGCCGCCGGTCATCTTCGACCAGGCCTCCAGCGCCAGCGCGCGGGGCGAAATCCTCCTCCACCAGCGGGCCGGGAAACCCCTCCCGGAAGGGTGGGCCGTGGGGCCGGACGGCGCCCCCACCACCGACCCCGCAGAGGCGCTGGCGGGGGCCCAGCTCCCCTTCGGCGGCTACAAGGGGGCCTCCATTGCCCTCATGGTGGAGCTCCTGGCCGGCGCCCTCATCGGGGACCTCTTCAGCTTCGAGTCGGCGGAGCGGGACCGGGCCGGGATCGAGGTGGGGCCCGGCGGCGAATTCGTCATCGCCCTGGACCCCGGGCGCTGCCTGGCCGAGCGGTCTCCCGCCGACCAGGCAGCGCACGCGGAGCGCCTCTTCCAGCGGATCCTCGACGACGGGGAGGCACGACTCCCCGGCCAGCGCCGCTACGAGGCGCGGGCCCGCTCCCAGAAGGAGGGCGTCGAGGTGCCCCGCGCCCTGGCGGAGGAGGTCCGAGCGCTGGCCCGGGGGGCTCGCGGCGCCTGACCCCTACCAGGCGTTCCCCTCCGGGAGCAGCTCGGAGGCCGGCGCGCCCATCCAGGAGGCAGGCGCTTCCATCTCTCCGTCCAGCTCCGGCTCCTCCTCGCCATCGGCCCGTTCGGCAAGGCGGGTGTTCCAGTGCGGAGGCTCCACCCCGAGGAGGTGTTGGACGAAGTGATCGTTGCGGCGCCTGGTTCCGTAGGCGCCTCCACTCGAGTGACCGCCATTGGGGAGGAGGAGGAGGTCGAAGTCCTTCTCGGCGCGGACGAGGGCGTCGGCCACCTGGTAGGTGGAGCTGGGGTCCACGTTGGTGTCCAACTCACCCACGATGAGTAGAAGGTCACCCTCCAGCCGATGCGCTTGCTCCATGTTGGAGGACGCCTCGTAGTGGGGTCCCAGGGGCCATCCCATCCAGAGCTCGTTCCACCAGATCTTGTCCATGCGGTTGTCGTGGCACCCGTTGGCCGCCACCGCCACATGGTAGAAGTCGGGGTGGAAGAGGAGCGCCCCCAGGGCGTTCTGCCCACCGGCGGAGCCCCCGTAGATGCCCACCCGGCTGATGTCGTACCAGTCGTACTGGTCCGCCACCGCCTCGTGCCAGAGGATCCGGTCCGGGAACCCGGCGTCACCCAGGTCCTTCCACGCCACGTCGTGGAACGCCTTGGAGCGGTTGTTCGTGCCCATTCCGTCGATCTGGACCACCACGAAGCCCAGCTCCGCCAGCGCGAGCATCCCGCCCTGGAGCCCGAAGTTCTTCGGGACGAAGGATCCCTGGGGCCCGGCGTAGATGCTCTCGATGACCGGGTAGTTGCGGTCGGGGTCGAAGTTGGTGGGCCGGATGATGACCCCCCAGATGTCCGTCACCCCATCCCGCGCCTTGGCCACGAAGGGCTCGGGGGCGTGCCAGCCGGCCGCCTCCAGCTCGGAGATATCGGTGCGGGTGAGCTCCAGGAGGGGCCGCTGGTCCGAGGCGCCGCGGAGCTCCATGACGTGGGGTTCGTCGACGCGCGACCAGGTGACGACGTAGTAGTCCCGGCTCGGTGACCACTCGACGGAGTGGTTCCCGTCGGCCTCGGTGTACCGCACCAGCCCCGTTCCGTCGAAGTTGATCCGGTAGTGGTGGACGAAGTAGGGGTCCTGGTCCGCGTCCATCCCGCTGGCGCTGAAGTAGATCTGGCGGTTCTCCTCGTCCACGTGGTCGACCCCGCGGACCACGAACTCCCCGCTCGTGATCTGGTTCTTCACCTGGCCGGTGCGGCCGTCATAGAGCCAGAGGTGCTTCCAGCCGTCCCGCTCGGAGCGCCAGATGATCTCCTCGCCGTCGTTCACGTCGTGGCGCCACCGGGTCCCGCTGTAGTTGAAGAAGGTTTCCGGTTGCTCGTCGACGAGGGCGCGCGCCTGGCCGGTCTCTGCGTCCACCTCGATGACGCGGTAGTTCTCGTGTCCGCGCTCGTTGTACTCGAAGGTGAAGGCGCGGCCGTCCTCCCACCAACTCGGGAACTGGAGGTTGAAGGGGTTGGGGAAGAGGCTCCGGTCGACGATGACCTGCTGGCCGGTCTGGACGTCGAAGAGGACGGGCTGATCGTCGTCCATCAGGTCGCCTGCCTTCCGGTAATGGGCCCCCCAGGCGTCCTCGTTGGCGGGTTCGTTCAGGGTCTGGGTGGTCTCCAGGATGGGCTGGAGCTGGTCCTCCGGGGAGGAGCGCACGTAGTGGACGACGCGCTCGTAACCCGGGACCCGTCGGTACGCGGCGATCCGGCGGGAGTCCGGCGACCAGCGGATGGAGCGGAGGGTGTAGTAGTTCCCTTCGGAGCCCTCGCGGCTGAGGAGGGTCATGTCGCCGTCGCTCTCCCCGGCGGGACGGACGGCGACGTTGTAGTTGTGGATGAAGGCCTCCCACTCTCCGTCGGGCGAGACCACGGCGTCCTCAGGATCGGCGTCCTCCTCCTCTTCCTGGGGCTCTGCGTGGGCGCACTGGTAGGTGGAGAGGGTACAGCGCCAGCGCTGTCCGTCACGGGTGAAGAGGATCGCCGCCAGGTCCTCCTCCACCTCGAACTGGGCGTTCCCCGGCGCGAAGGGGAGTTCGGTGGGGCCGAAGCTCTCGCCCGTGGCGCTGGAGACGGCGTCGGCCAACCGGGCGTGGTCGAAGAGGGGGCCCTGCTCCGGCACCTCCGCATCCACCAGCCGCCACTCGTTCCCGTTCGTCACGCTCACGCGATACCAGAGACGGTCGGTCTCCCCGATCCAGGTGGGGGAGGCCGGCTGCCCTTGGATGAGCGCACCCAGGGTCTGATTGATATTGGCCGCCCGCTCATAGTCTTCCGCGGTGCCCTGGGCGGCCAAGGGGCCGGAGCCGAGGGCGGTGACGAGGGCGAGGGCGAGGGTGGCAAGGGCTCGAAGGTTCATGGAAGTCTCCTGTACCGGGACGAGGGGGGATACCCTTCAGGGGGCGGGCTCGGCGAGATACCGCTCCTCGAGGAGGGACCGGTGGTGCAGCTCATGGCCGGCGATCATCCAGGCCAGGGTGGCGATCGAGAACGTGTTGTCCCCGACGGGCCCCTCCCGGCTCGCCGCGTCCTCCCCCAGACTGCGGAAGAGGTGGAGGGTGGCGGCGCGCACCGCCTGGAATTCCTCCGCGATGTCGGCAAGCGTCCGCTCCCCCAGGTCCAGATCGGCCATCCAGAGGTCCTGGTCCATGAGGGGGAGGGGCGTCGGATCGCCCCGCCCGAAGGAGAGAGCACGGTATGCCATGACCCGCTCGGTATCGGCGACATGTACCATGACCTCGCGGATGGACCATGCGCCCTCCCGGTAGCGGAAGTCCTCGCGGTCGGCGGGGACCTGGCGGAGGAGGCTGAGGGTGTCTTCGATCTGCGCCTCGAGGGTCCGGATGACGTCTCCCTCGGGCACCAGGGCGATGTAGCCCTCGTATCCCGGGGGGATGCGGTCGGGGGTGGGACGCTCCATGCTTCTGCTGCTCCTGCGGTGGGGTCGGGTGATCGGAGGAGGTTGAGGGTAGGATTCGGGGTGGCCGTCGGCAAGATCGGGGCCTTCGGTCGGATCGGTTCATGGGCCCTTCGCTCATGCGACGGGGCGACGGGGAGGGCTTTCCGACTGCTGCTTGCCGTGGGGGTGGGCATAACCTCGACAGGAACGGATCCCGGAAGACTGCGGTCGAGGTTGTGCCCGGATATCGGGCGTAACCTCGACGGATTTGGATCACCGGCCGCGAGCGGTCGAGGTTCTGCCCGGAATCCGGTCGTAACCTCGACAGGCGTTTCCACCAATGGTCTGCGGTCGAGGTTGTGCCCGGTCTGGATGCGGAAAACGTCCTCAGGGCAGGAGAGGGGCGGTGACACGTGGAAGTCGCGAACGGGGCGAACGTCCTGTTGGATCCCGCGTCCGCAGGGCTTCGGGCGAGGAGGCACCATGATGGGCCAGGAGGCACCGTGAAAGGCGTCATTATCGGTCTGATGCTCGTCGTGGGTGCGCCAGCGACTGCGCTCGGTCAGGGCCAATCAGCCGATCGGTCGCGGGACATCCTTTCTGTTGTGGGGACGCACGCGCGCGTCATGCTGATGGAGGAGTTCCGAGGGCATCCTGATGTCGCCGTGCACTCGCAGGGCAGAATCCGGTTCAACTCCGAGATCTTTGAGGGCAGCCAGCAGCTGCGGACCGACGAACCAGTCTCCTCGTACGCGGTCGAAGCGGTAGCCGCGATGGTAGGCAACGCAGAAGCTGGAGTGGTTACCGAACACACGCTCGATTGCGCCTACGGCACCGGTTGCACGCTGGAGGAGGCGCCAGAGGTACGCGCGTTCGCCATCTTCCGCTCCCTGGACGTGGAAGCAGATGAGCGTGCCCGTGTCGAACTCGAACTGGTAGTTCTACCACCCCCTCCCTACCACGTGGTTGTCGGCCGCTTGGACGAGGTGCTTCTGGAAAGGCGCGGGGACGCATGGGTGATCACGGGCCATCGGATCATCTGGGAGTCATAGATCGCCTCCGAAACCACGCGGTCCGGGGGGCTGTGAGGTGGGCGACCGACCACCCCTGTTGGCGCACCGATTCACAACCTGGGGGGATCCGCTTACCTTTTCTGGGCGCCCGAAGGGGATCCGGGCGCGAGTAGGGGGCCATAGCTCAGTTGGGAGAGCACCTGCTTTGCAAGCAGGGGGTCGCCGGTTCGAGCCCGGCTGGCTCCACTGGGGTTTCGGGGTTTGGGGTTTTGCCCCGTGCGCATTGCGTGCGCAAACGAAAAGGAAAAGGGCCCGGGATTCCCTCGGTGGGAGTCTCGGGCCCTCGGTGTTGGGTCAGAAAGGAAAGGCGGTCTACAGCCCCAGCAGGTGGGCCCGGAAGGCTTCGGGCGTGTCGATCCCGCGAGCGTCGAGCGGGGCCAGCTCGGAGTCAGTGCGGGCCATCCGTGGGAAGCTGGCGGGCGAGTCATTACCCGGGGAACAAATGGCCGGCGAGTTTCCTTCAGCGGCGGTTCAAACTCAGTCGGGGTCGATTCCCCGATACCGCTTCGCCCACTCGTTCGGGTCGGTCGCTACCTCGGGGACCCGTACCGAGCGGTGGCCATCGTGGGCAGTCGTGGCCTCGAACACGTCCGCTCCTTCCCCCGTCGCCGCATAGTGCCGGGCCCGCTCGGCAGCCTCGGGGCCATGCTCGGCCTCGAAGGTCTCCCATGCTTCGTCCCGAGCTCCCCCGCGCGCCAGGTAGCCGGGTGGGCCATCCGGGACGATCGTGCGCCGAATCACCACGGTCTGCCGGCGCCGCAGCCCCCTGCGGGCCATGAGCTCACGAGCGGCGAGCTGGGCGGGGGCCTCGGGTTCATCCCCCGAGGACATGGGCCGGGTCCTCACCTGCGGCGATTCGTGCGAGCTGCTCATCTGAAAGCTCCTTCATGTCGAGGGTTTCGATTTGCGCCCGGAGCTTTGGAGGTGCCAGCGCGGGCTCCATCCGCTCCAGGACGGAAAGGGCCAGCCGCCCGTCTACCTGCACCGCATCCTCCAGCCCCTTCCGGGCCTTCGCGGCCAGACCGTCGAGCCAGCGCCGGGACGCATCGGCCAGGACGTCCGGCCACCACGAACATCCCTCCCACCCTCGCAGCGTGCGCTCCCCGACTCCTGCCGCTCCTGCCGCGTCCGCCTGGGATGCCCCGAGGATGCGAAGGAATGCGGCGGCCACGGCCTTTTCGCGGTCACGTGGGGCTTCTACGGGGTCGGCTGAAACCGGCAGATTGCTGCTCATTCGGCGTCGGCGTACTTCGCTTCGGTGTACCGGACCCGCTCCTCCGGGGTCATCTCGT
>JBBDRS010000026.1:0-120171 GCA_040905325.1 Gemmatimonadota bacterium
AATCCGGGGGTTGGGCGGCTCTCGAGGTTGGCGCAGGACGGGCAAACGGGCCCTCCCAGGTCATGCGGCGAGGCGACTCGCCCGTGCGAGGCGTAAAGGTGCCGCCAAGGGGCTCATCGGCGGGATCCCACGGCCGGCGGAGAGGCACCCCGCTCCGGACCCCGAAATTCGTCCATGGCTATTTGGGACGCGTGGACTAGACGGCTCGCCCCACCCAGGTGTGATTGCCTGCCTCACCGACCAGTTCTAACTTGCCGTCCGATGGAGACACCCTCGACGCCTATCCTTTGACCGTCAGGACATCCAGTGGCGCCTCCGGCTCAGGTCGTATGCATGAAGTGGGGAAAAAAGTTCGGACCGGAGTATGTCAACCGGCTCTTCACCATGGTCCGGCGACACCTGCACCGACCCTTTCGCTTCGTCTGCTTCACAGACGACGGGGCTGGCCTCAACCCCGACGTCGAAGTCCTCGACCTGCCCGAAATGGGCTGGAGCGAGGGGATCACGGAACATGGCTGGTGGAAAGTGGGGCTCTTCTCGGAGTCCCTCGGAGACCTGGAAGGTGACGCACTGTTTCTGGATTTGGACGTCCTGGTCGTGGACCGGCTCGACCCATTCTTCGATCACCCTGGTGACGTGCTCGTTCCCAGGGACTATAGGAGGATTCGGGTCCGCGGGGATACGTTCGTGGGCAACACCTCGGTGCTGCGGTTCCCGGTGGGAGAGCACCCAGAGGTGATGGAGGGCTTCCGGCGCGAATTCCCGGCCATCCGCGCCCGGGTCCGGAACGAGCAGGAGTACGTGTCGCACTTCTTCCACGAGCGCGGGCTTCTGGACTATTGGCCGACCCCCTGGTGCCCCAGCTTCAAGCGGCATTGCGTTGCTCCGTGGCCGCTCTCCCACATTCGCACTCCGAGGCTCCCAGAGGGCTCCCGAGTGGTCGTGTTCCACGGTCGGCCTAACCCCGGCGAGGCCCTCGAGGGACAGGGAGGCCGCTGGTACCGTCCGATTCGGCCCACGCCGTGGATCGCCGACCACTGGCACGAAGGCTGAGGCGGTCGGCGCGATGGCTTCTCCCCCCCACATCGTCGGGATCGCTCTGCTGCGCAACGAGGAGCACTTCGTCACCTGGGTTCTGCGCAACGTTGTGGACTTCTGTGATGAACTCATCGTCCTGGACAATCAGTCGACCGATCGCACCCCTGACCGGATCGCGGAGATCGCCGACGCCTTTCCCAACGTGACGGTGCACGAGTGCCCGGATCCCAACACGAGTCAGAAGTACATCGAGCACTACGCCGGAGAGCGGGTCTGGGTCTTCGGCGTCGACGGGGACGAGGTCTATGACCCCGCCGGCCTCGCGCGACTTCGCCCGCGCCTTCTGAGCGGCGAGTTCGACGGGGCGTGGCGCCTCGACGGACACGCGCTGAACGCCGTGCGGGTCGACCTCGACGCAGGCTACGCAGAGGGGCACGCGGTGCCCGCCACCCCTCCGGGAACGAAGCTCTACAATTTCGCCGCGATCGACTCCTGGCACGAGCCGGAGAAGCAACGCCTCCATGGTCACCGGATGGTCTTCCGGCCAGGGTTCTCGAAAACGACGGTGCACCCCCTCTACGAAGACGAGGACTGGAGCGGGGCGGACCTGCGGCTCCTCCATCTCTGTTTTTTTCCCCGCACCCCTTCTTCGGAGATCAGTCCGGCGAAGCGCCCCAACCCTTCGTTCGTCAAGGCCCGCGGGCTGCGTAGGGGACTGATCCACCTTCAGAACTTCCTGGCGCGCCCCTTTTCCAGCGAGGCGTCGTACAAAACGCGCCGCTATGCCAGGGGACCGCTCGTCCGCAGGGACATTGCCGCCTTCGGCCGTCCCCGGGATTTCTCGGAGACGAGTCCGGCCGTGCACCAAGCAGAGTCCGTCCTGCGGAAGCAGTGGATGGGCTCAGGCCCACATGGTCGATCCACATCAATACCTGGAATGCACGAGGAAGCCCCCTAGATGACCCCTACTCGCCGGATCATTGGAATCTCCCTGCTCCGAAATGAGGAGTACTACGCACTCTGGTCTCTCAACAACGTCCTGGACTTCTGCGACGAAATCATCATTCTGGACAACCAGTCCACTGACGGTACTTCTCGAAAGGTGGAGGCCTTCGCGGAGCGGCATCCCGGAGTGTCTGTCCATTCAATCCCGGATCCCCACCTCAGCCATGATTACATCAAGCACTATGCCGGGGAGGACGTCTGGGTTTTTGGTGTGGATGGGGACGAGGTATACGACCCGGTGGGACTGGCCCGGCTCAGACAGCGCATTCTCGCGGGAGAATTCCAGGAATACTGGACGCTCGCGGGCTACATGCTCCATGCCGTGAAGATGGACCTGGAGTCCGGGCGCGCCGAGGGCTACATCAGTCCTCATTCCCCGCGCGGAAACAAGCTGCACAACTTCTCGGCCCTCATCTCGTGGGAGAAGCCGGGCCGGCAGCGCCTCCACGGTCCCACGAAGGTCTTCCGGCCCGGGTACCACCGCAAGGACAACCTCGACCTTTTCGCTCAGGCTCCCTGGGAAAGCTGCGACCTGAGGGCGCTCCACCTCTGCTTCTTTCCCAGAAGCAGTCACGATACCGTGCATCCCGCACTCCGCAAGAACCCCTCGACCCTTCGCGTCAAAGGAGTCCGGAAGATCCAGCGAAGGGTCAAGGATTTCATCGCGGCGCCCTTTTCGAAGACGGCTGGCTACAAGACGCGGCGATATGCGCGCGGGCCCATCGTGAACCGGGAGATCGCCTCATTCGGAAGGCCGAGCCTCGATCGGTATGCGGATCCGGACGCCGCCGAAGCGGAGAAAGTGATGGCGCTTCGCCACCACAACAGATCGTAGCCGTTGAGAGTGGCGGCTCAGTACTTGTAGTGACTCGATACTACCTGTATGTTGCAGGATGGCCACTGAATTGCAGCCTGGCGTTCCCCTCCATCAGCAGATCTCCACGCGCCTTCGCGAGGAGATCACATCCGGTGCGCTGGAGCCGCACGCTCGGCTCCCCTCTGAGCAGGAGCTGGGGAGCCGCTTCGATGTGAGCCGGGTCACGGTTCGCCGTGCGCTGCAGACGCTGGAAGCGGACGGCCTCATCTATCGGAGGCAGGGGCTGGGTTCATTCGTCTGTGATCGGCGGGTGCCGCACGGTCTCGTTCGCCTTACCGACTTCGCGCAGGACCTGCAACGCGCCGGGTTGGAAGCCTCGTCACAGGTTCTCCACCGGGACCTTGTCGCTTGCCCCCCGGAGGTGGCGGAGGCGCTGGGCGTGGAGGCTGGCGGCCGGGTTCTCCGTCTGGACCGCCTGCGCCTCGGGGACGGGGAGCCGCTGGCGCTGGACCGGACCTGGCTGCCCCCCTACTACGGCCAGCTGCTGGAGGGCCACGACCTCGCCCGGGACACCATCTACGGCCTCCTCGAGCGGGAGTATGGCATTCCGGTCCTCTCGGGCCGCTACCGGATCACCGCGAAGCCCGCGGAGTCCGAGCTGGCCCAGGACCTCCGGGTCCCGGAGGGCGAGGCGCTTCTGGTCATCGAACGGACGAGCCGAACGGTGGGCGACCGAACTGTCTACTTCCAGCGGCGCTACTATCGCACTGACCGGATGGCGTACGAGTTGGAGCTCGAGAGGGACCCGGGCGATACCGCCGCAGAGGCGGAGGGGCTCCCTCTCCGGGAGTTCGAAGCCGTCTTCCAGCCACGGTAGGACGCTCGACCCTCCCTCCTCGTTGCGTGCCTGCAACATAGACCGCCCGGGGCCGGCGCCGTCGCGGCCCGTGAAGCCCATCTCCTCCGCCACAGGGTTCGGGAACGCGTCTTGCATTCCCAGACTGCGTCCGATTGCTGGAACGATGAGCCAAGCGACCTCTCCAGACAAGTGAAGTGATCGATGCCTCCAGGTGTCACACGTGCCGAGAAGGGTGCGACCGCAAGGCCCGGCCTCGGCGGGGCTCGGCGGGCGGTCCCCGAACTCCCTGTGGGTACCGGTCTGCTCGTGATCATGCCCACCTACAACGAGGCCGACAATCTCCCCCGGATCATTCCCCTGGTCCTCGAGCAGGTGCCGGGCGCCGATATCCTGGTGGTGGACGATGGATCGCCCGACGGGACCGGCGAACTGGCGGACGGCATGTCCCGGGCGGACAATCGCGTCCATGTGCTGCATCGGTCCAGCAAGGACGGACTGGGCCGCGCCTACCTGGCGGGGTTCCAGTGGGCCCTGGACCGGGAATACGAGCACATCTGTGAAATGGATGCGGACCTCTCCCATCCACCGGAGCAGCTGCCGGTTTTCCTCCAGGCGCTCCACTCGGCTGACGTCGTCGTCGGGTCCCGATATGTCGAGGGACGGGTCACCGTGGTGAACTGGCCGATCCGCCGACTGCTCCTGAGCTACTTCGGATGTCTCTACGCCCGGGTCATCACAGGCTTGCCGGTGATGGACGCGACGGGTGGCTTCAACTGCTTCCGCCGCGAGGTCCTCCGTTCCATCGATCTCGATGCCGTCAGTTCGAACGGGTATGCCTTCCAGATCGAGCTCAAGCTCCGGGCCTGGAGAGGGGGATTCCGCTTGGAAGAACGCCCCATCGTCTTCACCGAGCGGGACACGGGGGAGTCGAAGATGTCAGGGAAGATCGTACGGGAGGCAGTGTGGATGGTGTGGAAGCTGCGATTCATGGACCTGTTGGGGCGCCTGTGAGGGGCGTTCCGCGGAGGGGTCTCAAATGACTCGCGTGCTGAAGTTCGGAACCGTGGGGCTCTCTGGAGTCGGAGTGAACCTCTTCTGCGTCTGGATCGGGGTGCAGATCTTCTCCGGGTTCGATACCGCAGTGCGGGACGCGTTGGCCAGCGCCCTGGGAATCGCGGTGAGCATCTTCACCAACTTCCTTCTGAACGACGGCTGGACGTGGGGTGACCGCGTGAAAGGCGCTCAGATTGAAGATCTGGCTTCTCGGTTCGGGGCCTTCCTGGTGGCCAGTGGGGTAGGGGCCACGCTCCAGTTCGGGACCGCACAACTCCTGGCCCTGCTTTTCGGGGTGAACATCTACCTCGCTCAACTCGCCGGGATTGGCGTGGGAAGCGTACTGAACTTCCTCATAAATCACTATTGGACATTCACGGACCAGGGGTCGGTCTCCGCGGGTGGGGCTCCGGACCTGCCATGAAGAGCGAGTCGACGACATCAATGGGTCGCAACGAACGAATCATTGCGGTCGTGGCATGGGTGGGCTTCGCCGTGGTCCTGGCGATTTTGGCCTTTTCGCGCGCCTACCCGGGAATGCGGACCGAGACGGACCTGCTCGGCCCTTTCCTCCGCGACGCGCTGCAGTTCCAGAGGGGCGAAGCGTTGGGCGTCGAATTCCAGCCCCCTCTCTATCCGGCCCTCCTCGCTCTGGGACACCTGATCTATCCCGATTGGTTCCGGGTAGGCCTAGGGATCTCCTGGCTGTCCATGGTCGCGAGCGTCGGGATCGGCTTCGCCTTCTTCCGGAAGCTGTATGGTCCGGCATCGGCATGGGGCGCCGCCGGGGCCCTGGCCGTATCCGCGACCGCAATTGCGTTTGGGGCGCAGGCCACTTCTGACGCGCCCTTTCTATTTCTCTACACGGGCACGCTCCTTCTCGCGCTCCTCGCCCTGCGGTCACCCCGGCCCGGAGTGCTCTTCCTCCTACTCGGGATGGGAATCTCGGCGACCCTGTTGTTCCGGTTCAACGGACTCCCTCTCCTGGCCCTGGCCCTCGTGGTGGTCCTGAGGGAAGAGCCCGTGGGAGTCCGGATCAGTTACGGAGCGTTGCTCTTGCTGGGAGCCGTGATGCTCATGGGCGTCTGGCTCGCTTATGCCACGGCGACGGGCTCACCCCTCTACCCGACCGAGAACTACCTGAACCTGGCGATGACCTATTTCGGGGAAGGGGACCGGATCAGCATCGAGTCCAGAGTTGGAGTGGCGGCTCAATTCTCCAGCACGCTGGACGTATTGCTCCATGATCCTGTGGCGCTGGGAACCCAATACCTCCGGGACCTCATCTACCTTCCCCAGCGTTTGCTACAGACGGGCCAGACCCGGTTTCTGACCGATGGTTTGATGGCGTTCCCCATAGGGCTCCTGGCCCTTCCGGGCGTCGTCCTCCTGTTCCTGCGGAACACCGACCGCTTCTCCCTCCTGTTCCTGGTGATCTCCGTCGGTCACGTCCTCCTGCTCAACCTGAAGACCTACGATCCCCGTTTCTTCCTCTTCGTGGTCCCCATCCTGGGGGCGGGGGCCGGGTACCTGTTGCAGGAGTCGAGCCGCCTTTCCCTGCGGCGATGGCAACGAGCCGTCGGGGCGGCGATCCTGCTGTTGTTGGCTATCATCGGCGCGCGAGCGAGCCTCCTGGATGCGCGACGCGCACTGAGGGCAGATCAAATTGAGCTCTCCGAGGCCATCACTGGAGCGAGTGGCATCGTGCGAGCTGACGACGTGGTCGTGGCCCGCAAGATGCACGTCCCATTCTATTCCGGTGCGGGTTTCGAACTGTTTCCCGAGGTCGACTCCGTCGAGGATCTGGCTCGCGAGCTCCGTGGCCTTTGCCCCCAAGGAGAGATCTATGTGTATTTCGGGCAATACGAAGAGGGTCATCGAGGGGCCTTGGCCGGACTTCGCGTCGGGGACGTCGGGGACAGTCCCTTCTTCGAACCGGTTCTCAGGGGGGAGGCAGCGGAATGGACCCTCTACCGGTTCAACCGGACGGAGGGCGATTCCAGCCCCCCACCCTCCCGCCGTGAATGCTTTTCCGCCGCCCGCACCGCCTGGTCGACCTCCAGGTAGTAGCGATCCCTCCCAGTCCTCCGGTCCAGCCCCACCCGCTTGAAACGATCCATGACCGGGCCCTTGACTCCCGCGAACCAGAGGCTGACCTCCCGCTCCTTGAGATAGTCCAGGAGCTGTGACAGGAGGTGCAGCGCGGTGGAGTCCGCCCCGTTCACCGCGTGGAAGTCCAGGACCAGCGCGCGAGGGGCCGGATCCCGCTCCACGAGCCACCGCACCTGTTCCCGGAGGAACTCGGCGTTGGCGAAGCATAGGGTGGCGTCGATGCGGAAAACGGTGACCCCCTCCACGACCTCCGCTTCGGGGTGCCGGGCGAGGTTCCGGAAGCTGTCCGTTCCGGGGAGTCGCCCCAGGATCGCAGCGTGGGGGCGGGAGAGGCCGTAGAGGAGGGCGACGAGGGAGACCAGGACGCCGGCCAGGATCCCGGCTTCGATTCCCAGCGCCAGCGTGGCCAGGAAAGTCACCGCCATCATCGCCAAATCCCGCCGGTCGGTATGCCAGAGGTGGACCGCCTCGCGCCAGTCCACGAGCCCCGCCACCGCCACCATCACGACGGCAGCGAGTACCGCGTTCGGTAGGTGATGGAAGAGTCCGGTGAGGAAGAGGAGCGTCACCGCGATCACCACGGCACTGAAGAGGCTCGCGAGGGTGGTCCGCGCTCCGGCCTGGTCGTTCACCGCGGTCCTGGAGAACCCCCCGGTGGTGGGGAAGGCCCGGAAGAAGGCACCCACCAGGTTCGCTGCGCCCAGGGCCACGAGCTCCCGGTCGGGGTTCACCGTGTATCGACGCCGCGTGGCATAGATCTTGGCCACAGCGATGGATTCCATGAAACCCACCACCGCGATGGTGAGGGCGACGGGAAGGAGCTCAAGCATCGCCGAAGGATCGAGGGCCGGGAGGGAAGGGGTGGGAAGGCCGCCAGGGACGCTCCCAACCACGGCAACGCCCCGTTCCTCGAGTCCTCCCGCCCACGCCAGCAGAGTGAAGCCGGCCACCGCCAGGAGCGCTCCGGGAAATGCGGGATTCCAGCGCCGCAGCCCCCAGAGGATCCCGATGGCCGCCACGCCGATGGCCAGCGTCACGGGTCGTATGTCTCCGATCCCGGCCGCCACTGCCCCCAGCACCTCGTGCACGTGGTGACTCCCAGGGAGATTCATCCCCAGGAGGTGCCGTAGCTGGCTCATCCCGATGACAATGGCGGCTGCGCTGGTGAACCCGGCGAGCACCGGGTGCGAGAGGAAGTTCGTGAGGAAACCGAAGCGGAAAACCCCCATGAGAAGCTGAATACCCCCCACCATGAGGGCCAGGAGGAGGGCGAGCTGGATGTACCGCTCGGGGTCGCCTTGAGCGAGGGGCGCCACCCCGGCCGCCACCAGGAGGGAGACGATGGCCACAGGCCCCACAGCGAGCTGTCGAGAGGTGCCCAGGAGGGCATAGACCGCGAGGGGGGCCAGGGAGGCGTACAGCCCGTATATGGGAGGCATTCCAGCGATGAGCGCGTAGGCCATTCCCTGGGGGATGAGCATCACGCCCACTGTGAGCCCTGCGGCCAGGTCCGACCTCAGGTCATCCCTGGAGTACCCATTCAGCTGCTCCCGGAGCGGGAGGCGGAGCCCGAGCCGGGATCCGCCCCCTACGGCGTCAGCCTTCAACGGGGGCACCTCCCCGTTCCACCTCCGCGATCTCACGGTACCTGGCGAAGTCCTCGTCCACGAACCTCACATCGTATCCTTCCCGGGCCAGGTAGGCCGCCGCGGCGGCGGAGCGTGCTCCGGCCACGCAGTGGACCAGGAGGGTTTTCCCGTCCGGGATTCGCTCCCCGGCGAGCGATGGGAGCCGGGTGTAGGAAGCGTTGATAGCGTCCGGAACGTGCCCGGATTCGAACTCCGCCGCGTAGCGGACATCCACCACCGCCACGTCGTCGCGCCTACGCATCTCCTCCACCCGCGCGAAGGAGATTTCCTCGATGGAGGCGTGCTCTCCCCCTCGCTCGAAGTGGCGGGTCAGGGTGTCCGGAGTGACAAAGGCCGGGAGGTTATCGTAGCCAATCCGCACGAGGTCACGGACCGCCTCCTCCACTCGCGCCTCCTCCACGACGAGGAGAATGGGGCGCGTCTCGTCTTCCACCAGCGAGCCCACCACCGTGTTGAAATTCCGGTTCATGGGCGCGTGCAGTGCGCCGGGGATGTGCCGCCCCATGAACCCCGTCCGATCGAGGCGGGTGTCCACCACAAGCATCTCTCCTTCCTCCACGGCATCGGTGAGCTCGGAGACGGTGAGTTTGCGCGGCTGGGGGAGGGCCCCCAGGAGGGGGACCCCCTGGTTGTTCTGGCGCTTCATCCGGGCAAAGTAGGTTTGCGGCTCCGGCTGGCCCGCGAGGATTGCATCCACGAAGGCCCTCTCACCGTCCGCCGCGACGCTCAACGACGCGTTGTAGAGCTTCTCATAGCCCACCGTGGTCTGGGGCACTGCGCCGAGCGCCTTCCCACACGCCGAGCCGGCTCCGTGGCCCGGCCACACCTGGACGTATTCGGCCAGTTCGGTGAATCGGGGAAGGGAGGAGTAGAGCTGACGAGCCGAGGGCTCCTGCACCCCATGCATGCCCGCGGCCTGCTCCAGGAGGTCGGGCCGTCCGAGATCGCCGACGAAGACGAAGTCACCCGTGGCGATGCCGATAGGGGTGGAGGCGCCCCCGCCCCGGTCGACCACAAGGAAGCTGATGTGCTCCGGTGTATGTCCCGGCGTATGCACGGCCTGCACCTCGATGCCTCCAACCCGGAAGGCGTCCCCGTCCTTCAGAAAGACGGCGTCGTATTCGCCGTCGCGGGCCCAGTCGCCGGCCCACTCCGCCCCGCCCTCGTCGGAGAGGTAGATGCGGGTGCCGAAGCGCTCGGCGAACTCGCGGGCTCCCGAGAGGAAGTCGGCGTGGATGTGGGTCTCTGCCACGGCGGTGATGCGGAGTCCCTCGGCCTCGGCCATCTCCACATAGCGGTCGATGTCCCGTTCTGGGTCGATGAGGAGGGCCTCGCCCGTGCGCTGACATCCGACGAGGTAGGCGTATTGGGCGAGCTTCGGGTCCAGGATCTGTCGAAAGAGCATGATTCTCTCCGAGGTGTCAGTGGGGAAGGTGCGTTCGAAGCGCGGCGTAGCTCCAGGTCCCGGCCAGGGCTGCGGCCAGGGGAACGATCATGACGGTGACGCCACTCCCGACGAGGGCGAAGATCGGACCAGGGCAGGCACCGATGAGCGCCCATCCCATTCCGAATAGAGTGCCACCGGCCCAGTAGCGCACGCCCGGGATGCGACTCTCGCCCCACTCCTTCGGGGCGAGACGGATGGGCTCCCCCTGTGCCGTTCGGAGGTCCAGCCGCTGGATGAGCTGGATGGAGATCATCGCCACCGCGACGGCGGAGCCGATGATGCCGTACATGTGGAAGGCCTGGAACCGGAACATCTCCTGGATGCGGTACCAGGACACCACCTCGCCCATCACGAAGACGAAACCCAGGCAAGCGCCCAGGGTGAGGTAGGTCAGGATCTCGGTCGCTCTCGTGGGTGTCTGGGTCATGTTGGACATGGTCAATCTACCCGAGCAGGAGGGGAAGGAGCACGAAGGTCACCACCAGCCCTCCCGCAAAGAATCCGAGAACCGCCACGAGCGAGGGGGTCTGCAGATTCGCGATCCCCGAGATCGCATGGCCGCTCGTGCAGCCCCCTCCCCACCGGGCTCCGAATCCCACCAGGAAACCGCCAGCGATCAACACCGCAAGGGCGAGGGGCGAGGCAAGGGCGGACCAGGTGAATAGGTCGGCCGGTACGAGCCCGCTGAAGTCCTGGATCCCGAGGGCGCGGAGATCCGCTTGGGTGGCGGCCGAGATCGACTGGCCCGCATCGGGCAGGCCGATCAGCGTCACCCCGAGGAAGCCACCCAGCGCGATCCCGGCCACGAAGACGAGGTTCCAGAGCCCGGAGCCCTTCCAGTCGTAGCGCAGGAAGGCCGGTCGCAGCCCCTCGGGCGCCGGCACGGCCGCGCAGGCGTGGCGGAGGCTCGAGGAGATGCCGAACACCTTCCCCCGGAAGAGGAGGAGAAGGGGCACGACGAGCCCGATGAGCGGGCCCACTACGTACCAGGGCCAGGGAGGTGCAAGGAGTTCTCTCATGGTCATCGGAGTCAGAGGCTTCGGTCATCTTGTTACGACATGTAGTAACACGTAGCTACAATGAAGATAGGAGAGAGGGGGGGCCGGTCAAGGGGACAAGCCCCGATGGCGTGAACCTCGGGTCGCTGGTACTCTCCTCCCGGACGTGCCCATCCCCGGACTCTACGGACCCTCTGCGGACGAGTCGTAGGGGTCGGGTTTGCCCGACGGCCCCGCCGGACCGTAGTCTGACCCGGATTCATCCAGTTGACCGAGACACCCCCCAAGGAGCCCGAACATGACCCCGAACCAACGCCCGGGGCGGTCCCCCGATGCTGCAGGAGCTCCTCGTGTAGCCTTGCGTCCACGCCCGCTCCTGCTGACTCTCGCCGTCCTCCCTCTCCTGGCATTCCCGGCGGACGGTCAGGTGACCCCGGCGGACTATGAGCATGCCATGGGGCTCCGGGGGGAGTGGGAACACCTCACCGCTGACGTGGCGGACCCGGCAATCTGGTCGGACGAGGAGACGTTCCACTACCGGAAGACCGTGCTCGGCGGGCATGAATTCGTGCGCTTCGACGTGGAAAACCTCACGGCGGAGACGGCCTTCGATCACGAGCGCCTGGCGGCGGCGATCTCCGAGGCCGCGGACGTCTCCGCTTCCGCCCGTCGCCTTCCCTTCGACGACTTCAACTACATAGAGGGGGGGAGCGCGATCCAGGCCGGATTCGCAGGAAGCCAGTGGCGGTGCTCGCTGTCGAGCTATGCGTGCGAGCGGGTCGAGCCTTCTCCGCTCTCCGGACCCCAGGCTCTGCCCCGGAGCTTCGGGGTCGTGAGGGACATGGAAGTCGAGCAGGACGACGCGCCTCTTTCCTCGCCCGACGGACGCTGGGAAGTCCTCGTCCGGAATCACAACCTGGCGCTCCGGGAGGTGGGCTCCGAGGAGCTGACGATGCTGAGCAGCGACGGCTCGGAGGGAAATTTCTACGAGTTGGCCTCCGTGGAGTGGTCCGCCGATTCTCGCATGGTCGCGGCCTTCCGGGTCCAGCCCGGTCACCGGCGCCTGGTCCACTATGTCGAGCCTCTTCCTGGCGGACTGGGAAGCCAGCCGCGGCATTTCACCGAGCTGTACGCAAAGCCCGGCGACGAGATCGACCGGGAGCACCCGGTGATCTTCCACGTCGAGGACGTGCGGCAGGTGGACATCTCGAACGAGCTCTTCCCGAACCCCTACGGACTCGGCGCCATGGAGTGGCGCGAGGACGGACGGGCCCTGACTTTCGAATACAACGAGCGGGGGCACCAGCTCTATCGGATCATCGAAGTGGACCCGGCCACCGGCGCCGCCCGGGCGCTTCTAACGGAAGAGGCCGAGACCTTCTTCAACCACCGGGGGGCTACGGGAAGCCTGGGTGGGGGCGGCACCCGCTTCCGTCACGACGTGGACGACGGGAGTGAAATCATCTGGATGTCGGAGCGGGACGGGTGGAAGCACCTCTACCTCTACGACGGCGAGACGGGCGAGGTGAAGAACCAGATCACCAGCGGGGAGTGGGTGGTCCGCGGGGTGGTGCGGGTCGACGACGATGCCCGCCAGATCTGGTTCCAGGCCGGGGGGATGAACCCTGAGCAGGACCCGTACTTCGTCCACTACTATCGGATTGACTTCGACGGATCCAATCTCACCCCCCTCACTCACCACGCCGATGCGTACCACGAGGTCCGATTCTCTCCGGACATGGAGTACTACGTGGACACATATGGCCGAATGGACATGCCCACCGTGGCCGAACTGCGGCGCACCAGCGACGCCTCCCTCGTGGCCGAACTCGAGCGGGGGGACGTGAGTGAGCTGGCGGCGGCGGGATGGAGCGCGCCGGAGATCTTCACGGCGATGGGGAGGGACGGGGAGACGGACATCTGGGGGCTCATCATCCGACCCACCGACTTCGATCCCTCCCGCAGCTACCCGGTCATCGAAAACATCTACGCCGGACCGCACGGCTCCTTTGTCCCGAAGGCCTTCGACCTCTGGGGAGCGCACTCGTCGGGCGACGGGTTCATCGGGATGCAGGCCATGGCCGAGATGGGTTTCATCGTGGTGATGATCGACGGGATGGGGACGGCGAACCGCTCCAAGGCCTTCCACGACGTAGCCTGGAAGGACGTGGGTGACGCAGGCTTCCCCGATCGGATCCTCTGGCACGAGGCCGTGGCCGAGCAGTATCCGTACTACGACGTGAGCCGCGTGGGGATCTACGGCGGATCCGCCGGGGGCCAGAACGCGCTGGGGGGTCTCCTCTTCCATCCGGACTTCTACCATGCCGCGGTCGCCTTTGCGGGCTGCCATGACAACCGGATGGACAAGATTTCCTGGAACGAGGCCTGGATGGGGTGGCCGGTGGACGAGTCGTACGCGGCCTCCTCCAACGTGGACAATGCGTGGCGCCTCGAGGGGGAGGTCCTCCTGGTGCTGGGCGCCCTGGACACGAACGTGGATCCCGCCTCCACCATGCAGGTGGTGGATGCCCTCATCGACGCGGGGAAGATGTTCGATCTCCTCGTCTTCCCGGGCGGTGGGCACAGCGCCGGCCGGACGTCGGGGCCGGTGGAGTACGGGACGAAGGCCCAGTACGACTTCTTCGTGCGGCACCTGCAGGGGGTGGAGCCGCCGCGCTGGAACGGACTGGTCAGCACGGAGGACGAATAGCAGCGGGCAGTCGAGGGCCGGGGTCAGCGCCGGGGTCGGAGAGCCCGTCCATGCCCCGGGCCCTCGGCGGGCCCGTCCCCGGTCCAGGCGGGTTCGCCATTCACCCAGCTCCACACCACCCCCTCCGCCAGGCGGTGCGGCGCGAGGTACTCGGCGCGGTCCCGAATGGCCTCCGGGTCCAGGAGGACCACATCTGCGGCCCAGCCCTCCTCGAGGCGGCCCCGCAGGAGCTCCGCCCGATCCGGATCGTCCAGCCCGAGGATTGAGGCGGGGAGCCCGGTCATCTTCCGGATGGCCTCCTCGAGTGGGAGGCGGGCCTCATCGAGGACGTACCGGCGGAGGACCCTGGGGAAGGTGCCGTAGCCCCGGGGGTGGCCCATGGTGGGACTCCCATCCGAAGCGACGGCGACGTGGGGGTCCAGGAGGAACGTGGCCATCACTTCCTCGTCCATGACGAAGTAGGCGGCCCGGGCGCCGCCAGGGCCCAGATCCACCAGGAGCTCCTCGAAGGGACGTCCGGTCTCGACGGCGGCCTCCGCCAGGGTGCGTCCGCTCCAGGGGCCGGAGCCGAAGAGGGTGCCGGCGGGTCCGCCCCGGCCCTCCACCCGCCCGCGAAGGTGAGCGGCGAGCTCGTCGCGCCGCTGGGCCGCGACGGCGGGATAGTCGTGGGGAGGGCGGGCCCAGTCGGGGAAGAGAATGGAGAGCCCGGTGAAGCTCGCCACGTAGGGGTAGACGTCGGCGGTCACCTGGAGCCCCTCCTGCCGGGCTGCGTCCAGGATCGCCAGGAGCGACCTCGCCCGGGCCGGGTCGCGCCCCAGGACGATCTTGAGGTGGGAGGCATGGACCCGCGCCCCGGACCTCGAGCCCTGCTCCAGCAGCTCCCGCAGGGAGGCCTCGATGGCGTCCACGTCCTCGTTCCGCATATGGCTCATGACGATGCCGCCCCACCGGGCGACGGGTTCCGCGATTGCCACGAGCTCGTCCAGGTTCGCGCGTCGTCCCGGATCGTATTCGAGCCCCAGCGAGAGGCCGAAGGCGCCGGCCTGCATCGCCTCCGCCACCAGTGACGCCATCCGCTCCGACCCGGCGGGGGAGGGGGCCTCGAAGCCCACCCCGGCTTCGGCGCGGAGTGTGTTGTGCCCTACCATGTAGGCCACGTTCACTCCCGGGCGCGCCCCATTGGCTGTCGCCAACACCCCGGGGAGGTCCGCCACCTCCGGGCCGCTCCCGTCCTGCCCCAGGACGATGGTGGTGACCCCCATGGCGAGAAAGTTCTCGAAACGGGGAGTGGAGGCCGGGTCCCCGTGGGCATGCAGGTCGATGAATCCGGGGGCCACGACCAGTCCCGCCGCTTCGACGATCCGGCCGACTTCGAGCGTATCGGGATTCACGACGCCGAGGTGGGCGATGAGGCCATCCCGGATCAGAAGGTCGCCCGTGCGGGGGGCCGTGCCGGACCCGTCCACGAGGATGCCTCCCCGCAGGAGCCAGTCGAATGAGGGAGGAGGGCCCTGCACCGCGGTCGTTCCTTCCGAGGCTGTTCCTTCCGGAGCGGGCTCGCAGGCCCCGACGAAAAGGGGAGCGAGGAGGAGGACGCAGGAGCTAATCGGCCGGGCGTGCCACACGTGCAGCCACCAGGAGCGCAGAGATGAGGAGGAATCCTCCGAGCGCCATCACCGGGATGGAGACGAAGCCGAACACGTACAGGTAGCGCATCGTGCACGGGACCTGTGCGGAGCACGCGCCCGCGTCCAGGGCGGGACGGAGCTGGACGAGTATGTGATACACCGCCGTAGCGCCCCCCGCCACCGAGAGGGGAAGGGCGTACCGCCAGGTACGGTGATCGGCGGCGAGCGCCCCCGCTCCCACCACGAGGACCAGGGGGTACATGGCGATTCTCTGGTACCAGCAAAGGGTGCAGGGGACGAAGCCGGCCACCTGCGAGAGGTAGAGGCTTCCAGCGGTCGAAACGAGCGCGGTCAGCCACGCGGCACCCAGGAGCACCTGGACCTCCCCTTCCATCTCCCCCGCCATCCGCCGACGCGCTTGGGGAATGGCCAACATCACGAGGAGGAGGAGGCCGATTCCACCGGCCAGGAGGGAGAGCGCGGCAAGAGACCGGGAGACGGTGACGAGATCCAAGGGCTTCTCTGGAACGCAGGAGCAGGAGCCGGCCAAAGGGCGGAGCGATCCTGAAGAATAATTCGCCGACCCCTCGACGTCAGGGGTGGGCCGGGCGCGGATCGGTGTGCCGCCTCCGGAGTAGACTTCGAGACGAAGTGACATCGGATCGACGCGACCGGGGGATGGGGATGCACATCGGAGAGTGCCGAAGTGGGTAGCCGCTCCTCGTGGGGCCTCCTCCTCCGCCGCGCCGGGGTGGTGGGAATGGGACTGATCCTCGTATTCGGTGCCATCTCCGGCGTGGGACAGCTTCGGGAGCGGGCTGCGCACGCACAGATCCAGACGACGTTGGATGGTCTGCGCGGCCAGATCGGCACCGTACGTGGGGAGCTGGATGAGTGCCTCGAAGAGGTGGAGGCGCTGGAGGTCGAATTCCGGAACCAGGAACGCACCACCGAGGAACTCCGGGTGGAGATCGAGGGCTACGAGGGGCTGGACGCTCGCGGCGTTCCGGCGAGGGAGTACGAGGCGTACCTGGAGGCGTTCGACCTCTACAACGAGTCGTTACCGGAGTGGGAGCGCCGGGCCGAGGCGCTCCAGGCCGAGGATCGCCGCTGCCGCGAGCTGGCCGAGGAGCACAACAGGTGGGCCGATTCGCTCCGGGCCTTCGTGGTCGATGCGGGGCTCTGGGACGATGACTGGGAGATGCCACCCCCGGCGTCATCGGGATCCTGATCGGGGACCTCAGTCCATCCCGTATGCGCGATCGACATACTCCTGAAGCATCCTTCGGGTGTGGAAGTGTGAGCCGTTCAGGGTGATGGCGAAGCGCATGACCTCCGCCCAGCCCAACGGGTCGTCATAGTAGAGGGGGAGCACGGTCTCCTCCAGCTTGCGAAGGAGCAGGTCCAGCTCCTCCGCATCGTCCGCGGGCCGGTCCCACCCGCTGTCGATGGCCCAGCCCGTCACACCCTCTACGTGCCCCTCGATCCACCACCCGTCCAGGATGCTGAGGCAGGGGATGCCATTCAGCGCGGCCTTCATCCCACTCGTCCCGGAGGCCTCGAGAGGCTTGCGGGGCATGTTGAGCCAGAGGTCGGAGCCCGAGGCCAGGAGGCGTCCGAGATCCATGTCGTAGTCCTCCAGATAGACGAGGGGCAGGTCGTCTCCCAGCTCCTGTCCCGCCGCCACGACCCGCCGGATCATCTCCTTACCCGCGTGGTCCTTGGGATGCGCCTTTCCGGCGTAGACGATCTGCAGCCCCCCGGACTTTCCTGCGAGCTCACGCAGACGACCCAGGTCGGAGGTGAGGAGGTCGGCGCGCTTGTAGGGGGCCGCCCGGCGGGCAAAGGCCATGGTGAGTCGGTCGGATCGGAAATCGATCCCGGTGCGCTTGCGAATCTCCCGATGAAGGACCTCCTTCGCCTCCGAGTGCGCCGCCCGAATGTCATCCAGCGGGATGCCCACCGCATGGCGGAGGAGGTACGGGTCCTGGCGCCAGCCGGGAAGATGGCGGTCGAAGAGGGCGCGGAAGGCGTCCCCGGTCCAGGTGGCCGCGTGCACACCGTTCGTGATGGGCTGGATGTCGCGCCCCGGAAACATCTCCCGCGAAAGGCGTGCGTGCCGAAGAGCCACCCCGTTGGTGAAGCGCGAGAAATGCAGAGCTACAGCGGTGAGGTTTACCTCGCCCCCCTCCGCCACTCCGGAGGCCTGGAGAAGCCCTGTGCGCTCGGAGCCCACGACCTGCTCCACCAGAGGAAGATCGAAGCGATCGTGCCCGGCCGGAACGGGCGTGTGCGTGGTAAAGACGCATCGGGTCCGAACGGCCTCCGTTGCCTGCTGGAGCGCCGCCGGATCGAGGTCGGGTCCGACGCCGCTCCCGAACTCCCGGAGGAGCTCGAGGGCGAGAAGTGCGGAGTGCCCCTCGTTCATGTGGAAGGTGTGGATCCCATCGTGTTTGAGAGCCCGCAGCATCCGTACGCCGGCCACCCCCAGGACGAGTTCCTGCCGGAGTCGCAGCCTCCGGTCCCCCCCGTAGAGGTGGTCCGTGATTCGGCGATTCTCGGCCGAGTTTTCGGGGAGATCGGTGTCCAGAAGGTAGACCGGAACTTCCGCTTCGCCCGGACCGCGGATCCGGTAGACCCAGCTCCGGACCGAGACGGGCTCCCCCTCCACCATGATGCGGACTCGTGGGTCCAGGGGCTGGAGGAACTCCTCCGGTGCCCATTCCACGTCCTCTTCGACCTGGTTCCCCTCCGCGTCGAGGGACTGCCGGAAGTACCCTCGTCGGTGGAGCAGCGACACCATGACGAAGGGGAGCCCGAGGTCGGCAGCGGCTCGGGCGGTGTCGCCCGCGAGGACGCCGAGGCCTCCGCTGTAGGTGGGGAGGGCCGATTCCAGCCCGACCTCCATGGTGAAGGCGGCGACGCGGACGGGGTCGATATGGGAGTGTGACGCCATCGGTGGTGGATTCTCGGGGGAAGGAGTGAGCGGAGAGGGACCAGCTTGGATATCTTGTGGGCGCGGGTGGACCGACGCCAGCCTCTATAGGTATGCGGGCGAGGATTCGATCCATCGGGCCCACCCCGTCCCGAGCCCAGGAGGAGTGAACGCGTGGAGGGAACCAGTCCCAGGATCCGACCGAGACGCGATCTCGCCCGTCGGCGTGTCCAGATCGAGGGTGTGGTGCCGGAGGTGGACGCCGGCCGCTTCGCAGTGAAGCGGGTGGTGGGTGACGAGCTCAGGGTCGAGGCCGACGTCTTCGCGGACGGGCACGATCTCATCGCCGTCCGCCTGCTGCATCGTCCCGGTGCCGAGGGATCGTGGGAGGAGGTCGCCATGCACCCGCTGGGCAACGACCGCTGGGCCGGGTCCTTCGTGCTCCCGCGGGTCGGGGAGCATCGCTACACCATCACGGCCTGGGTGGACCCGTTCCTGACCTGGGTACGGGATCTCTCGAAGTGGATCGAGGCGGGCGAGGACGTGTCCCTCGAGCTTCTGGAGGGTGCGCTCCTGGTGGCGGGGGCTCGGGATCGGGCGACGGCGGAGGTGTCGGGGCGACTCGTCGAATGGGAGGACCGGCTGAGGCGGTGGGCGGCGGACCCGGATTTGCCGGAGGGCCCCCTCCCGGATGAGCTGACGCACCTGATGTCCCTCGCCCCCGATCGACGGTTCGAGACGCGATACGGGCGCGAACTCCGCGTCCGCGTGGACCGCGAGCTGGCCAGATTCGGAGCGTGGTACGAGTTCTTCCCGCGCTCCGCCGTCGGGGAAGGCGACCGGCACGGTACCTTCGCGGATGCGCGGGAGATGCTGACATACGTCAGGGAGATGGGGTTCGATGTGGTCTACCTGCCCCCGATCCACCCCATCGGGAGCACCCGGCGGAAAGGACCGAACAACCGCACCATTTCGGAGTCCGGCGACCCGGGGAGCCCCTGGGCCATCGGTGCGTCGGAGGGGGGACACACGGCGGTCCACCCCGCGCTCGGAACCTTGGCCGACTTCCGCACCTTTCGGGAGGCCGCCGAAGCCCAGGCGCTGGACGTCGCCCTGGACGTGGCCTTTCAGTGCTCCCCCGACCACCCCTGGGTGAAGGATCACCCCGAGTGGTTCCGTCACAGGGCCGATGGGTCGATCCGGCACGCGGAGAACCCTCCCAAGAAGTATGAGGACATCTTCCCCATCGATTTCGAGACAGAGGACTGGGAGGCCCTCTGGGTCGCGCTCAGGGACGTATTCACCTTCTGGATGGACGAAGGGGTGCGGATCTTTCGGGTGGACAATCCCCACACCAAGGCGCTTCCCTTCTGGGAATGGCTGATCGGAGAGTTGAAGCGCAGGGATCCCGGAGTCATCCTCCTCTCCGAGGCGTTCACTCGCCCCCGAATGATGTATCGACTCGCCAAATTGGGGTTCTCCCAGTCCTACACGTACTTCGCGTGGAGGAACACCCGGGAGGAGCTCGAGAGCTACATGAACGAGCTGACCCGGACGGAGGTGAGGGAGTATTTCCGCCCCAACTTCTGGCCCAACACCCCGGATATCCTGACGGAGTACCTGCAGACCGGGGGAAGACCAGCTTTCATGGTGCGCCTGGTCCTCGCCGCCACCCTGTCTTCGTCCTATGGGATCTATGGGCCCCCCTTCGAGCTCATGGAGGCGAGCCCGAGGGAGCCCGGGAGCGAGGAATACCTCCACTCGGAGAAGTACGAGGTGCGGAGTTGGGACCTGGCGCGGCCGGACAGCCTGCGTCCCTTCATCGCCCAGGTGAACCGGATCCGGAGGGAAAATGCCGCGCTGCAGCGTACGGGTCCGATTCGCTTCCACCCCTCGGACAACGAGCGGATCATCGCCTACAGCAAGACCGACCCCGAGGAGGGAGGGGTGATACTGACCGTGGTCAACCTGGATCCCCACCACAAGCAGAGCGGCTGGGTGGACCTCGAGTCCGAGGCTCTCGACCTGTCCGTCGGGAAGCCCTCCTCGGGCGGTCTGCACTCGGTGGAGGATCTCCTGGCCGGGGGTCACTACATGTGGGAGCCGGGGCGGAACTTCGTGCGACTCGACCCCTCGGTGAGCCCCGCGCACATCTTCCGCGTTTCCGGACCGGGCCGCGCGGAATCCGACTTCGAATACTTCTGAACGCGCGTCTGCCGCGCTCGAACCCACATTCCATGAATCCCATCGATCCCTTCGATCCTGTCCTCTCCGATGATCCTCGGTGGTACCGGGACGCCGTCATCTACGAGCTGCACGTCCGGTCGTTTTGCGACTCGGACGGGGATGGAGTCGGCGACTTCAAGGGGCTCACCAGTCGCCTGGGATACCTGGAGGAGCTGGGAGTCACCGCCCTCTGGATCCTCCCGTTCTACCCGTCGCCCCTCCGGGACGACGGGTACGACATCGCGGACTACCGCTCGGTCAATCCGGCATATGGAACGCTCGAAGATTTTCAGGAGTTCCTGGCCGAGGCGCACCGCAGGGGGATGCGGGTCATCACCGAACTCGTGATCAACCACACCTCGGATCAGCATCCCTGGTTCCAGCGGGCGCGGAGGGCCCCTCCCGGAAGTCCCGAGCGCGAGTTCTACGTCTGGAGTGACGATCCCGGGAAGTACTCGGAGACACGGATCATCTTCCAGGACTTCGAGCCCTCCAACTGGACCTGGGATCCGGTGGCGGAAGCGTACTACTGGCATCGGTTCTACCACCACCAGCCCGATCTGAACTTCGAAAGCCCCGGCGTGCGAAGGGAGCTCTTCGAGGCCATGGACTTCTGGCTCGAGATGGGCGTCGACGGGATGCGCCTGGACGCCATCCCCTATCTCTACGAACGGGAGGGGACCAACTGTGAGAACCTGCCGGAGACGCACGCCTTCCTGAAGGAGCTTCGGGCACACGTGGACGAGCATTTCGAGAACCGGATGCTGCTGGCGGAGGCAAACCAGTGGCCGGAGGACGCGGCGGCCTATTTCGGGGATGGGGACGAATGCCACATGAACTTCCATTTCCCGCTGATGCCCCGCCTCTTCATGGCCGTGCAGATGGAGGACGGCTTCCCCATGAGGGACATTCTGGATCAGACGCCCGGGATTCCCGAGGGTTGCCAGTGGGCCCTCTTCCTCCGCAACCACGACGAGCTGACGCTCGAGATGGTCACGGATGAAGAGCGGGACTACATGTACCGTGTCTACGCCGAGAACTCCCGGGCGAGGATCAACCTGGGAATCCGGCGCCGTCTGGCGCCCCTCCTGGGGAACGATCGCCGGAAGATCGAGCTCCTCAACTCGCTCCTCCTCTCCATGCCGGGGACGCCCGTCCTCTACTACGGGGACGAGATCGGGATGGGGGACAACTTCTTCCTGGGCGACCGGCACGGCGTGCGGACGCCCATGCAGTGGGACGGGGGACGGAACGCCGGTTTCTCGGATGCGAACCCGCAAAGCCTGTTTCTTCCGGTAATCATCGACCCGGAATACCACTATCAGGCCGTCAACGCAGAGATCCAGCATGAGAATCCGGCCTCTCTCCTCTGGTGGATGCGGAGAATCATCCAACTCCGGAAACACCATCCCGCCTTCGGGAGGGGGACCCTGGAGTGGGTCGAACATGACAATCCTCGCGTGGTGGCGTTCCTGAGGGAGCACGAGGGAGAGACACTCCTCGTGGTCGCGAACCTCTCGAGATTCGCGCAGTCCACCGCACTGCGGCTCTCGGTATTCCAGGGGATCGCTCCCATGGAGCTTTTCGGTCACCACTCCTTTCCCAGGATCGGAGCGGAGGCATACCCACTGACCCTGGCGCCCTACGGGTTCCTCTGGTTCTCGCTCTCGACGGATGCGGAAGAAGCGGTGGCACAGTCCGCCGAGGCGGCCGGAAAGAAGGTTCCCCGAGTCCTGGCGCGGGACGGGTGGGCGGAGGGCCTGGAGGGGCGTGGGCGCAACCGGGTCGAGCCCTACCTGCTGGAGTACCTTCGCAGGCAGCGGTGGTTCTCCGGGAAAGGCCGTGGGGTCCGGGCCGGGGCGGTGGAAGAGGTGATCGCCCTCGGCAACGGGAACGGGGGTCCGCGGATCGTCCTCTTTCGGGTCGACTACCTGTCGGGGGAGGCCGAGCGGTACCTCCTCACCCTGACGGCCAGCGGCGGGCCGGAGGGGGAAGGGGTGCAGGCCGAGCATTCGGAGGCCATCGTCTGGGAGGCCGTCCAGGGGGAGATCACACTACAGGTACACGATGCTGCCCTGACTCCTGCATTCTCGTTGCGTCTGCTCGAGGTCATTGCCGGCGGCGAGAGGATCGGGGGTGAACGGTGCCTCCTCGCCGGGTTGGGAGAGGGCCAGGACCTCCGCCTGCGCCCAGCTCCTGCTGGGGGCCCGGGCATCCGGCCTGTCGGAGTGGAGCAGAGCAACACCTCCGTTTCCCTCGGGGACCGGTGGATACTCAAGCTCCTCCGCAGGGTCGAGCCGGGGCTGAACCCGGAGCGCGAGATGGGCGGATTCCTGAGGGAGGTCGACTTTCCATACACGCCCGAACTCGTGGGTGCGCTGGAGCTACGGCAAGCCGGGGAGGACGCCGCCGTCGTCGGTCTGGTTCACACGTACGTTCCGAACCAGGGCGATGCCTGGAGCCACGCGCTGGATGTCCTGGGCCAGTTCTTCGAGGAGGCTCTCGCCATCGCACCGCGAGCGGAGGAGGTGGCCCTCCCCGGAGCGCTGATGGATCGGGCGCGGGCGCGCTTGGCGGGCGAGGAGATGCCCGACGAGGTCCGCGCACTGATGGGACGCTATTTGCCCACCGCAGCGCTACTGGGGGAGCGGACTGCGGAACTCCACGTCGCCCTGGCATCGGGGCCGCCCCGCGAGCGCTTCGACCCCGAGCCCTTTTCGACCCTCTACCAGCGGTCATTGTATCAGTCCATCCGCAACCTCGTCGGTACGACCTTCGAGCTCCTGGAGCGGAAAGTGGACGATCTACCGCCTGTGTCGGTGGAGCCCGCGCGGGACCTCCTCGATCGCAGGGACGTGCTACTCCAACGTTTTACGACGCTCCTGGGCGGCCGGCTCGACGGGCGTCGAATCCGGGTTCACGGGGATCTCCACCTGGGTCAGTTCCTCCACACCGGGCGGGACTTTCATCTCATCGACTTCGGCGGCGAACCGGGGCGATCGCCCGGGGAGCGAAGCCTCAAGCGCTCACCGCTGAAGGACGTGGGAGGGATGGTGAGGTCCTTCGACTACGCCGCACGTGCAGGGCTCCGCGATCTGGAGGGCAGAGGCGGGCTCCCGGCTGCATCCGTAGCGCACGGGCTGGCACTGGCGCGCTTCTGGTCCGAGTGGGCCGGGGTGGAGTACCTCGCCGGATACCTCGGCGTGGAGGGCATCGAGGACCTTCTCCCCCCGTCGCCGGGTGCGCAGAGGAGCCTCCTGGAATATTTCGTTCTCGACAAGGCCCTCTACGAGCTACGTTACGAGTTGAATCATCGTCCCGCCTGGGTCGATATCCCGCTCGCGGGTGTGCGGGCGTTGGCCACACGTCCCGAGGAGGAATCTTGAGCAGCGGGACCGGCACCGTGGGCCCCCGGGGGTCGGGAAGGGGGCGGGAGATGCACGCACTCCGGGTGCTCGCCCGCCTTCACGGGTTTCAGCTGCGCCATCGTGACGGGCTGGAGCGGGAGGTACAACCGGGACCCGAGGTGCTCCTCGCCGGTCTCGAGGGGTGTGGCGTGGAGGTGCGGGAGGTGGGCGACGCGCCGGCCGCCCTGGAGCGGATGAAGGTGGAGATCGCCGGTCGGCTCGTCGTACCCGTCACAGTAGCAGCCACTGGAGAGCAGCCCGTCCTGCGGGGAGGTCCCGCCCTTCGCCGTCACGACCGCGTGGTGGGCCGCGTCACGACGGAGGACGGGACGCACCGGGAGGGGAGGCTGCAGGTCCGGGATGGAGCGCTGGAGCTTCCCTTCGCGCTGCCCGAAGGCTACCACCGAATCGAAGTGCATGCGGAGGGCGGTGGGGACGAGGTGGGCGGGAGCGGAACCATCATCGTGGCGCCGCGGCAAGCCTTTGGCTCGGGAGACGCGGACGGATCCGTGCGGGAGTGGGGCTGCTTCCTCCCCCTCCATGCTTTACGAGCCCGTGACGACCGGGGCGTGGGGGATCTGGGCGGGCTGGAAAGACTCCTCGAGTGGGTGGACGGGCTGGGGGGCGGCGCGGTCGGCGTGCTTCCCCTCCTGGCGGGATTCGGTGCGGCCTCGGGGGAGGTCAGCCCCTACGCTCCCATGAGCCGCCTTTTCTGGAACGAGCTCTTCCTCGATCTGGGGGCCCTTCCGGAGGCGACGGGTGCACGGAGTACCGGACTGGACGCCCCGGACGACACTCGGCTGGTGGACTACGAAAAGGCCTACGAACTCCTGCGATCCGCCCTGATTCCCCTCGTCGAACGCTGGCATCGGGAAGGCGGCGATCGCAGCGCGGAGTTCCGTGCCTTCCTCGGCGAGCAGCCGGAGGCGCCCGAGTACGCTCGGTTCCGGGCGGCCATCGCCCGAAGCGGACAGGACTGGACCTCATGGCCGACGGCGTGGCGGTCCGGGGGGATTCCCGCGTCCGCGATGGATTCCAAGGAGTACCGCTTCCACCTCTACGTGCAGCAGCGCTTCCGGGAGCAGCTACGTTCGATCGCGGAGGGGCGCGGCGGGCGGGCCGGACTCTACCTCGACCTTCCTCTGGGTGCCCACCCGGGCGGGTACGACGTCTGGGTGAACTCCGGACTCTTCGCGGAAGGAGTCGGGCTTGGAGCTCCTCCGGACAGCTTCCATTCCGAGGGGCAGGACTGGGGGCTGGCGCCGATCCGCCCCCGGGAGTCCCGAGCCTCCGGGCACGCGCACTTCCGCGCAGTGGTCCGAGAGAGCATGCGATACGCCAGGTGGTTGAGGATCGACCACGTGATGGGGCTCCACCGCCAGTACTGGGTGCCGGCCGGAGTGCCGGCGGACGCCGGCGTGTACGTCCGGCACCCGGCCGAAGAGCTCCACGCGATCCTGCGACTCGAGTCGCACCGGGCGGGGACGATGCTGGTCGGCGAGGATCTGGGAACGGTGCCCGCGGAAGTACGGCGGACGATGGACGCCCGCGGGATCCGGAGGATGTTCGTGGTGCCCTTCGAGGTGGAAGCGGAGCGGGGGCTCCGTTCGGTTCCCGAGGGTGCGGTGGCGAGCCTCAACACCCACGACCTTGCGACCTTCGCCACGACGTGGAAGGACCCGGGGGTGCGCGACGCCCTTGCGGCCATCCCCGGGGTGGTCCTCCCGCCGGAGGGGGACGATGCGCTTCCCGCCCTGGGGGCAATCCTATCGCTGCTGGGGCGGAGTCGGGCCGGGATGGTGATGGTGAACCTGGAAGACCTCTGGCTGGAGGAGGAGCAGCAGAACTCCCCCGGCGGCGCCGCTGCAGAGAGTTGGCGCCGCCGGGCCCGACTCTCCTTCGAGGAGTTCATGACCGACTTCAGGGTATTGGAACTCTTGCGGGAGCTGGACCGGAGCCGGGCTGCGACGGGCGGGACGGACGAAGACCCGACGACGGAGGGAGCAGTGCTGGAGGGCGACAGTGAAGATGTCGATGCGGTTCGGGAGGGCCGGCTGACAGCGGAGGACCTCTACCTCTTCAACGAGGGCCGACACTTCCGCCTCTACCGAACACTGGGTGCACACCTTTCCGGCGGTCGGGAGGAGCGGGGGGTGGACTTCGCCGTGTGGGCGCCGGCCGCCGAGGCGGTGTCCGTCGTCGGGAATTTCAACGGCTGGGATCCCCGTGCGCACCCGCTGCGGCCCAGAGGCGCCTCAGGGATCTGGGAGGGCCGGGTGCCGGAAGCGGGGAAGGGGGATCTCTACAAGTACGCGATCCGGTCACAGCACGGGGGATATCGCGCCCAGAAGGCCGATCCCTTCGGCTTTCGGCACGAAGTGGCCCCGGCTACCGCCTCCGTTGTCTGGGACCTGGACTTCGAATGGGGGGACGGGGAATGGATGGAGGGCCGGTCACGGAGGAACGCTCCCGATGCGCCAATCTCGGTCTACGAGGTGCACCTCGGCTCCTGGAGGCGCGACCCGGCCGATCCGGCGCGTTTAAGGGGGTACCGCGAGCTGGCTCCCGAACTGGCCGATTGGGTGAAGACGTGCGGGTTCACCCACGTCCAGTTGCTCCCCCTCACGGAACATCCCTTCTACGGGTCGTGGGGATACCAGACTACCGGATATTTCGCTCCCACCAGCCGCTACGGGGCGCCCCAGGACCTCATGTTCCTCATCGATCACCTGCATCAGGAGGGGATCGGGGTGATTCTGGACTGGGTTCCGTCGCATTTTCCCTCGGACGAGCACGGGCTGGGGTACTTCGACGGGACGCATCTCTTCGAGCACGCCGACCCGCGGCAGGGGTTCCATCCCGATTGGGAGAGCCTGATTTTCAACTATGGCCGGAACGAGGTCCGAAGCTTCCTGGTCAGCAGTGCCCTCTTCTGGCTGGAACACTACCACGTGGACGCCCTCCGGGTGGACGCCGTGGCGTCCATGCTCTACCTCGACTACTCGCGGAACGAAGGGGAGTGGATACCGAACCGACACGGAGGGCGTGAGAACCTGGAGGCCATCGATTTCCTCCGCACCTTCAACGAAGAGGTGTACAGTGCCTTCCCGGACGTTCAGACCATCGCGGAGGAGTCCACGGCATGGCCCATGGTGTCTCGCCCCACCTGGCTGGGGGGGCTCGGGTTCGGGATGAAATGGGACATGGGGTGGATGCACGACACCCTGCGGTACTTCTCGAAGGACCCCGTCCACAGGCGGCATCACCATCACGAGCTCACCTTCCGCGCACTCTACGCCTTCAATGAGAACTTCATGCTCCCCCTCTCCCATGACGAGGTCGTGCATGGCAAGGGTTCACTCCTCTCGGGAATGCCCGGGGACGAGTGGCGCAAGCGGGCGAACCTCCGGCTCCTTCTGGCACTGCAGTTTCTCCAACCCGGCAAGAAGCTCCTGTTCATGGGCGGGGAACTCGGACAATGGGGGGAATGGGATCACGATGGGAGCCTCGAGTGGCATCTCCTGGATAATCCGGCGCACGCCGGGATCCGGCGCGTGGTGACCGACCTGAACCGTCTATATCGTCAGGAGCCAGCACTCCATCGCGGAGATTTCCTCCCCGGGGGGTTCGAGTGGATCGTGACCGAGGACTCCGAGAACAGCGTGCTGGCCTTCCTGCGGAAGGACCCCGGGACGCCTGCGGGGCAATCTCTCGTAGCGGTCTTCAACCTCACGCCCGTGCCTCGCGAAAATTACCGCATCGGGGTCCCCGGCGGGGGGCGATGGACGGAGGTTCTGAACACCGACGCGGAGGTCTACGGGGGGAGCGGCTGGGGCAATCAGGGGGGCGTGGACGCGGTCCCGATAGGAAGCCACGGTCGATTCCACTCTCTCGTGCTCTCCCTTCCACCCCTGGGGGCAGTGGTGTTCCGAAGCCCCGATGGGGATTCATGAGCGAGCGGTTCGTATGTATCCACGGGCATTTCTACCAGCCGCCCCGGGAGAATCCCTGGCTCGAGGAGGTGGAGCGGCAGGAGTCGGCACGCCCCGACCATGACTGGAACGAGCGGGTTTGCCGGGAATCATACGCCCCAAACGCTTTCTCGCGGATCCTGGACGGGGAGGGGCGCATCATCCGCATCGTGAACAATTATTCCAGTATGAGCTTCAACTTCGGCCCCAGCCTCCTGTCATGGATGGCCCGGAAGGCGCCGATGACGTACGAAGCGATCCTCGAGGCCGACCGCATGAGCCTCGAGCGGTACTCCGGACATGGGTCGGCGATCGCCCAGGCGCACGGGCACCTCATCCTCCCGCTCGCAAACCCCCGTGACAAGCGGACCCAGGTGCTCTGGGGCATACGAGACTTCGAGGAGCACTTCCGACGACGTCCGGAAGGGATGTGGCTTCCCGAGACGGCCGTCGACCTGGAATCCCTGGACCTGATGGCAGCGGAGGGCATTCGCTTCACCATCCTGGCCCCCCACCAGGCGGCAGAGGTGCGGAGCGAGGGGGCGTCCGTGTGGGAGGATGTGCGGGGCGAGCGGGTCGATCCCCGGGTTCCCTACCGGGTGGAGCTCCCGTCGGGTCGGGACATCACGGTCTTCTTCTATGACGGCCCACTCTCGCGGGCCGTGGCCTTTGAGAATCTGCTCCTCGACGGGGGGGAGTTCGCCCGCCGCCTGCGGGACTTCGGAGGGGACGGGCCCCCTGGGCTCCTGCGTCACCTGGCCACCGACGGCGAGACCTTCGGGCACCACCACAAGCACGGGGAGATGGCCCTTTCCTACGCTCTTGACCTCCTGGAGGCAGACGAGTCGATCCGCCTCACCAACTATTCGGAATTCCTCTCACTTCACCCACCCCGACGGGAGGCTCGGATCCTGGAGGACACCTCGTGGAGCTGCGTGCACGGGGTGGAGCGTTGGCGGGCGAACTGCGGATGCACCACTGGCGGCCACCCCGACTGGAGCCAGGAATGGCGTGGGCCGGTTCGGGACGCCTTGGACTGGCTCCGGGACGAATTGGCTCAGCGTTTCGAGGAGGCTGCGCTGGAGTACTTCAAGGACCCGTGGGCGACCCGTGATCGCTACATCGAGGTCGTGGTCGACCGGGACTGGGAGGATACCCGCGGGTTCCTCGTCGCCGAGGCTGGGCGGCGATTGTCGGCCGAGGAGGAAGTGCGCGCGCTCCAGCTCCTCGAGCTCCAGCGCCACGCCATGCTCATGTTCACGAGTTGTGGGTGGTTCTTCGACGACCTGGCCCGAATCGAGACGCTGCAGGTCATGCGGTACGCCGCGCGGGCCATACACCTCGCGCAAGTCCTTTTCGACGTGGGACTGGAGGAGGGATTTCTCGAGAGGTTGGCTCGGGCCAGGAGCAATGTCCCCGCTCTCGGGAATGGCATCGATCTCTTCCGCGACCGGGTGCGGCCCGGCAAGGTGACGTTGAAAAAGGTGGCGGCTCATCATACCATGACGAGTCTCTTCCAGAACGGAGACGACGAGAGCATCGTCTATTGCTACGGTGTGAGGGTGGGGCACGCGCGCGGATTTCGAGCCGACGGGATGCGCTGTGTGGTGGGGTGGATCGAGGTACACTCCCGAATCACCCACGTCTCGGGGCGGTTCACCTATGCCGTGCTCCACCGGGGTGACCACAACCTCTTCGGGGGCGTTCGGCCCTTTGCGGGCGTTTCGGACTACCGGGAGCTGGAAGAGGTCGTGACCTCCGCGATCGAGGTGGGGAGGTGGGGCGCTGTTCCCGATCTCCTTCGAGCGGAGTTCCCCGACACCATGTACTCCCTGGAATCGCTCTTCCACGACGAGCAGGAGCGGGTGGTGGACCGCATTCTGGACGACTCTCTGGCCGATGCGCAGCGGACGCTCGCCGGAATCTACGAAAGCCGGCGGTCGCTCATGCAGTTCCTGGCGAGTCATGAAATTCCTCAGCCCGTTCCGTTCCGGGCCGCCGGCGAGTTCATTCTGAGCCTCAGGCTCGTTCGGGCGCTTTCCTCCGATCCTCCCGAGTTGGAGGATGCGCGGCGGAGCTTCGAGGAGGCGAGAGCCACGGGTGTGAGGGTGGACCGTGACGCCGTATCCATGGAGGCCGGACGGGCCGTGGAGAGGCTGATGCGCCGGGTCTCCGGCCCGGCCGACGACGCGGGCGGACTCCGAGCCGTATCGGAGCTGGTGCAGTTCGTCCGCTCCCTCCCTTTCGCGGTGGAACTCTGGGGGGCGCAGAACACCTACTTCCGGCTCCTGGAGAACGTCTACCCAGGGGTGGTGGAGGACGCGGCGGCTGGAGACAGGGAGGCGGCGAAGTGGCGGTCCGAGATGGAAGCGCTGGGAGAGGCGCTCCAGGTCGCGGTGCCCCGCCTCCTCGAGTCCAGCTCGATACCCACGTCGCCGGGGACCTGGCGATGACCGTCCTCCATTCCTACTCTCCCGGTACGCCAGACCCCGACGATGGGGGCGTGGAGGGGGTCGTCCGAGGGTGGTGGGCCGCATGGCAGCGGCGCGACCTCGAGACGGTGGAGGCCCTGGCCTCGGAAGAATACATGGAATATACCGGGCACCTGGACCGCCATCGAGTCGGGAAGTTGGCCTTGATGGCCGTGGCGAGGGAAACCTTCGAACGCTTCGAGATCACCCGGTGGTCGCTCTCGGACTTCCAGTCCCTCCGACCCACGGAGGAGCTGGCGGTTATCGGGTACGGTTGGGAACTGGTGGCCCGGTGGGGCGACGGTGAGGTTCGGTACTCGGGCGTCGCCACCGACGTCCTGGTGCGCACGCGAACTGGATGGCGGTACCTGTCGCACCACAGCAGCCAACTCACCCGTGAGCACGGGTAGGCCGAGGGAGGATGAGGAGATGACCCAGAAGAGGGAGGACTTGGAATGAGTGTGGCGAAGATCCTGGTCACGGGGGCTACCGGAAAGCTCGGATCGGTCCTCGTTCCCCTCCTCCTCGAAGAAGGGTTCGAGGTAAAGGCGGGCACCCGGAATCCGGCGAGGGCCAGAGCCCTCCTCGGGCGGGAGGTGGAGGTGGTCGAACTGAGTTACGATCGGACGGAGACCTATGACGGCGCGCTGCAATGGGCGGATCGGGTCTTTCTGATTCCGCCTCCCTTCACGCCGGACGCTGACCGCGTCATCAAGCCCTTCCTCGATTGGGCTGTAGCCGCCCGTGTGCGGCACGTGGTGCTTCTGAGTGGGCTCTCCGTGCCCCACGTCGGAGGGATCGCGCTGCGGCGCATGGAGACTCATCTCGCCGCGCAGGACATCGAGCACACCATCCTGAGGCCGAATCTCTACATGCAGAATCTCCACCCGGGGTTCCTCTCTGTACAGATCCGGGAGAATCGCAGTATCCAGTTACCGGCCGGGGAAGGGAGAGTGAGCTTCGTGGATGTGCGGGATGTGGCCGATGCCGCGGTCCGGATCTTCTCCGAGGAGGGGCACCACGGGCACGCCTATCCTCTGACGGGTGGCAGGGCTTTCGGCCTCGACGAGGTCGCCCGGCTGGTGTCGGATGCGACGGGGGTGGAAGTGACGTACGCATCCATCGGAGAGGAGGCCTTCAGCACACTCCTCTCGCCCGAGCGCTGGAGGCCGGACGAAATCGATGCCATCCAGACACTGATGCGGTCGGTTCGTCGGGGGCTTCGAGAACCTGTGCACCCGGAGCTGGAGCAGTTGCTGGGACACCCCGTGCGGACGCTCGAGGACTTCGTGGGGGAGTGTGCCTCGGCCTGGAGGTGAGGGAGGGGCGGGCCGACCCGGCGGGGGCGGGCGTTCGAAACCTCTCGCGCTCTCCCTGGTGCCGGCGCTCCTCCTGGCGGCGGGCTTCGGTCTCCTCGTCGCCACGAGCGCCCGGTTCAGGTCGGAGCTGGTCACCGCCGGCGCCCTCCTGCGCCACGGGGACGCGGTCGGGCTGCAGGACTGGCTACTCGGGTACGGCTTCTGGGCCCCCCTCGTCTCGGGCCTTCTCCAGGTGGCCACCTCCGTCTTCCCACCGGGTCCGTCCTTCCTCCTGGCCATCGCGAACGCGATGCTCTACGGCGCGGTCCTCGGTGGGTTGCTGACCTTCGTCACCGCGCTGGGTGCGGCGGCCGTCTGCTTCGGGATCGCTCGGAAGGTGGGCCGTCCGGGCATCGAGCGACTGGTTTCGCGGTCGAAACTCGAGCGGATGGACGCCTTCATGCAGCGCCACGGGATCCTGGCGGTCTTCCTGGGGCGGCTCATCCCGTTCATCAACCCCGATATCGTCAGCTATGCCGCGGGGGTGACGCGCATCGGGTGGGTGCCCTTCCTCCTGGCCGTGGGAGCCGGGGCGTTCCCGTCGACGGTCTTCTACTCGGTGGTGGGTGCGGCCGCTCTGGAGATGGCGGGATGGGTGATCCTCATGGTGGCGGTCTCCACCATCGTCCCCCTCATACTTCTTGCGTGGTTCTGGCGCCGGTTCTTCGACTGAGTGGCCGTTCGACCGGGGGACGCAGTTCCCGTCCCCGAACGAGGAGCACCGAGCAGGGTGAGCTCCACGCCAGCTCCCGGGCAGTGGCTCCGAGTGGAGAGGAAGGTCGTGGGTCCCTCGTTCGGGCACGACCGCCTCCCATCACCAGGAGGTCTGCACCGCTCTCTACGGCTCGGTATCCGAGCTCGGAGGCGGGGCGTCCCTCCAGGAGGAGTGGTCGGACGGGGCGGCCGGAGGCGGGGAGGCTCGTCAGCGTGCGGTTCAACCAGCGGTTCGCGCGTTCCCGGACCCGGTGTCTGGGTTCCCGGCCGGGCGTGGTGCGCGCTGCGAGGGCCATGCCGTGACTCGCTTCGGGCATGACGGTGACGATCTCGACCTCGGTGTCGGAAGAGGAGAACGGGTGTAGCATGTCCCATGAGGCATGCAGGCCGGGGTCCTCCTCCTCGGCGGAAAGGAGGACCCGGAAACGGTCCTCTGCCTTCTCACCACCCTCTTCGGACGGAGGGCGCACGAGCAGGACGGAGGCGAGAGAACGTTGCAGCGTCGCCCGGGCTACCCGGCCGAGCTCGAAGAAGGGCGATGCCCCCCGACCCTTCACCCCCAGGACCACGAGGTCGTATCCCTGTGACTCGCCGACCACGACTTCCTCCGGTGGTCCACCGAGCACTTTTGCCCCGACCTTCCGCCCTGGTCCCTCCAGCGCTCCGCGGGCGTCGGTCACCCACCGCTGAGCTTCGGCGCGAGCCGTTGTGGGTCGAACCTCCTGAGCCTCACCCGCTGGCGGGGGCTTCTCCGAGGTGCTCGGGGCCCCCTCATCCGACTGGAAAACGGCGAGGACGTCGATCTCCACCTCAGACCGGGAGCAAAGCCGTCGTGCCAGGAAGCGCGCGGCCTCCAGGGCATATCTCGAGCCGTCGGTCGCGAACAGTACCTTCATCGTCATCCCTCCTGGAGGGGCCCCGGCGTTTCCGGATACCGTGATCCGGGTCGAAGTCGTGTCGGGAGGCCGCGCTTCGCTCCTCGGCGCATCATGTCCCGTGCCCCGAGCTTATGAAAGGTTCGTGCCAGGGTGCGGAGCGGGCCGGTGAGAAAGCATTCGAACAGGGTCCTGGGCTGTGGGCGCTCCTGCCTACCGCCCCCGCCGTCGGGTCGTTCGGATCGAGAGTGGTGCCCGAGCGTGGCCTCGATGCATCATCCGGGGTTGTAAATCCGCATCGGGCCGGCAAAGATTACTCGGGCCGTTGATCGGGCCCGGGGGCCGCGCCTCCTTTTGGGAGCACGCCCTGCGACCTGAACCGACGATTCCGGAGGTGATGCGAATGAAGAGAAACCACCTGGTCTGGCGCGTGGTCGTCCTCGCTGTGACGACCGGACTTTCGGCCGGCTGCGGCGAACTCGAGCCTGCGCCGGAGGAGGTCGCCGCTCCCGTCCTCGCCGAAGAGTACCGGGAGGAGGTCGAGCGCCTGGCGGCGGACGAGCGAATCCGGGCGGCGTTCCGGATCGTCGAGGAGCTCGAGCCTCGCACCATGGATGACCTCATCGCCCTGACCGAGATCTCGGCGCCTCCCTTCATGGAGGACGAGCGAGCCGAAGAGTTCGTGCGACTGCTCGAGGAGGCCGGGGCACGCGAGGTCCATCGGGACGGGGAGGGGAACGTGATCGCCGTGAGGCCGGGAGTCGAGGGTGACCGGGTGGTCGTGGTGTCTGCGCACCTGGATACCGTGTTTCCCGAGGGTACGGACGTGACGGTGCAGTTTCGGGGCGACACACTCTTCGCCCCCGGCGTAGGGGACGACGCCCGGGGACTCGCGGTCCTGCTCGCGCTCCTGAGGGCACTGGAGGAGGCCGCGCTGGAGACCCGGGCCGACCTCTGGTTCGTCGGGACGGTCGGTGAGGAAGGCCTCGGGGACCTGCGTGGCGTGAAGCACCTCTTCCGGGAGGGTGGTCCGCCCATCGATGCCTTCATCTCCATCGATGGTGACGGGGATGAGACGGTGATTCATCAGGCCCTGGGTTCGCGCCGGTACCGGGCCACGGTGGTGGGGCCGGGTGGCCATTCCTGGAGCGACTTCGGTGTCGCGAATCCGGCTCATGCCCTCGCTCTGGCCCTCAGCCGGTTCGACCAGGAGGCCGCTGCCTTCGTCGCTGACGGTCCGCGGACGAGCTACAACGTGGGGCGTGTCGGAGGGGGGACGTCGGTCAACTCCGTTCCCTTCGAGACATGGGCGGAGGTGGACATGCGCTCGGTGGATCCCGAGCGGCTTTCAGCCATCGACGAGCTCTTCGTGGAGGTTCTGGAGGCTGCGTTGTCGGAATACAACGCACGTGGCCTCGACGAATCAGTGTCGCTGAAGCTGGACAGGGTGGGGGATCGCCCCTCGGGAGAGGTGGACCTCTCCGTTCCACTCGTGCAGCGGAGCATGGCTGTGGTGCAACACTTCGGTGGAGAGCCGGAGCTACGGAGATCTTCCACCGATGCCAACGTGCCGATCGCCCGCGGGATTCCCGCGGTGACACTTGCGCGGGGCGGTAGCGGTGGGGGCGCGCACTCCCTCGATGAATGGTGGGTCAATGAGGACGGCCACCTGGGAATCCAGCAGGTGCTCCTGGTCGTCCTGGCGGAGTCGGGGCTGGCGGACTAGCCCTCGAGGGGTCCTCAACTCCTGGGGGCCGCGCGAAAGCTCCCGAGGACCCTCAGCGAGGTGGCGTGCTCCTCCACCTCGCCGACTGCGAATGCCATCTCCTCGTCTTCGGCGCTGGCCTGCACCTCCAGGAGGAAACGGTAGCGCCAGGGAACCGGGGCCGGACGGGAGGCCAACTTGGAAAGATTCAGGCCCCGCCGGGCAAAGGGTTCCAGGATGTCCAGGAGCGACCCCGGACGATCCTCGACCTCGATGACCATCACGGTCTTGTGGTCTGCGGGGTCCCCGAGCGAGGCGGGCCGGTGCCTGCCCTCGGGATGGACGACGTAGAAGCGGGTCTGGTTGTCGTCCCGATCCTGGATGTCGGCAGCCAGCACCTCGAGCCCGTAGCGCTCGCCGGCTCCTCGTGACGCGACGGCCGCGACGGTGGGATCCCCTCCTTCGGCGACTTCCATCGCGCCTCCGGCCGTGTCGTAGACGGCAATGGATTCGGCGTTCGCCTGGGAGGAGAGGAAGCCGGTGCACTGCGCGAGAGCCACCGGGTGGGAGACGATCCGGCGGATGTCCTCGAGTCGTGTCCCGGGAAGCCCCAGAAGACAGTGGCGGATGGGTCGGATGATCTCGCCGATCACGGAGAGGCGTCCATCGGCGAGGGCGTCGTAGGCTCCGGTGACGCTACCTGCCAGTGTGTTCTCCACCGGGAGCACACCATAGTCGGCCCGCCCCTCCTGAACGGCGGCGACCACCTCCGCGAAGCTTCGGCAGGGGAGCGGTTCGACCGGTTGGGGAAAGCCCTCTGCCTCGAAGTAGGTGCGAAGTGCCTCTTCGCTGAACGCTCCGGGCGCTCCCTGGAAAGCGGCGAGCAGGAGGTTTCCGGTCCGGTCGGCCTCCCGCGCCGTCGAGCCGTGCATCTGGGTGTCGACCATGGCGGCAGGGTAGCCGGCACCCCGTAGGGTGTCAAGAAGTCGGGGCGAGACCGACCTCGCCGGCCCCTTCGGGGTTAGGTTAGGGGAAGGGCCGGACGCGAACGGAGCCGGCCGGAATCCAACGAGGAGAGTAGACACGTGGCTGAAGCCAACAAGGGAGATAGCGTGAAGATTCATTACACCGGTCGTCTGGACGACGGGACGGTCTTCGACTCGTCGCGCGAGCGGGAGGCCCTGGGATTCACCCTGGGCGAGGGGATGGTGATTCCCGGTTTCGAGGCGGCGGTAGAAGGGATGGCCGTAGGCGAGACCAAGACCGCGACAATCCCGGCGGAGGACGCCTATGGCGAGCGAAGGGACGATCTCTTCCTGACCGTGGAGCGTGCTCGCCTCCCGGAAGGCATGGACCCGGAGATCGGGCAGCCGCTCCAGATGCGGGCCGAAGATGGCCAGGCGGTTCCGGTCGTGGTGACCGAGGTGGGGGATGAGGCAGTGGTGCTCGACGCAAACCACCCTCTGGCGGGTCGCGACCTGACCTTCGAGATCGAGGTGGTCGAGATCGACTGAGGCCGGTCTTCCCGGGAGGGGGCATCGAGCCCCCTCCACGGGCCGGCGAACCGGTTTCCCGGCCCCGGCCCATCACCAATCGGCAGGAGTGCAGCATGGCGAATTTCCAGGTCCCAGCAGCCGAGTACATGACGTCACCGCTCATCAGCCTTCGGGCGACGAGCTTCATAGATTACGCACATCGGGAGATGCAGAAGTCCCAGGTCTCGGCACTTCCCGTCGTGAACGAGGATGACCGTCTGGTCGGCGTCATCTCCCGGACCGACGTCCTGAAGGCTGGGCGGAGGGAGGCCGGTTCCAGCCGCGACGCCCGGCTCCTTGCCTTTCCGGCGAAGCCCGTTTCGGACTTCATGACCCCGGACCCTGTCGTCGTCGAGGCCGAGACCCCCCTCGCGGAGGCGGCGCGGCTGATGCTCGAGCACCGGATCCACCGCGTATTCGTGGAAGAGGAAGGAACGGCCGTGGGGATCGTGACGACCCGGGATCTGATGCGGGCGATCGGTGAGAAGCGTGTGAAGGAGCCCCTCTCCACCTATATGTCCTCACCCCTCTTCACGATCCGCGCGTCGGAGCCGGTGTCGCTGGCCACCGAGCGCCTCGAGAAGGCCAGGGTCACGGGGCTGGTGGTCCTGGATGGGGAATGGCCCGTGGGGGTGTTCACGCAATCCGAGGCCATGGAGTCGCGGGATGTCGCGAGGGACACCGCGGTGGAGGACGTCATGAATCCGGCCATCCTGGTCCTGGACGCCCGAACGCCGCTGCATCGAGCCGCGGCGCAGGCGGGGACGATGAATGCCCGCCGGGTGGTGGTGATCGACGGGAACCGGCCTGCCGGGATCGTTACTGGACTGGACTTTGCCAGGGTCGTGAAGTAGGGGTACAACAAAAAAGCCGCCCCCCCCGGGTTCCCCCGGGCGGGCGGCTCAGTCACTGCGATTCAACCGATCGTCAGTTGACGACGGTCACGTTCTCGGCGGCGGGGCCCTTCTGGCCCTCGACGCGGTCGAACTCGACCCGGTCGCCCTCGTTCAGGCTCTTGAAGCCGTCACCCTGAATGCCACTGTGATGGACGAAACAATCCTTCGAGCCGTCCTCGGGGCTGATGAATCCAAACCCCTTCGAGTCGTTGAACCACTTGACGGTGCCAACGGTACGCATGAACCGTACTCCGTGTGCTGGTGGTGAAATCCGGGTCCGGTCGTGCCGTACCGCATCGTTCACCTGATGACCAAACGGGAAGTTCCGCTCCCGTGTTCGCGGAGGCGAGGCCGGATACAAAATAACCCAGGGCACGAACTCGAGCCCCAGGTCCAATGTCTCCAGGTCTGCTGTCGTACAACATAGCATTGTCTCACCTGACGATACGATAGCGAAACAGGTGCGATCGTGCAAGAGTAAATGATAGGGGTGGTGGCGGACGTCGTGGAGATGGCCCTCGAAAGGCGCGAGTTCCCGGTGCGTGCGGGGGTTGCGTTCGGGGCCGAAATCCGCCATCTCCGAACCCGTTACAGCCTTCTTGAGCCAACACCCCTCCGCGGGTCGGGCCGGCACGGCATCCGCCCGCGCAACTGGGAGGATTCCTTGACAGACGTAGGAGTCTACGGGTGGGGGATCGTCGCGCCTCGATCCCCCGATATCGAGAGATTCATCGAGAACCTGGAGTCGGCGGAGAGCTGGCTCACCCCCTTCAACGGGTTCGGTCCGGACCCCTTCCTCGTGGGAGAGCCGGAGTTCGACTTCGAGGTCTATCGGGAATGGGTCGAGGAACGCTTCGCGCCCTCTCGCTTCCCCCAGCTCACCTCCAAGATGGACCCCATGGTGCTCTACGCGGTGGGGGCGTTCATTCAATCCCTGCGGCAGAATCCAGGGATGGAAGAGGTGTTGCAGGAGCTCGGGCCCGCAGCCCACGTGTACGTCGGGACCGGTTTAGGCGCCCTCCCCACCTTCCACGACGCTTCCCTCGAGCGGGATCGGGCACAGAGGGACTGGGATCGTTTCTGGGCCCATCCGGAGCGGTGCGCGCTCCTGGAGGAGTATCGGGCGAACCCCGACCGCGTGCGCCCGCGTCTGCATGGTGAGGTGCCGGCTGATCCGGACGACTTCACCGACGAGTTCGACCGCATGGATGCACTCCGCGAGTGGAACGCCTTCTGGGCACGCCATTCCTCTTCGCTGGAGGAGTACCTCACCGAGCTGGCTGCCATCGAGGGGGTTTCAGTTGGAGGGGAGGTGGAGGCCGGCAAGCTCAAGGTGCTCCGGGAGAAAGAGCGGGGAAAGACCCGTCTTCAGGCGCGCTGGGGAGCGCCATTGCCGCCCTGGATGGCCGTGTCCTCCAACGTGCTGTGGAATATCCCGAACAATCCGGCTTCCCAGGTCTCGATGCTCGGAAGGATCCATGGGTTCACCTTCTCGCCCACCGCGGCGTGCAGCACCTTCGGGGTTGCGTTGAAGCTCGCGATGGACGCCATCCGGCGGGGAGAGGCAAAGGCGGTGGTGGTGGGTGCCACGGATCCCCCGCCCCACCCCCTGAGTGTCGGGGCCTTCTATCGGGCTCGTGTGCTCGCAGCGGACAGGGGGGTGTCGAAGCCCCTGAGCGGCATGCGGGGCACCCACGTCGCGGGCGGCGCCGCCGTCTGGATCGTGGGAGACCGGCAATTCATGGAGGCCCGCGGGTTCGAGCCTCTCGGGATGGAGCCCGTCTCCGTAGGGGTCTCTTCGGACGCCGACCACATCATCACCCCTTCCCGCGAAGGGCCCACGTCGGCGATCCGGAGAGCCCTCGAGGAGGGCGGAGTCGCTCCCACGGACCTGGTCACCTGGGATCTTCACGCCACGGCAACCCCAGGGGATTACCTGGAGATGCGGACGCTTCGCGACGTGGTGCCGGAGCACGTCCTGGTCACCGCCCGAAAGGGGACCTTCGGGCATGGGATGAGCGCTGGGGGCGGCTGGGAGCTGACGGCGCAGTACCTCGGTGCGGCGCGAGGCGTGCTTCACCCGACTCTCCTTACCGACGACTCTCTGAACGAGGCGATCCGAGGGGTCCACCGGGGGTTCGTCTTCGATCGCCCCTGCCCGGTCGGTGAGGTCCGCGCCGCCGGAAAGCTCTCCATGGGTGTGGGCGGCGTGAACGCCTGTGTGGTGTCGAAGGCGCTGCAACGGAAATGACGCCACGACCCCCGCAGCCTCCCATGCCGACTGCGGGGGTCGGGCGCATTCCGCGGCGTCGACGACCTACTTGATGAAGAGCATGTCGCGGTAGGGAGGCATGGGCCGGACGTCGTCGGGAAGAATCCGCTCGAGCCGGTCCGCGACCTCTCGGACCCGGTCCATCGCCGGGATGATCTTCTTCCGCATGTGGACCGCCTTCGAAGGCACTTCGTCCCCGCCCAGCTCGGCATTCTGCGCGACGAGCTCCTCCAGCGTCTCCTCGAGTTCGTCCACGAGCTCGGCCACCGCCCTCGCCCTGTTGGCGATCCCGCGGGAGCGGATGCCGGCATCCTTGGCGTGGGCCGCTCCCTCGAGCAGCTCGTTCAGATAACGGACTGCGGCGGGGAGGATCATGGTGGCCGCCATGTCCGCGGTCGTCTCCCCCTCGATGTTGATGGTGTGGAAGTACTGTCCGAGTGCGATTTCGTAGCGCGACTCCAGCTCCCTCCGGGAGAGGACGCCGTACTTTTCGAAGAGTTCGGCGTTCTTGTCCTTCACCATGTAGGGGAGGGCGTCAAGGGTGGTGGGGAGGTTGAGGAGACCCCTGCGCTCTGCCTCGTCAAACCAGCCCTCCGAATATCCGTCGCCGTTGAAGATGATGTGGCGGATCTCGGGAACGACCTCGGCCAGTACCCCCTGGAGGGCGACGGGGAGGTCCTCCCCGTGGTCGCGAATCCGGGACGCGAGTTGTTTCCGGAGGGTCTCTATCGCCTCGGCCATCACGGTGTTCAGGACGGTCGCCGAGAAGGAGACGGACTGTGAGGCTCCGAGCGCGCGAAATTCGAACTTGTTTCCCGTAAAGGCGAAGGGACTGGTTCTGTTGCGGTCCCCCGCGTGCTTGGGTATCTCGGGGAGGACCTTCACGCCGAGTCCGAGAAGGCCGCCTTGCTTGGAGGAACTCGCCCTTCCGGCCTCGACGATCTGCTCGTACACGTCGGTCAGTTGGTCACCGAGAAACACGGAGACGATCGCGGGGGGGGCCTCGTTGGCCCCGAGGCGGTGATCGTTGCCAGCAAAGGCCACCGACGCCCGGAGGAGATCCTGGTGCTTCTCCACCGCCATGAGTGCCGCGGTACAGAAAAAGAGGAACTGCATGTTCTCGTGGGGCGTATCGCCCGGCTCCAACAGGTTCGCGCGATCGGTGGCCAGTGCCCAGTTCAGGTGCTTCCCGCTCCCGTTCACACCGGCGAACGGTTTCTCGTGCAGGAGACACACGAGCCCGAAGCGACGCGCCACCCTCCGCAGCGTGGACATCATGAGCTGCTGGTGGTCCGCTGCGGTGTTGGCGTCCTCATAGATGAAGGCCATCTCGAACTGTCCGGGAGCCACCTCGTTGTGGCGCGTTTTCACGGGTATGCCCAGGCGGTAGAGTTGGGTCTCGACGGCCTGCATGTACTCCAGCACTCGATCGGGGATGGCGCCGAAGTAGTGGTCCTCGAGCTCCTGACCTTTTGGCGGACGTGCGCCGAAGAGCGTGCGGCCCGTCGTGAGTAGATCGGGACGGCGGTAGTAGAACTCCTGGTCTACCAGGAAGAACTCCTGCTCCGGTCCGAGGGTGGCCGTGACCCGGCTCGTCTCTACCCCGAAGAGCTTCAGCGCCTCGCGGGTCTGCTCCTCGAGCGCGTCGAGTGAGCGAAGGAGAGGGATCTTCTGGTCGAGAGCGTCACCCGCCCAGGAGGAGTAGGCGGTGGGGATACAGAGCGTGGCTCCTCCCGGACCCTCGATGAGGAAGGCGGGGGACGTAGGGTCCCAAGCCGTGTAGCCCCTGGCTTCGAAGGTCGTGCGTAGCCCTCCGGAAGGGAGCGAGGAGGCATCCGGCTCGCCCTGGATCAGCTCCGAGCCGGAGAACTCCGTTACCGCACGTCCGGTCTCGCCCAGCGCGACGAAGGAATCGTGCTTCTCGGCGGTAGCTCCGGTGAGCGGCTGGAACCAGTGGGTGAAGTGCGTCGCGCCCTGTTCCAGCGCCCATTCCTTCATGGCCACGGCGACGGCGTCCGCTATGCCCGGGTCCAGCTTGGAGCCGGTCTCCAGCGTCTTCTGGAGGCGCTCGAAGATCTCCTTCGGAAGGCGGGCCTTCATCTCCGGAACGCCGAAGGTGTGCTCTCCGAAAAAGTCCTCGAGGGCCGGCCTCTCTTTTTCCCGGCCATTGGGGTCGGCCGGTTGCCACGTCTTGGCTGCGGCGAGGGCGTCGAAACGTGGGGTGGTTGCCGATGGCATCTGATTCCTCGCGTCTTCTGGGTTGAGCGCTGTGCGTCCCGCCGAACCGCGGTCCCGGGTGGGTTGGCGCCGGTCCGACGGAAGTATGATACACTCCCTCCAGTTGTAGATGAACCCCAAAATGAGTACAATTTAAATAAGATCAAATAGCCTAGTCGGCATTATTTACGGGGGTGTCAATGCATGAGAGGAGATCGACCGCTCGGGGACGCCTGAAGTCCGCTGTCTCTAGCGGGGGCTCCGGCTGGGTCGCTCTGGTGGGCCCACGCGGAGCTGGGAAGACCACCTTCCTCCGGGAGGTCCTCGAGGGGGACGAGGCGCTCGTCCTGAGTGGTTCACCCACGGACCAGGCAGATCTCCTCGAGGACTTCCGAAAAATGCTACGCGAAGAGCTGGGAGAGCTTCCGGTGCCTCGCGAGCCAGGGATCCTGCCGGACCCGGAGGGGGTGCCGGGGTGGAGAGATCTCCTCCTGGGACTTGCTCAACCCGGCCGGGGCCGGAGACTCCTGGTCCTCGACCAATGGGAAGAGCTCTCCGATGCACGGCCCTCTCTGGGAACCGAACTCGCCGACGCACTGGAGTGGGGGACGCGCAGGGGCGGGCAACTGTCGGTAGTGATCGCTGCCCGCCATGATCCCACGGCGGAGAAGGGAAGCCCCCTTCCCGAGCCACGAGACAGAATCCATCTGGGTGCCATGCCATTTCGGGAAGCGGCGTGGGAACAGGGGGGGCGCGCGGCCACCGACGCGTTCCACCGGTGGGCATGTCTCGGATCCCTGCCTTCTCAGCTCCCAGTCGGGGATCCAGGCGCCGACTGGGAGGAGGCAATAGTGGAGCGGGTCCTTCGGCCCTCGGGGGACCTCTTCGACACGCCCCTCCGCCGGCTCGCGGAGACGTTCCATCGCCCCGGACGGTACGTTTCGCTCCTCCGGGCGATTGCGCTCGGTCCCGTGGATTGGGCCGAGCTCCGCCGAGGCGCCAGGGCGGTCCAGTCGGGACCACAGATGGCACCATACCTCCAGCGGCTCGAGGAGGAGGCGATCATCCGGGTGGAGCGGCCGCTCTCCGCCCCGGAGGGTTCGCGCCGGGCCCGATACCGACTCGCTGACCCATTCTGGGGCTTCTGGATGAGCTCGGTCGCGCCGGTCCGGAGCCGCCTTCTCCTCGAAGAGCCGGAAACGGTCTGGGTGCGTCACATTCAGCCTCGAATCCAGGCGCATTTCGCGCGTTGGCTCCCCGTTGCGCTGGGGGAGTGGTTCGAGTTCCATGCCGATGAACGCCTCCCGGCCCCGAGTCGGGAGGTGGGCCGGGTATGGGGAAGCGATGAGGAGTTCGATGCGGTCGCCTGGTTGACCAACGGACAGATCTGCTACGGGTTGGCCAGGTGGTCGGAGGGTCCGGTGGGCACCGAGCCCTACGACGAGTTGCTCCGGCGGATGGACGTCACGAGATACGGTATCGGTCGGGAGAATCGGACCCCGGTCCTCCTCTCGCCCGGCGCCCTGGCGCCTGAGCTGATACGGCGCCTGGCGCGCAACCCCCTCGCCAGGGTCATCGGCATGAGGGAGTTGATGGGACCGCGCTTCTCCGAATGAGGTGGCGGGTCCCGAGCTGTTCGGATATTCTCCGCGTTCAGCCCACCCCACCCCACCGCTACCCTCGGGAGTGGCCCAGGTGCATCCCAACATGAAACCTCCGATGTCCTACTTCCGCCCGTCCACTTCCGCGAGGTGGAGATTCGCTGGGCACCGGCAACCCGCCGGCGTCGCCGGTCTGTTTCTCTGCGCGATGTTGCTCGTCGTCCACCCGGCGGAAGCGCAGGAGATCCGGATCGGCGTCGGCGGGCTTACGGCGGATGTGGATCGGCTCCCCACGGCGCGGGGGTACGGATTCGGGGCACGCTGGATCAGCGACCGCGCCATCGGGGTGGGGATCCAGTACGATCGCTACGAGGGCAGCAAGGGGTTTCCGGCAGCCTTCTGCGATCTTCCCACCGATTCTCCGGGGACGCTGCCCGCGGAGGACTGTTCCATCGACTCGACCTTGGACCTGGTGGTCTACGAGGTGGTCATCGAGTTCGCGGACACGGATGACTGGAAGGTGCGCGCTTCCGCAGGGCGTACAGCGGGGAGGATGGTGGGAGTCGGCCGGGGCGTGGAGTCGGGGACCACCTTCGAGCCCTACCCGGCGGATACCAGTGACTCTCACTTCGCGTGGAGCCGGGGCGTGGATGGGTCGGTCTTTGCCGTCGAAGTGCTCCGCGCCCTTCCCCTCGACCTCCCGATCCATCTCAGCGCCGCCTTCCGGAACCATCGCGTGGACATGGAGGGGTGTGGCGACGAGGTCGCGGTGATCCCCTACTACTGTGGGGACGCGAATCTCACTGAGCTCCAGTTCGGGCTTCGCGTGGGACTGCGCGGGTGGCGGAGCGAGCAGTGAGCCGACGGAGCGGGCCGGATGGTCCGGGGTGGGCCCTAGTCACCGGGGCCTCATCTGGAATTGGTGTCGATCTCGCGCGGGCCCTGGCCCGACGGGGGTGGAATGTGATCCTCACCGCCAGGCGGGAAGATCGACTCCGCGTGCTGGAGGCGGAGCTCCGGGAACGCCACGGGGTCGAGGCCGTCGCCGTGCCTCTGGATCTTGCATCCCCCGCGGGTCGCGCTGACCTGTTCCAGTGGCTCGAGGAGGCGGGGCGGGAGGTGGACCTCCTGGTGAACAACGCGGGCATCGGCGACTACGGCCCCTTCGTGGAGAGCGACCGGGGACGCGTGCTCGGCATGATGGAGTTGAACGTGGTGGCCCTCACCGAGCTGACCCATCGCCTACTTCCCGATATGGTCCGCCGCCGCCGGGGCTGGGTCCTGAACGTGGCGTCGAGCGCGGCCTTCCAACCCGGCCCCCTCATGAGCGTGTATTATGCCACCAAGGCCTACGTCCTCTCCCTCTCGGAGGGATTGAGGGAGGAGGTCCGCCGGTCGGGGGTGGGGGTGACCGCGCTCTGCCCGGGACCAACGGTTTCGGAGTTCCAGGAGAAAGCTGGGGTGAACGCGTCCTATCTGGGCACCTACTTTCCGCGAGCCGGCTCCGGGCGAGTGGCCGAGGCCGGCGTGCGCGCCCTCTTCCGCGGTCGCCCCGTGGCTATGGTGGGAATCGTGACCCGCCTCCAGACGGCCCTCCTGCGGGTGCTTCCGCGCCGGGTCGTCCCTGGGATCATGCGGAGGATCCAGGAGCGCCGCTGAATGCGGCCAGCACCTCGAGGACCCGGTCCAGGTCCCGGAAGGTGTGGTCGGCGTTGACCTGGGTGCGGATCTCTTCGTCGCCTCGTGGGACCACCGGGTAGGCGAGCCCCGTGACCAGCACGTCGTTCTGGAAGAGGTGTTGGACGAGTCTGCGGGTGCGGGCCGTATCCCTGATCATCAGGGGGACCACGGGGTGCTCTCCCGGGATGGTCTCGATGCCGATTTTCCCGAGTCCCTCCTCGAAGTGGCCAGTGAGCTCCCGGAGCCGGCCCAGGAGCCGGCGGCCCTCCTCGGAGTCCACCACTTCCACCGCCTGCAGACAGGCGGATGCCTCGCCGGGGGTGATGGGGTTCGAGTAGATATAGGTCGGCGCGGCTTCCCGAAGGTATCGGATGAGGTCCGTCGCCCCCACGACGTATCCTCCATTCACCCCGAAGGCCTTCCCCAACGTTCCGATCAGTACATCCACCTGCGGAGAGTCGGTGTGCTCTTCCGTCCCGCGGCCCGTGCGGCCGAACGCCCCGACCCCGTGCGAATCGTCCACGACCACGATCACGTTCTCCGGGAAGTGTGCATCATGTTCCCGGGCGATCGCCATGATGCGGTCGAGGGGAGCATGGTCGCCTCGCATGGAAAAGATGCCATCGGTCACTACGACGACGCGATTCACTTTCCCCCGCAACTCGGAAAGCGACCGGTCGAGCACTTCCATGTCGAGGTGGGGAAACACCACCTTCTCCGCGGGTCGGGCCATTTTCACCGCATTGATGATGCAGTTGTGGTTCAGCTCGTCGCTCACCACCGCGGTCCCCCGGTCGATGAGGGGGGCCAGGGTACCGAGCACGGTGGCATATGCCGAGGAGAAGACCATACCCGCCTCGCGGCCGTGGAATGCCGCGAGCCTCTCTTCCAGCGCGACGTGGGTTTCGTACGATCCCGAGATGAACCGGACCGCACCCGGGCCGGCGCCGAAGCGGGCGGCCCCCTCCTCCTCGGCCCGGACCACGGCGGGGTGAAACGAGAGGCCGAGATAGGAGTTGGAGTTCAGGCGCAGGAACTCCCGGTCGCCAAACCCGTCGAGGAGGAAGCGCGGTCCGCGCTCGCCTGAGGAGGGGAGGACTTGCCGTACCACCAGCTCGTTCCCCTTCGCGGTTTCCTTTCGCTCCAGCTCCTCGACCTGCGAGGCGAGCACTCGAATCAGACGGTCCTGGGGCATGTCGGTCTCAACGGGAAGGAGTGGGGGTGGTTTCGGGGGACGGGCCCCGGGCGGGGCCATCGGAGGGGAGCATGGCGTCCAGCAGGGCGTGCAGGTCGAAGCGAGGTTTCCAGCCCCAGTCGGAGCGTGCGGCCGAGTCGTCGATCCGACGAGGCCAGGAGTCTGCGATTGCCTGGCGGACCGGGTCGACCTCGTAGTCGATTTCGAAGGCGCCGAGCCGGTCGGCCAGAGCGTCCGCGAGCCTCGCCGGGGTCAGCTGCATGGACGTCACGTTGTAGGCGTTCCTGTGCCGGAGGTGCGCCGGATCGGCCTCCATGAGCTCCATCGCGGCGCGTGTCGCATCCTCCATGTACATCATGTCCAGCTGGGTGTCGGGCCCGAGGAAGCAGGTATATCCCCGCCCTTCCGACGCGGCCTCGAAGATTTCGACGGCCCAGTCGGTGGTGCCACCGCCCGGGGGCGCGTCGGAGATCAGACCCGGATACCTGAGGCCTCGCGCGTCCACCCCGAATCGTCGGTGGTAGTAGTCGCAAAGGAGCTCGCCCGCGACCTTGGTAACGCCGTACATCGTGGTGGGGCGTTGCGTACACTCTTGAGGGGCGGGGTCGCGTGGGGAGCCGGGCCCGAAGACCGCGATGGAGGAGGGAACGAAGACGCCCGCTCCCGTCTCCCGGGCGAGTTCGAGCACGTTTACGAGTCCTCCCATGTTGACTCGATAGGCCCGCTCGGGATCGGCCTCTCCCACCGCCGAGAGGATGGCCGCGAGGTGAAAGACGGTATCCGGGCGATGCCGGGCGGCCGCAGCATCAAGGGCGGCCCGGTCGGTGCAGTCTACGATCGCCGAGGGTCCTTCGTCCCCGGGGTGGTTCCCCTTTGGCGGGCTCCGCAGGTCCGTAGCGAGGACGGAGGCGTCACCCAGTGTTCTCCTGAGCGCCCGAACCAGCTCGACTCCGACCTGTCCCGATGCTCCCGTCACCATCACACGATTCAACTGAAACCTCCTCGGTCTTCTTCAGGGTGGGTGGGCTGGTGGCGGATGGGGCCGGCACCCGGTGCGGGAGGCGTCCGGAGGATCATCACTCCCAGCGTCAGAGCGAGATTCGCGGGGAGTGCCACCGCGATCACCTCCCCATTTCCCTGCGTCACGATTCCCGTCAGCTGCAGGAGCGCGGCTCCCACGGAAAGTGCGGCCGCAAGGAGGAAGAGTCCATGGGCGGTCCGTCCGGGTGCGCCTCGCATCCAGGCCGGGCTGAGGCCCACCAGAAGCAAGAGTCCCGCCGGAATGAGCAGGGGGTTCGTATAGAGGAGATTCACGTTCCGGTGCATGAATACGTGGTCGGTGAACCATGAGAGGAGGAGGATCGTTCCGAGCGTCCCCGCAAGGATTCCCCATACGGCTCCGACGCTGAGGAAGACGAGGCGGAACCCCACCGATCCCCTTCCTCCACGGACCCCGGCGAAGACGACCCCGCCTGCGAACAGAAGTCCGCCCAGGACCCAGAAAATCGAGAATTCCGGCGCGTCTGGGGGGGGCGGTGCCCGCTCGGCCTCATACACCACTTCGCGGGGACCCAGGAGGGGGCGAGACCGGCCGGCTTCGTCTCTCACTTCCGTCGCCTCGAGAATCCGCAAGAGCTCCATGGGGGTGAACATCGCCTCCCACTCGGTGATGGGACGGTCGCCCCGGCTCCCGAGCCCGAAGGAGAGCCCCTGGTCCACCCAGAAGTCGACCTGGACCAGGCGGCGGCTGTGCCAGCGGTAGCTGTGCGGGGTGAGACGGTCGGCGGTCTGCTCCTCGATGGCACCGCCCAGGACCCGATTCAGGGCGTCCCTTATTCGGGTGGAGCAGTTGTCGCGAAAGTAGTCGTAGCGGTAGTGACGATTTTCCGGCAGATAGTTCCATCGCACGAAGGCATCCAGCTCCCGGGCCTGCGAGGGGGTGAGATGCACCTCATTGATGTAGACGGTCCGATCCGCGGCGAAGTAGCTCCGAAGGAAGGGCTCCACGTCGGCGGGTCCCATGGAGTAGAGCATCTCTCCCTGGAGGAACCGGGGGACGAAGTCCACTTCCCCGAAATCGAAGAGCCCCCAATTCCAGGCGAGGGCCTCCCCCGTGACCTCGTCGTGGACCAGGAGAGCGTTGTGGCCGAACAGCTCCCAGATCTCACCGCCCTGGTCGACGGTGATGAGGTAGACGCGGGGTGCGCTTCCGGTGTCCTGGGCCGCCCCCCCGGAGATGGGGAGCAGCAAGAGGGCAAGCGCGAGGAGTACGGTTCGTTGCACCGGGACTCCGGTTGGAATTATGGAGCAGGGGACGGGGGGTCCGTCCGCGCCGGGCCCTCATGCTGGCTGCGGGGCTGCCCGGGGTCAAGGATCCGGGGTTCCCGGAAGGGCCCCATTGAGCGGGAGGCCGAGAAGCCCCAACTTCGTTCCTGCGGGTCGCCGACCGTCTGGCTCCCCCACCTCGCAACTCTCCGTCCGCACCTCACCCGTGACCTGGAGGCCTCCCGTGAAACGGGTCGTCATCGCGATTCTCGCCGCCCTCGGCGGGCTCATGGTACTCAGCGTCCTCTTCGTGATCGCCATGAGTTGGGCACTGCTGAGCCCGACGCCGCTGCCGAGCCAGATCGTGATCGAGTACGACCTGGACCGGGGACTCAGCGAGGCGGCGCCCACAGATCCCTTCGCCATGGCCCTGGACCGGGGTCGCATCAGCACCAGGGATTTTGTGGAGGGGATGGTTGCCGCGGCCGACGACGACCGGGTCGCAGGAATCCTGGTGCGGGGTGGGAGCGGTCCGGGCGGTTGGGCCAGGGTGGAGGAAGTCCGGGACGCCGTCGAGCATTTCCGGGAGAGTGGGAAGCCGGCGGTCTTTTTCTCGGAGAGCTTCGGCGAGCTCGCGGCCGGGCAGGGAATCTACTACCTCGCCTCCGCCTTCGACGAGGTGGTGCTGCAGCCCTCCGGGGACCTGGGGCTCATGCCGCTCGTGGCGGAGATGCCCTTTCTCCGAGGGTTGCTGGACGATCTGGAGGTGGTCCCGCGGTTCGACACGCGTTGGGAGTACAAGGACGCCACCGACATGTTGACCGAGCGTGGCTTGAGCGAGGAGTCCCGCGAGGCCACCGAGGCGCTTCTCTCCTCGATTCTGTCCCAGGTCGTGCAGGGAGTCGCGGAAGGGCGCGGTCTCTCCGCCGATTCGGTCCGAGCGCTCGTCCGCGCCGGCCCGTACATGGCCGCCGAGGCCCGGGCCAACGGGCTCGTGGACCGGCTCGGATACCTGGATGAGGCGCGAGACCTCGCGCTCGAGCGGAGTGGGAACGACGGGGCGCGGAGGGTGGGCTTGAGGGAGTACCTGGATCGCGGTGGACGCGCCTGGGACCAGGGGACGCAGGTGGCGCTCATCCACGGGGTGGGATCCATCGAGCGGGGCCGAGGTGGGTGGGATCCCCTCACCGGGGGGGGCTCCCTCGGAGCGACGCGCGTCGCCGGATACCTGCGGGAGGCTGTGGAGGACGAGCGGATCCGGGCGATCCTCTTCCGCGTGGAATCGCCTGGAGGTTCCTACGTCGCCTCCGATATGGTGCGGCGCGAAATCCTGCGGGCCCGTGAGGCCGAAAAACCCGTGGTGGTGTCCATGGGGAACGTGGCCGCATCGGGGGGCTACCTCATCTCGGCCGACGCGGACCGGATCGTCGCGCACCCATCGACCCTCACCGGTTCCATCGGAGTGGCGGGCGGAAAGCTCGTGACGGAGGGTCTGTGGAATCGCTTCGGGATCGAGTGGGACCGCATCGAGGTGGGGGGGCCCAACACCATGTTCTCTGGGGTGGAAGGCTTTTCGGAAGAGGAGTGGGACCGCTTTCAGGAGTTCCTGGATCGCATCTACGAGGAGTTCGTTCAGATCGTGGCCGATGGCCGGGGCATGGACATCGGCTCGGTGGACGCCGTCGCACGCGGCAGGGTCTGGACCGGTAGCGATGCGCTGGATCGAGGTCTCGTGGACGCGCTCGGAGGCTACCAGGTCGCCCTCGCCGAGGTTCGGGAGCTGCTCGAGCTGGAGCCCGATGCCCCTGTTCACCTCAGGACCTTCCCGGGAGAGCCCTCCTTCCTCCAGCTCCTCCTGGAGGAGGACTGGTGGATGGGGGTCCGCGGAGGCGGCGTCGAGGGAGCTGCGATGGCACGACTCCTCGCCGTGATGGAGCCCCTCCTTCAGCGGGCGGCTGCGGTCGGGCTCCTGGGGGACAGGGGCGGTTACCTCCGCATGCCCCCGGTGGGGATCCCCGCGCCGTGAGCTCGATCCTGGACGTCCGGGACCTGCACAAGAGCCATGGGACCCGGACGCTCTTCAAGGGAATCGACTTCTCCATCCAGGAAGGTGAGAAAGTCGGCGTGATCGGCCGGAACGGCACGGGAAAGTCGACCCTCTTCCGTCTGCTCGCAGGCCTCGAAGGGTACCAGCGAGGGACCATTGCGCTCCGAAGGGGGACGCGCGTGGGTCTTCTCTCGCAGGATCCCGAGATGGATCCGGAGCGTCCGATCTTCGACGTGGCCGCGGAAGGGAAGGCCGAACTCCGGGAGGCGCTCGGGGCTTTCCACCGAGTGACGGGGGAACTCTCCCGGGATCCGTCCCCGGACCGCCTCCAGGCCCTTCTCGACCGCCAGTCGAAGCTTTCAGCGCAGCTGGATAACCTCGCCGGATGGGACTGGGGACACCGGGTCGAGCGGGTGCTCACGAAGCTGGGAATCGAGGAATGGGAGCGACCGGTGGGAAGCCTTTCCGGCGGGGAGCGCCGGCGGGTGGCGCTGGCGCGGACGCTTCTCTCGGATCCGGATCTCCTCCTTCTGGACGAGCCCACGAACCACCTGGACGCCGACACGGTCCTCTGGCTCGAGGAGACACTCTTCGACTTTCCCGGGGCGGCGCTCATCGTGACCCATGACCGGTACTTCCTGGACCGGGTCGTGGACCGGATGCTGGAGGTGGGCCAGGACGCCTTCGCCTCCTACCAGGGGGGCTATACCGAGTATCTGGAGGAGCGAGCCGAGCGGGAGGCCAGGGCCGATGCCGAGGAGCACAAGCGGCGGCGTCTCCTGGAGGCGGAGCTCGAGTGGGCAAAGCGCTCCCCTCCCGCCCGCACGGGAAAGCAGAAGGCCCGACGGGCCCGCGCCGAGGAGCTGCGCCGTGCCCAGGAGAAACGGGATCGCACGCGGGAGCGAACGGTGGAGCTGGACGTGGGGACCGCTCCGCGCCTGGGCCGGACGGTGCTCGAATTCGAGGGGATCGCGAAACGGTTCGGGGACCGGATCATCCTGGAGGACTTCAGCGACCGGTTGCGGGCGGGGGAGCGCATCGGGGTAGTGGGGCCGAACGGCGTCGGCAAGACGACGCTGCTCCGGATCGCCGTAGGGGAGGAGAAGCCGGACGAGGGGGGGCTCACTCTGGGGTCCAACACCCGCATCGGGTACTACGACCAGCGCCGGGAGCTGGACCCGTCGCTCAGCATCGCCCGCGCCGTCTCCGATACCGACTGGGTTGAGATCGGTGGGCGGCGCATGCACCTGCGCGCCTACCTCGACCGCTTCCTCTTCCCGCCACACGTCCAGGAACAGCGGGTGGAGTCCCTCTCGGGGGGGGAGCGGAACCGGCTCCTCCTGGCGCGACTCTTCCTCCAGGACTTCAACCTCCTGGTCATGGATGAGCCCACCAACGACCTGGACCTGGATACCCTCCGGATCCTGGAAGACGCCATCTCCGCCTTCGACGGGTGCCTCGTCCTGGTGACCCATGACCGATTTCTCCTCGACAAGCTCGCCACCGCGCTCCTGGTGTTCGAGGGGAACGGGCGGGTCCACCGGCACGAGGGGAGCTGGGACTCGTACCTGGCGAGAAGGGAGGAAGAGACCACGGCCGCGGAAGGCCGTCGGAGGGAGCGGGAGGCGGCGGAGCGCGACGAGCGGGCGGCTCGCTCTCGCGGCGAGAGAAGGGCCGGCCGAGACGACGGACCCGCACTGAGTTATCGCGAGCGGCAGGAGCTCGATGGGATGGAGGGGAGGATCGCCGACCTGGAGGCCGAGCGGGAGCAACTGGAGGCCCGGTTCTCCGAACCCTCCTTCTACCAGGGGGCCAACGAGGAAGTCTCCGCGGTGACGCGCCGTTTCAGAGAGGTGGAGGCCGAGCTCGAGTCCCTCTTCGCCCGCTGGATGGAGCTGGAGGAGCGAGCCGGTTGAGCGCCCCCCGGTTTCTGGTAGTCTGCGGGACTTCGTGCAGAAGTCCGGTCTTCCCACCGGCCGGGGGGCCGCCTCCGGAGCGGTCGCGTGATCGGGGGTATGCGGGGACATGGCGCAAGTCATTGTCCTGGCGTGCTATCGGTCGAGGGGGCCCGCTGGAGCTGCAGGAGAGAACGGAGCTTGCACCCAGAGAGCATGGGCGACCCCGTCGGGGTCCGCCTCGCCGTCCATCCGGGCGGCTCCGCGATCACGATGCTCGCCGCAGGGGACAGTCCGATGTCGACGCTTGATTCAGGGTTCGGGGGAGGGTGGTCTCCCGGGTTCACGCCCGGCCGCGGGCCGAGGGGTGAGGACCCCGCGAGGCTCCTCGTTGCCCTCGTCGATGTGACGGGCCCCCGACTCTGGGAGAGGCTCGCCGAAGTCGTGGGGGCTGCCCACGCTGCGAGCCGACGCGGTTCCGTGGTCGTCGTGGCGCCCCAGGCGCGCGTCGGGGAAGTGGAGGCGCAGGTCGCCGAGACGGCGGAACGGTCCGGTCTGGGAGAACTGGGGCTGCGGGTCGTCTCTGAAGAGAGGAGCCGCGAGGCTCTCTCGCGACACTCCTTCGTGACCTACACCCTTTCCGATGCCGGAGGACTCAGGGTGGCGGTCCCGGGGGGTGGCGCGATGGAGCTCCTTCCTCTGGATACCGCGCTCGAGCAACTCTGGACCATGGGACGCGGCCCGGCGTCGAAGCAGGGAGATCCCGTCTTCACGCCGCTTCCTCAGCGCTGATCCCGATCCGGCCGCCGGTCAGGGACTGTCCGGCGCGGCGTCCCGTTTCCTCGTGAGCAGGCTCACCCCGATGAGGGCGAGAATCGAGAGCGGGAGCGAGAACAGGATGCTGTTCCAGTCCATGGGACGGTCCAGTCCGATCTCCCACAGGAGCGTCCCTCCCCCACCCACCAGGATCGAGGCGATTCCTCCCGCCCGGGTCACCCCCTTCCAGAGGAAGGCTGCGAGGACCGCGGGAGTGATGGCGGCGCCGTACATGGTGTAGGAGTACATCTGCAGCGCCAGCACTGAAGGGAAGTAGGTCCCGAGGAGGTATGCGACGGCACCCAGCACCAGGACCACCCCGCGGGTGAGCCAGAGCTGGAACTTCTGTGATGCCTTCCCGTCCACGAAGCGCAGGTAGAAGTCGTGCGTCACATTCGTGGAACAGGAGAGGAGGTAGGAGTCCCCAGTGGTGATGATGAAGGCTACTGCGGCGGCAAGGAGGGGGGCGCCCACCACGAAGGGCATGGCGTCGAGCGCGACCCGGAGGAGGGCGGTGTCGGCCTGGATCTGCGGGTAGAGAAGGACCGCCGCGGAACAGATCACGGTGACGAGCCCCACCACCACGATGTCCCCCACAAAAAACCCGATGTTGGCGCGTTTGGCCGTGGCGGTATCCTGCGCGGCGGCGAACCGCTGATACATGTTCTGCTCCCCCAGGATGAGGACGAAGAGGGGGAGGAAGAAACCGAGAAGCTGCGCCGTGGAGAGGCCTCCGGACCAGGTGAGATGGGCCGGCGGGAGCTCGTGGAAGAAGTCGATACCCCCCACCGCACCCAGGGCGAAGGGGAGGCCCGCGATGAGCCCCACGACAATCAGGATCGCGCTCACTGCATCGGTATAGGCCACCGACAGGAGGCCCCCGGTGAGCGCCAGGAAGATGACGAATCCGGCGGTGACGGCACTCCCCAGTTCGACCGGGATCCCCGTGGTGAGGTTCAGCACGTAGCCTCCCCCCAGGAACTGGTACGATGTGATCCCGACGTAGGCCAGGAGGATGCAGACTGCCCCGAGCACCCGTGCCAAGGGCCCGTAGCTTCGCTCCAGGACCTCGGGGATGGTGTAGCTGGAGAGGGTCCGGATCCGGCGGGCCAGGAAGAAGTAGAGGATCACGATCCCCACCGGAGCGCCCGCGAAGAAGAAGATCGCGGCGAGGGGTCCGTACTCGTAGACGAATGCCGCGCCTCCGATGACCGTCCCGGAGCCCACCCAGGTCGCGATGAGGGTTCCCATCATGACCCACAGGGGGAGGCTTCGCCCGGCCAGCATGAACTCGTCCCCGGTGTGGACCCGGCGCTTCGCGAAGTAGATGCCCCAGCCACCCATGAGGAGGAGGTAGACCAGGATCACGACGAGGTAGGGTGTTCCTCCCACGATTCCACACTCCTTGCGGCTGGACGCCCCTGCGGGGGCGGCACGGCTGATCGGGGGCGGGTGCCGGGCGAGCGCGCACGGTAGAGCGGTCGCGGGACCGCGGCAAGGGGTGGGTAGCGAGACTCGGAGGTGAGCGATGCCGGTCGGCCTGACACGTTCCCCCGGGGGATGTAACTTGTCGGGACGCCCTTCTGCCATGTCCCGCCCCCTGCCGCCGATCCATGACCGAACTCCCTTCCCGCCCCATGGGCCTGGACCGTCTGAGCGAGAGAGCGCTGGGCCTCACGGTCTACGGGCTTACGGGCCTCGTCTGCCTCCTGGTCCTCATTCTCGTCGTTTCCCCCACGACACTCGAGTTGGATGGGGTGGATGTGAGCCTCTTCCCCGCGTTCCACGCACTCCTGAACGGGACCTGCGTCCTCCTGCTCGTGGCTGGATTCCTCTTCATCCGCGGCGGGAACGTACGTCTCCACCGGTTCAGCATGGTCGGGGCGTTCGTGGTCTCCTGTATCTTTCTGCTGTCGTACGTGTTCTATCACGCACAGTCCCCGGGGACCACCTTCGGCGGGGAGGGATGGATTCGCCCGGTGTATTTCTTCGTGCTCGTCTCCCACATCGCGCTGGCGCCGGTGGTGATCCCCCTCGCCCTCTACGCGGTCATTCGTGCCCTGAGAGGGGAATTCGAACGGCACCGCGCCGTGGTGCGGTGGACTCTGCCGGTTTGGCTCTACGTCGCCGTGACCGGAGTCATGATCTACCTTCTCATGGCGCCGTACTACTGACCCACCCTCGGAACCGAGCTCCCGGCATGTCTGGATTCACACAATTCCTCCACCCTCGACTCCCGATCCTCCTCCTCCTCGGCCTCCTGATCGGACCGGGGTTGGTGAACGCCCAGGCGACGCAGGGCACGGAGGAGGATTATCACCGCGCCCTCACGCTGCAGGAGCGCTACGAAGGTCTCGTGGTCAACGTGGCCGACAACTTCGTGTGGACGGAAGCGGGCGATCGGGTCGCCTACCGGCGCTCTGTCGAGGGGGGCCACGAGTTCGTGGTGACGGACCGGTCTTCCGGTGCCGAGGAGCGGGCTTTCGACCACGGCCGAATGGCCTCCGCCCTCGAGGCCCGGACCGGGGGCAGCTACGGCGAACTCACCCTCCCCTTCAACTCCGTCGAGCTGGTGGATGCGGGAGGGGCGATCGAGGTGGCTTTCTCCGGTGATCGGTACCGCTGCACCCTTTCCGATTATCAGTGCAGCGAGATGGAATCGGGAGGTGGGGGCGGTTGGCAGGGAGGCTCCGGCGGCGGCGAGAGCGGCGACCAGGGCCGGACGTCGCCCGACGGGCGTTACGAGGCCGTGATCCACAACCACAATGTCGTGGTTCGCAAAGCGGGCGAGGGGACCGAGGTGTACCGGAGTCACGACGGTTCGGAGGGGAACGCCTACTCCCTCCAGTCCATTTCCTGGGCGCCGGATTCACGACGGCTTGCGGCATACCGGATCATTCCGGGCTACGAGCGGCTGGTCCACTACATCGAGTCGGCTCCCTCCGACCAGCTCCAGCCCCGACACTCCACCGTCTCCTACACGAAGCCCGGCGACGTCCTCGACGTCCGGCAGCCCGTGCTCTTCGATGTGGAGGCGGGAAGCCAGACGGTGGTTTCCAACGACCTCTTCCCGAATGCCTACTCCATGTCCGGACTGGAGTGGAGGGAGGATGGCCGGGAACTGGTGTTCGAGTACAACCAGCGCGGGCACGACACCTACCGGGTGATCGGGGTCAACCCCGCCACCGGGGAGGCTCGGGCCATCATCAACGAGGAGACGGAGAGCTTCTTCTACTATCGGCCCACCTCGGGCTCCGGGAAGTACTTCCGACACGACCTGGACGACGGCCGCGAGATCATCTGGATGTCGGAGCGCGACGGGTGGAGCCACCTCTACCTCTACGACGGTGAAACCGGGGAGTTGAAAAACCAGATCACCAGCGGCGAGTGGGTCGTTCGGGACGTGGAGCACGTGGATGAGGAGAACCGGCAGATCTACTTCGCCGCAGGGGGTATGAACGAGGACCAGGATCCGTACTTCGTCCACTTCTACCGGATCAATTTCGATGGGACGGGACTTACCGCGCTCACCGAGGCGAACGGGACCCACTCCATCAGCTTCTCTCCCGACATGGAGTATTACGTGGTGAGCTGGTCGCGGGTGGACCTGCCCCCCGTCGCGGAGCTTCGGCGGACTTCCGATCGGCAGGTGGTCGCGGAGCTCGGCCGGGGTGACCACTCTGCGCTTCTCGCCGCGGGTTGGCAGGAGCCCGAGGTCTTCACGGCCCTCGGGCGAGACGGAGAGACCGAGATCTGGGGGATCATCGTGCGACCCTCCAATTTCGACCCATCCCTCAGCTATCCCGTGATCGAGTCCATCTATGCGGGTCCGCACAACAACCATGTTCCGAAGGCCTTCAGCGTTCATATGAATCGGGGCATCCTGGCCCAGGCGGAGCTGGGGTTCGTCGCGGTGATGATCGACGGCATGGGCACCTCGAACCGGTCGAAGGCGTTCCACGATGTGGCCTGGAAGAACCTGGGCGACGCCGGCTTCCCCGACCGGATTCTCTGGCATGAGGCCGTGGCTGAACAGTACGACTACTACGATCTGAGCAGGGTTGGGATCTACGGAGGTTCGGCGGGGGGGCAGAACGCCATGGGAGCACTCCTCTTCCACCCGGACTTCTATCACGCGGCCGTTGCGGACAACGGGTGCCACGACAACCGGATGGACAAGATCTGGTGGAACGAGCTCTGGATGGCCGAGGTCGGCCCCCACTATTCCGAGTCGTCGAACGTCGACAACGCCCACCTTCTGGAGGGGAAGCTCCTCCTGACGGTGGCCGAACTGGACACCAACGTGGATCCGTCCTCGACCTACCAGGTGGCGGACGCGCTGATCCAGGCCGGGAAGGAGTTCGACCTCCTCATGGTTCCGGGAGGAGGTCATGCGCGAGGGGCCTACCACGAACGGAAGAGGTTCGACTTCTTCGTCGACGCCTTCCTGGACCGGACCCCGCCGGATTGGAACCGCGACGGGATCGCATTCGTGGAGGAAGACCTGGACTGACGGGCTGGGTCGGCCCGGCTCAGGTGCCTTCGTACCCCCCCCAGTCACATCGGACGAGGTAGCGAACGCTGCCCCAAAAAACGGGAAAGGCCTCCCCCCGCGTCCGGGCGGGAGGAGGCCTTTCAAACTGGGGCGGAAGGACTCGAACCTTCAACCTGCCGGTTAACAGCCGGCCGCTCTGCCAATTGAGCTACACCCCATCGAATGGGAACCGAACAGTCTAGCCACTTCCCGTCCTTCGTCAACCCCCGTCATCCGCATCTTCCGGGGTTGTTCCCGGGGCGTCGGGGTCGCCCAGTCCCACCATGTCCAGGAGGATGAGAGCGTTTCGCGAGGTGGCCGGCCCGGCGCGGAGCCGATAGTCGAAGTCCAGGCGGCGTACCCCCTCGATCTCGCGCACGTCCTCCCGGAAGTGGACATCGATGGAGCGCTCTTTCAGATCGGGCGCCTGGGCGAGAGTGAGGTCGTGGGTGGTGGCAGCGCCCACGGACTCCGACGCCAGGAGGTGCCGCAGGACGATCCGGGCGGCCGTCCGGCGCTCCGCGGAGTTCGTGCCCTGCAGGATTTCGTCCAGGAGGAAGAGGACCGGCTCGCGTCGCGCGGCGTCCACAACCCGCCGGAGCCGCTGGAGCTCGGCCATGAAGAGGGATACGCCGTCGGTCAGCGAGTCCCTCACCCGCATGGCCGTCCAGGGAAGGATCGGCGCGGTGTCGAGGGCTCCCGCGGCGACGGGCGCACCGGCGAGCGCGAGGACCTGGTTGGCTCCGAGGGCCCTGAGCAGGGTGGTCTTCCCGGCCATGTTGGAGCCCGTCACGAGGAGGAGCCTGCCCGGGGCCGGGAGCTCCACGTCGTTCCCTACGCACTCGGAGGGAGGTAGGAGGGGATGCCCCAGGTCCCTTCCGCAGATTCCCCCCTCCCCGGCGGGGGAGAAGCCGGGGAAGCGCCAATCGGGGTTCTCGTGGCGGAGCCCTGCGAGGGAGGTGAGGAGTTCCAGTTCTGCAACCGCCCGCACCCAACGATGGGCGTCCGGTCCGAACGCCCTCTGCCAGCGCTCCAGCGCGTGGAGAACGTGCACATCCCAGGCGACAAGGGCAGCGAGGGGGAAGTGCACGAGCCCCGAGTAGCGAACCGCCGCGACGTCGTTGAGGCGTCGGAGCGCCCGCAGGCTCGCGCCCGCGCCAGGACTGGGGGTCGCGGCGGCAGTCCGGAGGCCGGCGAGGGTCGGCTCGTCCTCCGGCAGCTCCGTCGCCCGATCCAGGAGCGCGGCCCAGCGAGCGGGATCTCCGTCACCTCCTTCGGCGGCGGCGAATCGAAGGTATGCCTCGCGGGCCACGGACCGATTCAGGAGATAGGCGAGCACCAGCCCCGGGGCCCAGACGGCTGCCGTCAGGGCTCCACTCAGCCAGGCGATGAGCGTGGCGACGTTGAAGAGCGCCAGGATGCGTGATCCCCACAGGGTTGCGGGTCGACTGGCCAGCCACGGCGCGCCCTCCGCCCATTCCAGGAAATCCACCGTGCGTCGGAGGGAAGCATCCCCGGTGCTCTCCCTTCCTGCGAGCTCCACGGCGTCCATGAGGTCTGGATCCTCCGAGAGGCGCTGGACGGCGCTCTGCCGGGCCGCGATCGAGGCCATCCAGTCTCCGGGGGGGCGACCGAGTGGTACCGCTGAGCCCTGGTCGGCCTGGCCTGCGAGCAGGTCCCGGATCCGAGGCGGGAGTGGTCGAAGTGGATCCAGAAGGATGTGTCGCAGGGCCGCCTTTCCCGGCGCGGTGTTCACCCGGCCCAGGAGGTGCGCCAGGGATCCCCGCCCGAGGACGTTGAGGTCGGCTGCATAGGCATGGTCGCGATGCGCATCGGGCAGCTTGGGGAGCGGGGCCTGGTCCCAGCGGCGTTCCATCCGGGCCAGCGCCTCGTCCTGCAGGAGGGCCTCGAGGTTCGCCCTCTCCATCTTCGCACGGGTCCTGCGATGCCGACGGACCAGGACCGCAAATGCGGCGGCACCCACGGCGGCCACGCCCAGGAGGAACGGCCAGACGTCCCGGGGGGAGGTCTCGAGAAGGAGGAGGGCCGCCGCCGCAACCAGAAACGCTCCGGTGCGGAATCGCGAGATGCGGGCCAGCGATGCTCCGAGGCTTCCGGAGTGTTCCCTTGCCGTCTCCGCCTTCCGGGTGGCGCGATCCGCGGGCCGCTTCGGGGGTCGTGACTCGGTATCGGCAGCTCGGGTCAAGCGGACTCCTGTGCGGAGGATCGGTCGGGATCAGAGGCGGAAGGCCGAAAGATCAGGGGGAGGAGGGGCCCCTGCAAGGCGGGACGCCGGGTTCTGCCCCGACGGAGCGAGGCGGGGTTCCGCCCGGCCGCGGATCGTGCGAGCGTTGTCAGCACGAAAGGAGGAACACATTGGCGACGTCAGCCCGAAACGGATCGGAGGGTTTTCGATGAACGGTGCGGATCAGCGCATCCCGGTTGGGGTGCTCGGGGCAACGGGTAGCGTAGGGCAGCGGATGGTGCGGCTCCTGGACGGGCATCCATGGTTCCGGGTCGCCTTCCTGGGGGCGTCCAGCAGGTCGGCCGGACGGCCCTATCGGGAGGCGGTGCACTGGGTCCAGGATGGACCTATTCCCGGGGAGGTGGCGGAGATGGAGGTGCGGGACGTGGAGCCTGGCCTCGATGCGCCCCTCGTGCTCTCGGCCCTCGACTCCTCGGTGGCCGGCGAGGTCGAGCGACGCTTCGCGGATGCAGGGGCTCTCGTGGTCTCGAACGCGAAGAACCACCGGATGGATCCGGATGTGCCCCTCCTCATACCCGAGGTGAACGGCGACCATCTCGCGCTCCTCGACTCGCAGAGCGGGGGAGGGATCGTCACGAATCCCAACTGCTCCACCATCGGCCTGGCCCTCAGCCTGAAGCCGCTGCACGACGCTTTCGGAGTCCACTCGGTGCACGTCGTCACGCTCCAGGCGGTGTCCGGCGGGGGGATCCCCGGGGTCGCCTCCATGGAGATCCTGGACAACGTGGTGCCCTACATCGGGGGCGAGGAAGAGAAGCTGGAGCTGGAGACGGGGAAGATCCTGGGAACCCTTTCGTCGGGGACCGTGGCTCCGGCCCGTATCCAGATCAGCGCGCAGTGCAACCGGGTGCCGGTCATCGACGGCCACCTGGAATGCGTCTCCGTCGGGTTTTCAAGGGATGCGAGCCCCGAAGAGGCGGCCCGGGTGCTGTCTGAGTTCCAGGGCGCGACACGGGGGCTGAACCTGCCCTCCGCACCCCGGAGGCCCATCCACGTCCTCACCGGCGAGGCCGACCCGCAGCCCCGCCTGCACCGCGACCTCGACCGCGGGATGGCGGTGTCGGTGGGACGGATCCGGCCCTGTCCCCTCCTCTCCCTGCGCTACGTGCTCCTCTCGCACAACACCATCCGTGGCGCCGCAGGCGGAGCACTCCTTGGGGCAGAGCTCGTGGTCGCCCGTGGACGGCTGGCCGGGTACGACCCGCCCGGGACCTGATGAGGGCCGCTGCGGTCCCGGATCAGGCAGGACGCTCCCGGTCGTCGGGAGGTTGCCATTCCACGATGGCGGCGTGGCCCCGGCTCTCCCGGTCGAAGGGGAGGTAGCCCCGAGCAAGCGCGACCACCTCGAATCCAAGATGGAGCTGGAACGAGAGCGTGGGGTCGTGGCGCTGGCCGGCCACCACATCGCGCACGTACTCCTCCGGACTCATGGTGGCGGCGACCCGGCCGTACCCCGGAATCCTTGCGCCGGCCCGGATCCGGGACAGTCCCATGCGCTCCAGCAGCTCCTCCCGTGCCAGATAGAGGACGCGCGCGACCCCGCGGCCTCGGGCTGCGGGATGCACGGCCACCCCTGCGGCGTAGAGCGTGTCTCCGTGTTCCGGATCGTGGGTCGAGAGGCTCCCGTTTCCCGTGACGGCGTGCCAGTCTGCGGTGGGGTCCCAGTCCCGGGAGTCCACCACGAGGCTGACGCTCATGCCTATCGGGCGGTCAGTGTCACTTCCCAGGGCCACGAACTGGCCCTCGGGGAAGCGCTCCTGGTGGGCGAGGAGCTCCCGCGTGAGCCAGGCCGCGCCTCGGCGGCCGTAGACCGCCCGGGAGAGGGTGACGAGCCCGGGGATGTCCTCGGGGCGGGTGAGTCGGACCCGAATGCTCAGACGGCCTCCACGATGACGCCTTCTGCGATCCTCGCACTTCGCTCCGAGTCCCTGAGGGGGAGGACCGTCCCCCCGGAGCGCGCTTCGTCCAGCAGGTCCATGAAGAGGTCCCCGATCACCATGCTCTCCTGGTTCGGTTCCCCCTCCGCCACGATCCCGTCCCGCGCAAAGGGAAAGTCGGACGGAGAGAGGATTGCCGCCTGTCCGTAGTTCAGCGACACCGCTGGGACCATGGGGAGGGATCCCACGGTCGCCGAGCTCACGACGTACAGTTGGTTTTCGATGGCTCGGGCGTGCGCGCAGTAGCGTACCCGCAGGAACCCGCGCCGGTCGTCGGTGCAGGAGGGGACGAGGAGAATCCGGGCCCCGGCGCGAGCGGCGGCCCGGATCACTTCCGGGAACTGCACGTCGTAGCAGATGGCGATGGCGATGCGACCGAGCGCGGTGTCGAAGACCTTGAGGTCGGAGCGGGGCATGATCTCCCATTCCTCCAACTCGAAGCGGGTCATATGGAGCTTTCCCTGAATCCCCCACCCCCCTCCGGGATTGAAGAGATACGCGTCGTTGTGGAGGGTGTCCTTCGGGCGGTCCCACTCGGGGATCGTGCCCCCCGCGATGTACATGCCGCTCTCCCGGGCCAGTGAGGACATGAGCTCCACGTACTGGGGTCGCCGAGCTGCGAGCTCACGGATCTGGTCGCGGATGGGACGGCGTGTGTCTCCCAGGGTCAGGAGTTGCGTCGTGAAGTACTCGGGGAAGACGAGGAGGTCGGCCCGGTAGTCGGCCGCCGTCTCCACCAGCCCCGTCACCTGCTGTCGGAAATCGTCGAAGGTCTCGACGGGACGAATGAAGTACTGGAGCGCCGCGATCCGAAGTCTCTGCATCGATTCCTCTCGGGTGTCTTGGTTTCGGGCGGGGTACCCCGGGGGAGTGCGGGCGGTTCGGGGGATGCACGTTGACGCAGCGGCAGCCGCCGGAATATCGTCCTACCGGGTCACCCGACCGATCCCCGTCCCCCCCTCCACTCCCGGATCCGAACCATTGAGGATGGTCATGAACCCTCCGACGGGAAACCGCCCCGGCCGCCGTGCCACGCCCTGGGTCGAGACCCGGTCGGGCACCCTGTTCTTCGTGAACGCCCTCCTCATCTTCCCCCACATCATGGTCACGGTGCCCCTCCTCACCCGGGTGCTCGTGCGCCGGTCGGGCGGGATGCAGGGGGAGGCCCCCATCGTGGACACCTTCCCGCTCATCGCCGAGTACCTCCTCCCAAGGGTGGGTTGGCTTCTGGTGATCCCCGCCGCGCTGGTGGTGCTCAACCTGCGATGGGAGCGAGAGGTGCTGCCCAGGGCGGGGCTCCTCCTCTTCCTGGTCCTGCACCTGGTCTTTCTGGCCTGGACCGTCGCGACCTGGATGGGGTGGACGGGGGGCGTGCTTCCGGGGGGGTGGGAATAACCTCCAGCCGAAAGGGCGGTTCAGAACTCGCCGACGAAGCTGATCTCGGGGAGGAGCTCGAACCCCGTCTCCCGGAGCACGGTCTCCTGGGCGAGGTCGATGAGCCAGCGCACCTCGGCCGCAGTGGCCCCCCCCAGATTCACGATGATGTTCGCGTGTTTGTGGAAGATGCCGGCTCGGCCGTGCACCCGCCCCTTCAGTCCACACCGGTCGATGAGGCGCCCGGCCCCGATCCCCTCGATCTTCTGGAAGACCGAGCCGGCACAGGGATAAAGCCACAGGTCGGGGTGCCGCTCATCGCGCCAGGCCAGGTTCTCCCGCATGATGGCGCGGAGTTCCTCCACCGGCGTGGGCACGAGCCGGAAGGTGGCGGAGAGGACGACGTCGGCCCGGCGGTGGAGGATCGAGGTGTCGTAGCCGAACTCGAAGTATTCCACCCCCACGGTTTTGCGATCGCCTTCCTCCGTGAGGATCGAAGCGGACTCGAGGACCTCCTCGATGAAGACGGTGCGTTCGCGTTCCGGCGGAGGGGAGAGAAAGTGGAGGTTCTGCCAGAGGGCTCCCCCCACCGTCGAGGGAATGCCGACGAAGTGGTGGAGCCCTCCCAGGCCGCGCTCCACCGTCTGGACGATGAGGTCGGGGAACACCTCCACGCCCGCGCCTGCTTCCACCGACGTTTCGTCCTCGAGGTGCTGGACGCCTTCGACGGCGTTGTGGATCACGAGCCCCCGAAATCCCCGGTCTCCGACGAGGACGTTCGCTCCGCGCCCGAGGATGAAGTGCGGGATCCCGACGTCGCGGGCCGCCAGGACGGCACGTGCGAGCTCCTCTGGGGTGCGGGCGTGCACCAGCCGGTCCGCGGGGCCGCCGATGCGGAAGGTGGTCAGGGGCGCGAGGGGGACGTCCCGGAGCAAAGTAATGGGCTGCAGCCGCTTCTCCAGCGCCTCGAACGGAAGGGAGGGGCGATTCAAGTGCAGGGGGGTCGGGGTGGGCAGGGGGCCGGCTCCGGTCGAATCTAGAGGCGCACGCCGTCGGGGAAAACCGGGACTTGGCAGGGCGGCGCCGGGATCCCTAGCTTGGTGGGGGTCGTTCGACGCTCTCGCACCGGAGGGGATGTGGCGATGAATTCGGGGAAGGGAGGGGACACCGTGGAGCTGGGGACGATCCTCCTCCTGGGTGCCGGTGAGCTGGGAAAGGAGCTGGCGATTGCGGCGCAGCGGCTGGGGATCCGTGTGGTCGCGGTGGATCGATACGGGGACGCCCCGGCGATGCAGGTGGCCCACGTTTCGGAAGTCGTGCCGATGATGGCGGAGGGCGAGGTGGAGAAGGTGATCCGCAGTCACCACCCCCGCTTCGTGCTCCCCGAGACCGAGGCCATCCGGAGCGAGGGGCTTCCGGAGCTGGAGGAGGAGGGATACAGGATCATCCCCTCGGCTCGGGCCGTCGCGCTGGCCGGTGAACGGGAGGGGCTCCGAAGACTCGCGGCAGAGGAGCTCGAGCTCCCGACGCCGGCCTACCGTTTCGCGGAGACCGAGGACCAGCTTCTCGGCGCATGCGACGAGATCGGCTACCCCTGTGTCGTGAAGCCGATTCGGGGGTATTCCGGAAGGGGACATTCGGTAGTGACGGGGGCCGCGCGAGTCCCGCGGGCATGGGCGTTCGCGGCCGAGGAGGGAGGGGGTGAACGCGCCCGGGTGATCGTGGAGGAATTCATCGAGTTCGAGCACGAACTCACGCTGCTCGTGGTTCGGGAGTGGGACGGCACCACCCGGTTCGTCGAGCCCATCGGGCACCGGCAGGAACAGGGAAGCTACCGGGAGTCGTGGATGCCCCTCGACATCCCCGATGCCCGGCTCGAGGAGGCGCGTCGGATGGCGGCGACCCTCACGGGGCGACTCGGGGGGGCAGGCGTCTACGGCGTCGAGTTCTTCGTGACCCCCGACGCGGTCCTTTTCTCCGAGGTCTCACCGGGCCCCCATGATACGGCCCTGGTGACACTGATCTCCCAGGACATCAGCCAGTTCGGACTGCACCTGAGGGCCGCGCTCGGGCTTCCCATCCCATCCCTCATGTACAGCGGGCCGTCGGCTTCGGCGGTCATCCTGGCCCGGGCAGAGGGGCGAGTAATCGGTTACGACGGGGTCGATCGGGCCCTCCAGGTGGAGACGGCGCAACTCAGACTGTTCGGGAAACCCACCGCCTTTCCCAACCGACGAATGGGGGTGGCACTGGCCACCGGTGAGACGGTCGAGGAGGCGCGGGCCCGGGCGCTCGAGGCCGCCGCCCGCGTCGAAATCCGGCTCGAGTAGGGGAGCGAGGATGGAGGATCGATCGACGCCGCCTGGAGCCCCCGATCACACCCTCATCTACGACGGGGAGTGTGGGATCTGCCGACGGTCGATGGAGTGGGTTCGCGCCCGGGATGCCCGCGGCAGGATCCGGATCATCCCGTTTCAGGATCCATCCGTGGCTGCAGAGTTCCCGGCCATCCCTCGAGCGGACATGGAGAACGCCCTGCAGCTCGTGGCGGATTCCGGCGAACGGTGGCAAGGATCCCAAGCCGTGGCGCACCTCCTGGGGCTCCTCCCCGGATGCCGTCTGGTGGGGGCGGTCCTCCGAGCTCCGATTGTCCGGCCGATCTCCCGCCGCATCTACCGGCTGGTGGCGAGGAACCGGAGCCGGCTGGGGTGCGGTGACCACTGCGGTCTACCCGACCACTGAACAGCGACCCCTACGTTGACAAGCGGGGGGTGGGCGGCGTAGTATCGACTATGGTAGCCGTAATACCTTTCTCACGGCCACGCCGTGAACCTACCGGAGAGAACGTACGATGAAGCGCCAGGCGATCTTCACGGAGCGTGAGCTGGATGTGATGGACATCCTGTGGGAACGCGGGTCGGGCACCGTCGCCGAGGTTCAGGAACGGATCGCGGACGCCCTCGCGTACACCACCGTGCTGACCGTTCTTCGGACCCTGGAGACCAAAGGGTATGTGGGACATGAGCCCGAGGGACGCGCGTACCGGTACTACCCTCTGGTGGAGCGCCGGGAGGCGCAGGAAAGCCACCTCGATCGGCTGTTGAGCTCGCTCTTCTCCGGGTCCCCCGAGCTCCTCCTCACGCAGCTGGTGAAGCAGCGCGAGATGTCTCCAGCGGAATGCGATCGACTTCGGAAGCTCCTGGGCGAGTAGGAGGGGAGACTTCGAGTGGGATCGCGGGTTCAACCCTGCGCCGGGGCGTCCTCCGTCTCTGCGGGTCTGTCGTCCCCGTCGCTTCGCTGGATCCACCACGCCGCCCCCGCGAGGGGTAGCAGGCCCAGGAGGATGAGGACGAGGGGATGCCCCAGCACTCCTCGCTCCCTGGCCGTGAGGTCGAAGGAAGCGCTCCCCTCGCCGTGATCTCCCTGCAGTTCGATCGTTATCCTCCAGACACCGGCGGCGCCCAGAGGAAACTTGGCGGCGTAGTACCGAGGGTCGTCCGCCGCCCCCCGTGTGGCCCGCATTGTCGTGGCGGGGGCACTCGTGGGGGGATCGTCGAGGACCTCGATCAGCTCGGTACGAATCGTGATGTGGAGCCCTTCCGGTACCCCAAGCTCTCCCTCCTGTAGGACCAGGACGCTCACATCGAGCGAGTCGGGTCGCACCGGTGTCGGGTCCGTGAAAACCGAAACCCGGTACTCCCCCATGGCGACGTTGGCCAGACGCAGCGTCCCGCCGTTCGCAAGTAGCACCGTGGGCCCTCCTACCAGTGCCGCCGCCAGCAGGAACGCCACTGCCGGCCCGAATTGCGTGCCTCCCACACTCCCTGCATTTCGTCCTCCCCGCACCCCGGCCTCCTTGTTGCGCCTCAGCGGAAGGTCCCTCGCATCTCCATGGGCTGCCCGAGAAGCCAGAACCCTGTGAAGGTCAGAAGAGTGGCGAGGATTCCCCAGGGAAGGAAGGCCGTCAGGGCTCGCTTCCGGTTCCCCTCCTCCCGGCGCGCGATGCGGAACCCCACGACGAGTGAGAAGAGGAGGCCGATCTGGAGAATCAGGCCCTCGATGGGGAGGAGCCAGCTCTCCGGCACCAGAGCCCCAGCCCCCCAGCGGGGATCGCCCAGGTGGGGAAGCCCCAGGTTGCCCAGGTATTCCTGGACCACCGGGACGATGGTGAGGCCGCCCACCAGGAAGTGGAAGAGGTAGTGGGCCGTCCACATCGCGAAGCCCACTGGGACCAGTGACCAGACGTAGGTCGAAACCCTTTCGAAGAGGCGCTGGCTGCCGCCCGATGCGAGCCGGCTCGAGGCCCAGGCGGTAAGGGACAGGAGGCCGGCGGGGACCGCGACGAATCCCAGGAGAAAGAGCCCAGCGAGGATGGCGGCGGGGGGAAGAAAGGGGAGGAGTGACTCCGCCCGGTCCCTCAGACCCAGAACCGGAGCGACCATCCCCAGCGCGTTCATGAAGGCGCCGAACACCAGAATGGTGGCAAGGGCCGCCCAGTCCGGTTTCCGAGCGAGCCGTCCGATCCCCGACCGGACCTCGTCGCGTGCCAGCTCCTCGAGGGGTGAACGGAGGAGGATCCCCACGTTTTCATGGGGGCAGGCGTGGATGCACTCCAGGCAGAAGGTGCAGTCCCCGTTTCCGACCTTGCGGGGCTGGTAGAGCGCGAGCTCGCACCCGCCCTGGATCAGCCCCTCCCGGCCCATGGCGCGACCCGACGCGGCATCCCTGGGTGGGGGCCGGAAATCGGTGGCCAGGCGAGGGGTCCCTCCGGCGTCCCCGATGGAGATGGGCGCGGCCTCGTACCGTCCCCGGATGCAGTCCAACGTCGTGCAGGCGCCGCAGACCTCCGGGTCCCGGACACGGACCTCCGCAGGGGAGACCATGCTGTTCACGAAGTGGAACTGACCGATGGGACAGAGATGCTTGCAGAAGCTCGCTCCCTTGAAGAAGCCGTCGATCACGAAGGCCAGTGCGAAGTAGGTCAGGGCGACCCACGCGGTGAGCCAGGGACTGGCCCAGAGGCTGAAGGCCTCGTACGCCCAGAAGAAGAAGAGGAGGAGGATCAGCGCCGGCCACTTGGATCGCAGGGCCCGGGGCCAGCTCCGGTCGGCCGGTCCGAAGCGCTTGGACAGTCGCCGGGGGAGCATGAAGGGGCAGGCCATGCAGAAGAGGTTCCCGAACGCCAGGAGGGCGAGGACCACGAACCCCCGCCAATGGACCCAGGGGAGGGTGCCGGCCAGGTTGCGGGGCGCGATCTGCGGGCCGAAGAGGCCGTCGAGGATGATCAGCGTGGCCAGCCCGAGAGAAACCACCTGCAGGGACGTTCGAGCGTGCCTCCACTGCAGGAACCGGCCGATGCCGGGGAGGAGGAGAAGGTCCCGGCGCTGGGGGGATGTGTTCAAGGGCGATCGCCCACCACGCGCACCTGCCGTTCACGTCGCAGCTCCCGGCCGTCGGGGAGCTCCGCCCGGACGGTGAGGATCCAGTCTCCCCCCATGGCGAACTCGAAGGACGAGATCAGGTAATGACCGTCCTCCCGCTCCTCCGCTGCCTCGAGTACCGGAACCATTCCGGCGTGGGTCATCGTCCCCTCGACAGTCACGACCGCCCCCGATACGGCGGCGCCCTCCTCGTCGAGGATCGTGACGAGCATCCTCACGGGACCCACGATGGGAGGGGTGGGTGCCGTGGAGACCTGGACACGATGTGGCAGGTCGTCCTCGGTTCCCTCGCCGCGACATCCCGTGAGCAGAGCGGCGAGGGCGAGGGCGACGATAACGCCGGGAGCCCAGGTCGGGAGGTCGCTGCGACGCACGGAGTGTCTCATTGCAGGAGGGGCCGCAGGGCAGCCAGGATCTCCTCGGGGGTGAGATAGGCGGCGAGGCTCCGGACCACCCACCCCTCCTCGTCCACCACGAAAGCCCGGGTGGAGTGCCCGACCGAATATTCCTCGTTGTCCGGTGGCGGGGAGGCTTCGGCCGGCCGAGCGACCTCGGGGTCGGCGCCGTGGCCCGTGTGCTCGGCATGGTTCCCCCCGGCCATCGCGCCGGCCGACCCCGAGGTCGACTGAAAGGCGACTTCGACCCCCCAACGGTCCGTCAACTCCTGGATTTCGCCTTCCGATCCGGTGAGGGCCACGAGTTCCGGGTGGAAGTCGGACATGAACTCCGCCAGGGCCTCGGGCGTGTCCCTGCGGGGGTCGACGGTCACGAAGACACCCTGAAAGGACTGCCCCTCCGTCTCCAGCCGCTCGAGGGCCTGGCCGAGGTTCCCCAGCGTGAGCGGGCAGACGTCCGGACAGTTCGCGAAGCCGAAGAAAACGACCGAGACCTTCCCCTGCAGGCGCTCCTCGTCGAAGGGCGCTCCAGAGCTGGTTGCGAGCGAGAACGAGGGGACGGGAAAGGGCTCGGGGACCGCCGGGTCGGCGAAGGGCGTGGGATCCGGTGCCGCCGAGCCCGGGAGGCCGGGGAGTCCGAAGTAGACCACGGAGACCACAGCGAGCCCAAGGGCGACTCCAGTCACGACCTGGAGTGATCGGCGGAGGAGGAGTGGGTGCATGGGAGGAAGCTCGGGCGCGGGACTTCCGATCATTGCCTCGAAAGATAACCCGGGATATATTAGGCGGCGCTAATCATTAACTTAGGATAAGCTAAACCAAGGTCGATGTGAGAGGAGCAGTGACGAGACTGAACCCCCATGGTGGCGGTCGGGTCCGGTGCCGGCCTTTCCGGGTACTCCTTCTGGCCATGGTCGCGGCGGTCCTGTCCACCGCGGCGGGATGTGGGGCAGGGGACCAGGCAGGGACCGACGGCCGGCCCAGCGTCGTGACCACCATCGGGATGATCACCGACATCACGGAAATCGTCGGCGGGGAGCGGGTTCGGGTCACCGGACTCATGGGCCCCGGGATCGATCCGCATCTCTACCGCGCCACGGCAGGGGACGTTCGGCAGCTCGAGGGGGCGGATCTCATCCTCTACAACGGCTTGCACCTCGAGGCAGCCATGGGTGAGGTGCTCGGAAGGATGGAGGGCCGCATCCGGGCGCGGGCGGTCACCGACGGCATCCCACGGGACGTACTCCTCACGCCCCCGGAATGGGAGGGCGCCTTCGACCCCCACGTCTGGTCCGACGTCTCCCTCTGGAAGCATGCGGTGGAGGCGGTCCGTGACGCCCTGGTGGAGCTGGATCCCGAGGGCGGAGAGGAGTTCCGGGCTCGGGCCGCCGCCCTCCTCGTCGAGCTGGACGAACTCCATGAGTGGGTGCAAAGGGAGGTCGAGCGCGTTCCCGAGGAGCGGAGGGTTCTCGTGACCGCTCACGATGCGTTCAACTACTTCGGGGCGGCCTATGGGTTCGAGGTCGAGGGGCTCCAGGGCCTCTCGACGATGGTCGAGGCCGGAACGGGGGATGTTCGCCGCATCGCGGATCTCGTAGCCGAGCGCCGAATACCCGCGATCTTCATCGAATCCTCCATCTCCCGCCGGAACATCGAGGCCGTGCAGGCCGCGGTCCGCTCCCGCGGGTTCGACGTCGAGGTGGGGGGGGTCCTCTTCTCCGACGCCATGGGGGATCCCGGCACCGAGGAGGGGACGTACGTAGGCATGGTCCGGCACAACGTGTCCACCATAGTGAACGCCCTGGCCCGGGATCCGGCCGGATGACGACGCCGGCCGCCCATCCTGCCATCGAGGTCAACGATCTCACTGTGGCCTACCAGGAGCGACCGGTGCTATGGGACGTGGACCTGGCCGTCCGACCCGGTGCGCTCACCGCGATCGTGGGTCCGAACGGGGCGGGGAAGACCACGCTCCTGAAGGCCATCCTGGGCCTCGTTCCCATTGCCGCCGGGAGCATCCGGATTGCGGATCGACCCCAGGGCACGGGATCCCGCAGCGTGGCCTACGTGCCGCAGCGGGGGAGCGTGGACTGGGACTTTCCCACCTCCGTCGAGGACGTCGTTCTCATGGGCACATACGGGCGACTGGGGTGGATCCGGCGCCCCGGTCGGAGGGAGCGCGACGAGGTCCGCGAGGCGCTGCGCAAGGTGGGGATGGAGGCCTTCGCCTCCCGCCAGATCTCCCAGCTCTCCGGCGGCCAGCAGCAGCGCGTCTTTCTGGCGCGAGCCCTCGTGCAGGATGCTTCGATCCACCTCATGGACGAGCCCTTCCAGGGAGTGGACGCGCGAACCGAGCGCGCCATCGTGGAGGTGCTCCGCGAGCTCCGGGAGCGCGGGGACACGGTCGTCGCGGTGCATCACGCCCTTCAGACGGTTCCGGAGTACTTCGACGAGGTGGCCCTGCTGAACGTGCGGAAAATCGCCGCCGGGCCCGTGGAGGAGGTCTTCACCGAGGAGAACCTGCGGCTCACCTATGGGGGCCGGGTTCCCTTCCTCCAGGGCGTGGTCGGCTCGGTCCCGGCGGCGGCGCGTGCGTCGGCGCCCCGGGACGGCGGGTGACGGAGGAGGTCCGATGCAGGTCTTCTTCCTGGACTACACCCTGCGAACCGTTGCGCTGGGGGCCGGCGCGCTCGGGGCAGTGGCGGGGGCCATGGGGTGCTTCGCAGTTCTTCGTCGTCAGAGCCTCCTGGGCGATGCCATCTCCCACGCGGCCCTACCGGGGATTGGCCTCGCCTTTCTCCTGACGGGCACTCGTGCGATGCCCGTCCTGGTGCTGGGGGCAGCCCTGGCGGGGTGGATCGGCACCCTCTTCGTGCTCGCTGTGGTCCGGAACTCCCGGATACCGGAGGATTCGGCGCTGGGCATCGTGCTCTCCGTGTTTTTCGGGCTCGGGCTCGTGATTTTGACCTTCGTGCAGCGTCAGCCCACCGCTGCGCAGGCGGGACTCGACACCTTCCTCTTCGGGCAGGCCGCAACGCTTCTGACCCGTGACGTGGTCATGATCGCCGGGGTGGGGGCGGTGATTCTCCTCCTTCTCGTCCTCTTCTGGAAGGAGTTCAAGCTCCTTTCATTCGACAGGGAATTCGGGGCCACGATGGGGTTCCCAATGACCGGGATCGACGTCTTCCTGACCTCCCTCCTGGTGGTGGCCATCGTGCTCGGGCTCCAGACGGTGGGGGTGGTGCTCATGAGTGCCCTGGTGGTGGCACCCGCCGCTGCGGCCCGACAGTGGACCGATTCCCTCGCGGTGATGGTGGTCCTCGCCGGGCTCCTGGGAGGAGTGGCCGGGATCATGGGGGCGATCGTCAGCGCCACCGGCGGTGGGATCCCCACCGGCCCGACCATCGTTCTCGTCGCGTCGGTCTTCGTGCTGGCGTCGATCCTTCTGGCTCCGCGGAGGGGCCTGGCCGTGGCGATGCTGCGGCGCCGGCGCGTTCGTCGGGAGGTCCGGGCCGATGCGGTCCTCACCGACCTCTACGCCATGAGCGCCCAGCACGGGGATGCCCGGGACCATCCTCATTCCGTCGCGGCGCTCGAGGCGATGTCAGAGCGGAGGGTGGGGGTTCTCAGGAGCCTGGAGGAGCTCGCGGAGCGGGGCTGGGCCGCCGAGCGGGAGTCCGGGGAATGGGTACTCACGCCGAGCGGGCGGGCTCGCGCACGCGAGATCGTCTTCGGCGGGGCTCGACACGACGGGGCTGGGGAGGACGGCTCGTGACCTCCTTCGATTTCGAGATACAGCTCCTGGCGGTGGTGGTGGCCGTCGCCTGTGCTCTCCCGGGCGTCTTCCTGGTGCTGCGGCGCATGGCACTGATGAGCGATGCGATCTCGCACTCCATCCTCCTCGGCATCGTACTGGCCTTTTTCTGGGTGCAGGACCTGGCGCATCCCCTGCTGGTGGTGGGAGCCGCGGCCACCGGGGTCCTCACCGTGGCTCTGGTGGAGGCGCTGCACGGCACCGGGCGGGTGAAGGAGGATGCTGCCATCGCCCTCGTGTTTCCGGCGCTTTTCTCCCTGGCCGTGATCCTCATCGCCCGCCATGCGGGAAACGTGCACCTGGACGTGGACGCGGTGCTCCTGGGGGAAATCGCGTTTGCGCCCTTCGACCGGGTCGCCTGGGGAGGCCGTGACCTCGGCCCGAAGAGCCTCTGGCTCATGGGGGCCATCCTGGGGATCAACCTTCTCGCCATTGTCCTCTTCTACAAGGAGCTGAAACTCTCGACTTTTGATGCGGGACTCTCTGCCGCGCTCGGCTTCTCTCCGGTGGTCCTCCACTACGGCTTCATGGGCCTCGTGTCGATTACCGCCGTGGGCGCCTTCGAGGCGGTGGGGTCCATCCTGGTGGTCGCGCTGATGATCGCGCCCCCCGCAGCGGCCTGGCTCCTCACCGACCGCCTCCCCCTGATGATGGCTCTAAGCGTGCTCATGGCCGCGGGGTCCGCATTGGCCGGCTACTGGGTCGCGCACTTGTTCGACGCCTCCATCGCCGGGTCCATGGCGACTCTCACCGGCGTCGTCTTTTTTCTCGCATTCCTCCTGGCTCCCGACCGCGGCGTCCTGGCCGGCGTGCGGAGGCGGGCGAGGCAGCGAACCGAGTTCGCACGGATGATGCTGACCATCCACCTCCTGAACCACGAGGGAGGCCCCAGGGCGTCCGTGGAGAACCGGGTCGTCCACCTTCAGGACCACCTGCACTGGTCTTCCGACTTCGCGCGGCGGGTCGTGGCGCGAGCGGAGCGGGAGGGACTCGTGGTGCGAGAAGCCGGTGACCTTCTTCGGTTGACGCCACTCGGGCGGGAGGCCGCCCGGGATCGGATGGTCCGGTGAACGGTGCGCCCACCTCGCCGTTCGATTGACACCTCCTCGCCCCGTTGCCACTATTAGGGGCTAGAGCAGGGGCCTTCTGGGCGAAGGCCCACCCACGTGGCAGGAACCCCGTATCCCTCACCCCCCGGCGTCATGTTTTCCACCATCAAGGGGCGCATCGTCCTGATTCTGGCCCTGGTCGGGATCTGCGGCTGGTACCTCTATTCGAACTACGCGGAGACCGGGTCGCCGGTGAAGCTGGGTCTCGATCTCCAGGGCGGCATGCACCTGGTTCTCGAGGTCGACGATCCCGAGGGCACCTGGTCCCTCGAGGAGCGGTCCGATGCCATCGACCGGTCGGAGCGAATCCTTCGCAACCGGATCGACGAGCTCGGCGTAGAGGAACCGATCATCCAGAAGGTCGGTCAGGACCGGCTCATCGTAGAGTTGGCCGGGGTGGACGACGAGGAGCGAGCGCGTGAAATGGTGGGAACAACGGCCCTCCTCGAGTGGCGCCTCGTCCGTCCCCTGAGCGACGTGCAGAGCTCCCTCGAGCGGGTCGACCGCGCCATCGTCGCGCACTACGGGGCCGACTCGCTCCGGGCCCTCGGACGGGCCCAGGTGGGGGAGGGGCAGACGGGCGGCGAAGTGGAGGATCTCCTCTTCGGTGGAGAGGGCGCGCAGGAGGCCGACACCGTCCAGGAATCCGGGGAGGATCAGGCCGACACCGATGAGGAGCTGGATGACGAGGCCCTGGAAGCCCTCCAGGAGTTGGAGGACCAGGAGGGGGACATGGCCGCCGAGGAGCTGTCGCTACGGCCATTCTCCTCCCTCCTCCTGCAGCTCGAAGGAGGGTTCCTGGTTCCCTCCCGGGATTTCGAGCTCGCCAGAGAGTTCCTGGAGCTCCCCACCGTTCAGGCGGTTCTTCCAAGGGACGTCTCGCTGAACTGGGGATGGGAGCCGTACGCCTCCGGGGGTGAAATCTACCGCGAGCTCTTCGTGCTCCAGCGGGAGCCCTTCATCACCGGTGAAATGCTGGATGACGCCAACTCGGCCCGGGACTCGCAGACGAGCGAGCCCATTGTTCAGTTCCAGCTCTCCCGAGCCGGCGGTCGGATCTTCGGAGACGTCACCGGCCGGCACATTGGCGACCGGATCGCGATCCTTCTGGATGACGAGGTGGTGAGTGCACCGGTGGTCCAGTCCCGTATCGCGGCGCGAGGGCAGATTACCCTCGGCCGTTCCGACATCGAAGAGGCACGCGACCTCGCGCTCGTCCTCCGTGCCGGCGCGCTTCCCGCTCCGCTTCGGGTCATGGAAGAGCGCACCGTCGGACCGTCGCTGGGGCAGGACTCCATCGACCAGGGGATGATCGCGGGGCTCATCGGGCTCGCCCTCGTCGTCCTCATCATGATGGGCTACTACCGGTTTACCGGGGTCATGGCGGTGGTGGCGCTCAGCGTCTACGTGGTCCTGGTGCTCGGCGGCCTCGCGACCCTCAACGCGACGCTGACGCTTCCGGGCATCGCCGGCCTCATCCTCTCCATCGGGATGGCGGTGGACGCGAACGTGCTCATCTTCGAACGAATACGAGAGGAGCTCGCCGAGGGCCGCGCCGTTCGTACCGCCGTGGACGAGGGCTTCGGCCACGCGCTTTCCGCCATCGTGGACGCGAACATCACGACGCTCATCACCGCGCTCATCCTCTTCCAGTTCGGAACCGGGCCGGTACGAGGATTCGCGGTGACGCTCTCCATCGGCATCATCGCTTCGTTCTTCACGGCGCTCTACGTGACGCGGACTCTCTTCCTGATCTACATCAGGGGGAAGAAGGCCACCGACACGATCAGTATCTAACCGACACGCTTCAGGGGTCGCTCACGGATGTTTTGGATTTTCAGAAACGCCAGCTACACCTTCCTCCAGTGGAGGAAAAAGGCGTATTGGGTGTCGGGTGTGGTGCTCGCCCTCGGCGTCGCCGCCATGGTCTTCAACGTGTTCGCCATGGGGAGCACCGTGAACTACGGGGTCGACTTCACCGGGGGAACCCGAGTGCTCGTCGCCGTGGGCGAGGGGACGACGGAGGCCGATCTCCGCGAGGCGCTCGGGGGGACACAGGCACCCTCCATCACCCGGTTCGGGGCCGAGAACGAGTTCCAGATCCGGACTCCGGTGGAAGAAGGGGTAAGTGTCGACGCCGTGGGGCAGGCCATCCAGGCCCAGCTCACTGAGTCGCCGCTCATTACCGACTACGAGGTCCTGGCCCTCGAGTCGGTGGGTGCGGTCATCGGTGAGGAGCTGACGCGGGCCGCAGCGCTCGCAATTCTCATCTCCTTTGTCCTGACCCTCCTCTATCTGGCCATCCGCTTCGAGCTCCGGTTCGGACTCGCGTCCGTCATCGCCACGGTCCACGACATCCTCATCACCATCGGCTTCCTCGCCCTCTTCAGGGTGGAGATCTCCCTGCCGACGGTGGCCGCCGTCTTGACCGTGATCGGTTATTCCCTGAACGACACCATCGTGGTGTTCGACCGGATCAGGGAGAACCTGCAGAAGAAGGGTGGCCGGCGGGAGAACCCCATCGACCTCATCAACCGCTCCATCAACGAGTCGCTTCCCCGGACCTTGATGACGTCGGGCACGACCCTCGCGGTGCTCATCTCGCTCCTGGTCCTGGGCGGGACCGTCATCCGTGACTTCACGATCGTGCTGATCCTGGGTGTGGTGATCGGGACCTACTCGTCCATCTTCGTGGCATCCCCGGCTCTTCTGGAGATCCAGAACCGCTTCGGCACCAAGGAGGAGGCGGACCGAAAGCAAAAACTCAGGTCCCGGAAGAAGAAGAAGGAAACCGCGATCCCGGTCTGACGCGGATCCGGATGCTCATCGACACCCACTGTCACCTGACCCACGAGCGGTACGCGGGCGAGGTAGACCAGGTCCTGCAGAGAGCCGCCGAGGAAGGGGTGGGCGCCGTCGTGAGCATTGCGTCGGACCTGAACGATGCCGCGCAGGTGGCCGCCCTCGCCGCCCAGCCGCGGCCCGGGTCGGCCCAGGTCTTCGCGACTGTGGGGGTCCATCCGCATGAGGCCGCGGCGGCTCCGACCGACCTCCGAGGGCGCCTCCACGAGGCCCTTGCGGACCCCTCGGGCCCGCTGGCCATCGGCGAATGCGGCCTCGATTACCATTACGATTTCTCCCCTCCCGCGACGCAACGGAAGGTGTTCCAACTTCAGCTCGAAGTGGCCGAGGCCGAGGGGCTTCCCGTCGTGGTGCACTGCCGTGAGGCGGAGGAGGAGATGACCGGCATCGTCAGGGAGGCCGGTGCCGCCGGAATACGCGGTGTCATTCATTGCTTTCCCGGCCACCTGGAGCTTCTCGACGCCGCCATGGAGAGTGGGTGGTCCGTGTCCTTCACGGGGCTCGTGACGTTCCGGTCGTTCGAGGGGGAGGAGGCGGTGCGTCGCGTTCCTTCCGACCGATACATGCTCGAGACCGACGGCCCCTACATGGCCCCCGTGCCCCACCGGGGGAAGCGGAACGAGCCGGCGTGGGTGCCGTTTCTCCGGGACCGCGTTGCCGAGCTGCGCGGAGTGGAGGCGGACCGCGTCGAAGAGGAGACCACCGCCAACGCCCGGACCTTCTTCGGCCTCCCCCACGACCCCATCGAAGAGTAGCTGCCCACCTATGTCGCGCACGATCCAGGTGCTCCCCGATGCGGTGGCGAACCAGATTGCTGCCGGGGAGGTGGTGGAGCGCCCCGCCTCGGTAGTGAAAGAGCTCGTGGAGAACTCGCTGGACGCGGGCGCTCGCCGGGTCGAGGTACGGATCGAGGGCGGAGGTAAGCGGCTCATCCGGATCTCGGACGACGGGCGGGGGATGGGGCGGGAGGATGCCCTCCTCTCCCTCGACCGCCACGCGACTTCCAAGATCCGCCGTGCGGAGGATCTGCGCAGCATTCCCACCTTCGGATTCCGAGGCGAGGCGCTTCCGTCGATTGCGTCGGTCTCCCGCCTGACCATCGAGACCTGCGCCGCCGAAGACGATGTGGGCACCCGCATCCTGGCGAACGCCGGGCGGATTACCGGGATGGAGGATCTGGCCCGGAGGCCCGGGACCACCGTGTCCATCGAGCGGCTCTTCCACAACGCTCCCGCCCGGGCGCGTTTTCTCGGTACCCCGGCCACGGAGGCCCGCGCCGTCAGCGAGGTGGTCTCGGTCCTCGCCCTGGCGAACCCGGAGGTGGCTTTCCTGCTCCACTCCGGCGATCGCGCACTTCTGGAACTCGCTCCTGACGTCGATCTCCTGGATCGGGTCGCGGGTGTGTGGGGAGAGGAGGCGGCCTCGGACCTGATCCCGGTCACCTGGGAGGAAGATGGGACCGCGTTCGAGGGGCTCATCCAGCGTCCCGGCAGAACGCGTCCCGGCTTCAGGCGCGCGACGCTCTTCCTGGAACGCCGCCCCTTCCGTGAGGTGGCCCTCTTGAAGGCGGTGGACCGGGGATACCGCACCACGATTCCGGAAGGTCACCGGCCCTGGGTGGTCCTCTTCATTCGGGTACCTGCCGGTGCGGTGGATGTGAACGTGCACCCCGCCAAGGCGGAGGTACGCTTCCGGGACCTGCGCGGTGTGGAGCGGATCCTGGAAGAAGGGGTCCGGCGTGCGCTTGCGGGCGAAGAGAGCGCCGAGCCGTTGGACCCGACGGCATCCCGTGTGCGGGAGGCGCCGCCGAGGGCCCCGCGATCGGGAGAGGATGGGAGTCCCGTCCCCGATCCGGAAGGGGAGGGGCAGATGGCGCTCTTCCTCAGCGGGCCGGCCGACGATCGCCTGGACCCTCAGGATGGGGAACTCGGTGGCCCGGCAGGCCAGGCGGAGGGCGTCCCGGACGGGAGTACGGAGGCGATGCCCGAGCTCGAACGTCCCCGGCTCTGGCAGGTGCACCGATCCTGGATCATGGCCGAGGTGCGTGACGGCCTCCTCATGATCGACCAGCATGCAGCCCATGAACGGATCCTCTTCGAGGAGCTCATGGAGCGCTTCGATGGAGGTGGGGTCTCGAGCCAGCGCCTCCTCTTTCCCCTCACCCTCCGCCTTTCCACGGCGGAATGCGATCTGGTGGAGGACCTGGCCGGGCTCCTGCACCGGATCGGCTTCGAGGTGGATGGGTTCGGGGAGGGCTCGGTCATTGTCCACGCCGTTCCCGACCCCCACCCCGGGTTCGACGCGGAGCGCTGCTTCCGGGAGATGGTGGAGGAGCTCACCCACGGATCCGAACTGGTGAATTCCGCCCGGAACCAGCACGAACGCGTCGCCATGAGCTTCGCCTGCAAGGCGGCCATCAAGGCGGGGCAGGCTCTGGACGACCGGGAGATGCAGGAGCTTTTCGATCGCCTCTTCGCCACCCGGCTCCCCTTCCACGACGTCCATGGCCGCCCCACCACCGTGCGACTCTCCACCGCGGAGCTGGAACGGAAGTTCGGCCGGTGAGCCGATCCGCGCCGGTGCTGGCTATCACCGGGCCGACCGCCTCGGGGAAGACCGGGGTGTCCATCCCCACCGCGCTTCGGCTGGGAGGGGAGATCGTCTCCATGGATTCCCGCCAGGTCTACCGCGGGATGGACGTGGGAACGGACAAGGTGCGACCGGACGAGAGGGAAGCGGTGCCCCACCACGGCCTCGACCTGGTGGATCCATCCGAGCGCTACTCGGCGGGTCGCTGGGCCAGGGAGGCTCGGGGCTGGATCGGACAGATCGAGGGGCGGGGCCGGCTCCCCATCCTGGTGGGCGGGACCGGCTTCTTCCTCCGGGCGCTCACCACACCTCTTTTTCGGCAGCCGACCCTGGATCCGGAGCGGAGGAGGAGGCTGGAGGAGTGGCTGGGAGGGCTCGACCGTGACGAGCTCGCGCGCTGGTCCGCGCGGCTCGATCCCGCCCGGGCGGAGACCGCCGCGGAGGGGGGGCGCCAACGGCTCAGCCGGAGCATCGAGGTCGCACTCCTCACGGGGCGTCCGCTTTCCTGGTGGCACGCCCATGCCGCGCCCGCGGTCGAGGGGGTGGAGGTGCGGGTGGTCCTCCTGGAGCTCCCGCGGGAGGTCCTCTACCGTCGCATCAACGAGCGTGTGGTGTCCATGTTTCGCCGGGACCGACTCCTGGACGAGGTGCGTGCACTCCTTGCCACGGGTGCGACGCCGCGGGATCCGGGGATGACGGGGACCGGGTATCGCGAGGCCGCGATGGTGCTCGCGGGGGAGATCACCGAGGAGGAGGCCATCGACCGGGTCCAACGTGCCACGCGCGCCTACGCCCGTCGCCAGTTGACCTGGTTCCGGCACCAGCTTCCCAGCGAGGGACGCCTGAATCTCGACGCCACGCGTCCACCCGCGCTCCTCGTCCAGGAGATCGTCGAATGGTGGCAGGGGATCGGCGAGCCCGGCGACGGGTAATGCCGCCCGGGCCCGGCCCGTTCCGGGACGGCCTGACTTCGACCGGGGGATCTGCGTCTTGAAGATCGGTATCTGCTGCTACCCGACCTACGGCGGTTCGGGCGCCATCGCCACCGAGCTGGGAATGGAGCTGGCCGAGCGAGGCCACGAGATCCACTTCGTCTCGTACGCCGTTCCCTTCCGGCTGTCGGGCTACCGGGGGAACGTCTTCTTCCACGAAGCCTCCATGGACCACTACCCCCTCTTCGAACACCCCCCCTACACCCTCGCGCTGGCGGCGACGATTCATGAAGTGGCGCAGGATCACGCCCTCGACGTGATCCATTCCCACTATGCGATCCCCCACGCCGCCTCCGCCTGGATGGCGCGCGAAATGCTCGGCGTTCCGGGAGGGCCGCGCCTCATCACCACCCTCCACGGAACGGACATCACCCTTACGGGCCAGCAGCCCTCCTTCCACGAGATCACCCGCTTCTCCATCCGGAAGTCCGATGGCGTCACCGCCGTGTCGCAGTTCCTGAAGGATGAGACCGAACGAAGCTTCGGGGTTCCAGGCGAGCGGATCCGGGTCATCCCCAACTTCGTCGACACCGAACGGTTCCGGCGGGGAAGGGAGCCCTGCCATCGGTCCTCCCTGGCGCCGGCCGGCGAGAAGCTCCTGATGCACGTCTCGAACTTTCGACCCCTCAAGCGCACAGAGGATGTGGTGGAGGTGTTCGCGAGGGTGCAGCGCCGGGTGCCGTCGCGACTCGTCATGGTGGGCGATGGGCCCGAGCGGGTCCGGGCCCTTCAAAGGGCACACGATCTGGGGGTGGCCGATAAGGTCGTCTTCGTGGGGAAGCACACCTCCGTGGACGAGCTCCTGGCCTGCGCCGACCTCTTCCTCCTCCCCTCCGAGACCGAGTCGTTCGGCCTGGCCGCGCTCGAAGCCATGTCCTGTGGGGCTCCGGTGGTGGCGAGTCGGGTGGGCGGCCTTCCCGAGGTGGTCGAGGACGGGGTGTCCGGGGCCCTCCTCCCTCTGGGGGACGTCGCTGGCATGGCGGAGGCGGCGGTGGCGATCCTGGAAGACGGCGCACGGTGGCGGAAGATGAGCGAGGCCGCCCGTACCGTCGCGTCGGAGCGGTTCGCGGTGGGCCGGGTGGTCCCCGTATACGAGGACTATTATCGGAGTGTGCTGGACGAAGACTCCGGGGAGGTGGGATGAAGCTCGGGGAACTGGTCCGCGCGGCCATCGAGGAGGACGTGGGTACGGGGGACCGGACCACCCTCTGGACCGTTCCGCCCGGGGAGCGGGCCCGGGCACGAGTGCTGGCGCGCGAGGACCTCGTGGTGGCGGGGACCAGCGCCTTCGCCGAGGTGTTCCGGCAGGTGGCGCCGTCCGTGGAGTTCCACGCCCTCCTGAACGAAGGGGCGGAGGCGGGGGAGGGGGACGTCGTGGCCGCTCTGGAAGGACCGGCGAGAGGGATCCTTACCGCGGAGCGCACGGCGCTCAACTTCCTGGGACGCCTTTCCGGGATCGCCACCCTCACCCGGGAGTTCGTCCGGGCCGTAGAGGGCACGGGAGCCCGTGTCCTGGACACGCGAAAGACCACCCCCGGATGGCGGGAGCTGGAGAAGGCGGCCGTCGCGTCGGGGGGAGGAGAGAACCATCGCTTCGGTCTCTACGACATGGTCCTGGTCAAGGAGAACCACATTGCCATCGCCGGCGGGATCCCCGAGGCGCTCACCCGAGTGCGCGAGGAGAATGTGGAGGGGCTCCATGTGGAGGTCGAGGTCGCTTCCCTCGCCGACCTCGAGCTCGTGCGGGGCTGCGGGGTGGACCGGGTGCTACTCGACAACATGACTACCGAGGAGATGTCCGCCGCGGTCGAAACCGTGCGAAGGTGGCCTCCACCGCGGCCCCTCCTGGAGGCCTCCGGAAACATGTCGCTCCTCCGGGTGGCCGAGGTGGCGCGGGTCGGCGTGGACTGCATCTCGGTGGGTGCCCTCACACATTCCGCCCCCGTTGCCGACCTGAGCCTCCTCATGGAGGAGGTAGACCATCGAGGGACGGTCCGGTAGTGGAACACCACGAGTCCCTCCCGTCGACGAGCGATCGCCTCCGCACCCTGGCCATGGAGGGAGTACCTGCCTTCACAGTGGTCATCGCGGACGAACAGACCGGAGGGAGGGGACGGGGAGGGCGATCCTGGCATTCTCCGCGGAACGCCGGGCTCTGGATGTCGATTCTCCTGGATGCACCTGCCGGAGGAGGACCCGGCGTGGTGCCCCTCCTGGTGGGGGTGCTGGCTGCGCGCGCCGTGGAGAGCGTGGCCGGCGTGCGGGTCGGACTCAAGTGGCCGAACGACCTCGTCATCCGCTCGCGGCCGGGCGGCCCCACGCTGGGCAAGCTGGGCGGTGTGCTGGCCGAGGCGGTGCGTACGCCCGATGGGCCGCGGATCATCGTGGGCGTGGGCGTGAACCTGCGCCGCCCACCGTCCCTTCCGGCCGACGCTGCGGGCGCCGCTTTCCTGGAAGAGGCGGCGGGCCGGTCGATCGCAGCTGGAGACCTGGCGGAGGCCCTCCTCGGGGAGTTGCGCACCCACGCGAATCCTCCCCCGGCGGTCCTGGAGGGGGCCGTGCGTGAGGCGTGGGGCGAGCGGGACGTCCTGGAGGGGAGGCGGGTTGCCCCCGACCTGGCCCTGGAAGGCCTCGCGCTGGGGGTGGGTGCGGACGGGTGCCTGAGGGTGAGGGATGACAGGGGGGCCGTGCACGAGGTGCGTGCAGGGAGCGTACGGATCGTGGGGGAGGGCCCCGCGGCGATCTATTCAGCGGAGGGGTGAGGCGATGCACCTGGTGGTCGATGTAGGCAATACCGAGACGATGATGGGCCTCTTTCGGCCCGGGGAGATCGAACCCCTCGCGTCCTGGCGCTATTCCACGCGCGTCCCCCGCACCGCCGATGAGCTCCTCCACCTGGTCCGTGCCTTCCTCCGCGAGGACGGCTTCGCCGACTCCGAGGTGGAGCGCACCGTCGTCGGCTCGGTGGTCCCCGCTCAGACCGAGCTCCTTCGCCGGGCTCTCTCCAGCATCGGGCGCGGAACGGTCCTGGTGGTGGAACACGGTTCACCAATTCCCATTCGTCTCGACGTCGAGGAGCCCCGGACAGTGGGGGCCGACCGCATCGTGAACACCCTCGCTGCGGCACGCCTGTTCGGGAAGGACACGATCGTGGTCGATCTGGGGACCGCGACCACGTTCGACTGTATCACCTCCGATGGAGTGTTCGTGGGAGGAGTGATCTCGCCCGGGCTGCAGGCAGGTCAGGACTGGCTCACTCGCCAGACAGCCAAGCTCCCGGGCGTCGAGCTCCGCCCCCCGGAGCGGGTGATCGGGCGGCGAACGGAGACCTGCCTCCAGAGCGGGATCTTCTACTCCGCCGTGGACGCCGTGGATGGGATCGTGGACCGGATCCGGGCCGAGTGGGACCGGCCCGATGCCTTCGTCGTTGCGACCGGGGGGTTCGCCGAGGTCGTTGCGCGCCACTCCCGAACCGTGGAGGAGGCAGTCCCCTACCTTACCCTGGTTGGCTTGGAGCTCGCCGGACGGTACATGGCGGGAGACCCCGATCCGGGGCTACATTCCGAGGCCTGAGGACCGGAGCTGTGTGGAGCTGATCTCCGCCCTCCCGGCCGGGCCCCGCATCCGATCGACCGCGAACCCGAACCCCGCGTCACCATGACCCTCTCGCCAGTTTTTCGTTCGCCTTCGGCAGTTCTACTCCTGCAGGAGGAGGGAATCTGGGAGCGCCTGGGACCCGCGGTCGCGTCCCAGGCCCGGGCGGTGCGGACCGTGCACGCGGATCTGGGCCGGATCCTGGACCCCGAGTTCCTGGCTGAGAGCCCTGCGCTCCCCGCGGACGGTGTCGAGTTGGATGTGGACGGCCTGCCCTTCCTCCAGGAGTACTTCTTCCTGATCCTCTTCCGGTCCCTCTTCGAATCACTCGGTGTGGCGCCGGACGCGCTGGAGCGGTATGCCGAGATCAACTTCTGCATCAAGGGGACCATCACGGCGGCCGACAATCTCTTCGACGAGCAGGCGAAGAGCCTGCTTCCGCTGAGGGCGGGCGAGGGGAGTCGGTTCATGTCGATTCTCCAGCTCATGTGCTTCGAGCGCCTCATCCAACGGGCGCTGGACCGGGGGATCGAGGCCGGGCATCTGGATCCCCCGCGGCGTGACCTGGTCTTGAAGGGGCTGCTGGACATGATGGCGCGAATCGGGCGACTGGAGGGGTCTGAAGAGGGGGGAGTCGACGATATCCCCGCGCCGGGAGAGATGGTAGAACAGGTCCATCGCGTGCGCGGAGGTGCCCTTTTCGCCCTGGCCTTCGTGGCCCCCTCGGTCCTCGAGGAGGGCGAGGTACGGGATCGCCTGCAAAGGGCCGAGCCCGCCGTCGCCCGGCTCGGCACGGCCTTCCAGATCGTGGACGACCTCACCGACTTCGAGTTCGACGTTGGGCGCCGCAGCCACAATCTTCTCGTGGCCCAGGTCCATCATCATGGCACCCCCGAGGAGCGTTCTCTCATCGAGCGACTCTGGCGGCGGGAGGCGGCCGTGGCTCCAGACGCTTCAGGGCTGGTGGAGGGCCCACTCCAGGCCTCGGCCCACGCCGTTCTCGAGCGTGCGTACGTAGAAGCCCGGGCCTCCTTCCGTGAGCTCCGCGGCCTGGGCTTCTGGTTCCCGGACCGGCTTGCCGACGACGTGGTACATGCCATCGTAGGGCTGGATGGAGTGAGGCGGATGGAGACCCTCTCTGCGGGGCCTTCGGAGACCTGACATCCGTTGACACCTCGGGCATCCGCGGTATTATAGTAGCTGGGCTCTTAGCACTCTCCGGTAGTGAGTGCTGACAGCCGTTCGGGCAGGACGTTCTAATCATATCAAACCCACCGTGTTACGCGGAGGAGAGACATGCCGACGAAGACCAACAACAAGATCCAGCCACTGGCCGACCGGGTGGTCGTTCAGGCCCTGGAAGAGTCCGACCAGACTCGTGGAGGGCTCTACATTCCGGACACCGCGAAGGAGAAGCCCCAGCAGGGAAAAGTGGTGGCCGTGGGACCGGGGAAGCTTTCCGAACAGGGAGAGCGCCTCTCGCCCGACGTGAAGGAGGGCGACACCGTCCTTTACGGGAAGTACTCCGGGACCGAGGTGACCGTGGACGGGGAGGAGTATCTCATCCTGCGGGAATCGGACATCCTGGCCGTCATCTCGAACTGACGACGCGCCACGCTGATCAACCGGACGGAAACCACTAACCATTCCATCGAAGGAGCATGACGATGGCGAAGGACCTGACATTTGATACCGAGGCGCGCGCCAAACTCAAGAGCGGCGTCGACAAGCTCAGCCGAGCCGTGAAGGTGACGCTGGGGCCGAAGGGCCGCAACGTTGTTCTGGACAGGAAGTTCGGGGCTCCCACCGTGACCAAGGACGGCGTGTCCGTCGCGAAGGAGATCGAGCTCGAGGATCCGATCGAGAACATGGGCGCCCAGATGGTGAAGGAGGTAGCCACCAAGACCTCCGACAACGCCGGTGACGGTACCACCACCGCGACCGTGCTCGCCCAGGCAATCTTCTCCGAAGGACTCAAGAACGTCACCGCGGGGAGCGACCCCATGGCGATCAAGCGGGGCATCGATCGCGCGACCGAGCGGGTGGTCGAGCGGCTCCGCGAGCTCTCCATGGAGACGAAGGGCAAGAAGGAGATCGCGCAGGTCGGGACCATCTCGGCCAATTCCGACTCCGAGATCGGCGAGCTCATCGCCGACGCCATGGAGAAGGTCGGTAAGGATGGCGTGATCACGGTAGAGGAGGCGAAGGGCCTCGAGACTACCTTGGAAACCGTCGAGGGCATGCAGTTCGATCGCGGCTACCTCTCTCCCTACTTCGTGACGGACCCGGAGAGGATGGAGGCGGAGCTCGACGACCCGATGATCCTCATCCACGACAAGAAGATCTCCAACATGAAGGACCTTCTCCCCATCCTGGAGAAGGTGGCTCAGATGGGCCGTCCCCTCATGATCATTTCGGAGGACGTGGAAGGCGAGGCGCTGGCGACGCTGGTGGTGAACAAGCTCCGGGGCACCCTCAAGGTCTGCGCGGTGAAGGCTCCCGGTTTCGGGGACCGCCGGAAGGCCATGCTCCAGGACATCGCGGTCCTCACGGGCGGCCAGGTCATCTCCGAGGAGATGGGATTCAAGCTGGAGAACGCCGTTCTCTCCGACCTCGGAGAGGCGAAGCGGATCGTGGTGGACAAGGACAACACCACGATCGTGGATGGACACGGAGACGACGATAAGATCAAGGGCCGGATCGCCGAGATCCGGGCCGCCATCGACAAGTCCACCTCGGACTATGACCAGGAGAAGCTGCAGGAGCGCCTCGCGAAGCTCTCCGGCGGCGTAGCGGTCATCAACGTCGGTGCCTCCACCGAGACGGCCATGAAGGAGAAGAAGGCCCGTGTGGAGGACGCGTTGCACGCGACCCGCGCCGCCGTCGAGGAAGGAATCGTGGCCGGTGGTGGCGTGGCACTCCTCCGTGCCCAGGCGACCCTTGCCGGCTTCGCGGTGGAGCACCGCGGCGAGCAGATCGGTGTGGAGATCCTGGGTCGGGCCCTCGAGGCTCCGATCCGTCAGATCGCGAACAACGCCGGGGTCGAAGGGTCCATCGTGGTCGCGAAGATCCGAGAGGCCAAGAACGAGAACTTCGGCTTCAACGCTGCCACCGAGGAGTACGAAGACCTCGTGGAAGCGGGCGTGATCGATCCCACCAAGGTGGTGCGGACCGCGCTTCAGAACGCCGCGTCCATCGCCGGGCTCCTCCTCACCACCGAGTGTGTCATCGTCGACCACCCGGAGGAGGATGAGGGTGCAGGTGCTGGTGGTGCAGGTGGTGGGATGGGCGGAATGGGCGGCATGTACTGACCGTTCGACCACGTCGTACCGAAAGCACGAGGCCCGGTCCCCGTTGGGGGGCCGGGCCTCCGTGTTTGCGGGTGTTTGACGCGCTCCCTCCCACTACTCGGGGACGCCCGTGAGCTCCCGGCTCAGACGGCGGAGCGCCTCTTGTGCCTCGGGGTCGTAGGCCTGGTCGTTGGCGCGGGCCTCGCTGAGGCCGTTGTAGTAGCTCCCGCTCTCGATTCCGGGGGCGTTCACGAGCTGGAGGACCGCCTCGGCCCCCTCCTGGACCGTCGCTCTGGGCTCCGCCCCGCGGGAGAGCACCATATCGGTGTCCATGAAGGTTGCGGGATGCAGCGCGGTCACGGTGATCCCCCGCTCGGAAAGCTCCCGCGCCAGATCCATGGTGAAGGTGATCTGGGCCAGCTTGCTCTGACCATACCCCCGCCCGTGGCTGTAGTCTTCGTCCATCATGGGGTCATCGAAGTCCATGGGCCGCTGGGCCGCGGACGCCACATTCACGATCCTCGCATCGGTCGACGGCTCCAGCAGGGGCAGGAGGAGGTGGGTGAGGAGGTACCCAGAGAGGTAGTTCACCTGCAGGTGAAGCTCGTGGCCGTCCTCACTGAGCTGTCGTTCGTTCGGTCCGTCCAGCCAGATGCCTGCGTTGTTCACGAGAACGTCGATGCGGTCGTAGTCCTCGAGAAGCTGCTCGGCGAAGGCCCGGACATCCTCGAAGGAGGCGAGGTCAGCGGCGTGGAAGACGGCACTCCCGGTTCCACCCGATCGGATCTCCTCCACGACCTCCCGCCCCCGGTCTTCATTCCTCCCGTGCACGATGACGTGCGCCCCCTCAGCGCCCAGGGCGATGGCGACCTCCCTGCCGAGGCCCCCGGTCGAACCTGTGACGAGGACGACCCGGGCGTCGTCGGCGACGGGGGGTGGGCTGGCGGCATCCCCTTCGACCTCCGTACACCCAGCGAGGAGAAGAAGAAGGGTGAGGAATGCGGGAATCGGGCTGGAAAGAGTCGATGCTATCATCGATGCGGTCGTCTCCGGCTGGTCGGTTCGTACCCCTTGGTCACCACCGGCACTACCCCGATTCGGGGGGTGGGAGCCGCCGGGGGTCGAGGAAGGCGAGGTCCCCGCCCGGCGGGTCGTCGAGCGCCCACCGGGCTGCGGCCTCCCCGAGGACGGGGGCGAACTTGAACCCATGGCCGGATCCGCCACCCACCACCACGACCCTCCGGAAGTCCGGGTGGGGACCCACCAGGAAATGCCCATCCGGAGTGGTCGTGTAGAGGCACACGGAGCTGGCCACGAGAGGACCGTTCGCGGAGGGAAGGTGGTCCCTGAGAAATCCGCGGACCCGATCGACCTCCTCGTCGTGGACATCCCTGTCCACCCCATCGGGGTCTACGAGCCGGCCGTGGTGGTGGAGCCCGATCTTGAACCCATCGCCCGCGTCGGGGATCGTGTAGTGGATCAGCCCGGGCCACGTCTCCCAGAGGCTCACGGGGAGGGACGTCGCATCGACCTGGCCGGTTCCCCGGGGCGCCCGGAACCAGTGCACGACCTCGCGCGTCACGCGCAGGTATCCGTGGCCATCGGGTCCAGCTCCGAGGCGGGGGCCGAGCCAGGGACCCAGCGCGAGGACCAGGGTTCGACCGCGGAAGCGCCCTGCCGAGGTCTCCACCACCACACTTTCGGGGTCGCCCCCTTGGACCTCCCAACCTCGAAGCGCCACACCGGAACGGAGCACGGCTCCCTCGCTACGTGCGGCCTGGAGGAGGGCGGCCACTCCCCCCTCGGCGTCCAGTACCCCTGCGCGGTGCTCGAGGAGACCTTCGAAGTGCTCCGGGATCCGGGCCACGGGATACCGCCGTCGGAGTTCCGTGGCATCCAGGCGTTCGTGGGGGACGTCCTGGCTCCGTGCGCTCCGGAGCGAGCCGACGAGGATTTCAGAATCCGCGGGGCCCAGGGTCAGGCAGCCTGTGGTCCGGAAGAGGGAACGGCCCGTAGCCGACTCGAGCGCCTGCCACGCCTCCAGCGACCGGCGGACGAGCCCGACGTATCTCGGATCCTCGAAGTAGGCTTCCCGGAGAATGCGCGTCCGTCCGTGCGACGAGCCGAGGGTGTGCGGTGGGTGTCGGGCATCCAGCCCCAGGACTCGGGATCCGGCTCCTGCAGCAGCCCGGACGGTGGCCGCACCGAAGACGCCCAGGCCGGCCACGATCACGTCGAACGATCTCGTCTCCATCCAGCCTCCAGGCAGTATCTGTGGCAGCGGTGGACCTTCCACGCCTGATCGGGGTCTCGAACGCTCGACGCCGCCGGGAGTTCCCGTCCGTCTAGGGTTGTCCCGGGGTCGGCCTCGTGGGATGTTAGACACTGATCGGTAGATACCGTCATTACAGGAGGACGAGATGGGAGAGAGCGGGACCGAGCCTCGGAAGACCCTGTCGATCCGCGACAACCGGACCGGACACGACTATGAGATCGACATCCACGAAGGGGACGTGATCCGGGCGATGGACCTGCGACAGATCAAGGTCCGCGACGAGGACTTTGGTATGATGTCCTACGATCCCGCCTTCACCAACACGGCGTCGACCCGCAGCACCGTCACCGAGATCGACGGTGGCAAGGGGATTCTCCGGTACCGGGGTTACCCCATCGAGCAGCTCGCCGAGGAGAGCACCTTCCTGGAAGTGGCCTATCTGCTCCTCCGGGGTGACCTCCCCAGCCACGACGAGTTGACCGACTTCGTCCACGACGTCACGTATCACACCTATATCCATGAGAACGTCACCAAGCTCCTGAACGGCTTCCGGTACGATGCTCACGCCATGGGCATCATGATCTCGTCCGTTGCGGCGCTCTCCACCTTCTACCCCGAAGCCCAGGATGTCCACGACCCCGAAAATCGCGCGGTACAGATTACCCGGATCGTGGCCAAGATGCCGACCCTCGCGGCCTTCGCCTTCCGGCACCACCAGGGGCTTCCGTACGTGTACCCGGAGAACGAGCTCTCCTACACGGCCAACTTTCTGAATATGCTCTACCGGATCGGGGTGAAGGAGTACCATCCCAGCCCGGTGCTGGAGCGGGCCCTGGACGTCCTCTTCATCCTCCATGCCGATCATGAGCAGAACTGCTCCGCCACGGCGATGCGGACCATCGGGAGCTCCTACTCGGATCCCTTTTCCTCGCTGGCGGGAGCCATGGCGGCGCTCTGGGGCCCCCTCCACGGAGGAGCCAACGAGGCCGTTCTCCGCATGCTCAACGAGATCGGCTCGGTGGACAACATTCCGGCCTTCTTGGAGAGCGTGAAGCGGGGGGACCGACGGCTCATGGGCTTTGGCCATCGGGTGTACAAGGCGTACGACCCGCGGGCCAGCATCATCAAGAAGACCGCACACGAGGTGTTCGAGGTCACCGGGAACAACCCGCTCCTGGACATTGCGCTCGAGCTGGAGAAGATCGCCCTCCAGGAGGAATACTTCGTCTCCCGGAACCTCTACCCGAACGTGGATTTCTACTCGGGGTTGATCTACCAGGCCATGGGTTTCCCGACGGAGATGTTCCCCGTGCTCTTCGCGATTCCCCGCGCGGTGGGCTGGCTTGCGCAGTGGGAGGAGATGCTCGAGGACGACGAGCAGCGGATCGCCCGCCCGCGGCAGGTCTACGTGGGCTCCGGTGCGCGGGACTACGTGCCGGTGGACCAGCGGGGCTGAGGCTGATGGGGGTAGCGGCCATCGACGTCGAACACCTCGGGAATCCGGGCATCATCTGCGCCTACCTGCTCGACACTCCGGAACCCGCCCTGGTGGACCCTGGCCCCTCCACCTCCTTGCCGCGGCTGATCGACGGTCTGTCGCGGCTCGGCGCCCAGGTGTCCGATCTCCGCCACGTTCTCCTCACCCACGTGCACCTCGACCACGCCGGCGGGGTGGGCCATCTCGTCCGGGAGAACCCGCGTATCACCGTCCATGTGCACACGGACGGCGCCCCCCACATCGCGGAGCCCGAGCGGTTGGTCTCCTCCACGCGGCGGACCTTCGGTGACGAGCATGATCGGTACTGGGGGGACGTGCTTCCGGTACCGGCGGATCGGATCCGGGGCTGGTCTCCCGGGGATCCCCCTCCCCTGGAGGGAATCCGTCCTCTTCCCACGCCAGGGCACATTGCCCACCACCTGGCCTGGGAGGCCCTGGGGCCCGGCATCCTCTTTTCGGGAGACAGCCTCGGGGTCGTGCTCGACCCCGCAGCTCCGACGCATCCTCCCACCCCGCCGCCGGCAGTCGGTCTGTCGGCGTGGCGCGCCACCATCGAGGCAGTGCGGGATGCGGTCGAGGTGCCCACGTTTGCCGCGACCCACTTCGGGATGCACGCCGACCCCCAGCGGCGGGCGATCGAGCTGGGTGATGCGCTCGAGGACCTGGCGCGGCGTGTCCACGGGGCCATGGACCTGGGGGACGATGCGGAAGCCGCGGCGAGGGAGGAGTTCGCCCGGGAGACGCTCGAGCGCCAGGGTGCGGGGAGGGAAGGGGCGGGCTCTTCCAGCGACTACTTTTCGGTTTTTCCGCCCCGACTGGATTGGGAGGGAATGCGCTTCCATCTTTCCCGGACCCCTGCGGAACGAGAGCGGCTGGCCTCCCGGACGTCTCGGTGACCACGGTCATGTACTGGGATGACCGTGGTCATTCGCCACCTGGTTCATGGCAGCAGCTTCCTTTCCCAACGCTTGATCCCGTTCGCTCGGGTCGGCCCGTGTAGGCCGAAAAATAGCCTAGATATCACATGATGTGAATTGTGGAAATCATGTAATAGACGTGTTTTAAGTGGTCTCACTTAATGTGTGTTCGAGTATCATGGGCCGGGGTTCCTCACCCCCAACTCCGGCTCGCGGGAGGATCGTTCCGGAGGGGAGCGAGGAGGTCGGACGGGGGTTTCCGGCGCGGACCGGGCCAGTACTCCAGGGGAGGCGCGCCGAGCACCTCCGACCGGTCCCCGACCTGCAGCGGCTCCACCCCATGGGCGATGATGTTGAGGGTGGCTCCGTCCTTCTGGAGCCGACCCCGCACCAGGAGGAAGGGCTCCATTCGAACGGTCGCGCGACAGCGCTCGTACACCTGGGGCTTCACGATGACGTTGATGTGCCCGTGCTCGTCCTCGAGGAGGATGAAGATGTATCCCTTCGCCGTCTGGGGGCGCTGACGGGCGATCACGATTCCGGCCACCCTCACGGTCGCCCCGTTTCCGGCTTCGGCGAGGGCATGGGCGGAGAGGGCGGTATCCGGGAGTCGCTCCCGCACCAGGGCGATGGGGTGGAGTCCGGTGGAGAAGCGCAGCATCCGGTACTCTGCAGCCACCCGCTCCCCGTCGTCCAGGGGGTGGAAGCCGCGGGTCGCCGGTCCGCCTGCATCGATGTCGTGGTCCACGGCGGTCAGTGTGAGTTGAGGGTCGTCGGACCGTCCCCGGGCCCGGGTTCGCTCCTCGTCGGGCCCCAGCCAGAGACCGGTCTGCCAGAGGAGCTCCCGACGGGAGAGGCCGAACCCGTCCATCCCCCCCCCCCAGATGAGGTTTTCCACCGCGGGACGCTTCAGCGCCGCAGGGGTGCGCCGGAGGAAGTCCGTGAGACCGAGGAAGGGCCCGACCCGCTCCCTCTCTCGCACCACCCGGTGGGCAATCTCCTCTCCCCATCCCCGGACGAACCCAAGTCCGACGCGGAGATCCGAACCCTCCGGCACGCACTTCACCCCACTCCGATTCACCTCGGGGGGGAGGGTCTGGATCCCGTTGCGTCCCGCGTCCCTTCCCAGCGCGTCGAGGGAATAGAAGCCCATGGGCTGGTTGTTGAAGAGGGCCACGAAGTACTCGGTGGGGAAGTGGTGGCGGAGCCAGGCCGACTGGTAGGCGAGAAGGGCGAAGGCCACCGAGTGCGACTTGGGGAAGCCGAACTGGGAGAAGGCGACGACCTGCCGGAAGACCTCCTGCGCCGTCTCCTTTTCCACCCCCCGCGCGACCGCTCCCTCCCGGAAGGCGTCCCAGTGGCTTCGGAGTGCCTCCCTGGATCGCTTCCGGCTCATGGACCGTCGCAGCGACTCCGCCTGCCCGTCGGTGAACCCCGCGAGGGCCCGGCAGACCTGTAGCACCTGGTCCTGGTAGATGATCACCCCCAGCGTCTCCCCCAGCGCATCGGCGAGGAGGGGGTGGTCGAAGGGCGGGGTATAGGAGGGATCCGCCCGCTGGGCCTCGCGGCGTCGCACGTATGGGTTCACCGCGCCTCCCACGATGGGGCCGGGGCGCACGATGGCCACCTGGACCGCGAGTTCCTCCAGGTTCGTGGGGCGGGTGCGGCGGAGCATCTGGATCTGGGCGCGGCTCTCCACCTGGAAGATCCCCACCGTGTCGCCCTCCTGGATCCGCCGGTAGACCTCGGGGTCGTCCAGGTCGATCCGGGAGAGGTCTGGCGCCGTCCCCCGCTCCGCGATGAGGTCCACCGCCTCCTCCACCAGGGAGAGCATCCCGAGCGCGAGGAAGTCGATCTTGATGAACCCCGCGTCGTCGCAGGAGTCCTTGTCCCACTGGCAGAGGACGCGGCCCTCCATGGCCGCCGGCTCCAGGGGAACGAGCTCCAGGAGGGGGCGGCTCGAGATGATCATTCCGCCCACGTGCTGCGAGATGTGGCGGGGGAGGCCGGCGATCTCTTCCACCATCTCGAGGAAGATGCCCCACTGGGGGCTCTCCAGGCGCCGGGAGATCCCCTCGATGCGCGAGAGGTCCTCCCGGATCCCCTCGGCCGAGCGGTGCTCCGCCAGGCGGGCGATCTTCTCCAGCTCGCCGGGGGGGAGGTCGAGGGCCTTCCCCACCTCCCGCACCGCGGAACGGAGCCGATAGGTGGGAAAGATGGAGACGAGCCCCGTGTGGTCGTACCCGTACTTCCGGTAGACGGCCAGGATGAGCTCCTCCCGGATCTCCCGCGGGAAATCGAGGTCGATGTCGGGGACCGACCCCAGGGCCTCGTTCAGGAAGCGGCCCAGGAAGAGGTTGGCCTCCACCGGATCCACGTGGGAGAGCCCGATGAGGTAGCAGATGATGGAGGAGACGGAGGAGCCTCGTCCCCGCCCCGGAGGAAGGCCGGCCCGAGCCCGTGGGGAGTCGCCCCGCACGCGTCGGCCCACCTCCCGGGCGAGTTCCATGATGTCTCGGTACACGAGGAAGAATCCGGAGAGACCGTGGTGCTCCACGAGCCGGAGCTCCTCCTCGAGGCGCCGCTCGGCCTCCACCCTCCGCCTTCGATCGCCGGTGCCCGGGCCCGCAGGGTAGCGCTCCTCCAGCACGGCCTTCGTGACCGCGGTCAATACCTGGGTCGCGCTCCCCCCCTCGCTTCCCTCGAAGTCGGGGAAGGTGTAGCCCAGGTCCCGGGTCAGGTCGAAGGCGGTGCAGCGCTCCGCGATCCGGAGGGTGTTGGCCACCGCGTCGGGACGGTCCCGGAAACGGTGCGCCATCTCCTGGGGAGGAGCAAGGGAGAAGCAGGCGTTGGGGCGTCGGCGACCGTGGGAGTCGTCCAGCGTCGTGCGGTGCCGGATGGCCGTGAGCACGTCCTGGAGCCGGTGTCGTTCGGGGCGGTGGTAGTGGACGTTCCCGGTGGCCACCACGGGAAGGCCGAGGCGATCGGCAAGCCGGGCCAGCCGGCGATTTCGACCGCGGTCACCGCGGACCCGGTTCTCCTGCAACTCCACGAAACACCGGTGGGGGCCGAAGCTTTCCGCGAGGCGCCGGGCGAAGGCCTCGCCGGTGGCCATGGAGTCGTCCATGGCGTGGACGAGGGGGCTTCTCCGGCAACCCGAAAGGAGGATCAGGCCCTCGTTCCGCTCCAGGAGCTGCTCCAATTCCAGGGCGGGTGCGCCCCGGGGGCCCTCTCGGTGCGCCTCGGTGATGAGCCGGCAGAGGTTGTGGTAGCCGGCCGAGGTCTCGACCAGGAGGGTGAGGTGGAAGTGGTCGGGGGGCTCGTCCGGCCGGTAGGTGGCGGAGGTGGGCGGCGCTCCGGGGAGCCCACACGAGCGCACCGTGAGCTCGGCCCCGGTGATGGGGTGGAGGCCCGCGTCCCGGGCCGCCCGGGCGAACTCCATGGACCCGTAGAGCCCATCGTGGTCGGTGAGGGCGAGGGCGGGATAGCCCAGGCGCCGCGCCTCCTCCACGAGTTCCTCCGGGTGGGAGGCCCCGTCCAGGAAGGAGAAACCGGAGTGGGCGTGCAGTTCGACGTAGGGTGCGGTGGTGGTGGGAGACATGACCGAACATATACCGAAGATGGTGATCCCTTGCAACGTTTCACCGGGGGAGGGGTTCACTCTCTTCGACCCCCTGCCGGATGGCGCGGGTGAGGGAAATCTTCTCACGACAGAACGAGCGAGGTTGGATCGGATGGCGAATTGCGTAGCCCTTCTTGGATGGAGTCTCCCGGCGATCGAGAGCATGCAGAAGATGGATCGTCCCTACGTGGTGGTGAGCTTCCCGGACTTCGAGGATTATGCCCGGGAGAACGGCATTCCCTTCGTGCCCTGGAATTACAACGAGTGGAACGAGCGCTCGAACGCCCTCCAGCTCCGGGAGCTGCTCCAGCCCTTCGGGGCCGATCTCGCCATTCCCCTCTTCGAGGAGACGGTAGAGTGGGCGGGCGCGCTCAACTCCCTCTACCGGGACGATCCGCGTCTTCTCAACCGGGGGTACCTCTTCCGCAACAAGGCCATGATGAAGAGGAAGGCCCTCCTGGCCGGGTTCCGGGTCGGGCTCTTCGAGGAAGTCCGCACGGTGGAGCAGGTACACGAGTTCATGGAGCGGCTGAACGAGGCGCACCTGCAGCTCCCCGGGGAAGGGGACGCCTGGGTGCACCTGAAGCCCTTCAGCGCGGCGGGCACCGTCGGCCACAAGCTCCTGCGGAGCCGGGACGACATCGACGAGCGGGTGGTGGAGGCCGACTTCCCCTGCCTGGTGGAGAGCCACCTCCCCGGCCAGGAGTTCTCCTCGGAGGCCTTCATCCACGAGGGGAAGATCCGCTTCCTCAACGTCACCGAGTACGTGAAGCTCGGACACTCCAACTACGTGCCGGCCGGACCGGAGCTGCAGGCGGTCCGGGGGCTCATCATCGAGGCCACGGAGCGGCTCATCCGGTCCTTCGGAATCGAGTACGGGATGATCCACCCCGAGTGGTTCCTGACGGAGGACGGGACCCTCAGCTTTGGGGAGGTCGCCTACCGGATTCCTGGCGGGCACATCTTCGAGCTCATCGAGCGGGTCTACGGCTTCGATCCCATCCAGGGGATGGTCCTCGCCAGCGATCCTGCCACCCCGGCCTCGGAGGTGGAGGCGTTCTTCCCGGACCCGGCCGATCACGACGGATACGCGGGCAACGTCATGGTGTATCCCAGGGCAGGGCGGATCTCCAAGCTGGACATTCCGGACGAATTGAAGGAAGATCCCTACTTCGAGAGTCACACGCTGATCCCTCCGTCCGAGCACAAGGTATCGGACCAACGTGGCGGCTTCGGCAACCACTACGGCACGGTCTTCTTCCGGGGTCCCGACGCGGGTCGGATGCGAGAGTTGGTCCGCCACTACCAGGACGTCGATTTCTTCCAGTGATATCGCTGTCCTTCAAGGTTTCTTCACATTGATGCCCAAGTCCCGCAAGATTTCCGACAACGTGCGTTCCTCCTTCCTCGAGATCCTGGAGGGGATGGCCGAGGCTCCCGCCCTCCTGGCGGACCAGTATCGCACCCGCCTGCTCAGCCAGGTGGACGTCCTCTCCGACTCCCCGGAGGGGATCCTGGTCCTGCTGGAAAACATCCCGCGCCTGGTGGATTCCGGGATCTTCCGGGGTACCCCCTGGGAGGATCCTGGGCGCCTCGTCCCCTCCCTCGTGGGTGGGACCCTCGTCTCCGGGGGTACGAACACGCTCCTGGAGGTGCTGAGCGAGCTCCGCCTGGTGGCCATCGCGGAGGGGACGCTGAAGCACAGGCGCTTCTCCGTGGAGCGGGCGGAGCGTCTCCTCCAGGAGATCCTCGTCGGCAACATGGACCTGGTCTTCCCTGGCGGCACCGAGGCGGAACGGTCGCTCGACCCGTCCATCCGGAGGAAGATCCGGAGCCTCATGGCCGTGCTCCTGGAACGGGTCCCGCTGGAGGGAATGAAGGGGGCGCTCGCCACCGAGCTGGAGATGATGTGCGCCCAACGGCCCATCGTGACGGACCGGATCGTGGAGATGTGCGGAATCCTGCACGATCGCGTCCCTCTGAACGCGGAAGAGGAGGATGACCAGCGCATCCTGCGGTTCGTCGACGCCGTCTTCTCTCCCTCCAAGGAGGCCGGGCACCGGAGCCTCGAGGGATACGCCGCCTTCCTGGAGGAGGCGTCACGGGGGACGCTCGAGGGGGAGTGTCGTGCCCTCGGGGAGTCCATGCGGGACACCGGGCTCGCGGTGGCGCACCACGCGCTTCTCGTTCGGAAGGTTCGGAACCGGCCCACGCTCCTCGGCCTGGCTCTCGGGCTGGACGGGGTCGGACGGGCCGAACTCGAGAAGCACCGGCCCTTCGTCACCCAGCTCGTGGATTACGCCATCCACCCCGAGACGGCTCGCTCCTGCTACGGGCTCGGACGGATCCTGGATCGGGCCCTCCTCTCGCGCCAGCCGGTGCGAAGCGGTCTCGGACGGTTTCTCTCCATCGAGCTGGATGATTCAGCACGCGAGTCCATCGAGAAGGCGCGGCCCGAGCGGTCCATCGGGCCCCCACAGCTCCTCCTTGCGGACTGTCTGGGCGTTCTGGGGCAGCCCCTCGGCGTGGGACAGGGGTGGAATCCGACCTGCCAGTCGGCGCGGGGAATCAGCCTCTGGAGCCAGCACGCGCCGGGCAAGCTCCTGGGGATGATCGAGACGGCGGCGCGGTCCGGAGACCTCACCATGCGGTTCGAGGGGGCGGTCATCCGGGCGTCGGAGGTCATCTACACCGGCGGGGAGGCCTCCCTCCAGGGCCTGGACATGGTGAGCGTGGTGCTGGTGCCCCTCCTGGACCGGATCTACCACGAGATGATGCGGCGCACGGCCCACCGGGGGGAGGATCCCCACAAGTGGGTGAACCCGGCAATGTACGGGCACTGGATCCCCAGCGGGTTCGCATCCGCCTACGACTATGCCACCGACTCGATCCGGAACTACGATACCTTCCTGCGGACCTTCTACGCGACCCACCATCCCAGCTACAACGGGGGGCACGATCTGGCGTACCCGAACCCGGTGGGGATCTTCCTGACCTCCGCCACGGGCCAGCTCATCGGCTTCCACGCCGTGTCCGTCCGGCGGGTGCGCTCCGTCCGGGGCCGCATCCGGATCTACTTCCTGAACCCGAACAACGAGGGGCGCCAGCGCTGGCAGGCCGACATCCGCCCCGCCGTCGCCGGTCACGGGGAGGAGCCGGGGGAGTCGTCTCTCCCCTTCCACCAGTTCGCCTCCCGGGTCTACGCCTTCCACTTCATTCCCGAGCAGGTGGGAGACATCTCACGGGTCGAGGCGGGGGACGTGGAGAAGGTGCTCGAGATCGTCGGGGAGAGCTGGGCCGCCTCCTACCGCTGGACCGACGCGCTGGGGATGCCCGTGGCGACCCCCTCGAACGGCTCGCCCGCCACGGCGGCAGGCCCCGCCGGCAGCGGTGCACCTGGCTGACCGACCGCAGCAGCTTCCCGGGTCCGTTCGGCAGATCGTCGGCTCCGGGCCGCTTCTTGATCTCCGACCAGTAGGTACCCATGCGACAACCCGCCGAAGCGCTCTTTCTCAACCTCCTGCGCATCATGACCGGATTCCTCTTCTTCCAGCACGGAGCGTCGAAGCTCTGGGGCTGGTTCGGGGGGAGCGTGGTGGAGTTCCCCGAGCTACGCTTCTTTGCAGGGGTCATCGAGTTCTTCGGGGGAATCCTGATCCTCCTGGGAGTGGGCACCCGCTACGTCGCCTTCATCTGCGCCGGACAGATGGCGGCGGCGTACTTTCTGGTCCACTGGCCCCAGGGGTTCTGGCCCTACGTGAATGGCGGAAGCCTCGCGGCGCTCTACTGCTTCGTCTTCCTGTACCTGATGGTGAGGGGGGGAGGCCGGTTCTCGGTGGACGGTTTGATCGCCTCCAGAAGCGAGAAGGGGAGGGGGTGAAGCCGCGCGGGTAGGTCCCCGTTCTAAGCTCGGATCGTATACGGGGCCCGCCGGTTCCGGTCAGCCTCCGGAACGCCCGAGTTGGCGCAGGGCTTTCCACGATCCCCTCTGAAGTCTCCGGTCGGGGCGGGTGACGTGGTCGGAGCGGAGGTCATGGAATGCCGGAGGTGTGTGCGGTCAACATCCGGGGCGCGCGGGGGCGGCCCGGAGCTGAAGCAGAGGCGAGGCGGCGACGGCGTCCGCGAAAGGCTCCATCTGGAACAGTTTTTCGACCTCGACGTGCTCCTCGAAAGGAGCATCGTCCGTCGCGAGCAACCGATCGGCGATCACGAGCAGCGAGGGTCCAGGGTCCGATCGGTCGAAGGGATGCGCGAGGGATCCGTGCGTCCAGCACCGGCCCGACGATGCAGTGGCGTAGAGGAATTCGCCGAGTCGAAGCGACGCCACGTGCCGTGCGGGGCGATCATAGTGGATGGGCGCGGGGAGGGCGAGGAACCACTCTCAGCAACTCCTGCCGTACCCCTCGCGTGCGCCTCGAAGCGTTCCCGAGCACCGCAGCCTACCGGTCCTTCCACCCAGTTCGAAAATCGAGGTCCTGGAAGAAGCGGAAGGCGGTCAGGCAGGTTACCCCCAGATCTTTGCATACATCAGGAACGTGGCGATTGGCGCGGATGCGACTGGGTTTTGACGTCTCCGTTGTGACCACACGTCGGACATCCGGTTCAGCCAGTGCATAGGCGATGAGGAAGGGGTCACGACCGAGCTGTTCGATTTCGTCATCGGAGAGGTCAGGAGCATAGGCCGCCACCACTCGGGACACGAGCACGGGGTTCGGCTCCTCCTCAAAGATCAGTGCCTGCTTAGCGTTGCTCGACTTCAACCACTCGCTCAGCGCGTCCTTCTTTGCTTCCAGTTCGTCGAAGATTTCAGGCGGGACACTCACGGTGCCTCGTTGCCCGTGGTACTGGAGCCACTCCCAGAATTCGGGAATCCGTTCAAGCGGATAGTAGTCTCGGTTCGCGTCGATGAGCACGTTCGCGTCGAGCAGGTATAGCACGGCCGCTCACCGGCCAGCGGAAACGACGGTGGGATCGACCAGGCGGGCCACGTTCGCCGGTCGTACGCCCAGGATGCGAGCGGCCTTCGTGGTAGTGAGCGTGCCGGAGGCGACCATTCGCCCGGTGAGTTGAACGAGGGACGTCCCCAACCGGTGTCGTCGGATCACGTAGTAGTCAGGGCCACCCTCCCGCCGCCGCCGGTTCGACCGTGTTACCGCGCGATGCTGTTCCCACGACTCGCGGAAATCTCTCTGCAACCGCTGCCACTCCTCACGAGGGATCCGCCCGCCCCGGTACAGCCGGTACGCGATAAGCGAACGGCTGACATTCCATGTGTCCGCGTAGGATGCAATCAGGTGATGGCGCGCCTCGAGGGTGAGCGGCTCGAGGGCGGGGAAAGCATCGATCTCGCTGCTGTCCACCAGCAGCGCAGACGCGACGTCGTTGCAAAAGCGTTCCACGCCCGCTTCGGGGACCCCGCCGCTGACTCCGGTCTGACCAATCCACAGGTGTGCCAACTCGTGGAGGAGCGTGAAGGTCCAAGCCGCGTGCGAGTCCCGATCGTTGATGACGATGAACGGAGCGACGGGGTCGGCCAGGGCGGAGCCGCGGAAGACGACCGGGTCGAGTGCTGTATGGTAGCTTCCCAGGTCGCCCATCAAGAGGACGAAGATCCCCGCTGCCTCCGCTTTCTCCCGGACGTAATCGAAGGCCTCGTCGGCGTTCGGAGCCGCCCGGAACTCGTCAATCGACAGTTGGAGCTCCCCGCGGATGGCTTCCGCCACCGACGTCTCACCCTGGGACATCCTCTTCGAACCCACGAAGGCGAGCGGCTCGTCCTCGTCCTCATCCTCCATGGCGGCCCGGACCAGCCTCTGCCGGGCCTTGATCTGCCGAAGCAGCGCGTCGAGGTGCGCCTCGTCCTCCGGCTCCGGTGGGACGGGAAGGGTGCGGAAGTCCTGACCACGATCTCCCTTGGGCGGGACGTCGGCCAGGTAGAACGCGACGAGCGGTCTGCGATACGCCTTCGACATGCGGTGCAGCATGGCCCGTGTGGGAAGCTCCTCTCCCTCCTCCAGGGCGGCCAATCGGTCCACGGCCGTTCCCTTTCGAGAGTCGCGAAGCTGGATCTTCCGTGCGGCCTCTTCCGGCTCGAGTCCAGCCGTCTGCCGAGCCCATCGGAGGATGTCGGGGTTTACACGGGGCATGGCGTAGCGCTGCTGGGGTTGCTGGCGGGCTGCCGAGTCGCGCACCGGGAACGGACGCACCGGATGATCTGATCCCCGGGATGCGCAAACTATCCCCAGCCGACGTCGGTGTCACATGGGCCCTGTCACGAACGTGCGCCCGGTCCGGGGCGGCAGAGGTCTCGCCCCAACGCGGACCTCCAACATGGAGGGGTGTACGGGGCACCTCCATGTTGAGACGGGTCGCTCCGCCTTCGTCACCGCGGGACCGGGGGAACGTTCCACTTTCCGGAAACTGAAAACGTGAGAGCTCACCATGAATTAGCCCAGTCGAACTGGCTGTGACACCCCGTCTTGCGCTGCGGCCCGAGGACGGGTTCCGAGACCGCTTCAGGCGGAGTGCTGATCCGAGGCGGTGGCTCCAGGAGGCCCGTTGTCACACCCCCCTGCGATGCTTTCCCCGTCCGATCCACTTCACCCTTGAAGGAGCAGAAGACATGCGTGGCACTGCCATGGTACTCAGCCTGATCCTGATCATTGGAGCGGGGGCGTGCGAAGGTCCGACGGGACCGGAAGGGCCGCAAGGACCGCAGGGGGAAATGGGTCCGCCCGGCCCTGAGGGACCAGAGGGACCCGCAGGCGAGGGAGCACTGGTGTTCTCCGCGGATGGGCAGATCGGCCAGTCCGGGAGCGTGACCGTCGCGCTCCCCGTCGAGGTGGTTGCCGGCGTCGGGCTTCCTTCCGTTTCCTGTTACGTGAGCAGCGATGGTCAGACGTGGCTGATGATAGACCACACGCCTGCGTCCGAATTTTCAAGCTTTTGTGGGATCACGGGGGTTGCAACGGGAGAGCCCGGCGTCACAATCATCAACGCCCCCTCCGGCTACTACTACTGGATCACGGCGGTGTTCTGAGTCGAGGTGCGCGACAGGAACCGTTCGTGAAGGGTCGTGACGGTCGGGCTCATCGCCCTCCACTGGCTATCCGGGTGCCGCCGCAGCAATGTCACCAACCCCACCCTTCCCGACATAAGGGGGTGAACGCCGGTCCTCCAACCCGCCCGGAACCGCCGGGCGACGGGGAGGCCGGCCCCCCCTCGGGAGGCTCGAACATGAACGCGACACTACTGGATGCCGCCGCCCCTTCCGCTCCCCCGGCCGGCCTCGTCTCGGTGGACGGCCGCCGCTATCCGCTGGCCTCTGCCGAGGTGCAGGCCCGTGCCGAGGGGGGACTCGCCCTCACCACGCTCCGCCAGTTCTTCCGGAACCCCTGGCGGGAACCGTTGGAGGTGCTCTACACCCTCCCCCTGCCGGCGGACGGGGCGGTGCTGGGGTACGAGATCCAGGTGGGCGACCGCCGGATCGTCGGCGAGATCCAGACCCGGGAGGCCGCTGCGGAGGCCTACCGGGAGGCCCTGTACGAGGGCCGGACCGCCGGCCTCCTGGAGCAGGACCGGGACGACACCTTTCAGCAGCGCCTGGGGAACATCCCCGGCGAGACGCCGGTGGAGGTGGAGATCCGGGTCCTTCACCCGCTCGGCTTTCTGGAGGGGGAGTCCGCCCGGTGGGCCTACCGCTTCCCCACCACGGTGGGCGTGCGCTACATGGGGGCTCCGGGACGGGTGGCGGATCGGGAGCGCCTGGAACCCGACCGGGCCGCCGAGGGGCTGCCTGCCCGCCTCGCCCTGGAGCTGGAGTTTCCGGAAGCTCCGGTCGGCGAAACCGTTCACTCCTCCAGCCATCGCATCGAGGCCCGGGAGGAGGGGTCGGAGAAGGACGGGGACGGGGGCAGGATGACCAGGGTCATGTTCCAGGAGGAGAGCCGGCTGGACCGGGACGTGGTCGTGACGTGGCCCGCCCTCGAGCCCGACGCCGCGATCCGGATCGTGGAGGGCTCGGGCCTGGAGGGCGACGACGGGCGCTACGCCCTCCTCACCCTCCTCCCTCCGGCCCACCCCGTGGCGACCTTCCGGCGAGACCTCACCCTCCTCCTGGACGCCAGCGGCTCCATGCACGGGATACCGCTGGCGCTGGCCGGCGAGATTGCTGCGGAGGCCATCCGGGGACTGGACGAGGGAGACCGCTTCGAGCTCCTCGTCTTCTCGCATCAGGTGCGCTCCCTGACCGGGGGGTTGGTGCAGGCCCAGCCAGGGGCAGTACGGGCCGCCCTCGAGGCGCTCGGGAAGGTGGAGGCCTCCGGGGGCACGGAGATGGTGGGTGCCCTGCGGGAGGCCCTGCGGCATCTCCGGAAGGACGGGCAGCACCAGGTGATCCTCCTTACGGACGGGTACATCGGGTTCGAAGATGAGGTCGTGGCCGAGGTCGCCCGGGGCCTGCCCCCGGGGGTCCGGATCCACACGGTGGGGGTGGGGAGTGCGCCCAACCGCACCCTGACCCGGGGGCTCGCCCGAGCCGGAAGGGGCCGGGAGCTCCTGGCGGGAGACGAGGCATCGGGAAGGGAAGCGGCCCGCCTCCTGCGGAACGCGACGGCCCGCCCGGTCCTCACCGACCTGAGAGTGTCGGGTTCGGCGGTGAACGCCGTGGCTCCGGAGCGCACATTGGATGTGCTGGCGGGTCAGCCGGCTCTCCTGACCCTGGAACTCGCTCCGGAGGGAGGCGCGCTAGAGGTCTCCGCGGCGCGGGCGGGGAGCGGGGGTCGGTGGAGGTGGCAGGCGGCGGTGCCTGGACGGACGGAGCGTTCAGTGGTTCGGGAGGCTCCGGAGGCCGGGCGCCGGCCAACCTCCGACGGACCTCTCCCCCTCACGCGCCTTCCCCTGGGCGCCCTTCATGGCCGGGAGCGGGTGGCGGATCTGGAGCTCGAGATCGCGGGCGGCGCCCCCCAGGTCCGGATCGACGACGCCATCCAGGCCGCCGGACTCCGACACCGGATCGTGAGCCGTCTCACCAGCCTCGTGGCCGTGGCCGAGGAGCCCTCCGTGGATCCTCTCGAACCGAGGCGAAGGGAGCGGCTGGCGGTGGAACTCCCGGCGGGCGTCTCGGCGGAGGGAGTGGGGCTGATGGGGAGGGGCGTGATGCGGGAGAGTACGGTGCTCTTCAGTCGTATGTCCCAGGTTTTCGACCGGGCAGGCGAGCCCGCCGTTGAAGAGCCTGTGGCGATGGAACTCGCCGCCGACCGCGTCGGCCTCCCCCGCCTCCGCATCTCCGACGCGGAGGTCCTCCACCGCACCCCTGAGCTCCTGGTCGTGGAGTTTGAGGTTCCCGAGGACGGGTTCACCTTCCCGGTGGGCCCGGTCTGGGTGGAGCTGGAGGACGGGGCGCGGATCGCTGCCGACGTGGACCCGTCCGTCAGCACTCCGAGCCGTCGCTACGATCGGGGCGTGCGGATCCGGCTGGGCCTCCTCCGAACGGACGGCGCACCCTGGCCCGTCGCTCACCGGGTGAGTCTCGGGTGGCGCGGATGAGGAAGGCGCCCGCCGCCGCGGCCCCCACCCCCCTGGACCGCCTCTTCGCCGAGGTGTGCCAGGGGGACGAGGGGGCCTTCGAGATGTGGCTCACCCGGGTGGAGCTCCCGCTCCGGAGGACGCTGCAGCCCTGGGCTCGCGCCGTGGATGTGGAATCGGTCGTCCAGGAGACGCTGCACCGGGTCTGGATCTTCGCTCAGGAGAGGGGCGAGACGCTGGAGGGAGAGAACGCCTCACTCCGCTGGGCGGTGGGGGTCGCGCGAAACGTGGCTCGGAACGAGGCGCGCCGGTTCGGGAGGGAGCAACTGGCCCCCTCGGGGGATCTCCCGGAGGTCGCGGTGGAGCCGGAGCCGCCCCCGGATCCCGGGCTGGTCCGGGTCCTGAAGCGGTGCCTCCAGGCCCTCTCCGGCCGTCCGCGTGAAGCGCTGGAGGCCCGGCTCCACCGGGGAGACGAGGAGGACCGGGCGCTCGCCGCAGAGCTGGGGATGAAACCCAACACCTTTCTGCAGAACATCGTACGGGCCCGGAAGCAGCTTCGGGAATGCCTCACCCGCAACGGTGCTCCCGTGGAGGAGTTCCTCTCATGACCGACCGTGATCCGGGATCCGACGCCCGAGCGGACCGCCGCCCCGACCCCCACGGCGAGGTCCTGCTGGAAGCCGTCCTCTCTCCCCACCGGGATCGGGACGCCGAGGGCCGACTCAAGCCCCCTCCGGAGTGGTGGGACCTCGCACCGGAGGCTCTGGAGGAGGTGCACCGGCGCGCCATGGAAGCCCGCTGGCTGGAGGCACACCTGGATCCGCGAGGGCGCTCCGGGACGGTCCGGGCGGTGATGGGGCGGGTTCGGGGCGGGTGAAGAGGCGGGGGAGGGTAGGTGGGAACGCGGTAGACTCCCCAGCTCACCCGAGCCTGCGGTTCGCCCGCTCCTGGATGGCACGGCACGTATCCATTACCGAGTGGAAGGAGGGCGCCTCGATCGGGAGGAGGCCGGAGGTGAGCATCCGGTCGTAGTCCTCGGCGAGGCGGGTGCCGGCATCATCCTCCGGGACGAGCAAAAGGTTGCCGTCCACCGCCTTCCGGTAGCTGATGACCGTTCCCTCCGCGCTCTTCTCCCGGAAGAAGCGCGTCTTGTGTCGGGCGACCTGCAACCCGATGTCCCGGTTCCGCAGGGATTTCTCCGCGACCCCTGCCTTCTCGAGTTCGGCCAGGTCGTACCAGTGGCGGGCGAACCGCTCGCTTCGGAGACGCTTCTGGAGGCAGTACACGTGGGCGGCCGTCGCCTTTTCCCAGAACGTCCGCTCCACGGCCATCACACTTGGCCAGGCGGTGGGAAAGCTCACTGCCTTGAGATGGGGAGCTGCGTCGCAGGTCACCTCCCGGACGGCCGCAGGCCTTCCGGACGAACGGGCTCCGAATTCCACCAGGACCTCGGCCCGCACGTAATCCGATGCGGGAGGAACGGCGGAGGGATACGCGGCGACCAGGTTGGTCCCTTCCACCCGAACCTCGACGCCGGCCAGCCCATCGTCCACGACGGCTTGCTCCAGGGCCTCCCGGGGCTCGCTTCCCACCCACGCCGGCAGCCTGCCTCGGACCTCCTTGGTAATTCGGTTCGCCTGGCTCGCAGAGGGTGGAATGGGGTCGCCGTCGACCTCCGCGAATTCCGGGAGGAGCGCCCGGATGTCGTACGTGAGGTCCACATCTTCCGAGAATCGGTCGATGACCCGATAGGCCTTCGACAGGGACGTTCCGCCCTTGAACGTCAGGGCATCCCCGAGAGGAGTCCGAAACAGGGCATCCAGCGTCCACACCACCCAGATGTCCTTTTCCAGAAGCTCGGCCGACCGTCCAACCCGGCCCGCCGCCACCTCCAACGCATCGGCACGATCGCGCTTGGACAGGTCGAAGAAGTATTCACCCACGGTCCACCCTCTCGTCCCCCGGCGGCTCCGGAAAGACGGCGCGGGTGAGGCGCCTCGCGAGCCAGGTCGGAGCCGCGGCACAGGCCTGGAGCAGCCGCTGTCGCTCCTCCGGCTGGAGGGAGGACACGGCCCGCTCCACTGCTTCCTGCGGCACCTCGCGGCCCATCCATTCGACGGCGCGCATCACCGCCCCCTCCTTCGTGCCAGGACCCGACAGCTTCCAGGACGGCGCCTTCCGAAACTCCAGGTCCTGCTTGCCCAGCTCCAAGCGCCGATTCGGTCCTGACGTAAGGTAGACGGTACGGATCGGCACCTGACTCGTGAGCCCGAGACTGTGGGCTTCCTGGGCCCCGCTGGGCACGATGGTTTCACCGGTTGTCCGAGAGAACCGCGCCGCGACCTCGTGGACAGAAGGCGCCCTCGGGCCGAATCGGGTCTGCCGGGGACGCACGTACCGACCACGGCTCACCCGAAGGAGCTCGCCGCGCCGGGCCATACGAGAGAGGGCTTGGTCCACTGCAGCCCGGCTCCCCAGGTGAAGAAGGGACTTGGGGGCGAGCACCGTCCCTTCCGGTAGACGCTTGCTGTGCACGAGGATGGCTTCCTGTACCGCGCTCATCGGTTCTCCTCCGCGTGGGTCTGTCAGAAACATAAGGAATTTTCTGACGAACTGCAAGCGCGTGAGCCTGCTCCACGCCTGAACTCTGCCTCGTCCGCACCCCTTTCCCGTTCCCGGACCGGCCGCAGGCCTGCTCCTGGGCCTCCAGCACCGATTTTGACTCCGGCTGGTCGCTACCCCATCTTCCAATATGGGAATCGACCACATTGGGTACAGGCGCTGAACGATGATCTTCCTGAACGTGGACAAGCGCGGTCGGAGCACGCTTCCGGAAGACGTGCGCCGGGACCTTGGTATCGAGGGAGCCGAGGGCGCTCTGGTGATCCTTGAAAAGACCGCTCGAGGGACCTATGAACTCGTTCCCGCCGCCCTCGTCCCGCGGGACCAGTTGTGGGTTCACGATCCCGAGATGAGGGAACGGATCCAGGAAGGCGAAGGCGACTTCCGGGAGGGACGCTCCACGCGCACGGAGACGCCCGAGGAGGCGCAGCGGCACCTGGACTCTCTGAAGGACTGAGCAGGGCATCGTGGCCCGTCACAAGTTCCTCGCCGCTGAGTTTTCGAAGCGGTTCGAAAAGAGCTACGCCGGATTGACCGTGGCCCAGCAGAAGGGCGTCGACAAGGCGGTCATCGCGCTCTTGAAGCGGCGGCCCACCCCCGGCATGCGGGTCAGGCCGATCCAGCCCGACAAGTATTACCACGAAGCGCGCATCCACGACGGTGACCGACTGATCCATCGAATCGCCAGCGGCACATTGTGGGTCGTGGACGTCGTCCCCCACGATGACATCGGCCGGTACGCCAAGAGGGTCGAAGGGCTGTTCTGAAGGGGCGAAGGCAGAAAATACGACCATGTTGGGACTGCGAGAGGGAATGGAAGAGAACAGGAATGCCCGATCGCCTGCTCACCCGTTCCCGCGTTTCGCGCTCCGCCACCTTTCGGACTCTTGACTTGGTTGCGTGCGCTGCGCCGGGAGGTGGATCCCGGATCCGCGCCCGAGGAGCTGATCATAGTCGGCATGGGAGCCGATCCAGAACCAGACCCACCAGTCGCCGCTGCGCACAGCGAGCGCTCTGACCTGGAGGGAGACCCGTGCGGAGTAGATCGGCTCACGCGCGTGAACCCGGCGGAACCGGAGACTCGGGTGGTGGGGATCCTCGGAGAAGAGCTGGAAGGCCCGACGGGCCTGCTCCTGGGCCTCGGGAGGAAGCCCGGAGAAGGCCTTCCGGAACGAGCGCGTCGTGCGGGACCTCACATCGTCGAGGGATCGAGATCCTCGGTCTCACCTCGCTCGTCTGCGGCGAGCGCCTCGCGCGCCAGCTTGCCCAGTGCGTGCTGGCTGCCGCGGAAGACCTCGCTCCACCGCTGCTCGGATTCGAGTTCGGCGAGCAGGAGCGCCGCAACGGCGTCCTGCTCCTCGGGTGAGAGCTTGGCCGCCTCGCGAAAGGCGCGCTCCAGTAGCTTCGTCATTGCCGGCTCCATGAGTGATCAGTGTACCCGCGATCTCTCGGCGGGTTCGACGAACGGCCCCGGCGCAGCCCCGCGGCCACCGCGGTCGTGGTCCTGGCAAACAACCTTCTCGGATGGAGCGGGCGGGTCCATGGCTTGATGCGGCAGCTCGCCGCGCCTCACTCGCTACGCTGCCCCTCCCCGTTGCCCGGCGGCTCCAGGCCGTCGGGGGGCGTTGCCGGAGGGTGCGGGGGGCTTGAACCCGGGGCCTCGGTGTGGCCCGTTGCAGTCCGGACGCCGCTGCCGGGGCGTTTTACTCTCCGCGGTACCGCGTCAGTTCCTCACGCATCACTCGGCGCAGGAGGTCCTCGGCCGGCTCGGCGTCGTGCACGATGTACTCGCGGAGCGCCTCGTTGATCATCGATTGGTAGTTGCCGCCGCCCGACTCGTGGGCGCGAGCACGAAACCATTCGAGGACCTCGTTGTCCAGTCGGATGGTGATGCGGGACTTCCCGCTCGAAGCACCGGCCACGGGCCCGCGCTTCCCAGTGCTGAAGTCGTATTGTCCCCTCATCGAGCACCCTCATTCAAGAACACCTCGACGGTCTCCGCAAAGTCCACCCCATGCTTCTCAGCGTTGGTTGCTGCCTTTCCCGGGTCCCACTCGAAGCCTTCGACCATAATGTATGTACAAAAGTACACGGGGCCAACGGGACGTGCCCTCATCCGAGCATGGTCCGAGTCGCCGGGCATGGCCATGGCGGAAAGGGGCAGGGGGCGGGCACGGAGACGCCGGAAAGCAATTCCGGGACGTCAGGTCAGGTCACTGATCCGTCGAACCGGAGAGAAGTAGCCCGCATCGATCATCACCCTGAGAATCCCATCGGCCTCCTTCGCCGTGAGGGCCCCTTCCCCAACGCAGACCTTAAGGATCCCGATCGTGCCCGTGAAGGGAAGTTCCCGCTCCTCACAGCATCCGCGGGCCGCCCGGTCGTCCGTGACGACCGTCCCGCCTCGGGCCTCCGCACACGCGACGGCCGAGGCCTCGCCGGAGGAAAGGGTCCGAAGAAGTTCTGCATGGATGCGCCGCTCCTCCGCGGTCAACGCGCCGGCATGGCCCAGACTCCCTTCGTCCAGAGCCACCTCCACCGCCCGGAGGTGCTGATACCCCGCGACGATCCCTTCGAGCACCTCGGCCAGAACCTCCGTGGTGATGCAGGCTCGGTCCCCGTAGCGTTCGATGAGCAGGTCGAGTCGCCCGGCAAGGGCGAAGTTGCTGAGCGTGACCGTGTCGAAGTAGAAGCGGACGGGATCCTCCGGCAATGGGCCTTTCGCCCTCCCGCTGGGGTTCACGCCCGCCCGGCGTCGTCGTCTCGGAACGCGATCTGTTGCTCGATCCCCCGCTCGTTCAGCCAGGTGCGAAGCGCGAGCACGTGCATTCCCATGGCTTGGGACAGCCGTCCGATGCTGATGTAGCCCCCCTGATAGGCCGAGAGGGCCTGACGCTGGGTCAGCGGGAGGTCGTCGAGGGAAGGCTGGAGGGAAGCCGAGATCGCCTCACGGACGAGCTGCCCCTTGCTCTTCCCACGAGCCGCGGCCAGGCGCTTCAGCTTGTCGTCCGTCTCCCTGTCGAGCTTCACATGAAGCGTCGCGTCTCGAGGCATGGTCCCCGGGGGTTGTACTGGTTCTTGTCGCAACCTACAGGAATCTGTACACATCCACCTGGGAGCCGTTCCGGCCCGCGGTTCCCTGGCGCCGACCCGACCCCACGGCGAGGTTCGACCTAAATATAGACCCGTAGGGTAACTTCCGTGGGTGCGCCCCTCGTCCACCCGAGCCCGGCCTCGACGCATGATGACCCCGGAACGCAGCTCCAGGACCCTTCTTTCTGACCGGATTGCCGGATCGTTCCTCGGGCTGGCCGTCTGCGATGCCCTCGGCACGACCCTCGAGTTCCGGCGGCCCGGAAGCTTCGAGCCGATCCACGACATGGTCGGGGGTGGGCCCTTTGCTCTGCAGCCAGGCGAGTGGACGGATGATACGTCGATGGCGCTCTGTCTCGCCGAGAGCCTGATCGAGCGCGAGGGGTTGGATCCGGCGGATCAGATGGACCGGTACCTCCGCTGGAGGGATGAGGGGGAGTGTTCTCCCACAGGCGAGTGCTTCGACGTGGGTGCAACGGTTGGGGCGGCGCTCGAACGGTACCGGAGGTACGGTGACCCCATCGCGGGCGATCCCTCGCCCCGGCTCGCGGGGAACGGGGGGCTCATGCGGCTCGCTCCAGCGGTCCTCTATTTCCACGACGACGAGGCGCTCGCGCTCGAAGCGGCCTGGGTCTCCACCGCGTGCACCCACCGGGCCCCGCAGGCGCTCAGCGGAAGTGACCTCTTCGCCCGGATGCTCCTGGCGGCCCTGCGGGGGGAGGAGCGCGAGGCGATCCTCGCGGCCGGCAAGGACGAGCGCTTCGCCCACGCCGTGGACGAGCCGCGCGACGGGCGGTATCACTCCGAGATCGCAGCAATCGCGCGCGGAGAGGGCATCCGCGACCCGTTCGACTACTCGGGCGGCGGCTACGTGGTCGACACCCTTCAGGTGGTCCTACGTGCCTTCGCCGCGACGGATTCCTTCCGGGAGGGTGCGCTCGCCACCGTCAATGCCGGAGGAGACGCGGACACGAACGGTGCCGTCTTCGGACAACTCGCGGGCGCGTATTACGGGCTGGGGGCGATTCCGACGGAATGGCTCGAGCGACTCGCCTGGAAGGACCGGTTGTTGGGTGTGGCGCGGAGGCTTGAGGGGAGGGGAGGGGTGGTGGCGGAGTAGGCGGAGAAGTTCTCGCGCAGCTCGACCAAGGCCGACGCATCGACCACGGCGAGCTTCATCGTTTCGCCCTCTCCTCGCGCAAAACGTCAGCCACCGGCCGATCGAGTTCGACCGCGCGGCGCGATGCGAGACGCTCCCTCAGCTCCTCGGGCGTCGGCCTGGCGACTTCGCGCTCGAGGAGTCGCTGGAGGTAATCGGTGAGCGTCAGTCCCTCGCGCCCCGCTCGGCGCACCAGCTCGGCGTGGAGGTCATCCGGCACGTCGCGAATTTGCACCATCTTGCTCATGGGAAGAAGTTGACTGCATGCGCGACGCATGCGCAAGGCTGACCGGGACGGCGAACCCGACATCCCCGAGGCCGCTGACTACCCACGGTAGGCACCCTATGACCCATTACGGGTATGCCCATTATGGGTTGACGTGGCGTCAGGAGGAGGTGTACCTTCATCGTGGATCAGTTCTCCTACGACCTCTGAGGTTCCACCATGGCATCCGTGATCAAAGAAGTTGATGTCAAGAAGGATGGTCGAAACCGGGTAACTCTCCCGGACGCCGCTTTCGAGCACTACCATGTTCGCGCCTTCGACGACGGGCACTACGAGCTCTACCCCCGCGTTCTCGCCGACCCTCTGATTTCGGCTCGCACGCTCGAGATGATGGATGCCTCGATGGCAAGCCTCAAAGAGGGACAGGTGGGGGAGCCACTGGATCCCGACGCCATGCTGTCCGCCCTGGACGACGCCTGATCACAGGCGATGTCCAAGCCCAGATTCATGGTCCGCCCAGGCGTACCAGAGGTCCGTGATCTGTGGAACCGTCTGTTCAAGGGTCTCAAGACCGGCACGTTGGATGGGGATGATCGTGAGCTGGCGAAGCGGCTTGCGAAGGCCGTAAAGCATCTCGCCCTGGATCCCCGCCATTCTGGACTCCAGTCGCATGAGATCGACAAGCTGACTGAGCGCTACGGGCAGAAGGTCTTCCAGTCCTACCTCGAGAACAACACCCCAGCGGCTGGCAGAGTGTTCTGGGTATACGGACCGAATCGGCGGGAGATCACTCTCGTGGCAATCGAGCCACATCCGGAGGACAGTAAGCGAGGTGCTTACGATCGCATCCCGCTTTCCGACCTTCCGTCGGGATAGCCGCCGCGCCGTGCAGGGGTTAGGCAAACATCGAGGCGAGCGTACGAAGCCGACTTCCGACACAACATGGGACTGTTCCCCACGGTGTCGGTGGATAGCCGGAAGCTCACCGACGATGCTCGTATGGGATTCGGTTCCAGCCGCGTGAACGTCGGCCTCAACTGGTACCCGAGGGCGCGATGAGCGGAGGGATGAGAGCCGTGGTGCAGGACCGGTACGGACCGGTCGACGAGGTCCTGCACCTGCGCGAGGTGCCCGTCCCCGAGGTCGCCGACGACGAGGTCCTCGTGCGAGTGCGCGCGGCCTCCGTCCACCCCGACATCTGGCACGTGGTCACCGGCCGGCCGTACGTGCTGAGGCTCATGGGCTCGGGGGTGCGCAGGCCCCAGTCCCGCATCCCGGGCACCGACCTGGCGGGACAGGTGGAGTCGGTGGGGCGGAGGGTGACACGCTTCCGTGTCGGGGACGAGGTGTTCGGCGAAAGCCTTCCGGGATTCCAGTGGCGGAACGGTGGCACCTTCGCCGAGTTCGTCGCGGTGCAGGAGGAAATCCTCGCAGCCAAGCCTCCGGGCGTCACCTTCGAGGAAGCCGCCACACTTCCCACGGCCGGGATCATCGCGGTGCACAACCTCCGGTATGGAGAGCGCCTGGTAGCGGGCCAGGAGGTGCTGGTCAACGGAGCCGGAGGCGGTGTGGGCAGCATTGCCGTTCAGCTCGCGAAGGCGGCCGGGGCACGGGTCACCGGGGTGGACGCGCCGCACAAGCTGGAGTTGCTGCGCTCGCTGGGCGCGGACCAGGTGGTGGACTACACCTGCGAGGACTTCACCCGCAGCGGGCGTCGCTACGACCTCATCTTCGACGTGGCGTCGAACCTCACGCTGCCGGCACGCCGGCGAGCGCTCGCCCCCGGCGGGATCTACGTGCTGATCGGTCACGACCACTTCGGTGCCGCCCGCGGGCGTGTGCTCGGAACCTTGCCGCAGGCATTGGGGCAGATGGCGCTATCGCCCCTGGTGGCGCATCTCCCTCGGCCGGATCTCTCTCCGCCGCGCAAGCGGGAGGCAATGGCGATCCTGAGGAACGCCCTGGAAGCGGGGCAGCTGACTCCGGCGATCGATCGGGCCTATCCACTGGAGGAGGCCGGCGCGGCCCTGCGCCGCCTGGCGAGCGGCGATGCGGTAGGACGGATCGTAGTCATTCCCTGATGGCGCGGCCTCAGGCGATGAGCCGTCTCACTTCGTCCGAGATTCCCGGCTCGAGCGCTGCGGCCCGACAGACCAGGTTCACCTGCTTCGCCGCGTCCGCGAGTTCCTCCAGTCCGGCCGGTAGTTCGTAGCCCTGGTGCACCTTCAGCCACCCGAGCAGATCCGACAGATGCCAGATCGCCATGCTTCCCGCGTGCACCGGCGAAGGGAACGTTCCCGGGTGGCGCTTCATCATCTTGTGCAGATTCTGCCGCGAGACGCCGACCCGCCACGCCGCCTCCGTGAGCCCTACGAGATCGGGCTCCGCTTCGACCAGTCGCGCTTCCGGAAGGGCCTCGCGTATGTCGCGCATTGCGCTGAGGAGCGCGGCCCCGGCCGATTCCGCCTCCCGGCTAAAGTCGAGCGCCATGCGCCCGGGCACACCGGTTCCCACGAGGGCATCGTCGCATCCGGCCGCGCCGAGTCGCTCCACGACCTCCTCCGTGGCCATGTCCTCGGGTAGCCGGTATCGGAGCAGAAAGGTGTGCTCCATCCTCAGTCCTCCTCAGCTGGGTGCCGCCATTGCGCCACTCGAGGCTCCATGCTCGGTGATACGCCGCAGGTTGTCAAGTGTCAACCGATGTCGTCCCACGGCAGGAGGGCCCGCTGACGCAGGGTCATCGGCAGCGACCCATGAGGACATGGCTGGATGGGTCTCCCTACTCGCTTAAGGTCGAGGGCTCCGTGGTCGCCAGTCCGTGAAGGACCGGATCGACCACGCCTGGGACGTTGGCTGGACGCACGCCCAGGCCTTCGGCCAGAGCGCCTCCGCAGGCCAGGTTCGAGAGGGCGTCCTGACTCGCTCAAGAGGTCTGGGTCCACCGCCGTGTGCGGAGGTCCCGTGCTCGGGATGCTCATCTCCCGTTCTGCTGGGAGGCTCCCCGTCAGACTATGGTGTCCATGAAACCGGGTCCACTCCAGATTCAGGAGTTGGCGCCCGTGAGCCTCGTCGCCTCAGGAGGGGTCGCTCCGCTCTCCGATGCGTCGCACCGCCTTCCCCAGGTAGAGGTCGGCCGGATCAGGAAAGCGCTCACCGCCCGGGACCGAAAACGGCCCTACGAGATGTCCGTCAAACACGTCCTGGGGATGGGTGCATCCCAATCGCACGAGGAAGCGCTCCAGGTCCTGGCGGTTCCTCGCGAGGTGGCGCTCATCCGTCCGAGCCGTCCTGAACTCGTGGATGAACACGACGGCCCGGCTCGCCTGGATGGCGTGCGCTTTCGACAATGCGGCAGCCACAGCCGTGAGAAGCTGATATCGGACCTGATGAGCCTTGGGAACGCGGCCCCTTGCGGGAGCAAGGATTGCCGGCACCAACTCCTCGATTCTCGCGATTCCCTTGGACGTGGGGCTCGCCAGCTTCCGCTCCAACGCGGCGGCGAGGGCCCGTCCGAGTAACGGGCCGAAGCTCTCATCGGCCTTCGCTTCCACGGCCAGGACGAACCGCCCCCTTTGATCCTTCATGGTGGCCATGACGTCGATGTTCGCCGGCCCGCCGAACCGATCGAACGTTACGAGGCACTCCGGCTCGGCCTCCCACTCGCCGATCTCCGAGAACTCAGGGTGCCGTTCGAGGACCGCGCGAATCTCCTCGGGAATCTCCGGATCGCCCGTGTCTCCAAGCCATGCGCGCGCGCACTCCTTGGCACTCCGATCGTCCTGCCATTGAATGGGGCTCTTGGGTCCGGCCAACCGTTCCCAGACTTCCAATGAGTCGATGGGTTGCCCGTGCTTGCGGATCATGTCGGGGGAGGTGTCGTGGGGTTAGCAGTGGGAGAGGAGGTGCGCCTGGCCCAGCGGATCGCTCATGTCAGCGAACCCATGCGCGGAAGGTCTCCGGCGCGAGACGGCTCACCTCGTCCAGCGCTCCACTCTTGATGAAGAGCCTCGGCTCCTTGCGAAAAGAAAACGCCCGGTAGAGATGGTATGATCGGGCCTCCTGACGGGACACCGCGAGTTCGTTGGCGCTGACCCAGGAGGGTGCCTCCTTTCCAAAGCCCGTGGTTTTCACCTCGACCAGGCGTTCCTGGCCGCCCGCTTCGAAGGAGAGCACGTCGAATCCGAGCCCAGGTCGACAAGGATACCGGGATGGTCCGACACCGACCGGCCATCGTCCATGACGGCCGGGATCCCGAGCACCGACATGGCCACGAGATCGTTCGTGTGCACCAGGTGATCGATCACTGGCTTGTCCAGACCCGGAATCCTCCCTCGCGTGGCCCAGGCCAACCCCTGTGTCACATTGCTCAGCAGCTCGTACATCGAAAGGGGGCTTCTCTGTCTGGGCACCTGCTGATTGAAGTCCCCGGCGAGGATCAACCTGCGCCTATCGGGGCGGCGGGCGAGCACCTCCTCCAGGCCCTCCAGGTAGGCCGCGTGATCTTCCCAGCTCGTCCGATCCCTTCGGCCCGTCCTCACGTGAGCATCCCGCCACGGGACGCACATCCCCAGGACCGTGAGGTCTCCCAGCGAGGTCTCGGTTCGCCCAGCGACGAATCGGCCGCCGGGCATGCGCGGGGACCCGACGTCGTCGACATCCGTCCAGGGGTTCCGGCTCCACATGAGCACCTTCCGGCGGTCACCATCCTGCGCGTACCCGTAGTCATCGCTGGCTGCAATCCAGTAGCCGCCAACGGCCGGAGGGACCGCGGTGCGACCCTCGGTGATGCAGACCACGTCCGGCGAATGTGCCCACATCCGCTCCACGATCATCCGACCCGCGGGACGATTCCACGACTTCCACGCGACATTCCAGATGCCGATTCTCAGCGGCGGCTCGAGTGTGTTCTTCCTACGCATGAGCGAACGCGGCCGGCGCTCTAACCTTTCCAGTCCGCTGATGCCGGAGGCGGCCAGACCCGAGAAGTGAGCTCGGCCAGGCGCTCACCGCGCTCCCTGATGGCAGCTTCGTCCCACCGCTCGGGATAGCGGGTGACGAGCTCCCGATTCAGCCGAAGAGTCGAGAAGTCGCTGATCGCCTCCCTTTTCTCGCTCCACGACCTGTTGGAAACCTTCGGGTTCAGTCGGTCAGTGAGAATCGTCAGGTTCCCGATCAAGTCCTTGGCCTCGTCTCGCGCGAGACGTTCCACTTCGGCGGGCCGTTCTCCCGGAAGCGGCCAATGATGGGCCCACTCGCGGGGGAGGATGTGCTCGATGTGCAGGCTTCCGGTGAGCTCCTTCTCCTCACTGAACCCGGAGCCCCTCAACTCTTCCTCGAGTGCCCGGAATACCATCCGGAGCCGTCGCTGGTTGATCCTCGACCAGTAGGGCGTCGAGGTCATGTGCATCGTGAGCTTGTGGTCGTCCGGCCAATAGTCGTTCGCGCTCTCCCTGGTCCTCAGGAACTGAACGACCACCTGTCCTGCCTGGGCGGGAGACGCGCTATCGAGCGCCTTCAACATGTCCAGGAAGACCCGGTTATAGGCTCGAGTGCTTTCCCTCGTCAACATCCGGCGCACGAGCCAGCTCTCGATGGCGTGCAGGGCCGTGTCCATCGCGCCGAGCGGGACGTCCTCCCCAAGCATCCAGAGGAGGACAGGAACCGCTGTCGTGGTGTCCATGACGTCGAGTCGGCGGAAAAACAGCGGCGCCCGTCCACGTCCTTCACCCTCCATGAGGTTGGAGTAGATCTCACCGTGGTGGGACAGACTGCGGAGTACTCCCTCCACGTCTCGGTCCTCGCCGTCCATGTGCTTCTGGTACTCCTGGAAGAGACGGCGCAGCCTGATCTCCCGTTTCGTCCGCATCGTGAGCCAATGCGTGATGAGGACGTCCACCTTCGGTCGGTTCACTCGCCCCTGGGAAACGGTCTCCCGCCATTCCTCTTCATCGAAGGGAGCCCAAAGCCGGCTGTGGAGGCGACCCACGTCCAGTCCCTGGCTTTCCGCTTCCCGGAAACTGTGGTTCTTGATGAGGTCAGCGTGCAGGAGGGGCGTGCCCCGCGCGTTCAACGTCTCGAAGATCATCTGAGAGTCGTCCTCTTCCTTGTCGAGGTCGATGACGACGATCCGCAGGTGGTCCCAAAGCGTGGTGGTCAGCGCGTCGAGCCGCTGGGTCGCGGCGTGTTCATTCTCCCCTTCTTCCGTCACCCACTCCTTGATCTGCGCCTCGAAGAACTTGTAGGCCGCAAGTACCCGATGCCCGTCGTCCGGCCGCTGCGAACCGTCGAGGAGCTCGGGAGCGACCACTTTCAGGAACGCGTTCCGGTCCGGCTCGATCGGCCACAGCTTCACCTTGAACTCAGGGTTCTCTATGACCTCGTCATCGTTGTAGAGGAGGCGATCGAAGTAGTAGACCTGCTTCTCGATCTTCAGCTCCTGGGCCACGGTCCTGCCCGCGGCGAGTAGCATCTGGAGGGTGATGAGCCGCTGCTGGCCATCGATGATCTGGCGCTGATCGAGCTTCCTTGTGGGGGTCGGGATTTGCTCGAGCACCATCGCGCCGAGGAAGTGCGGCCGGAGGGATTGGCCATTCTCATCCCCTCGCCTTCTCCGTTCGAGCACTTCCTCGACGACCTCGAGGATGTCGTCCCAGAGGAGCTGCCAATGGTCATCCTCGTTCCACACGTAGGGCCGCTGGAAGATGGGAACCTCGTAGCGGGTGTCCTTTCGAAAGATCTTCCGAAGCTCCAGGGTATCTGCATCCATCGGGTTGGCTCCGTTCGCTGCTCGAGGGACGTCGGGTTGACTCGGTCGGCCACGCGGAGGTTGGGCGACGCTATCGCAGCTTGCAAGGTGATCGGGGTGCGTCCGAGTTGGCGCTTGGTCCGCTCGTGCGCGGAGGCGTCGTGGTCGAGCCAAGCGAGGGTCGAAGGCATGGTACGAGGAAGGTAGGGGGAAGGACTGACGTTGGCACGGAGTCCGGGCGAGGGATCGCATCGTCCGACTCGTCTGGGGTGCGCCGGGCCTAGTGCGGCAGGCACAACGGCCCCTCTCCCGCAGGTGATGTGCCTCAAGGCAAGGTGCGTCAACGGTGGGTCATGCGCATTCACGGAGTCCGCGTCTCCGGAGCTCTCGGCACTGGACAGCCATGGCTGCCGGGGAGCTTTCGTGGATGTGGTGGACTGGGTGCTCAGGGGGCTAGCGGAGGGGGGCTGGCAGGTTGAGTCCGGAAGGCTTTGAGAGGGGCTGGCGGTTCACCCGACAGCTGGACGACATCTGTGTATTCAAAGGTTTTCGTCAGCCGAGGTAGGGTCCGAGAAGAGAAACCCCACCCCACCATCATCGTGGCCGGGCAGGATGCCGGCTTGTTGAGCCTGAACCTGGGACGAGGGCCGGGCGGCTCCTTCCTGGGTGCTGCCGACAGGCAGTGGAAGGCTACACCCGCGAACGCTCGGGCAACCTCGCCCACATCTCCGTCGTGATCTTGGTCGTGAAGCTCCACATACGGGGCAGTGCTGGAACTCGATCTCGTCGAAATCCCAGGAGGTTTGGATTCTCAAGAGTTGCATGGCATTCAAATTTGGCTGAGGTAGGATCAGGGGGTGTGTAAAAAGCGAGGCGACGTACCTTTCCGTTGGAT
>JBBDRS010000027.1:0-5621 GCA_040905325.1 Gemmatimonadota bacterium
CCGACCCCCTGCTTGCAAAGCAGGTGCTCTCCCAGCTGAGCTATGGCCCCGAAGTTACTATCCTACAGACACTTAGATCGTAGCCGACCTTTTCGTTACCCCTACACTGTGCCTAAAACTGAGACAACAACAGTTGTCTGGGGGAGAATGCTGCACCATCCTCGCAGTGCAGGAAGAGCGGCCCCGGACTCATTTTCTAACCCGGAGTCGCCCTAACGAGTCCAGCCCGTAGGCTGGCGCGGCCTAAATCTGACCGCCGCCGCACCTCCGGGTCAACCGTGAGGAACCGCTCGTGTCGAGACAGAGGAAAGGACGAAGGAAGGGAAGCCGGAACCGAGGGCCACAGATTTACTGGCGCAACGGACGTGCGTACGCCGACTTCCGAGAGTATCGAAAGGAGGGCGGCGGCCGTGAGGCACTGAGCGAGCCTGGGGAGACCTGGGGCACAACCGACCCGGGACGGGCCCACGCTCTCTTCGCCAGGCGTCTCGAGGAGTTGAAGGGCAAGCGTCAGGGACGGAGCGGCGCTCCCCGGCAGCGTAGCACGACGCTCGCAGAGCTGGTCCGGCACCATCTCATTCTGAAAGCCAAGGCGGGCAAGACATCGGAGTCCCACCTCAGTGATCTTGAGTCCCGACTCGCCGCTGCGATCAAGCACTTCGGCGCCCATCGGGATCCGGGTACGATCGTGGCCGACGACGTTCGTGGCTGGAGCGAGGACCTCGCCGAGGGTGGGCGTCGGAAGCCGGGTACGGTCAGGCACTACCTGAACGCGCTCTCGGGCCTTTACGGCCGTGCCCAGGAGGGTCTGTACGTCCCACCCGGCTACAACCCCGTCTCAGCGCTCCAGGAGAAGCCGACAGGGTACAGTCGGGGCGAGGCGAAGTTCTTCGAGGTTCCGGAGGCCGCACTCCTCCTCGAGGCAGCCCGGATCCTCGACCGAGACCGGGGCGGCGATCCCGGAAGCCAGGGCAACAGAGCTACCGCGACACCCGGCCTCCATCCCATCGTCGCGACATTCCTCCTCACCGGAGGGCGGCGGGCGGAGGTCCTCGGCCTGGAAGTCGAGGACGTGAGCTTCGATCGCGGCATCCTTCACTTCCGGCCCAACCCTCACCGCGGCTTGAAGACCAGCACCAGCGTACGGACCGTGCCACTGTGGCCGCAGCTCCGTGACATCCTCCAGACGTGGCTCTACGAGCGCGATGCGCCACGCACGTCGGGGCTCATCTTCACGCATGCCGACGGGGGCATGGTCGGCGACCTGCGGAAGAGCCTGGACCAGATGGGTCAGCTATGCGGCATGGAAGCAGGGGAGGTCCGGACAAGGGCCTTCCGCCATACCTACTGCAGCGCCCGTCTGCAGACGGTCCAGAGGATCATCCGGCCCGGGATGGACCCTGCCGATGAGCAGGCGTGGGACTACGTGGAAGTGTCCCGCTTCCAGGTCCAGAAAGAGATGGGCCACGGCGGCGCGCAGCTCGTGGACCGGATCTACGGTCACGCACAGCGCCTACCCTACCGGGCCGACGTGGTCGAGTACCAGGTGGAGAAGCACCAGGAGGAGCTCGAGTCCCGGTTGAAGGCCCTCGCTGGAGCCGCTGCAAAGTGACCGGCAGACGTGACGTCCCCGACCATCGATCGTACGAGGGGGGTTCGCAGCGGCCAAACTCGCAGAGACCGCGCCATGACGGGGCTTCGGACACATCCCACGCAACATCGACCGGCTGGACCTCTATGGAGGTCCGAAACATCGCGTGATAATCGATCGCGAGATCGACCGGTGGATCCGGCGACACCACCCCGACGAGTATGAGGAGATCCTCTCTGAACTACGGAGACTTCGTCGACGGGCGAAGCAACTCCGATGGCCCGGCGTCCACCCCAGGGTCATGGGCGGCGACCGGGGACCGCTTCGTTGGTTGTGCGGGCATGCCGGCCGAAGGAAAGGAGGACGCCCACCCCCTGAGCGCCGCTGCACCAAACGCATCGGCACGCGGATCTGCTGGAACTGGAGGACGGAGGGGACGGACCGTTGCTGGAGGCACGCTCGGGCCAGCCTCTGAGTCTCCTCCGCCTTCGGACATTTCGTGCGAAATGCGGCGCGCACGCGCTGCCCTCCTTCAGCAACGCCCTGACCACCGTACCGAGGGGGGCACCTGCCCCCGCGCGGGCTCTGGTCCGGTAGCCTTATCACCTTGTACGTTCGCCTCTGTTCGCGACTGCTTGTAGGCTTCGGCTTCGCAGCGTCCTTCAGCCCGTCCCCCATCCGACCTCCATGACCCAAGTCATCGCTCCCGGAGCAAAGGTCCTCATCCGCGACGCCGAATGGCTGGTGCGGCGAGTGGATCGAACCTCCACCGGCGGTCAGGTCCTCCGCGTAGTCGGACTGTCGGAACTGGTCCGAGACAAGGAAGCCACGTTCTTGGAGGAGATCGAACGCTCCGTCGAGGTTCTGGATCCCGCCGCCACTCGCCTGGTTTCCGACGACTCTCCGAACTACCGGACGTCGCTCCTCTACATGGAGGCCCTTCTCCGCCAGGCTCCCCCCACCGACGAGCGCCTCTACGTCGGGCACCGGGCCGCCATGGATCTCGTGCCGTACCAGCTCGACCCGGCGCTGCAGGCTCTCGAGCAGCCCCGGCAGAGGATCCTGATCGCGGACGCGGTGGGCCTGGGAAAGACCCTCGAGGCGGGGATCCTGATGAGCGAGCTCATCAAGCGCGGCAAAGGGAAGCGGATTCTGGTGGTCGCACTGAAGAGCATGCTCACCCAGTTCCAGAAGGAGATGTGGAGTCGGTTCACCATCCCGCTGGTGCGCCTGGACTCGGCCGGAATCCAGCGTATTCGGAGGGACCTTCCGACGAACCACAACCCGTTCTACCGCTACGACCGAACCATCATCTCCATCGACACCCTGAAGCAGGACGCCGAGTACCGCACCTTCATCGAGAACGCACACTGGGACATCATCGTCTTGGACGAGGCCCAGAACGTCGCAGACCGGGGCACCCGATCCCTACGTACGAAGCTGGCCCGCCTTTTGGCCCGCAGGTCCGACACCCTGATCATGCTCTCGGCAACGCCCCACGACGGAAAGGCTCGGAGCTTTGCCTCCTTGATGAACATGCTGGATCACACGGCCATAGCCGATCCCGAGAACTATGGCCCGGAGGACATCCAGGGGCTCTTCATCCGGCGCTTCAAGAAGGACATTCAGGACCAGGTGTCGACCGCGTTCCAGCATCGTGAGATCGGCGTCGTTCGGGCGACCGCGTCGGAGGCCGAGGAACACGTCCATGGGCAGCTGGCAGACCTCAAGTTCGGCCGGTTGGACGCGCGACGCGGGGGCTCCCATCTCTTCAAGACGACCCTCAGCAAGGCACTCTTCTCGTCCCCGATGGCCTGCGCCGAAACCATCAGGAACCGCATCCAGCGGCTGGAACGAAGGGAGGATGTGGAAGACTACCGAAGCGATATCGACGCGCTCCACACCCTGCTCCGGGATGTTGACAAGGTCGGCCCAACACGCTTCAGCAAGTACCAGCGGCTCCTTGGCCTGCTCCAGGACAAACACGCCGCCTTCGCCTGGGACGCCTCCGACCCGAAGGACCGCCTGGTGGTCTTCACCGAGCGTATCGAGACCCTCCGCTTCCTCGCGAGCCAGCTCAAGGACGACCTGGAGCTGGACGACGAGCAGGTTGCGATCCTCCACGGGAGCATGAGCGACGTGGACCAGCAACGGGTGGTGGAGGAGTTCGGCCGGGAGCAGGCAGCCGTGCGCCTCCTCGTCGCTTCGGACGTGGCGTCCGAGGGGATCAACCTCCATTACCTGTCGCACCGCCTCGTGCATTTCGACGTACCCTGGTCGCTGATGGTCTTCCAGCAGCGGAACGGACGCATCGACCGCTACGGCCAGGAACAGAAGCCTCTGATCCGGTACCTCGTCACGGAGAGTCAGGTCCCCAAGATCCGCGGTGATACACGGATCCTCGAGGTGCTTGTGGAAAAGGACAAGCAGGCCGCCGAGAACATCGGCGACCCCAGAGCTCTGATGGGTGTTTACGACGTGGAAGAGGAAGAACGCATCACCGCTCGCGCCATGGAGGAGGGACGCACGGCCGAAGCGTTCGAGTCGGAGCTCGAGCCCAAGGATCTCCCCTTCGATCCGCTTCGGCTCCTCATGGGCGAGGACCCGCCACCCACCGGGGGATCCGCCGTCCAACGCACGGCCTCCATGCCGAGCCTCTTTCCGTCGGACTTCTCGTACCTGTGCTCTGCCCTCGAGCACCTCGACACGAGGCAGACCATCCAGTTCACGTGCTACGGCGACGAAGAGCGCGTGGACCTTACTGCTCCCGAGGATCTTGCCGAGCGCTTCGAGCTGTTGCCGCCCGAGGCCTTCCCTGAGCAGGGGTCCTTCATCCTGTCGGGCCGGAAGGACGAGATCCAGAGGGAGATCCGCAGCGCGCGGCAGAACGAAGCCACCTGGCCCCGGCGACAATACCTCTGGGAGTTGCACCCCGTCGTCCAATGGGTCAACGACAAGGTCCTGGCCGCCTTCGGCCGGCACGAGGCCCCCGTGCTCGCCCTCTCCCACGGACTGGAGGCGGGCGAGACGGTCTTACTTCTGTCGGGAGTGGTACCCAACCGCAAGGGGCAGCCTCTGGTGCACCGCTGGTTCGGTGCTCGGTTCGAAGGGGAGGACTTTCGCAGTATCGAGGAACTCCCGTCGCTGCTCGATCGGACGGCGCTGGGACGGCGGTCCATCCCCAACCCGACCCGTCTCATGGACGACGAGATCCTTCAGGGGCTTCTCCGCCGGGCGGTGGACGAAGGCCGTGCATGGATGCTTCACCGGCGGCAGGAGTTCGAGGAACGGATCAACGAGAAGCTCAACGCCGAGCTCCGTGGGCTCGAACGTCTTCGAGAGCGGCAGGTCCGGCAGCTCGACCTCCGATTCGATGACGACCTCAGTCCGGCGGAGCGCCAGGGGAAGGACGAGCGGCGACGAGAGATCGACCGCATCTTCGACGACTATCTGGAGTGGGTTCAAGACACGATGACGACTGAGGACCGGCCGTACCTTCAGGTGGTGGCCGCCCTGATCCACGCGCACTGAGGGTCACCCATGGCCATGGATCTCACCGGCATCCACAACGAGAACGAGTTCTACACCACCCACTACCTTCACGAGATCCTCGAGAAGGATCTGCGGGACGTCTTGAAGGAGTGGCGGCGGGCGAAGAAGGAAGAGGACATTTCGCCGCCCTGGGAGCAGGTGGGGAAGCTTCGCAGGCGCTACTTCGAGATGCGGAGCCGCCTGGAAGGCACGAGGGACCCCGAGTCGCGCATCCGAGGGCAGCGCCACGTACTCAAGCGGCTTCTCACGGCTCTGGGCTACGAGGTTACACCGGTAGTGCGCTTGACGGAGGACGGCCAGGCCATCCCCCTGCTGGGCACAGTGACCCGCTCGTCAGGTGCACCAGACCTCTGGATCGTCGAGGTGGTGGACGCGGAGGGCGAGGAGACCGACCCCCTGGAGTTGCCGCTCCTCACGGACCAGCTCACTCAGGACGCCCGCGAGGACGGCCGTACCGTCCCCGAAGGCCCACTCGCCG
>JBBDRS010000028.1:0-5141 GCA_040905325.1 Gemmatimonadota bacterium
GACGCGCAAGACCCCTTCGCGGTGGTCCCCCCACTTCTTCAACAGCCTTCTAGAGAGTTCTTTGCTTGACCGGCCCCCCCTTCGGGCCCATGGTATCCGGCACCTCAGGGCCCGAACTGCGGGCTCGATCCATCGGACGACGGATCGGGCGCGTTGCTCCGGACCTGCCGTTCTCCCGCCTTCTCACCACGACGCGCCCCATGAGCACCAAGCGCCCGACCCCCGCCGGAACCGATCGGATGGTCCGCCACCTCGCTCTCCTCCTCGTCGTGGGAGCATGGCCCTTTGGTGCCACGGCCCAGGAGATCCGCTATGGAGGCGCCCCGGCCGAATTGACCGTGTCGCGGGCGGCAGACCTCACCATCGAAGTGCAGCTCTCTCCCATCCAGGCGGACGGAACGGCGCTGGAACCGCCCGAATCCCTCGTCCTCATCGACTATCCCCGCGAAGTCCTATGGACCGGGCGCGAGCTCGATGGTCCCGTAGATATGGACCTGGGCGAGATCTCGCTCGAGATCCGGGCGGCGCCCCTGCGCGTAGTGCTTCGACGGGCGGATGGTTCGGTGGCTCAGTCGCTCTCGTGGCCGGATGACACCGAGCCCGCGATGCACTTCGAGACCGGTGCACCCGTCTACGGGCTCGGTCAGGGTGGGCCGCAGTTCGACCGCCGGGGCGTGCGGCACGAGATGCGCGACGGTTGGGGGACGTATGAGCGACCGACCCACGGCTCCAGAGTGGCCGCCCCGATGCTGATTGGGGCCGACGGCTGGTCCCTCTTCGTTCACCATCCCATGCACCGGGAGAACGCCTTCGATCTGGAGGCCGAGGACCGGGGTGCGTTCATCCCCTCCGATTCCGTCCGGCACGAGACCCTCCGGGTCCTCGTGACCGCCTGGGACGACCCGGTCGAGGCGCTCTCGGAGTACCGAGCGGTGGCCGGACGAACCCCCATGCCCCCCCTCTGGTCCCTCGGGTACATGCAGTCGCACCGGACCATCGACGATCCCACCCAGATGGTGCGCGTCGCCCACACCTTCCGGGACCGCGCCCTCCCCATCGACGCGGTGATCTATCTCGGAACGGGCTTCACCCCCTCCGGCTGGAACGTGAACATGGGAGCGGGCGGCTTCGAGTGGAACGACCTCATCTGGGACGAGCCCGAGAGGATCATCTCGTCCCTCCACGACCTGGACCTGAGGGTCGTGATGCACAACTACAATCCCCCCATCGGACTCTACGGCACCACGGTGGACCAGGCCGGGGTGGACCCTGACGATGAACTCCACATGGCGAACTACTGGGCTCGACACCTTCCCATCGTGGAAGCCGGTGTGGACGCCTGGTGGCCGGACGGGGGAGAGGGAAACTCGCCCGAGGCCCGACTCGCTCGTCATCGTATGTACGACCTGGGGGCGCGGCTCACCCAGGGAACCAGATCCTTCACATTCCATCGGACCGGGTACAGTGGGATCCACCGGCACGGCGGCCTGATATGGTCCGGCGACCCGGACAGCTATTGGGAGACCCTGCGGACGCAGATCCCCGTGGCCCTGAACCACGTGGTGAGTCTCTCTCCCTTCTGGGGAGTGGACGTCGGCGGATTTCTCCCCTCCCGCGAGCTCACCGGAGAGCTGTATGCCCGATGGTTTCAGTTCTCCACCTTCACGGTGAACCTCAGGGCTCACGGCCGGGGATGGCATCTGCGCCTTCCATGGGGGTGGAATACCGCCGAGCTGGGACCGGCGGAGGTGGATCAGTTCTCCGACGCCTTCGAGGACGGCTATCCCTTCCCGGAAGAACTCCGCAACGGGCTGGTGGAGCCCATCGTGCGCGAGTACCTGCACCTCCGCTACCGCATGCTGCCCTACAACTACACCCTCTTCGCCGAAACGCGGGAGTCGGGAGTACCTCCCATGCGGCCCATGTGGCTCCACTACCCCGACGACCCCGCGGCCGCCGGGCTGGATGACCAGTTTCTCTGGGGGCGGGACATGCTCGTCGTCCCGGTCTACGAACAGGGTGCCACGTCCCGCACCTTCTACCTTCCCGGAGGGGAGTGGCACGACTTCTGGACCAACGAGCGCGTGGAGGGAGGGCGGGAGGTCACCCGCCAGGTGGACCTCGGGACGATTCCCCTCTATGTCCGGGCCGGCACGATCCTCCCCCTCGATCCGGTCCGACAACATACGGGTCAGGTCGTCGACCAGCCCACCAACATCCACGTCTACCCCGGGGACGACGGGAGCTACCGATGGTATCGGGACGACGGGGAATCCTTCGACTACGAGGACGGCGCTTACTCCTGGACGAGGATGACCTGGGACGACGATCGCCGGACCCTGGTCGTAGAGCCGGATCCCGAAAGCGGGGGACAATCTCCTCCAGCCGGCACCCTCCGCTTCACGCTGGTGGGAAGCGGCGCCATGTACGCGAGCCAGATCCGGACGATCGAGTGGGACGGTACCAGAACCGAGGTCGTCTTCGCAGGCGAGAGCCATTGAACCCTCCCCCGGTCCCGTGGAGGTCACGCTGATGGAGTCCGTACTCATCGCCAACAGGGGCGAGATCGCCGTGCGTGTGGTCCGAGCCTGCCGCGAGCTCGGGCTCCGCAGCGTGGCGGTCTACTCCGATGCCGATCGCCAGGCACCCCATGTGCTGCTTGCGGATGAGGCGTATCGCCTCGGTCCTGCACCGGCGGCCGAGAGCTACCTACGAGGGGACCTTCTCGTGGAGGTCGCCCTCCGCTCAGGGGCCGACGCGGTGCACCCGGGATACGGCTTCCTGGCGGAGCGCGCGGACTTCGCACGCCTGGTGGAAGAATCCGGGCTGGTGTTCGTGGGGCCTTCGTCCTCGTCGATCGCGGCCATGGGTGACAAGACGGAGGCCCGCCGGCGCATGCGAGAGGCCGGAGTGCCCATCGTGCCCGGTACCGTGGAGCCCGTGGGCGATCTGGATGACGCCCTGGCGGCCGCCGAGGACATCGGCTATCCCCTCGTCATCAAGGCGTCCGCAGGAGGCGGGGGGAAGGGAATGCGGTCAGTCGAGGGGCCGCGCGAGCTCGAGTCGGCATTGGCAGCCGCCCGACGGGAGGCGACGGCCGCGTTCGGCGACGGTGCGGTCTACCTCGAACGCTTTCTGGTGCGCCCCCGGCACATCGAGGTGCAGCTCCTCGGCGACACCCACGGGAACGTCGTGCACCTCGGCGAGCGTGAGTGCTCCATACAGCGACGCCATCAGAAGCTCATCGAGGAGGCTCCCTCGAGTGTCCTCTCGCCGGAGGAGCGCGAGGCTATGGGGTCGGCGGCGGTCAGGGCCGCCGAATCGGTCGGGTACCGCGGAGCGGGAACGGTCGAATTCCTCTACCAGGACGGGGCGTTCCACTTCCTCGAGATGAACACGCGCATCCAGGTCGAGCATCCCGTCACCGAGATGGTCACGGGCATCGACCTCGTGCAGTGGCAACTCCGGATCGCTCGGGGGGAGCGCCTGCCCTTCGCGCAGGACGGGATCCGACTTCGGGGTCATGCCCTCGAATGCCGCATCACGGCAGAGCAACCCGCCGGAGGGTTCCTCCCGGCCAGCGGTACAATCGACTTCTTCGCGCCTCCGTCGGGGCCTTGGGTGAGGTGGGACGGCGGGATCGAGCAGGGGACGGAGGTGGGTCTCCACTACGACTCCCTCCTCGGGAAGCTCGTGGTCTGGGCGCCCTCCCGGGAGGAGGCCGTCGAGCGCATGGCCAGAGCGCTGCACGAGCTCCTCATCACCGGTGTGGAGACATCGGTCGGCTTCCATCGCCGCGTGATGGAGGAAGCCGACTTCCGGGCGGGGCGGCTCGACATCGGATACGTGGATGCGCACCCCCGGGTGGTGACGGGATCACGCCCGGGAGAGACCGGACGGGACCCTCGAACCGCTGCGGTCCTCGGGGCCCTACTGGAGGTGGAGCGACGGCGTGACCTGTCTCCTCCCCGGATCCGTCCCGACGCCGACGCTCGCAACCTTTCTGCCTGGCAGCTCGAGGGGCGCACGCCTTGACCGCACGCGGAACGCCGGTAGAGGTCCGGGTGGACCGCATCGGCTCAGGGGGAGAGGGCGTCGGGAAACTCCCGGACGGCCGCGTGATCTTTGTCCACCGGACGGCTCCCGGGGACCTCGCACACGTCCGTCCCAGTCGCGTCCGAAAGCGCTGGGCCAGGGGTCGCCTGGTATCAGTGGAGCAGGAGGGGTCCGCTCGGAGGCCACCCCCCTGTCCGCTCTATGACCGATGCGGCGGATGTTCTCTCCAGCACCTGGATTACAACGGCCAACTCGAGGCGAAGGCCGCCCTCGTGGTGAACGCCCTCCAGCGCATCGGAAAACGAGAACTCATCCCCACCCCCGAAACGCACGCATCCCCACGCGAGTTGCATTACCGCAACCGCGTCAGCTTCACCCTGAGGCGTCTACATGGGAACGAGAGGGCGCGCTCCGCATCCGGGGACGTCGCCCGACCCGAGGTCATCGCCGGATTCCACGAGCTTCACGATCCCGGCCGGATTCTGGACGTGGACGGTCGGTGCCTTCTTCCCGAAGCGCCGATCCCCGTGGTCTGGGATGCCCTCCGTTCCGCCTGGGGAGAGGGCGCGGCGCTCCTCCCTCCAGGCCCGGAGCTCCGGCTCACGCTCCGCGGCCTGGGCGATGACGGTGTGCTCCTGCTGGTGGAGGGCGGTCGGACCAGCGAGAGCACCCGCGGGCACGCCGCCGACCTTCTGGGTCGAGTGCCCGACTTGAGGGCCATCTGGCATCGGGAGGAGAGGGGCGACCCGGCCAGGCTCCTGGCCGGAGAGACCGGTCTCGAGGAGGTCTGGTACGGGGAGCGTTACACGGTGGACCCCGGCGGCTTCTTCCAGGTGAACCGATATGCGGCGATGGAGCTGCACGACCTCGCGCTCCGGGAACTGGGAGCTCCCCGCGGACAGCGCGTCGTGGACGCCTATTGCGGCGTCGGGATCTACGGGCGGAGGATGGCGAGGCACGGGGCGAGGGCGGTGGGGATCGAGCTCGATCCCGGAGCGGTCCGGATGGCCCGCGAGCGCCCGGTAAAGGGATTCACCGTCCTCGAGGGAAGGGTCGAGGGGCGCCGGGGCGGGGCGCGCCCCCCC
>JBBDRS010000029.1:0-51548 GCA_040905325.1 Gemmatimonadota bacterium
TTCGGGTCCCTGGCGCTCCCAACGGTGGTCCCCCCACTTCTTCAACAGCCTTCTAATCCGGGAAGCCTCATGAATCGCGAGACCGCAGCCGCCATCACCGCCACCAACACGGGGATCCTGATCTTCCTCGCAGCGGTGCTTTTCGCCCTCGTGAACCACCCCGGTTTGCGCACCGTCGGGGCACCTGAGCCCCCGTGGGTTCTTCTGGCTCCCGAGGGTGAGGCGCCGGGGGAGGTCGATCCCGCGCTCGAGCGCGGGTGGGCCGTCTACCAGGCAGAACGGTGCTCGTCTTGCCATTCCATTGCCGGCCAGGGAAGCCCCCGCTACCCCCTGGACGGGGTGGGCGACCGACACTCCGCGGAGGTCCTCCGGTACTGGGTGACAGACCCCCAGCGGGCCGATCCGGACGTCCGGAAGCGCTCCTTCGACCACCTTTCCGAAGACCAGGTGGCGGATCTGGTGACGCTCCTGCAGTCGTTTACCGAACGCTGAGGAGAGAGTCGCCCGGCAGGATCTCGGGAACGTCCACCTCCGGGGTGGGCACCAGCCGGCCCATGAGGTTGTTGCGGCGCCACTCCATGCGGGCAGGGGCCCGGTGCGGGTTCGAGGTGAGGGGATGTGGGAGCGTGGCGGCGAGGGTGGCCGCCTCGAATAGCGTGAGCTGGCCGGCACCCTTTCCAAAGTAGGTCCGTGCGGCCGCCTCCGCCCCGAAGACTCCCGGTCCCCATTCCGCCACGTTCAGGTAGATCTCCAGGATGCGATCCTTCTCGAGCACGCGTTCCAGCCTGCGGGAGACCACGAGCTCCATCCCCTTCCGAAGGAGTGTCCGGTTCGTGCCGAAGTAGAGGTTCTTGGCGAGCTGCTGCGTGATGGTGCTCCTCCCGCGCAGCTCGTCCCGCTCCCCCCAGACCGTGCGGAGGGCGCGACGGAGCGCGGCGCGGTCCTCGGATGAGGTCCAGGAGAAGGTGTCCCCTCCCTCCCACTGCACCTCCTCGGCGAGGGCGAGCCAGTCGATCCCGCCGTGCTCCCGGAATCTGTCGTCCTCGGCCACCAGCACCGCGCGGACCAAGTTGGGGGAGATGGCGTCCAGGGCGACCCAGTCCTGACGGAGCTCCAGCGTCTCGCCTCGCGCCTCGGCCTCCTCGAGCCTCTGCTCCATCAGCGCGGTCGGACCGACGGGGCCACTCCTCAGGCCCCAAGGCCAGGGGATGAGGACGAACCACGCGACGACGGCTGCCAGGAGGAGGGCCGCTCCGGGGAGAACCACCTTTCGCAAGAAGGCGGGGCTCACCGCCATAATATGATGAATACACATATCCTACGACTCCCGGCGGGTTGGCGTCGTGATCCTGCCCGGCGAAGGGGGATGAGCTCCCGGGACCGACGCGATACATTCATGAAGCCCGCCGCGACCCTGTCCTGTCCGGACCGGATTCGTTTTCATCTCTGTTCAACCTCCTCCTCATCGAACCCACGCTTTCAAGGAAGGCTCCATGGCGAAGAACCACTCCTTCGACGTCTCGACCGGCGTCGAGATGCACGAGGTCGACAATGCGGTGAACCAGGCGCACAAGGAGGTCGCGCAGCGATACGACTTCAAGGGCACGAACTGCTCGCTCGAACTCGACGTGGACGCCGGCGAGGTGCGCCTGGAAGCCGACGATGAGTACCGTCTGAAGGCTCTCTACGAAGTGCTCGTCTCCAAGCTGGCACGACGGGGAGTACCACTCAAGAACCTCGATCCCGGACAGATCGAACACGGCTCCCTCGGCCGGGCCCGCCAAGTGGTGGCGCTCAAACAGGGGATCCCCCAGGACACGGCCAAGGAGATCGTGAAGCGCATCAAGGCTCTGAAGCTCAAGAAGGTGCAGGCGCAGATCCAGGGCGACGAGCTGCGGGTGACCAGCCCGGAGCGGGACGCCCTCCAGGAGGTGATCGCCTTCCTCAAGGGAGAGGACTTCGGGGTGGAACTCACGTTCGGGAACTACCGGTAGTCACACGGACACACGGAACCGCCGGCCGAACCGATAGGGCCTTTCCTATTTGCTGTTCGGGATGCATTCTGAGATCGAACGGGCCGACCGGCACGCCGCGCGGAGGTCGACTGCGCACCCTCCCTTTCCCGGACCCCCACGAACCATGACCGGACCTGCGCTCTATCACATCCACCCGAGCCCCCTGGGCGAACTCCTCCTCACGTCGAACGGGGAGGCCCTGACCGGACTGCACCTTCCCGGAGGGAGACATCCCCCGGTCATCGGCGACGCTGCGGAGGAACACGCGGAGCCGTTCCGTGCGGTGTGTCTGCAGCTCGACGAATATTTCGCCGGGCGTCGGCAGCATTTCGAGATTCCGCTCGCCCCGACCGGAACCCCCTTCCAGCGGCGTGTCTGGTCGGTGCTATTGACGATCCCCTTCGGCGAGACGAGGAGCTATGGGGAGGTGGCACTTGCCCTCGGCTCCCCCCGGGCGGTGCGGGCAGTCGGGGCGGCCAATGGACGAAATCCCATCGCCGTCGTGATTCCGTGCCACAGGGTCATCGCCGCAGATGGTTCACTCGGCGGATACGGAGGGGGCCTCGCCCGGAAGGAGTCCCTTCTGGCGCTGGAGAATGGGCTCCGACCGGCTTCGGTGCGGGGGCACTAGAAGCGCTGTTGAAGAAGTGGGGGGACCACCGTTGGGAGCGCCCCGGACAGGAGGAGGAGGCAGAGCATGGTAGCCCGGACGCCGATCCGCGGGTGCACCGGATCGGCACCCGTCATCATCGCACTCCCGTCAGGCCGCAGCCGGCCTCGGGCGCAGCGCTTTAGCCTCAGACAACCCCCACCAGTCCCGTAGTTCCCTCACGGCGCGCTCGCGTTTCCGCCATCAGGCGGGCGTGGAGGTTGCGAGGAGGATCGTTCGGGCCGGGACGAAGCCTCGTGTAGCGGCCGTCCGGTCCGAGCTCCCACGCGAGTTGGTTGTCCTCCAACGCCGACTCGAGGAGGTCGATCATCCGCACCCGTAGCTCGGGCTCGAGGATCGGAACGATGGCCTCCACCCGTTCGTTCAGGTTCCGGGTTCGCCAATCCGCGCTTCCGATGAACACTTCCGGGTTACCCTCATTCTGGAAGAGAAAGACCCGGTCGTGCTCGAGAAAACGACCGATGAGGCTCACAACGCGGATGTGTTCGCTGTACCCCGGGAGGCCCGGGCGAAGCCGGCAATGTCCGCGCACCACGAGGTCGACCGTGACCCCGGCCCGTGACGCCCGATACAACAGCCGGATGATGCCGGGATCGTCCAGGGCGTTCATCTTCGCCACGATGCGCGCCCTGCGACCCTCCTCCGCGTTGCGTATCTCGCGCTGGATGAGTTCCTCGAACCGACACCGCATGTGGCTCGGCGCCACGATGAGCCGCCGATAACTCTGATCGGGAGCGTGACCGGTGAGATAGTGGAAAAGATCCACCACGTCGGCTCCGATCTCCTGGTGGCAGGTCAGGAGCCCAAGGTCCGTGTAGACCCGGGCGTTCCGCGCATGGTAGTTCCCCGTCCCGATATGGCAGTAGACCTTGGGGCGCCCCTCCTCTCGGCGCACCACCAGGAGGACCTTGGCATGCGTCTTGAGGCCCACGACGCCGTAGGTGACGTGGACGCCGGAGTTCTCGAGTACGCGCGCCCACTCCATGTTGTTCTGCTCGTCGAATCGGGCCTTTACCTCTACGAGCACCGCCACCACCTTGCCCCGGCCGGCCGCGCGCTGCAACGCTCGCACGATCGGGGAGTCGTCCGAGGTCCGGTAGAGCGTCTGTTTGATGGCGAGGACGTCCGGATCCACAGCCGCCTCCTCCACCAGGCGCTGTACGCTCTCTCCGAAGGACTCATAGGGGTGGTGCACGAGGACGTCCCCCTTCCGGATGATGGAGAAGATGTCCTCCTCATCCTCGCTTTCCCCTTCGTGCGTGAGGCGGAGCGGCACGACGGGCTCCCATGGTTCGAATTGATGCTCGCCGGGCACCTCGAGATCCGCCAGGTCGGTCAGGTGCTCCAGCGCCAGCGTGCCCTCCACGTCCAGGAGGTCCTCCGGAGGGAGCTCGAGCTCCTGAAGGAGGAGGCCCCGGACGTGTTCCGGCATGCCGCGCTCTACCTCGAGCCGGACCACGGGAGCGAACCGCCGTTCCCGCAACTCGTCCGAGATCATCGCGAGCAGGTCCTCCGCTTCTTCCTCGTCCCTGCGGATGTCCGCATTTCGGGTCACCCTGAAGAGGTACGCCCCGACGATCTCCATCGCCCCGAAGAGGTCGGCCACGTGGTGACGCACGAGCTCCTCGATGGGCACGAAGTCCCGGGTGTCGCGCGTGCTGCCTACCCGAATCCATCGGCTCCCTGACGTCGGGATCTTCACACGCGCGAAGTGAACTGTCTGGCGCTCCGGATGCCGCATCAGGACCGCGAGCGACAGGCTCAGATTCGAGATGAAGGGGAAGGGGTGGCCCGGGTCCACCGCCAGGGGCGTGAGGATCGGATAGACCTGTTCCCGGAAGAGGACGGTCATCGCCTCCCGCTCCTCCGAACCCAGCTCTTCGAAGCTCAGGAGCCGGATCCCGACCTCCTCCTGGAGCCGAGGCCTCAGCTCCGCCGTCCAGACCCGATCGATCTCGCTCTGCATGCGCCGGGCCTCCTCCTGTACGAGACCGAGCTGCTCAGATGGCCTCCTACCGTCAGGAGAGGCGCGGCTGACGCCTGCGGCCTCCTGCCGCCGCAGCCCCCCCACCCGCTTCTGTACGAATTCGTCCAGGTTGCTGGCCGTGATGGCCAGGAACCGCACCCGCTCCATGAGCGGCAGCGCAGGATCGCGCGCTTGATACAGAACCCGCCAGTTGAAGTCCAACCACCCCAGCTCCTGATTGAAATAGAGGGAGGGATGATCGAGATTCGCTCCGTCAGGGACGGAAGCTGGCCGCACTGCGGTGGGGATGAGGGTGCCCATGTGTAGAAGATTAGCTGCGGAGGGGGGGGAACGGCGCCCCCGAAGGACGCGCCGTGACACGATCGTTACGGGCGACTGGTGACCGATGAGCGGAGTGCGGGGAAACGGCCGAAAACCTCTCCAAAGAGGCGTCCCTTCTTCCGAAGGGCCCACTCCTCCAGAGCCAGGGGACCGGTGGTCTCCACCTCGAGCACCGCTTCGGTGCCCGTGATCACGAGGTCGAGGGACGAGACCCTGGCCACGTGCTCCCGGTCGAGGGCATCGGCCACCCGAAGAATCGCCGCGAGTCGACGCACTACCTCCCGACCTCCGTCCGAGAGCCGTGCGAACTCCTCGTGGTCGAGCCGAGGCTCTGCACGCCGGTGGTACCTCGCAATGACGGCGACGAGTTGCACCTCACCTGGAGATAGGCCGGAAAGCTCCGAGTTGCCGATGAGGTACATGGAGTGCTTGTGGTGCCTTCTGTAGGAGATGAACTGACCGATGTCGTGGAGGAGGGCGGCGGCCAGGAGCACCAGGCGCTCCCGCTCCCCGAAGCCGTGCAGCTCCCCCATCTGGTCGAAGATGGAGAGCGAAAGCTCCGCGACCTGACGCGCATGGGCTTCGTCGAAGCGACACCGCCGTCCGAGGGCGAGTGCTGCGGCGTGCACCTCCCGCTCCCTCCGGCCCGAGCGCCCCGTCGAGTCCCGAAGGCCTTCCACGAGGTCGAGCACCAGGCCCTCCTTCACCCCGACCCCAGGCACCAGAATCTCTGCGGCGCCGGCCAGATCTGCGACGCGTTCGTAGACCACGGCCGCCGGGACGATGACGTCGGCCCGGTCCTGCCGAAGACCGAGTTCGCTGATCCGTTCCTCCATGTCGAGGCCCACCAACTGGCCAAGGACCCGGCGGAGCTCCTTCAAGCTCAGCCGAGGAACGCCCGTCGCCTCGTCGAGTGGTGCCCCGGCGAGATCTGCCAGTGCCTCGATGTTCCCACCCGTCGCCACGGTGGCCACCGGTTCCCAGTCGGCGATGGCCGCCTGCACCCTCAGACCGTGCACATACCTTTCCAGAAGATCCCGGTAGTCCTCTCCATCTACCCGTCTCTCTTCCTCCTGGAACGCGTTCAGGAGCCGGACCGTTCCCAGGGTGTGGGACTCGCTCCAGAGAATCCCATCGCGGTCCACCACGGAAACCTCCAGGCTTCCCCCCCCCAGATCCATCAAGAACCAGCGGTCCGAGCCGAGGTGGATCCGGTCCCCGACCGCGAGCCAGACGAGGCGAGCCTCTTCGCTACCCGAAATCGTTTCGAGGTGCAGCCCACACTCACGGCGCACCCGGTCCACCAGCTCTCCCCCGTTCGAGGACTCCCGCACCGCACTGGTCGCCACGGCCCGGTAGTGGGCGATACCCAGATCATCGAGCCGACGACGGATCCGGGAGAGGGCGTCCACCGCCATCTGGAGCGTAGTGGGTGAGAGAGCCCTCGCCTTCGTGAAGACGTCACCCCCCAGCCGGACGGCCAGGCGCTCGCTCTCCACCTCGGTGTACTTCCCGGTCTCCGACACCTCCGCCACCACGTAGCGGATGGCATTGGAGCCGACGTCGACGGCAGCCGCCCGAACGGGGTAGCTCACGGCGGGAGGCACGGGAACGCCGCCCGGCCCCAGGAGGACCGCAGAACGAGGGATCCCCGGGATCCCTTCTCGAGACATGACGTGTGACCGGTCAGCGGGGGGAGAACTGGTACATCGACCTCCTCTACCCCAGCAGAAGGAAAAGGAAGTGAGCGAACACACCTGCGCTCATGCCTCCGACGAAGTGCGTCGCAATTGCGACCGTCGTGAGCTCGCGCTCCCTGAGCCCGTCCATCATCCCCACGTGCGTGCTCAGGAAGCCAGCGTTGCAGATCCCGATGGCGGTGAGGACGGAGAGCTCCTTCGCCCCGATGATGCCGGATTCCAGGAACTGGGGAATCATCCCGAGCGCCGCGCCCACCGAAGCCCAGGACGTTACGGGAAACGCGATGGCGCGCGGATCGGAGAACCCGAAGAGGGGCTCGATGATGAAAGAGAACATTCCGCCGATCCAGGGGAAGAAGCCGATCCCCTCGTAGGCCTCGCCGGTGTAGCCTCCTTCGGGCATGCCGAAGGAAAGCATCATGAAGAGTGTGCCGATGATCACGACGCCCGGCATGATATCGAGCCCCATCTTCACCCCGCCTGCACCACCGTCCAGAAGCGATTGGAGCACCCTCTGGATCGGATTTCCCGATCTGATTTCACGGACCTTGAGGGGATCGTGGCCATCGTCGGACGCGGGGAGCGCCATTTCCTCCTTGCCGTACCTCCGCTTCCCGAACCACCCCATGGCCCGCACGCTCACGATGCCGCCCAGAAGCGCCCCCACATTCCCGATCAGGACGGCCCGTCCCAGGGACTGACCATCGATGGACTGGGCGAGCATGAAGGTGGTGACGATGAGCCCCATTCCGAAGACGGTCCCGAGGTTGACCAGCGTGGTCACCTGCCACCGATGAAAATACCGGAGGAAGCCTCGATCCGTCCCCAGCGGCATGACGGCGGGATTGTCGGAGAGGTAGGTGGCGACCACCCCGACGGAGCTCGCTCCCGGCAGGCCGAAGAGCGGCCGCATGAGAGGAGCGAGGGCCCGATTCGCGATGGCGACGACCCCGAACTCTGCCACGAAAGCGGTGAACGCCCCCGCAACGATCATGACGCCCATCAGAAAGAGCACCGTGTTCAGAATCAGGTCGTGGGCCGTTGCCATGATGGTCTTGAACGTGAAGGCGATCCCCATCTGCACGGCGAAGACGGCGAAGAGCCCCACCACCAGGAACAGGGCCAGGGACGTCTCCCAACCGATGGCGGGAACGAGGCGGGAGGCGCCGGCCGGCTCGGCCGGGCCCCCGGGATTCTGCGCTTCAGGACTCATGCGGTCACTCCCAATCAGGCTCGAGGAAAGGTCCAGATCCATAGCCGTGTCATGATGGGGGCTGGAACGGACTACCGCAACGAGCCGGCACTGTCTGCCGGACGTCCCCCTCTCCCCGGACGCCGGCCCGGGCAGCCCGGGCGGCCGAGGGAGTCCCATCTTTAGTTGAAATTGAAGTGACCTCCAACCTCAGGTACCGTGGGTGTGCTGACACGCCACGAGAACCGAAAAAGAGGAAGGAGGCCACCGATGGGAAGGATGCCACAGCTGGTGAGGAAGGGCAAGAAGGATCGGCGTCTGGGCGAGCCGAACGGGATCGGCTGGGAGGAGATTGACGAGCTCGATGTAGACGGTCGGGTGGAGATGATCCGGGCTCTGCTGCCGCTGGGCCTGGCCGAGGTGGGGCGGATGCTGGACGAGGAAGTGGAGCGTCTGGCGGGCCCGCGGCACGGGCGCAAGGCGGAGGAGGGACGCTACCGGCACGGGAGCAACCCGGGGTCGGTTCGGCTGGGCGGCCAGCGGCATCCGATCCGGGTCCCGCGGGTGCGAGACCAGGACGGAGAGGTGAAGCTGGTCTCCTACGCACAGCTCCACGGCTCGAGCGGCGAGGTGGACGAAGGGCTCTTCCGCAAGGTGCTGTTGGGCATCTCGTGCCGAGACTACGAGGCAGCGGTGGAGGCGGTGCCTGGCGCGATCGGGATGTCGAAGTCACAGGTCTCGCGAGAGTTCAAGAAGGCGACCGAGGCGAAGCTGAAGGAGTTCCAGGAGCGGGGCCTGGGCGGCTATGACGTGGTGGCCGTGTTCATGGATGGCAAGAGCTTCGCTGACGACCAGATGGTGATCGCGCTGGGGGTCACCATGGAGGGCGACAAGGTGTTCCTCGGGTTCGTGCAGACGGACACGGAAAACGGGGCGGTCATCACGTCGTTCCTTCGCTCGCTGAAGGATCGGGGGCTGGACCTGTCGGCAGGCGCCCTCGTGGTGGTGGACGGGGCCAAGGGGCTCCGCTCCGGCGCGCTGAAGGCGTTCCCCGGCCAGGTGTTGATCCAGCGATGCCAGTGGCACAAGCGGGAGAACGTGACTTCCCATCTGCCGAGGAAGGAGCAGAAGTACTGGCGAGGGCGGATGCAGCGTGCCTACGAACGGCCTACCTACGAGGAGGCAAAGCGGGATCTGAAGGCGATCCGGACCGAACTCGCCGAGGTGAACCAGTCTGCGGTAGCGAGCCTGGACGAAGGGTTCGAGGATTCCCTCGCCCTACACCGGCTCGGCGTCTTCCCCCTCGTGGGCCGATCCCTGAAGACCACCAACGTGCTCGAATCCGTCAATGCCCAGGCCGAACAGCGCTGCGGCCGGGTCGACCACTGGAAAAACTCGAACCAGAAGCATCGATGGCTCGCGACGGCTCTGCTCAACATCGAGCCCCGGCTCCGGAGGCTACTCGGCTACCGCCACCTCCCCATGCTGCGTGCTGCGATCCAGAAGGAACTCGAGATCACCCATCTCGATAGCAACACGCACTCCGTCGCCTGAGTCAGGAGGTCGCTCCAGTTTCAACTAGGGCCTGTTCACACTACGGGTGGGTGATTATCTTTCGACATGATGATCACCGAAGAGCAGTTCCGACGCATTGAAGGGTGCTTTCCCACGCAGCGTGGAAACGTCACGATCTCGAACCTGCAGGTGCTGAACGCGATCCTGTACGTCGCCGAGAACGGATGCAAGTGGCGGGCGCTCCCCAAGCGGTTCGGCCGCTGGCATACGATCTACACTCGGATGAACCGGTGGGCCAAGGCGGGCGTCCTGGATCGGGTCTTTACGGCGTTGCAGGAGGAAGAGATCATCCGCATCAACGTGGAAACGTTGTCCGTCGATAGCACCATCGTGAAGGTCCATCCCGATGGAACCGGGGCGGAAAAAAAAACGGTCCGCAGTCCATCGGGCGCTCGCGAGGGGGATGGACCACCAAAATTCATATGGTTGCCGCGGATGCTCGGCGGGCAGTGACCTTCTCGCTCTCCCCCGGTCAGCATCACGACGCCCCGGCCGGACGGGAGCTCCTCCGCAGCTTGCCCCCGCCGCAGGCGCCGGTCTCTCTCATCATGGACCGAGCGTACGAAGGTGACAACACGCGCCAGCTTGCGCTCGACCTCGGGTTCACGCCCGTCGTGCCGCCGAAGCGCGGACGACTCCATCCCTGGAGCTTCGACCGGATGCTGTACCGCCGCAGAAACGAGATCGAACGCCTGTTCCGCCGGCTCAAGGGCTTCCGCCGCATCTTTTCACGTTTCGACAAGCTGGACGTCATGTTCACCGCCTTCATCCACTTCGCGCTCATCGCCGAGGGCCTCCGGCCTCGTATAGTGTGAACATGCCCTAGCTTTGGGATTGACTCGCGGCGGCCCGGTCAGGATGAGTTCCCCGCCGCCGCGCTTTCGGAACCGGTTGAGAACATGTAGCGTTGCCGCCGTACGCTCGCCAAAGGCCTCCGGCGGCAACGTGCGACCACTCACCCAGTCGAAAGTGACGAGATGACACGGATGGATCCAGACCATACGGCGGACGAGGTGCCCGGGCCGCATTTCGTACCCCTGGAAGGATATCCATATCGTTCCGACGTGCAAATGCTCGACCGGGCGCGAGCCTTCTCGGAGGAGATGGGGCGACGCCGAACCGTTCGGGAGTTCTCGGACGAGCCGGTCCCCCGGGAGATCGTCGAGCAGTGCATCCGCGCCGCGGCCTCCGCACCGAGTGGAGCGAACCGCCAGCCCTGGCACTTCGTCCTTGTCTCAAATCCGGCGGTCAAGAGGGAAATCCGGATCGCCGCCGAAAAGGAGGAGGAGGACTTCTACTCGGGCCGCGCACCCCGGGAGTGGCTCGACGCCCTGGGCCCGCTGGGCACCGACTCCCGGAAGGCGTTCCTGGAGCGGGCTCCCCACCTCATCGCGGTCTTCGCCGAGAGCCATGGCATCGCGCCGGATGGCACGCAACAGAAGAACTACTACGTGAGGGAGTCCGTGGGCCTGGCCGCGGGGATCCTCATCGCCGCCCTTCATCGTGCGGGGCTGGCCACCCTGACCCACACCCCGAGCCCCATGGGCTTCCTGAACCGCATCCTGAACCGACCCGCCAGGGAACGCCCCTTCCTGCTCGTTCCGGTGGGCCGACCCGCGGCCGATGCGCAGGTGCCGAAGGCCGCCCTTCGCAAGAAGAGCTTCGCCGAAATCTGCACCGTCTTGGACCGGGAATCCTCGTAGATGTCCGGCTCCGTGACACCCGGCGACCACCGCTCGGCCGGACCTCCGAAGGGAGCCGACCTCGGGACGTTCGGAGGGGTCTTCACGCCGTCGATCCTGACGATCCTCGGCGTGATCATGTACCTGCGCTTCGGGTGGGTGGTGGGGAACGTGGGGCTCCTCGCCACCCTCGTCATCGTGGTGATGTGTTCCGGGGTCACCTTCCTCACCGCGCTCTCCATGGCCTCTATCGCCACCGATCGGAAGGTGGGGACCGGTGGGGCCTACTTCATGATCAGCCGCGCCCTGGGGCCCGAGACGGGGGGAGCGGTAGGAATTCCGCTCTACTTCGCCCTGACACTCTCCATGGCCCTGTACGTTCTCGGCTTTGCCGAGATCGTGGGGGACGTCTTCCCCACGGTGGATCAGCGCTGGGTTGGAGTCGCCACCGCGGCCGTGGTGGCGGGATTCGCGATCCGCTCCGCCAGCCTCGCCATCCGGTCCCAGTACTTCGTCATGGTGGTGATTGCGCTGTCCCTTCTCTCCTTCTTCCTGGGAGGTCCGGTGGAGGAGAGCGGCCTGGACCTCACGGGATCCGCTCCGACGAGCGTCACGGTGGGGTTCTGGGTGGTCTTCGCGGTGTTCTTCCCCGCAGTTACGGGTATCGAGGCGGGGGTGAACATGTCCGGCGACTTGAGAGACTCCGCCCGCTCCATCCCCATGGGCACCTTCGCCGCCCTCGGAGTGGGGTTCCTGGTCTACCTGACCCTGCCCTTCTTCCTCAGCATGTGGGCGGACAGCGCCACCCTGGTGGAAGATCCCTTCATCATGCGACGGATGGCCAGGTGGGGGCCACTCATCCTTCTGGGAGCCATGGGCGCCACCCTCTCCAGCGCCATGGGGAGCATTCTCGGGGCACCGCGGGTCCTCCAGGCCATGGCCCGGGACGGCATACTGCCGCGCCCCTTCCACTTCCTGGGCCGCGGAAGTGGGGACGACGACGCCCCCCGCGTCGGGACGTTGGTGACCCTCGGCATCGCAGCGGTGGCTATTTTCTTCGGGGACCTGAACATGGTCGCTCCGGTCCTGACCATGTTCTTCCTCACTGCGTACATGACCGTGAACTTCGCTGCGGGGGTCGAGGGGTTCCTCCAGAGTCCCTCCTTCCGACCGGCGTTCCGGGTGCACTGGACCACGTCGATGTTCGGTGCCCTAGCGTGCCTCTTGATCATGTTCCTGATCAATGCAGTGGCCACCATCGTCGCTGCCGTGGTGGTGATCGCGACGTTCGTCTGGCTGCAGAGGCGCGGCCTCCGGAGCACGTGGGGTGATGTCCGCCACGGGATGTGGCTCGCCCTCGTGCGGATGGGGCTCCTGCGGGTCGGGGAGGCGGCTGATGCGCGCAACTGGCGGCCCCACCCCCTCGTTCTCGCCGGGGAGCTGGACCGGAGGTGGCCCCTGGTGGAGTTCGCGGACGCCATCACGCACAACCGGGGACTGGTGACGATCGCCCACGTCCTTCCGGAAGATGCGGAAGAAAGCGAGCGCCAGGCGGAGGTCGAGGCCCAGCTCCAGGACACCCTCGATCAGCGCGGCGTGGAGGCCTTCGTCCGGCTGGTGACGGCGCCGGACCCCTTCACCGGCGCGAGGCGACTCGTGGAGGTCTACGGTTTCGGCAAGCTGATTCCCAACACCGTGATCCTCGGAACGAGCGAGCACGTGGAGCGTCGGGACCGCTACTGCGAGATGATCGAGCACTTCCACGAGCAGAAGCGAAACGTGATCCTCATCCGGGACCCCGACCACGTGGGGTTCGGGGCACGACGCACCATCGACGTCTGGTGGGGTGGGCTCCAGGCGAATGGAGGGCTCATGCTCGTCCTCGCCTATCTCCTCCGGTCGAACGTGGACTGGCAGGAGGCGGAGGTCCGTCTCAAGCTCGCCGTGAAGACCCACGAAGCAGCGGAAGAGGCGAGGATAGAGCTGGAGGCGCTCCTCGGGGACCTCCGGATCGGGGAGGTGCGGATCGACATCATCGTGGCCGGCAACCGCCCGTTTTCGGAGACTCTCCGGTCGGCTTCCTCCGACGCCGATATCGTCTTCCTCGGGATGGCAACGCCCTCGGGGAATTTCCGGGCGTACTACGACCGGTTGCAGGAGATGTCGGAGGGGCTTCCCCCCACGGCGTTCGTCCTGGCCGATGAGACGCTGGAATTCGCAGAAGTGCTGATTGACCGAGCCTGAACCCCGGAGGCACTGGATGGCAGAACGACTCCTGGTCATTGGAGGGGATGCGGCCGGAATGAGCGCGGCCTCGCAGGCGCGTCGTCGTCGGGATGCGGACGACCTCGCCATAACGGCCTTCGAAAGGGGCCGCTTCACTTCCTACTCCGCATGCGGGATTCCCTACCTCCTCGGTGGCCTGGTGGAGGGGCACGAGGAGCTCATCGCCCGCTCCCCGCAAGCGTTCCGTGAACGGTTCGAGATCGACGCCCGCACGCTGCAGGAAGTCGTGGGGATCGACACCGACGCGAGGAGGGTCCACGTGCGTGACCTGGCTCGCGGCAGGGAGTACGACGAGCCCTACGACCACCTGGCCATCGCCACCGGTGCCGAGCCCCTCCGGCCACCCATCGCGGGGATCGACGCCGATGGCATCCTGGGCATCCAGACACTGGAGGACGGTCTGGTGGCCCAGAAACTCCTGGGGACCGATCCGGCCTCGGCGGTAGTGGTGGGCGGGGGATACATCGGACTGGAAATGGCCGAGGCGCTCGTGATGAGGGGGATCCCCGTCACCCTGGTCGAGCAGGCGGAGCAACCAATGCGGACCCTGGACCCGGAGATGGGTGCCCTCGTGGCCGATGCCCTCCGGGAAGCGGGGGTCGAGCTGATGCTGGGGGCGCCGGTGGAGGCCTTCGAGCATCGCGATGGACGGGTCGAGGCCGTCGTCACCCCCGACGGGTCGATTCCCGCAGAGGTGGTGGTCCTGGGGCTCGGCACCCGGCCGCGGAGTGCACTGGCGGAGAACGCCGGCATCCCCGTGGGAGAGACGGGAGGCATCGTGACCGACGACCATATGCACACCCGGATCGACGGGGTCTGGGCGGCCGGAGACTGCGTGGAGACCTTCCACCGCGTCTCGAAGCGGCCGGTGGCCATCGCACTGGGCACGCACGCCAACAAGCAGGGCCGGGTGGTCGGGATCAACCTGGGCGGGGGCGACGCCACCTTCCCCGGCGTGGTGGGCACGGCCATATCCAGGATCTGCGAGGTGGAGGTGGCCCGCACCGGCCTCAACCGGAGGGAGGCCGAGGAAGCGGGTTTCTCCATCGAAGAGGTGAAAATGGACTCCCGCACCCGCGCCGGGTATTTCCCCGGTGCGGAGAAGATGACCATCAAGCTCCTCGCCGAGGCCGGATCAGGCCGGCTCCTCGGAGGCCAGATCGTCGGCGGCGCCGGCTCTGCGAAGCGTATCGACGTCCTGGCCACCTGCCTCTGGAACGAGATGACCGTGCACGAGATCCAGGGGATGGATTTGGCCTATGCCCCTCCCTTCGCCCCGGTGTGGGACCCCGTCCTCATCGCCGCTCGTCAACTGTCCGACCGGATGTCCTGAGAACGGGGCCCCGAAACGGCGGCTGGCGCCGGCCGTTCGCTCTACTCCTGAAAGGTCCTCAGCTCGCGTTCGCCAGGTCCCTCACGACGGCCGCCAGCGCCCGGACCCGGTCGGCGTCCCGCGCGTCGGCGGCGTCGCTGTCCAATTCCGAGGCCAGCGCGTTGAGCTGAGTCCTCCGATCCGCACCACTCGCCGCCTCTGCAGCGTCGAGCGTTGAGCCGATGGCAGACGTTCGCGCCGCCGGCAGCCCCTCGTTCCGGATGAGTTGATCCAGGTATGCCCTGGCCACGGGGAAAGCGGCCGGCCAGGTGAGGTGCGGCTGACTCTGGGGGTTGTACTCCTCCATCATGACCAGCTTCGCCGCCTCCAGCTCGTTCTCGGTGAGGTGCTCGCTCGGGACCATCTCCAGGACGTCGAGGCCACGCGCGAGGTCCGAGGAGTAGATGTACCCGTTGTACCAGTAGGCGCCCCACGACCCGCCTATGATGAGGTTCTCCGTGCTCAGCGGACCCCGGTCGAAGAAGGCGATCTCCACCGGGTCGCCGGGATCGGTGAAATCGAAGACGTTCACGCCGCCCTGATACCAGCCCTGCACCATGATGTCGCGCCCGGGGATGGGAATCAGCCCCCCGTTGTGCGATACGCAGTTCTCGGTGTCCGTCTGCACCGCCGGCATCTTGAAATAGGAGTGCTGGGTGAAGCTCCCGTCCGTCCCGATCCCGAGGATGGTGTTCCCGCCGAGCTCGAAGGGATCGCCTTCACGGCAGCGGGGCTGCGTCCCTCCCCCCCACTCGTCCGTGAACACCACGCTCGTCGCGTGGTTGTCGAAGACGGCGGTGTGCCAGAGGGAGAAGTTCTCGTCGGAGAGAGCATCCAGGCGCACGGGGTTCTCCGGATCCGAGGCATCCAGAAGGAGCCCATAGCTACCGCACGCTCCCGCAATGAGGTTGTACTCCGGGTAGGCGGTGAGATCATGGCAGCCCGACGGTCCTCCCCGGGACCCCACCGGTTGGAGGCCCTCGAAGATCCGGCCGTAGGTCACCACCTCCGCAGCCTCCGGATTGGAGAGGGGCACGCGGATGATATCCACGCGGAACTGCGCGGTGTTCGGGTCCTCCTCCACCGACCCCGAGGCGCACCCCGGCATCTCGTCAGCACTGCGTACCCCGGACGACCCCCCGACATAGACGTACACAACGCCGCTGTCGGTCGGGTGCGGCACCAGAGTGTGCGTGTGCGAGCCCCGGCAGGTCTGGACATTCTTGACCAGCGTCGGATTCCGCGGGTCGCTCACGTCGAAGATGCGAACGCCGCGCATCCGATCGGCGCCGTCCTCTACCCCCTGGATTCCGCAGTCGATGCGGGCACGATTGCTCTCGGCGGAGATGAAGAGGAGGTTTCCGTAAATGGACGGATCCCCCTGATCGGTGGCGCACAACGTCGTGTTCAGAACCTCGGGGCCGGCGGGGTTCGACACGTCCCAGATCGTGAAGCCGCTGAAGTTGCCCTGGTACACGTAGTTCCCACGGAAGGCCAGATCGGAACTGGCGTAGGTGAGGCCACCCGTCGAGTCGAAGGGGATTGGCTTCGGCGTCCACGAGACGAGGTCCATGTTCCAGGCGGCCTGCTCGGCCGAGTTCGCCTCCCCGGCGTCCAGCCCCGCCCGGGGGTCGTCGTGGGTCGCAGTGCCCGCCCCCTGGGCAAGGAGGGAGCCGGGCACAGCGGCCAGAACGAACAGGCCGAGCATGAGGAGGCCTCCGAGCACCCATCCGGAGGTGGAGGGGAATCGCGGGGCGGGACGTCGTTGGGAGCTACAGGGTTTCATCGGGACTTACTCCATCAGGCGGGTTGAAGGCGGTCGATAAGCCGTTCCATGATACCGATCTCGTCCATCTGGTCAGCGCCCACATCGGTGGCGAACTGGAAGAGCTCCGAATCCTGGGCGGCGCCAGGACTGGCGAAGAGTTCGTCCACCATCTCCAGCGCGCCCACGTGGTGTTCAATCATGAGGTTCAAGAAGAGCCGGTCGAACTCCGGCCCCCGGGCCTCCCCGAGCCGCTGGAAATCCTCCGGGCTCACCATCCCGGGCATCCGCATGGCGTGCCGCTCATCTTCGCCCGGGATCGCCTGGTCTCGCTCGTCGAGCCACCGCTCCATGAACCGGATCTCATCCTGCTGTGAGATGTCGATGCGCTCCGAGAACTGGCTCACCTCGAGACCTGCTCCTTGCTCGGAAGTCATTCGCGCCATTCGGAGGGCCTGGTCGTGGTGGGCAATCATCATCTGCATGAAGCGAACATCGTCCACCGTATACCCCGGACCGGCCGTAGCGGGGAGACCGTCGTGTCCGTGCTGCGCATGTGGATCCTGCTCGGCCGCCTCGTCAGTAACTTCCGCCGTGGCGGATGGGTCCCCGGCCGGCAGGGCGGCATCGCCGGGATCCCCTTGTCCGCATCCGGAGACGACCGCTACGAGCACGAGGAGAGCACCGAGCCCTCCGCCCACCCTCTGACCATGAGCTTTCATCACAGAAACGTGCCTGGAACCTGGGGGGAAAATCGGATGGTCCGGGGATCCCGGCCCGAGCGGCGGGAAGGGGAAAAAGCTACGGTCGAGGCGCGCACGGCGCCAGCGGGGAGCGCGAGCTTCCCGCCTCAATCCTCCGTCGGAAGGAAGCGGTAGCGGAAGGTGACACACCCCGGCTGCGGGCCGGGACAGTAATACCCGAGGAATTGAAGCTTCGCATGCCCGCCCCGGGCCGTCCGAACCGCGAAGACCTCCGGCCGGGGGGTGAGGAGGTGGGAGAAGAGGGAGTAGTCGTACCACTCCTGGACCGCAGGGTTGAGGGAGTCGCCTCGCACTTCGGCCTGCACGTAGCCCTCCGCCGGAAGACGGTCGATGGCTTCGAACTCCGCGCCGGCGAGGAGCTGAACTCCGGCGAGCCCCGCGAACCCGTCCCCCCCGTTCACCATCACCTGGAAGCGGCGCATACCGAGATCCCATTCGTCCGGGCCCGGAACCTCCACGACGGACCCCCTCTCGAGCGAGAAAAACCGCCAGCGATCGGGATCGGTCGCCTCCACGGTTCGCACCTGCACCCCCTCCAGGGGTGACGGGGGCGCCTGCTCCAGCACCGGGGAGGGCGCAAAGGTCCGGGGCTGCGGGCGGAGGAGGGAGACTCCTACGAACACGACGGCCAGTCCCACCACGCCCGAGACGATCATCAGAGACGCCGTGATCCGTGGGAGGCGCCGTAGCCCCGCCGCCTTCCGCTCCACTCCCCCGCCGCGCACACTCATGATCGCTATTCTGCCGTCGCGGCCGGCGGCGCGCCACCCGGTCACACCCGGGGGTACTTGCGCACCGGACCCCCGGCGCGGATCGTGGGATGGTGGCTCTGCCTCGCGGAACGCCCCGCGGGGAGGGGGCCTCCCGCCCGAGGTGCCGGAGGAGCGCATGTCGGATTTCGAGGAGCGACGGGTCGGCCGCTGGACCGTCCGTATCGACAGGTTGATCTGCGTCGGGTTCGGCGACTGCCTCGATGAGGGGCTGGACTGGTTCGAGCTCGACGAGGAGGGGATCGTCACCTTCAGGGCCGGTCACCCGGAGGCCCCGGGCGACGCCTTCCTGGACGCGTGCCGGTCTTGTCCGGTGGACGCCATTTCCGTGCATGACGAGGATGGGAGTCGACTCGCCCCATGACCCGATTCCGCACCTACCACGAGGTCAGTCACGACACTGGGTCCCACCTCCTCGAGCAGGTGGTGGAGCAGGGAGAGCGCCTGAAGGCCCGCCTCGATCGGATCGGCACCGTCGTGGCCGTCGCCAGCGGGAAGGGGGGAGTGGGGAAGAGCGCGGTGACCGCGAACCTCGCGGCGCTCCTCGCGCAGGGAGGACTCGAGGTGGGCGTGGTGGATGCCGACCTCAACGGTCCATCCATCGGCCGGATGCTCGGAGCGCTCGGAGCCCGTCTGGCGGACGAGCCGGATGGGATCGTGCCGGCCCGCGGAGCGGCCGGGGTCCGGGTGATCTCGATGGAGCTCCTTCAGGACGAGGAGGACGCTCCCCTGCGCTGGAGGGAACCGGGCGGCCACACCTACCTCTGGCAGAGCAGCGTGGAAGCCACCGCCCTCCGGGAGTTCCTCGGGGACGTGGCATGGGGGGACCTGGACGTCCTCCTCGTGGATGTGCCCCCGGGAACGGACAAGATCCGACGCCTCCTGGAGCTGGTGCCCGGCCTTGGAGGCACCCTCGTCGTCACCACCCCGTCCGAGCTCTCGAGGTCGGTCGTGGCTCGATCCCTCCGCCTGATCCACGAGGCGGAGGTCCCCGTCGTGGGCCTGGTCTCGAACATGAGCGGGTACCTCTGCCCGGACTGCGGGGGCCTCCACGCCCTCTTTCCCGGCACGGCCCCGGAGGAGCTCGCGGCACGGTTCGAGGTCCCCATCTGGGGAGAGATCCCCTTCGACCCACGCCTCGGAGCCTCGACTGATCGGGGGATGCCGTGGGTCCTGGAGGACCCGGAGGGAGCGGTCGCCGACGCCTTCCGGTCGGTGGCACGAAGAGTCCGTGAGGAGTTGCTGGGGGGACGGAGGCCATGAAGTTCCTCTGCGTTCCATGCGATGCGGTCATGGCCTTTTCGGAACGGGTCCTCCCGGGGGACGGCACCATGGCGGCCGTCTTCGAATGCGGTACGTGCGGGAGGGAGATGGCGTTGCTCACGAACCCCATGGAGACCCAGCTCGTGAGCACGATGGGAGTGAAGGTCGGGGGCCGGGAAGTCCCCGTCCAGCCTCTCGAGACGGTCCGGGGATCGCTCGACGACGCGCGCCCCGACGCGTTCACAGAGGAGGCGCCGTCGCCCCCCACCGTCGGCCCCGTACGGTGGAGCGAGGAGGCCCTCCTGCGTCTCGAGTCCGTCCCGAGGTTCGTGCGGGGAATGGTCAAGCGGATCTACACGGATTACGCGCAGGAGCGGGGGATCTCCACCATCTCCCCCGAGGTGATGGACCGGGCCCGTTCGGACCTCGGCCTCGAAGGAATGTAGATGGGGCCTCCCGCGCCCGAGCCGGAGGTCGTCAGGGCGCGCGGGCTCTCCTTCCGTTACCGGGGGAGTGGGAAGGGACTCGAGTCCCTCGACCTCGACGTCGAGGCCGGTGAGGTGCTCGCAGTGGTGGGTCCGAACGGCTCGGGAAAGTCGACCCTCCTGCGCCTCCTCGCCACCGACCGCATCGCCGGGGACGGAAGCCTGACGCTCTTCGGTCTCCCGGCCGCGCCCCCCTCCCCGCAGCTCCGTCGGCGGATCGCATTCGCACCCGACGAGGGCCCGCACCTGTCCGCTCTTACCGGGCGCGAGAATCTCGATCTCTTCCGAGCGCTCCGAGGGAGGGCGGCCGGCCCCTCCCACCGCCGGCAGGATGCACTTCTCGAGGCCTTTTCACTCGGGCGGGAGGCAGATCGGCCCGTGGCGGAATATTCCTTCGGAATGCGGAGGAAGCTCCTCCTCCTCGAAGCCATCGCCGGCGCACCCGACCTCCTCCTCCTGGACGAGCCCTCCATTGGACTCGATGCTCCGGGCCTCGGGGCTCTCCAGTCCGAAATTCGCTCCCGGAGCGGCGCGGGAGGAACCGTGGTTCTCGCCACCAACGAGCTGCGGGAGCTGCCGTTCTGGGCCGATCGCGTCCTCCTTCTGGACCGGGGGCGCCGCCTCGTCTGCGACACTCCCGGTGCCCTTCTCCAAGAGCTGCAAGGACGGACCCGCATCCGGATCGCCCTGGCACCGCACCCGCCGGAGTGGCGGGCGCCCCTCGAGCGGGAGCTCCGGACGGTTCCACATGTCCATGCCGTCGGCGGGGAAGCTGGCTTCGTGGAGGTGCAGAGCACCGCCGGGGGCGCCCCCCTTCCCGCACTCCTCTCGCTGGTGCTCGACGCTGGACTCGAGGTGCGCGACGTGCACCTGAGCGAACCGGGGCTCGCCGACGTCTTCGAGGCCCTGACCGGACGGAGACTCGAACACGACGACGGAGGCACATCGTGATCGCTCCCGTGCTCAGAGGGGAATGGCGCCTCGCCCTGCGCCGCCGCCGCCTCTTCGCCCTGAACGCCGGAATCCCGCTCCTCCTCGTGCTTCCCCTCGCCCTGGGAGCCGCCCCCCCGACCCACGCCGCAGTGGTCTACACCGTCCTCTTCGTTCTATTTGGAACGATGGGCTCCGCGATTCCCCTTCTCCGCGAAGGTGAGGCGGGACTCCTCCGAAGGATGGTCCTTACCGGCTACCCCCCCGCGCGGATCCTCCTGGAGCGCATCGTGGCCGGAACGGCCGTGGACATGCTCCAGTTGGCGCCCGCCATCCTGTTGATCGTTCTGTTTGCGCCAGGGGCGGGCGGGCGGGAGCTTCTCCTCCTTTCCCTGGGGCTGGGTGTGGCCCTGGCCGCCGCGAACCTCGTGGGGGTATGGGTTGCGGCCGTAGCCCGGTCCCTCGCAGAGGGCGCGCTCTTCGCGGCGGTCGTCTCGCTGCTCCTCCTTCACGGAGCCGGGGTCTTTCGCACTCCGGTGCCCGGGAGCTGGGCCGCTCGGATCGAGCCGCTCCTCCCCTTCCTCCCCCTCCATCACAAGCTGCTCGAGATCACCACGGGACGCTCCGCAGCCACGGGGGCGGGCGGGGCCGGTGGAGGCTTCTGGTCGGGTACCGTCATTGAATGGGGATCGGGGGTAAGCACGGCCCTCGTTCTTCTGTTCCTGACGGCCGGTGCTGCAACCTCGATCGCCGAATGGATTTCCGCCGAGGGGCGCGGCTGATCGCCTGGCGGCTCGAACCCTCGGGGGCTCGCGATTGGGACATGTTGACAGCAGATCGTGGGCCCGCCTATACTGCCGCTGCGGTATCCTTCGGGCGCCGCAACCTGAGCCTGAACACCATGACTGGCCCTTCAGGGCCCAGCTTTTTCACCACCTCGCCGCCTTCGCGCGGCCGGGGTGGCATAGAACCAGCCTAACGAGGCGCCCCGTTCAGTGAGCGGGAGCGCATCCCGGGCCTCGGGACGCCCCCTCGGGGGTTGAGGTCCGCTTTGAGCGTGAGAGGACGGGAAGAGCCCGTCCCCTTCATTTTGGTTACATCTGACCCTCCAGTGGGGGGAACGGGAGGTCCACGAACCCGGTTCGTGGACCTGTGGGGCGGAGCCCGGCCCTCTCCCGAACGGTTTCAGGTGCCATCGGAATGGAGGATCTCTCGAGCTCGAAGCCCGAGGTGCCCATGTACCGAGAAGTCCTCGTCCCGGTCGACAACTCGCCCCATTCCCAGTGGGCCGTCGATCGGGCCCTGGAGCTCTGCCACCGCTCCGAAGGCCGGATCACGGGCAACCACGTCTACGCCGCCCGCCTGCACGACGTCCGCTTCCGCCAACTCGAGACCGGCCTTCCGGCCCGGTTCCAGACCGAGGCCGAGATCAAGCGGCAGAGGAAGATCCACGACAAGCTGATCGAGAAGGGCCTCCAGCTCATCTCGGACTCCTTCCTGGACCAGACGGATCGGCGCTGCCGGGAGGCCGGGGTGCCCCTCCGCCGCCAGCTCCTCGAAGGGATCAACTTCGAGGAGATCATCCGCGAGGCGAACCGGGGCGCCGGGCGGCTTCCCAGCCTGATCGGCTTCGATCCCAACATCGCGGACAAGTACGACGGGGGGGGCCGGGTGCGAGGCGATGTCCGGCTCGGCGAGGACGGCCGGATCGTGGCCGAGGAGGAGGAGCAGGAGGAGAAGCTCGCAGGGGAGAGCGGACGGGAGTACGACCTCCTCTGCATCGGAGCCCACGGGATCGGAAAGCAGCCCTATTCCCAACTCGGCGGCGTGGTGGGGCGCGTCATCCAGAAGGTCGAGAAGGACACCCTCGTGGTGCGTGACGCCCGGCCGCTCGAAGGTGGGGACTGGATGGTGTGCGTGGACGGCTCATCCTACGCGTACAAGGGGATGCGAAAGGCGTTGGAGATGGCCCGGGAGTTTGGCGCGGTGCTCCACGTCTGCTCCGCCTTCGACGTGGAGTATCACCACGCCGTCTTCGGGAACATCAAGGACGTCCTTTCGGCGCAGGCAGCCAAGATCTTCAAGTTCGAGGAGCAGGAGGAGCTCCACAACAACATCATCGACAAGGGGCTGCTCCGCCTCTGCCAGGCCAACCTCAAACGGGCGGAGGTCATGGCGTCGGAGTATCCGGACGTAGAGGTCCGGACCCAGATCCTCATCGGGAAGCCCTTCCAGTGCATCCTCCAGTGGATCGAGGAGATCGAGCCGTCCCTCCTGATCCTGGCGCGTCACGGGGGGCACCGCATCGAGGGGACCGACATGGGGTCGCAGGTCGAGAACCTCTGTCGGCTCGCCCCCACGAACGTCCTGCTCGTAGGCACCACGGACGTGCGTCCCGACGAGATTCCCTGGATCGAAGAGGATGGTGAATCCGGCCTGGAGTGGGAACCCGGAGCCGAGGTGCGCATCCTGCGGGTGCCTCCCTTCGCGCTGGGGATCGCCCGGAAGGCGGTGGAGGACTACGTGCTGGACACCTACGGGCCGGGAGCCGTGCGCGAGAAGGGGTGGGGGGAAAGCGGACCCGGCCGGGCTCCCGTGCCCCGGGGAGACGGGTGGGTCGCGGTGGAGGAGGAGGCGGAAGCGATGGATCGGGCAGCGGCTGATGGCGTCGTCTACTCGGGGGCTCCGGACGACCAGGCCGAGGCGGGCCCCGGACCCCTGGCCCCCCCCGCCCCTCTCCCCGTGGTCACGAACGAGCGCCTGGACGAGGCGATCCGGAAACTCCTCCCGACCCACATGCAGCTCATCATGGGGATGGGAACTGCGGAGGAGCTCGCTCTTGCCGAGGTGAAGGCCGAGGAGGCGATGAGGCGTACGGTGGTGGAGGGGAACGACGCCGACCCGCTCCCGGAGACGCCGACCATCGCGGTGACCTGCCCCTACACGGGCCACGCCCAGACCCGTGAGCGCACTGCATCCGACCCGGTGGTCTGGACCCGGGAGGCCTACGCCCGCCTGGAGGCCGTGCCCCTCATCGCCCGACCCCTCGCCCGCAACACGGTAGAGCGCTTCGCCCGGGAGCACGCCCTCTGGCGGATCACGACCCCCGTCATGGACGAGAACAAGCAGGCGATGATCGAGGCCGACGAGTTCGACATGGACACGATGCTCGTGATGTTCAAGGAGCTCCAGTCCAAGCAGCTCAAGGCCCAGGCCGAGGGGGTGGACGGACTTTCCGAGGAGATGCGGAAGTTCATCGCCGAGGCGAAGGCGCAGGGCGTCACCCGCTGCCCCATCCGGGACATCGAAGAGCAGGCCGAGCGGTGCCCCGTCGACCTCAAGACCACCTCGCCCGCCGACGCCAAGGAGGCAGTACGCCGCTTCATGGACAGCCAGGAGCGCGAAGCGTGAGGGGGCCTTCGACGGGCAGAGCGCTCCCGACGGTTCCCGGGGGGGAGACGGATGAGATCGGGCCCTTCCCCGGATCATGGGCCGAGTCGTGGCCCGGTTCAGAGCCCGGTTCCGGGATGGGGTCGATGGCATCGGAGCACCTCCCCCACGTCGTGGCCTGGAACCTCACCCGGCGCTGCAATCTCGCCTGCGCCCACTGCTACATCTCAGCGGGGTCATGGCACGCCGCGGAGGGAGAGCTCCCCACCGATCGGTGCCTCGAGATTCTCGATCAGGTCCTGGCGGTCAACCCGTCTCCCATGCTCATCCTGACCGGGGGCGAGCCTCTCCTGCGGGACGATCTGGAAGAGCTGGTCCGGCATGCCACGCAGGGCGGGGCAACGGTTGTCGTGGGAACGAATGGGACGCGCCTCACCGACCGGCGCATCGATGCCCTCATGGAGGCAGGGGTCCAGGGCGTGGCGGTGAGCGTGGACTCGTTGCGGCCCGCCTACCACGACCGCTTCCGACACGGGGCCGGGGCGCTCGGGGACACCCTCGCCGCAGTGGACCGGCTCGCGGCCCACGGGCTGGATTTCGTGGTCCAGACCACGGTCACCCGCGGCAACCGCCACGAGATCGCCGAGCTCGCGGGGTGGTCCGCCGCGCGGGGAGCCGTCTCGTTCAACCTCTACTTCCTGGTGGCCACCGGCCGTGGGGAGGGGATGCAGGGCCTTGCCCCGGACGAGAACGAAGAGGTGCTGAAGGAGCTCGCCGAGCTCGAGCGGCACTACCGCGGACGGATGTTGGTGCGGTCCAAGTGCCAACCACAGCTCATGCGCCATGTCTTCGAGAGCTCCCCCGACTCCCCTCTCCTGAACTACCGGACACGCTGCCCCTGCGGCGTGCACTACTGCCGGATCACCCCGGAGGGGAAGGTCACACCCTGTCCCTACCTCCCCCTCGAAGCGGGCGATCTGGCCGAGCGCACCTTCGGGGAAATCTGGCGGGAGGCTCCAATCTTCCAGGCGTTGAGGGGCGGGACACTCGGAGGGAAGTGCGGCCGGTGCGAGTACCGGGAGGTGTGTGGAGGGTGCCGCGCCCGGGCGTACGCGACATCCGGAGACCCCCTCGGACCGGACGAGTCGTGCGCCTACGAGCCGCCGGGCGACCTCCCCCTGGTGGAACCTCCGAACCCCCTCACCTACGGTGCGTCCCCGGAACGCTCGCTCCCCTGGGCCCCCGACGCGGAAGAGCGGGTGCAGCGGATTCCCAGCTTCGTGCGGGGCGTGGTCACCTCCCGGGTGGAGGCCTTCGCGCGCCGTCACGGACACCGGGAGGTGACCCTCGAGGTGATGGCGGAGGTGCGCCGGAGCATGCCGGTGGACTTCTCCCGTCGCCTTCCCTTCTTCCTTCAACGTGGAGGAGAGGGATGAGCTCAGGACGTCTCCGCTGGTCCACACCGGGACTCCGGCTGGCCGCTGCCGCGCTCGCGCTGGCGACCCTCCTTCTCCCGGCTGCGCCCCTTCTCGCCCAGGCATATCAGCCCGGGATGTACGGCGGCGACTTTCCGCTCATCGGTCGCCGCAACGCCATCTGGATCGTGGCGCAGGTGCACCTGATGTTCGCCGCCTTCGTTCTCGGCGTGCCGATGTTCGCCGTCGTCACGGAGGCCATCGGGATCTGGGGGAAGGACGACCGTTACGACCGTCTCTCCAAGGAGTTCACCCGGCTTCTTCTGGTGGCCTACAGCGCCACTGCGCTTCTGGGCGGCCTCTTCCTCTTCCTGCTGGTGACGCTCTACCCCGGACTCTTCGCCTTCCTCAGCGAAATCTTCCACGTCTCGATGTGGATCTACGCTGCGCTCTTCTTCTTCGAGTCGGCCACCCTGTACATGTACTACTACGGGTGGGACCACTGGAAGAAAGGCCGTGCGAAGCTGGCCCACCTGGGTCTGGGAGTCCTCCTGAACATCTGGGGGACGCTGGTGCTCTTCATCGCCAACGCGTGGCTCACCTTCATGATGAGTCCGCCCGGCGACATGACCCCCGACACCTCGCCGGCGATGGTCCAGTTCTGGAGTGCATTCGCCAACGCGACCTGGATGCCCATCAACATCCACCGGCTCATCGCGAACGCGGTCTTCGGAGGCTCCATCGTCGCGGCCTACGCGGCGTACCGCTTCCTCAACTCGCGCACGCCCGAGGAGCGGGCCCACTACGACTGGATGGGATACGTCGGGAACTTCATCGCCATCGCCGTCTTTCTGGTTCTTCCCTTTGCCGGATACTGGCTGGGCCGGGAGATCTACGAGTACAACCAGCAGATGGGCGTGACCATGATGGGGGGCTTCATGAGCTGGCTCTGGATTGTCCAGGCCTTCCTCATCGGGGTGCTCTTCCTGGCGGCCAACTACTACCTGTGGCTCGGGCTCGGTCGGATCCCCGGCGGGGAGCGCTTCGTCCCGTACACGAAGTGGATGCTGGCGGTACTCATCCTCGGCTTCATGGTGTGGGCCACGCCCCACTCCATGATCGCCGATCGGGACGAGCTCGCGGCCATGGGGGGGACGCACCACCCCTTCCTCGGGGTGCTGGGACTCATGAGCGCCAAGAACACGGCGGTGAATCTCATGATCCTCACCACCTTCCTCTCGTTCCTCATGTACCGGCGGGCGAACAAGATCCCCACCGTCTCCTGGGCCAGGACGGGCACGCTGACCCAGGGAACACTCCTCGCCGTTTGCGCGGCAGTGGTCGTCTTCTACGGCATCTACGGGTACTTCGTCCCCACCCTCGTCCGCATCGGCTTCTCCGTATATCAGGTCCTCGCCGTCCTCTTCACCATCGTCGCGGTGATCGTGCTCGACGTCCTGCTCATGCGGAGGGCGGAATCGCGTGGTCCGATCCGCTGGGGCGAGATGCCGGAGCGCTCACAGTATGCCCTCTTCGTGCTCGTGATCACCTTCACCTGGCTCATGGGACTCATGGGCTTCGCAAGGAGCGGAATCCGCCAGCACTGGCACGTCTACGAGGTCGTGCGGGACACCACCGCCCAGGCTGCCACGCCGGCACTCGGATATGCCGCCCAGATCATCAGCGCCTGCGTCGTGATCTTCCTCCTCATGATCTCCTTCGTCTTCTGGATCGGGGGGATGATCGCCAAGCCCACCCTCGTTGCCCGCGAGGAGGCCGCGCCATGACGTCCGTCGATCTGAAGATCCTGGCCGTGGGCGCGGTGACGATCGCCACCTATACCCTGGTAGCCAACGTCATCCCGCAGCTGGAGTCGGAGCTGCCGCCCGAGATGGACCTCTCGGCGGAGATGACGCCCGACGAGCTGGTGGCCATCGGCTCACAGCTCTACGAGGGAGCCGGAGGATGCGTGGTCTGCCACTCCGAGACCCCGGGCGGGCGGGCGCCCAACCTCCGCACGGATTTCCAGGGGGAGGGAACCATCGGAAGCCGCTGTGCGGATCGCGTCGAGGGTCTCTCCTGCAAGGAATACCTCCACCAGTCCCTGGTCCGTCCGGGAGACCACATGGTCGAGGGGTATCCGCCGATCATGCCCTCTGTGGAACGTACCCTCGCCCAGCCGCAGATCTGGGCCATCGTGGCGTATCTCGAGAGCCAGGGGGGTGAGGTGACGGTGACGACGGCCGACATCCCGGACGAGCCCGCCGATGCCCCGCCCCCCGGCGAGGTGCCCGGCGCCGCAGTCGCCCTTTCCGACCCCGCAGAGATCGTGCGGCAGGAATGCAGTCAGTGCCACGTGCACCAGGGGGAGGGGGTGCAGCTGGGACCGGCGCTCGACGGGATCGGAGCGCGACGATCCGTGGATGAGCTCCGGCGGGCGATCCTGGACCCGCCCTCCGTCGTGTCCGAGGGCAACGAGGAACTGGTGGGGCTCATGCCGGCGGACTTCGGAAGACGTTTCACGGCGGAGCAACTCGAATCGGTCGTGCAGTACTTGAGTGGTCTCAGGTGAGGAGGGTGAGACGATGAAAAGGCACCTCCGGCACCCTTTCTGGCAGGCCGCCCTGGTCCTGGGTGTGGCTTACGGCCTCATCCGGTTGGCGATCCCGTACCTGCCGCCCCTCTTCGGGGTCTCCAGCGCGCCCGTCCCGGGGAGCGTCGTGTTGCAGTACATGCTCACCGTTCTCGTGGGCGTCCTCGTCTGGGTGAGCGACAACGAGGAACGCTGGCGGCGCTTCAAGGAGCCCATCGGTCACCTCCTGGTCAGGCCCGAGCGAAAGGTGGCCCGCCGCGTGATCCTGGTGGCCCTCCCCCTCCTCGTCGCCTTCGCCACCTACGACGCGGTTCGGCCGCAGGTGTCGGCCCCCGCCGGCCTCCGCTCCGTGCACCCCGCGAACCCCACGAGCATCACGGTCGCGGGGGAGCCGCTGATCCTCGAGGGGCTGGAGAATCCGTACCGGGCGGAAGGGCGGGAGGACGAGGCGTACGCGCTCGGATACGACATCTACTATCAGAACTGCATGCCCTGTCACGGAGACTACCTCGACGGGGCCGGACCGTACGCACACGGGTTCAACCCCCTCCCCCTCCCCCTCCGGGGAGGTGGAACGATCGCCCAGCTCACCGAGAGCTACGTCTTCTGGCGAATCGCGAAAGGGGGGCCTGGACTCCCGAGGGAAGGCCAGCCGTGGAACTCCGCCATGCCGGCGTGGGACGACTTCCTCACCCCGGACGAGATCTGGGCGGTCACCTCGTTCCTCTATCGGCAGGCGGGTGTGTCGCCGCGCACCTGGGGGGAGCACTGATGCGAGCCCTCAGAAGGCTGTTGAACGCGAAGGCAGTCGGGGGTGCTCTCCTCCTCCTTCTGGCCGGGGCCACGCCGGGGTCGTCCCAGGACGGCGACCTCGCCCGGGGACAGGAGGTCTACGAGCGATGGTGCGCCGCCTGTCACGGCGTGGAGGGGGATGGGCTCGGCCCTGCCGCGGCCTGGATGCTTCCCCGCCCCCGCGACTTCACACGCGGCCTGTACCAGATCCGGACGACCCCCGGGGGAGACATCCCGACGGACGCCGACATCATGCGGATGATCGACGAGGGCATGCCCGGCACAACCATGCCGGGATGGGGAGACCAGTTGAGCCGCCAGGACCGGGAGGCGGTCCTCGCGTACGTGAAGGGCTTCTACCCCGCCTTCGAGACGCTCCCCCCGCCCGAGCCACTGGACTTCAGGCGAGCCCCGGGCGCCTCGCAGGAGCGCCTCGCGGAGGGTCGCTCCTTCTATGAGTCCATCGAGTGCTGGCAGTGCCACGGAGATGCCGGGCGGGGCGACGGGCCGTCCGCCCCGGAGCTGGAGGACGATTGGGGCCATCCGATCCGCGCGGTGGACCTGACCTCGAACTGGCAGTTCAACGGCGGTGGAACGGTGGAGGACATCTATCGACGGCTCAACACCGGCCTCGACGGCACCCCCATGCCCGCATTCCAGGACCTGGTGGAGTCGGGGTTCATGACCGATGATCAGCTCTGGAACCTCTCCCTGTACGTCCGAAGCCTGGCACCGGAGGATCGCCCACAGGTCAGGGAGGTCATCCGGGCCGAGCAGGTGGCCCCGGGCGAGCTCCCCGCCACCCTCGCCGATGCGCTCTGGGACGAAGCGGACTCCTTCTACCTCCCCCTGGTGGGCCAGATCATCGCCCTGCCACGCTGGTTCGATCCGGCGGTGGAGGCCGTATGGGTCCAGGCGCTGCACGATGGGGAGGAGATCGCCCTCCGCATCACCTGGAGCGACCGGTCGGAGAGCCCCGATCCGCAGTGGATGGAGTGGCAGGAGCGCGTGCTCCCGATCATGGAACCGCGGGAGGGGGACCCGGTCGAACCCGCCCCCCGACCGGACCGCCTCGTGGTGCAGTTCCCCCCCCTGATCCCCGAGGGGATGGACCGTCCCTACTTCCTCATGGGCACGGAGCAGGACCCGGTCTACCAGTGGCGGTGGACGAGCGACGGAGAGGGCGCGGAGCCCGCCAACGCCTTCGGGATCCACGACATTCGCACGCTCGACGGGCAGATTGCCACGGAGGCCAACTGGGAGGAGGGACGCTGGCAGCTCCTTCTCCGCCGGCCACTCGAGCCCGAGGGAGCGGGCGATCGACTCCGCTTCCAGAGCGGGGTGCCGATTCCCATCGCCTTCTTCGCCTGGGACGGGGACCACGGCGAGGACGGCACCCGGGGGGCCATCTCCTCCTGGTACTTCATCTATCTCCTGGAAGACCCCCCGGCTTCGGTCTACGTCGGTCCCCTCCTGGCCTTCTTTCTCACGGGCGGGCTGGGCCTCGTCGTGGTCGCGAGAGCACAGCGCCGGGAGCGGGAGCCGGAGGAGCCTTCCGATGGTGGCCCAACGGCGGCTACCGCTCCACCCGCAATTCCCTGAACCCGATCGGCCACCTCGACTTCAACGGAGGATGTCATGCGCGAGAGAGATCTTTTCACCGGACTGGTACTTCCCCTCACACTCGCCGGAGTGCTCGCAGGTTGCGGAGGAGCCGACGACGACGCTGGTGGTCCCGCCGAGGACACGGCCGCGGAGATGCCCTTCGATGTCGCCACGGCCGGCCACGTGCAGGGAATGGTCATGTTCGAGGGCGCCCCGCCGGCTCCTGTCACCCTGGACATGGCCAGTGAACCGGAATGCGATGCCCACTGGAACGGCGAGACGGAGGTCGAGGAGGTGAGGGTCCGCGACGGCCACCTCGCCCAGGTGTTCGTCTATGTGAAGGAAGGGCTGGAAGGGATGGAGTTTCCGATACCCGGGGAGGCGGTCCTGATCGATCAGGAAGGGTGCACCTACGAACCCCACGTGAGCGGTGTCATGACGGGACAGACGCTGACGTTCAGGAATTCCGATCCGCTCATGCACAACATCAACGGCTCACCCCAGGTGAACCGGCCCTTCAACTTCAGCCAGCCGGCCCAGGGCATGGAGAGCAATCGAACCCTCGCGCAGCAAGAGGTGATGGTGCCGGTCCAATGCGATGTGCACGGGTGGATGCACGCCTACATCGGCGTCGTTTCACATCCCTACTACGCCGCCACGGGAGACCCGGGGACCTTCGACCTGCGGGACCTCCCCCCGGGCGATTACGTGATCGAGGCCTGGCACCCCCGCCTGGGCACCCAGGAGCAGCAGGTCACCGTGGAAACGGGTCAGACCGCCGAGGTCGCCTTCACCTTCACCGAGGCAATGCTGGAGACGGCAGTGGTGCCCCTCGGAGAGCCCATCGACCCCCACTCGCACCACACCCACGTGCAGTTCGTGGGATCGGACCCGGCTCCCCACGGACCGGATCAGGGACACGCAAGCGGGACCAGATGAGGAGAGGAACCCCATGAACTGGCTGCTCGATCCCAGCGTCTCCACCTTTGGGCCCGACATCGACAGGCTGTACTACATCATCCTGTTCATCACCGGGGTCGTCTTCGTCCTGACCGAGGGGCTGCTCGTCTATTTCCTGGTGCGGTACCGGAGGCGGCCCGGTCAGCGGGCGGAGTACATCCATGGGAGCACGCGCGCCGAGGTGATCTGGACCGCGGTACCCTTTCTCATCCTGGTCGCGCTCGGTCTCATGAGCAAGCCGGTGTGGGACCGGGTGAAGGAGCCCTCGGTCTTTCCCCAGGACGCATACGAGCTGCGCCTGGTCGCCCGCCAATTCGAGTGGGAGGCCCACTACCCCGGAGCGAACGGTGACCCCGACGCTCCGGACGCCTTCTCGGTGCTGAATCGCTTCCACGTCCCTGCCAACGAGCCGGTGGTCATCCATCTGGAGGCGGAAGACGTGATCCATTCCTTCTTCGTCCCCCGCTTCCGGCTGAAGCAGGATGCGATTCCAGGACGCAGCATCCCGATCTGGTTCGAGATCACCGAGCCGGGTGAGTACGATCTGGGCTGTGCGGAGCTCTGCGGACTCGGCCACTACAGCATGGACGGAATGGTCATCGTACAGAGCAGATCGGAGTTCGACGCGTGGAACGCGGAGCGCCGGACCGCAGCACGGGAAGCCGCGGGTGCCGTCGTGGCCGGACGCTCCGGGTCGGACGCAGGTGAAGGTGAGGCGGTATCCATCGAGGGAGGATCCTGACCTCGGCGAGGGAACCGAGCGACGTCCTCAAGCCAACGGGAAGACGAAATGAGCACAGCCGCAGCCGGAGCCAGGACGGACTGGGACATCCCCGAATACGCGGGGGAGCATCACCAGGAGCTGTCCTTCCTTCGTAGGTACGTCTTTTCGACCGATCATAAGGTCATCGCGGTACAGTTCCTGGTCATGAGCCTCGTGTTCCTCGCCCTGGGTGGCTTTCTGGCCCTCATGATGCGATGGCAACTGGGGTTCCCCGGCCAGCCGATGCCCGGCGGCAGCGTTCTCCCGGAGTCGATGGCGCCCGGGGGGATCATCCTGCCGGAGTTCTACAACTCCCTGGTGACCATGCACGGCACCTTCATGATCTTCTTCGCCATCATGCCGCTCCTGGTCGGGGTGTTCGGCAACCTCCTGATTCCGCTGCAGATCGGGGCGCCGGACATGGCTTTCCCGAAGCTCAACATGGCCTCGTTCTGGCTGGCGGTGCCGGCGGGGTTCATCATGCTCACTTCCTTCTGGGTGGAGGGGGGCGCTGCGGGCGCGGGGTGGACGTCATACGCACCGCTCTCGGCCTCGGGCGATTACACGGGAGTTTACCTGGGTCAGCAGCTCTGGCTCCTCTCCCTTTTCATCCTGGGATTTTCCTCCATCGCGGGAGCCGTCAACTACATCACCACCGTCGTGAACATGCGGGCACCCGGACTCACCTGGTTCCGGCTTCCGCTTACGGTGTGGGCACTCTTCATCACTGCGATCCTCGTGCTCCTCGCGATGCCAATTCTCGCAGGGGCGCTGATCATGCTCCTCAGCGACCAGACGCTGGGGACGACCTTCTTCCTTCCCGAGCTCGGAGGGGAGCCGCTCCTCTGGCAGCACCTCTTCTGGTTTTTCGGCCATCCGGAGGTCTACATCCTGATCCTCCCGGCCTTCGGCATCGTCTCGGAGGTTCTCGCGAACGGGGCGCGCAAACCCGTCTTCGGATACCACGCGATGGTGCTGGCCATCGCCGCCATCGCGTTTCTGGGCTGGATCGTCTGGGGCCACCACATGTTCATGAGCGGCATGAACCCGGTCCTCGGCACGACCTTCATGGTGACGACGCTGGTGATCGCGGTGCCTTCCGCTATCAAGGTCTTCAACTGGCTAGGCACCCTCTGGAAGGGGAATATCCACTTCCACGTCCCCTTCCTGCACGCGGCCGCCTTCGTATCCCTCTTCATCATCGGGGGACTGTCGGGAATCTTCATGGCCGCGGCGCCCGTCGACATCCACATCCACGATACCTATTTCATCGTGGCCCACCTCCACTACGTGCTCTTCGGTGGCAGCCTCTTCGCCATCTTCGCGGGAATCACGTTCTGGTTTCCGAAGATGTTCGGGCGGATGATGAACACCCTGTGGAACCGGGTCCACTTCGTGGGGACCTTCCTGTGCTACAACCTCGTCTTCTTCCCGATGCACGGACTGGGAATCGAGGGGATGATGCGGCGGTTGTATGACCCGACCCAGTACGGGTGGCTCGCCGAGCTTCAGCCCTGGAACGTCTTCATCACCTATGCAGTGTTCGGCCTGGTGACCTTCCAGGTGGTCTTCTTCGTGAACTTCTTCCTCTCGATCTGGACGGGGCGGAAGGCCGAGGCGAATCCCTGGCGGGCGAACTCGCTCGAATGGAGTGTCCCCTCGCCGCCGCCCCACGGGAACTTCATGGCGATGCCGACCGTGTATCGCGGCCCCTATGAATACAGCACGCCCGATGGGGAGGAGGACTTCATCCTCCAGAGCGCCTCCCCCCGGGAGTCCGAACGACCTCCATCGGACGGGACCCGATCCCGTGCCGCGCTGAACGAGGAGGAGTCGACATGAGCCACGCCGCCGCCGTCCACGAGACCCGCAGGTTCATGCCGGGATTCGGGATCTACAACGCCAAGCTCGGGATATGGGTGTTTCTCCTGTCGGAGGTGATGTTCTTCACCTCCCTGATCGGAGCCTACATCATCCTGCGCTTCGCGCATCCGGAGCAGTTCGCAGCCCCGGGAGCGGTACTGAACGTCCCACTCACCGCCATCAACACCTTCGTCCTGATCTGCTCGTCGGTCACGATGGTGAAGGCCTACGCTGCCATCGCGCAGGACGATCAGGCAGGACTGAAGCGCTGGCTCCTGGCGACCATCGTCCTCGGGAGCACCTTCGTGGGTGTGCAGGTCTACGAGTACATCCACCTCGTGGGAGACGGATTCGTCGCGAACGCCTCGGCCTACGCCGCCGAGGGAGGGCCGCTCTACGGGTCGACCTTCTACCTCATGACCGGCTTCCACGGACTGCACGTGAGCCTGGGCGTGCTGGCCCTCGCATGGATTCTCCTGCGGGCCATGAGGGGGGAGTTCTCCTCGAAACGACTCGGAGGAGTGGAAGCGGTGGGGCTCTACTGGCACTTCGTGGATCTCGTGTGGATCGTGCTGTTCACGATCGTCTATCTCATCTGAGGGAGTACGGTCATGCAAGGAAATGGCGAGACGGCCCACCCCCCGTATCTTTTCATCTGGGGAGTCCTGGCCGTGTTGATGTTCGCGAAGGTGGGGGTTTCGCTGGTCGGAATGGCCCGGTGGATGTCGGTCACCCTCCTGGTCATGATCTCCTTCTTGAGCGCTCTCCTGGTGGCCCTGTACTACATGCACCTGCGCTTCGAGCCGAGGAAGCTCTGGGTGCTCGCCGCCATCCCGCTCCCCCTCATCGTCATTCTGCTCGCACTGGTCATGCAGGACTTCAGATGAGCCCCGCGGGGAGTTGGCGATTCGGCTCACGGGAAGCGCGCATTCGGTCGGCAAAAGAGGAGGAATGGCGGCATGTCACACGATGATCCACTGATGATGGGTATGTTCTGGGGAGGCCTGCTGGTCTCGTCGGTCCCGATTCTCCTCACGATCGGCATTGCCGTATACGTGGTTCGCAAGATGCGCGAGGACCGAAGGAAGGACGAGCCGCAACAACCACCACTCGGGGGATGAAGGAGGAGCGGATGACTCGCATGATCGCGCGTACCGTCTGGGTCCGTGGCCTCGTTGCCGGTGCCCTGGGAGCGGCCGCCATGGCGCTCTGGTTCCTCGTCATCGACGCGGCTCAAGGGGCACCGTTCCGCACGCCGGGCCTCCTGGCCGGTTCTCTCTTCGGCGTCGAGGACTTCGAGTCACGACCGCGGCTGATCGCCCTCTACACCCTGATCCACTTCGCCGCGCTGATGGCGGTCGGCGTCGCCGTGACCTGGGTGCTCCGGTCGATGAAGGCGGCGCCCGGGCTCCTGCTCGGGCTGGTGGTGGGCTTCATCCTCTTCGACATCGTCTTCTACGCGAGCGTATACGTCACGGGAATCGACGTCGTGGCCGAGCTCGGATGGGTCGAGGTGCTGGTGGGCAACATCATCGCGGGGATGTCCATCATGGGATATCTCCACATGACCGCCGCGGTACGAGCAATCACCTGGTGGGAGGCGCTGGCCGATCACAGGGTCGTGAGGGAGGGGCTGGTGGCGGGGGTAGTGGGCGCCATCGCGGTGGCGGGCTGGTTCCTCGTGGTCGATCTCGTGCAGGGCCGACCCTTTTTCACCCCAGCGGCCCTCGGCTCAGCGCTCTTCGTGGGAGCCACGGAGATCGCCATGGTGGAGGTGAACCTCTGGACCGTCCTGGGCTATTCCCTCTTCCACTTCGGAGCCTTCGCAGCCGTCGGGCTCGTAGCGTCGGTGATCGCATCCGAGGCGGAGAACGCCCCTCCCCTGATTCTCGGTGCGGTACTGCTCTTCGTCGTGTTCGAGGCACTCTTCCTCGGCCTGCTCGCGGTGGTGGCGGAGTTCCTCCTGGGACCCCTCGCCTGGTGGTCCATCGCACTGGGGAACCTCCTGGCGGTATGCACCATGGGCTTCTACCTCTGGAAGAAGCACCCGGGGCTCAAGGAGGCCCTCGCGGCCGACCCCTTCGATCATACGTACTGACGCCGACGGGCGGACCTCCTAACCGTTCCCCCACTCTACGAAATCGAGCCACTTGCTGTCTTCCGAGTAGTCGGAAATGACGTCGACCTGTCGGCTGGCGTGGTACGAGGCGACCAGCGACTCCACATCCTGCTGGAGAACCTCCAGACCGTTCGCGATCAGCTCGCTCCGGAAACCGCGGTCGCCCAGCTCGATGACCATGTTCATGGACACCACGTGCCCCAGCACCCGGCCCAGGTCCACCAGCTTCCGTTGGGGAATCGTCGTGTCCACATCGAAGTCGAGCGTCTTTTTGAACCGGTCCGCCGCTCGGCTGGTGAGCTCGTAGTCCTGCAGGTAGGCGAGGAGGCGCGTCACCTTCTTACGGCGCATGGTCCGCAGGATGGTTTCCGCGATCTGCTTGTAGAGGACATCGTTGGGCCCCTCGAACACCTGAAACGGACGGCTGTCCACCACGGAACGGCCCGCGATGTGGTCCAACCGGTACCCCATGGCACCGGTGAGCTGCAGAAGCGACTGGGAGGCGTCCTGCATGAAGTCGGTGGCCACGCACTTGATGGAGTTGGCCGGCACGTTGGCGGTCGCCATGTCCTTCTCCAGGCCGGCGTGTTCGCTGGCATAGGCGCACATGGCCGAGCAGGTGGTGAAGTACGCCTGCAGCCGGGCCAGCCGGTGGGCGACCTGGTCGTACTCGGATAGGCTCTTTCCCCCAACCACCCGGTCCCGGCAGTGCGCCAGCGCCTCGTCCATCATGCGCTGGAGGAAGCCCATCCCCATCCCCGGGAACTGGGTTCGGCTCCGATGGAGCAGGTCCAGCATCATCTTGATGCCCGTCGACTTCGGCACGAGCCGCTGTGACTTCGGCACCTTGATGTCGATCCGGTTCCGGCCGTAGGGGATCATGTAGAGGCCGAGGTTCTCGTAGAACTCCTCCACCTCGATCTCCTCGCCGGGGCTGTTCATGTCGGCGATGAAGAAGTCGATGTCCCGCGCGAGCTGCCCGTCGCCCCGATCGTTCCTGGCCGTCACCAGCCAGAAGTCGGCCCACCCTGTGAGGCCGCCCCAGTGCTTGACGCCTTGCACGTGGTAGTGGTCCTCGGCCTCCCGATACGAGGTCCGCATGCTGAGGGCGTCGGTGCCATAGTCAGGCTCGGTGATCATGAGCCCACCCATGTTCTTTCCCTCGATGAACCGCCGGAAGATGGGACCCTTCACCTCATCCTGTCCGTACTTCGTGACGGGCTGGAGGAAGAGGGCGCCGTTGATGCCGATGGTGAGGGAGAGCGCAAGGGACTCGTAGGAAGCCGCCTCGAGAATGGACTGGCACTCGTACACGTGGCCGCCTCTCCCCCCATACTCCGAGGGGATGAACACGGAAAGCGGGGTGTGTGCCTGGATTTCCCTCATCATGAACGGGGGAAGTCCACGGTTCAGTCCAGTCCGATCGACATTCCCACGAATGTTCAGTATCCGGTGCAACTTCCGCTTGAAGTCGTCCAGGTACGTGCGGAAGTCGGTGGCGTCGGGCGCGTGCCCGGAATCGGTGGAGGGTCTGCGCATATGCGAGCTGAGGAGGACCGGGGACGAGGGTGCGTATCTCTTGTGGATCGTAGAAGGCAGGGCCTTTGATCGCCAGGGGGAGGGTGCCAGCCCACCTGGCTGAGACCCCTGAGGGCTATCACCCTCCCGCTGCCAGGCTGGCCTCTCGTGCTGCGCGGAACTCCGCCTCTTCGTTCCACTGGGGCCAGGTGTCCGAGTCGACAATGGCCTCAGTGAAGGAGAAGTAGAGCCGCAGATCCTCGACGGCACCGGACAGGTCCCAGGTTTCGTCGTACTCGTCCGTGGGCATGTGATAGCGCTCGGCGCGATACTCCGCCGCCCGCATCCGGCCGTACTCGACCCCTCGCTCGACGTGGTCGATCCCATGGTTCGGGTAGATCATGGGCACGCCGACCTTGGCGAGCTCGAAGTGGTCCGAGCGGTAGTAATATCCTGCCTCCGGGGTCGGGTCCGGCGCGACGCGGCGGCCGGCCGCGGCAGCGACCTCCTCCATGATCCCGTCCAGCTCGGACATCCCGTGACCCGTGACGACGACGTCGTGGGTGGGTCCGAAGTAGTTCAAGCCGTCCATGTTGAGCCCCGCCACCGTGCGGGAGAGGGGGAAAATCGGCCCCTCGCCGTAGTGCTTCGACCCCAAGAGCCCCTGTTCCTCCGCGGTGACAGCGAGGAAGACGATGGAGCGCCGGGGCGGCTCCTCCCGGGCGGCCCACGCCTCGGCGAGCAGGAGAAGTCCTGCGGTGCCGGTGGCGTTGTCCACTGCACCATTGTAGATGCCGTCCTCCCCCGCCGCCTGGAGGGCCTCGTCCGTCCCCAGGTGGTCCCAATGGGCCAGGTAGAAGAAGTACTCTTCGGGCGCCTCGCTTCCGGGGAGGACCGCAATGACGTTTCTCGAGTCGGAGGTGCGAAGGGTGTTCTGCACCGACGAAGAGAAGGTGAGCCCCATCTCCACCGCCGAGAAGTCCGGTTCCAGCGCGGCCGCCTGCAGGGCCGGGAGGTCCAGGCCCGCCTGCTGGAAGATGGCGCTCGTGGTCTCTTCGGTGAGCCATCCCTCGATGGCGACCCGCCCCATGTTGTCGTCCTCGGGACGGAGGTTGAACTGGGGCCCCGTCCAGCTGTTCCGCACGGTCTCCCATCCGTAGGAAGCGGGCTCGGTCTGGTGTATCACGAGGGCGGCGGCAGCTCCCTGTCGCGCGGCCTCCTCGAACTTGTACGTCCAGCGCCCGTAGTAGGTCATCGCGTTTCCGGTGAAGAGGTCGGGGTTCTGGGTCGCGTAGCCGGGATCGTTCACGAGGATGACCACCGTCTTCCCCTCGACGTCGAGCCCGGCGTAGTCGTCCCAGCCGTATTCCGGCGCCACGATTCCATATCCGACGAAGACCATCTCGGAGTCCTCCACCGCGGCGGCCTCCACGACCCGCGTGGTCCAGACCACCGCGTCGGTCGGGTAGTCCAGCTCGATCTCCTCGCCCCCGGACGGATCTCCGACCCGGATGGACGCAGTGGCCGGGTCGGCCGTGATGTCCACCAGGGGTACGTCATGGGAGTAGCTCCCGTCGTTTCCCGGCTCGAGACCCAGAGCGGCGAACCGATCCGACAGGTATGTCACGGTCGACTCCTCCCCGGGCGAGGACGGTGCCCGACCCGCGAATTCGTCGGATGACAGGGTGACGATGTGGTCCTCCAGCGCCGCCTCGGTGATGGCCGCGGGTTCGCCCGTCGTGGGCTGATCGGAAGGCGCGTCGGAGGGCCCGCCCTCGCATGCGGTGAGCGCAAGGAGGGCGAGACCGAGAAGGGGGAATAGCTTCTTCATGTGCGACCTCGGTTGTGGTGGGCCGTCGGGGGATGGCCCGAGGGTGTGGGGCGGATGGCGTCGGGCCCTGGAGGACCCGCGGATCCGGCGCTGGGTTCCCGCATCTTACCGATCGGCATCGTCATCGCCGATGGGAGCCCCGACACGAGCCCTGACGAGCTGCCCGGTCGCACCCATGGTCATCTGGGTGGCGCTGAAGCCCATCAGGTAATCCCAGTCCGTGTAGGTGACGAGAAGATCGGTGGGCTGGTGCCAATTCGGGTCGGAACCGCGCGCCCCGTACCCCGTCGGCCCCTGCCAGCCGATCTCGTAGAGGCGCCGATTTTCACGCACGCTCACCGCCGCTACATGATCCATGAAGGGAGTGGAGTCGGTGTTGCTCATGGCGTTGCTGAGCGCTGCCGGATAGTCCGTCGAGAACATCCGGCTGGCGTTGAGCATCTGGATCCCGAGTTGGGCAGACGCCTCCCACTCGGCGGAGCTCATCTGGAACTCCACGTCGACGTCCGCATTCCACGCCTGGTGAAGGGCGGGTGGGTTGCCGCGGTCGTACAGGACCTTGTCGTGCTGGATCATCGCGATCCAGCGGGGCTCCGGGAATCGACCGGACCCCGGCGGCTCTTCGATACCCTGCAGGTCGAGTCGCTGTTCGACGTAGGCGCGGGCCCCGTTCAGCCCGGTTTCCTCGTTGTTCCAGAGCGCGAACCGAACTGATCGGTCCGTCACCACATCGGGCGAGGCGAGCACCCGAGCAATCTCCATCACCAGGGCCGTACCCGAGGCGTTGTCGTTCACGGCCTCTCCGCCGCCGAGCCCGTCCATGTGGGCACCCAGGATAACCATCTCCTCGGGGGTGGTCGAGCCCACCTTCGTCGCATGGACCTGCCAGCGGGGTTCATCCCGAAAGACGTACTCCACGCGTTCGGTCTCGTAGCCCCAGCTCTGGAGTTGCGCCTCGATCCACTCGTTCGCACGGACGTTTCGGTCCGTGCCCTGCTGTCGGTCCCCGAATTCCGCCAGGCCCTCGATCAGCTCCTTGTAGCTCTCGAAGTCGAGTCGGTCCACGAGTCCCTGGACTGCGCTGTCGGCCGGACTCATCTCCACTTCCCCCAGCACCCGGTTCGGGATGTCCCTGGAGCCGGGCTCCACAGCTTCACGACCCTGGGCTTCCATCGCCGCGGGGGCGGCGAGGGCGATCAGCGTCCCGGCGAGGAGCGGCAACAAGAGGCTGCAGAATGAGCCCTTCGTGCTCAGGGCATCTGCGGGAAGGGGACGTCCGTTCATCGAGTGCCTCCGAAGGCGGAGCAGGATCTGGTGAGGAAAGGTGGAACGGGAGATTAGGCCTGCTACCCGCCTCCAGCAAGGATGCGGAGGAGTCTGTTCCCCTCGAACCGACCGGCGTATCTTGTCCCGACCCCCGGAGGGCCTCTCCCCTTCCCAGGACGGAGATTATGTGGACACCCCTGCTCTGGACGTTGGCCCTCAGCGTCAGCGTGCTCGGGGTCTCGGCACCAGCCGGGCTCCTGACCTCCGCGGAGACCCCGGCCCGTGCGCACTCCGGAGTTTCCCTCGAGGCCGACACGATCCAGGCCGGCGATTCGATGCAGGAAATCCGGCTCGTCGATGGGTCGGTGATCTATGCCCGCGTCATTGCGGTGTCGGGCGAGGAAGTCACCGCCGAGACGGCCGGGGGAGTCCGCTTGGTACTGGCACGGTCCCAGATCAGTTCCGCACGGACGGCTCGGGGAGAGGTGGTGGACGGTCGTTTCTGGCGCGCGGATCCCAACCACACTCGACTCTTCTTCGCACCCACGGCCCGACCCCTCCGCCGCGGGGAGGGTTATGCCGCCAACTACATGCTCTTCTTCCCCTTCGTCGGATACGGGGTCACGGAGCGGTTCAGCATGGCCGGAGGCACTCCAGTGTTGCCGAGCTTCATGGGCGAGGTCTTGTACCTCGCGCCAAAAGTCACAGTTGCCAGCCGCGCGGGCATGGACTTCGCCGTGGGAGGGCTGGCCCTTTTCGCGACCAGTGAACTGGACGAGGGCTCGATCGGCATCGTCTACGGCGCCGGGACCTTCGGCGATGTCCAGCGGTCGTTGTCGGCCGGGGTCGGGTGGGGCTTCACCCTCCTGGGGGACCATTCCAGCATCTCGAACGACCCCGTCTTCATGTTGGGCGGAGACCTTCGTATCGGGGAGTCCACCAAGCTTCTCACCGAGAACTGGTTCGTGGTCGGAAGTGGGGATGCCGGGGGCATCGCGGCGGCAGGCCTCCGGATGTTCGGCGAGCGGCTCTCCGCCGATCTGGGTCTGGGGATGGGGGTCGGGAGCGGAAGCATGGAGTGCTGCCTTCCCATCGTGAACTTCGTCTACATGTTCGGGAATCGATAAGGGGCGTTTGAAGGATCGACGTGTCTTCGGATTCTGGCCCCTGGAGTATCCCCACCGTATTGTGACAGCCCGGCGTCAAAGGAGCGGCTGGCCCCGTGGATCGTCGGCTCTCGGGCCGCTCGGCATCACCCGGCTTTGAGGAGGATTCCATGTTCGATCTCAAGCGCATCTCGGCGGACGGTGTAGGCGCCGCCCTCGGGAAGGCCGAGCGATACCGTCTCCTCAACCAACCGTGGCAGGCGGAGAGCATCTGCCTCGACGTCCTGGAGTTGGAGCCGGGAAATCAGGCGGCGCTGATCTCGCTCCTCCTGGCCATCACGGACCAGCTCCGCTCCGGAGGCGCTCCGCGGGGCGGTGACGCCACCGCCCTGATCCCCCGGCTGGACGGGAAGTATGCGCGGGCCTATTACCACGGGATCATCTGGGAGCGTAAGGCCACGGCGCTCCTCCGCGGCGGCTCCCCCGGGTGGGGCGCAGTAGCCTACCAACACCTGCGAAGGGCCATGGACTGCTACGACGAGGCCATGGAGCTGAGCCCCTCCGGCGACGACTCCGCCATCATTCGCTGGAACAGTTGCGCTCGCTTCATCATGAACCACGACGAGGTGAAGGAGCTTCCACCCGGACGCGAGAGCACCCTCTTGGAGTAGAAAACGCCCACACGGCTTTCTGGCGCCCCGTCCTGCGCGGCAAGTCGTCTACCACCCACGAACGGACCAAGAGGAGGTCGTGACCATGCCTGCCGATCGAGTGCGCGATTATCTCCGTGAAAACGGCGTGAGCTTCCAGACCCACACCCACGACCGTGCCGTAACGGCTCAGGAGGTGGCCGCAGCGGAGCACGAGTCGGGTTGGCACGTGGCCAAACCAGTCCTCCTGATGGTGGACGACGAGCTCGTCATGGTCGTGACGTCCGCCCCGGTCCGGGTGGACCTGGACCGGGCCCGCGAGGCCCTGGGCGCGAGCAAGGTGCGCCTCGCCTCCGAGGCCGAGTTTGCTTCGATCTTCAACGACTGCGATACCGGCGCCGAGCCGATCTTCGGGAACCTCTACGACGTTCCGGTCCTCGTGGACGAGTCCATCGTCCAGCAGGTCCGGATCCGCTTTGCTGCCGGCACCCACACGGAGACCATCGAGGTCTCGACCCCGGACTTCGTGAGGCTTTCGAAGGCGCGCACCGCCTCGGTGGGGGAACCGCGAGCCTAGCGGCCGTTCTGCGCGTCCGGAAGAGCTCCGCCGGGAGCATGGCCCCTTCGCTCTTCCGGGGGCGCTGCGGTCGGTCCGGGTCGGATGGGCCGATCGCGATTCACGTTCAGGGTCGTGATCAGTTGCCCCACGTGGCGGGTCGCGTGCTCGCCCATGTGGAAGAGGAGTCCGCGCACGTTGGACACCAGCCCCCCGCGCCCCACGAGCCGTTCCTCGTCCAGATCCGACTCATCCACCGACCGGAGGTGGGCGAGGGCCACGGCGAAGACCTCCCGGAGCTCCTCGAGCAGGAGGTCGGCGGTGAGATCGGGTTGGGGCTCCTTCTCGGTGGCCAGGTGTCGCTTCTGCTTCTCCGAGAGCGCCCCGCCGTTGGCGTAGGTGAGGAGCCGATCCGTACTGCCGGCAAGATGTCGCAGGTGGAAGCCCGGTGAGGCGGCCCCACCGGGGGCCGTCCAGAGCTCCTCGACCGAGAGCATCGGCTGGATGCCCTCCACGTCTTCACGGGCCTGGATCAGGGAGTGGGCCACCGGCTGGAGTTCCGGGATCACCCCCTCGACGGGGCCGCGGAGCCAGGCTTGCTGGGTCATGATATTGCCACCTGTTGGAATGAATGTCGGTTGCAGCTACCAGTGCTCTTCTCTCTCTGAACGGGAGGCCTCGAGACTTCTGGACTCCGCACTCAGCCCCGCCTGTACGTGCCCACCAACCGGTTCATCCCGATCACGTGCGGCTCGATCTGCTCCAGGAGCTCCTCCATGGTGAGGCCCGGATCCAGATCCAGGACCTCGTCGAGAGCGAGCACCCAGAAGAAGTAGTGATGCGTGCCGTGGCCCTCCGGCGGCATGGGGCCCCCGTAGCTCTGCTGATCGAAGTCCGTCCGTCCGTTCGTATACTCGTCTCCACCCCCCTCGGGCAGCTTCGTGACCGAGGCCGGGATGTCGTACAGCACCCAGTGGACGAAGCCGTAGCTGCCCGGCTTGCAGAGCGGGGCATCGGGGTCGTGGCAGATGACCGCGAACGAACGCGCACCTTCCGGGGCATCGGTCCACTCGAGAGGCGGTGAGACATCTTCGCCCTCCCCCGTATGCCTCGTGGGGATGGACCCGTGATGGGAGAAGGCCGACGACCTGAGCTGCATGTCCGAGATTGCGAATCCCACTCTCTTCCTCCTTGGGGATGACTGGATTACGGGCGGCCGGGCGGTGCGGAAAGTCGGCGCCCCCGGGGTTTTTGCCTACCCTCCGGTCGAATCCGAGTGCCGATGGAGCCGCGGGCATAGCCGTAGTGGGAACTCTTTTGGGGGCGCACGCATCGTTCGAAGTAGAGGCGGGGAACGAGCCCCGCTGGATTCGAACCTCAGACGACAGGAGGAAGACATGGCAGGCGCAGCCACCCAGACTGCGACGCCGCCCGCGCTCAACGGAGTGGACGTCGCGCAGCTCACCGACACGATCGCAGCCATCGAAAAGGACCCCGGTCTGGCACGCTTCCAGTTCCAGGCACACACGGTTTGGGAAGGCGGGGGGAGGAGCCGTACTCGCATCCAGTCCTTCGAGCATGCCGGCAATCGCGATGAGTCCCGGGCCCTGCCCTTCGTCCTGGCAGGCGACGAGCCCCCGGTGCTCCTGGGCGAGAACACGGCGCCCAACGCGGTGGAAACGGTCCTTCACGCCCTCACCTCGTGCCTCTCGGTCGGCTTCATCTACAACGCTGCAGCCAGGGGCATCGAAGTCCGATCCCTGGACTTCGACGTGGAAGGGGATCTGGACCTGAGAGGATTCCTGGGACTCGACGAGAACGTTCGACCGGGCTACAACCAGGTGCGGGTGAGCTACCGTGTGGACGCCGACGCGCCCCCGGAGACCCTGGAAGAGCTCTGTGAATACACCCAGCGCACCAGCCCGGTGATGGATCTGCTCCGGAACCCGGTGGAGGTGTCCGTCTCAATGTCATGATCCGGGGCGGAACCCCCCATCCACGAGACCCCATCCGGCCCGGCACCCGAGCGTAACGAGCATTCGACAGGGCCCAGGAGGCCCGACCGTCTATGCCCCAAGAGGATCGGAGCGACACCACGACCTGGTTCCAGGACGAAGTCATGCGACTTCTCCCCGACCTGTTGGCAGGAGCTCGCGGCATGGCTTCCTCGTCGGCTGACGCCGAGGATCTGGTGGCCGAGTCGGTGGCCCGGGCATGGGAGAAACTGGGGGACCTCGAGGATCGCGACCGATTTCGGGGATGGCTCTTCTGCATCATGAAGAACCAATTCCTGGGTCGGGTCAGACGGCGCAACGCCCGACCCACGGAGGTGCCTCTGAGTGAAGAGGAAGCGCACGAGCCCGGATTCTCACTCTTTGACCAGGTGCATCAACCCTTTCTCCTTTGGTGGGGGAATACGGAACAGGACTTTCTGAACAACCTGCTGAAGGAAGATCTGCAGCAGGCGATCGAGGGCCTTCCCGACCCCTATCGCACCGTGGTGACACTCGCGGATGTCAGAGGCTTTCGATACGCGGAGATCGCCGAGGCCCTCGAAATTCCCGTAGGGACGGTGCGATCCCGTCTGGCGCGGGGTCGATCCCGACTCCAGGAGGAACTCTGGACCCATGCTGTGGATGCCGGCCTGAGACAACGTGATCCACCGGAAGGAGGAACGATAGAATGACCCTGCGCCCTGACATCGACTGCGAAGAGGCGGTGCGACAACTGGCCGCATACCTCGACCAGGAGCTGGACTCCAGCGTGACGGAGACGATGCAGCGCCACCTGGACACCTGTCAGAGCTGCTATTCCCGTGCCGAGTTCGAGCGGCGACTCAAGGCACGGATTCGGCAAGAACTCGCGGTCGACTCCGTCCCTCTGGACTTCAGGGAGCGCATGCGACTGCTCATGCGCAGCCTGCCGTAGAAGGCTGAGCGAACACCGCCTTCGCGCACTGAAAGCCGCCCGCACCGTTTCGTGACCCAGAAACAAGGAGGAACCATGGTAGTGATCGCTTCCGAAGATCGTGAGGTGATTCTCGAGGCCGTCCAGCGCATGTACACGGACGTGGCCCGGGATCCCGACCGCGGCTTCCACTTTCCCACCGGCAGGAGTGCTTGCGAGGTCGAGGGATACCCGGCCGACCTGCTGGACCCCCTGCCGAAGGCGGCGGTGGCCTCCTTTGCGGGAGTCGGGTTTCCGTTCGCAGCCGATGTCATCCGAGAAGGCGACTCGGTGCTGGATGTCGGTTCGGGCTCGGGCACGGACGCCCTCATTGCCAGTACCCTGGTGGGGCCCGAGGGAATCGTGTTCGGTCTGGACATGACCGCGGCCATGCGAGATCGGCTGGCCCAGAACGCCCGGGCGATGGGGGCCACCAACATCCGGGTGCTGGACGGCTCGGCGGAGGAGATTCCGCTCCCCGACGCCTCGGTGGACGTGGTGACGACCAATGGGGTCCTCAATCTGGTCCCGGACAAGCCGCGGGCCGCCGCCGAAATCCACCGCGTTCTCACGCCCGGCGGTTGGGTCCAGGTGGCGGACATCGTCCTTTCCTCGGACCCGTCGGAGACCTGCCGGAGCAAGCCGGAGTTGTGGGCGGAGTGTATCGTGGGCGCCACCAAGAGGGACGACTACCTCGACCTCTTCGAGGAGGCCGGCATGTCCCGCCCGGAGGTGCTGGAAGACTTGGACTACTTCGCCCACAGCCCCAGCCAGGCCACGCGGAACCTCGCCGGATCGTTGGGAGCCCGGTCTGCCGTGCTGCGGGCCCGGAAGCCGGCTTCCACGGCCTGAGGCTCTGGAGCTGGAGGTGGAGCCCAGAGGGCGGTTTCGGGTACCTTTCCCAGTGACCGGTATCCTTCGCACCTCCACGCCCCCTCCGATGGACTCCAGCCCGGCAGCTTCGCCCCCGCCCCGCCTCACCTTCGAGGTCTCGGGACTCCATTGCGCCTCGTGCGCGCGCTCGGTGGAGCGGGCGGTGGGGACGCTCGAGGGCGTCGAGAGTTGTGCGGTGGACTTCACCTCGGCCCGGCTGCGTATTGAGGGGAACCCTGACCGGGAAAGCATCCTCGAGCGAGTCGGGCGCCTGGGGTACGAGGCCCGTCCTCTGGGCGACAGCGCGGCCGGGACCGAGGCACCCACCAGCCTTTCCGGCTACTTCCTCTACCGACGCGAGAGCTGGCCGGCACTCATCGGGGCACTGCTCCTCATCCCCGGACTGATCTTCCACGAGGTCCTCCACTGGGAGGCCCACTGGATCGAGCTCCCGGCGCTCCTCGCGCTGGTCATCGCCGGTGGGCCCGTCGTCCGGGGTGCCTGGCGGGGCATCCGGGTGAACCGGGAGGTCAACATCCAGGCCCTCATGACCATCGCTGCGGCCGGCGCCCTCGTCATCGGGGCCTGGGTGGAGGCGGGGATGGTGGTGGTCCTCTTCTCCCTGGGCGAGAGCCTGGAAGGCTACGCCACGGCACGGGCCCGGGGCGCCATCCGCCAGCTCGTGAGCACGGCGCCCCAGGAGGCGACACGCATCCGACGCCACGACACGCCGGAGCTGCAGGTCGAGGAGCGGGTCCCCGTGGAGGAGCTCGTCCCCGGCGACATCCTGCTGGTCCGTCCGGGAGAGCAGATCCCCGGGGACGGGCGCGTCGTGGACGGCCGATCCACAGTGAACCAGGCAGCGCTCACCGGGGAATCACTTCCGCTGGAGAAGGGACTGGACTCGGAGGTGCTGGCCGGATCCATCAACGGAGAGGGTGCCCTGGAGGTCGAGGTCACACGCCCGGCGTCGGAGACCACCCTGCACCGCATGATTCGTATGGTCGAGGAGGCACGGTCCGAGCGGGCACCGGTGGAACGATTCATCGACCGGTTCGCCCGGGTATACACCCCCGCCATCGTGGTTCTGGCGATTCTTGTGGCAATCGTTCCGCCCCTCGCCTTCGGAGCGCCCTTCTGGAACCCTGACCCCGAGACGTTCGGCTGGTTCTATCGCAGCCTCGCCCTCCTGGTCATTGCATGTCCCTGTGCCCTGGTCATCAGCGTCCCCGCCAGTTTGGTGAGCGCCATCACGAACGCCGCCGGATCCGGAGTCCTCATCAAGGGCGGCGCGCACATGGAGTCCCTCGCACGAGTGCGGGCCATCGCCTTCGACAAGACCGGAACCCTCACCGAGGGAGCCTTGACGGTGGTGGGCATTCGCTCCGTGTCCTGCGCCGAGGTGGATCCGGACTCTGGCGAGCCCTGCGAGCCCTGCGACGAGCTCCTCGCCCTGGCGGCGGCCGTCGAGGAACGCAGCGAGCACCCGGTGGGACGTGCGGTCACGACAGCTGCTCGGGACCGCCTGGCCACGGAACGGATTCCCGTGGCCACGGACCACCAGGCTCTCACGGGGCGCGGAATCACCGCCTCCCTGGAAGGTATCCCCGTCACTATCGGGAGCCAGCGACACCTGGACCTCTTCCTCCCGCGGGAAGGCCCCCATCGCAGGGGAATGGAGGAGGCGGCCCTCCAGGGAAGGACACCGGTGGTCGTGGAGATGGATGGGCGCTTCCTCGGAACCATCACTCTCGCCGACGTTCCGAGGGTCTCCTCTCACCAGGCCATCCGGGAACTGACCGAGCTGGGGGTGAGCACGACCCTCATCTCGGGAGATTCGGAGGGCGCGGCCCGCTACCTGGCGGAACGGGTGGGGATCGACGACGTGCATGCGGAGCTCCTCCCGGAGGACAAGGTGGACATCATCCGGGAGCTCCAGGAGCGGCACGGAGCCGTGGCCATGGTGGGGGACGGAATCAACGATGGTCCCGCCCTTGCTACCTGTGACGTGGGAATTGCCGTGGGTGGCGCCCTGGGCGGGACCGATCAGGCCCGGGAGGCAGCGGACATCACCCTCATGGGGGACGACCTGCGCCTCCTTCCACGATCGATCCGATTGGCACGGGCCGCGATGCGCACCGTCCGGGCGAACGTGGCCTTCGCCATCGGGATCAAGCTCGTCTTCCTCCTCCTGGTGCTGGCGGGCACCGGAACCATGTGGATGGCCATATTGGCCGACGTGGGCGCCACGCTGGTGGTGACCCTCTACGGGATGCGCCTCCTCCGCTGGGGACAAGGCGAGCTGCCCAGCCTGGAGCCCACGTCAGCTGCTGCGGCCTACATGGTCCGGCCCTGAGCCTTCACGATGGGCTGGAGTCGGCTCACCAGCGATCTGAAATCTTCCGGAGAGAGCGCCTGTTCCTTGTCGCAAAGCGCCTCCTCCGGGTGCGGGTGGACCTCCACGATGAGGCCGTCCGCCCCCACCGCCGCTCCAGCAAGCGCAAGGGGGATCACCAGCTCCCGCCGGCCTGCGGCGTGCGAGGGGTCCACGATCACCGGAAGGTGCGTCTTCTCCTTGAGGACCGGCACTGAGGAGACGTCGAGGGTCGAACGGGTCGCGGTCTCGAAGGTCCGGATTCCCCGCTCGCAGAGAACCACCTGCTGGTTGCCTCCGGCGAGGATGTACTCCGTGGCCTGAAGGAGCTCCTTGACGGTCGCACTCATGCCCCGCTTCAGGAGAATTGGCTGCCGGAGGCGGCCCAGCGCCTTCAGGAGCTCGAAGTTCTGCATGTTCCGGGCACCCACTTGGAGCATGTCGGCGTTCGCGGCGACCGCGTCCAGATCTTCGACCCGGAGGATCTCCGTCACCACGGGCAGCCCCACCGCCCGCCCCGCCTCGGCCAGGAAGTGGAGTCCCTCCACCCCGAGCCCCTGGAAGCTGTACGGTGAGCTCCGGGGCTTGAAGGCGCCGCCCCTGAGCACCTGGGCGCCCAGCTCGGCAACCACCTCGGCGCCCTCCAGGATCTGCTCGCGGCTCTCCACCGCGCAGGGCCCGGCGATGAGGGTGAAGCGATCGCCTCCGATTTCGGCCTGCCCCACGCGGACCACCGTGCGCCGGCCGCTCTCCGGAAGGCTGGCGAGGGTGCGATCCGAGGTGGAAACCCGGGGCGCCGGCGCGCTCTCCTCCACCTCGCAAACAACCCCTTCGGCCGCTGGCGAACCCGACCCGGCAGAGGGGTGCACGGCCTTGGAGGCGTCGGGCTCCTCCCCTGACTCCGCTTCCTCCCATACGGCGCGAGACTGGAGGGAAGGCCCTGGTCCCGCCCCCGTCCGGCAGGGGTAGCACCCCAGTACCCTCAGGCTCCCCGTATACTCTCGCAGCGCGTCCAGCGCGCGCTTCATCCGCTCGTCGTCCACGTTCCCCTCCACATCCACGTAGAAGAGGTATTCCCAGGGCCGATCCGGGAGGGGGCGGCTCTCCAGCTTGGTGAGGCTCAGATCCTGGTCCGCGAAGGCCTGGAGGCAGTGGGCCAGCGAGCCGTGCCGGTGGTTGACGGTGAGGAGGAGAGAGGTCTTCGCCGGAAGGCGTGGATCCACGTGCTCGGCTTCGCGAGAGAGAAGGACCCAGCGGGTTCGGTTCTCGGGGTGGTCTGAAGCATCGTGCTCCAGAACGTGGAGCCCCGTACGGCTCGCGGCCTCGGGCGAACAGATTGCCGCGACGGAGGGATCGTTCCCTTCCACGACTGAGGCCGCGGCCGCGGCTGGGTCGTAGACCGTCTCGGAGGTCGTCCCCACCAGCGTCCTCAGGAACCGCCGGCACTCCTGCAGCGCCGTGGCGCTCGAACGGACGGTGGTGATGTCCTCGATGGTCGCCCCGGGGAGCCCAGCGAGGCAGTGCTCGACTTGTGATACCTCCTCATCCACGAGGTAGAGCTCGCGACGGGCCAGCTCCCGGTACACGTCGTGGATGCTGCCCTGAAGCGTGTTTTCGATGGGCAGGAGCACGAGATCGAGCTCGCCCGCCTCCAGCGCGTCCAGGACGCTCCCATACGTCTCGAAGCCCGACTTTTCGACGGGAGAATCGGTGCGTGAGGGGAGGAGCTTGTCGACGGCCACCTCGGCGTAGGAAGCCGGAGCACCCAGGTAGCCGACGCGCAGCCCGGTGGGTCGAGGTCCCACTCCGGACTTCAGGTGACGCTCCTGATCTCGGCGGGAATAGGCGAGGAGCTCGCGCAGCACCCGCCCCATGAAGAAGCTCGACAGCCCGTGCTTCGCGCCCTCGCGTGTCCAGAACTGAAAGACCTCGTGCTCCCTCCGGGGGTCGTGGAGGGGAACCTCCCGGTTTTCTCCCTTCCACTCGCCGATTTCTCGCACCGCCTGCATCCGGCGGCCGAGGAGATCGATGAGCTCGCGGTCGATCTGATCGATGGTGGAGCGTCTGTCGATGAGCGCGTTCATGGTGCCTGCCTCTCGTCGGTCCCTCTCGGGACGTCCTGGGTGGAAACGAGAAGAGGCCCCCCCCCTC
>JBBDRS010000029.1:51558-110156 GCA_040905325.1 Gemmatimonadota bacterium
CCTACCCGGGGGGGGGGGGCCTCTTCGAGCGGATTCGCTCGCCGGTCTACGAGCGCACGCTCACCCCGCCGCCTCGGAAGGCGCCGTAAAAGGCGGTAAAGCCAAAAAACGGGGTGTGGGCGTGAATCTCCATGTCACGAAAGGTTGGGGAAGGGAGTCCGATTCGTCAATAGGGGAGTCGCGGCGCGGTCGGTGCCACGTCCGGGAACCCGCACTTCAATCGGGATCCCCTCCCGCCATCACCCAGTCCCACGCGGCCGCCGCTCGTGCGAGAACCCGGGGGACGTCGGTCTCCAGGAGGAATCCCTCCTCGACCAGGTCCTCGGCGGCCCGCGCCGACCGCGCGAGGTAGCCGTCCCGCCCGTCGTACAGCTCCTCGAGAGAGGGGCGGGGGTCTCCCCGCTCGGCGGCCTCCGCCGCGGTGCGCGGGAGAGGATACAGCGACCCCACGAAGTCGGTCAGCTCGTCGGTGGCTGCCGGGAAGCCCTCACGCAGATTCCAGGGGGCATAGGTGGCGACGGGCACCCTCACCTCGAGGGCGCGGATCCCGCCCAGCTCGTTGCCCAGGCCATCCACCCGTGCCACCAGGGAGGGAAAGGGCTCGCCCAACTCAGGTGGCTGCTGGTCTACGATTCCCTCATCCCATCGGGGACCGTAGTCGGCACGGTACGCCACGTGGATCACCTCCGGGAAGGTCACGCCGGGAATGTCGGGAAAACCCACCCGATGAATGGGCACCAATGTCCCCTCGCCCAGGCGCGGAGTCCGGGTCGGGGGAGGCTCCCTCCCCTCGTCCACCCACTCCACCAGTCGGGTGAGGAGGGCCCGCAGGGTCACGAGGAAATCGACGGGGTTTCCCCGGTACCGCGCCCCCTCCCCGATTCGCGTGAAGTCGTCGCCCGGGAAGGGTCGCACGAAGTGCTGGGCGCTGGCGTGGTGGTAGATCCGCTCTCCGGCGAGGGGGTCCACGTCCATGCGTCCGTCCACGGAGGTATGGATGAGGGAGGCTGCCCGCCCCCAGTACTCGTAGCCTGAATTGGACTGCATGATGAGGGGCAGGTCTTCCTGGTTGCCGGGGGGCCCCACGAGCCCGCCCTCGGCCCCGGTAAGAGGGTCTCGTTGCGCCCTGGTCGTGAAGGGGAAGAGATCCGTAGGATAGAAGAAGGCGGAGTAGCGGTGAGCGTCCCGGGAGGGTTGGGCGAACCGATGATTGAAGCTGCCGCGCCCCGCTCCCCCGGTATGGATGAGGACCCCGTCCAGCGCCTGACGCCCCGCCTCGTCCGTGTTGAACCCCTCGTGGAGGTAGTGGCGGAGGAGGCGGCCCGTCTGCGAGACCCCGAAGGCGACGCCCTTCCGGATCGGGAAGAGGGCCTCCTCGTCGTACTTGGCGTACGAGATCACGTCCCGGATGGCGGCGAGCCCGATCCCGCCCACCACCGGATCCTGGGCCACGTAGACGAGCTCGTAGATGCGCCCCGCCTGGAATCCACCTTCCGTGTAGATGTGGCCCGGATCCGGGATCACCTCGCCCTCCTCCTCACGGGCGAACCGCCACTGATCGCGCGGCACCACCTCCCGAGGTGCGTCACGCCCGTCCCGCACCGTCAGCACATTCTCCGGATCTTCGGGGTCGGCAACTTCGTAGCTGGCCGGACCGCGGTGTCCCAGGGGCATGAAGGACACGGCCTCGTCCACGGTCCAGTCCGAGCGGACCAGCCCCCGGATCGGCGATCCATCCGGCGCACGGGCGACGGGAGCCTCCAGGTGCAGGACCCCCTCCCCGGGAACCACGTCCCACTGCCATCCCACCCAGATGACGGTGAGCCCCAGTTGCATGAGGTACCCGTCCCCGAAGTGCTCCTCCAGGCCCGGATCCGCCGCGCTCGCCCCGTCGTTGAAGTACCAGAGCGCCGCCTTGCTCCCCCGATTGCTCACATCCAGCAATCCCACCCCCCTGGCCCGTTCCGGGTGGACGGGCCGAAGAACCATGAAGCGCGCCCGCGCCTCCACCCGGCCCTCGGCATTGCGGGGAGCGAGGTGGAGGTCCACGATACGGGCATTCGCGGGGTCGTCGGGGTCGAAGGCGAAGTGGATCCAACCCGTGAGCTTTTCGTATGCCCCCACGGCGCCGAAGGCGCGCCCATCCAGGACCGGTTCGCGGGTCTCCACTTCCACCCTCACGACCTCGGCGTGAAGGTCCTGGGGGGAGAACACGGCCAGGAGGCCGATCACCAGGACGATGGTGATGCTCGGGCGAAAGCGAGGGGCCCGGGGCCTCCGAAGGTGCGGGCGGGCGGCCTTCGTGTGGTTGGAGTCGGTCGATCCGCGGGGGTAGGTGGAGCGGGACATCCCTGGTTCCTCCTGAGGGCGTGGGGGAGCGGGCCGCGAGTCTAACCCCACCCGGGCACGGGGGACAGATCCACGAGCGGGACAACGATTGGATCAGCGGCCGCGGTCCCCATCGATCCCCCAGGGACCGGGCTTGTTCCCTACCAGATCCCCCCCTAGCTTCGCGTTCGGCTACGGGCCGACCGACGGTCGGGGTCCGACTACAAAGCGGTTCCTCAGCCCTGCGATCAGATGACAGATCCATCAGACCGGACCCTCGACACGCCTGAGGTCGTCCCCGGAAAACCCGGCGGCCTCGGGACGTTCGGCGGGGTCTTCACGCCCTCGATTCTGACGATCCTGGGCGTCATCATGTATCTGCGGTTCGGGTGGGTCGTGGGCAACCTCGGCCTTGCCGGATCCCTGATCGTGGTGACTCTCGCCACCAGCATCACATTTCTCACCGCACTCTCCATCGCGGCCATCGCCACCGACCAGCGTGTGCGGGTCGGTGGTGCCTATTACATGATCAGCCGCTCGCTCGGAATCGAGACGGGTGGTGCCGTCGGGATCCCCCTCTTTCTGGCACAGGGCCTGTCGGTCGCGCTCTATACGGTAGGATTCGCCGAGAGCGTCTCCCGGGCGTTTCCCATGGTGGACCAGCGGACGGTGGGCATCGTGACCACCGTGGCGATCGCCGTGCTCGCCCTGGTCTCCACAAAACTGGCCATCCGGTCCCAGTACATCATTCTGGCCGCCATCGCCATATCCTTGCTATCTCTCCTCTTCGGCCGTCCCGTCGAAGCCACCGAAGTGGAGATCTGGGGAGCCGCCGACGAGAACTCGGAGGGCTTCTGGGTGGTTTTTGCCGTGTTCTTCCCGGCCGTCACCGGGATCATGGCCGGAGTGAACATGTCCGGCGACTTGAAGGACCCGGCGAAGTCCATTCCCAGGGGAACCTTCTGGGCGGTGGGCACGGGGTACGTCATCTACATGGCTCTACCGATCATCCTGGCAATGCGGGCCGACGCCCTCACCCTCATCGAGGACCCCCTCATCATGAGGCGCATCGCGTTCTGGGGAGATGCCATTCTGTTGGGGGTGTGGGGAGCCACCCTGTCCAGCGCGATGGGCAGCATGCTCGGGGCGCCCCGGGTGCTTCAGGCCCTGGCCCGAGACGGAGTGCTGCCTCGGTCCCTCCGCTGGCTCGGGCGCGGAAGTGGCGCCGAAGATCTACCCAGGGCCGGAACGCTCTTCACGCTCGGGCTCGCCCTCATCGCCGTCTGGGTGGGCGATCTCAACATGATCGCCCCGGTCCTCACCATGTTCTTCCTCACCACCTACGGGGTCCTCAACATCGCAGCAGGAGTCGAGGGGTTCCTGAAGAGCCCATCCTTTCGGCCCCAGTTCAAGGTCCATTGGACGTTCTCGATTCTCGGTGCCGTGGGCTGTATCGCCGTCATGATCCTGATCAACGCCACGGCAACCCTCGTGGCGGCCTTTTTCGTTGGGGGCATCTTCGTGTGGCTCGAGCGCCGAAACCTGAGGGGGACGTGGGGGGACGTGCGCCGTGGCCTCTGGATGGCGATCACTCGCTTTGGGCTTATTCGCCTCACCAACGCCCCCGATCCGAAGAGCTGGCGACCCCACATCCTGGTTCTCTCCGGCGCTCCCATGCGTCGCTGGCACCTCGTTCAGTTCGCCGCCGAGCTCGGCCACCACGGCAGCCTCATGACGGTGGCCACGGTGCTGCCCGCGGCCCAGGTCACAGCATCCCGCCAGAAGAGCCTGGAAGCCAGGATCGAGGAGTACCTTACCCAGCGCGGGGTGTCGGCTTTCGTCCGGGTGGCGGTCTCCGACAATCCATTCAAGGGAGCGAGAGAGCTGGTAAGGACCTACGGGCTGGGCTCCCTCGTGCCCAACACCATCGTTCTGGGACACAGCGCCCAGCGCGAGACCCTCGGCGAGTACTGTTCCATGGTGGAGGCGTTCTATCGAGCGGAGCGGAACGTCCTCATCGTGAAGGAACGTGAGGAGAGCCCGTTCGGCGACCGGAAGCGCATCGACGTGTGGTGGGGTGGGCTGAAGGGCAACGGTGGGCTCATGATGATCCTGGCCTATCTCCTGGGCACAAGCATCCCATGGCGACAGGCCGAGGTTCGCCTGAAGGTCGTGGTTCCGGATGAATCCGCCGCCGACCAGGTGCGGGTCAACCTGGCAACCATCATTCAGCGAATCAGAACGAACGCCGTGCCGGAGGTGCTGGTAGCCAATGGCCGCTCGTTCCGATCGATCATGCGCGAATCCTCTTCCGACGCGGATCTCATCCTCATGGGTATGGCGAGACCTTCCGATTCCGACTCCTTCTGCAGCTACTACGCGGACGTGGAGACATGGATCGAGGGGCTTCCGACCGTTGTGCTGGTCCTCGCCGCCGAGGATACGCCGTTCGACGAGGTCCTGGTGCAGAGAGACGTGACCATGCATCAGGGAAGCTGACCAAGAGTTTGACCCGGTCCGCAGTCCCGACCCGGGGTTGCAGGGATGAGTATGGGTAAGTATCGTGCTCATTGATTCTTAGTGGAACGTAGAATGTCCCCGCACTCGCGGCCTGACTCCACTGACTTCCCAGGTTGAAACGAGGGATTTCCGCATGACGAATTCGTATACGAGGTATCTGGCGCCCACGCTTTCCGTACTCCTCTTTGGCCTCACGGGTTGTGGCGACGATGACAGTCCGACGGCAGGAAGCGGGAACCTCGACCAGGCCGAGGCCCAGGTCATGATGGAGGCGCTGGTAGATGCGGGAGGCCTGGCTCTCGGTTTCGGCGGCAGTGCCTTTGCTTCCCAGGGAGATCTCGCCGCGAACGTCGTCCTGGACCTCGATGAGACCTCGCCCTGCCCCGAAGGCGGCAACGTCCTTCTAGTGGGAACGGTGACGATGGACGATACAGGCGAAAACATCGACTGGAGCATCACGCAGACGCACCAGGACTGCCGGGGCACAGCATCCTCGGACGGCTCGACCTGGACCTTCAACGGTTCTCCGTCGATCATCACGGCGTTCTCGGCCCAGACCGCCGGAGAGCAGTTGAACATGTCCGGAAGTCAGCAGGGCGGAATTTCGTGGAGCAGCGGCGGCCGGGACGGAACCTGCCAGATCGACGTGAACTACTCGTTCACCGGTGCGGGCGAGACCTTCTCGGGAAGCGTCTCCGGAACGGTGTGCGGCCACTCGATTTCGCAATCCGTGCAGGTCGATAGCTGACGCTCCCGGTCACGGGGCTCGCGCGTCAGCCGGTGGCGCGTTCGATGGCGGACTGAAGTCCGGCCCGGCTCCAAGGCTTGCTGATGAAGACCTGAGGCTCCTCGGGGTGATCACCGGCCATCGCCTGCGATTCGTCGAAGCCGCTGGTCAGCACTACGGGAAGCTCGGGGCGACGTTCCCTGAGGGCCGCCAGGGTATCCCACCCGTTCATCCTCGGCATGGTCACATCGCAGATGACGCATGTGATCCGGTCTGAGTGCTGATCGAACACCTCCAGGGCCTCGATGCCGTTTCCCGCCGTGAGGACTTCGAAGCCCAGGCGGGAGAGCATCCTCGATCCCACAGCCCTCAGCATGGCCTCGTCGTCGACCAGCAACACGACGCCTCCCAGGGCTCGAGTGGGGGCGGGCGCCGGACGCTCCGCCTCGACGGGGCCCGGATCGTCGGAAACCGGGAGGTAGACCTCCATGGTGGTTCCGCCGCCAGGGAGGTGGGTCACCGCGATGGCGCCGTCGTGTACCTTCACGGCTCCCAGAGCCACGGAAAGCCCGAGGCCCCGGCCGTATTCCTTGCCGCTGAAGAAGGGATCGAAGATCTGCTCCACGTACCGGCGATCAATCCCGCTTCCCCGGTCCGTGACGGACAGGACAGCGTAGCGCTCCCTCGTCGGGCTCCATCCCTGGGGAAAACGGTCGGTTGTGGGGACTTCGTCCCGAGGGACCTCCCGGGACGCGATCCGGATCGTTCCCGGGTCCGGTCCGGCCGCTTCCCACGCATTGGTCACCAGGTTCTGGAGAACCTGCCGGATCTGGCCGAGGCTCACATTGACCGTCGATCCAGGCGACTGGAGCTCGCTCTCGATGTCCATTCCGGGGGGGATCGCCGCTCGCAGGATGGGGAGGCTCTGTCGGATGATCTCGGACAGATCCTGCGGACCCTGGTCCTCATGAGCCTGGCCGAGGTAGCTCAACAGCGTTCCGCTGACCTGCGCCGCCGAACGCGCGGCCGCAAGCGCATCGTTGAGGCGGGCATCGGGCTCCGCGCCCGAGGGGAGCTCGTTCTGTACCAGCTCGAGATTCCCGATCACCACCCCGAGAAGGTTATTGAAATGGTGGGAGATTGCTCCGGCCATGCGGCCGAGGCTATCGGCCTTCTCCGCCTGCTGCAGTCGCTGTTCGAGCTTCAGCCGGCGGACTTCCTCCTCCTTGCGCTGGGTCACATCGGTCACCACGACCCGGCTTACAACCTCACCATCCGGGCCGGTTGCCGGCATCGATACCACCCGGCCGTCGAAGGCGGTACCGTCGGCTCGCTGCATCTCGATTTCGCAGGTCTGCGCTGCCCCGGCATGGACGACGCTTTTGCGGTGTCGGTAGTAGGTGTCCTGTGACGTGGAACGGATGAACCGTGTGAAGGGACGACCCACGAGGGCTGACCGCTCCTCACCCAGGAGGGGGACGGAAGTGAGATTCGCCTCCAGAATCAGGCCCGTTTCGCTGACGGTGAGGTATGCGACGGGGGCCAGGTCGTAGAGCTCGAAATAGCGTGCGCGGGACGCCCCGAGCTCCCCCTGTGCGCGGCGTAGCGCCTCGTTCTGCATTTCGAGCTCGATCTGGTGGACCCTGAGTTCGTGCAGCACCTCCCGGGCCTCTTCCACCGACAGGGGTGCGCCGGCGGAACCCCATGGTTCGCGCTCCTCCTCCACCCGGTTTTCGGCGCGGAGGCGCAACTCCTCGTCCTGCTCGGGATCGGGTCGCTCGGCCTCCGGGTCTCGCTCATCGGATGTCATGGCGCTGATTCCTTCTCCGTCGATTCCGCATCGGCCTCGATCGCCCGCTCGGTGGTGGCAACGGCATACACCGACCCGTCCTCGTCGACGAGGGCGGTGACCGTGATCCACACCGTCAGGATGCGATCTTCCTTGGTCCGACGTCGCGTCTGGAACGGAGCCGGGGCATTCCCCCGACGGATTCGTGCCAGCATGGCTCGGGTTTCTTCTTTCTCGCCCTCGGGAGCGAGGTCCATGTAGCCCATACCCAGCGCCTCGGCCTGGCTCCAACCGTATATCCGTTCGGCCGCAGGATTCCAGGCGCGAATTCTCCCTTCCAGGTCCTGCATCGTGATGGCGTCGTGCGCGTCTTCGACGACCACGGCCAGCCGCCTCAAGGCCTCGGCCTCGTTGAGCGTTGCCCGGGCCTCCTTCACCTCGGAGATGTCGGTGAAGGTGACCACGGCTCCCTCGATCACGTTCTCCAGCGTACGGTAGGGACGAATCTGGAGCAGGTACCACGCCCCGGCCGCCGTCTGTACCTCCACTTCGGAGGGCGCGAGGTTCTCCAATACGGCCTCGATATCCTCAGTCAGCCGGTCGTAGGTCGGCAGCCTGGACGTCAGGTCGCTCAGGGGCCTGCCGACGTCGCTCTCGATGAGGTTCAGGATCTCGGTCGTCGACGGGGTGAACCGCTGGATCCTCAGGTCATGGTCCACGAACACGGTGCCGATCCCGGTGCCGGCCAGGAGGTTCTGCATGTCGTTCTCGGCCCGGGACAGGTCGGCCACCTTGGTCTCCAGCTCTGCGTTGATCGTCGCCAGTTCCTCGTTGACCGACTGGAGCTCCTCCTTGGACGTCTCCAACTCTTCATTCGTCGACTGGAGCTCCTCGTTGGTAGATTGCAATTCTTCGTTGGACGACGTCATCTCCTCGTTGGAGGACTGCATCTCTTCGTGGACCGCCTGGAGATATTCCTCCTTCGCCTGCAGCTCCGTTTCCAGGCGGAGGAGTCGAGGGTCCTCGTTCGGCGATTTGGATCCCGGCGCCCTCTCCGCCCCTTCCGCTCCCGTCGTCTCCGGATCAGGTTCCGATGGCCCTCCTTGCTCGGAGTCGGTTCCTCTCCCCCGGTCGTCCAGAACCACCAGCAACAGGGTTGACGCGGATGCTTCGTCCTGCGTGCTCGGGACGGTGCGGATCGTCAGGTCCAGAGTAACGGTTCCGCCGTTCGTCTGGACGCGCAGCCCGCTTCGATGGACCGGGTCCCTTCGCGTCACGGCCTGGTGGAGGGACACCGCGAGCTCCCGGCGGAGTCCCTCACGAGCCATCTCGAGGATGTTCATCCTGCCATCGCCCGGAGCCAGTTCCAGGAATCGACCCGAGCGGCCGTGAAGGTAGAGCACCTCGCCTCTGGCATCGATGAGCACCGCCGCCGGAGCGTGATGCTTCAGGAGCTCCCGCTCCATCAGCTCGGCAGGAGACCACCTCGCTTCGGTGGGCTGTCCCTGCGGAGACCGCCCGTCGGCCGGCACCCGGGTCCCTTGTGACGACCCCGTGGTGAAGGGCCCCGGCGTTCGCCGCCCGCGACCGGAGTGCCCCTCCTTGCGCTGGAACAGGTTGGCCGTCCGATCGAGGGTCTGAAACAGTCCCCCGAAGTCGCCTACGCTCTCCGAGTTGCCCAGGAAGAGTATCCCGTCGGGATTCAGCGCATAGTGAAACAGGGGGATCAGCTTCTTCTGCAGCTCCGCTCCCATGTAGATGAGCACGTTCCGGCAGCTCACCAGGTCGATTCTCGAGAAGGGCGGATCGGCGATCAGGTTCTGTTCGCTGAATACCAGGATATCCCTGATGCTTTTCCGGATTCGGTAGGAGTTCCCATCCTTATTGAGGGAGAAGAACCTCTCGAGGCGTTCCGCCGAAACATCGTCGCCTATGCTGGCCGGGTACGTCCCTGCCCGCGCCACCTCTATGGCCCGGGCATCAATGTCCGTGGCGAAGACCTGCAGCTTCGCTCGCAGCCCGGTCGCGCTGATCTGCTCGCGAAGCAGTATGGCGATGGAATAGGCCTCTTCTCCGGTGGAGCAGCCCGGCACCCAGACGCGGATGGCGTCGCCGGGGGACCTCCCCTCGAGGAGTTGGGGGATGCCTTTCTCTTCCAACGCAAGGAAGGCCTCGGAGTCCCGGAAGAACCGGGTGACACCGATCAGGAGATCGCGAAAGAGCGCGTCGAGCTCTTCCGGCGCGTTGGTCAGGTAACGTGCGTAGTCTTCCAGCAGTTCCACTTGCTGCACCGCCATGCGCCGGTCGATCCGGCGACGAACGGAGTTTCGCTTGTACTGCGTGAAGTCATGCCCGGTTCGACCTCGAAGCAGGTTGAAGATCTCGCCCATCGTCTCCTCTTCGTCGGGCGTGTCCGGGGACGGCGCGGAGCGGGGCTCCAGGGAGGCGTGGCCCGCGTAACCGATCAAGCGGTCGAACATTTCGTTCGCCGGCAGAACGTGGTCCACCATGCCGGTAGCAATAGCGCTCCGGGGCATTCCGCCATGCTCGACCGAGTCGGGGTCCTGCGCAATGACCAGACCTCCCCGGCCCTTTACCGCGCGCACGCCGAGGGTGCCGTCGCTTCCGGTTCCCGCGAGCACCACACAGATCGCCCTTTCCCCACACTCCTCCGCGAGGGAACGGAAGAAGAAGTCGATGGGAAGCCGATGGCCTCGGGGCTCGGTGGGCTCCAGGAGCCGCATCCGACCCTCTCGGAGGGCCAAGGCTTTCGCGGGCGGGATGACGTAGACGCAATTCCGCTTGACCTGCATCCCGTCCGTGACCTCTGATACCTCGAGGTCGGTCTGGTTCCGGACCAGCTCCGCCAGGTGACTCTCGTGGTCCGGGGCCAGGTGCTGAACGAGCACAAGAGCGATCCCGGGTTTGCTGCCGGGGGGGATACCAGAAAAGAACGCGTCGAACGCGGCCAGGCCCCCGGCAGAGGCGCCGATGCCCACGATGGGAAAGTCAACGGCAGGATCCTGCCCCGTCTCGCCGGCCATCGTGGTCTCCCCATTCGAACCGTGCAGCTTCCCATGACGGGAGAGCATACAGAATGTGTGAAAGGGCGCAGCCTAGAAGGCTGTTGAAGGAGTGGGGGGACCACCGCGAAGGGGCCTCCCCACTTCTTCAACAGCCTTCTCGGACGCCGCGATCACCTGAGGTGATAGTGGAGCCCGACCCCCAGGGTGAAGAAGCTGGCCGTGAAGTCGCCGCCCGCGTCATGACTGGTGAATCCGACGTGCGGCACCAGAGAAAGGCGTGGGGCGATGGGCATATCGCCACCCAGCCCCACCTCGAACCCGATCTCCCGCTCGCCCGACCCGACCTCGCTTTCGAACTTGTCTGCCACGACTCCGCCACGGGCCCACGCATGGATGTCCCCGGGACTATGGAAGATGTACTTGAGCCCGGCTGCGATGCCGGTGCTGCTGGGGTCGTCGCCCAGGGTACACGCGTCGTCACAATTGAAGCTGTTCCGGCGGATTCCAAGGTACGCAGTCAGATTCTGGCGAAAGTTCGCCTGGAGTTCGGCGCCCAGGGCAAGGCCGGCCTCGGCGCCCGCGTCGGAGAGGTCCCCCTGAGGAAGGGTGACACCCGCACGCCCTTCCACCGCGAAGCCCATCTGGGCCTGGGCCTCCTGTCCGGCGACGAGCCAAAGGGCTCCCGCGGCAAGCAGCACCAGGGGCGTCCGCACCGCTCTGGCGCGCATGCGCCCGTTCTGGGTCCGGGTATCGATAATCTGGGTATTCATTGAGACTCCTGTTCTAGGACATTCACGCACGTGATCCAGGGTCAGGGATGCTGAGCACCCCTGACCCTGGAGATCTTCCCTGGCCGCGGTCAGAAGGTCAGGTCGCGATCCAGGCGAACGACGATGCGCGAACCCTCTCCAAGGGTGGCATCACCCCCACGGGTCGTCAGGGCCACGACGACTCCTACGGCCGTGCCGACGGCGGCGCCCGTTACCGTGGAGCGCGTGTCCCGGCCCAGAACCTGGCCGATGACCGCCCCTGCAGCGGCTCCAGTCGCGATCGTGGCTGCAGTCCGGGCCCCGCTGTCGCGGGTGGAGCTGTCGATGTCGGTCGATTGGACCTGTCCCTCAATGGCCCTCTGCGACCCAGCCGCCTCGATGGAGGCCACCCGCACCACCAGGAGGGATTCATCGTCGGGACCGGAGCTACTGTGCGCTTCGGTCACCCGCCCAAGGGCCGGCGTTCCGGCCTCCAGGAGGGCCCCGGCCGGCCCGCTGACCGAATCCACGAGCGTCAGGGTGAACTCATCGCCCACAGCGTGGGAAGAAGTCGAGACGTTCTCTCGCACTTCGAAGGTCAACACTGTTCCCGCCGGGATCGCTCGCACCGGCTGTGCGGGGGTCGCGGCGCGCTGCGACTGGGCGGACGTCGTCGGGGCCACCTGCTCAGGCACTTCGCGTTCCGCCGCCAGACTGTCGAGGTCTTCTCGGGACTCGGCGTCGTTTCCGCAAGCGGTCAGTGTAGCGACCAGGGCCACGCCCAGGATGATTTGTTTCATGAAGCTCTCCGTAGGATGAGCGTTCCGTCTCTTTGGAATCGCTCGAGGATGCGCCCGGAGCCGATATGCGTCGGCTCCCGGGTCCATCATACTGTACGGATAAGCTTCGTCTACTTTGCCCCCGGACGGTATCGCTCAAATGGATGAGGGGTCTGGACGAACGGGTGTGTCGCCCAAAAGGACTAGTCCCTTCGAGTGACGGTCACGGTCCCTTCTAGTCCTTCGGTGGGTCAGGCAGCGTTCATCCGGTTGCCCGATACCTTGCCGCCCCTCCGTGCCTGATCTTTGAACCTACGGCTTCTGGTGTGGCATGCTCCATGGCTCCCTCGACGCCACAGCGCCCGATGGCTTCGGGCGGTTGGCTCACGACCGTATCCCCCCAGGTCCAGGACACCCCCGATGCGCATTCTCATTGCACTCTCCCTGGCCTTGTCGCTGGGCCTCATCTGGACCCCTGCGGCTGAGGCGCAGCAGCGTTCGCACGCCGAGGACGGTCACTCCTTGAGCGTCGGCGCGATGGATGCGGCCGTAGCCAGCCGTGCGTCAGCCGCCGATCGGCACCGGACCCAGTTGGCCGAACTCCTCGCCACACCCGAGGTGCGAGAACTCGCCGGCGAGCAGGGGATCGACATGGAACGGGTCGAGTCCACGGCAGATGGCCTCAGCGAGAGCGAGATGGCAGGACTCGCTCCCCTGGTCAGCAAGGCCTCCGCAGCGCTGCGGACCGAACTCGGAACCGTCACCATCAGCGTGGGCGCGATCATCATCATTCTGCTGATCCTGATTCTGGTGAGCTGAAGGAGACGCGATGGTGACCTTTCGGCAGGCCGCGGTCCGGGGAATCCACCGGCAGACCCAGGGATGACCGGAATGAACGCCGCGATTCACCGAGAGGACGGGACGCTCGTCGTTCAGTTGACTGGCGACTGGAAGCTCACGCAGGCACCCCCTCGCTTCGATCCGCTCGTCGAGGGTGGAGAAGGCCTCGACGAGGCCCGAACTCTCGATTTCGATACCGCCGAGCTGGGCCACTGGGACAGCAGCCTGCTCGCATTCGTGGTGCAGGCTTCCGACTACTGCGAGGCCCACGAACTCGAATTCCGGGAGGAGAACCTCCCGGAGGCGGTCGTGCGCCTTCTCGAGTTGGCCCGAATCGTTCCAGAACGGGAAACCGACGAGGAACCGGGACGGGTCCCACTCGTGGCCAGGCTCGGACGGAAGGGACAGGCCGGCTACGAGGCGGTGATGGCTGCAGTCGCCTTCGGGGGGGAGGTGGCGGGAGGCGTCGGCGGAGTACTCCTGCGCCGGGTGCGCATGCGCTGGCGGGACTTCTGGGTCGTGGTGCAGTCCAACAGCTCCGGAGCTCTCCCCATCGTGACGCTCATCGCGTTCCTCGTGGGAATGATCATCTCGTTTCTCGGAGCGGTCGTACTCAGGCGTTTCGGGGCAGGCTACTTCGTGTCGTACCTGGTGGGATATGGGATGCTGCGGGAGATGGCCGCCCTCATGACGGGCATCATCATGGCCGGACGCACCGGAGCCGCCTTCGCCGCCGAACTGGGGAGCATGAAGATCACCGAGGAAATCGACGCCTTCAGGACGCTCGGGATCTCGCCTGTCAATCACCTCGTCCTTCCCCGGGTGCTGGGCCTGTTGGTGACGATGCCTCTTCTGACCATCTACGCGTCTTTCATCGGCATCCTGGGGGGGCTGGTCGTTGCCATGGCCGTGCTGGATCTCACTGCGACCCAGTTCACCGGCGGGCTGCTGGCGGCGGTCACCCTTTCCGACGGGCTCCTCGGTGTGTTCAAAGGCACAGTGTTCGGACTGATCATCGGACTCGCGGGATGCCTGAAGGGGATGCAGACCGGGGCGGACGCGGGTGCGGTGGGAAGGGCCGCGACATCCGCTGTGGTACTTGGAATCACGCTGATCATCGGGGCGAACGCCGTCATCGACTGGCTGGCTGTTCTCCTGAACGTCTGATGACCACCCACGAGGAGATCGAGGAGGCGCCCATAGAGGTCCGAGGACTCACCATGCAGTACGGCCCCCTCGTCGTGATGCAGGAGCTGAGCTTCCGGGTCCGCCGGGGCGAGATCTTCGTGATCATGGGTGGAAGCGGAAGCGGCAAGAGCACCCTGATGAGGCACATGATCGGCCTACAGGAGCCGGAGAAGGGATCGATTCTTTTCGAGGGAGTGGATTTCGTGGAAGCCGACCTGAGCACCCGCAGGGATATCCTCCGGCGCATGGGCGTCCTGTATCAAAACGGCGCCCTCTGGAGCGGGCTGACGCTGGCCGAGAACGTGGCACTTCCACTGGAGGAATACACGGACCTGGACTCTGAGGCCATCGGAGAGATCGCGTCGCTCAAGCTCGCGCTGGTGGGTTTGAAGGGGTTCGGAGCGTTCTACCCCTCCGAGATCAGTGGCGGCATGCGCAAGCGCGCGGCGCTGGCCCGGGCCACGGCACTCGATCCGGAAGTCCTCTTCTTCGATGAACCTTCGTCGGGACTGGATCCCATTACGGCAAGCCGCCTCGACGACCTGATCCTGCAGCTCCGGGAGAGCTTCGGTACCACGGTCGTCGTGGTGAGCCACGATCTCGCGAGCATCTTCAAGATCGGGGACCGAGCCGTTTTCCTGGACATCGAGCAAAAGACCATGACCGCACTTGGAACGCCCGAGGAGCTCCGCGAGAACCCGCCCACCGAAGAGGTACGGCAGTTCCTGACACGAAGCAGTGAGGCCGGGTCGCCCCCGGACCCCGAAGCCCCTCCGGACGAGAGGCATCCCCCGGCGAGGCAACGCCTGTGAGTATCCGCGCCAACCCCACCGCCATCGGACTCTTCATGATCGGAGCCATCGTTCTGATGGTGACGGGCATAGCCACACTGGCCTCCAGGGCCTGGTTCGGAGACCGCCCTACGTTCATCAGCTACTTCGAGGAGTCGGTGAACGGACTGGAACGGGGCGCAGCGGTGAAGTTTCAGGGCGTGCCGGTCGGAACCGTGTCCGAGCTCCTCATCCAGATCCACCAGGAGGACAAGACCTTCCTGGTACCGGTGGAATACGAAATCAACGTCGCCCGACTCACCACGGAGCTCGGCGGGTTTCTCCACCTCGACGAGGATGAGGTGCTGCAGGAGCAGATCACCGATGGGCTCCGGGCGCAGCTCCAGATGGAGAGTATCGTGACCGGTCTCCTCTACATCGAGCTCACCTACCGCCCCGACGCAGAACCGCCCCAGCGGGTGTCGAGGCCTACGGCACATCCCGAGATCCCGACGACCCCGTCTCTTCTGGCCGCCTTCGGCACCGAGGCCGGGAGCCTCGTGGCGGACGTCCTGCAGATCCTCTTCCGGGTGAACGAGATGCTCGAGGAGGTGGATATGGTGGAAATCAACACCGCGGTAGTGGGATCGGCCCAGGCCATCGAGCGGCTGGTCGGATCCGCAGAACTTCAGGAGGCCATCAACCAGGTCCCGGAGATGGCTGCTCAGCTGAACCGAACGCTCGGGGAAGCCGAGGTCCTGATGAATCGGCTGGAAGTTGCCATCGGCCCCCTCCAGACCGGCATGGAGGGTACGATACAGGAGGCCAACACGACGCTTCGATCGGCCCGGGAGGCCATCGAAGAGACCCGCGGCCTCATCACCTCGGATTCCGGGATCGGGTACAACCTGGAGCAGACGCTCGTCAGCCTTCAGGAGGCGGCGGAGGCCCTGCGCGTGCTGGCGATCTCGCTGGAGCGCGACCCCGACATGCTCATCCGCGGAGCGCGCCCGCCAAGGAGATAGCCCCGTGCAGACCAGGACCACCGCGATTCGCTTCATTCTGCTCTCGAGCCTGTTCGCTCTGGCGGGCTGCTTCAGTCTGAGCCGGGACGCCCCTGCTCAAAAGTACTATGTGCTGGGAGCGGGGGGGGATGCCGCCGGTGCGGACGCGTCGCCTGCCATGGCCGAGGCCGTGATCGGGCTGCGTTTGCCCCGCATGGCCGGCTACCTGACGACCCCCTTCATCGTGGTCCGCACCGGACAGAACGAAATCGACTTTTCCCAGTTCGATCGATGGGGAGAGGGCCTGGGTTCCGGGGTGAACCGGGCCGTGGCGCGTCATATGGCGGCCCAGGCGCCGCACCTTCGCGTGGAGATCGCTCCGTGGCCGGGGGGAGTCCGTCCCGACTATCTGATCCAGATCCAGTTGGATCGCTTCGAGGGGGTAGCCCCGGAGGATCCGAGCGCCACCGAGGGAGAGGCCCACCTGCACGCTTCCTGGGAAATCCTCCGGCGGCAGGGTGACGAGTGGATCGCCAGCGGCACGACCGAGGTGCGGGAACCCGGCTGGACCGTCGGTGATTTCGACGATCTCGTGACCCTTCTCGAGGCGGGGCTGGTGACCCTGGCTCATGAGCTGGTGGCCGCTGTCGAGAGCGAATCGAGCCCTTAGCGCGTGACCGCCGAACGTCGGCCCCACCACGCCGGCCCGTTCAGGCGTCACACCTTGATGAGTCTGGACTCATCCTTTCGGGGGATGCGTGGGGTCTTGCATCCATCTTTGGCATGTGATCCGCTTTTCACTCCGACGAGCGATACGGTCCGGGCCGTCCGACCCGCGATATTTAGATTGGGCAGAAACGGGTGGAGGTCTCCGCCGCATTCGCCCCGTCCCGGCCGGACGTCGTCGTGGGGAACGAGGTTCCCCGAGCAGGGCCGCACCATCTACATCTGAAACAAGGAAATGACCATGCTATTTACAATTGCTCTCATCCTCTTCGTGCTCTGGGCGCTTGGAATGTTCACCGGATATGCGCTGGGCGGGCTCCTTCACCTGCTCCTGGTGGTGGCCCTCGTCGTCGTGGTAATCCAGTTCCTTTCGGGGCGACGGGCCGTCTGACGTCCCGCAGCAGCGGCGCGGGCGGGCCCGATCCTCCTTTCGGCAGGAGAGGGTAGGGCACGACCGTCCACGCGCCGCATTGGACCCGCACCGAAGCCGGCGCGGGAGTGTCGCGGAGACCCGGCCCTTTCCGGCGCGCGTACACACCGAGGCCCCGAGGAGGATGTCAAGATCATGGCACGAACCCTGCCAGTACTGATAGGGAAAGGGCACCCTGCGAGAGGGTTGGCTCTGCCATGGTCTGACCATCCGATGGAGCCGCGCCATTCCCCACCGCCTGCCCCCCCGGATCTCGCCCAGATCCTACAGACGTCCACCCTGTAGATCCTACAATGCGTCTGTAAGGGGCTCTCTGCCAGCTCCTGAAGGAACCCCGTGAACCCGATCCCGCCTGGTTCCGAGGCGAGCGCCCGCCGTTTCCGGCGGGGCTTCCTGTTGGTCCTGGCCATCGGGATCTCGGTCCTCTTCTTTTTCGTGATTCGGCGGTTTCTTCTGACGGTGCTCCTGGCAGCCGTCTTCGCGGGTCTGGCCTACCCTCTGTACACGTGGCTCCTGGCCCGCATGGGCCCACGGCTCGCGGCGACGACCACCCTTCTGCTCCTGCTGGCCGGTGTGGGGCTCCCGGCGGCGGGCTTCCTCACCCTGGTTGCGACCGAGGCAGTGCAGATCAGCCAGGGGCTGGAGGCATGGCTGCAGAAGGAGGGTCGAATGGCACAGATTCAGGAACAGATCGAGCGAGTTCCTTTCGCAGACCGATTCGTGCCCGAGGGAGACCAGATCGTGGAACCGATCCGGGAGGCCGCGGGGAGAGCAGGTTCATTCCTCATGGGAACATTGGCGGCCGCCACCCGCGGGACCCTGAACTTCTTCCTCCAGCTGTTGGTCCTGTTCTACGCCCTTTTCTATTTTCTGGTGGACGGGCCGCGCATCCTCCAGAGCATCCTCCAATACATCCCCCTCGAGCCGGGCCAGAAGGAGGAGTTGCTGGAGCGATTCATCTCCGTAACGCGCGCCACTCTGAGAGGGTCGCTTCTGATCGGTTTGATCCAGGGAGGCATCGCGGGACTCGCTTTCTGGGTGGCGGGAGTGCCGGGACCCGCCTTCTGGGGCACGGTCATGGTGGTCCTCTCCATCATCCCGGCCATCGGCGCCGGGCTCATCTGGATTCCCGCTGTGATCTATCTGTTCCTGGCGGGACAGGTCGTGGCCGGAATCGGACTCCTGGCCTGGTGCGCGATCGTGGTGGGGACCATCGACAACTTCCTGCGACCCCGTCTGATTGGACGCGATGCGCGCATGTCGGATCTCTTGATCCTCCTCAGCACGCTTGGCGGGATCGTTCTCTTCGGCGCCGTGGGTTTCATTGTGGGGCCGATCGTTGCCGCGCTCTTCGTGGCCATCTGGCACATCTACGGAGACGTGTTCCAGGACTGGCTCCCCGCCGATCGGGGACACGCTACCGACGATGAGCCCCAACTCGGATGACTGCACAGCGGCTTCGCCTGTACTTCATCCTCTCGGCACTGGCGCTCCCCGGGGGAGTCGTCGCACAGGATCCGGTGACGGCCGTGGCGTCGTGCGATGGAAGGACCGTGACGGAGGTTGTCGTCACCCCCGAGGATCCCTCCTTTCTCTCCTTCCCGCGACGCTTGCGACCCCTTGCCCGTGCGGTAGGCCTTCACCACACCACCTCCCGACAGGACATGATCGCCCGGTTCGTGCTGCTGGAGGTGGGAGAGGCATGTACGGAGCGGCAGCGGGCCGAATCGGAGCGCATCCTGCGACTTCAGCCCTTCCTGGCGGATGCCAGCGTCCGTGCCGTGCCGGATCCACGGGGTGGCGTCCGCATCGAGGTCGAGACAGTCGACGAAATCCCCACTGTGTTCGGGATGCAGGCTCGTGACTTCGTCCCCTCGGCCCTTCGGTTTGGCAATGGAAATGTGGACGGTCGTGGTCTCCATCTGGCCGCGAATCTCCAACGGGGATTTGCCTACCGGACCGGTGTGGGTGTGGAGAGTACGGCCTACCAGGTGTTCGGCGAGCCTTTCACGCTCTCGGTGGGGGCTGAACGCGCACCCCTCGGAAGCACGGTTTCCGTCGCCCTGGGCCTGCCATTCTTCACGGACCTGCAGCGGACGGCCTGGCATGTGGGATTCAGCGACGTGAACCGCTACCTCCACTTCGTGCCCCCGGAAGGCGAGACCATCTCCCTCGAGGTGGAACGTCGGCTCTGGGATGCGGGAGGTGTGCGCCGCCTGGGCGTCGGGCGATATGTTGCCTTCGGAGGGGTCCTGCTGACAGCCGAGACGGTGACCCCGTCCGGTGGAGCTGTGATCGTCTCGGATTCAGGGCTTGTCGCAGACACGACAGATGCACTCGAACTGCCCGTGCCTGCCTATCGGAACCTCCGAGGCAACGCCGTCGTCGGGGTGCGAGCGCTCTCGTTCATGAGGGCGAGGGGCTTCGACGCACTCACGGCGGCCCAGGACGTGGCACGGGGCCTGCAGTTCGGTACGGTAGTGGGACGAGGCACGTCCCGGCTGGGGAGCTACGATGACGACCTCTTCGTTGCCGCCGATCTGTACGCCGGTTGGGGCTCCGTGTCGTCGTTCGCAGCACTTCGGGTCGAAGGTGAGGCACGCCGGGACTCACGTGGAGACCGCTGGGACTCCATGGTAGGAGGCGGACGGCTAGCCTGGTACCATAAGCCGGCCGCCGCACACGTCGTCATCGGAAGTGTGGAATTCGCAGGTGCATGGCGGCAGCGGGTCCCCTTCCAACTCATGCTTGGTGATCGAGAAGGGGGGGTGCGGGGCTATGCCACCTCGCGCAGCGCCGGCGCTACGCGAACCGTGTTGCGGCTGGAGGAGAGGTGGACGCTCGGTCGTCTGACAAGGCACGGTTCGTTCGGCCTCTCGTGCTTCGCCGATGCGGGATGGGTGCGTGCCGGGGACGCACCCTTCGGGGTCGACAGCGGGGTGAAAGCTGGTGTGGGCGTAGGGCTGCTGGCGGCGTTCCCCCCGGAATCGCAGCGCCTGTGGCGAGTCGACGTGGCGGTTCCGGTGAGTTCGGACCCGTACGCGGGGTGGGAGGTGCGGCTGTCGACGGCCGACACGCGACATTTCTGGAAGGAGCCGGTTGACCTGTCACGCGGACGAGCCGGTGCGGCTCCCTCGACGATTTTCGGCTGGCCATGAACCGCCATCACCGATTCGGGAACCGGCATCCCCCCGAACCGCTTTGCCGAGGAATCATGATCCAGCGATATTCCAGTGAGCCAGAGTCCCATGAATGAGACCCCGATGAGCGAGATTCCCCTGGGCGAGGGCCCCCTGAGTCAGAGCCCCCTGAGCCAGAGCGCGGCGGCGGCGCTGCCCGCGGATGGACGGATCGCCGTCGCTCTCATCGAGGACAATCGCCTCGTGCGGGAGGCCCTGACCACGCTCCTCAACCGGTCTCCGGACATCCGGGTCGTCGGTGGGGATCCCGAAGGGCATGAGTCGATCCTGCGAGGTCTGGACCTGGATGTCGTCCTTCTCGATCTGGGCCTGGAGAACGGAGACAGCCTGCGAATCGCCAGGAAGGTCCTGAAGGACTTCCCCGACGCCAGGGTGGTCGTGATGGACCTCCTCCCGGCCTATGAGGAGCTCTCGGACTTCGTCACCGCGGGAGTGTCTGGCTTCATCATGAAGGATGCCAGCCTCGAGGTCGTCGTGGGCACCATCCGAGCCGTGGCGACGGGACTGAAGGTGCTCCCCGACCAGATGACCGGCACGCTTTTCTCCGAGATCGCCAGGGAATCGGTTTCGAGCGGGGGATCGCACGACCATGAGTCGGTGCGAATGACCCCCCGGGAACGGGAGGTCATCGACCTCATCGCGGAGGGGAGAAGTAACAAGGCGATCGCCGAAACGCTCCACATTTCCATCCATACGGTCAAGAGCCATCTTCGCAACATCATGGACAAGCTGACCCTGCACTCCCGGCTGCAGGTCGCGATCTACGCCCACGAACGGGACAGGGATTCGTAGGGATGTCATCATAACGAGCGATACCCGGCCACGTGGCACAGGACTATCGTTGATGGGGACTACCTTTCTCCATTTCGTTCTTTCTTCGCTCAGGCGGGTCCGGATGGCTCTGCGGACGGCGGATTCGAGGGCGCTTGAGGAGTATGCAGTACCATGGCATATCAAGATCGCCCTTCGCCGTCGATGAAAACGTGGGCATACGGGTACGAGATTTCCCCGCCGATGACCCAGGAGCGCCTGAAAGCCATCGAGCACCTGCTCGAGGAGGAGCACGCCAACGCGAAGCGCGACACCCGCGCCTGGCAGGGCAGGTTCGTCGTGGAGGAACAGGTCACGCACATCCTGGTCGTGAGTGACAGTTCCGATCAGGAATTGGACGTCAATCGCAGGCTGGAGGCGGAGCTCACCAGGCTGAAGGCGGAGTTCTCGATCACCCCCCCCATGGCGTTGGAAGATGGCGGGGACGCCCCGTAACCCCCCACGCCCCTCCGATCCTTCCGGGACTCTGTAAGCCTTACATGCACGGGTGGTTCCCGTGCCGACGCGCCCCCCCCCCCAGGGGGAAGCCGCGGTGCACTTCGGATCGCTGGACCCTGTGACTGCTGGACTATCCATGGATCTGCCCAGGGCGTTCCCGCGCTCCAGGGCCGGGACCCGAACTTGCTTATGTCGGGGGTGCAGGCACCACTCACGACACTTCAAGGTTTCCGAGGTTACCATGCAAGTTCGAGCAATCACCGCCGCCCTCGGCTCGCTGCTCCTGGTCGGTCTCGCCGGAGCAGAATCGCTGGCCGCGCAGAATGTATCCTATTCAGTCTCCCCGACGTATCAGGAAATCCGCTGGGACGATGCATTCGGGTTCGACCGGACCCGACTCTTCGGAGTGGGTTTTGCGATCGACTTCGGCCCCTATTTCTCGCTCCGGCCCTTTTACGCCTGGGAAGACGGCCTGGAGCCTCGGGAAGACCTCGTCCCTGCAGACGGGGAGCCCGATCTGTGGGACCTCGAGGTGCTGGGCGCCGACATGGTCGTCAACTTCGGGCGCGGCTCCTTGGTACCCTTCGTGATAGGAGGGGGTGGGGTCATCCGCATCACTCCGGAAGACGAAGAGCGTTCGGAACGCCTCCTTCTGCGCTACGGGGGTGGGGTCCGTTTCGACCTCGGAAATCGCTTCGGAGCCGAGATCACGGCGCAGAACTGGACCACTCGGCTCTCTTCTCCCTTCGTGGACGGCGCCGTGGCGGACGAGGACTTCCCCGATGACGGCCTCGTCGACTCCTGGGTGTACGGGGCCGGCCTCCGGATTCCCTTCGGAGGCGGGTACGCCGCGACCGACCCTGGCCAGGGTATCATCCCGGGCATCACGGTGGAGCCCTACGCCGCCCGCACCACCTTCGCAGACGAGATGGCCCTCGATCGCCTCCACTCGGCGGGAGTCCGGGCGGGGGTGGACTTCAATCGCAACGTCGGTCTCCGGGCCTTCTACTGGAAGGGCGTCGATGACGACTTCTCAGAATGGGAAGACGTGCGCGGCTATGGCGCCGAAGCCCGCTTCGCACTGAACACGGGGCCGGGCCTCAGTCCCTTCCTGGTCGCGGGAGTCGGTCGCATGCGCTTCGACGAGGGCTTCCTGAACCTCGACGAGGCACGGCCCGACCCCATGGACCACCTGGCCCTCGGTGGAGGCCTCTCCTTCGGGCTCGGAGAGCGGACGCGCCTTGAGATCGGAGCACGCAACCTCCTGATGACTCCGGGGCGAGATCTGGAGGATGTCACGGACCCCGACGAGCTCGTTTCCAACTGGCAGTACAGCGCCGGCCTGTCCATCGTCATGGGCGCCAGCCCCCGGGACCGCGCGGATGCCGAGCAGGACCGCAGACAGGAGGAGCTGGAGCGGCTCCGTGAGGAGAACCGGCGCCTCAGGGCGGGCGAGGATCCCCAGGTGGTCCGAACCGAGGTCGTCCGCACCGAGGGCCTGCGCTCCGACACCGTTCGGGGCACCCGGACCATGGTGGTGCCGGTTCCCGAGGTCGGCGAGGTGATCCTGCGCTATGGCGACGCCTATGCGGTCCGAACCCGCGATGCCGTCAGCGGCCTCACTGAGGAGGAGCAGCTCCTCCTCGAACAGCGGGTTGCCGAGGCACTGGCCCGGCTCGGAGTCGATCCCACCGATCCCGGGGACGCCCAGCGGCGGATGCAGACACTCGAGGACCGCCTTCCCGAGCTGATCCGTCAGATCCTACGCGAGGAGCTCGGTGCCATGGGTGTCCGGCCCGACATTCGCCCGGCGGATCGCCCCGCCTTCGATTCCCAGCGCCGCTGGGAGTTCCGCACCATGGAGCCGTATGCGGGCCTCCAGCTCGGCGATCGCAACCAGATCCTGCTCGGATCGCGGGCAGTGATGGGATGGGTCGGATCGACCGTGCCCATCCAGCTCGTTCCGGAGCTGGCCTTCGGCTTCGGCGAAGGCGACACGTCGCTCCTCCTCGGGATCAACGGGCGGTACGGCCACTCCCTCGGGGGCGACCGGAACCTGGAGCCCTACGTGCAGGCGGGTGTGGCTCTCACGAACCAGCGCCTCCTCTCCCTCAACTTCGGGTATGGGATGTCCTTCGACGTGGCCCGCGGCGACGGTGAGGCCCTCCGCATGTTCGTCGAACACCAGGGCATCCAGCTCTACCGGGACCACCGGCTTCTCGTCGGTGTGTCGCTCGACCGCTGAGGCGATTCCCGACATGGGGGAGCCTGCATTCTCATTCTAAACAGGGCCCGAGGGCAACCGATCGGTTGCCCTCGGGCCCTGACTATGGATCCCAACGGAGGTCAGTCGCCCGAACCGGTCTGAGGCGGCTTCTGCTTGTTCTTTTCCCCATCCTTGAACGGGGCTCGAGCCACCACCTTCACGCCGTCGATGGTGGTATCCAAAACCGACGAGACGGACGTGACGGCGGACTCACTCACATCCTTGGCGGCATGGAGAGCGCCGGTGGCAGCGGCGGAGGCGGCGTCAGAGGCTGAAATGCCCACTTCCCTGGCAGTCGCAATGGCAGCGGCCACGGCGCTCCGGGCTACCGAACCCACGTCACCTCCCACCCGGGCTGTACCCTGGACGAGCCCTCGGGCCGTGCCCTCCACGGCCTTCATGGTGTCGTCACCCACCTCGTGCGCACCTCGGACCGTGCCCTGCATGGCCATCTTGGCCGTCTGGCCCAGGTCCGAGCCTACGTCCCGGGCACCACGGATGGCACCATTCGCGATTCCGCTGGCGGCATCCGTCACCGAAATGGCCAGCCCGTGGGTGGCGGAAATGGCGCCCTCGGCTGCGTTCCGCGCCGTGCTTCCCACATCGGTCCCCACCTCCGAGGTACCCTTGATGGCGGCCCGGACCGTGTCGCTGAGGACGCCGGCCGTGACCGTTCCAACCTCGCCGACACCTCGCACGACTCCAATCACCGAGTTCTTTACGATGGCGCCGGCAGACGTACCCACCTGCTGTGCGGCCTCCATCGCGCCCTGCAGGACGTCTCCCACCACCTCGGTGACAGTCTTGGCCACGTCCCCGGTGCCCTTGAGGGTGCCGACCATGGTGTCCTTGACGGTGCCGACGGTGGCTCCGGCCACGTCCCCGGCTCCCTTGATGGTAGCAGTCAACCCACTCTTTACACGATTACCCAGTTCTCCCAACGCCATACGGTCTCTCCCTACCTGGAGGAAATCAGACGAATGGGGCAGACGACGGACGAACCGGTAGAAGCCCAACGCTCCCCGTCCGACCCGACACTCCTTGCCGCGTGACCCATCCAATGTCTACCAGCCACTGCCGCCAAGGTTTCGAAGCCGGATCCGTGGCAGCCTTCCGCGCCATCAATCTCCGCCCGCCGACTCGGACGCCGCCTTGATGTCCTCGAGGTCCTGGAGAAGCGCCTTTCGCGTGGCCCCTTTCATCAGTGGGGCGAGAAGGAGGGAGGCGAGCTTGGCCGCGAAGGTGTGGGCCTCCGCCTGGAAGGTCATGCCCAGGCAGGTGCCGGACTCCCCGTATTCCTCCACATAGACCCGCGAGCGGTAGACGGCCCCGTGGTTCCGGGCTTCCGTCCTATAGTGCGATCCTTCCACGGCCTCCGTGATCCACATCGTCTCGACGGCGGTCTTCCCGAAGAGCGTGCGGGTCTCCCTCCACTTCAAGCCCGAGAGCCCCGACGCGGGCTTCTCGAGCACCTCGACCCGGTCGATTCCCGACACGATGTGCTCTGCGTTCTCGATGTCACTCACGATCCGCCATACGGCGTCCTTCGGGGCATTCACCCGCACGACCAGATCCACCTTCATCGTTCGGCTCCCAGGAGGGGGGTAAGTGGACAATCGGCGCGTGCCGGAGGCCCCCTCGAAGGGGAGCCCCCGGGGCACCGGTGCTCGTCAGGGATTCTGCTCCTCGATGTCGTCCGCCACAACAGGGAGCGCGCGGCCGTGCAGCGCCGGCATCCCGTCCGGCGGAGTCGCCCACTCGATGAACTCGCGAATGTGCTGATTGGAGGACTCCTGGTCCTCTTCCCGCAGGTACATCATGTGTCCGCTGCGGTACGTCTCGAACCGGAAGCGGTCGTGGAGTTGCCCGGACCGGTCCCAGGGGCGCACGTCCCCGCCGATGGTCAGGGGCTCCGGGAGCAGGGTGCGGATGCGCCTCACGCGCTTCCTCCGGTCCGGCGGCGTACGGCGAGGAAAATCCTGACGCAGCCACGGGCCAGGTGCGTGGGCGCTGAGGCGGTGCGTCCCTGGTGTCGACGGTGGACCCATGGCGAGATCCGGAACGGACATATATTCATCGCTCTCCTTCGGCTCGCCCGAAGCCATGGCGGCCGTGCCATCGCCCGCCGAGGCGGTGACGCGTCGTCTCGGAAGGAGGAAAGTGCTCTTCGCTGTCGCGCATGGGTCGAGGGAGGGATTTCCGACTTCCGCCTTGCCTTGGGGGCGGTCATAACTCCGACAGGAAGGGGTCGCGGAATACTACGGTCGAGGTTGTGCCCGGATATCGGGCGTAACCTCGACGGATCTCGATCATCGGCCGCGAGCGGTCGGAGTTGTGCCCGGAATCCGGGCGTAACTCCGACAGGGATCTCCACCGACGGTCTGCCGTCGACGTTATGACCGGTCTGGACGCGGAAAACGTCCCCCGAACCGGACACTTCAGCCCGACACCCATCCACGATCGCGAGGAGCCAGAGAAGGACCCCCTCCACCATTGCGCTCATCCTCATCTTCCTGGCCATCCTGACGCTGGAGGCATGGAGCTTCTACGGACCCCGTCCGGCGGCGGACCGGGACTGGACGGAGGAGCACAGCGTCGCCCCCGAATTCCACGTGAACGGCGACGAACTCACCGTTCGGGGGGTGCGGAACTTCTCGTGGCGAAGCGCCACGGAGTACGATCCCTCCTGGGAGGAGCGGACCGACGACCTGACGAAGATTCGGCAGGTCTGGTACGTCCTCACCCCCTTCTCCACCTCCTGGCGAGGGCCGGCGCACAGTCTGGTGAGCTTCGAGTTCACCGATGGCGAGTTCCTGGCCATCTCCGTGGAAGCCCGTCGGGAGACAGGAGAGACCTACGGCATCCTTAAAGGGATGCTGAAACGATTCGAGATCCTCTATGTGGCGGGAGACGAGCGGGACCTGGTGGGGATGCGCGCCGTCCACCAGGGCGATTCCGTCTACGTCTATCCCGCGAGAGCCACCGAGGAGGGGGTTCGGACGCTGCTCCTGGACATGGTGGAGGAAGCGAATCGACTCCGGAGCGACCCCATGTCCTACCATTCCCTCCGCGTCAACTGCACTACGCGCCTGGTGGACCACGTAAATCGGGTGGCCGCCGTGCCGATTCGTTGGAGCTGGCGGATCCTCCTCCCTGGGTACTCGGATGCCCTGGCACACCGACTGGGTCTCCTGGATACCGACCTTCCCCTGGGCGAAGCCAGGCGACGCTGGTACGTCAACGAACGCGCCCGGAGGTGGATCGACGCGGAGGACTTCTCGCTCCGGATCCGGGGGACCGGGGACGGGGAGACAATGGATGCGCGCCCTGGCGGCTAGCGCTTCGCCCTACCCGGAAGCATTCTATACCACCGCCGGCACTGCGGAACACCTGGAGCACGCAGATGCGGGAATGGACGGCGAAAGTTACCCTGGATGAGGAGGTGCGAGATGTTCGACCTGAAAGCTGTTGGACGACGGTTCTACGACGAGGTGTTCAACAGCGGTGACATCGGGGCCCTCGACGACATCCTCGCGGAGGATTTTGTGGAACACGAGGAGGTGCCCGGCTTCTCGCCCGACAAGGCGGGGGTCACCGATTTCTTCTCGATGATGCACCAGGCGTTCCCCGACATTCACGTCGAGGTCGAGGCGATGGCGGTGGACGGCGACCAGCTACTCACCCATGCAGTGACGCGTGGCACGCATCGAGGCGAGTTCATGGGCATTCCAGCGACGGGCCGGAGTGTGGAGGTGCCACTTGCGGACCGAATCCGGTTCCGTAACGGCCGCGCGGTGGAGCACTGGGGCGTCACCGACATGATGGCGATGATGGAGCAACTCGGCGTGATCGACCCGGACGACTGACGGGAACGATCCCTCTGGTGAGGCCTCTCTTCTCTGGACATTGGGTGGTGACATTTGGAGTCCGAACCGTACAAAATCGGGGCCGTCCAGGCTGCCCCCGTATTCCTGGATGTCGATGCTTCCATCGACAAAGCCTGCAACCTGGTCGGCGAGGCAGCGGAGCGAGGAGCCAAACTCGTCGTCTTCCCGGAAGCCTTCATTCCGGGCTACCCCCTCTGGGTCTGGTACATCCCTCCCGGACGGACCCACCCGCTTCGGGCGCTCTACAGCGAGCTCCACCGCCATTCTATCGAGATTCCCGGCCCGCACGCCGTGAGGCTCGCCGAGGCCGCCGGGGACCACGGGGTCACAGTGGCCATCGGTGTGAACGAGCGAAACTCCGAGGCGAGCAACTCCACGCTCTTCAACACCCTGCTGTACCTCGGCGCAGACGGCCGAATCCTGGGGAAGCACCGCAAATTGATCCCGACCGCGGGTGAACGGCTCGTTTGGGGCCAGGCAGCGGGAAACGACCTCCAGGTGTTCGATCTGCCCATCGGGCGCCTGGGGGGTCTACTCTGCTGGGAGAACTACATGCCGTTGGCCCGCTACTTCCTGGCCAACGAGGGGGAACAGATCCATCTCGCCCCGACGTGGGATCGTGGGGAGCCGTGGACCTCGAGCATGCGCCATATCGCCAAGGAGGGCCGCACGTTCGTCGTGAGTGCCTGTCAGGTCCTCCGCACGGACGACATTCCGGATCACCTGGAGTTCAAGGCGGAGTACCTGGCTGGCGGGCAGGAGCTGCTAAATCCCGGGCTAAGTATGATCGTCGATCCGGACGGCCGGATTGTGGCCGGTCCCCTCGAAGGTGAGGCGGGAATTCTCTACGCAACCGTCGATCCGGACCAGCTGATCGGCCCCCGGTGGCAGCTCGATGTGGCGGGCCACTACTCCCGTCCCGACGTCTTCCAGTTGCATGTTCGCCGGGAGCCGCGACCGGGACTCGTGGAAATCGAGGGGGAAGACCCGGTCCGGAAAGGGACGGGAGGGCGTTCCTCTCCGTGAATTCAGCACACGCTCCGACCCTCGCTCGCCGACCGCGCACTGACTCGGAGAAAGGTCGTTTCCAGATGCAAGTTGCACGCGTACGTTGACCAGGTTCGGCATCCGGCCCTGGAATCCGACCTGTCGAGCCGCGTCACCCCATCCCGTACCGGAGAGTGTGCCATGATTCGTCGTTGTTCCGCCCTCCTTCTCGTGCTCGCCGCATGCGGCGGCTCCGACACCATGCCGGAAGCCGCATCCCAGGAGCCGCAGGCCTCCACCCCGATGGACGAGGTGCTCGGCACCATCGAGGCGACGGTCGATGGCCAGCCGATGACCTGGTATATCGTTTCCGGCGACGTACGCGGTGCGCCCTACGCGAGCGCGGTCTGGTATCGTCCGGACGACGAAAGTGTCCTGATCGGCATCGGCGGCTTCGACACCCAAACGCCGCCCATGGAGACCTTCGAGACAGGAGAGAACGGGACCCCCGTCTCGTACGGCGACTACTCCGGGCCGGTGTTCACACTGAGCTTCAAGACGGGGCCCGATCCGGCGCCCTACCGGGGCACCCTCCCGAACGACGGCATGACGACGCTGGTGTACATGTCGCAGGCGACCATGAGCGAGATCGAATTCATGTTCATACCGCAGTCCGGCGAGGTCGATGTCACGGTGCTCGAACTGTCGAACGGGAGGATCCGCGCGGAGGGCACGTTCTCCGGGCGACTCGGCAATGTGGGCGGCGAGGGTCGCTTTGTGGAGGTGACCGACGGCCGGTTCTCCGTGCGCGGCGTCCCGCATCTCGACGAGATCTCGGGCGAGTAAGCCAACCGCCAGTCCATGAGGTCGGGAAACGACCGCTATCGACCCATGACCACCCGGACGTGATGCTCGGCACCGTCGTCGGGCAAGGGAACGTAGTCCCCTGAGATGGGCTCCCCGTCCACCTCCGCGGTCCGCACTCCCCGGCTGACCCCGTCCGGGTTCATCACCCGGATCAGGTAACGACTCGATCCTCGCCGGAGCTCCACCTCGAAGGAGGGCCAGTCCGGTGGGATGCACGGATCCACCCGGACCCCGCCCTCGTGCGGGCGGATTCCCAGGATCGCCTCGAGCCCCAGGCGGTGGAGCCACGCCGCCGACCCGGTGAACCAGCTCCACCCTCCTCTGCCCGCGTGCTGGGGGGGACCCCCAATGTCGCCGGCCACGGCGTAGGGCTCTACCCGGTAGTGGCGGGCGGCTTCCGGAGTAACGGCTCTGGAGATAGGACACAGGTAACGGAAGACCCGGATGGCATCGTCGCCCCGCCCGAGGGCCGCCAGGGCGAACCCCACCCAGGTGCCGGCGTGGGAGTACTGTCCTCCGTTCTCCCGGACCCCCGGGGGATAGGCCCGGATGTAGCCCGGCCAGCGGGGGTCCTTGTCGAAGGGAGGCGAAAGGAGGAGCACCAGCCCCAGCTCGTCGTCCACGAGTTCGCGGAGGACCGAATCCATGGCGGTCCTGGTCCGCTCCGGTTCGGCCAGGCCGGAAATCACCGCCCATGACTGAGCGATGGAGTCGATCTGACACTCCGGATCCTCCGCGCTTCCCACCACGCTCCCGTCGTCGTGGGTTGCCCGGAGATACCAGGCTCCGTCCCAGGCGAAGCTCTCGACGGCCCGGGCCAGGGCCTCGGCCTCCTCATCCAGCTCCCGGGCCGTGACGGGGTCGTCCCGCTTCCGGCAGATCTCGGCGTAGGTCCGGGCCGTCGCCCCGGCGAACCAGGCGAGCCAGACGCTCTCTCCCCTTCCCTTCCGACCCAGTCGGTCCATCCCGTCGTTCCAGTCCGACAGTCCGATGAGGGGAAGGCCGTTGGGTCCCTGGGTGAGGCCCCGGCGGAGCGCCCTGAGGCAGTGATCGTGGAGGGTTCCCGTCTCCTGGGATCGAGCGTAGGTCCCGTAGCGCTCCTGTTCCCCGTCGGCCAGGGGAGCGCCCTCCAGGAAAGAGACCTGCCGGTCCAGGATCTCCCAGTCCCCGGAGCCCCGGACGTAGGCGGCGGTAGCGAAGGGGAGCCAGAGAAGGTCGTCGGAGCAGCGGGAGCGAATGCCCCGGGCCTCCGGAGGATGCCACCAATGGAGCACGTCCCCCTCCACGAACTGATGCCGGGCCGCCTCCAGGATGTGGTCCCGGGCGATCCCGGGGGCGATCCCCACCAGGGCCAGCACGTCCTGCAGCTGATCCCTGAAGCCGTAGGCTCCTGCCGACTGGTAGAGGGCCGAGCGACCCCAGAGCCGGCACGAGAGGGCCTGGTACAGGGCCCAGCGATTCACGGTCAGGTCAAGGGCGGGCTCGGGCGTGGAGACACGGGTTCGGGAAAGGAGGGACTCCCAGAACATATCCACCGCCTTCCGGACCCGGGCCACGGCTCCGGGCCGCCGCAGTTCCCGGACCCGGCGGACCGCATCCCCCTCATCGCTGCCCGCCCCCAGGAAGAAATGGACCCGGGCCTCCCCCTGGGCTTCCAGATTCACATGGACCTGAGCCGTCCCACACGGATCCAAAGCCCCCCCGACCGCCTCACCCAGGCCGATCCGGTGGAGTCCAGCGGGGTCCTCGGGCCCGCCGCGTCCCAGGAACTCCTGCCGATCCATGGTCCAGCCGTGGAGGGGACGGTCCGCCGCCAGAAAGGCCACGGGAGGTCCCGACGGTGGGACGAACCGATTTTCGGCCAGGAGCACTTGTTCCGGATAGTGAAACCGACCCACCAGGTGCGGTGCCTCCCGCTCCCGACTCCCTCCCAGCGTCCACTCGGAGAAGAAGGTCACCGTGATTCGTCGGGGTCGATCCGTCCGGTTCCGTAGCTGGAGCGCCCACACCTTGGCCGCGGGCTCCAGGCTGGCGAAGAGTTCGGTCTCCTGCTCCAGCCCGTGGCTCCGGTGAAGGAAGCGGGTATATCCCGCGCCGTGGCGACACTGGTATGCCCCGTCGGCCGGAGCCGGTCCGGGTGTGGGGCTCCAGATGGCCCCGGTCTCCTCGTCCCGGAGATAGAGGGCCTCCCCGGTCCGATCAAGGACGGGGTCGTTGGACCAGGAGGTGAGCCGGTTCTCTGCGCTGTTCCCGGCCCAGGAATAGCCGCTCCCCGTCTCGGAGACGGTGAAGCCCAGCTCGGGCGTGCCCACCACGTTGATCCAGGGAGCCGGGGTCACCTCTCCTTTTCGGGGATGGATCACGTACTCCCGGCCGTCGGGGGTAAACCCTCCGAAGCCGTTGTCCAGACTGAGATCCTGGGGCCGGGGAACATCGGGCACTTGGGCATCATCCGGGACCCAACCCGTAACCGGCACGAAAGGAGGAAGCCGGATGGGGTCCCGGTCCAGGCGCTCGAGCTGCCCCTCCGCGGGACCCAGAGTGGCGTCGATCCGCACCTGGGCCACCGCTTCCACGGCGGCCCGATGCACCGGGTCCAGTCGGGAGACCGGGACGTGGTGTACACCCCCGGGTCGGTGGAGGACGTCCTCGATCCCCAGGCGGGCCAGCCCCGCCACGATGCGGTCACGGATGGGGTGCTGGTATCCTTCTGCCGTCTCGTCCAGGACCACGAGGTCCCCCCGGACCCCCATCCGGAGCCAAAGGGCATGATACCGGAGCATCTGGTCCAGACGCTCCTCCTGCTCCAGGTGCGTGATCCGGAGAAGGACCACCGGGTGGTCTCCGGAGATCCCCAGTCCCCACAGGGCGTCTCGCCGGTGGACGGTGTAGGGCTGTCCCGGAGGCTCGGTGGTCCGGAGCTCGTGGAAGGGATGGATCACCGCCGAGAGGAGCTTCTGGGCCCCCCGGACGTCCCCCGGCGGGATCTCGAGGCGATGAAGGGTCTCTCCCCAGGCGATCCGGGCCCGCTCCTCGGCCCACACGACGGTCCCCGGGGACCGGAACCGCTCCAGCTGCGCCAGGGCCTCGTCCCGGGATCGGCCCACCGCTGTGAGGAAAGTGATCGTGGCCTCACCTCCCCGGGGAAGGTCCACGTCCAGAATCAGGGAGTGGACCGGGTCCAGGGTGGCGTGGAAGGGGGCCGAGGCCCCGGGATCCCTTCCGGGACCCTCCCCCGACCGACCCTTCGTCCCCGCGCCGTTCGTCATGAGGATCCCGGGAGATGCGGATCTTCCCCCCCGTCCCAGAAAGGCCTCCCGGTCGGTCTCCCACCCCACCAGGCGAACGTTTTCCGAGTGGGACCCCAGTCCATGGGCCAGGTGGACGCGGGGCTCCTCCGGAGCCGCTCTCCGTCGTCGGAAGTGAAGGAGCCGGGCCTCCGCGAGCCACTCAGCCTCGACGAAGAGCTTCTGGAACGCCGGGTGACGGCGGTCCTCGCCCACCTCGGCCAGAGAAGGCTCCCCGTACCCCGCCACGCGGAGGCGCCTGGCCTTCCTCGTCGTGTTGGTGAGGATCACCTGGCGGATTTCCACATTGTCCTCCCGGGGGACCAGCACGGTGGTCCGGCTCTGGATGCCCTGGACCTTGCGACGGTATTCCACCCGGTGGGGCCCGAAGACGACCGCCTCCCCCTCGCTTTCCACGGGCACTGGTTCAGGGGTCGTGGCCCAGAGGAGTTCCCGGTCCTGGTCCCGGACGTAGACCCAGCTCCCCCAGTGGTCCGCCGAGGGATCGATGCGCCATCGGGTCAGGGCCCGATCCTGCCACCGGATCCCCCCTCCTCCCCGGGCGGTGGCCAGGACCGACAGGGACCCGTTCGAAAGCACGTGGATGGAGGGATGCTCCCGGTCCGGTCTGGGGGACCAGTCCTCCACCGCTCGGGGCCTTCCCGGCGCTTCGGGAAGCGCCGCGCTGTGGGGAAGAGGACGCTCCAGCCGCACATGCCCCGGAGCCCGCTCGTGCAGGAGGTAGGAGGCCGCCGCCGTCCGAGGATCCCGGTGGAACCTCTCCACCATCCGCTCGCCCCCCAGGTAGTTGGCGACCGCCATGAGGATCATTCCCTGGTGGTGGGCCATGAACGACCGGACGATGGCGGGCTGCCCGCCCTTCCCCCTCCCCGTCACCCCGAAGTCCACTGCCTCGTAGAGCCCGTGGGGACCCAGCATCCCCATGGCGACCAGGCGCTTCAGGTTCTCCCGCGCGGCCCGAGGACGAAACGGAAGGGCGAGGACGGTCGCGTAGGGGGCCACCACGAGCCGGTCTCCCATCTCCCTCCGGATGGCCAGCTCGGGGACGCCGAAAGCCCGGTACTGATACGTGCCCTGGGTGTCCAGATGGTGATATGAGGACTCGGAGATTCCCCACGGTATCCGGTGGCGCGACGCGAAGGCGATATGCCGGTCCACGGCGCTCCGACAGGCGACCCCCATGAGGGAGGTGCCGGGGGTCCGGAGGAAGAGGGCCGGCATGAGGTACTCGAAGAGGGTTCCCGCCCAGGAAAGGAGGGCGGCCGTCCCCTGAGACCGTCCAAAGGGGCGTCCCAGATGCAGCCAGTGCTCCCCGGGGACCTCTCCCTTCGCCGCCGCCAGAAAGCTGGCGGTCCGGGCCTCGGAGGCGAGGAGGTCGTAGTGGCTCTGGTCCATCCTTCCCGCCGAGACGTCGAATCCGATGTGGAAGAGTCGCCGCCGCCGGTCGTAGAGAAAGCGGAAATCCATCCGGTCCACCCACTCCAGGGCGCGGCGCTCCAGAACGGACAGCTCGGTCAGGAGCCTGGAGGCCCTTTCCCCAGCCTCCAGGGCCCTTCGCATCTCCAGGATCCAGGCCGCTTCCTCTTCCTCACCGGGAAGCAGGCGATCGAGCGATTCCAGGCGGCCCCACCCCTCTTCCACCACCCCGGGGATCTCCTCGAAGCACAGGTCGGGCGGAAAAAGATCCCGGAGCTCCCGAAAGGCCCGCGCCACCTCCCCGTCCGCGCTCTTTCCCGAAATGGTCTCGGGCGCCTCCCGCAGCAGGGAGATCCAGGGGCTGATCTCGTCCACCACCTGGGCGAGCCCTGCCGTCTGGTGCCCGATGCGGATGATCCACCCCCGGAGCTGGTACAGGACCGATGGATCCAGGGACCTCTCCCGGCCTCCCACCATCCTTCCCAAGGCGTCCTCGACGGCGGGAATGAACTCATCTACCATCCGACTCCGGATGATACGGCGCATCCGGGGATCTTCCCCGTCCCCGTCCAGCTCCTCCCTCAATTCTCCGAGGCGATCCAGGAGGCGTGCCTCCTGGGGCAGTCCTTCGGGAGGGATCCCCCGGAGAATACCCTCCAGCTCCCGGAGCGCGTCCAGAAGGCCCTCGATCTCTTCCGGCCGAAGAACGGGATCCCGAGCCAGTTCCGGACAGCTCCGGGCCACCACCAGGAGGCAGGCCGCCAGGTTTCCGCTGTCCACTGTGGAGACGTATCGGGGCTCCAAGGTTGTGAGTCGCCGAGTGTCGTACCAGTTCAGGAGGTGGCCACGGTGCCGCTCCAGGCGATCCATTCCGTCCAGGGTGTTGGACAGGGTGGCCACCAGCCGGGAGAGGCTCAGATACCCGAGGTCGTAGGCCGCCAGGGCCGACGTCAGGGTGAGGCCGACGTTCGTGGGGGATGTGCGGTGTGCCGCCGCCCCCCGGGGGCTCTCCTGGAAGTGGTCCGGAGGAAGCCAGTGGTCCTCGGGGCCCACGAACTCCTCGAAGAAGCTCCACGTCCGTCTGGCGATGGAGCGGAGGAGGAGCCTCTCCTGATCGGTGAGCTCCGGCTCCAGGGTTGGCCTCACGGGGCGCGCAGTCCAGGCAGCCACGGCCGGTGAGAGAAGCCAGGCGAGGAGAAGGGGAACCGCCGAGGCAGGGAGGGTCCCGGTCCAGGCGAAGGCTCCCGTCAGCACCAGGGCCAGGCCCGGAGCCTCGGCCATCTCTCTCCAGCGCCAAAGCATCCCCGTCCGCAGCCGGGCCTGACGAGCGGCGTGGGCCGCAGGGGTCCACTCCAGGAGGCGCTTACGGCTCACCGCCACCCGCCAGAGGGTACGGATCACGGCGTCGGCCTCGATCCTGGCCTGATGGGGCAGGAAGACCAGGGCCAGGATCCACCTGAGGGTGCCGGATTTCCGGAGCAATATGGGGTCCCGTACGAAGGCCCACCGCCTGGACATCCCCGCCCGGGCCCGAAAGACGAACCCGGATCCCAGGAGCACGGGAACCGCCAGGACCAGGGCCGCCGCCGCGGTCCACCAGCCTGGAGCCCCGGGCAGGAAGAACCACCCCGCCAGGAAGAACGCCAGGAGGGAGGGTGCCAGCAGGCTTCGGCGCAGATTGTCCAGAATCTTCCAGCGCCCCCGGAGGTCGATCCGGTTGGGAACGCGGGGGCCCCGCCGGGAGGGGACCCGGGGCAGAAGCCAGGGAACCAGCTGCCAGTCCCCTCGGACCCAGCGGTGTAACCTCCGGAGCCAGATCCGGATGTCGTCGGGGAAGTCCTCGAAGACGACGACGTCGCTCACCAGGGCCGCCCGCCCGTGTATCCCCTCGAAGAGGTCGTGGCTGAGCAGGGCGTTGTCCGGGACTCGGCTCTCGAGGCTCCGCTCGAAGGCCGCCACATCGTAGAGACCCTTTCCGGTGAAGATCCCTTCGCCCAGGAGGTCCTGGTAGACGTCCGAGACGGCCTCACTGTAGAGGTCCAGACCCCGGTCTGCCTCGAAGACCCTGGAAAAGAGGGTCCGGTGTCCCTCATCCGGGAGGATATCCACCCGGGGCTGAAGCACCGTGTACCCCTCGCTCACCCTCCCCCGCTCATCGAAGCGGGGCCGGTTGAGGGGGTGGGCCAGCGCTCCCACAAGCCGGCGGGCCGCGCCCTGGGGAAGGAAGGTGTCTGCGTCCAGGGTGAGGACGAAGCGCACTCCTTCCAGGCGCTCCAGGTCACCCTCCACCCAGGGGAAGGGTTCTCGATTTCCCTCCAGGAGGAGTCCATTGAACTCCACCAGCTTGCCCCGCTTCCGCTCCCATCCCATCCACCGCTCCTCCACCGGGTTCCAGCGCCGGGCCCTGTGCAGCAGGAGGAAGGGAGCGACATTCGATCCCGCATGGCGCCGATTCAGATCCCGGATCCCCTTGCGGGCCCGCTCCAGCAACTCCTCTTCGCCCGGCACCTGGGGGTCGGAGGCATCGGCGAAGTCGCTGAGGAGCACGAAGGTCAGGTTCCGCTCGCGATTCCCGAGGAAGTTCACCTCGAGTTGCGCCAGGAGGGTGTCCACCTCCTCCGGCCCGGTAAGCATGCTGGGGACCGCCACCGCCGTTCGCCACTCCGGTGGGATTCCCCCGTCCAGGGAGAGCTTGGGAAGCACCCGGGGGGCGACGAAGCGGGGAACCATCCAGTTCACCACCGACACCCCCACAGTGAGGGCCGGAATCACGGCGACGATGGCCCCGAGCAGGAGCAGTAGCGGCCCACCTGGCCGGATCACCGGAAGAAGGAGCGCCACCAGAACCAGAAGGCCCAGGATGCCGACGGCACCGGCATACATTGGGAAGGCCACCGACCCCAGGAGGCGACGGAGACGGGTCCCCCATGGGATCCGGCATCCCAGGGCTCGCTCCAGCTCGTTCTTGTCCGTCCCCAGGAGCACCCGGCCGACGTGGCTCCCTGGTGAGCCGGAACCGTGCCGGCCGGCCTCCTCCAGGGCGATCCGGACCACCTCCTCCTCGTTCCGACCTGAGGTCCGGGCCATGATCTCGACCCGCTTCCGGTATCGGTCGCGGGTCTCGAAGTCCATCCGGCTGTAGATCCCCGCCGGATCTCCCTTTCGAAGGAGGTCCTCCACCCGGCTCACCGCCTCGAAGAACCGCTTCCAGTCTTCCCGAGCCACCTCCCGGAGGGACCGGATGGCACCGGAAACCGTCTCCTCCTCCTCGACCTTCCCGTCCTCGTCGGCGGCTGGTCTCCGGAGGACGCCCGGCACCTCCAGGCCCGCCACGGTTCCCCCCGCCCTCGCCATCTCCTCCAGGAGCGCCAGACGTAGAACCAGGGGGAAGGCCCAGAGCTCCCCCATCGTCAGGGGGCACTCTCGCTGGTAGGTCCGGAGTATGCCCTGGAGTCGGTCCAGATCCACATGGGCTCCCTCGGCCAGGACCATCTTCCGAGCCAGCTCGAGAATGCGAGGCCTGGACCCGTCGGACGGGTCTCGGATCGACGGGAGGTCGCGGATGAATCCCCGGGACAGATCCTGCCTGAGATGGAGGAGGGCCTCCAGGATCAGGTGGCGGTTGTCCAGGAGCCATTCCCGGGCCGGCAACCGGGAGATCCCGGGGCCACCGACCCGGAGCACCTCCTCTATTTCCGCCAAGAAGGCGTCAAGGCGGCGGATGTGCCTGCCGATGGGACCAGCCAAAATGCCCGGGCGACCGGTCCGGGAGGCGTGGTCTCGGGCCAGGGCACGGACCTCCTCCTCCCGGTAGTGCCACCCCAGCCCGGGAGTCACTCGTTCCAGGTGGGGGCCATCCGGGCCCGGGTGGCCCGGGCGTAACGAGCCGTTCGACCCGATCGGGCGGGCCTCCTCCGCGGAAGATCCTGGAAGACGAGCACGGGTCCCGATCCATGAGAGAGCAGCGTAGATGCCACTCCGCCGTAAGTCCATCCCGAACCGGCGGAGTGGCCGTGGGCGCAGAGTACCAGGAGCGACCCCCCCTCGCGGGATGCCAGCCTCTGGATGGCCCTGGGGACGCTTCCTGCCACGGCAACCCGGGTCTTCACCTTCGGGTCCCGGACAGAGAGCTGCCGCCGCTTGTCATCCAGGAAGCTCTGGGCCGCCTTGCGGTTGACTTCCACCAGGCGCTCCGCCAGCCGCTCCGACTCCCCCGGCGCCCCGGGTCCCTGCAGAAACTCCGGGCGGGCCACCACGTGCAACAGGAGGAGTTCGGCGCTATTGGCCTGGGCCAGGGCGGCCGCCAGGTTGAGGGCCCAGGTCCCCCGTATTGAGCCATCCAGCGGCACCACCACGCGCCGAATCGGCACCTCGTCCAGGGCGACCATGGATCCGCCGTCCCGGACAACCAGGAACGACGAGTCCGCCGAGGCGATCACCTTGCTCGTCGTGCCACCACAGGGGAAGGACTCGGCTCTCCCTTCGCCATGGCTGGATAGGATCACCAGATCAGTGTCCCACCGACGGATCGCGGATAGGATCTCCTCGGAGGGGTTGCCAGACACCACATCTGTAGTCGGCTCGACCCCCACCTCCTCCATCCGCCGAGCGACCCGATCCAGGTATGATCGCCCCTCGACCTCGGCCAGGCGCCACCCCATGCTCTCAGAGAAGAGTCCGGGGCGGTCGGAATTTCCTTCCACGACCCTGAACAGGATGACCTGGGACCCGAAGGCCCGATGGAGGGCCACGGCGTAGGGCAGGCCCTGCTCGGCCTGCTCAGAGCCATCCAGTGGAAGTAGGATGCGGTCGATCATGCCTCTATTCCTGCGAGGGTCGCCGTGCAGACGCGAGACTCAAAAGACTGCAAGGCGGATGCCAGGGGGGCGGCCCATGGACGTTCGAACGAACGAGGGACTTCACGGCACCCATGCCGGTGTGGCTGAGGACATACTGTCCCTGGGCGTGCTCTCGGCGGGTCGATGTGTCCCGAGAAGGTGGCAAGCCCGCCCGGCACCGCCCAGCCACCCCCGGCAGCGCCGAGTGCACGCGGAGCAAGCGGTTCTCCCAGTCGGGTCGGAAGTCTTCCGCCCAGACCCCGCCGCTCGGGTCGAGGAGAATCCGGGTCCAGACGGGAACCGCTGGGGGCACCGGTATGAGGCCATAGCGGCGTCGGAGCTCCCGCCGGGCCTCCGCGTCGCCGGCCTCCTCGTCGATGCGCCGGTCCACTTCCCTGGCGAACTCCTCCTCCGAGCGCTCGTCGGGATCCCTGACGATCCGGACGATGCGCTCCAGCTGCCTCTCTGCCCCGAGCTCCCGCAGCTTCGGCGTGTCGCCGGATGGGGTGCTGAGGTTGGGGCAGGGCCGCCGGGACGGCCGACGACGCCTCTCCGGCGTCATCGTCCCCTGCCTCCCTCATCCCCGCTCAGTACCGCCGCTCGTACACCATACGCTGGGGGAAAGGCTGGGCCCGCGCCTGGCAGCGATCCTCCACCAGGGTGAGAGTCACCCGGTTGTTGGCATATTGATAGTTCCAGATCGACTCCTGATCCTGGCAGGGGCCGGCCATGTCCGCCATACGCAGCCGGCCGCCGTCGTCCACCCAGTGCTCGCCGCTGTGGATCTCGTCGCCCATGCGCACGGTGAAGGCCCGGGGGGCGACGCGCACCGCGTTGAAGACCTGGGGTTCGGGCTCCACCAGCACGTACTCGCCGGTGGGGACGTCTGTGAGCGGCGCGCGGGAGGCGGCGCAGGCGCTGACCACCGGAAGCAGGAGGAGAGCGGGAAGGAGGAGGGCGAGTCTACGCATGGATCAACTCCTGGAACGAGGGATCGCGGGGGCCAGGCGGCCGCACCGCGTAGCGAGTACCCTACTGTTGCAGTATTCCCCTCACGGGCGCCCCTCGTCAACGTTTTTGCTTTACGGATGGAAGCCATATGGGGTGATCGCCCTTGACGCTCATGACGAACCACCGGGGTCTGAGGCGGGAGCGTGACCTTCCACGAGTTCCCGCAGCTCGTCCCGTCCGAGGGTCTCCTTCTCCAGGAGTGCCTCTGCGATCCCGTCCAGCAGGTCACGACGCTCCTCGAGCAACTCGAGGGCATCCTGGTACGCCTTGTCGATGATCCGCCGGATCTCTTCGTCCACGAGCTGGGCCGTGTGTGCGGCGAGAGGTTCGTCCTCGGCGGAAAGATCGACCATCCCCAGCCTCTTGCTCATCCCGAAGCGCACTACCATGCGGCGGGCGATTCGGGTGGCATGCTGGATATCTCCTCCCGCGCCCGTGGTCACGTGGTCAGCCCCGAGGAGGTGCTCCTCGGCCGCCCTCCCCGCCATCAGCATGACCAGCCGGGCCCGGAGCTCGGAGGAGGCATGGGTGTGCCGGTCCCGCTCGGGGAGCGACGCCGTGACGCCCAGCGACCGCTCGCGCGGGACGATGGTCACCTTGTGCACCGGATCGAGTCCCGGAAGGATCAGGCCCGCCACGGCATGCCCCGCCTCATGATAGGCCGTGAGGCGGCGGTCGGCCTGGGTGAGGACGAGGCTCCGCCGCTCGCTTCCCAGGAGGACGCGGTCGCGCGCCTCTTCGAGATCCGCCATTTGGACCGAACCGGATCCGCGCCTGGAGGCGGCGAGGGCTGCCTCGTTCATGATACTCGCGAGATCCGCTCCGCTCATGCCGCCGGTGCCCCGTGCCATCGCTTCGAGTGAGACATCGGGAGCGAGCGGCAGGCCCTTAGCGTGGACCTCGAGGATGCCTTCGCGCCCCCGAAGATCCGGGAAGCCCACCGTGACCCTGCGATCGAAGCGACCACGGCGCAGAAGTGCGGGATCCAGCACGTCGGGACGGTTCGTGGCGGCCAGAACCACCACGCTGTCACTCGGTGTGAACCCATCCATCTCGACAAGAAGCTGGTTCAGCGCCTGCTCCCTCTCGTCCTGAGACCCCATGTTCGCGGCCTCGCCCCGTCGGCGTCCCACGGCATCGATCTCGTCGATGAAGACGATGGCGGGAGCATGCGCCCGCGCCTGGCGGAAGAGATCCCGCACCCGGGCGGCGCCCGTGCCCACGAACATCTCGACGAAGTCCGATCCGGAGGCGGAAAAGAACTCACATCCGGCCTCCCCGGCGACCGCCCGTGCAAGCAGGGTCTTCCCGTTTCCGGGGTCACCGGCGAGCAACGCTCCGCGCGGCATGCGGCCACCCAGGCGGGTGAACTTCTCCGGGTCGCGAAGAAATTCCACGATCTCTTCCAGGTCCGCCTTCGCTTCGTCCGCTCCCGCCACATCCGCAAATGATACCGAGCCCCTGCCGTGCCGGGCGATGCGGCTTTTTGATTTCGAATGCTGGACGAAGCGGGCACCCGGTCCCTTCAAAATGAAAAGGGCGACGACCCCCGCGACGAGCAGCCAGAGCGCGACGACCCCCGCCAGGCTGGACAGCGATCGGCCGGAAGTGCGCGCATCGATGGGAACCTGGGCGGCCTCGAATCGCTGGATCACATAGTCGCTTTGCGGGACGGGAAGCAGGGTGCGAAACTCGACCGCCGTGGCCTCGCCCGAAAGGGCTTCATCCCGCATCCTGCCCTCGATTCGTTCACCATCGACGAAGGTCACACTGACGATCCGGCCCTCGTCGAGCGCTGCGATGAGTTCCGAGTAGGAAACCTCCAACGCGACGTCCGCTCGCCATGGGGCGAAGAAGAGGAGCAGTGTCAGGCCCGCAAGAGCAAGGAGCCCACCACCGGCAAGAAGGAGATTCCGCTTGCGTGATCGTTTTTCTCTCGGTGTCCGGTCGTACATCGGGTCGGGAGCCGTCCTTGCCAAAAAGGAATGCGGCCGGGCTACAGGGCCATGACTCCCGATGGCAAATCGGCGATGGACACCTTGGCCACCCACGCCGGGTGGCACGCTTCGACCTCCTTCAAGCGTACCCCTTATCGCGGAGGAGGTGCTCCCCGGCCGCGATAGCGGCTATCCTCGATCCGCTCCGTCCGTGTCGCTTTCACCGTCCGCCTCACTCTCCGTCGCCCCTCCCAGTCGCGCCGGCGTCCCGGCCGTCCCGTAGTACATCGCGTTGAAGATGAGGGGGAAGGCACCGTGGGTCTGGCCCCGGAAGATAAGATCCGGGGTGAAGAGGAAGAGCTTGCCGGCGCCCACCTCGGCTTCTGCCAGCACGGTGCCGCCCTCAAGGTGCTCCTCGCCCCACGCCCAGCCACTGCGAAGCGGGGTGGCCACGTCGAACCAGCCGACGCGCCGCACGTTGCCCGCCCCCAGTCGGAAGACGGGATCGTTCGCGAAGAGGACGTCCAACCGGTCGGGCAGACCGTGGGTGAGCGGGGTGCCACCTTCGAGCTTCACCCCGAGAATCGAGCCGGGCACGAAGAAGTCGTCGTCGCTCAACTGCTCGCCCTCCTGATCCACCAGGTGCTCGTTCACCGGAACGCCCGCGTGGCGAGCCAGGTTCGTGGAGCTGCCCAGCGCGACCACCGACCCGCCCGCTTCCAGGAACTCGAGGATGCGCGGCACCGTCTCGTCCACGCTCACCGAGCCCAGCCGGTCGTGGTACTCCTCGGGGATCCGGTCGCGCATGTTGGCACCGCCTCCACCCCCACCGCCGGCGGAGGGAATTGCACCCGGCGGGAAGACCAGGACGTCGAACTCGCTGGCCAGGTCGCCCCGATCCAGGCGAGGAGCGAACACCACCTCGTACGGGAACTCGAACTCGTCGAGGACGAAGCGGGTCCAGCCGGAGGGCATCGAGCCGCCGTACTCGTCCCAGAGTCCAACGCGGAGGGGGCGGAGCGGGAGGGCCGAGGTGCCGGGCAATCCGCGCACACCCAGGAAGTCCACGCCTGTCTCCGCGGCCACCGCCGCGACTTCCTCTCCGGAAACCCCCGAGCCCGCGGCGAGGTGGAATGTGCCTTCATCCCACTGCTCGCCCCCGACCGTAACGGGCTCCGTCAGCCAGTGGACCTCCGCACCGTCCGCCAGGAACCGGTTCACGGCCACGAATGCGTCGTTCACTTCGTGACTGAAGAGGTAGCCGGCAGGGTTCGCGACCCCGCCGACGGTGCCGGGCGGGGGATCCGCGAGCCCGTCGAGCGGCTGGAACGGACCCCCCGCGTCCAGGTCCGGGAATCCCTCCACCAGGCGGTCGAAGTCCACACCCATCTGGTAGGTGAGCGTCCACCCGGTGAGATCGTACGGCCGGATCGGGGGGCCGCCCGGGTATTCGAAGTCGTTGGGATGACTCTGCGGCTCGAACATGTCCAGCACGTGCGGGCGGTACGCCTGATCGTTCCGGACGAGGTACGAACCCGCCGGGTAGGTGCGACCGCCCGCGCTGAACTCTCCGGAGGCACGGTGCACTTCCACTCCGTTCTTCAGGAGCGCGTTCACGAAGCGGGTCAGGGTGCCGCCATCCGCCTGGTCGGCGGGAAGCACATACCCTGACGGGTCACGCTGGTCGGGATGCCGAAGGAGGAGGCGGAAATCCTGTTCGCTCCCTCTCCCCGACACGCTCCGGCCCGCAAGCTCGACCAGATGGGGTGTTACGGTCCACGCATCCCCCCGCCCCTCCTCGATGGAATTCATCCCCATCCGCCAGATGTTGAAGAGGAGGATGTCGCGGTTCCGCGAGGCGTAGTCGAGCACCGCGCGGTTGGCCGTCAAGGAGTAGTCCACCGACTGCCGGAAATGCCAGCGGCCGGGCTCCACCGGAAGCGGCAGGTCGCTGCTCGAGATCTGACGATCCGCGATGAACGGCACCTCCATCGGCGTGGGGTGCCCGATGGTCTCGGTCAGCAAGCCGATGCTGTTGTGGAAATACGGGGTCGTCCGCAGCCCGCCGTTCCACCAGGTGGAGTACCCCGCCACGGAGCGGCTCCCCGTGCCGCCCTTCCCCTCCTGCACGAACCGGTGATGCATGGCCGAGCCCACCTGCTGGATGCTGGTGAGAATGAGCGGCGGAATGTTGTGGTTCGGCGGGTCGCGGAAGGGGGGAGCGAACATCACCATGCCCGCGGGGCCGGACTGGTGGTGGTTGTAGATGATCTGCGGGTACCACTCGCGGTACTGCACCCGGAGGATGTTCTCCGTCTCCGCGAGGTTCCCCATGTAGAAGTCCCGGTTGTTGTCGTGCCCCGCGTAGTGCTGGTAGAGGATCGGCACGCCGCCGCTGGAGCGGGCCTCCGGATCGTCCTCGCGCATGTACCAGTCCGCCACCAGGTCGTGACCGTCCGGGTTCGCGTGTGCGACCAGGATGATGAGGTCGGCGAGGAAGCGGAGGGTCTCCGCGTCGCTCTCCGCCACCAGCCGGTAGACCAGCTCCGTGAGCTGTTGCGCCCCGAGCACCTCATTGGCGTGGAGCCCGCCGTCGATCCACACCACCGCCTTCCCTTCTGCAGCGAGCTCGCGCGCCTCGGCCTCCGAGACCCCGCGGGCCCGTGCCAACCGCTCGGCGATCTCGCGGTAGCGGTCCAGGTTCGCGTGGTTCTCCGGGGAGGTGATGATGGCCATGAGCTGGGGGCGGTCCAGCTCGCTGAAGCCGATGGTGTCGAGCACCATGCGGTCTGAGGCTTCCGCCAGCTCCGTCCAGTAGGCGGAGAGCTCCTGGTAGTTGATGAGCTCGTAGTCGGCGCCGATCTCGTGGCCGAAGGTCTCCTCCGGGCTCGGAACGGACTGGGCGGCGGCCGGGGCGGCGCACGCCAGGGCAGTGGCGATCGCACCGGCCCGGGCAACGACGCTGGAGCGGATGCGGCGGCGCTCGAATGTACGCGGACTTCCGCAACGAGGTACTAGGCTGTTCGTACGCATGGGCTTCCCGGGGTGCAGTATGCTTCGCCGGGAGGCGGGACCGCGGCGGGCCGCCGCGCTGCGTGCCCCCCGGCACGTCGTGCTTCCGTGAGGCCAACGTACGCAGGAGGGGGGCGCGTCGCGAGGAGCGACCGCGGAACCATGCCCCCGCTCCGCGGTTTCCATGTCACATGGGACCTTTCGACCGGCGCCCGTATCTCCCCCTTCAAACGACCGCCCCAATGAAGAGATTTCCGACACTACTTCTGCTTCCAGTTCTCCTGTCGGCCTGTGCCACGGCGGCAACGGGCCCCGTCCCCGACGAGGAAGTCCCGGACCCGACTCCCGCCGAGACGGTCACGGGCGGCGACGCCTTCATCGTGGCGCACGTGGACCTCGCCGCTCTCGAGAACGACCAGGTCCCGGTGGAAGTGGATCCGGGCGAGATCGAGGAGAGCGAGGTCCTCTTCCGGTTCCCGCGCGTGGTGCAGGGTACCTACTCGGTGAGCGACTTCGGAGGCTTCGTGGAGGATGTCCAGGCCTGGGATCACGAGGGCGAGCCGATGCCGGTCGAGGCGGTGGACGTGAACACCTGGCGGATCTCGAACGCCACCGAACTCGACCGCATCACCTACGACGTGAACGACACCTTCGATGTCGAGCGCTCCGACCAGGAGACCCCCTTCTCCCCAGCCGGCACGAACATCGCGCCCGAGATCTTCGTCCTGAATCTCCACGGGTTCATCGGCTACTTCGAGGGCATGACGGATCGGTCCTACGACGTGCGGGTGACGTCGCCGGTGAATCTGCGACGGGCCTCCGCCCTCCCCCTCGTGGCCTCCGACACGAGCAGGGCCGACGGTGAGTTCACCGATCTCTATTTCGCCGAGCGATACTTCCAGGTCACCGACAACCCAATGATGTACGGGGAGATCGACACCGAGGTCTTCCCGGTGGGGGAGATCGAGATCGTGCTCAGTGTCTACTCGCCCACGGGCACCCACGATGCGGGCGGCCTTGAAGTCGACATGGCCCGGATGATGGCGGCGCAGCGCGTCTATCTCGGAAACCTCGAAACCACGGATCGCTACGGCATCTTCCTCTTCCTGGCGGGAGACGGGGCGGACCAGCCCACTGGTTTCGGGGCGCTCGAGCACCACACCTCCACGATCACGGTGCTTCCAGAATTCCTGGACGACGCCCAGCTCACCGACGCGATGGTGGACGTCGTTTCGCACGAGTTCTTCCACATCGTAACGCCGCTCCGCGTGCATTCTGAGGACGTGCACTACTTCGACTACCAGAACCCGACCTTCTCGAAGCATCTGTGGATGTACGAAGGCGTGACCGAATACTTCGCCAGCCACTTCCAGGTGCGCGAAGGGCTCGAGTCCCGGCCCGACTTCTACGAGAAGATGGCCGGGAAGATCGAGAACGCGGCGGCATATCCCGACACGATGAGCTTCACAGTGATGAGCGAGTACATCATCGAGGAACCCTACGAGAGCGCGTTCGCGAACGTGTACGAGAAGGGCGCGCTCATCGGGATGTGCCTGGACGTCATCCTGCACGAAGAAAGCGGGGGCGAGCGGAGCATGATGTCGTTGATGCGAGAGCTCGCGGAACGCTATGGCGTGGAGCGCCCCTTCAACGACGACGACCTGATCGAAGAGATCACCACCATGACCTACCCCGAAGTGGGCGACTTCCTCGAGACGCATGTGGTGGGGACCACGCCGATCGACTACTCCGGATGCATCGAGCCTGCCGGCCTGCGGGTGGTGGAGGACGAGGCCCAGACGACGCTCTTCTTCCTCGATCAGCAAACTCCGTTCATCGACGCGGACCCGGCCACCGGCGAGGTGTTCTTCCGCCAGATTCCGCTCAACTCGACGCTGATCGCGATGGGCGTGGAGGGTGGCGACGTCATCGAGACCGTGAACGGGGTGCCCTACTCACTGGGCAACATTCAGGCGCTGCTCCAGCAGTCCGTGCAGGAGTGGACGCCCGAGACGACGATCGAGGTGACCGTGCTCCGCGACGGCGAAGAAGTGGAGCTCTCCAGCCAGTTGGGCGTCCCAACGGTCATGGAGAACCGGATCGAGGAGATCGACGATCCGAGCCCGGCACAGCTCGAGCTCCGGGACGCCTGGCTGGGGGGGTGAGGACCTATACCGACATACCGACCGCTCACACGGGTATCCACGTGTTTACGAGATCGTGGCGGTGGCGGGCGAAGGGACGTATGATTCCGGGTAGTTTTCCCCCGACCTGGAGGACCTATGCGTGTCCCGACCTGCCTGTTCGTGCTCGTGCTGATCGCCGGCTGCGGTGGTGCTGAGGAGGCCCCGAACTCGGACGCGATGTCCGAGGAGATGGAGATGGAGGAACCGACAGTCGCCGACTTCGCCGGAACCTGGACACTCGAGGCCACCCTCGAGGGGACGCCCGACCCCGTGCCGGTCACGATAGAAGGCACGCCCGACGGCACCTTCACGATGGTTCTCGAAGATCGCGACCCGATGACCTTGGAAGCGAGCATGTCGGGCGACAGCCTCGTGCTCGTGTCGCCCACGTATGAGAGCGTCATCCGGGACGGGGTGACCGTGTCGACACGGACGGCGGCCGTCATCGTCGACGGACGGATGGTGGGCGACCTCGTCGCGACGTATCGGTCGGCGGAAGGCACGCAGGAGGTGCCCGGGACGATCGAGGGAACACGGGGGATGTAGGAGCGGCTTCGCCTGTCCCCGGGTGGAGCTCACGGGCGGCGGTTGCTCGTGGCCATCGTTGCCGTATCCATCGTCAACTTGCACTTGAGTGCGGACGGACGGTCTCCGGCGTGCGTGCAACCGATTCGGGCCGGATCGCGTCTCAGGAAGGGGACCGTTCCCGCCATCATGGCATCTCCTGAGGACGCATCCTGATGACCGAAGCTATCCTGGATCTCTCGCGCCCCTTCCAACGACGCGCCGTGCTCGCACTGGGATGGGGCCTCCTCGCCACCCTCGTCCTCACCGGCTGCGGCGACGGCGGCCCGGGGTCCGACGACTGGGAGGCCGCCGTCGATACCCTCGCCAACGGGGCGGTGCACGTCTCCAACCCCGCAGAGGGGCGCTGGGCGGAGGGGGAGGGGTGGCAGCTCGTGGAGGAGGTGCGGATCGGCTCGGCCTCGGAGGACGGTCCCGATCTCTTCGGGCAGATCGCCGCGCTCGAGATGGGGGAGGACGGCCGCATCTACGTGCTCGAGCGGCAGTCCCGGGAGCTCCGCATCTTCGCCCCCGACGGGGAGCACCTGCGCACCGTCGGCCGTGAAGGGGGCGGGCCGGGAGAGTTCCGTGACGTCATCGGGCTGGGATGGCACGCCGACGGCGAGCTCTGGGTAGTGGATCCGGGGAATGGCCGCTTTTCGGTCTTCACCCCCGAGGGCGATTTCGTCCGCACCCACCCCCGCACCATGAGCGGCTACTCGATGCCGTGGCCCGGCGGGTTCGGGCGGGAGGGGGAGGTCTTCGAGGTGGGGTTCGTGCCGGGGGCCCAGCTTGGCACGTCGGCCGTGATCCGCTTCGGGGACGGCATGAAGTCGGCCGATACCATCCCCGTCCCGGTGGAGCGCGAGACCGAGCAGTTCGTGCTGGAGACGGAGAACGGGCGCACGTCCGCCACCGTCCCCTTCGCCCCGTTTACCGTATGGCGCCTGGATCCGACCGGGTTCCTCTGGCACGGATTCTCGAGCCGCTATCGGCTCACCCGCACCGGACTGGACGGCGACACACTTCTCGTGGTCGAGCGGACGTTCGAGCCGGAGCCGGTCACGGCCGAGGAGAGGGAGGAGGCCCTCGAGAACCTGGAGTGGTTCCGCGCGCAGGGTGGGGAGGTGGACGCACGCCGCATTCCTTCGGAAAAGCCGGCTTTCTATTCCGTCCTCGTAGCGGACGACGGGCACATCTTCGTGGTGCCCGGATCTCGGCCGGGGGAAGGTGTACGGAGTTTGGACGTGTTCGACCCCGATGGGTACTTCCTTGGCGAGCTCGACGTGGAGCCGCCCCTCTCGCCCACTCCCTTTCCGGTCATCCGGGGCGACCGCGTGCTCGCCGTCGTGCGCGACGAGCTCGGTACCCCCTACGTGGTGAGATACCGCATCGAGCGTTGAGGGGGGGTATCCGACCCGGGCAGGCGCCCGCATCGAGAAGTCCCTAACTCCTATGAGCGCAGGGAGATAGGGCCCGATGGCCCGCATCCGCCCCTGCTGCGTCCCCCCCACAGCTCTCCCAGGCGCTCCCACGGCACCCGCCCGGTCCGCTCGATGTCCCCACGGATCTCCCTGAGGAGCCCGGCCGGAACCCCCGGCCCATAGCACCGCACCAGCTGGATCTGGTGTTCGAAGGCGGCCTGGGAGCCGCCATCCCCGAGAACCTCCCCCTTTCGTCGCGGCGCTTCCCACCCCTTTCGGCTCACCTCCTTCCCCCGCAGGGCGGCGGCCCCGTTCCCCCAGCGGCGTACCGGCGCCCGCCCGGCGACAGCATGCGCCCGCGCCCCATGGAGGCGCACGGTGCGCCGCTCGGCCGGGAACGGCCCCGGGCCGAGCGTCCACCGCGGCTCCCCGGGCCACGCCACTACCACCTTCCCCCCCACGGGGTCGTAGGCCGCCGTGTAGAGGGTGGGAAACCGCCCTCCGCCCGTAGGCTGGTGGAGCGGGGACTCCAGGAATCGGTCCAGCGCGGCGTCCAGGCTGAAGGCCGGTGCGCGGGCCTGCATCTCCAGGTGGCGGAGGCGTTCCACGCTCTGGATCCGCCGGGCGTATGCCGGATCGTCGATGGGAAGCTGGTGGTTGGTCGCGTGGGGCTCGGCCGTCACCACCGGATGCCGCCCGGGATGGAGCTGGACGGTGCGGCATTCCCCCTCCCGGTCCAGGACCGTGACATTGTACGCCATGTGGGAAGGCACGCGGCGGAGCGCCTCCACCGCCTCTTCCACGGAGCGGCAGGTCTGGAGCACGTACCGAAGGATCAGGGGGATCCCGAACCCCTCTCCCGCCGCCCGGCTTCCGCCGAAGGTGAGGGAGACGGCGAGGCCCTGATCGTTCATCCCGTCGTCCACGCCCCACAGGCACTCGCTCGTCCCCACCACCCCCCGCCCGAGCCACCGCGACCCCACGAAGTGGCGCTCGCTCAACTCAACCGGGAAGTCGTAGTTCCGGACCAGGGCGAAGCGGTCGCCCTGCCGCCAGACGGTTTGCGAGCACGCGCAGGCGAAGGTGGGTGGATTGTGAAGAGTGAGGAAGCGCTCCGCCCACCGGTCCCCTCCGGCCAGTTCCACCAGCCGCTCGTATAGCGGGGTGAGCTCGGGCATCGCCGCTTCCAGGTTGCGGCGGGCTCGGAGGGTGGCCCGGGTGCCGGTGTCCCCGCCGCCCCGGAGGAACCACTCCCGGTAGGCGGGCCCGGCCTGCCTGAATCGCTCCTGCCAGCGCTCCCCGGGCGTCTCCTCCCATGAGGCTTCGAAGGTCGTCTCTATCATGTCGTTGTGCTCCGTTGCGTGACTTCTGTTGATCCCACATCATTATCCATAGTGTAGTTCTCCTCGAAGCTGGAGTCAACATCATGGATCATGGTGTATACATCAACGTGGGTGGCGTCCGGGTCCGGGTGGACGGGAGCGGGGTGGACGTCCAGGTCCAGCAGCGGGAACTCCAGGAGCTGGACCGGGAGGAGCGGCTGTCCGGCCCCCTCCTGGTCCAGCGAGTGGATCGGGAGCTCGAGGGGGGAGGATTCGGAGACCCGGAGCGCCACCCGCACGCGTGGGGCATCTTCGTGGTCGTGGACGGCGCTCCGGCCCGGTTGTACAGCGCGCGCAACCAGCCCCGGGAGTGGACCAGCCTGGACCGGCTCGAGCGGTGGCTCCGGGAGCAGGGTTTCCGGCGCTGGCAGGTCTTCAACGGGCTGGACCCGGTCGGCCCCGACTGATGCGCCCGCGTGGCACGTCAATTGCAAGTTCGAACGATGGTGGGCACAGCCTGCCCGCCCTGAACCACAGAGGGGAACCGGCAGGGGGGAGCAATGCGTTGGAAAGGGAGTCGGCGTAGCTCGAACGTGAAGGATCGGAGGGGAGGCGGAGCCGTGGCGATCGGCGGCGGCCTCGGGGGCGTCCTCATGGTCGTGCTCTACCTCTTACTGGGAGGCGACCCCAGCGAGCTCTCCGTGGACTCCGGGACACCCGCTCCAGCCCGGACGTCCGCCGGCGAGGACCTGGCCTTCGACTTCGCCTCGGTGATCCTGGCCAGCACCGAGGAGGTATGGACGGGGATCTTCTCGGCCGCCGAGCTACGCTACGCTCCTCCGGAGATGGTCGTGTACTCGGGACGGACGTCCTCGGCGTGCGGGCTCGGCACGTCGGCGATGGGGCCCTTTTATTGCCCGCCCGACCGCACGATCTACCTCGACCTGACGTTCTTCGACGATCTGGCCCGTTTGGGCGGCCCCGGCGACTTCGCCGCCGCCTACGTGATCGGACATGAGGTGGGCCACCACGTCCAGAACCTGCTGGGCACCTCCGATCAGGTCCGCCGGCAGCAAGCCCGCGCCTCCGAGCCCGAAGCGAACGCGCTCTCTGTGGGCCTCGAGCTCCAGGCGGACTGCTTTGCCGGGGTCTGGGCGAACCGGGCCGAGCGCGACCGGCGATGGCTGGAACCCGGGGACGTGGACGAGGGTCTCGCTGCAGCCGCCGCGATCGGGGACGACCGACTGCAGGCTCGTGCCGGGCGTGAGGTGGTTCCGGAGACCTTTCAACACGGGACCGCTGCCGAGCGCCAACGCAGCCTCAGGTTGGGCCTCACAACCGGTGACCCCGAAGTATGCGAGGCCCTGGGAAGCTGAGCCCAGACCCGGCCTGGGCTTTCGACTCCGCCGCACCCTATCCGCTTATCCGTCATTGACCTGCCAGGAGGCCGTCGCATGTCAGCCCCGCGCATCTCGAGCAAGATGCCCCGAGCCGGTCGCACCCACGCCGGCAGAAGACTGACCGCTGCCGGGCTTCGGACCGGACGCGCCGGCGCCCGAGGCGCGGTCCTGGGCGCGCGCCGGAGTCTCCGGGGCACCCGCCAGGCGAGCATCGTGGCCGTGGCCGTCACCGGATTCCTGCTCCTGTCGTTGGGGCTCGACGACGTGGAGGCCATCGAGACAGCGCCGGTCGTGGGTCAGACGACAGAGATCGAGGAACTCCCCGGGCAGCCGGAGCCTCAGGTGGAGGAGCCTCAGACGCAGGAGCGCGGTGAGGTGGTCGGCGAGGTCCTGGGGGAGGCCCACCAGACCGCATTCACCCTCTGGAATACCTTCGTTGGGAACCTCCCCCGGTACATCGTGGCCAGCCTCGTGCTCCTGTTGGCCGGCCTGCTGGTCTGGGTCCTTCGGCCCCTCCTCCGACGGGCCCTCGGGCAGTGGGAGCGCGCCCAGGCCTTCACGGCACTGGCCGGGGTCCTGATCTGGGTCTTCGCCCTGGGCATCGCGGTGAGCGTGCTCGTGGGCGACGTGCGGGCGCTCGTAGGCTCCCTGGGTTTGATCGGGCTCGCACTCTCGTGGGCACTTCAAACCCCCATCGAGAGCTTCACCGGATGGCTCATGAACGGCATGCGCGGCTACTACCGTGTCGGGGACCGGGTGGCCGTAGGAGAGGTCATGGGAGACGTCTACCGCATAGACTTCTTCACGACCACGGTGTGGGAAATCGGGGGCCTGGGACGCCCAGGGGTATTCGTCAGCGCGGAACAACCCACCGGCCGCATGATCACCTTCCCGAACAACGAAGTCCTGACGGGAAGCATCGTGAACTTCACCCGCGACTTCCCGTGGGTGTGGGACGAGCTCACGATCTCCGTCGGAAACGAGTCGGAGCTGGGCTATGCAATGAAGGTGCTGAGCGGCGTCGCCGAGGAGATCGTGGGAGAAGGGATGGCCGGACCAGCCGAAGCCTACGAAACACTCCTCCGACAGCGGCGACTGGAAAGTTCGATCCCCCGGGGCCCGCAGATCTTCGTTTCCCTTGCGGATTCGTGGACCGACCTGAGTGTCCGGTACCTGGTCAATGCCCGTGAACGGAGAACCTGGAAATCGCGCCTGGCTCAGGCGGCGATGGAGGCGTTCAACGACCCGGTACATGAAGGTCGGATCCTTCCGGTGTACCCCCTGGTCGTCGGGGCGGACGGGAGGCTTCGGGAGGCTTCGGAGCTTTCTTGAGGGACGCATCGCGGCGGCCGGTCGCCCGGTCCGGCATCCGAGGCAGCTACTTACTCCGTCCCGCTCCTCGCCGTGGGGCGAGTAGATATTCAGCCACACCTCAGAGACTATGACCATACGATGCACGAAGGAACTTCGACGCCTCGCATCCGTGGGGATCGGAGCCGCTCTCCTGGCCGCAGGTGCCACGGCCGCCCAGGCACAGGACCACGGGGCTCACGGCGCGCGGGCCGATGATCCCGCTCCCGCGCAGAACCACCCCCACTGGATGTTCGACCTGGGCGGAGGGTGGAATCTGGGCGCGATGGGCCAACTCGTTCCGATTGCCGCGGGCGGGTTGGCCCCGGAGGGCAGCCCCCTGCGGCACACGAGTGTCTATCTGACCCAGCCGGTGGCCATGGTGAACCTGGAGAGCGGCGAAGCGCGTTTCGTCCTCCGGTTCACCCCTCACTTCGAGGGTCTCACGATCGCCGGGGGAGAGAAGACCTTCGGCGGGTGGGGGGAAGGGTTCATCGACAGTCGCCATCCCCACACCTACCTTCACGAGTTGATGCTCTCGTGGAACGCGTGGGAGGCTCCCGGGGGACGCTTTTCCCTCTCGGCGGGCCGGGGCTTCGCCGCCTACGGCACGGACGACCCCATGGCGCGGCCGGCGGTGGGATACCCCACGAACCACCACCTCTCGCAGATCCTGGAGCGATGGACCGTGAACGCCGTGTACGTCACGGAGGGTGGCTGGGGAGTGGAAGGATCCATCTTCGACGGAGGCGAGCCGGAGTCTCCAGGAGACGTCGGCAACCACGGCAACTTCCCGAACTCCTGGTCCGTGCGGCTCTCCAGGCGAATGGGCCCGGGTGACCGGGCCGGGCCCTTCGCGACGTGGGAGGTCGCAGCCTCCTTCGCGGAGGTGCGCGAGACCCATGGCGGGCACACGGATCTCACGCGACTGATGAACGGGAAGGTACGCTATGGAGCCGATGCCCCACTCGGACGGTTGTACGGCCTCGTGGAGGCATCGCTGAGTCGGCCGGAAGAGAGCTCGGGCTACTTCTCCGTCCTGGGCGAGGGCCAGATCGAACGCGGGGTGCACCGGCCCTACGTGCGCCTCGAGTACGCCACCCGTCCGGAGTACGAGCGGGAAGGCACCGAGGCGCCCGGGTTTTTCCGTTACGACCACGATGCTCCGGCAATCGGCGCGACCCGTTGGCTCATCGCCACCCTGGGATACGGCCATCGTCTGAGCGGATTCCCCCTGGCGGCGAAGCCATTCGTCGAGGTGGGGTACCACCATGCCAGCCACGAGCGGGGGCCGGAGCGCCTCGATCCGGACCAATTGTTCGGGGCCTCCAGCTTCTGGGGCTTTCGAGCCGGGTTCCGGATCTTCATCGGTGCCGACGGCCCGATGCGAATGGGATCCTACGGGGTGCTCGATCCGATGAGCGTCATGATGCGCGGGTCCCCGCACGGGGCGCACGAAATCCACGAGATGCAGGCCGACCCAGCGGCGGGCGACCCGGCGCGCGCTATCGACCACAGGGATCAGGGATGAGGCGCGGGTGGCGCGGGCAGGGTCAAGGGGCCGCGATGGCGTTTATGGCCGTCCTCTTCCTCGTCGTTCTCCCCGCGTTCGCCCTCGTCCATCAGACGCTTCGCTTCTCCGAGCCTGCGGACGCGGATGTGGTCGAGATTGTCCCGGAAACGCTGCGACTCACCTTCACCGAGCCGCTGCGCATGGAGTTCACCGAGGTCGAGGTGGAAGGCCCGGCGGGGCGCCTCGTTCTGGGGGAGCTACGGACCGCGGAGGAGGCGGCGGAACTCCTCCTGGTTCCAGTGGAGGCGGGGTGGCACGCCGGCGAGTTCGTCGTGCGCTGGCGAACAGTTGGCGCCGACGGCCATCCCTCGGAAGGGAGCTTTTCCATCACTGTCCCCGAAGGAGCGGAAGGGCTGCCGGCCGACGTGGATACCGTACCTGCGCCGGAGGAAACCCACCGGCTGACGCCGGAATCGCCCGCCTACGTGGCCGTTCGCTGGGCGACCTTTGTCGCACTGATCGGGATGATTGGGGCCGTGGCCTTCAGGGGTGCCGTCCTTCCCCTCGTGGGGCGACGCCGCGAGTTGCGCGAGGGAACCGAGCTTCGGGCTTTGGTGACCGATGCGGCGCGCGGCGCGGCATCGTTGGGCCTCGCCGCGGCGGTGCTTTTCCTTGCGGCAGGGCTCGCTCGCCTCTGGGCGCAGACGGCGGCACTCTTCTCGGTGGGGGACACTCTGTCTCCCGCCCGATGGGCCTCGACACTCGAGGTGCAGCCCTGGGGAGCGGCGTGGTGGCTCCAGGCGGCGGGGGGGGCGGTCGCCGTCGTGGGCTTCGCGGTGGCCCGCAGGCGGGGGAGCCGGGCCGGGTGGGTGCTCGCGGGTCTGGCCGCCCTGGCGGCCTCTGTCACGCTGCCGGTGTCAGGACACGCCGTGGCTGTGTCCGACCTCGCCGGACTGGCGGTGACGGCCGACGCCCTCCACGTGATCGCGGCCGGCGGCTGGGTGGGCGGACTCGCGCTCGTCCTGCTGGCGGGTGTACCCGCGGCGGCCCGGCTGGGTGAAGGGGATCGCGGGCCCGCTGTGGCCGCTCTCGTCAGGGGTTTTTCGCCCGTGGCCCTGGGGTTTGCCGCCATCGTGGTGGGCTCCGGCGTGACTTCGGCATGGATTCAGCTCGGAGCGTTTCCCGACCTGTGGACGACCCCCTACGGGCGGACCCTACTGCTCAAGCTGGCGCTTGTCGCCGGAGTGCTCGCGATGGGAGCGTACAACAAGGTACGGGTTCAGCCGGGTCTCGGAGACGAAGCCGGTTCCGGGCGGATCCGGAGATCGGGAGGCGTCGAGCTGGCCTTCGCCATCACCGTCCTGGTCGTGACCGCCGTGCTCGTGGCCCTCCCCCCTCCGACGCACTGAGTCCACGGACGCTGCTCGGAATCAGGTGGACTCGTAGCGGTGCTCCCGCGAGACCGAACCGTCGACCCTGTGGATGATCAACTGGCTCGGGGCTGCTTCGGCCGCGGCGGTCCGCGCCGCTTCGAGCGCCTCGCGCTTGGTCCCAAACGAACCCACCGGAGCGTCGGAGCCCCCGTCACGGATCACCCATCCGTCCTCACCGTCGGGCACGACGTGCAGTGTCGCGACCCCGTCGGGCCGCCGCAGATACCGATACGCCGCCGTGATCCCTGCGGCGCCCACGAGGGCCGCCCCCAGCGCCGCCGCTGATCGGCCGGGATGGGCCCTCACTTCATCCGAAACGCGCTCGACCGAATCGCCTACGGCATCCCCCACGGCCTTCGCGCGCTTGCCGAGCTGCTTCTCCATCTTCTTGGACCTCTTCGCCATCATCTCGCTCCGTTCGGATAATGGGTGGACGCGCCTCATGGCTCCACGTCATGCACCAATCGTGCCGAGCTGCTCGCCACCGGGAGGAGCCAGCGACGCCGTTTGAAAAGGGCCCGGTAGGGCTGAGTGTCCCTTCCTGAGCCACCATTGGCGCGCTCTGGCGGGGCACCACTCCGGCCGCGGGCTCGCTCGAGAGGGACCTCGCCCTTCCGGGCCCCCTGGGCGAGGAGCTGGAGGGGGAGGGGGCGACGAGCGGATCCGGGACGAAGCGCCAACCCGCGCAGCGCCTTGTAAAGCTTACAACATCCCACCGCGAAATTCAGGTTCTTCACCTGTTTCCGTCCGCGAGGACAGATGGCGGGATGAGGCCGGGGGCAGGGTTGGCCGAGGACGGCCAGGAAGGGCCATCAGGGGGGAGGGCCGGGCGGCCGAGGGACCCGAAGGCAGGAGGGTGCGGGGGGATAGAAAAAACGTGGACATGATGAGATTCTCAGCGGAGTTGAGGCCTAAACTCTTCTCCAACCAAGGATCCCACCATGTCCACGAGTCTAATGTACCACGCCTTTGGCGTGCACGGCTACCTGTACCAGCGAACGGAGTACGTCGGGGGTGAGATCCAGTTCACGGTGAAGCAGGCCGAGGGATCGATGCGATGCTCGGCATGCGGAAGCCGGCAGGTGGTCCGGCGAGGCGGAAGACAGCGACGATTCCGGGGCCTGCCCATCGGGGTCCGACGGGTGTGGATCGTGCTGAGGGTACCGCGGCTGGAGTGCAAGGCGTGTGGGGTGGTCCGGCAGGCGGAGGTGTCGTTTGCGCCCGGCCAGCACGGCTACACGAAGCGGTTCGCACGCTACGTGGTGGAACTGGCCCGACACATGACGATGAGGGACGTGGCGCAGCATCTGGGTGTGAGCTGGAACCTGGTCAAGGAGCTGTGGAAGCAGGACCTTCGCCGCAGGTTCCGGCGCCCTGCCCTGAAGGATCTTCGGCGCGTGGCGATTGACGAGATCTCGATCGGGAAGGGACACCGGTACCTGACGGTGGTGCTGGACCTGGTGAGCGGGGCGGTGGTGTTCATCGGCAAGGGGAAAGGGGCCGACGCCCTGGATCCGTTCTGGAAGCGGCTCAAACGGTCGGGGGGAAGGATCGAAGCGGTGGCCATCGACATGTCCCGGGCGTACATCAACGCGGTGGGCACGCACCTGCCGGAGGCCACGGTGGTGTTCGACCGGTTTCACGTGGTGAAGCTGATGAACGACAAGCTGTCCTCCCTCAGGCGGTCGCTTCAGCGGCGGGCGGAAGAGGAAGCGAAGGAGGCGCTCAAGGGAAGCCGCTGGCTGCTGCTGAAGAATCCGGGGAACCTGAAGCAGGATCGCGACGAAGCCGAGCGCCTCAAGGCGGCGCTCGAACTGAATGCTCCCCTGGCCGCAGCCTACTACCTGAAGGAGGACCTCCGGCAGCTCTGGAGCCAGCCCGACAAGCAGGCGGCTTCGGCCTTCCTGGACGGCTGGATCGAACGGGCCCGTGCCACCGGGATCCGGCAACTCATCACGATGTCAAACACCTTGAGCCTATACCGACAGGGGCTTCTCGCGTACTACGACGTTCCCATCAGCACGGGTCCCCTGGAGGGGACGAACAACAAGATCAAGACCCTCCAGCGCACCGCCTACGGCTACCGGGACCAGGAGTTCTTTGAGCTCCGTATCTTCGCCCTCCACGACGCCCGCTACGAACTCGTCGGGTGAGCACGCAAACAAGTGAAGAATCCTACTTCTACCTCTACTGCTCCGCAGTGGAGCCTTCTGACTCCCCGGGTAGAAGGGGGGCAGGTTATCGCCGTTCCGCAGTTCTCATCTGTCCACTGAAATGGGGGAAATCCACTCTTCTTATGTAGTAGCGCGACTCTCGGTGCAGGTTGACGAGAGGGGTCACCCGGAGCCTATTCTCGCGCTTTCTCGGACGCCAGTGGATTTGGAACGCCTCTTGCTCCCTTGTTCGTGGGTGTGAGGTGCTGAGCTTGGGATACAACTGGCATAGGGGTGGGCGATGGGCAATGCTGAACAGTGGAGTGCGAAGCTGATCGTTGAGGGACGACAGGGACGTTTAACTGATCTTGGATGTCCC
>JBBDRS010000030.1:0-28329 GCA_040905325.1 Gemmatimonadota bacterium
GGCACCAGGGGGCCTGCTGCTGCGGCGGCGGCGGGTGGGCCGCGTCGCCCCCCCACCGAGCATCACCCACCCGAAACAGCGAGGAACCCCGAATTTTCATTCCAGAGCCGGATCCCCATCAAATGGATCGGAACATGTTTGACGTTGTCCACGGTGGCGCATGAGCTCGACTCCGTGTTGGCCGGACAAGCCGATGGCATCGTGCACGCGGTGACCGAGAGACCGTTTTCGAGCGAAACGGTGGGAGCGGAGCTGGCCAGGCGCCAATTTCACGTTGTGGCCACCCTCTCGCTGTTCGACGCGTTCATCCGGTACGCCGAAGACCCCGGGCGGATCGACGACCCGTTCCTGCGCGAGACCGTCGGCGCCGAAGAGGTGGAGTCGCTTGCACGAGCGGGCATGCTCGAGGCGGGCCCGTCTGCCGATTCGATGGAGATTTGGCGGGCAGAGACGGATGCCGCCATGCGCGATGTCGGAGCGCTCAATCGCCTCGGCGTGCCCGTGGTCCTGGGCACGGATGTCGGTAACCCGAGGGTCTTCCCCGGCTATTCAGCCCACGAGGAGTTGGCCAACCTGGTGAAGGCGGGACTGACCCCACTCGAGGCCATCCGTGCTGGATCCGTGAACGCGGCTCGGATGCTTGGACTGGAAGAGGAGTTCGGCTCAGTGGAGGTCGGCAAGCGGGCCGATCTCCTCATCCTCGATGGCGACCCGCTTCAGGATATCCGGAATTCGCGGAGGATCCGAGCGGTGATTGCTGGCGGTCGCCTGATCGACCGGCAGGCTCTCCTAACCATGCGAAAGTAACGCGGTGGCGGCAGCACCGACGCGCAACTTCACCGATCCGGACTCCGGGATCCCATGGTCTGAGGCTCGAGATCGGATCAGGGGGTGAAGGAAACGGCTACGGAGCGGATCCAGGCGGCCAGACCTTCCTCATGGAGGGATCCATCGGCAACGCGTATGATCGCTTCGACCACGGCAGGCTCGGGGGCTTCGAGCTCCTGGCCGTTGAGGATGAGGAACATGTTCATCGCGACAAGACCGGCTCTCTTGTTGCCGTCCAGGAAGGGGTGGTTCTTGATGAGCCCTAACCCGAGGGAGGCAGCCAGGGTGGCGAGATCACACTCGGGTTCAAAGCTCCAGCGATGGCGAGGACGAGCCAGCGCAGACTCGAGGAGTCCAGGATCACGGATCCCCGGCTGGCCTCCGTGCTCACGGATCTGGTTCGCATGAGCTGCCTCGATGGCTGCACGCGAGACCCAGAGCGGCTCCTCGGAGGAGTCGGTCACCTGGCCAGCTCTCGAAGGGCGTTGCGGTACTTGCTCGCAGTGCGCTCGTAGGCCTCCATTGCCTTGTCAAACTGTGGGTCGTACGGCGTCAGGAGGATGCCCTGATCCGTCTCGATGACGAACAAGTCATCGCCAGCCTGGACGTGAAGGCGGTCAGCGAGGTCCTTCGGGAGTGTTGCTCCGACTGAGCCGCCCATCTTTCGGAGGGTTACTTTCCTGACCATTGTGGATTCTCCGGGAAGAAGAGATCGATGGTGCAATATAGCACATAAGTGATACGATCCGAAAGAGCGGAGGGACGAGGACCTCCGCGATGATTCTTGCGTGCGCGTCAGTTTCGTTGCCTGTTTGTCCTGACATTCGGCAGCACGTCCGGCAGCACGTCCGGCAGCAGGACCCAGGAGGTGATCGGTGTCCCTCTGGACGGGGCCGATGTGGTCCGGATGGGGGGCGCGGGCGATGGGCCGAGTGAGTTCCGGAGGTTGAGCAGGGTATGGCGTGCGGGCCCCGGGGGGGTGGGTGCCTTCGATCATGCCCGGCAGCGGTACGTGGAGTTTTCGGAAGCCGGGGAGTTGGTTCGGGATTTTCAGCTGACGGGAGGGTCCGAAGCGGGGGACCTGCCCAGTCTCTATCGAGTGGGAGGCGCCGCGGATGAGCCGGCCTTCTTCCATGCGCTGGTGACGAGCTTTCCAAGGGAGCCGACCTCGGGCCCATATCGGGGCCGCGGTCCACTGGTTCGGATTGAAGACACCCCGGACACCATCGCCTGGCTCGCCGGAAACACCACGTTTGTTGCGGGTCAGATGGCGGGGTACGTTCTGTTCGGAGCGACCAGCCACGTGTCGGAGGGAGGGGAGGGGGTCTGGGTGGGCGATTCCGAGCGGCCGGAGGTCGTGTTGTGGGCCGACGGGGACGAACCCGTCTGGATCGTTCGGTGGAATGGGGCGGGCCCCGAACCCGTCACCGCATCCCGGCAGAATGCGTTGTGGGATCGGATGGAAGGTTCTGCACCGGAGGGCGGCGTGGCGATGATGGCTCAACTACGGGACGCCATCCCCTTCGCCGAGACCGTTCCCGCGTTCGGGACGTTGCTTGCGAGTCCGGAAGACCTGGTCTGGGTGGGGGAGTACATCGATCCGGAATACGACATGCTCGAGGAACCACCGCCTGCGCAGGAGTGGCTCGTCGTCGACGTGGCAGCCGAATCGGCGGCAACCATCCAGACGCCCGCCGGGCTCCGTGTCCTACGGGTGGGACGGGACTTCGTTGCAGGAGTCCTGGGGGTGGAATCGGTACGTCTCTATCGCATCGAATTCGATCGACGGGACGAGGGCGAGGAGTGACTTCAGCCGACGGCCGTGCACTGCTGCCCCTTCTGCTGATCGCGGGCAGGCCGCCTGCCGCGCAGACGCACCGTCGCCTGCCACAAACCCCGCATCGGATTCCATTGCCATGGATGACGCGAACCAGGAGGGGACGGCATCGAGCAGCGCAGATTTTCCTGGTGGAAGACCTCAGCCTTCGGAAACGACGCGCAACGCGTCCGCGCCACCGCAAAGGAGAATGAATGAGACGGGTACGGTACCAGGTGGCATGCAGCCTGGATGGATACATTGCGGGGCCCGACGACGATTTCGACTGGATCACGCCGGAGCCGGCGTTCGACTTCGAGGCCCTGTTCGCGCAGTTCGACACCCTCCTGATGGGGCGGCGCACGTATGAGATCGTCCGCGCATCGGGGGAGAGCTTTCGGGGCAAGAAGCTGGTCGTCGCCTCGAGATCGCTGGTGGCAGCCGATCACCCGGGGATCGAGATCGTAGTCGACAATCTCGAAGCACGAATTCGCGAGCTCCGCTCCAAGCCGGGGCTCGACATCTGGCTCTACGGCGGAGGCGAGCTGTTCTCCAGGGTTCTCGAGTGGGACCTCGTCGACACGGTGGAGCTGGCGATGATTCCGGTGCTGCTGGGGGGCGGCATCCCGTTCCTGCCACCTCCCGCAGCCCGCCGATCGCTCGAGCTGACCGGGACCCGATCCTATCCGAGCGGAATGGTCCTCCTCGAGTACGAGGTTCAGAAGGGAAGCGCACATTGAAATCCAGCCGTAGAGGTCTGTCGAAGAAGTACAGGGCGCCGCTTCCAGGTAGCCGCCGAATTGTACGTCAATCCCGCAATCGTGCTCTGTTCCGAAGCGATTGCGGAATTCACCGTCAGATTTGACAGGCAATTCCGCAATCGGCTGGAGAGCGTGCGGAATTGACCGCTGAATTTGACGGTCAATTCCGCACGGGGCTCCTCCGGCAGCGGCGATTGCGGGATTCACCGTCAGGAGGAGCGCCCATGGCCTGCTGTAACCACTGTCGCGACGCAGAGGGCTTCTTCGGTGCCCGCCGGGCGCGACTGGAGCTTCGGAAGTACCGAAAACGGGGTCTCTCCTCCTCCACCGCGCGCCTTCTCGACGCGCTGAGGGAAGCCGGCGTCCAGGGGGCGACCCTCCTCGATGTGGGGGGCGGCGTCGGCGCCATCCAGCACGAACTCTTCCGGGAAGGCCTGGCGCGCGCCATCCAGGTGGATGCCTCCAGGGCCTACCTGGAGGTGGCCGAGAAAGCCGCGGCCGACGAGGGGAACCGGACCCGATCCACCTTTCACTTCGGCGATTTCGTGGAGCTCGCGCCCGGGTTGCCGGAGGCGGATTTCGTCACTCTCGATCGTGTGCTCTGCTGCTACCCGCACATGGACCGACTCCTCGAGGCCGCGATGGGTCGCACCCGTAAGGTCCTCGGGCTCGTCTATCCCAGGGAGCGGCGGGGGACCCGCCTGGCCATCACACTCGGCAACCTCTGGTTCCGCCTGCGGGGCAGCGACTTTCGCATCTTCCTCCATCCTCCGGCGGGCGCCCACAAGCTTCTCGAGGCGGCCGGGTTCAGGCCAATCCACGACTCCCGCACCTTCGTGTGGCGCGTCGAAGTGTGGGAGCGGGGTGCAGACGCTGGGGTGGGTTGGAACCGCCGGCCCTCGTCGCCGCCCGAGCGATAAAACCGTTGTCTATCCCGGCGGGGAGGCGTATCTCTAGTAAGGCGTTCACGGACCGACTCGACCGTCCCCGACCGATGACGACTGCAGTGGCTCGCGCCATCCCGTGCCCCGCGTGGACTACCGAACTCGCGGACCATCCTGGTTCAGGCGGGGATTTCACGGGTCGGGTTCATGATGCTGCGTCCGGCGTACCCGTAGAGGGTGCGTACGGCCCTTCCGGGTGAGAGGCACGACCTGCGAAAGGTTGAGGAGGCGGCGCCCGGCCGTCGAACTCCGGGACCCATTCGATCCCCAACTCAAGGATGAATGAATGTTCGAAAATTCCGCGATGCTGTTTCAGTGGTTCTTCCCCTGGCTGGTGATCCTCGCCTTCTGGCTGTTCGTGATCTGGGCGGTGCTGGCATTGATTGGAGTCCTGAAGGACATCCGAACAGAGCTTCGCGCCATCAGGGAGCAACTCGGCAGGGACGCCGGGCCGTGAGGCGCTACGTCCTGGATCGACCGGTGCACCGGTGCACCGAGGCCGACCTCATGCCCCAGGCAGGGAGGACTCAATGAACAGATTGAACTCCGGAATCTGCGCCCTGGCGGTTGCGCTGCCGGTGACCCTGTCGGCCCAGCCGGCGCCCATCATCGACATGCACGTGCATGCTCTTGGCGTGAACGACCAGGGCCCCGCGCCGGTCGCGATCTGTGCGCCATTCCCCGGCTTCCCGGCCTGGGATCAGCGTCAGCCCTACATTGAAGCCCTGATGGGCACGCTCAAGAACCCTTCCTGCGATGATCCGGTCTGGTCCCCGACCACCGACGACGAGCTCCGGGAGGAAACGATCCAGGTGCTGGAGCGCTTGAACGTCTACGGTGTCCTCAGCGGGCCCACGAGCCGGGTCCAGGCTTGGCGGGAGGCGGCGCCCGAACGCTTCATGGCGGGCCTGGGCTTTTCACTCACGCCTTCCGCCCCCTCACCCGACAGCCTCCGGGCGCTCGTGCAGAGCGGGTCGCTGGAGGTCCTCGCCGAAGTAACGAACCAGTACCTGGGCATCGCTCCGGCCGACGAGCGAATGGACCCCTACTGGGCCCTTGCCGAGGAGCTGGATCTTCCTGTCGGCATCCACATGGGTCCCGGTCCGCCCGGCGGCATCTACATCGGACAGACAGCGTACCGCGCCCGATTGAGCAGCGCCTGCTGCTGGAAGAGATCCTGGTGCGGCATCCCCGGCTGCGGGTGTACGTGATGCACGCGGGATTCCCGCTCCTGGATGACATGATGGCGCTTCTTTACGCCCATCCGCAGGTTCACGTCGAGGTGGGCGTCGTGGTCTTCACCCGCCCCCGCGAGGATTTCTATCGATACCTGCGAGCGCTGGTCGATGCCGGATTCGAGGATCGAATCATGTTCGGCTCTGATCAGATGGTCTGGCCCGGTGCCATCGAGCGCGGGATTCGCGTCATCGAGGAGGCCCCCTTTCTCGAGGCGTCTCAGAAACGTGCCATCCTCTATGACAATGCCGCTCGGTTCCTGCGCCTGAGCCAGGATGAGATGGACCGACACCGGGAGCGAGGGCGGGAGTAGCGCCAACGCCGGGGATCTCCCGGCCGCGGCTCCGTCGCGGTGAGCGCGTGCTGGACAAAGCGAGGGAGAGATCATGAGTCGAAGCCGATGCCGATGGATTTCGTGCGCAGCCCTGGCTGCGCTCCTCCTGATCGTGCCGTCGAGCGGGCAGGCGCAGGAATCGGTCGGCCACGCGCAGGAATCGGTCAGCCACGCGCAGGAATCGGTCGGCCACGCGCAGGAATCGGTCAGCGAGGCGCAGGATTCGGTCAGCGAGGAAGGTTTCCGCGCGTGGGTACGCCTGTTCGACCATGCTCATCTCGGCTGGCTGGAGAACGAGAATCGCATCCATGAGCTCTGTGGAGATGCGGCCGTTCTAGACACGTGCTACGCGGACCACCTGGGACCCGCGATCTCCGTGTATCCCTTGCATAGCGAGGCGGATGCGACATCGACCCGGGTGGGGGACCTCGTCGTGGCCGCAGTTCCCGGCCGAGGCCTGAGCGCACACTTCCGAGCCGCCGGTTCGAGGAGCACCGTGCCCTTCCACCCCGATGTCCATCTTCAGGATTGGGGTTATGGACCATACTTCCATCAGACGATCCTGATGCAGCAGGGCAGCTGGTTTCGACTCCCTCCGGGTCCATGGGACGAGCCCGTGTGGATCGATCGGGGTCAAGAAGATGACGGATCCATCCTCCGGGTCCACGCTGGAGACATCATCGAGCTGGCTGGGGCTGGACACTATGTCGTCGAAGCGGAACCCGACGCGCTTGTGCTGAGGCCCGAGCACCCGGCAGACCTTTGGTGCGAGGCGGGTGATCCACCTCCCATCGCCGAAACGGTTGCGAGGCGGGTGCCGAGAGCGGAGTTGAGCGACTCTGCAGGACGGCTGATCTTCAAGCCGCGGTACATGAAGGGCTGCTGAGGGAGGCCGACATCTGCCGAGAAAGGGGAGGGAACCGTCCATGAAGCGCCTGGGCGTGAGCGGTGAGCGGCGCCGGCAGCATCGGGAACATGTCCTGCTCCGGGGGGTCGAGCGACCAGAGTGACCACATTCGCAGAGCGCGAACGACTCGGAAGCCAGTGCGAAAGACTCCGACGCGCGAACGACAGGGGGAGAATTGTGCAGAACGCAGGGATTGAGCGACGCGGGACGGGTTCGATGATCGAGCGGATGAAGGGCGCCGCGCTCCTCGACATCAACACCTACGAGGAGGTCGAGGCCGACACCTCCGCCACCACTCAGGCCGCCGGCGTGGTGCTGATCGTAGCCGTCGCCCAGGCGATCGGGGCGAGCGGCGTGGGCATCATGGGCATGTTCATGGCACTCGTCAGCGCGTTCCTGGGGTGGCTCATCTGGGCCGGGGTCACCTACCTCATCGGCGACAAGCTCCTGGGGGGCACGGCCACCTGGGGCGAGCTCCTCCGCACCCTCGGCTTCGCGCAGACGCCGGGCATCCTCGCCATCCTCGCCTTCATTCCGCTGCTGGGCTGGCTCGTGCGCATCGTGGTGGGCGTCTGGGTCCTCGTGGCCGGCGTCATCGCGATCCGGCAGGCCTGCGACTTCAGCACCGGGAAGGCGATCCTTACCGCCGTGCTGGGCTGGCTCGCCATCATGATTCCCGCCGCCATCCTGGCCGCCGGGGCGCAGTAGGCCGTCGTTGTCGGAGAATGTCGAGCGGCCCGCATCGAGGAAGCTTCGGAGCGGCTCGCATCGGGGACTTTTCGGAGCGGCCAGCTTCGAGGATCTTTCGGAGCGGCCCCCTTCGGGGCCTGCGCGCGTAACTGAGGGGGGCGTCCCGCATGGGGTTATCCTGCACGTCCGGCGCCTGCCAAATCCGTCACGCTTTCACTCCGCGGAGCACGTGTGAAGGATTCGGGCCCCGTGAGGGCCTCGATCCTTCACACGTCCCGACAGCAAAAAGAGGAATGACGTTTTGAGGCCCTCCTGGGGCCTCAATCCTTCACAGAAGGAGATCGGCGGTGTTCTGTGACGGATTCGGCAGGCTGTCGCGCGGTCGTGGCCCACAAGCTCTCCCCCATCAGCGAAGACACCCATGCGCTTCACCGATGAACTGTTTGATGCCGCCTCCGACCTCTGGCGCGCGCAGCTGGAGCACCCCTTCGTTCGGGGCCTCGGCGACGGCACGCTTTCCGAGGAGCGCTTCAGGCGCTGGGTCCTGCAGGACTACGGCTACCTGAGGGAGTTCGCACGCGTCTTCGCGTGGGCCGTCGCCAAGGCGGATCGGCTGGAGTCCATGTCCTGGTACGCCTCGGTGCTGGATCTCACGTTGAACACCGAGATGGCGCTCCACCGCAGCTACGCCGCCCGCTTCGGCCTGACCCCCGAGGCACTGGAGCAGGAGCCGATGTGGCCCACCACCCGCGCCTACACCGATTTCCTGGTGCGGACGGCCGCGGATGGCGACATGATGGATCTCCTCGCCGCGCTCCTCCCCTGCTCCTGGGGCTACCTCCACATCGGCCAGGAGCTGGCGCGCCTGCCTCCCCCGGAAGACCCGCGCTACGCCGACTGGATTGCCATGTACTCTTCCGATGAATTCGCGGAGGCGACCGCATGGCTCCGAAGCGAGCTGGACCGCCTGGCCACCCACGCCGGCCCGGAGAAGCGCAAGCGCCTGAAGGAAATCTTCCTCCTTTCCACCCGCTACGAATGGCAGTTCTGGGAGATGTGCTGGAGGGGGGAGGCGTGGGGGGTGTAGAGAACGAGGTGGTTTCCTCGCGATCCGGAGTGGAAGGGAACGATCCGTGGACTTCGCTGGTTGAAGTACGCACGACACCAATGCGTGCGGCGGACTATCCGGGCCGCTCCAGCCTTTCCGGTGCCTTGAGGACCCACGCGAGGACCCCCTTTCCCTTTCCCTTATCGTGACGACGGCCGGCCGAACCGTCCGCTCGGCACATCCAGGAGTACTTGATGACAATCAGAAAGACGCGCCGGCCTGGTCATCCACTCAGGCCTCCCATTCCGGAGATGAAGTCGCTCGACAAGGTCCTCGAACAGAGCGAGGTCATCAAGGTCAATGTCGAGGAGTCCGCCGAGGACCTTTCCCAGGTGAACGATGCCCTGACCCAGGAGAGGAACGGTAACGCGAACAAGGCTGACCTGCAGACCGCGCTGGAGCAGACGGAGGGAATCGAGGACAAGGTGCGGGATGCCGCCGATGACCTGGACGACGTGAACCGCGCGCTGAAGTCCGAGGTGAAGGAGCGCAAGAAGCTGGAAGTCCAGCTGGATGTCGCGAGGGAGCAGGAGCAGGAAGCACGGCACGCCGCCGTCCACGATCCTCTGACCTCGCTGCCGAACCGGACGCTCTTCAACGACCGGCTGGAGCATGGCCTCGCCCAGGCGAAACGGCACGGCTGGATTTTAGCCGTCATGTACATCGACCTCGACGGCTTCAAGAAGATCAACGATACACATGGTCACCAGGCGGGTGACCGCGTTCTCGTGATTATCGCCGACCGGCTCCAGGAAATGGTCCGCGCGGATGATACGGTGTCTCGCCAGGGCGGGGACGAATTCCTCTATCTGTTGCTCGAACTGAAGAACGAGGCGGACGTTGCGGGTATTGCCGAGAACCTCATCCGGAGGCTGGGCGAGCCGTGTGACGTGACGGTGGACGGGGCGCAGGTCAGCTTGAGAGCGATGCCCAGCATCGGGGTCGCCATTTTCCCCACGGATGGCACCTGCGTCAACTCGCTGCTGGAATGCGCGGACAAGGCGATGTATCGTGCGAAGCAGGAGAAGACGGGTTACGCTTTGATGCGATGAAGGTCGCTGAATTGCCGATCTGCGCGATGTGCGCGCGCCCCGGTCGGGCGGCGCTTTCTCCAGTGTCGGATCTACGCTTCCGGCCGGGGTGTGTCGAATCGGCCGATGAACCGCCCGGCATCGTTCAGGCATCCAAAGCGAGGCATCAAGATGACACGAGTACGCGTTGAGAGCTTCACGATCTCGCTCGACGGATACGGCGCCGGTCCGAACCAGGGCATCGACACGCCCCTCGGCGTGGGCGGAGAAAATCTGCACCAGTGGATGATCCCGACACGCACGGCCCAGCGCGCCATGTTCGGCAAGGAAGGCGGCACGACGGGGATCGACGATGACTTCGCCGCGCGGGGTTTCCGGAATGTCGGGGCCTGGATCCTCGGGAGGAACATGTTTGGACCCGTACGTGGTCCGTGGCCCGACATGAAGTGGAAAGGCTGGTGGGGGGACAATCCGCCCTATCACTTTCCGGTCTTCGTCCTGACCCACCATGCGCGTGCACCCCTCGAGATGGAAGGCGACACGACATTCCACTTTGTCACGGGAGGCATTCGCGAGGCTCTCGACCGTGCGCGCGAGGCGGCCGGCGGACTGGACGTGCGGATCGGCGGCGGGCCGAACACGATCCAGCAGTATCTTCGGGAGGGCCTCATCGATGAACTGCACGTTGCGATCGCACCGATTCTGCTCGGTGGGGGAGAACGGCTGTTCGAAGGGGTGGATCTGCCGGCCCTGGGGTACGCGTGCGTCGAGTTTGCAGCTTCGGACAAGGCCACGCACGTTGTTCTGCGGCACCAGGGGAGCACGGACGGCTGACAGGCGGTTGCAGCGGACGGTCCGCCGCCCGGCCCGCCTGGCAAGAGACCCGGATGATCAGACTCCGCGCGCCCCGCCTGGCAAGAGCCGGACGATCAGACTCCCCGCGAGCCGCCTGACGAGAGACTTGGACGACCAGACAACGCGCGGGCACCGCGGATGTACCACGCAAGGAGAGGAGGTGGGTATGGCCAGGCTCGTATTCGGCATGAACCAGTCGCTGGACGGCTACGTCGACCACATGGCGTTCGCGCCGGGCCCCGCGCTTTTCCGCCACTTCATCGAGGAGGCCGAGGGGCAGGCGGGCAGTGTGTACGGTCGCACCATGTACGAGATCATGCGCTACTGGGACGACGAGCATCCTGAATGGGGTGCCGATGAACACGCCTTCGCGGCCGCGTGGCAAAAACAGCCGAAATGGGTGGTCTCACGCTCGTTGAAGTCGGTCGGCCGCAACGCCAGCCTCGTCGAGGGTGATCTCGAGGGCGCGATCCGCACGCTGAAGGCTGAGCATGAAGGGGAGATCGAAGTTGCCGGCCCGAACCTGGCGCACAGCCTCACCGAACTCGGGCTGATCGATGAGTATCGGATCTACCTGCACCCCGTCGTCCTGGGCCGCGGCACGCCCTACTTCGCCGGCCCCCGGCCGCCGCTCCGCCTCATGGCGCATGACAGGATTGCCGAGGACGTGATCCGGTTGATCTATGTTCCAGCCTGATCGGCGCCGTACGGCGTCTGACCGACTGTTGCCGCTGCTACTTGCGGGTCACGCTCACCTCGAGAGTTGGTCGTCTCGCGCGCCCTCTCCGCCTGCCACCCGGCAGCTCTGGCGCGCGGAATCTGTTGAGTGGTTCCACACATTCCCCAACCGTTCACGTTTCCGCCCAACGGGACTCAGCCTCCCGCACACTGACGCTCGGCCGGTTCCGTGAACTCCGGGACCGGGCGCGCCTCCGCCTCTTCCGGAGTCGCGGCGACCCCATTCAGCTCGATGTCCTCGATCAGCCACGCCATCTCGAAGATCTCTCTCCGCTGCGCCTCGCTGATCTCCACCGCCAGGTCACACACCCGGACGTCTGCGAGATGCGCGCGCTCCGAGCGAGTGATGGCCAGCGAGTGATGAGGGATCATCCCGCTCATGAAGGAGCTGTCCTGCACGGTCACCTGGCTCCGGTCCAGAAAGGCGCCTCCGGCAAAAAGCAGGAGGCTCACCGCCACGACGACCAGGTTGGCCTTCTTGTTCCGGTACATGTTCAGCATCCACGCGAGCATGACCAGGCCCATGGTCCCGCCCATGGTGAGCGCCATGAACATGCGGCTTTCGCTCGCGCGAATGTGGCTCCACTCCCAGGTGCCGACGAACATCACGGCGTACATGACGACCATGGCCGTGAGGATCATCGCGCCGAAGCGCGCGTACATCCCGGTCGGTCCGTCCGAGTGGTTCGAGGGGTCTTCCCTTTCACGTGACATTGCAGAGATCTCCAGTCATTTCCCAAGTGCGGCAAGATGCCCTTCACGCCCGCAGGCCCCATGTGCGCCTCACTGCCCGCATGCCCGCATGCCCGCCTGCGCGTCTGCGCGCCTGCGCGTCGATGTTGCGCGTCACGTCAGCATCCCCTGCACGGAGCACTCCACCGCCGCCGCCTCGGCTGGTTCGCCACCATGGTTCCCGTCGCCATCCTGACCGGAGGCGCGGGGATGCAAAGTGTCAACGGGGGCCGCCGTCCCGCAGGGGAAAGCGTCGCGACGGACCGCATGGTCCCGAATCCCCCGCACGGCCTGTTGCACGCACCCTCACCCGAGCGCGATGTTCGACCTCGCGTCCGATTCCGCCGAATCGCTGAATCCGCCGAATCCGCCGAATCCGGGATCGAAACCCGCTCTCCCACCCGCAGGCCCGTCATGCGCTTCACCGAAGAACTGTTCGATGCCGCCTCCGACCTCTGGAGCGCGCAGCTGGAGCACCCGTTCGTCCGGGGCCTGGGCGACGGCACGCTTGCGGAGGAGCGCTTCCGGCGCTGGGTCCTGCAGGACTACGGCTACCTGAGGGAGTTCGCGCGAGTCTTCGCGTGGGCCGTCGCCAAGGCGGATCGACTGGAGTCCATGTCCTGGTACGCCTCGGTGCTGGATCTCACGCTAAACACCGAGATGGCGCTCCACCGCAGCTACGCCGCGCGCTTCGGCCTGACTTCCGAGGCGCTGGAGCGGGAGCCGATGTGGCCCACCACCCGCGCGTACACCGACTTCCTGGTGCGGACGGCCGCGGACGGCGACATGATGGACCTCCTCGCCGCGCTCCTCCCCTGCTCCTGGGGCTACCTCCACATCGGCAAGGAGCTGGCGCGCCTGCCTCCGCCGGAGGATCCCCGCTACGCAGACTGGATTTCGATGTACTCTTCCGATGAATTCGCCGAGGCGACCGCATGGCTCCGCAGCGAGCTGGACCGCCTGGCCACCCACGCGGGCCCGGAGAAGCGCGAGCGCCTGAAGGAGATCTTCCTCCTGTCCACCCGCTACGAGTGGCAGTTCTGGGAGATGTGCTGGAAGGGGGAGGCGTGGGGGATGTAGTCGAAGTGCCGATCGAGTGCGCAGCGACGGGCGCGTTCCAGCAGGCTGCGATGAAGTCGCGGCCCGTTGGTCGCGGCATCAGCCGGTCCTCCCGCTCCGCCCGCCTCCCGCTTGCTGCGCACCCGCGGCATCCGCCGGATCCCGAAACCCTCAGCGTTCCCCACGCCGGGCCGACCACCTGGAGAACGCGGCCATGTCGATGCGGTACGCCGTCACATTCCCCTCGTGTAGCGAGAGCAGGATCTCGAGCGCCCTCTCGGCGAAGGCGTCCTGGTCGGGCGGAGGCACCTCCAGCTCCACGCCCCGCTTCCGCAACCGCTCGCGGCTGGGGGCTTCATCGTCCGCCACGGTCCTGCGAATCGATTCGGCAAGCGCCTCCCGGTACCTGAAGCGGATTGGATCGGGTTCCTCCAGGGATGCCCGGATGATCCGGTACTGGGCTGCGGATCGCTCGTAGGCCCAGACGAAGATGTCCCTCAGCATCTCGATTCGGGTGTTCTCGTACAGAGACAGGTGGGCCTCGACGTAGTCCCTTTGCGGCACTTCCACGAAGGAGAGCGGGCAGAGGTTCTGCCGGATCAGGGGAATGTTGGCCGCCAGTCGCCCGGTCCGCTTGTTCACATCCACGAACGGCTGCAGGTACGGGATGTGGACGCTCACGAAGAATGCCTGTTCGAACGGATCCGGAATCCGTGTCGCCTTGTGGAGGATCGACTGGAGGCCGTCGTGGATCACCTGGGGGATGGCGAGCGGCGTGAACGTGGTTCCGCTGACAAGAACCGGACGCTCGCGCAGCCGTCCTTCGTCTCCGGGGTCGGCGAGCAGGTTGGAGGCGAGATGAGCGTGGAGGGCCCTCAGGGTTCGAAGGTCGAACCCCACTGTCTGCGCGTTCTCCACCAGGAATTCAATTGCGCTCTTGTGATTCAGGATCATCTGGGCCTCCGCCGAGCTCTTGCCTGCAGCCTGCTGACCGAACTCGATGAGGTTCTTCGTGTCGAGTCGGTCGTAGGTGTTGCCTTCCAGGCGGCTTGAGGCCCAGGAGAGGTCGATCAGCAATCGGTTGAGGACATCACCGGCGAAGGTCCCCGCCGGCCGGTCGGAGTCGGGGGTCCGGCCGATCTCGTGAAGGCGGGCACGCGTCGCCTCCGCGATGTACCAGGTTGTACCGGGCTCGTAGCGCCCCAGGAAATCGCGATCATAGCCCACCGGTGCACGATGGATGATCGCCCGTCGCACCTGGCTGCGGTCGGCCCTGGCCTGGGGCGACAGCGGAATCCCCTGCTCGTGCTCCTCGGATTCGGATGTGTCGCTCGCTGTCTTGCCTGTGAGCGGCGCGTCCGCGGGCTGATCCGGATTGAGCCTGTAGGTCCGGTTCCTGGGGCTTCCTTCGGAAACCAGGCGGCCCTCGGTCTCCAGCTCCGCGAGGCGGCGCAGCAGAGTACGCCAGGCGATGGATTCGCCGTAAAGCTCCTGGTAGGCAACCTCGATCTCGGCTCGGCCTGCTTTGCCTGAGAGCCTTGAGAGCACGTCTGCGACCCGCTCCCGCTGGCGCGCAACCGCCTGTTTCCCCTTTCTTGCCATAAACGACCCCTCTTGTCGTGTCTGCCAGAGAAAGCTGGTTCGAGGTGCAGCCCCCGAACGTTTCTTCGACTTGTCATAAATATATGGCAAGGTGAAAATAGCGGCAAGAATAGCGCCTGGTTGATCAGCGACTGGTAGTGCGCCCCGCGGTTCCAATCTGCGTCTGGGCGAATGTAGCCATTGTGGCTACATTTTATCCATGCGAAGCGTCGGAATCCGTGAGATCAAGAATCGCCTGAGCGAGTACCTTCGCTACGTGGCCTCGGGGGAGACCGTTCTGGTGACGCACCATGGGCGTGTCGTGGCCCAGTTGGCCCCGCCTCCGGTCCATGCGCCCCCTGCGCCCTCGGAGGACGAGGCGCTGCGGCGGCTGGCCGCGGCTGGGAAGATCCGGCTTCCGGGCAAGGCGATCCCCAGCCCAGGCGAAGGCCCCATCGAAGGAATCCCGACCGGCGTCGATGTCGCGTCCGCGCTCGCCGCCGTGCGGGCGGACCGCAGCGCGCTGCTCGCCAAGGTGGCCGAAGGGGACCGGAAGATGGAGCGCGAAGAGGAAAGCGACGGGGAGCGCGCCGAGGAATGATCTACATCGACTCGAGCGTGCTCCTCGAGCTCTACCTGGGTGGGATGCGATCGGACGACGCCCGCGCCATCCTGGACGAGCCGGAGGCGAAGATCGCCTCGTGGCTACTCGTGGTGGAAGTTCCGATCGTGCTTCGCAGAACGCTCGGACGGAAGCGGGACCGGGCCGTGCTCTCGCGGGCGCTGGAGCGCTTCGACCGCGACGCCGAGGATATCGGGCTCGTGGATTCCCTCACGGACGTGGCGGTCCGTATCCGCTCCGACGCCCGGTTCGCACGATGCCGTGCGCTCGACGCATTCCACGCGTGTACAGCCCTCCTCATGCGGGAATGGACGGGTCATGCCGTGAGGATCGCGACGTTCGACGATCGTTTGAATGAGCTGGCGACGGAGCTCCATCTGGTGTGAGCAGGTGCGGGGCATGCGAAGCGGTATCGCATCGAATCCCGTCCTGTTTGCGCGATCCGCTTGTGCCTCCCCATAGTGGATCCCGGAGGCAGGGCCGCGCCCCTGGGCTCCAACTGTCCGCTTGAAACGGAGGGGTCGGATGTTCGAGATCGATTGGCTGCTCACGATCTGGACATCGATCGTCTTCCTGATGATTGCGTTCGCCCCGGTGGTGCTCGGCATCTGGCTGTGGCGGGCGAGGTCTCGCTGTCGAACGGAGGATCAGGAGGATCAGGATGTCTTTGCGTCCTATGCACGGACCTGAACTGAACCGTGCCCGGGGAATGGGCATCTTCGCGTGTTCGACCTCGATGGCAATCATCTACGCTGCAGTCAACTGGTTTGTCTGGAGTCGGAGTTTGAACACAACCTTTCACATGGCCGGAAATCTTGTCCATGGTAAAGCGTGCGTTTACCAAGAACGCATGCTGCTTCCATATGAAAGGCATCCAGACGCATGACGACCTCCAGGCACCCGAACCGGGCCGGCCGATATCAGCGGCAACCCACAGATTCGGCAACACCATGAGTGCAAAACACGGGGACCCGCACTTGAACCGCACCTGGGGAATAACGGTGGCAGAGCTGGACCTGGAATGCCCTCGTTCCTCGGGGGCCGCCATGAGTTCGAAAGTGCCTAAATGCTAATCGCCACGGTTGCCGTTCGTGAGACACATCGGGCGACTCGCAAGGGTTTTTGTGGTTAATTGCAGATCCTCCTTCCTGCACGACTCGTCCTGTCCGTCATCACGTGCGTCGCGTCTGCGGGATGCGCGCCGGCGACCTTCGACCTCGGCGTCGATGCGCTGACGGGCCGCGCAGGGGCGGACCTCCGTACCCTGACCATCGGTGTCGTGCCAAACGACGCGCGCGGAAGCGAGCGGCTGGCGCCCGAGGTGGGGGAGAAGATCGAGCGGCTGCTCGAGTCGAACGGATACACGGTCGTGAGCCCGGACTCTGCGGACGTGCTCATCCTGAACGGCTTCGGCAGGGGATCCTCGAGTGAGGGCCTTCGCGGCGTCCTCCTGCCGCACGGAAACATGCTCGGCACGTTCCCGGCATCCGCAGGACGGGATCTTCCCTGGCTGATGCTCGCGATCGCGCGGGCCACGGACATCGCAGGCCCCGAGGCCCAGCCGCAGGACGTCACCTGGCTCTGGATCGCGGAGGTGACGAGCACGGGACGGTCCGGGGAGTTCCACGACATCATCGACTACATGCTCATTGCGGCGTTCGAGCACTTCGGGCGGCAGACCGGGAGGGGGGCGGTGGTGCGGCTGACGGTGGAGGATGGGCGGGTGGCGGAATTGCGGGGGGATGGGGGGTGAATGAAGAGCGATAGCGGCCTGGTCGATTCCAACGTCCGATGCCGGTCGGATACTCCGGTTCCGACTCCATGAAGCCCGGGCGGCTCCTTGAGCAGGAGCCCGCCCCGTTCGTTCCCAGCAGCCGCGTCGATGGCGGCCCCGCAGGAGGCAACCCATGCTCGTCCTCACGTACCTTGCCGCATTCGCTTTCGGAATCGGATCCCCTCTGTGCACCATGGACTTCTTCCCTCTCTCGAAGCATCCCGAGTTGACGTACTTCTGGGGGACGTTCGGCACGGAAATGCTGGCGGCCTCGCCCGGCGATCGGTCCCTGCCATTCGAGCGGCGGGAATGGGCAATGCCCTATTCGCTCGACGGACTGGTGGGCCAGGAGTTCGCGCTGGAGGCCGTCGCAGGCAGGGATTCGGAGATCCTGCGAGCGCTGGATGGATTTGATGGGGAGGAAGGGCCTCGAAGGGTGGTGCTCGTTCTCTGGGACTATGATCCCGGATGCGCACCCATCCCATTCAAGGACGGTGAACGCTTGGGCATTCCGGGGGAGTCCGTCTTCGCCAAGGGCTTGCTTCGCGAACGCGATCTGTGGTCACAGGGGCTTCCCACGTTCGATCTCTTCTTCGGGGGTCAGCATGTCTATCCCTTCGCAGCCACGAAACACGGGCGCGAATCGGCGGAGTCCCTGCAGCGGTCCCGTGCAGAGCGCGGCGATACCCTTCCGCCCCCCCCGCACCTGGCCGCCTCTGAAGCGTTCGAGCTGGTGCACTCCCTTCCGGAACGGTGTGAGTACGCCACTTATCCTGGGATCACTTCAGCCCGGCTCGACCAGCTCACGGAGACATGGGCCGCGAAGAGGGACCACGCCGGAGTCGACCGGCTCCTCGCAACCCACCAGCGCTGGAGGCTGGATCCAGGGGAAAACTGCGCGCGGTGAGATGAACATGAACCCCTCATCCAATCCCATTGAAGCACTTCCATTTGCGAAATCCTGTGGTGCCACCCCATAATGGTCCCCGAACAAACGTTCGATTGATGCAGATTTCGTGAACTGGATCGGAGGGTGCGCGTCATGAAGGTGGCCGAAGCCGTGCAGCACATGACGAAGTCGTACCTCCATCGCATCCTGGACAGCTTCACGAAGGACGTCGCAGCCGAGCGGCATACTATCCGACAAGCGATGATCAAGCGGACTGAACTCTTGACTCTGCCCACTGCGTAACCTGCGGCCGGGAGATACGCCATGTGTAACGCCGACCGGCACGACGCAGGATGCACCTGCGGGTTCGGGCCGCCGTACCTGAACTCCGGGGCCGCCGGGGCCGCTAGGGAGTGGGCTGAGGACATCATCGAGGAACCGCTGCTCGCCAGACGAGGACTTGAAGAACTGGGGTATCCGGAACGGTCCATCGAGGAGTTCTTGGCCGAGTACAGTCGACTCCTCGACACAGGACTTCCAGAGCCAACACTTGTGGTACGAATCAACCAACTGCTCATGAGGCATCGCACCGTGGAGCGCCGGGTTGTTCGGGAACGTCTCAGAGTGCCGCTGTTCAGGTTCGCTGCGCCACGTGTTGTCGGAGGCAAGGTGGAGTACTCCGAGGGTATGACGACACGCCGTAAGCGTGGCTGGTGGGCGCGGATCTTTGGCATTGGGACGGGCGGATCACAAGAGATCACCTATCACACCGAGCACTGCTACACTGCGACGAACGGTGAATGTAAGCTTGTCTTTGTCCCGATTCCGCTTCGAATCGCCGAAGTAGATGTGTATGAAGGCGCCACGAAAATCGGTGAGGGCCTCAAGGCTCAGGTTGAGCTATCGAAGGCCAAGAAGAATTCTTGGACTGCGGGGCGAGGCGTGAAAGCGCTCAAGAAGGGTGACTGCCCGGGCCCCAATCCAGGCCTTCCTGACGAAATGTTCGACTACACCCTCGCCGCCGACGTCGGGCCGCCAACACGCGTTCGGCGGTCGTGGGGAGTAAACGTCGATCGGGAGGTCTTCCTAGGCCTGAGCAAGGCGCTCGGAGTTGAGGTGCGCGTTCGCGTGGGGCGGGAGCGGGGGATGAGAGTCGACTTGGAACTCCCGGCTGGCTACGACTATACAGGAGCGAGGGGCAGCGGGCAGTTGTGGTGGACCTCGCCGTAGCGCATGCGGGGATGTTGGGAAACCAGGTTGTGCCGGCCGGTTTGGAGGCGCTCAAGCAAAATGGGGAAGGAAAAGCGATTCGGCTGAGGACCCGCCCTGTCCGGAGAATGATCTCGCCGTGTCGAGGGTCTTGAAGCTCCAGAGAGGAACATTACTGCGAGACTGGGAGACCATCGTCTTGTCTTGGCCCCAGTCGCCCAGCAAGACTGAACAGGAGCGATGCTAGCGGGTCGTTCGATCTATACGTATGGCCATCAGCGGCAATCCCCACTGAGCAGCGAAGAAGATCCTGATCTTAACGCAGTGCTGGTTCCACAACCGCGTCAACGTTCGGCAGGACAGTGACGTTGACGTCGGGGTAATGCTCTACGACTACTTCCTCGCGCAATCGCAAAGCACTGGACCGACTGGAAGACAACGGAAACCACCGCGCGCGTGGACACGATATACACGCGCGTCGCGGATGCTCGCAGCGCGTTCTCGGCGGGGAGGCGGTTGGTGCGGAAGGCCAAGTACTATCCTCAAGCAGCACGTCCAGACATGAGCGTGAACCTGCCAGCCGCTTTCGTCGTCTGCAGTTTACGATCAGACCGAATGACGAAGGAGTGAAGCAATTGAACATCAATGGGATTAGTCGTCGATGGAAGAGGGCTCCGAGGAGATGGGGTCACCCGCTTCACTCGCTATGCTCCTACTTCGCAATGTTCCCGCCGCAGGTGCCCCATGTCTTCATCCGTTGGCTCACTCAGCCCGGCGACGTCGTTTACGACCCGTTCTCCGGACGAGGTACAGCCTCGCTGGAAGCGTGCCGCATGGGGCGCTTGGGGCTGGGGTCTGATGCGAATCCCCTCGCCTACGTTTTGACGGCCGCCAAGGTGGATCCGCCGACGGAACAGGCGGCCCGGGCTCGCTTGTGCCAATTGCGCGACGCGTGTTCAGGCGACGCGGGCCATGATGCGCCCGCCGAGATTCGCATGCTTTACTCACCGCGCGTGCTTGACCAACTTGTTTGGCTTCGGGAACACCTCGATCTCCAACGCCGCGATGACCGTTTTCTCATGGGACTCCTGCTAGGCGTGATGCACGCCAACTACACGCCAGGACGTCCCGCCCGCGGACTCTCGATCAGCATGCCGAACACCTTTTCGATGTCCTCTGGCTACGTCTGCCGCTACATCCACGAGCATGGCTTGGAGCCTCCGGATATTGATGTGTTCGACCTTCTGGAGGGCAAGCTTAAGCGCATGAAGTTGCCAGACGCGAGCGCGATGCGCGGGCTGGCGTGGCAGCAAGATGCACGTGAACCCATTGCTCGAAAGATGGTCGACCGTCCTGTGAAGCTCATATTTACGTCGCCTCCGTACCTCAGCGTCATCAAGTACGGGAAGTACAACTGGGTGCGCCTTTGGATGCTCAAGCAGGACCCAAGGGCGGTTGACGATAGGCTCGTCACAACCGGATCTCTGTCCAAGTACCTCGTGTTCATTTCATCCGTCCTAGAGAGCCTCGGCCCCGTGCTCCGAGACGACGGCTACCTGTGTCTGATGATCGGGGATGTGCGTGCCTCAGGTAGCGGGGAGACCATGAATCTGGCTGCACGTGTGTGGGAAGACGCTGCACGACCCCTGGGCTGGGCACTGCGAGGGGTTGTCGACGATCGACTCCCCACCAAGCACAAGGTCAGTCGGATATGGAAAAACGGTCGCGGGCGCGCGACGAAAACTGATCGCATACTCATCCTGTCGCGCGATAGCAGTGGATCTGACTTCCCACCACTTGGCCCGATCCGCTGGTCCGCGGCAACGACATGGGCATAAGGAGGTAGCAACGTGTCAATCAACGAGAGGCTCAAGGAGCTCGCGAGCGTCGATATCTTCCAAGATGTAACGCAGGCCGATGCCTTTATTGGCCGGCCATTTTACTTCGACTTCAACACGATGAAAATTGTCTCCAATGACCACTGGAAGGAGAAGGTCGCTGGGGTCCCGGCAGGAGCCTTCCTCACCGCGTTCTTCGACAATGACGCTGACCATCCCGAGGTCGTCCTACTACGAGTCTTGGGGCCGACCGCACTCCCAACGGACTCGGACGTCATTGCCGCGATGGTAGACCACTACAAGGAAAGCGACGGAGCGGAAACCCCGATTGGACAGCTGGACAGTTATACGCGATACGAGTTCCAGTTCTCCGGCTTGGAGTGCCGTGTGCTGGGCTCCTTCTATCGGGGACCCGACGGCAAGTCACGCTTCGGTGCGGATGTCGACAATTTTTACGGGCCGAACAACTACTCAGTGTACCGTCCCGCCGGGAAGGTGCTCGAGTACATCGTCAACTTCCGGGAAGGCTCCGGTTTGCCTGGGGGCCCGGGAGATCAGCGAATAGGTCAGGTCCGCTACGCATCGAGCCGGCGGCATGCGCAAGGCCCGCCGGTGCCGGTGTACGTCTCGGCGCTCGACTACCTCGGCAAGCGCACTGCGCTCTTCGGGATGACTCGAACCGGCAAGTCCAACACCGTGAAGATGATCATCCAGGCGACGGCAGAGTTGGCGGATTCAGGTGCAAAGCTCGACGGCGAGCCCGTCGCACCAATCGGACAGATCATCTTCGACGTCAATGGTGAGTATGCCAATGATAACCAGCAGGACGAGGGTACCGCCATCTACCAACTCTATGGGGACGATGTCACCCGTTACAGCATACTCAAGAAGCCTGGTTTCAAAGTGATGAAGCTGAACTTCTACAAGCAGCTCCTCGAAGGTTTCGAGATGGTCCGCTCAAACCTGCAGGACGACCGAACGATCTACACGCAGGCCTTCCTCAACGTGTCGTGGGAGCAACCCGATCCTCAGGATAAGAGCGCGCTGACGCGCCACGAACGGCGTCTCGCGTGCTACCAGGCCACCCTCGCCGCTGCCGGCTTCACGGTACCGAACGGTCACCGCGTGCGGTTCACGGGGACGAAGGTGGTCAATGACGCTACGAGCATCGATCCCAAGGGAGGCGTTACGCCGGAGGAGGCAGGCCGCTGGTTCTCCTGGGTGTGGGACAATTACAACTCAGAGGCATACTTCACTGGCTATAAGGCCAAGAACGGGCGTGAGTGGGCCGACGACGACCTAAAGAGCCTGATCCGGTTCCTGACCCGAAAGCGTGCGCCCGGTGCGGATGCGTCTGAGGCCGGGTTCAGAAAGCTGGTGCCACTCCGGGATCTCCACACCGCCACTCTGCAGAAGTCCTACGAGGAAGAGGTTGTCGAGTTGCTACGCGCAGGGAAGATCGTGATTATCGACCTCTCTCAAGGGGACCCGATCATTCAGCGTACTTACTCGGACCGGCTGTGCGCCAGCATCTTCCGGGAAGCCATGGACCGGTTCATCAACAACCGCCCGGCGAATTACATCCAGATGTACTTCGAGGAGGCTCACAACCTTTTTCCGAAGAAGACAGACACGGACCTGACGCTCATCTACAACCGGATCGCGAAGGAGGGGGCCAAGCTCGGAATAGGGCTGGCGTACGCGACGCAGGAGGTCAGCTCCATCTCCGCGAACGTGCTAAAGAATACGCAGAACTGGTTCGTGTCCCACCTCAACAACCGCGACGAGCTGCGCGAAATTGCCAAGTACTACGACTTCGAGGACTTCATCGACAGCTTGCGTAGAACGACTGACAAGGGCTTCATCCGGATGAAGACCTACTCCAACGCGTTCATCGTGCCCGCACAGATCGACCGCTTTACGGCGACGGGAGCCTAGGCCATGGGTTACGGGTCCAAAGGCCGCAAGCCGCTCGAACGCGCGAGCAAGATCGCTCACGTGGAGATCCTCAAGAACCCGGATGTCCAGGCTTACGTCAATGGTTGCATCTTGCCGTCCGCGCCGAACCCACAGTCCCTAGACTCGATGCTTCAGGAACTCGGCGACGTCGACACGTCTGGAACCACCGCCGTGATCGCCATCGACGGCGGCTTCACCGAGACATACGTGCGGGAGGAGTTCCCCTCAGCGTCAATCGCGTTCTTCACGTTTGGACCACTGCTGTTCGAGCTGGCCGACCTTCGGGCGCTCGATCAAAAACGGTTCATCGCTCCTGAGGATCTCGCGCGGCTAAAGCGGATCGAGCGCTACTCCCTCGTGCTGCCGACGAAGGGCGTGAGAAGAAAGGACCAGCCGTCGCTCTCAGCGACAATCCGGCGCACCATCTACGACTTCTTCATCAAGCCCAGAGGGGAGGACGATGAAAGGCTCATGACGAGCCTCGGCTGGTTTCTCTTCAGGCGGTGGAAGCGCAACCCGGACGATGTCCTTCACCAGACCGTTGCGCACTGCCCATCGGGCTGCGGGCACGGAGCAGTCTCGTTCTTCCACTCGGATCCGACCGAAAAGCTGTGCCCCGGCTGTCAGCAACCCGTGTACCTCACGGACGTGTTCCGCCTGCACGAGCGCGTCGACGAGGAACTCGGGGCCGGCGGCATCGCAGCCTACGTCATGACGATGCTCGAGCAGCTCGTACTCGTGCACCTCTTTCACAGCATCCTGGTGCGGCTCAAGCCCAGCTTGATGCGGAATGTCCTGTTCATCAAGGACGGGCCACTTGCCTTCTTCGGGCTGGTGGCCCCCCTGTACAGGCCAATGCGCGAGCTCGTTGAGCACCTCTTAAGCGAGCCGAGCGGGCTGACGGGGCCAACGCTCCGCCTCGCCGGTTTGGAGAAAAGCGGAGCGTTCGTCGAACACGCAACCGCCATCCAGGACCGCATGAAGCCCGGGTCCTTCATGGTCATTGGGGACCGCTACATCCGGCAGCACATCATTCCAGGCGAGGCCGGAGCTACCTATGGGCAGAACACCTACTACGGCCAAAAGGTGCTGTTCCGAGCGCCGGGCGGCGAGATGCACGTGGCCACCGTCCCGGCGCGCAGCTTCATGGCGGATCCGAAGGCGTCCGACATCCCACACCTCGAGGAGGTGCTCGCCCTCGTCGCCGAGCTCCGGTGCAGCATGTACGACAATTCACTGATCCCTGTGGCGTTGGCCAACAAGCTCGTGTCTTTAGCCGATTTTCCGAGTCAGCGAATCCTCAGGACGTTTGCCACGAGACAACTCCAAGGAAAAGGGAATGCGGGCTGAAGGAGGTCGAGACCATTTGCGATCATGTCTGAGCTCATCGTACCGCTATCTGGTGCAGGATTGTCGAGCGATGGTCGGTCCCGTTTCTAGTCAATGAGTCTAACCCTCTCTCCGGCCCAGCAGGCTGTAGTAGACCACCGCGGCAGCCCACTCCAGGTCATCGCCTGTGCCGGATCAGGCAAGACCGAAGCGATTTCACGGCGAGTGGCCGCGCTCGTGAGGGACGGCGTAGAGCCGGCTTCCATCGTGGCATTCACCTTCACAGAGAAGGCTGCAGCTGAGCTGAAGGCAAGGATTGTCGCCCGGGTCCGCGACATGATGGGTGAAAATTTCCTCGGCCGGATCGGCCCTTTATTCGTTGGGACCATCCATGGGTATGCCTTCCGAGTGTTGCAGGACTACGTGCCCCAGTATGGGAATCATGATGTTCTGGATGAGCATCGCCACGCGGGTCTGTTGAGCCGTGAGTATAGGGAGCTTGGACTGGCGGACCTGGGCTCGAAGCACTGGCGCCCCATCCAGGATTTCCTTCGCACCACCAATGTGATCGGCAATGAATTGATGGATCCCACAGTTCTGGGTGGTACAAGCCTGGGGGATTGCTACGAGCGCTACGAGGCGATGCTCGACCGATATCACCTCCTCACGTTCTCCATGATCATCTCAAGGGCCGTGACGGCGCTCGAGGACCCGGCCATCTTCTCCAGGGTGCACGGGCCCCTCCGGCACCTGCTCGTCGATGAGTACCAGGACGTCAACCCGGCGCAGGAGCGACTGATCGAGCTGCTGTCCGCCTCTCCCGTGGAGCTGACGGTGGTCGGCGACGATGACCAGTCGATTTTCCAATGGCGTGGCTCGGACGTGGGGAATATCCTCAGCTTCTCCCAGCGCTACGAAGAGACGAAGCGTATCGAACTGGATACCAACCGTCGGTCTCGTCCCACCATCATCCACAGCGCAAACGGGTTCATCCAAGGTCTGGACGAGCGGCTGGCCAAGGCCATGATCCCCCACAGGGCTGCGGGGACGCACGAGCTGATTCCTTGGCTGGCAGATACAGAGGGCGCCGAGGCGGGGTTGGTCGCCGACACAGTCCTGCGCCTCAAGGAGGAGGGCTACCGCTACGCCGACATCGGAGTGCTCTTCAGGTCCGTGCGTACCTCGGCCCCCCCCCTTCTGGCGGCTTTCGCGGCACGGGGCATCCCGGTGTCCTGCGCCGGGCGCACTGGACTATTTCTGCATGCCCACATCGCGCTCCTCGGGGAGGCGTTCGCCTGGATCGCAGACGCGTCCTGGAAGGATGAGCGGTTCGGTGCATACAGGGACGCGGACCTTGATCAACTCATTACCGGCCTGTGCCAGAGATTTCCGCGGGCGCCTGCCGTCGACTTGGTGCGCCGGTATCTCGAGGACTGGAAGAGATACCAGCTGAGGGGAATCCGGCCCGTATCGCTTGTCGGAGACCTGTACCGCCTACTTGCGTTCCTGTGCGTCGACAAGATCGATGTCGACACGCCGCAGGGCTCCGCGTTTTTCGGCTCCCTCGCTCGGTTCTCGCAGGTCCTAGCCGACTTCGAACACGTCACCCGGCGAGCTCATTTCGAATCGGGAGGGGGAAAGAGGGTCTTTCGTTCGGGCATGGACCGGGGAAAGCCATATTTCCGGGCCTTGGCCAACTACTTACTTCATCACGCGCACGACGCCTACGAGGACTTCGAGGGAGAGCTGACGCTGGATGAGGACGCTGTGAACGTCCTCACCGTGCATCAAGCCAAGGGACTGGAATGGCCCATCGTATTCCTACCCGCGCTGGTATCAGGTCGCTTTCCGTCCGCTCAGACGGGCCGATCGCAACAGTGGCTTCTACCCGAGGCGGTATTTACCGGGGCCACCCGTACCCGTTACGAAGGTACGCTCGCGGAGGAGCGCCGGTTGTTCTACGTCGCGTTGACACGAGCTAGGGATGCCGTGTACATGTCGGCATTCGAGCGCCGTAAACGCGGGTTTCGCCGCTCGCCGTTCTTGGAAGAGGTTTCCGAAGGCGTGTACCACCGCGACGCTCCGCTCCCTCTCCCGGACCCGCCGTCGGCCTCAGCGGTCCGAGAGACGCCAAAGCTGTCCGTGTCGTTCTCCGACATCGCCTCCTTCGAAGACTGCGGGTACCGATATCGACTCGGCACCGTCTTCGGATACCAACAGGAGTTGGCCGTCGAACTTGGGTACGGGCGCGCGATCCACCATGTGCTCCGTCGGTTGGCGGAGACTGCACAGGATGCGGGCGGGATTCCGGATGAGGAGGAACTGGAGTCCTTGGTGGATGAGGAACTTTACCTGCCGTTTGCCGATGCCCCCGCCTTTCGGCGCATGGATCAGGCCGCGCGACGCATCGTGAGACGCTATGTGGCGGACTACGCTCAGGACCTCGAGAGGGTCTGGGCAGTCGAGCGTCCCTTCGAGCTGCAGCTTCCGGACGGAAGCGTATCCGGACGCGCCGATGTAATTCTGGACGAAGAAGGAGGTGAGGCGGGATCTTTGGCGATCGTGGATTACAAAGTCGCCGAGGATCCGACTTTCGACGCACGTTATCGTCGCCAGCTCGCGGTCTACACCACTGCGGGCCGGAGCGAAGGGCTTAATGTGTCGGCCGGCTATCTCCACGAGCTCCGCAACGGGATGCGGCAGGTAGTGGACGTGTCGGAAGCCGTGACTGCCGAGGCGTTGGTCGAAGCAGCCGAGTCGTTGGCGAAGATCAGAAAGGGGGAGTTCGAGGCGGATCCCTCGAAGGAGCGGTGCCGCCGGTGTGACTTCGCGCCGCTCTGTCGTCATTCAATCGACACGGACAGCGCACCCTGATGGATACGCGAACACGCTGGGGTGGTGTCGCCGGACAGTTGCGGGCTCACCTATGCGAATGACGTACAGCCCCTAGTCGCAGCCTCAGAAGAGTGCTATCTCAACAGCTGCGAGTTCCTTTTTCGAACCAAACCGGCAACTCCGACCCCAGAGCCCGTGGCCAAGCGAAATACGAAGAACGCGAAGACCATCGAGACCACCGATTACCGCCATGAGGGCGAGAGGCGCACGAACATTCCACCGGCGAAGATCGCGGGGGAGGGAGTCATTCCTCGGGTGGAGAAAGTTAAGTACTCCTACAGTCCGCACCTCCACCCCGCACTCCGGTTCGACCCGTCCGGTGACGCAGATCACCTTCCTGAGTTAGTCGCCGAGGCGGGCCGTCGACCGCTGACCCCGGCCGAACAAGCGGCGCTCGTGGAAGCACTCGGCAGTCATCAACCGTGGTTGGAATGGGCAGGCAAGCGCGAGGAGCACACTCGTGGCGGATTTGACGTGGATCCGGTCGCGCTCCACATACACGAGCGTGTGTCAGCCCAGGCCATCGTCCGTGCGGCCACCCGTGATGATGTGCAGCGCGATCTCTTTGCCGATCCACAGCAACCCTACCAGGAGGCAGTGCAGTTCTACCAGCATGACATGGACTGGGCCAACCGTCTGATTCTCGGTGACTCGCTTCAAGTCATGTCGTCGCTGGCTCGGCGCGAGGGACTGGCGGGCAAGGTGCAGATGATCTATCTGGATCCACCGTACGGGATCAAGTTTGCGGGGAACTTCCAGCCAGAGGTGATGAAACGCCTGGACCACAGTGCGTCAGCAGACAAGCACATGGTGCGAGAACCCGAAATGGTCCGCGCCTACCGGGACACCTGGACGCTCGGAAAGCACTCGTACCTGTCCTACATCACGCAGCGGTTGAGGGTTGCAAGGGAGCTTCTGGCCGACACAGGGTCCATTTTCGTTCAGATCAACGACGAGAATTGTCATCTCCTGCGTGCCGTCCTCGATGAGACCTTCGGCGCCGACAACTTCGTGTCGCAGATCGTATTTCAAACGACCTCCGGTTTCGAAACGAATACGCTGGCAACGCTGGGGGACTATCTCCTGTGGTATGCGAAAGACGCCACTCAGGTGAAGGTCAGAAAGGTCTTCCAGGTCCAATGTCAACAGCGGTCTAAAACTGGACACTTCCAGCGGTTTAGAAGTTTACACTTT
>JBBDRS010000031.1:0-27394 GCA_040905325.1 Gemmatimonadota bacterium
TTCATGACCCCATCCTCTCAAACTCTGGGGTCTCCAGCAATCCCGGGGCGGTTCAGAATTAAAAGGAGGATATCACGCGCGACGCGTCACCTCGATCGTTGTGGCACAAGGGGTTCTGGCCGCTCGACCTTCGGCAACTGTTGAAGATGGGTCACGGCCAAGCTCGTCGTGGTACGGCGCAGTCAGCGCGCCCAGCCCACGGAAGTGGCCCGACGGCCGTCTCGACGCCGGCCACCCGGTCACAGGCCGCTAGGCTAGGGTGCGTTTCCACTCCGTGGTGTCCGGCTTCATGAATGAGCGTGTCGTCGAGGATCCCCTCGGCGACACGCTCATTAGGTTCACCGGGGGCGTCACGCCAAGCTGCCCAAGCCCGCCGAGGTGGCCAAGTACGGCAACAGCTTGTGCTTCACCTATGATACTCGTGCAACGACGACGTACTCCACCCCCAGGTCATCGCGAGTGACCCCGTAAAGGCGGCCGGCCCTGACGATCGGGCTCGGGTACATCCCGAGGGCGAATGGCACCGTGACCAGCCCCATGTATTGGCCCATGGCGTTGTATACGTCGAAGGTGTCACCCGGGCCGCTGGAGGTCGTGCGCCGTACCCAGACGTGACCACCATCGTCCATGAAGAAGGAATCGACAGGTGGCTTGTGCTCTGGTATACGCGAGTGGTCGATCCTTCCGCCCAGCTCGACGAAACCCTGGAGGTTTTCCAGCGCCTCGGCCCGCTCCTCCGCCGAAACGCGCACCGGTTCGTAGGGCTTGGTCACGACGCGAAGAGTATCACCGCGCTCATCCAGCTCGAATAGGCGATATCGGTCTGTCACGAGGCCCCATATTCGGCCGTCGGGAGAGAGCCGCCACGCCAAAGCACCCTGGAACGGCACAGGTTCATCGTGCACCCGCCCGTCGATCGTGACTTCGAACTCTTCTCGCGCGACTGGATTCGAAGGGATGATCAGCGTGTCGACCGGTGCGAAACTCCTGTCGAACCGCCCCAGCATCACTTCATACTCAGGCTGGAACCGGAAGATGAGCGCATAGTAGAAGCCTCGCCGATCGAAGCCGCCTTGCCATGGCAGCCTCACCATTCCCCCGCGGGTCGGGATGTCCTCGACGTAGCTACCGGCCGTATCGAGGACCGTTACTCGACCGTTCCCTGGGTCCATCACCCAGACGCGATCTCCGAACGAACCGGCGTGAACCGGTTGCGAGTACTCGCCCGGGCCCGAGCCTGACCTTCCAACGCTTCGGACATGGTCACCGTTCCGGTCGAAGATGCGCAGCTCCGCCGATTGACCATCGAGGACCCAGATCCGGTCCAAATCATCGACGATGAGCGAACGGATGTCGCTGAAGAGCTCAGGGCCCTCCCCACCCGTAGCCCCGATACGCATCTCCTCGACTACGTCCCACCCATCGCCGTCATCCCAGATCCCGCGCTGCCCGTTGCGGACCACCACCTGACCAGTGCTGAGCGTGTCGATCTGCCCATCCCAGCCATCCGTCGACTGATCGGCCCGACCGCACCCCGCAACGATCAACACCGCGAGCATTGCCCACCCGAATGTTCTGAGCTGCATCAATGTTCTCTCCTTTTGGGAGAACTGCCGGCACCACCCATCTATCCTCGGGCGCAAGCCGCGTGCTCAACTCGGAGGGACGCGGATCTACGACTGGCCTCGTATCAGATCGTCGAGAGCATGCGCAACGGCATGACGCCCCTGGACGCGGGAATGGATGCCGTCCGCCGAATCCGCTCGAATACCATCCAGCCGCGCCTGTCGACGGACGAGGGCGAGCGCGCGTTCGGGATCAACTTCTACATCGTGAATGCCGAGGGCGAGCACGCCGGGGTCACGCTCCGGGGGGGAGGCCGGTACGCGGTGTGCACCGAGAACGGTCCGGAGCTCGTCCCGTTCGAATCGCTACTCTGAGCCCCCAAGGGCCCTCGGGCGAGGCCCCGCAGCTACTCGCGGCCCCAGAGCAACTGGAATTCGAGCTCCTCTTCGTCGCCGTGCCGCTCGTGCTCGATGTTGAACGTGGCGTCCGCGGGGATGCGCAGCCGCTCCCCGGCCACCTGGATCGAGAACGGCCGGTTCTCCTCGATTGCCGAGGCCAGCCGGCGCAGTTTTTCAACGAACTCACGGCGAGAATACCTGCGGGTAAGATCACGATCCTTCCTGGCCATGCTTCCTCGCTCCGGTTGGGGTTGACTACCACGATAGGAAGAGGCGGCTGGCGGGGCCATCGGGCCCGCGTTGGGCCGAAGCATCCCGGGATCGTTACTCCTGATCGGCGGCCGCCTCCGGCGCCGAACCCTCGCCGCCACAAGCGCGATGAATGGCAATCGAGACGCGCTACGGCACGAAAGAGCAAGATACGGCGGGAGATCTCGGAGAAACAAGCAGGGCGGGAGCGGGTTGGAGGGCTCGAAGGCTGGTCGAGGCCGGCGGCGCGTTCAGGACCCCTTGTAGGCGAGGCCCTTCCTATCCAGCGCATCGGCCAGGATGGCGATCGCCTTGGGGCCGACCCCGTGGATGGCCAGCAGCTCCTTTCCGTTCAGTTCACTGTGAACGCTCCAGCGGCTGGCGCGGGGCAGGGGGGGGCTGCCGTACTCGCACGACCACCGTGTCCGCTACCGCGCCAAGAGTGACCTCGTGACGCCACTCTCCCGGGCGATCGTAGAGGACGATCAGGAGGGACCGGAACCTGGTGCTGTCGCTACCTCCTCGGCTCAGCGTCCAGGATTCTCTGCACCTCCTCCCTCAGGTCCTCGAGGTGGAGACGGGTCATGGGGTTCGCGGCGCGGGGGATCGCGTCGTCCAGCGCGTCCCGTATCCACCTCAGCTCGCCCCGGAGCACCGGCCTCACGTCCGTCAGGACAGGGCCTGCCTCGCCGCCCTGGCCCCCGCCCGGATCCTGCCCGCCACTCGGCTCCCGCGACGGATGGAGCCGCTGGTCGACGATGTCGACGAAGCCGCGCTGAAGATTCCGGCGGTACACGTCGATGTCGATCGTGCCGCTCCCCTGCAGCTCGTTCCATACGCCGGCTCGTAGATCCTCCATGATGTCCGCGAGGGTATAGACCTCCGTGGGGCTCTCCGCCAACGACTCGTACTCGATGAGCCGCTCGAGCCGGTCTTCGTCGAGGAGCATCTCCGCCACATCCAGAAGTACCAGTTCTGCACGAGGTTCATGACGTTGTGGTACATCTGCACCCGCCCCCGGATGATCTCCCCGGAGCGGGGATCCACCTCCTGCCCCCCGTTCGCGTTCGCCACCGTCGAAGGGAGCCAGTAGATGACGGAGTAGCGGGCGTCGTCGAGGGAGAAGTTGGGATCCTCCTCGGGCACGGGCGCGATCCTCCCTTCGATCGCGTTGCTGAATCCGGCCGACTCGACGGCGGGATGCTGGCGCTTGGGGAGCCGCTGGGTGCGCTGTCCGTGATCGCGACCGAGATATTGGGGCATGGGCGTCTCGCTCCCGGTGATCCCGAATGCGTTCCGCGAACATTCGTGCGATCTGCAGGGGCGGCGGGCGCACCACGCGGTCGCCGCATGCGGCCGGCTTTTCGCCTCTCCCCCAACGCCGCCTGGACCTTCCTGGCGACACCTGCTCCGACATCCCGGAGGCATCCCCCGGAAGCCGCACCATGGCAGGCCGTCGGTGGTACTTCCTGGCCGACCCGTGGCTGCTCTCGGGAATCACGGATGTAGAAGGGCGTCGGTCGGACTGGCTACAGAACCGCCGCTGGCATGCGGCCTGCAACGTCGACGGCCTTGTTGGGTCGGCCCCCCGGCCGATCCGCGGAGACCAATCCGGAGGCGTCGAGCACCCGGCGCCCTCCCGGCGGAGCGTTCCACGAACACACGACGATCCATGAGACAGATTCGATTGAACCCCGCGCGGTGGACCCCTGACAAGGTCGGACCTCCCGGGACTTCCCAGCCGAGCACCGGCCTGCGAGCGCAACCCGCCGTGTGGTGGGGTTCGTCCCTGTGGACCGCGGCAGCCGCGCTGTTCGCCCTCTTCGCGCTGCCTGCGGCGGCGCAGGGGCAGGCGACCCAGCTTACGCCGTTGGGGTCCGAGCCGACGGGCGACCAGACCCAGGTCTTGTTGTCGAATTTCGACGACCACTACGCATTGGTGCCGCTCACCGATGTCTTCCCGGACGGCGTGGCCCTGGGGGATACTATCTATACCGACATGTACATCGGCACGAACGGGTACGTGACGTTCGGGCACGGGAACTGGTCCTATGATCCCGAGGGGATCGCGGGCTACGACGCCGGCCCGATCGTCGCAGTGCAGTTCGACGACCTGAATCCGGGCAACCATGGCCAGGTCTTCTACAATCAGAACACCGACGACGACTACGTGGTGGTCACGTATGAGGAGGTCGCACCCTACAACGGGCCCAACGACGGCGGGGGTTACAACACCCTCCAGATCGTGCTGCGACCCCTCCCGACTGGCGAGAGCACCGACTTCCAGATCGAGCTCCGCTACGTGGCGCTGAACTGGGCGCAGGCGGCGATCATCGCGCCGGTGTGGCCCACGGCCGGGTGGTCGATGGGCGATGAGGAGACCTACGCCGAGCTGCCGCAGTCGGGCACCCCCGACTTCCGCGACCTCGAGAGCGGGTCGAACGTCGGGGAAACGGGCGTCTACCGGTGGAACGTGCAGTCGGGCGATGTCCTGTCGTTGCCGTCGGTGACGGTCACGGAGGCTCCGGGCGATGTCACGGGCACGACCGCCACGACGGGTGGAACGGTCGCCGACGACGGGGGCGAGCCAGTCACGGAACGAGGCCTCGTCTATTCCACGTCTCCCACGCCGACCACCGACGACGTCGTGATCCTGTCGGGCGAAGGCGAGGGATCATTCGACGTGTTCCTGAGCGGCCTCCATCCCGCCACGACATACTACCTCCGCGCTTTCGCCACCAACGAACAGGGGACCGCCTATGGGCCCCAGCAGGTGCTCGAGACCGAGGACGTGCGGGTGGTGTTCGCCGGACCGGATCGCGTCTGGGCCGGCGACGAGAGCGGCTCCATCACCCTTCAGGTGGTGAACGATAAGGATTCTCCCTCGGTGGTCGGCGAGGACTTCGAGTTCCAGATCTCCCTCTCGGAGGAGCAGGAGACGGCCTGGTTGAGCAAGGGAATGCGGCTCACAGTCCCGGCCGGCAGCAGCGGGGTCTCCTTCAAGTACTTGAATACCACGGTCGGTTCCGGGCTTCACGAGATCTTCGCGGAGCAGGTCTCCGGCGTGTCGCTCCCCGGTGAGCTGGTGCACGAGATCCAGGTGCGCAGCTCCGAGCTTCACTCCTTCCGCGTGGAGCCGGTTGGCGGAGCCGAGTTCGGGATCCAGGAAGTGGGTGAACCCTTCCCGGTGCGGATCGTGGCACAGGATGCCTACGGGAACGTGGCGACCCAGTTCCAGAGCCAGGTGGATGTCTCCTCGGACGGAAGCCTGGACACCGGCGGCGGTGCCAGTGGCTCCTTCCAGGTGGGCGTGCTGGCGGAGCACGAGGTCACGTTCGCGGATCACGGCGAGTTCACCCTCCACGTGGAGGTAGCGGGCGCCGACGTGTTCTCGGGGTCGTCCGCGCCCATTCAGGTGCGCGGCCCGGAGGCCGACGTGGTCATCTCCGTCGAAGTGGATGACCCCACGCCCTCGCTGGGCCAGGAGGTGATCGTTCGGGTGACCGTGCGAAACGACGGCGGTCAGCCCGCACAAGGTGTGGCGATCGCCGATCCTCTGGCGGGACAGGACCGCCTCGAGACACTCGAGGTGAACGTCACTGGCGGGGACTGGGAGGAGACCGACGACGGCTGGCACGTCGACACGCTGGATGCCGGAGCGGAGATCGAGATCGAGATCCGCGCCCGTGTCCTCGACTGAACCGAACCTGAATCTTCATCGGAGACCGATTATCATGTGGATTGAACGAACCGACGAATGGAGGGGGCGGGCCAGAGCGAGCGCGCTCCTGATGCTGATGCTTCTCATATCGGGATGCGAAGACGCGGGGCCTACGGGGGTGGATCTCGATCCGGACCCCGATCCCGTACCCGCGAGCATGGAACTGAGCCTCGAGGACGTGACCGTCGAGAGTCTGGGAGACACTGTTGTCGTGACGGCACAGGTGGTCGACGAAGATGGGAATCCCATTTCCGGCCTGAGCCTGGAGTGGACGTCCTCGGACCCCGACGTGCTGCAGCCACTGGGCGACGGCCGCTTCCTCACGGTATCAGACGGGGAGGCGCGAATCATCGTGACCTACTCGGACGGAGACGGCCGGGAGCTGGAGGCCGAGGTACAGGTGACGGTCGATCAGAGGGCGGTCGGGCTGAGGCTCTCGACTGATCCGAGTTCGGAGCAGCCGCTCGCCGCTATCGTCTTCCGGTCACTCGGGCAGCGCCTGCCGCTGTCGATCGTGCCGGTGGACGCTGTCGGAACCCCCATCGCCGAGCCGGAGTTCGAGGTGGAATGGGCGGTGGGCAACCCCAACGTCGCGGCACTCGACGAGGGGGAGCAACTGCATCTGGAAGCCGGATCTCACGGCACCACGGAGCTCGTGCTGGGCTACGGCCCGCTCTCGGTTACGGTTCCCGTGGAGGTAGATGCCGAGCTCACGCTGGAGGCGTGTGCGTCGGTCGGGTCGGATTCGCGCTGCTCCGAGGTGGACCTCACGTTCACGGAGTCGTAGCGCCCGATCAGGACGGGCGGTGACGCCCGCCGGTCCGAAGTGGGGGAAGGGGTCGAGGACTCGCCGCGAAGGTGAGATCCTGGCAGATTCTGATGGCGGTCCGACCTCTTCCCCTGCTGCGGCCGGAACTGTATGTCGATTCCCATCAAGGAACCCGAGTTCCTGATCCTCTCAGGTGGCCAAGCGGGCTTGATCCCTGCAGCCGCTCGATCCCGCCCCGCCGCTACCCCCGACGAAGACGTCCCGTGATGTCGATGACCCGATCGTCGTCGCAGGTCAGCGAGCCCGAGAACTCGGCACGGTAGGTGTCCTTGCTCCCGTCGATTACGTTCGCGACAACCGCCTGCTCTGCACGCGGATCGGGACTGCAGCGGCTCCCGTCCTCGAGTTCCAGGGCAAAAGTCCGCAGGCGCATCTCACCGACCGGGTCGGCATCGCGCGCATAGCCGTAGGTGGCGGTGAACATCACGTCGCTCCCGTGCGCGCGCGCCGCGATGCTGACCTCGTTCATCGAGATGGTCATGGTCGTGATCGCGCTCACGGTCCCGGACACCTCTCCGGTGGCGTCACCGGAGTAGCGGAAGCTCCATTCGCGGTCATCGGCGTCCTCGGCAGTATCGGCCCCCGGCACGGACGCATCGGCACCGGGGGACGCCTCCGCTTGACACGCCACCGTGGTCAGCGCCAGCAGGGTGAGTGCGCCCACCCAGGCGACGTACTTCCATCCATGAGTTCCAGTCAGGCTCATCACGGACTCCCTCGCGGCTGAAGGAACCTTCGGGGATCCCCGCGCGGGACCCCGGTGGCAGGCTCGCTTTCCGGCGCGCTCCGAAGCACGTCCGCATACCCGCACGAGCTGCCCCTCACGCACAGTAGGCTCGTTCCACGCGCGCGAGCAAGACGCGGCATCACCGGTTCAGAGGACCCGGCACGTCGGCTCGAGCAGGCACGCTCCGGAGGGCCGGGGTGGCCGGGCGATCCCGACCTCGTGGCCGTGCGGTGCCGCGGGGCGCTGGCTCCCGAGCACCGCGAGGCGATCGCTTCGCTCTGAAACGGCGACCTAGGGTCGTCCCCGCATCTTGCGCGCGGCGTACTGTAGCGCCCTGGTTGCCGCGTAGAACCCGACCTTGTCCAGCATGGCGATCCAGCCTCGGGGCATCCATTCGGGCTCGTAGCCCTGCTTGATCATCTCGGCTCCGCAGAGAATCTCCAGCGCGGCGAGTGTGCGGCGGGGCAAGCCGAACGGTCGGGTGAGCACCTGGGTCTGAATGCCCCCGCGCTCGCCCAGGTCGCCGAACGAGCTGTTCTCGCCCGTGACCTCGAGCATACCGGATTCGAAGGGCTCGTCGAGGAACGCGCAAAGGGCACGGACGCTCGCTTCCGGATCCGCGACCAGATCTTCGAAGCGCAGGGTAAACACCTGATCGGGGCGTGTGGCGCGAACGCGGCCGAGCGTTCGGGCACCATGGTTCCAATACAACGCTCGAGGAACGACACCGCGCTCGATGGCGCGGAGGCCGGGCGCGAAGTGAGAGCGGAGAAAAGAGTCATGGACCCGTCGGGGATCCCGGACGAGATAGACGAGTCGGGCGTCCGGGTACCATTCGAAGAGGCGGTCCAGGTACCAGAAATGGATGGGCGTCTTCTCGCCGTACCGCACCTTGCCGTGGCGGCGCATGCGGGCCCTCAGGATCGAGTCGAAGAGCGACCGGAGCAAGCGGTCCGTGCTCCGGAACGTGGCCAGGACGTCGTCGGGGTCCGCGCCCGCCCACGTCATCGGAAGCTCGTCGAGGATCTCCCGGGCTTCCTGGTCGGAGAAGCGGGCTCGCCTGCGCCGGCGCGATGTGTGGGGGAAGAAATGCGTCTCGCCACACAAGCTGATGTGAGAGTGTCGGTCGAGAATCCGGGCCGTAAGGGTCGTGCCGGAGCGCCCCAGGCCGACGACGAAGACGGGCGGGCGCACTACAGGCTCGGCTCGAAAAATCCGTGACGCCTCGAGACGAGGTAGGCGACGGTCATCGGGCGTGTCCGTAAGGCCATGCGATGGTGCTATGGCTCATGTCCGTCCAGATCCGTCCCTCATACGTCACCGGCTCCGTGTCCTCGATCGTCGAGGCAACGAACCCGTTGTCGTCGATGGGGGCCAGGGGAAGTGGAGGACGCATGATCTACAGGTCAGGAGCAGAGCGGTACGCCCCGGTCGTGGCGGGAGGCCGCGTCGCGGAGTGCGTTCCAGGGCGCTCGGTCCCCGCGTCCTTCGCCCCCGGCGGTGAAGTTCAGCGGAGCCTGTTGCGAACTTCCCGCGCCAGCGTGGATATGCGATGGGTGTGTTTGTGCGTCACGATCGGCTGTTGCGTATGGCGGCGATGGCTCGTCAGCACCACGACTGCTTCCTTTCCCATGCTCGCCTCCTTCAGCCCACCGGGCGAGGCCGCGTTGTGCCTCGACCGTGCATCGAGCACCGCGACGCCGGCATCCATGGCCGTCCGGTTGATCTGGGATGCGATGTGCGGGCCTGCGGAAATCATGTTGACCATCGACCCGGTCGCAGTCACGAGCAGATTCTTGAATTCGTAGGGATTGGCCTTGGGCTTGAACACGTAGACGAAATAGTCGATTCGGACGATGTCTTTTTCCGTGGCGGTCACCGTCACCTGGTCGTCGCCTCCGCCGTACTCGCACTCCTCGAATTTCTCGATCTGCATGCCGGGGCGGATCCCGCTGCGCACGAAGGTATGCGACAGGCCCTCCATGGTCTTCAGGATGCCTTCCAGGGCGCCATTGCCCGCCGCGTGGAACACGATGTTCTTGCCGATCAGGTTGTGGTAATCCGTAGTGTGCAGCGGCCCGGTCCGCCGCGACCCGGTAAGGTGCTTGGGCCCCATGTTCAAGCCGGGCACCGCAGCCGCCTGATCCTGAATTTCCCAACCGTAGATCACCTTGACGGAAGCCATTTCAACTTTCCTTTCATCCGCAGCTCCGGTGGTGTCGGGCTGCGCCGTTGCGGGTCACCGGGAAGACGGCCGGTATTCGATGCGGAAGCGGGAAAATCGCCGGCTCTGTGCGGTGCCGGGAGTCGGTCTCCGCCCCAGCAGTTCCCTCCATCATTGGCTCGGCCATCGCACGTCTGCTGCCTGGGCCGGCGGAATCATCTCCTCCTCATGTGCGCGGTATTGGTGCTTCGCAGTGACGACGGCGGCGCCTACTCACCGTGCCTCGAACCGTTCGGCGCGGCTGGCGCCTCGAGCGGCGCCCGCCCCCAAGTCAAAATATAGGCGATCCAAACGCCCTCCGTGGACGGAAAGGCAAGGTAGGGCGGGGGTTCTGGCTGTGCAAGCAGCCGGAGATTGGGTGGGGGAGAGGAAACCGGTGAGCCCGGGGGTGCCCGCCGAGGGCGGGGAAGAGGCCACCTCAGCGCCTCAGGCGGCCCAGTCGTGGGGCGAGGACTGATCGAACTCGAACTCCGAGATGGGCTCGGGAGCCGCGAGGTCGAAGGCCGGGGACGGATCGAGGTCGAGTTCGGCCTGGGGCGGGCCCCGGGCGGGGGTCACGCGGGGCGGCCGATGTGGGAGGTCGAGATGGCGGAGAATCCAGTGGATGCTCGAGCGCGGCTCGATTGGCCCGTTGAGCCACCGCGGAACCCGGTTCGTTCACGCCCGGGGCCTACCGGGGCAGCGTGGGTTCGTCCTCCCCCGGCCCCACGGGACCCACGCTGAAGGTGCCGTGACCGCTGATGCTGGGCGCGCCAGGCATCGGCTCCGAAGGGGGTCGGCACGGACCCACGGGCTCGCCCACGCCGTCCCAGGTGCAGTATTGGAACCCGGTGAAACGGAAGCGCCCCTCGAAACGATCTCCGGCCACGGCGGTGATCTCCAGCTCGCCTTCCGCTGCCACGTGGCCATGGTGGTCCCCGTTCGACGTCCGATAGAACCCGAGGTGGTGCCGGGCGCCGCCCGACCCGCCGGGCAGGCCGATGGGATAGGTCCCAACCGCGGGGGGGCCCTCGTAGGTCCAGACCAGGATGGAAGACACTTTTCCGTTCTCTTCCATCACGGCCGAGAGGGAGAACTCCCGGCCCCGCTCCTCCTCCACGCCGGAGTCGATGAAGTGACCGACCCCGTTGAAGCCCACCTCCTCGGACCCGTTGACCTCCGCGAGGAAGAACTCGGGCCTCGACTCGAGCCCCAGCGGGCCTTCGCTGCAGCCGACCAGCCCGACCAGGGCTGTCGCCGCGACGATCCAACCTTTTTTACCCCACATCCTGCCCTCCAGAAGATGCTGTCCGTCCGGCGGCCCAGTCCCTCGATCACCGCTGCGAAGGTAGTCCTCGATCCGGGCCCTGGCTCGCGATCGCTCTCCTGCAGGAACGAGCGAGAGGTCTGCCTTGTGACGCCGCCGCCCCGGCCGGTAGATGCGGGCCAGGAGCTGGCCCCAGAGCATACGGTTCGATCGGTTCGATCGGGGGCCTGCCGGAGCTGCCGTCGGGGGGATGAAGGCTGGCACGTCGCACCTCCCGGGCCAGGACTTCCGCGTGGAAGCGGACCCCATTCCCGGAGTCGGCGGAAAGCAGGCCGTCAAGGGCCAGCACGTGGTAGTGATAGTGGGGGTCCAGCGAGTTCCCGAAGCGCTGCGGAAACGAGACGGCTTGGGGACCGAAAGCACCCATGGGCGCACAGGAAGGTGCGGGATCACCTCGTCGGTCAGTTGCGCCGCCTCCTGCGCCATGCGTCGGGCGTTGCACGATGGGCACACGCCCCTCCCCTTGCATGAGCGCTCCCCCCGGCCGACATGAACGGCGTTGGGGGCACTGATCGTTCCCGCTCCGGCGCGCGTCGCCGTCCACGATGTCGGCCCGTCCGCGCCGCCCGGCTTCCTCGTCGCCGGCACTGATGCCCAGCTCGGCGGCTTCGAGCTGCAGCGCGAGCTCGAGCTGTACGTGGAGGCGGGTATCCCGGCGGCGGCGGTTCTGCGCATCGCCACCCTCGACGCGGCCGCCGTCATGGGCCTCGACAACCAGCTCGGATCCGTGACGCCGGGCAAGCTCGCGGTCGTGGGGTGCCGGCCGTTACATTGAGGGCAGTCCTGCCCGTCGCACAACGGCGCGAGCCATCTATAACCTCCGGCAAAAACGCTTTGAGCCGTCAATGTCAGTGAACGTGCGCGGGAACTCGAGAACACCGAGCGTGCGACCATCGCCACCGACGCCGCCGGCAGGGTGATCTACTGGGGCGCGGGTGCTGAGCAGTTGTACGGCTGGAGCCCGGACGAGGCCACCGGCCGCAACATCATCGAGTTGACCCCGTCCGACCTCTCACGCGCAGCGGCGGTGGACTGCATTGCGGTTGATCGACCTACCGTGGCGGTGCAGTGGTTCGACGGCTTGGTAGAGCGAGTCGAGCTCTTGAAGAACGCACCCGAGCTGGGACAGGTCGTGCCCGCATGGCATGAGGAGTCGGTTCGAGAAATTCAGTATGAGCCCTACCCTGTCGTCTACGAGATTTTTGACGACCGCATCGAGATCGTGACGCTGAGTCACATGAGACAACTGCTGGAGCCGTGACCTCCCAGGGGCTCTACCTGACATGCGCTTGCTGCGGTCGCGTTTAGGCAGGTGGGTTCGCGCCTGCGGCGCCCGATCACCATTCTTGTCGCGCAACAGAAACGCGGGACGTTATGCCCCCATGAGAACAGAAATCAACCAGATATCACTGAACCCGTCCGCCATTGGTCGCATATTGGGAGCGGTGGCATTTCTTCTGGTTCTTGCCAGCATCGGAGGGCAGTTCTCAAAATTCGCGGTTGGGCATGATTATCTGAAAGGACTTGTTCCGCTCTTTTACGTCAACGCAGAGCAGAACATTCCTACCTATTTCTCTGTGTTACTAATACTCTTCGCTGCTCTGATTCTTGTAGTTATCACCGTACTTAATGGAAAACGGAGGGTTCCTCATGTGTCGAAATGGGCGATCCTTTCATTCGGATTCCTATTCATGGCATTCGATGAGGCGTTTCAAGTTCATGAAGGGCTGGCTGCACCGGTAAGAGCGCTGTTAGGCGATGGTAATCTCGGAATCTTCTATTACGCCTGGGTGATTCCCGGTATCGCACTTGTACTCCTTCTTGGGCTAATCTTTCTGACATTCTTGCTCCATCTCCCTGCGACGACAAGGCTCAGGTTCTTGATGGCTGCGATCCTCTACATCGGAGGAGCCATCGGCGTCGAGCTTATCGGGGGGCGCTATGCTGAATTACACGGGCTACAGACCTGGACGTACAGCATGATTACGACCGTTGAGGAGAGCCTTGAAATGGCAGGCCTCATTGTCTTCATCTGGGCGCTTCTGAGGTATTGCGCCGACAACTACAAAGAAGTGCGATTCCAGTTCGAGGCCTAAGGGGGATAGTCAACGTGTTGCCTACGCACGGTTTTCATCGAACATATGGAGGGGGGGATTCCGCACAACTAGGCACCGGTCCGGGCCCTCGAGGCGCCTGCGCAGGCGGTCCCGGACTCCACGGCTCTGGGCCGCCGGACGACGACGCGGCCCCAGATCACCGCGCGCCCACGCGCCCGCGAGCCCTCACCGGGTCCCTTCGAGGTACCGTAGCATCCACCGCCGGCGTCCCATTCTTGAGGCGGGGATTGATCGAACTCGAACTCCGGGATGGCTTCGGGAGCCGCGAGGTCGAAGGCCGGGGACTGATCGGGGTCGAGTTCGGCCTGGGGAGGGCCCCGATCGGGGGCCTGCCGGAGCTGCCGTCGGGGGGATCGAGGCTGGCACGTGGGGACGACCCGGCGAGGCCACGGGGATGGAGGGGTGTGCGGCGAAGCTCATTGCGGCCGAGCACGTCGGGCTCGGGGAGCCGGTACACGAGGCGAGCCTCCGGCGAAGAGAGCGCTCCTACGTCCTGATCGATGATGGGTCGACGGGCACCTCTCATGGCTCTTCCTGGCGCTACGACACTCACGTGCCGCTGCTCTGGCTGGGGCATGGGATCCTTCCCGGCGCGAGCCACACCCCGGCCTCCGTGGCTGACATCGCGTCCACTCTGAGTGCATTGCTCGGGGTCCTCCCCCCGGCCGCCACGTCCGGCCGCATCCTCGGCGAGATCTTGCCCACGGGACTGACCGCCAGGCCGTGATGTGGCACACCCAGGGGCGCTCCGGGTTTGAAGCGGCTGGCCCGCGAGGCAGCGGGTCCGTTCGGCGGGTGGAGCGATTCCTGATCCACGGTCCTCCGCGGTCCCCACGCGGGAACCCCACACGAGCCGAACGCAGCCCTCTAATCGCCTGGAGCGTGCCGCATGGATTGGCTCACGAATCCGGATATCTGGATCGCCTTCGCGACCCTCACGTCGCTCGAGATCGTTCTCGGAATCGACAACATCGTATTCATCTCGATCATGGCGGGGCGCCTTCCGGAGGAGAGCCAGGCCAAGGCCCGTAACCTGGGGCTGACGCTGGCGATGTTGCTTCGGATCGTGCTCCTCTTCGCGATCGCGTGGGTGATCGGCCTGACCGCTCCCCTGTTCGCGGTTCTAGGCGAAGAGTTTTCGGGACGCGATCTGATTCTCGTGGGAGGAGGCCTGTTCCTGGTCGCGAAGAGCACCTATGAGATCCACCATAAGCTCGAGGGGGAGGAGGGAGGGGCTCCGGGAGCGAAGAAGGCATATCCGTCCTTCAGAAACGTGATCTTCCAGATCCTGATCCTCGACCTGGTGTTTTCCCTCGACTCCGTGATCACGGCCGTGGGGATGGTCGATGAGATCGGCGTGATGATCGCCGCGGTGATCGTGGCCGTGACCGTCATGCTGATCGGCGCCGGCCCGATCAGCCGATTCGTCGAGGAGCATCCGACGGTCAAGATGCTCGCCCTCTCGTTCCTCCTGCTGATCGGGGTCACGCTGATTATCGAGGGCTTCGATCAGCACATCCCCAAGGGGTACATCTATTTTTCGATGGCATTCGCCCTCTTCGTGGAGCTCCTCAACCTGCGCGTTCGCAGGCGCCGTCGGAAACCGATCAGGCTGCGTGAGACCGGCAGCATCAAGAGTGCGAGGGTGCCCCGATGAACAGTGTCCCAAACGATCGTTCAGGCGCTTCGCAGTCTCAAGAGGGGGCCGCGTGCCTGAGCCGAGGGGCCGGCGACCTCGTGAGCACGGGCCTGCTCGGTGGGATGGACGTGTCGCTCGGAGGGTAAGGCATCATAGGGGCAGCGCGTTCGCGACCGGAGGAGGATCCATGCGGGAGCTGGCCCTTAAAAAGAGTTGGTGGTCTCCCGAGGGGCCGCCTTGGACGCAGCCGTGGCAACTCGACCACGCCACGGTCCATGCGGCCGCAGTCAGACCGAGCCGGCGCACTCCCCCGGCAGGAACCGCTTCAGACGCTCGAGTCCGTGGGAGTTCAAGCGAGCGGCAGAGTCGACCTGACGTCGCCGGCGGGCCGGAGTGAGCGACACGAGCGCGGGGGTATGGCGCGGGCGCCAGCGACGGCATCCGATGTCGTCTCCGGCAGCGCGTGCCAGGGCATGAAGCCGAGCGCGGGCGCGGTTGACCTGCCCCGAGTGCGCATGCCGTTCGACTCGGACGAGCACGTCGTGTGCTTCGGCCTCGGCGCCCGACAACAGAAGCAGGTCCGCGAGTTCGTGGCCGATCCGGCCCCAATCGACCGGATCCCGGAATCGGAGCGCTTGAGTTCACCGGAGAGGCCGCCTCGGAGCCCTCCTACGAGAGCCGCCGCTGATCGGATCGGTTCTTGTGGGAGGGCGAGGGGGCCCCGTATGATGACGGATGTCAACCATCCAAGCGCGGACCCGCCATCCGCGGGAAACCGTCCTCCTCCTCGCGATCCTCTCGCTCCTCTCTGGCTGCTCCGACCCGACTACCGGCACGGACGCCGTCACAGCCGGGAGCGAGCTTCCCTTCACCTTCCTGATCGCCTCGGACATGCACTACGGTGTGCACGATTCGGTTATCTCCTTCAATCAAGAGATCATTGAGGCGATGAACCGCCTCCCGGACACACCCTATCCGGACCGGATCGATGGAGTCGTCGACGTGCCACTGGGGCTCCTCATCACCGGAGACCTCACCGAAGATGGACACGCGGATGAATGGGAGGCGTTCGCGGCCGAGCTGGGCCTCGAAGGGGAGAGGGCCCTCCGGTACCCCGTCTACGAGGGTTTCGGCAACCACGACGGGCCCGTCGACGGTCCGGTGCGCTCGGGGATCCAAGCCCGCAATGCGAACCGACCGGGGGTGACGAACGTGTCCGAGAACGGGCTTCACTACTCCTGGGTCTGGGGTGACGTCCACTTCGTGAGCCTCAACTCCTATCCGAGCTACGCCTGGGACCCGGAGTGCGAGTGGTGCCACTACTTCACCCGCTCCTTCCGGGAGCCCGAGGAGAGCCTCCAGTTCCTCGAGGAGGACCTGAGGGAGCGTGTGGGCGACAGCGGTCGCCAGGTGATCCTGTACTTCCACTACGGCTTCGATGACTGGGGCCGGGTCTGGTGGACGGACGCGGAGAGGGACGACTTCCATTCCGTCATCGAAAAGTACGACGTGCTCGCCATCTTTCACGGCCATTCTCACAATATTCAGTTCAGCGACTGGCGGGGGATTCCGGTTTTCTGCGTCGGCTCCACGCAGAAGACGGATGGCCCCGGGAGGTATATGGTCGTGCGCGTCACTGCCGACAGCCTCCATGTCGTCGAGCGCAGCTTATCTGATTGGGGTGAGACAGCGGTCCTTCCCAGAAGGTGACGACGGCGGGGTATAGACCGCCGGGCGGCTGCAGAGTGGGGTCCGGCGAACCCTCCTCTTCGGCGGACTGGCTCGGCGCTCTCGCCCGACGCCCCGGACCGTGGTCGCTCGTCCTGGTCTATGTGGAGTCTCGGTCCTCCGTCGTGATGGTGATGTAGCTCCAGATGATCCAGATCTCCACGGCGGGAGGGTCCAGCGCCTCACCGGTCGGACCCCGGTCCAGCACGATGCGGCCCAGACCGGCGTCCGGATCCAGAATCTCCAGGTCACCCAGGGCCTCGTACAGGACCTCCCCATCCCGGGTCACGATCCGCTGCCGATAGACGTCCCCGGTCCGGGCCAACTCGCCACGTCCCACCTCCCGCGTCATGTACCGGAGCGCCATCCCTTCCCGGGTGAGGAAGAGTCCCGCCAGCGTCTCCTCACCTTCGCTCAGGGTGTAGAGCGACTTCCGGCCATGGAACGCTTCGCGGTTCGATTCCGGAAGGATCTGGACCGGGACGTGGACGGCGGGCCCCAGTCCACGGTCGGACAGATCGACGGGTGTGGCGGCGTGAAAGTTGAGAAGCCGGGGGGAAGCTCCGAGGCCCTTCAGCGCCTCATACAGCTCATCCGGCTCCGAGACCGAGGCTTCCAGCTCGTCCTGGATCGGGGGGGTTGGTGGGAGGGCGGCGTCCTCGTCCGCCTCCTCGATATCCAAGATGATGGCGCTCCAGAGGATCCAAACCATGACCTTCACCTGCCGATCTTCGGGAAGCGGGATGTTGTTCGCGTCCCGATCCAGGACGACCCGTCCGTGGCCACGATCGGGATCCAGGATCTCCAGCTCCCCGAAAGCCTGGAAGATGGTCTCGCCGTTCAGGGTGACGAGACGCTCCGAATAGAGATCGCCGGAGGAAGCTTGCGCCCCCTCTCCCGTCACCCTCTCCGTGTAGCGAAGGGCCACGCCGTCGTCAGTGAGGTAGACGCCCGACAGGATCTCCGTGCCCGCTTCGATGAAATAGAGGGAGGGTCGGCCGTGAGGCGGGACCTCTCCGCCATCCTGCGGAACCACCTGGGTGGGGATGTAGACGGTCCGGCCCAGTCCCAGGGGAGAAAGGTCGACCGGCGCCGCCAGGTGATAGTTGGCCAACGTGGGATGGACTCCCAACTCCAGAATCGCATCGTACACCTGGCCGGGATGGTCCACGCGAGCCAGGAGGTCGTCCAGGAAGGCCGGCTCCTCGGGCAGCGCCATGTTCGCGGGGATGGGAAGCTCGACCTCGTCCAGCACCGCGAGCTCCTGGCCGGCGGTGGCGGTCCGGCCGTGGCCGTCCGTCACCGTGAGCTCCACGGTATAGGTGCCTGCACTCGAGTAGGTGTGCGACGTCCGGACCCCTTCGGCGCCGTTGCCGTCCCCGAATCTCCAGACGAAGGTCTGGACCGCCTGGTCGTTCTGAGAGGCGGAGGGGGAGGCGTCGAACTGGAACGCAGTGGCCGTGTTCCCCCGCTCCGGGCTGACCGTGAACTCGGCGGTTGGAGCCGGTCCGGTGGGTCCGTCCTCCGAGGAGCAGGCGGCGAGGGCTCCAGTGAGCAGAAGGATGAAGAGGGCGAAGGGGGACGGCAGGATTCGGTCGACCATGGGCGGGGCGCAGGCGCTGGGGTGAGGGGGAGAGGAAGATGATAAGATGCGTGAGGTCCGTGCAGTGGGACAACCGGGCCTCGGGTCGAGGCGTTCGGTCCATCTGCCCGCTGGGCCGCTCGTTGGGTGAGGGCGGGTCAGGCTCCTCCCTCCGCGTCCCACAGCCGCACGTCGTGCCGCCGTGTCCCAGAAGCCGGTGTGTCCCCAGCAGCGCTCTTCCCCGATGGTGCGGGTCTCGGGGTACCGCTCCTCGCAGAGTCGCTCGATCTGCTCATCGAACCCTCGGATCTCGTCGGTGAGGACCTGGATCTGCCGGACCAGCGGGTCCAAGGCCGGCCTGAGAGCGTCCGGGATGGCCACGGCCACCCGCCTCGCGAATGCGGCCGTCGCACAACTCGGCAGGCGCTCGCCCCACGACTTCACGGCCCCACGGACATGATTGATCAGTTGCGTCCGGGTGCGCACGAGTTGCTGCCGGGCGCGTAGCACTCCGCGGTCTGCCTGCGCCTGTCGCCCTCCGTGCCTCACCGGTGCCAGAAGCTCCGGGTCCATCCGACCCACCCGGGCAAGGTACTCCGCATCCGCCCGGTCCGTCTTCCGCGGGTTCCCGTAGATGAGTCGGAGCTTGCGCGGGTTCGCCACCACCACTTCATGACCGAGCTCCGTCAGCAGCCGGCTGATCCAGGGTGAGTGGGTCCCTACCTCGAGGACGATCCGCGCACGCTCCATACCGCCGAATCGCCGTCGCAGAACGATCTCCTCGGTACGAACCTTCCCTCGCTACGGCTAGGAATTTTAAACGGCCTGCGGCATACGAAGGCACGGTATGGCGGGGCGTCTTGTCCTGCACCACCCCCAGCACCTCGTCGACGCCGATCTGGAGAACGCGGAACCCCTCCGGCACCTCGACCCGCCCCAGGAGATCGCCCTCCGGTTCGATGACCCACCAGACCCGGGGCTGTTCGCCCGGCCGGTGTCCCGTGTACTCGCTGACCCAGAGGAGGCCCGTATCGTCCGCGACAAGGCGCCCGATGGGGGGGAGTATGGCGGCGTACTCGCGGACGGCGAACCCTGCCTCCACCCCTTCGCGGGCCTCGGGCGGAACCTGCTCCAGGAGGAGACGTTCGTGCTCCTCCACTAGGGCCGGGGTGACGGGAGTCCGGGGCGCCTGGACCCGGAACACCTCGCGGAGGGCCCCGTCCAGATCCAGCCGCCGGAGCTCGAACGCCTCCGCGTCCGTGATCCAGACGGAGGCGTCGGGACCCACCTCCACCTGGTGGGGGAGGCTGAGGGAGGGTGCGGTATTGCGGATGGTGACCCCACGCTGGCCCCGGGGGAGGTCCATGGTCTGCATCTCGAAGACGCCTCCGGGGAGGTCGCTGACCAATTCCACCTCCTCGCCCGTGCGGCTCACGGTGTCTAGGAGGATCCGCTCTTCGAAGCTTCCGTCGGTTGCTCGGGAGAGGGCATCGCCGCCCATGGTCGTCGCCAGATCCACGATGGGCCCGCCGGGAAGGACTCGCACGTAGCGGATCTGGGCGGCTCCCCCCGGGCGGTCGTACGCGATCGCGCGGCGGTACTCCCCTTCCAGCGTGAAGAGGAGGATCCGGTTCCGGGCGCGATCGTGAAGCCAGAGGGTGTCCCCCTCCAGGGCCCCGCCCCCGGATAGCTGCTGGTACTGGATCCGGACGGGCTGGGGATCGAGGTCTATGCGGACCGCCCCCGCAAAAGCTGGGAGTTCAAGGACCGGCAGCTCCTCATGAGCACCGACACCCTGGACGTGCGCTCCCTGATCCGGGAGGCGGAGGGGGAGAGTTGGACCGGAATGCCAGAGGGCACGGTCATGGGCCACGTCCACCTTCATGTGGGGGATCTGACCCCAGCCGAGGCCTTCTACCACCGGGCGTTGGGGCTGGACAAGGTGGTCTGGAGCTACCCCGGGGCTCTCATCCTGCCCTCCCAGGAGGAGGTGGACCGGGTTCTGGGTTCCCTGAAGGCGGAGGGAGAGCCGGTCACTCGGAAGGGGACAAATGAGGGTGGCGCGGCGGAGCGGTCCGAGGGCCCGATGGCTGTAGTCCAGGATCCATGGTTCAACTCCCTCCGGATCCGGAGGGACGGAGGATAAGCTCTCCCAGACGGGGCCGAGTTCAGGGAGAATCGCTACTGCCACGGGATTCGGTTGGCGCGGCGGCCCGTTATCCCTACATTTGGCAGGAAAACGAGAATCAACCCTCAAGAATGCACTGGATGCTCCAGAGTCGTTCCGGACTTCGGCGAACCGCCCTCCTCGGCGTCTGGCTCCTCCTCGTGGGGGGGGCTGCCGACGCCGCGAATGTGGGCGTCTGTCCCCACCACGACCAGACCCGGTCGGCGACGCATGAGGGCCCCTCGCCCGACGTCGATGATCCCCATTCCCATGCCTCGGCCTCTCACGCGTCAGCCCCCCACGCGTCCTCCTCACACGGATCCCCCTCCTCCCACGGTCATGACTCAGGCGGCGACTGCGAGAGCTGCCGGTGCGAGTGTCGCTTCCTGTGCCTCGGCTCCGGAGGGATGGCCGCTCTCGAGCCGGATCGGTCCGTCTCCTTCGCTGGCGTCCCTCCGGGGAGCGCGGCGGCTTCGGTGTCCGGTCCCGGGATCGAGCTCCCGCTCCTTCCCAGCGCCTCCCCTCACTTCCTTCCCTTTCCCAACGGACCGCCGGTCCACGTCTGATCCTTCGACGTAGAACCGGGCCCGGGTCACTTGCTTTCCGGGCCGCGGACCTGGGCGACGGCGAACGTCCCGGTTCTCCCACCAGGGCTGGCGGTCCCGATTCCTTCGGGTTCGCTCGCACCGGCTGAGGAGGTCCGATCCGTTCCCGGTTCTCGGGTCCAACCCTCGCGAACTTTGGGAAAGGAAGACCTGAGCCATGCAGATTCAGGTATCCGGGGCCAGGCTCGCAGCCGGGCTCCCAGTCAGCTTTTCGATCCAGTCGGCGACTCTCCTCACGACCCTCCTCCTCATGGGCTTCTGGACGATCCCGCTGGAGACCCGGGCCCAGGCCCGCACGGGAACCGTGACCGGAGAAGTGGTCACTGAAGGATCAGGGGCCCCCCTTCAGAGTGTGTCCGTGAGCGTGGATGGAACGGGCCGGGGGGCGGTGACCGATTCAGATGGCGTCGTCCTCATCGAGGGCGTGCCTGCGGGACTCCAGACGGTGACCGCCCGGATGCTCGGGTACCGGACCGCCGCCCAAGAGGTGGAGGTGGTCCCGGGCGAGACCGTCCGCGTGGTCTTCTCCCTTCGTTCCCGACCACTGGAAGTCGGAGGGATTCGGGTTTCGGTCCTGCGTCCGGATCTTCAACCGAGGGCCGAACTTTCGGAGAGGGAGCTGAGGCGGGCCAATCCCAAGGACGCCGGGCAGCTCCTCCGGAGGGTGGGGGGTGTGGATGCGGTCCGTCGGGGACCCCTGGGTCTGGACCCTGTGGTCCGCGGGCTCCGGGAGACCGAGGTGGGCACCTACCTGGACGGGACCCGCCTCTTTCCGGCCGGGCCGGCCCGGATGGACTCTCCCCTGACGCATCTCGACCCCAGCGCGGTGAGTACCATGGAGGTGGTCAAGGGGCCCTACGCGCTGACCTGGGGAGCGGGGAATCTGAGCGCGATCCGGGTTGAAACCGAGCGGCTCCCTGATCGACACCATCACGGCGTTCGAGGAAGGGCGTCCACAGGCTACGACTCCAACCTGGACGCGAGGGAACTTTTCGGTACCCTCTCGGGCCGAAGCGGGCGCGTCTCCTACTGGACCCATGCTGCCTACAGGGACGGCGGGGACTACACGAGCGGAGGGGACGAGCGGGTTCCGGGCGACTTCGAGTCCTGGGAAGGACGGGCAAAGCTGGGGGTGGATGTGCACCCGGAATCGCGCCTGACCCTTTCAGCCGGATACCAGGAACAGGGATCCCTGGATTATCCAGGACGGCTTTTGAACGCGGACTTCTTCGAGGCGCTCAACCTGTCGGCGCGCTGGCAGACGGAGAGGAGCTCCGGGCTTCTCCGGGATCTGGATGTCCTGCTCTACCGGAACCAGGTCGACCACGGAATGGGGAACTGGGAGAAGCCCACCGCCATGCCGATGGAGGGGAGGATGCCTCCCTTCGCACTAGATGTGGGGGTGGACTCCTCCATCGAGGTCTGGGGAGCCCGCCTCGCGGGCGTCCTCCAGCAGGGACCGTGGAGTCTTCGCGTTGGCGGGGATCTCTACAGCGCCAACCGGGACGCCCAGCGCACCATTCGCCGCCAGGACAACGGCGCACTCCTCTTCGAAGATCTCATGTGGCCCGACGCCACCGTCACCGATGGAGGGCTCTTCGCCCAGGCTTCCAGAACCCTGGATGGAAGGGTCCGCCTCGCCGGAACCCTGCGGCTGGACCTGGTCCGGGCCGAAGCGGACACGGCCAGTGATTTCTTCCTGGAGAATGTTTCCCGGGACCTCACGGGGACGGAGACGAACCTGAGTGCGGCGGTGACGGCGGGCTTCGATCTGGGGTCCGACTGGAACCTGTCCCTGGGGGTGGGATCAGCGGTCCGCACGGCCGATGCGACCGAACGGTATTCGGACCGGAGCCCGGCCAGCAAGGCGCAGACCAGCGCGGAGTTCGTCGGGAATCCCGCGCTGGAGCCGGAGCGAAGCACCCAGGCCGACCTGTGGCTCGAGGGGAGGCTCCCCAATACCGCGGTCCAGCTCAACCTCTTCGGTCGCTGGATGCAGGACTACATCACGATCGAGGCCACCGATCTCCCGAAGCGTCTTCCTCTCAGTCCGGAGACTGTGTTCAGGTACGTGAACGGCGACGCCACCTTCTGGGGGGGCGAGGCATCGGTGGTGCAGGGGGTCACCGACAGGGTGACGCTGGAGGCCTCCTCCGCCTACCTCTGGGCCCGGGATGACGAGCTGGATGAGCCGGTGCTCGGGATCGCGCCTCTCAGCGGTCGCCTCGGGCTCCGCTTCGAGGATTCGGAGGGTCGATACTACCTGGAGGGCACCCTTCTCGCCGTGTCGGACCAGGACCGGGCCGCTACGACCCGGGGAGAGTCCCCCACCGATGGCTATACCACGGTGGACCTGGGGGTCGGGTGGGCGCCAGGGCAGGGGGTGAACCTGCGGCTGGGGATCGAGAATCTCCTGGACGAGGGGTACGTGAATCACCTGAACGCCCGGAACCCCTTCACGGGCATCCGGATTCCCGAACCCGGCCGGGTTTTCTTCGTGAAGATCAGCTACGGTTTTTGAGCAGACTTGCGTTCCGGTAGGGGTCTGGGGCATCCTGTATCTGCCCTGCGGGGCCATGCACATGGAACTTCGGGAAGTCCTCATGACTTAGAGGGGAGTACAATGGGACCGGTGTCGACCGGATCCTGGACGCCGCAGTGCCTCTCACCAGATGGAGGAGATTGAGCTCATGGAAATTCCCGGAAGGATCCTGATCGGAACGATGTCGGCAGCTGTCATGTTCGTCAGCGCTTGCGGAGGAGAGCAGACCGACGCGATGCCCGAGGCGGGTTCCGCGGAGGAAGCCCCGGCCCCATCTGAAGCCTGGCCGGCTTCCTCTCTTCAGCCCGACACGACAGGAGCCGCAATCTGGACCCACCTCCACGAGAACGACTACGAGAGCTGGGCCACCTGGCCCGAGATGGGCGAGTTGTATGAGGGGCAGGAGCCCCACGGCGCGCAGCTCACCACCCGTCTGAATGACGTGGCAGCGGAGGCGCTTGCGGCAGGCAGTTCTTCCTTTCCGGAGGGATCCCTGATCGTGAAGGAAAACTACATGCCGGACGGCTCCCTCGGCGCGCTCACCACCATGTACAAAGTGCCAGGTTACAATCCGGAAGAGGGGGATTGGTTCTACACGAAGCACCTGGCCAACGGTGAGCTGGACCAGATGAACGGGATGTCCATGGAGGGTCGGGTCCCGGGGTGCGTCGGGTGCCACCAGTCCGTGGCCGACAACGACTACGTGTTCACGGGTGAGCTGGGCCGTTAAGCTCGCGTCTTCGGCGCTGATTCTGGTTCTGGCGGCGTGCGGGCCGGAAGCCGGAACCGATCAAGCGCTACTGGAAAGCCCGGAGGTGGACCTCCAGGAACCCTTGAGCGTGGAGCTGGTCGAACGCGGTCGTGAAGTGTTTCTGGGGGAGGGGGGGTGCCACATCTGCCACGGGCCGGAGGGCCGCGGCGCCCGGGGAGTGGGAGCCAACCTCCGGGACCGGGTCTGGTGGCACTCGGACGGCTCCTACCCTGCGCTGGTTCGCAGGATCGCCGAGGGTGTGCCCAGGTCGGAGGCGAGGAACATCTTCAGCGCTGCCATGCCCCCCCGCGGAGGGAGTGACATCAGCGATGCCGACCTGAGGGCGGTCGCCGCCTATGTCTGGAGCTTCCGGACTCGGGAGGACACGGTGCCGGAGCCGGTGGAGGCGACCCGTCGTTGAGCCGGACGGCCCCCAGCCGGACTCATCCCTCCTCCTCCCTGCTCGCCTTGAGCTCCTCCAGCTCCCGGCCCGCCTTCCGCCGGTACCACAGCGCCCACCCTCCGTAGAGGGCCGCCAGGGTCAGGTTGGCCGGGGTGGCCAGTTCGAGGATGAGGAGGGTCGCGACGAGCGCGGCCACCGAGCCCAGGACGAGGGTCCCCACCCGGCGTCTCCGAAGGGCGAGGCCCGAGCCCGGTGAAGCTGCGGCTCGTCCGGCCCGCCTCTGGGGGACCCGTTCCCAGGGGAGCGCCCGCTCCCAGACGATTTCGGACGGCCAGCACCGCAGCGGCGCCCCAGGTGAGCTAGAGGAGTCCGAGCCACAGGAGGGTATCGGCGGGGACCGGCCCCTCCTGGCCGATGAGGGCGATAGTGAAGCCCAGAAGTCCGACGGTGAGCACGGCCTCCAGGAGGAGCCGCGGAAGCCGCCGTTTCCCAGATCCGTCCGTCTCTTCTGATTTCAATTCGGTCTCCGCCTTCGTAGAATCACGGGATAACGGCTACGCCGCCGGCACCCGGGACCGAATCCCTCGAAAGGGAGACGGCCCTGGGGTGGCCGCAGCCAGCGCCGCCCCGTAGCATGTTAGCCCATGTCCCGTCCAACCCGTCCTCGCTGGTCCTTCGACCGGAGCCTAGTGGAGGGATCGATCCCCTCCGCCGTCTGGCGTCTTGCCTGGCCCACCATGGTTCTGGATGTCGTGGGGGGGCTGCAGGGGATCGTGGACCACGTCATGGTGGGCCACTACGTGGGATACGTCGGGAGCGCAGCCATCGGGGTCTCGTGGCAGATCTTCCTGGTAGTGGTCGTCTTCATCTCCGCCATCTTCACCGGGATGGGGGTGCTGGTGGCGCGTTTTGCCGGGGCGGACGACCCGGAGAAGGTGAACCGCACCGTCTGCCAGGCCTTCCTCGCCGCCGCCGCCCTGGTGTTCCTGATCTTCGCACCCCTGGGGTACGTCCTGAGCCCCTCCCTCCTGGGGATGGTGAACGCCACCGCCGAGGTGCAGGCAGAGGCGCTCCCGTACCTGAGGATCATGTTCGTCTTCAGCTTCGGGATGCTCCTCTTCTTCATGTTGAGCGGGGCCCTCCGCTCCGCAGGGGATGCCCAGAGTCCCATGCGCCTGGGGATCATCATGACCCTCCTGAACCTGGTCCTGAACGTCATCCTCATCCGGGGGTTGGGACCCATCCCCGCCTTCGGGACCGCCGGCGCCGCCATGGGAACGGTGATTGCCGGGGCGCTGGTGAGCGGCGCCACCCTGGCCTTCTTCTTTACGGACCAGTTCGTCATCTCCTTCCACAGGACCATGTCCTGGCGGCCGGATCTCACCATCATCCGGGAGCTTTTCCGCTTCGGGCTTCCCGCGGGGTTTCAGGGGGTGGCCATGAACGTGGGAGGGGTGCTCCTCCCCCGGTTCGTGGGCTCACTCGAGCTCAGCGCCGAGGCGCAGGCGGCCTACACGGTGAGCTACACCCAGCTCTTTTCCCTCATCACCTGGACCTCGGTGGGGCTGATGGCCGCCGCGGCCACCATATCGGGACAGAACGGCTAGGAATTTTAAACGGCCTGCGGCATACGAAGGCACGGTATGGCGGGGCGTCTTGGAAGGCCAAGCGAGGCAGGGTCGGAAGAGTTCAGTGGGGAGCGCTGGAGCCGTCGTCGGATGGCCTGGGTGTGCGTGAGGATGGATGGGAGGGTCCGCGGCGAACTCCTGGGTCCCATCGAGGGGAACGATCGGAACGATCCGGAAGCCAGATCGCCCTCCCGGCAGCTCGTGGACCTGCGGGCCGGAATCAACGAGGGCGACTCCTGGGCTGTCCCCCTCCAGGGCCCCGCCCCCGGATAGCTGCTAGTACTGGAGGGCCCTTCGCCGATGCCCCCGACCCAGTGGAGGAACGCGCGCCTTCACGGCTCATGAGCCGCGCTCGGGGGCTCAGGAGCTCCCGCGGCGCCCTGGACAGGGAATCCGACGGCTCGACTTATTATTACGACAATAGTATGTATGCCGCCGGCCGCCCCTCTTCTACGGCTAGGAGTTGTTGGCCCTTCGCTCGCTCGCGTGCGCTGCGTCGGGAGATGGACCCCGGATCCAGCGGTCGAATCTCGGAGCCGGATGTGCCGTGGAACGCGTCCGGCCGTGGCCCATGGATCTGGCCGTTCGCCACTGCGGCCTCCCGCTCCGTCCCCTCCGTACCCGCCGGACTCCGACGCACGACGGGGGCGAAGGCACCCAGCGCCTCCGCCCCCGTGCGTTCATGCCGACCGCCCCACGCGAGCCTGGGCGGTCCTCCGGCGCCCCCTCAGTTCAAGGGATCGCCGGCCCACCGCCACTCCGGCCGGTGGCCGGGCGAAAGGTCGATGGAGTCCATCGCACCGGGCCAGTTGGAAAGCTGTTGCTCCAGCTCGGAGGGGGCTTCAGAGGGCATTCACTGTTCCCGGGCCAGCTCCGCCGCCCGGTCCTGAAGGAGCTCGTCGTCGGCCGCACGCGAGATCCGATCGTGCGCCTTCCGGATGAGGCGCACCAGCCGGCCGGACGAATCGAAGACCGACACCTGGTACTCATGAGCCGACGAGCCGTAGAGGTGATCGGCGTGCGCCACACCGCGGGGGTGTACGCAATCGACCGGGAGGGCCGGTGCACGTTCGCGAACCGCGAGAGCGTCCGCCTGCTCGGCTACGACGACGCGAGTGAACTGTTGGGCAGGAACATGCACGCACTCGTCCATCACACCCGATTGGACGGCACGACCTACCCGGAGGACGAGTGTGGGATCTTCCGGGCTCA
>JBBDRS010000032.1:0-27343 GCA_040905325.1 Gemmatimonadota bacterium
TCGAGGAATTGTCGGGGTGCAGCGGGGCGGTTGTTGGGATGATCTTCTTCGGCATGGTCCTACCTCCTAATGGTGTTGGTGAAGCCGCTCCGGGCGATCCGGGCGGGTGTGGTGGTTGTGGGGGTGCCAGGCCCGTGGCTCGGGGTCTTCCGCGCACGGCAAGTGCACGGGCCGGGGGCGGTGTCCCCTTATCCATTGTCTTGCAGGGATCTTGATAGTTCGCGCTCCTGTTGGAGTAGCATGGGGCCGGGCGTCCGAGGTGCTACGGCGGGTCTGTCGGTCCAGGTAGTCCGCGAGATCGGAGAGCCGATACCGGACCCGTCCGCCCACCTTCACATAGCGCGGGCCCGAGCCTGTCCACCTCCAGTTGTCGACCGTCGAACGGGCCACTCCGAGGCGCTCGGCGGCCTCCTCGGGCGACAGGGTGAGCGTGCGATCCTCCAGGTTGGTCCCCATGTCTTTCCCTCCGCTTCCGGGGTGATTGCTGTGTCAGCTTCACTCGGAAGGTGGAGGGCTTCCCGCTCTCCCATCATGCGCGGGAAATAATCGTTTGTGCGGAAATGGGGTGGGGGGTCAGGGGGCTTCACCACCAGGCGGAGGAGGAACGGAAGGACTTCGACCCGGGGCCGGCCAGGTAGTCCTCCCGGTACGCCTCATAGCGGGACCGGTCCTTGCGCCAGCGTTCCAACGTCCGGACGGGGACCCCGTAGGTTTCCGAGACTTCACAAAGGGCGGTGGCGACCGGAGCGCGGGCCCCGGCCTTACGGTGCGCATCCGTCAGGCGGTCCACCTCATAGACCGCCAGCTCGAGCCGCATTACAGCGGCGAAGGCCTTCCGAAGCGGTTTTTCTGGACGCCCCTCCGGTGCCAGGTCCACCCGGAGGCGCTTCGCCACGTATGCACAGGTTTCCGGGGTCGGCACCCCGAATAGCTCCACCAAACGTGCGAGGGCCGGGGCGGGAGGGTGGTCCCCTGCCTCGATTCGCTCCATGGCATCAGCCCATACCCGGGTCGCGTTCTCCTCTTTCGTCATCTTTCCGAGTCGGATCCGTTCGCATTCCGTCATGCTTCGGCCGCCTTCGTCCAGTCCACCAGGCCCCGGAGCCCTTCGGCCAGCGCGTCGGGGTCGTTCTCGGCGGCTTCCAGCAGGGCCCGGAGGCGGTCGGGGAGGGCCTCGGGTTTCCGGGCCGCGAGCCCGAGGGCGGGACCGAGCGCCTCCGCCAGCGTGTCGAGGGCCTCCCGTTCGTTCTCCGATGCGAGACGGGCGTAAACCTTCGTAACGCCCGGGTGCGACTGCCCGAGTACCTCCTGGATCACCTGGAGGGGTATTCCGGCCTGGGCCATGTAGCTTCCGGCCGTCCTTCGAAGATCATGGAGCGTTACGTCCTCCAGGTCGGCCTCCTGGCGGATCCGGTCCCATGGCTTTTTCATATCGCCCCGGGGCTTCGACGGGTCGGCCGGGGAAGGGAACACGAACGGGCTCCCCTTCATGCGGGGAAGGTCTCGGATGATCTCCACCGCCGCGTCCGGGAGGAGGCGCACCTGGGCCGTGCCGGATTTCGTGTCCGGGAGGCGGATTTCCTGCCGCTCCATGTCCAGGTGCTCCCATCGCGCGTTCAGGAGCTCCCGCTTGCGAAGGCCCGTCAGGAGGTAAAGCGGAATCGCGGCCCGGACGTAGGGGTCTTCGTGCGCATTCGTCGCCTCCATGAGCCGGGCCACCTCCTGCTTCCGGAGCCATCGGTCCCGGCTCTTCTCGGGAAAACGTTTGATCTTGGCACGTCGCCCTCCCCGGAAAAGCTTCGAGTCCGGCGCCCCTTCAGGAAGGAGCTCCTCCCCTTCGGCCCATCGCCACGCGGCCCGGACCGTTTCGAGGGCCCGGTTCGCTTCGACGGGTGCCTCCTTCCCGGCCTTTCGGTGCCACTGGCCCACGGCCTCCACCGTTACATCCTCCAGTGCGAGCCGGCCGAGCCCGGGAAGAATCCGGGCCTCAATCCGGTACTCATCGTCCTCCCATCGCTTCCGGTGCGCCTTCGCGTAGTCTTTCAACCACCGGGACATAAGCTCCTTCACGGTCCCAAGCTCGGCCGCCCTCTTCGCCCGCTCGGCTTGCGGATCGGTCCCGTCCCGAACGTCCACCTTCGCGAGTCGGGCCCGGTCTCGCGCCTCCTGCGGGGTGAGCTCCCCATGCGGTCCGAGGGTTAGCATCCGAGTCCGGCCGCTTTCCGTCCGGTACCGGAGAGCGTAGACCCGCCTTCCGGAACCGTAGACCTTCACGCCGAAACCTCCCACGCCCCCGTCCCCGATCCACCGCCAGCGTTTCCGGTACGCGGTGTCAGATTCGCCTTCCTTCCGTTTCGGGGGCTTCGCCCCTTCCACCTTCGTCTTCGTCAGCTTCGCCACCTGTCCCCTCCATCTCGGGTTCCGGTCCGTGCGCGGTGCGTGCACGGGGTGGCCAGAATCCGGCCCCGTGCGCAGGGAAGAAAACTAAGGGTTCATCCCGTAAACGGCAATGAATAACAGGGTTTTCCGGGATATTGCGGGAAGGCGGATCGGGGAGGACTATTCTGCTTTGCAAGCAGGGGGTCGGCGGTTCGAGCCCGCCTGGCTCCACTGACGTTCCGAGGGATGGGGGTTCCGACAGTGCACGAACGGTGCACTGGGATTCCCGTTTCGGGCGGTGCACCGCCTTTCTATTCCGAGAGGCGGTGGCACCGGGTGTAAGGAGTAAGCTGTGGCGGACCCACCTTTCAGAGACGAGCTTGTGGCGCTCCGAGCCATTTTGGCGACGATCCCCGACTTCGTCGTCTCGGTCGACCGAGGTGGTCGGATCCTCTTCATCAATCGGGTGCAGGAAGACCGTGACATGGCGGCCGTCGTGGGAAAGGACGCCCGCGATTTCATCCATCCCGATTCACATGACGCCTTCGAAGCTGCCCTGGAATCCATCTGGTCCACAGGCGATGCTGAGGCGTTCGAGCTGGCCGTCCCCAATCTCGAGGGCGTGGTGGAATGGTACCGAAATCGCATGTTCCCCCTCCGCCAGGAAGGCCGAACCGTTGCTGCGGTCCTGATCGCCACCGACGTGACGGAACTGAAGGCCGCAGAACGGGATCGTGACCTGATGCGTCGGCTTCTCCCCATCTGCGCCTGGTGCGACAAGATCCGAGGGGAGGACGGCGAGTGGCAGTCCATTGAGGTATACCTCAAGCGGGAGTCGGGAGCCGACGTGACGCATGGGATGTGCCCCGACTGCGCCGAAGGGTCGTCTGAGGAGCTTCCCGCGAATGGTAGTGTCGCCTGAGAGAACAGAGGTCCACTGAGGACGGTCTGGCTCATTCTCCAGGATCGGACCAGGCGGACGGTACACCCTCTCCACGTTGATCCCCGCACTCCGCGGCTGAGGACTCTACGCCACCGCGCTCTCTGCCCCAGACCCGCGCATGAAGAGGCAGGACGATCGCGACTCCTGGACCATCCGCCGGGCCCACTCGAAGTCGATCTCCTCGGGCAGGCCGAAGAGGCTCACATCGGCCTGCGGGGCTCTGCCGACCGACGCGGCGAACCTTCCGGCCATGGCGTACACCTCGCACCGAGGCACGCGGGCCAGGTCCACCAGGCGGCCCAGCTCCTCCATGGCCACGGCCTTGCCCTCCTCGTCCTCGACGGCGGTGAGGAGCCGTACGCGCCCATTCCAGTTCCTCTGCAGCTTGTACGCGAGCAAGAGCTCGAGGTCGATCTCGGCTATCTCGTGCCCGGTCTCCCACTGGGGATTACGGACCCACACGTTGATGGCGCTCTGACGGCCGATCCCCGCCCGTGGGTGGTCCGCGAAGAGCGCGATTCCCAGTCCGTAGTCCGGCGCCCGCTCTATCATCTCGCGCACCCCGGCCGCCCGTTCCTCGTCCTGTGGCAGCCGCAGGAAGACGATGTTCGGCCGGAGGAAGGCGCCCCGAAGCGCCCCCATCCCGGCCAGGAACCCGTCCGCGTACCTGCGCGTCTCGATGACCGTCCACGAGGCGAAGACTTCCTCGTCGCGGAATTGGCTCGCGGCCGTAGCGAGGTCGGCTTCGAGGGCGCTCGCCCGTTCTCCCGTCGCGACCCCCATGATGTGGAGCGAGCCGCGTGGGGAAGCGATGTCATGGATCAGACGGAAGGTCCCCCGAAGCTCGTCCACGTCTTCGACCGGGATGAGGAGGCTCGGCTTCCAGGCCCGCTCAGCGGGGCCGCGCAGGCGGGTCGCCTTCTTCACCGCCCATTCGGCGATGGCCACGAACATCCCGCTCCGCACGTCCCCGTAGGGCGGGTCGATGCCGCGTCGGACGAGATACGCGTACACGCCCACGACCACGGTGAGCGCCGCGAGGCTCAGCACCGGGTTGATGATGAACATGACCACCAGGCACCCGCCGAGCCCCACGAGGGGCACGCTCTTCGGGATGGACAAGAGAGGCCGGAAGCTCACGAGGCCGAGGCTCTGCTCCACGAGCACGACCAGATTCACCATCACATAGGTGATCAGGAAGAAGAGGGTGATGAGGGGCGCGATCGCGTTGAGTTCCCGGAGGAGGAGCGCGGCGCACACGAGTCCGGCGGTCACGACGAGTGCGGTCCTGGGCTCCCCGCCCTTGCTTCGACGGGCCAGCCGCTGCCCTCGGGGAATCACCTCGTGGGCTGCCAGCGCCTGCAGGATGCGAGATGCCCCCACGAGGGAAACGAGCGACTGCGTCAGCGTCGCCCCGAGGAGCCCCAGGATCACAGCCGGCCGCCACGCCGCCCGGTCGGCCATCACGGTGTAGTTCGACATCAGCTCTTCGGGTGGGGCGATGCGCGCGAGCCAGAAGGCGAATCCCACATACACGAGCAGGGTCACGCCGATCGCAGTCATCGTGCCCTTTGGGATGCTCCGTCTGGGGTCAGCGAGTTCACCCGACATGTTCGCGCCGGCCATGATGCCGGTCGCGGCGGGGAAGAAGATCGCGAAGACGATCCAGAAGGAGGTGCCGGGAAATCCTTCCTCCGGTGCGCCCCGAAACTCGCCCCAGAGCCTCAGCGGCTCGTCGAACGGCCAGAAGAAGGCGCCCGCGGCAGCCGACAGGAGGGCGGCCACCATGAGCCCGAGGACGACGTACTGGACCCGGAAGGCGAACTGCGCCGACACCCCCGCGATTCCCAGAACCACCACCAGGAGCCCGAAGTCGACAGCCAGCGTCGAGTGGCCTGGGAAGAGCCCGAGCCAGCCCTCCCGGAAGGCGAAGATGTAGAGAGCAACCGCAAGCGCCTGCGACAGGTAGAGTGGGATGCCGATGCTGCCCGCGATCTCCACCCCCAGCGATCGGGAGATGATGGAGTACGCGCCCCCCGCGCCCATGCGGATATTCGTCGCGACCGACGAAAGGGAGAGTCCCGTCGCGCCCGTGATGACGAAGGCGATGAGGATGATGAGGACGGCGCCGCCGAAGCCCGCGTTCCCCACGACCCAGCCGGCACGCAGGAAGAGGATCGCCCCGAGAATCGTGAGGAGCGTCGGGATGAACACGCCCTCGATGGTGCCGTATCGACGGGCCCGTTCACCCGTGGGCCGAGAAGGTGCGAGTGGCGTGTCGCTCAAGGCGGCTCTCGAAGGGGATGGGCAACGCGCCGGCAGCGGGCCGCGCCGGCGCACGAGGGTCTACTTTGTGGGAAACTCGACCGAGAGACAAGCCGTGCATTGGCGATCACGGGATTGGTTCAGAACGGCCCTCAATTTCCACGTCTGGGCTCCGCAAAGATCTCGATGCCCACCTCGCGGATCTCGCCCACCGTGGAGAGGGCGATGGCGGGTCGCCAGGCCAACCGAAAGGCCCTCCGAGGCGTCTGGAGGCCCCCGACCCCATCCTCGGAACATCTTGGAGGGGCCGAGGGCCTCGAGCCGAAATCACAGGGTTCCTGCCTCCTTGTTCGTATCCTTCGCCGGAGGGTTCCTGGCCTCCGAGCGAATGCCGAAGTACAGCACGAGGATGAGGAACCCGACCACGAGGACCAAGGCGAAAATGGAACCGGGATCGGTTGGGAGATCCCGAAGAATGTCCGACAGAGACAGCCCTTCCTGAGACAGAGGGGCGACAGCGTCCAGCGTGAGACTGGCGTTCATGAAGGTCTCCGAGCGGTACGCGCACGGACAGGCGAGGCTTCTTGCCCGGGGGCGCACGAGTTGATGGGGAGGGCAGGGAAACTGCCCCGTGGGTCAACCGGCTTCGGAGAGAACGGGCGGGGGGCGCGGGAGGTGGTGGGTTGCGCGACGGGCGGATCGGAACCGGCCTGGCTCCGATTTCCGGAGCGCGGCGGCCCGGTGGTGCGCGGAGAGAAATGGCGTGTCTCCCTTCCCGAGCGCCTCGGAGAGGGATCCCTGACCTCCTCCCTGACTCTGCCCTCGGAGCGTCGCTGGACGGGTCGCCGATGGGACGACCGCCGGATGGGCGGCCAGGGCGTAGACATTCGAGGAAGGCGCTTCCGGGCCCCACAGCGTTGCCTCGATCGGGGGCCCGGGCTCGACGCCGGACAATTCCCCGCTTGGGAGCACCCCCCACACGCCGACCCAGGCGACCCAGAACACCAGGGTCGCCGCGACCAGGACCGAACGTTGGCAACTGGCGTCAGTGGGCATGCGTCGAATATAGCGAATCGGCTGCCCGTGAGCGTGTTTCGCCGCGCCTCCGGAACTAAGCCCCGTGCCGAGGGTCACTATCCTCGCGTCACTTCACCAGCACAGCTCGCCCCAATCAAGGAGGATCAATGTCTGTCGCCAAGGTAACCGAGATCACCGCGGAGTCCCCGAAGAGCTTCGAGGACGCCATCCAACATGGACTCAGCCGTGCGAGCAAGACGCTCAAGGGGATTCAGGGCGCCTGGGTCGCCGAGCAGAAGGTGGTATGGTCCGACAATCGGATCAGCGCCTACCGGGTCGCCCTGAAGGTCACCTTCGTCCTGGCGGACTGAACCCCGGCCCCAACTGAAAGGAGGGTACTGCCATGGCTTCTGATTCCTCCTCCGAAGGTCCTTCCCCTTCGGCTGGTCGTTCCGGGCTGCCGCGTCCCGTGGTCTGGGCTGCTGGCCTGTTACTCCTCGCCGTCGTTCTTTTCGGAGTGGGATGGGTGGTGGGAACCCGTCCCATCGAGGACCTGAACCGTGACGTCGAACAGGCAGAGGCGAGGGCAGAGGCGGAAGCGTTGCTCGTACAGGGGCTGGAAGCTCGCCTGGATGCCCACCGAGCGCTTTCCCTTCTCTACCGCACGATGTTGGACGTGGACGCTCGGAACTTCGGGACGGCGAACGAACGCCTGGATGAAGCTGCTGCGGCATTGGCGCGAGTCGACCCCAACGCGATAGAGCCCGCTGGACCGGAGCTGGACGATCTCCGGAGGGAGTTGGGTCAATTCGACCTCCGGGTCGCGGAGGACCTGGCGGAGCAGCGAGGGGCCCTGGAGGACCTGGCCCGTCGACTGGCCGTCATTCTCGACGCCTGAGAGCGCGATCGGACCGGCGGTGAATTTCCTGCACGTCTCCCGGTAGGGCTTACACGTCTCGGACCGGGTTGGGGCGTCGTGGGACCCGTGTCGGACCCAAGCCCCTCGTTCTCCCCCCACTGGCAGCATCCTTGCGACGGTGATGCCCAGTGAGAGGTCTGCCCTCGAAGGCAGGTGCGCCCCGAAATGGACGGCACGGAGAATGGAGACGACATCCCGCTCGAGGCCGGCGCGTAGCCCGGCGCCACGCCCCTGGGCCCGCTGGACCCGTCCATATCGGAACGTGCTCGACGCCGTCGGTGGCACGCCGCTGATCGAACTCACCGGGTTTCTCCAGACGAGCCGCATTCAACTCTTCCTGAAGTTCGAGGCCGCGAACCCCGGCGGGAGTGCCAAGGACCGACCGGCCGCCCTGATGATCGAGGCCGCGGTCCGGTCGCGCCAACTGGAGGCGGGATCCGTCGTTGTGGAGTCGTCGTCGGGGAATATGGGGGTCGGACTGGCACAGGCGTGCGCCTGGTACGGCCTCCGCTTCATCTGCGTCGTCGATGCCGGTGCGCGCCCCGGGGCGATCCAGGCGATGCGGGCCCTGGGAGCCGAGGTCGACGTGGTCGAGCCCCATGGAACCGGGGGTCGGAGCCCGCTGGAGGAGCGGCTCGAGCGGGTCGCCTTTCTGGTCTCCACGATCGAAGGCGCATTCTGGCCGAACCAGTACGCCAACGAGATGAACCCTGCCGCCCACGCCGGAGGGACGATGGCCGAGATCGACGCCGCCCTCGACGGTGACGTGACCGGCGTATTCGTTGGCGTTGGGACCACCGGCACGCTGGGCGGATGCCTGGACTTCGTGTCGGCGAATGCCCGACACACCGGGGTGACCGCAGTGGACGCGGTGGGAAGCATCCTCTTCGGGGGAGAGGCGGGGAAGCGCTGCATTCCCGGAATGGGGGCCGCCCGGGTTCCACCCCTCGCCATCCGGAGATGGGGAGGTGAGGGTGCGCACCCCCGGATCCTGCGCGTGACCGACCTGGACTGTGTGGTGGGATGTCGCCGGCTTGCCCGGACCGATGCGCTCCTGGTAGGTGGCTCCGCCGGGGGGGTCCTGCAGGCGATCCGTCAGGTGCATGGGGATCTCCCCGAAGGACGCTATGTGGCCATCGCCGCGGATGCGGGGCACCGGTATCTGGACACAGTCTACGATGATCGGTGGGTCCACGAGGAGCTGGGATGCGGCCCCGAGCGCCTGGCTCGCCTCGTGGGACGAGCGGCCACCGTCCGACTGTGAACGAGGTCCCGGCTCTTCGTATCGCCCTGATCGGGTTCGGCCCCCGAGGGTTCGGGTGCCTCGAGCGGCTGGCCATCGAAGCGGCACGCCGGGAACCTGGCTCTGCGCCGGTGCACGTCACTGCCCACGACCCGCGGCCGCATCCGGGGGCCGGGCTCCCATATGATCCTGACCAGCCCGACGGCATGCTCCTCAACTTCAGTGCGCGGCACGTCGACGCCTGGTCGGAGGACAACCATCTGCTGTCCCCTTCGGATCGGCCCAGCTTCGTGGAATGGCTCGGCCGCTTCCATCCGGAGTGGGCCGCGGGCGCGGGGTTCGTCCCCCGTCGGCTCTTTGGAGCCTATCTGCGCGACTGCACCGAGCGGCTGATCGCTGCGCTGCCCGTCACCATGCGCTTCCGGCACGTCCAGGGCGAGGTGGTCGACCTCGAGCTCGTGCCCGGGGGATGGGACGTGCGGCATGTGGACCCCGCGCTGGACATCGCGCGGGTCGATGAGGTCATGGTGGCGACGGGGCACGGCACGGGGGACCGGGATCGGGCGTTCGAGAGATGGGACCGGGAACTCCCACTCGCTCCCAGCACGCGCCGTATTCCCTCGGTCTACCCCGTAGCGCACCGGCTTCAGCCGGAGGTGGTTCCCGGCGGATCGACCTTGGGGGCGCGCGGCTTCGCCCTCACCTGGATCGACGCCGTGCTGGCCGTCACCCAGGGGCGGGGCGGGCGGTTCGAGGAGGAGGCCGGTCCCATTCCCCGGTACCACGGGTCGCCGGGCTCGGAGCCCCGGGTCGCGCCCTTCTCGCGAACGGGACTTCCCCTGCTGGCCAAGTCCGGCCCGGAGTTGGATCGCCGTTCCGAGGAGTTGCACCGCATCTGGGACACCCTCCGTCGCGGCATCCGACGGGCCGACAGGCTCACTCCGGCCCGTCTCGAGAGACGCCTGAATCGGGCGGCGGCTCGCGCATTGGAGGCGCTAGGCGCCGGCTCAGCGGTCCGTGCGGTCCCTTCGAGCGCACTCCACGCAATGGAACGTTCGGTTCGCGTCGCGGCAGGAGACCTGCCGCCTGATCTCGCGTGGGCCCGGGGAGAGGCGTGGAGACGTGCGTATCCCGCCATGGTCGACCGAGCCGGAGTCGGAGGTATCACGGCCGCCTGGCCCGCCGAGTTTTCCAGGCTCGCCCGAACCATGGAGCGTATCGCCTTCGGACCTCCGCCCGGGAACCTGGCGCGAATGGTGTCGATCGCGAGAGCCGGTCACCTCGACCTGCGCTTCGTTCACCATCCCGGGATCCGGGCCTTCCAGGGCTGCCTCGTCCTCGAGTCCAGCGGTGCGTCCCTCCGGCTCGACGCCATCGTGAACGCCGTGCTTCCACCCCCCGGCGTGCACCCGGACACGCCTCTCCTCTATCGACTTCTGCGTAAGGGACACGTCTGCCTGGCTCCGGTTTGGCACGGAATGGTCGTCACGGACTCAGCGGGGAGCATCGGTCCGGACGGAATGCCCGTTCCCGGGCTGTCCGTGGTCGGAAGGGCGACCGAGGGATGGGTGCTCGGGAACGATACGCTGAACCGCACGCTGCACGGACACACGCGTCGATGGGCTCGGCGCGTTCTGGAACCGGCCCTCCAGGCCGCGACGCGAGCCGTCCCTTGATGCATTCCGGCGAAGAGGTTCGCGCCGGGTGCCGGGGGCTCCCGCCTCTCACGGCCCGTCTCGAGCCATGGCAGCGGGCCGTTCTCTCGAACGGGGCGCGCCTGCGGGACTGGGTAGACGACTTCGGATCTCCTGTGAACCTGCACCAGGCGGATCCCTTCGAGCGCAACGCCCGGGCCTTGCAGGAGATCGCCCGGGCGCACGGCGTGGAGCTCGAGATCCTCTTCGCGCGGAAGGCGAACAAGGCGCTCGTCTACGTGGAGCGGGCACGTGTGATCGGGGTCGGGGTCGATACTGCGAGCGACGCCGAGCTCTCGCAGGCCCTGGCCATGGGGATGCCGTCGGACCGGCTGGTCTCCACAGCGGCCGTGAAGAGTGGGACGCTGATCCGACGCTGTATCGATGCGGACGTCCCCATCGTCGTCGACAGTGCCGACGAACTCGAGAGGGTCCGGGCCCTCGCCGCGGATAGCGGGACCCAGGCCCTCGTGGTCCTCCGCATTTCGGGCTTTCGGGTGGGGGGGCGCGAGCTCACATCCCGTTTCGGGCTGCACCCCGACGAAGTGCTCGCCATGGCCGACTCGATCCCGATCTCCACAGGCTCGCCGTCGATTGTACGGCTCGAGGGCCTGCACTTTCACCTGGACGGCTACGACGCGACCCACCGGGTGGCAGGTCTCAGGTGTGCGCTTCGCCTGGCCGACGAGCTCCGGTCACGGGGCCACGCCATCGCGTCGATCGACATGGGTGGAGGCTTTCCCATGCGCTATCTGGACGACGGGGAAGAGTGGTGGACCTTCAGCCGGGCACTCGACGACGCCCTCCTCGGGCGGCGCCCCCCGGTCACCCACGGAAACGACGGGATGGGTCGCAGGGCGGTCGACGGGCGCGTCGTCGGGGAGCTCGCGCTCTATCCATATTTCCAGGATCCGGTAGCTTCCGAATGGCTGGCCGGAATCCTGGACGCCGACTCAGGGGAAGGCGGTAGCCTTGCCGAGGCACTTCGGAGGCGGGGGCTCGTGCTGCGGTGCGAGCCCGGCCGGAGCCTCCTGGACGGGTGCGGTCTGACCGTGGCGCGAGTCGAGCACCGGAAACGGCACCGCGATGGAAGCTGGTCCATCGGCCTTTCCATGAACCGTTCGCAATGCGCAACCTCGAAGCCCGACCACGCCGTGGACCCCTTGCTCGTGACCTCCGGGGGGTCTGGCGAGGACCGTACCCCCGCGGTGGAAGGCTATCTGACCGGGGCCTCCTGCACCGAATCCGACTTCCTGAGTCGGCGGCGTCTGAGCTTCCCGCTGGGGGTCGCTAGAGGAGACCTCGTCGTGTTTCCGAACACGGCCGGGTACTTGATGCACTTCGTCGAGAGTCGCTCGCACCAGTTCCCGCTGGCGCGAAACCTGGTCGTCCAGGGACCGGACTTCCGGGACGCGACTCCGGATCCCATCGACGAGACTGCCTGATTCGCGCCGCGAAGCGCGTTCCCGCTTCTGCCCGTGGCACCGCTGTTGCTGGCCTTCGGACGGGGATGCGGGATTCACACGGACTCGAGAAGGAAGGCACGCCATCAAGAAGCGTTCGAAGCATACCTGGGAGCTCCTGAAGGAAACCTTCGCGCTCTGGAAGTCGAGGAATGCCTTCCAGTTCGCCGGCGCGCTGGCCTTCTACACCGTCTTCTCGCTGGCCCCGCTGATGATTCTTCTGGTGTCGACGGCGGGAATCGTCTTCGGGGAGGATGCGGCACGGGGCGAGATTGCCGCCCAGATCGAGTCCGTCATCGGGCCGCAAGCGGCCGAGGCCATGGAGAGCTCGGTCGAGCGGTCGAGTTTCCAGCAGTCGGGGGTGGTTCCGACCCTCCTCGGCGTGGCGGCTCTGCTCTTCGGTGCCACGACGGTGTTCGCACAGGTGCAGGCGGCCCTGAACCACCTGTGGGACGTTCGCGCGCGGCCCTCGCGGAGCGGCATCGCGAGCTTCGTCCGGACGCGACTGCTCTCGCTCAGCCTCGTCCTCGTGATGGGGTTCCTGCTCCTCGTGTCGTTTGCCCTGACCGTGGCCATCGGTATGGTCGTCCAGCACGCCTCCGACTGGATCCCGGTGCCCACCGTGCTGGCGTTCGGCGCAGACCTCGTCCTCACCCTCGTCGTCGTGACCCTCCTGTTCGCCACGATCTACAGGGTGCTCCCGGACGTGCATCTGGGTTGGCGGGACATGTGGAAGGGCGCCTTCGCGGCTGCGTCCCTCTTCGCGATGGGACAGTATGCGATCTCGTTCTACCTCAGCCGCACGGCGCCGGGGTCCGCCTATGGGGCAGCCGGGTCGCTCGTGCTCGTGCTGATGTGGGTGTACTACTCGTCGCTGATTCTGCTCTTCGGGGCCGCCTTCACGCGGGTCTCGGTCCAGGAACGGGGCGAGGTCATCCGACCACGCGACATCGCGGTCCGGATCCGCACAGAAGTGGTCGAGGAGGAGGCCCCGCCGGCCTAACTCTGACGAGTTTCCATGGCATCGAGGTTGCATTGTTCGAGGGTAACCGGAGGCACGGGAACCCGACCACCTGGAGATCTCGATGGGCACCTGCGACATGTGCGGAAACGAATACCACCGGAGCTTCGACGTCGTAATGGCGGGTGAGACCCACACCTTCGACAGTTTCGAGTGCGCCATCCATGCCCTCGCCCCGCGATGCGCGACCTGTGGATGCCGGGTCGTAGGCCATGGTCTGGAGGACGACACCGGCGCCGTCTTCTGCTGCGGCCACTGTGCGGAAGCGAAGCACCCGGATCTCGACGAACTTCACGACTGATGTCGTGAAGGAATTACCGACCCCCTTGTACGTCTGCATCGGTGAGGCGCGGCCGCGGAACGCTACCGCCGGCCTCCCGATGCGGCATCCATCCCAGAACCTCGGACGAAGGAGAGCCACGATGCCGAGCACGAGACCGATCCGATCATCCCTAGCCCTCGTACACTTGATCTCTGGCGACCTGGTGCAGGTGAGAGACCTGAAGGATTCCCGGGGTTCCCTGGTCGACGTTCCGCCGGAGCTCCGGTCGGGGGAGGTCGTCCAGTGCCTCCGGAATGACGGCGACGGCGTGCTGATCGCACGGAGCGATGGTAGTCGTGTTCTGGTGCCGCTCCGCAATGCGCGGGAGGTCGGGGTCCGCTGGTTTCCCGAATCGTTGGACGAAGGCGAACAACTGAAACCGGGCCCGGACCCGGAGGCCTCCCTCCCTGGTGTCACCCCCCGACGGTGGACCGGTGGTCCGCGACCGCCCAGACAGCCCGGAACCGGAATCGGACCACGAGGTGTGGAGACGACGGAGCCATCGCCACCCGGGTGACGCCCGGCTTCAAAACCGCCGGCTCCAGAAGATGAAGGCTCCCAACACCCGCGCGCTCTGGGCCGCCTGTGTGGTCATCAGAGTTGGTTCCCGCGGCAGGTAGCGGGGCTCCCACACGCCCTCGGCGAGGAATCCGCCCGGGGCACGGTACTCGAGCCGCAGCCCGGGCCAGGCATCGGTGGTCGTGCGGCCCTGTGCTGCCACGAACAGGCGGTTCCCGACGTATCGGCCGAGCAGCACCTCGGTGCCACGCAGGAAATTTCCGACCTGACCCGAGAACGCGAGTTCCGGGGGAAGGTCGGCCGGCCGGACCCGGAAGATGTCGAATCCGGCCTGGGTTCCCTCGCGTTCCACGTCGGCGACGGCCTCGTCGACGAGGGCTCCGATGGCCAATGTGGCCAGTTGCTGTTGAGCCATCGACCCGATCCCTTCGCCGGCCAGCCCCGACCCCCCGGCCCCGAAAAGGCTCGTCGAGGAGCGCCCGAATGCGAGGTAGCTGAGGAGATCCGACTCCGGGAGGGGCGGTTGCGCCGAGCTCTCGAGAGTTACCTGAGGGTCCGTGAGCGTGCCTGCCACATGGATCTGGATCACCAGAGCTTCGCGCCCTGGCTGCTCCACTTCGTAATTCGCAGTCAACTGGAGGAGCGGATCCAGCTCGCCCCCCGGAACGAAGACGGCCGAGCCCGTGGTGAGCGAGAAGACGCGTCCCGAGAAGGTGTATTCCCCGCGGTCGGCATTTATCGACCCGTCCAGCACGAGCCCGTCTCCTTCCACGTTCATACGAATGCGAAGGGGTTCGACGTCTTCCGGCGTGTGGATCTCCACATTCGTGTCGGAGTTCCGGACCCAGGTGTTGCGGTCTACCCTGAGGCCGACGTCGACGCGAAGGTTCTCGAGGAACGGGTTCGGCCCGGGCAGGATCTCGTCGGCGGCGGTCGTGGCATCGATGCTGGCCCGGACTTCGGGCGCATCCAGAGAGATGTAACTCCGGCCTTCACCCACTTCCGGTACACGGAGGACGCCCTCTCGAACCCGAACGGTGCCTCCCACGTGGGCGGTATCGATGGGCCCGATCAGGGTCAGATCGGCATCGGTGGTGACGCGACCGAGCTCGTTGTCCAGCAGGTGGGCCTGCCGGGCGGTGAGGGCCAGATCGAAAGTCGGGCGCGTCAACTCCGCCGCGTCGATGCGGCCGCTGACGCGAATGGTGCCTCCTCCGCTGATTGCGCGGAGCGAGTCTACCACGACCTCGCGCCCAACAAAGCGCGTGGTGCCCACGAGATCCCTCAGGCGCACTCCGGCCGGAACGATGCGCAGCGAGGCGAGGCTCAACCCCACCGATCCGTCGAGCTCGGGGTCGTCGAAGGAGCCGGCCACGGTGAGGTCCGCCCGCAGCCGCCCCTGGACGTCGGCCACGGCCGCGGTGAAGCTGGGAATGGACTCGAGCGGCAGAGAGTCGGCCTGGAAACGGACGTATAGGGGCTCGTCGAGCATCCGCGGGCCCTCGATCGCCTCGAGACGGAGGTCCAACGGGAGCTCGGCCTCGAGCGCCGCCAACAGCAGCCGGTCGTCAGTCGCCTCGGCCGTGGCCTGAAGCGATCGATCGGCGTAGCTCCAGGTGGCGGTGAGGTCGGGAAGCGGGCGTTCCCCGAGCGTCGCGCCGGAAAGTGCGGTCGAGCCCTCTAAGAGGGGGGAGGCCCGGGTCCCCGTCAGGCGCATTTCCAGGTCGACCAGACCGGTCGCGCTGGTCGTGTCCTGGAGCAGGGCGGGCACCTGTCCCAGCGGTAGGCGTTCTACATCCACCCGCAGGTTGACCTCTCCAGTCTCGGGGAGGCTTCCATTCACCGCGACGCGCGCGGGGCCAACCGGCGTGACCAGCACGAGCGAATCCACCTCCAGGTCACCCCCGGTGAGTCGGATCGAACCGGGGTGGGGCGCTGTCCACGTGACCGTGTCGAAGCGGAGGGCCATGTCCACGAAGGTCAGTTCGCGGCGGTCCACCGCCAGCCGGAACTCCGAGGCCATCCGGTAGTCCTGGGCCTCATCCTGGAACAACCCGACGACAAGGGTGCCCTCGCCCTGGTTCCGGATCCCGCGGTAGCCCAGATCCACCCGGGCGCTGTCGAAGGCGAAGCCGACGGCGGTGAACTCGTCCAACTCGACATCGAGCGCGACGTCGGCGTCCGGGGTCATGAAATCGGCGAGTGTGTACTGCACCCGGATGGCGCGGGCCGTCGAGCCGAGCGCCACGACCTCGTCGGCTTCCGCCATTCCGTTCACCCCGAACCGCTCCAGGTTTCCGACCAGCGTTCCCTCGGCCCGCACGGATCCCGACAGCGCGTCGCCGGACACGGCCCGGAGGGAATCCACGACCAGGGCCGGGGGCGGGGGGCCTCCGGTGGCCGCGCGCTCCACCTCATCGGCCTTCGCGATCCGGATGGAATCCAGCCGGGCGGCGGCCACTCGCCGGGCTTGTGGCAGGGGACGCGGCGCGTAGCGGGTGGTGTCCTCCGGTACGAAATCGGAGAAGCCCCTCAGGCTGTCGACCTCCACAATGTAGTCGAGCGTGCCTGAACGTCCGGCCACCAGGCCGAACGTCCCGTCCACCTCGGCCCGGGCCGGTCCGAAGGCCACATAGCCCCGCTCGAGGCTGAGGATCCCGTCGCCCGTGGTCGCGCGGATGCGGGTGGAGTCGGCCTGCGCGGGGTCCCGGCTCCGGTCGACCAGTTCGGCCGCGAGCGCCACGTTCGCCGTGGCCGGCTCAGTGCCGGTGCCGGCCAGCTCGAGCCATCCCGAGAGTGCGGTGGTCGGGGCCTCGCGGCTCAGTTCGGAAGCGTCGAGCCGGTCGAGCGTGGCGCGCACATCGTACCCCGGTGCAGGCCCTCTCATATCGAGCGAGCCTTCCACCAACACCGATCCGCTGTCGGTCGCGATGAGTTTCACGGCGAAGCTGGGCCGCTCGACCGTGCCCCGGCCCTGGATGTCTCCCCGGACCGTGCCGGCAAGCCCCGCAGCCGGGGCGAAGCGCCCAACGGTAGGGAGCGAGAGCGCGGGCACGACGAGGTCCACCTCGAACTCCGGCACCGGGCCCTGGCCCATCCAGGCGACGGTTCCTTCCACCTGCGACTGGCCCATGGTGTCGGTGTGCATCAGGTCCACTCTCGCCGCAAGGCGATCGGCGGGTGTCTCCGAGATCACCACCGTGCCCTCCACCACTCCTCCCACCGGGAGGTCGGGGGCGGCTCCTTTCAGCAACGCCACCTGGACCGGAGCCAGACGTAGGCGCACGTCATTCAGCGCTGCGGCCATGGCGTTCACCTCGCCGTCGGCCAGGACCCGGGACCGGCCAGTGCGGGGATCGGAGTGGACCAGGTCGGCGGCCACCTCGAACGTCCCGTCGAGAGGGCCCGTAAGGGTCGCCGACCCCGTCACGATCCCCCCCACCGGAATCTCGGGATTGATCTGCCGAAGAAGCGACGCCCGCACTGGATTGAGTGTCAGGTGGAGGGCGTCGGCCTCGATGCCGCCGGCGGCCGCCATGCCCACGCCGCCGGCCACCTCGACCCGGCTCACCTCGCCGGAGGGCTCGCGGAACTCGGCCCACCCATCGGCCGCCAGGTCACCGGCGGGATCGGGCAGGCGCACGACCCCGCGCATCGATCCCGCCACCGGGAGCGGGTCTGCGTCGGGTCCGAGCAAGCGTTGGACGAGCTCCGTGTGAACTCCCTGGAAGGCGATCTCCGTGTCGCCCAGCTCCAGCCGGTCGCCCACCGCCACCTCGAGATGCCCCGCTACCTGCGCCGAACCCATCGCGATGGTGACGTCGCGGGCCGCCAGGTGGGTTCGTTCGGGGCCCATGTCGAAGGCGACCTGGCCCGCGGCTTCGCCGGTCGGAAGGTCGGGTCGGAGCCACCGGAAGTCGGCGAGGGCCAACTGGGACACGTCGGTGGCGCCCTGTCCGCCACCGGCCTCGATGGACCAGGCCAACGACCCCGAAAGGCGGGTGCCCGGAAGCTCGGCGCTCAGGTCGTCGAACAGGATGGAGTCCCCGATCACGCGGATGCGCGCGGCCAGATCGGTCACCCGCATCGCCGGAGGGCGGAAGGGGAGCCCTTCGAACTGCCCCGTCTCGAGGTCGAAAAGGAGTCCGTCGGCGTCCGGGTCCAGGAGCCGGATGCTCGAGAAATCGGCGTGGAGCTCGCGGAACTCCATGACCTGTTGCCATCCCCCGGGCACCTCCTCGATCCGGGCCCGCGAATCCGCCGCGCCGTCCAGGCTCTCCTCCGGCTCCCATGGCAGACGCACCGTCAGCCATCCCCCTGAAACCGAGACATCGTGAAGCACGATGCTCGACACGAACCCCGAAGTGGTGTCGGGTGAGCTCTCGGGATCCGTCGGGAAAATGCGCTGGAAGTTCCACGGCTCCCCGGGCGGCTGGCTCAGGACCACCACAGGGTTCTCGACGTGGAGGTTTCGGAGAATCAGCTCCCCCCGCAGCAGGGGAAGCAGCGCGTACCCCACCTCGACCGTCTCCGCCCGGAGAAAAGGTGCGCCCTCGTCGTCCTCGATGATCACGTCGTGGAGGACTGCGTTCGACAGCAGGTTGCCTCCCACTTCCCCCACGTGGAGCCGCCCCTCCACCGCCTCAGCCGCAGCGTCGAGCGCGAGGCCCCGCACCCAGTCGCGCCCCGGGTCCGTCCCTGCCACGAGTAGCACCCCGACGAGTACGACCACCAGGACCCCGGCCAGCCCCAGCGCCGCGAACCGCGCGATCCGCGACATCAGAACGCCTCCCCGATCGAGAGATGCAACTGGAGTCTCGACAGCAGGTTCCGGAAAAATGTCCCGTCTTCGGTGGGATCGTATAGTTTGGGGGTGTCGAGCCGAACCAGGCGCAGTTCTCCGTCTTCCGATCGGGCCTGGGTGACCACGGGGAGACGTTCCACTCGCTGCGGGCGCACCCCCAGGTCCACGCGGATGGGCCCGATGGGCGATTGGTACCGCGCGCCGAACCCGGGAGTGATGGCGCTACGAGCCTCCGACGGGAGCACCCCCCCTCCATCGGCCCCGACCCGCCCAGCGTCCACGAACACCGCAGCCGTGATCGTGGAGGTGAGCGGCAGTCGGAACTCGAGGCTCCCCTCGATGACCGACGTGCCTCCCAGCGGCCGCGGGTTGAAGTGATCCGACCCCAATCCCTCGGGGTCACAGGTGCCCGAGGCGATCTCCCCATCCGTGCACCCGGCTCTGCCCCCACTCGCTCCCGCGGTGTCGGGCTCCATCAGAAGGGCGGGGTCCGCCGTGAGGATCCTCGGACCGAGCTGGTTCTCGCCGAACCCGCGCACGGAACGCGAACCCCCGGCGTACACCCGTTTCCGGGGATGCAGCAGGTTCCCGATGGTCTCGCCGGCGCCCACGGCGGCCGCGGACCCCGTGGCGCCCCGGACCCAACCCCCGCGGACATTCGCCGCCAGAACTCCCCGGCCCACGGGAAGGTAGCCCGACAGCTCCATGGATACACTGTTGTGTCCGAAGTCGGAGGCCGTCCATCGCGACGCGTGCTCGAACTCCAACTCGCCGGTCCATCCCGTGGTCGGGGCCAGGGGATCGTCCGACTGATCCGTCCGCGCCAGCAACCGGATGGGGGACAGGGCGTGCTCGGCGCTCAACGCATCTATGGTTCGTGGCTGGCACACCCCGAAATTGACGCAGTAGTATAGGTCGCCAGCTTCCACACGGGTCCGCTCGTATCGGTAGATCAGGCTCACCGGAGTGCGTTCGAACACCCGACGGGTAAGGGTGGCCGAGCCGCCGTAGCCCTGGTCGATCACGATACCCGGGACGCTTCGCCGGTTCGCGAACCCGCCAACGGAAAGCGCATTCCGGCTGGAGAAGATCCATGGCTGCGTGAGCTCCACCGCAAGTCGCCAGGTGGGTTCGAGGAACGCATCATCCACTTCGATGACCCCGAAGGGCGCGGCTCCGCTGAAAACCTGACGTCCGTAGAGCTGGGGGGCGAGCAGGTTCCCCACGGCCCCTCTCAACTCCACACGTCGGGCCGACCCCAACCAGTTGTACATGGTGTAGCGGGCTTCGGTCTGCACGAATTCCATCGTCGACACCCCGAGCCCCAGGCGCACCGCGCGCAACGGAGCCTCCTGCACCTCCAGTGTCAGGGGCTTCCTGCTGTCCGGGGTGGAGTCCACCTGGATCAGCGCCCGTCGGAAGAGTTCCGAGCGGTAGAGCCGCCGCTGGGCTTGGTCGAGCTCGCGCTGCCGGAAGATGGATCCCGGCTCGAGGTCCACGAGGCGTCGGATCGTGGTGGTGCTGACCTCTCGGTTTCCGCGCACCTCCATCTCACCCACGGTGGCCTGGGACCCGGGCAGAACGAGAATCCGAAGGCGAGCGGTGTTCAACGTGTCGGAAACGATCGCCGAGTCCTGGACCACCGCATCCACGTAACCCCGTTCTCGGAGCATGGACCGGATCCCCGCGCGCGCCGTATCCACGGCCGTCAGGTCCATCGCGTCGCCGGCCGAGGGGAGGCGGAGCTGGCGCAACTCGCGTTCCGAAAGGACCGGGTCCCCCTGAAGCACGTCGATCGCCTCGATCAGGGTGGGCGGACCCTCGTCGATGTCGAAGTGGATGTGAACCCCGTCTCCATCCGGCTCGACGCGGGCTCCGACGTCGGTCGACCGGTACCCGGCCCGGAAGTAGAGCACGCGAATGCGGAGCTGGTCTCTCTCGAGTTCCAACGCATCGAGGCGCGGGTTGAACTGAAAGGTGCCCGAGTCGGTCACCCAGCAGAAGGGCTGGTAGAGCAGGGATCTGCAGCTTTGCGCCTCGGTGGCGATGGCCTCCCGCAGGTCGCCATCCCCCATCACGTCCGCGCCGTGGAAGGTGATCGTGGTGACCCGCCGCCCGTCCATGGAATCCTGGGCAACGAGTGGAGAGGCCGCCGTGAAGAGGGCGACGGCAGCGACCCATCTCGCGACCCAACCCGAGCCATGGCGCAGACGACGGCAGGGGTGGAGAGCACGATTTCGGTCGTCCGTCATCTGGCGGTGGGGTTGTGGGGTGGAGGAAGAGCCACGAGCAGGCCCAGGACAATCAAAACACGCCTGAAACCTGCTCCTGTTCAACCGGGAAGGTCCAGCAAGATACGATCCAGGCGCCGCAGAAGGCGCTTCAAGACGCTGAGCCGCCCCATCACAGCTCTCGGACGACGATCCGGAGTTGGCTCTGATGCTTACGCTCCTGAGATTGAGCCACAATGTTCCGACGCTGAAGATATTGAGGTCGTCCACGAAAGGGCGCGTTGAACGACCGGCCGGTAGTTGCTTCTGGATGCCGCGAACGCGATCTTCCCCGGATTGAGGCACGGAACCAACGGAATCATCAGTCCACGCGCGGCCCCGATGACCACTGCCGAGAACGAAGAAAACGACACCGGCACCCCCTCCGATCTGCTGCCTGTCGTGGGCATCGGCGCCTCGGCGGGCGGGCTGGCGGCGCTGAAGGAACTCTTCGGGCACATGCCTGCAGATACCGGCCTTGCCTTCGTGGTCGTGGTGCACCTGTCGCCAAAGCATGAGAGTCACCTTCCCGACCTGCTCCAGCCCCGGACGCAGATGCCGGTCATGCAGGTGGGCGAGACGGTTGGGATGGAAGCGAATCACGTCTATGTGATTCCGCCGGGCTGCAATCTCACGGCGGTGGACACCCACTTGCGCCTCTCGGACCTGGAAGAGGACCGCTCCCAGCGCGCACCCATCGATCACTTCTTCAAGACCCTCGCCGAGACGCACCCCGCGACTGCCATTGGGGTGGTGCTCACCGGCACGGGCTCCGACGGCACCTTCGGGCTGAGGAGGATCCGCGAGCAGGGCGGCCTGACCATCGCGCAGGACCCCGCCGAGGCCGAGTACGACTCGATGCCGCGGAGCGCTATCTCGAGCGGCGTCGTCGACCAGGTACTGCCACTCTCGGAGATGCCGGACCATATCATCAGCTTCGCCACGACCGGGCCGATAGTGCCGGTCTCGGACGAAGACGGGGCTCTCGAGCGCGACGCGCAACAGACGGTACGAGAGATCCTCACCTCGGTTCGCACCCACACCGGTCACGACTTCACCCGCTATAAGCCTGCTACGGTCCTGCGCCGCATCCACCGGCGTATGCAGCTCAAGCGGATCGAGGATCTGGGGGAGTACGCCGAGTGCGTCGACCGCGACTGCGAGGAGGCCCGGCGGTTCTTCGACGACCTCCTCATCACGGTCACCAACTTCTTCCGGGATCCGGAGACGTTCGCGGTCCTCGAGCGCGACCTCATTCCGACGCTGTTCGAGGGGAAGACCGAGCAGGATCGTGTCCGCGCCTGGTCGGTGGGGTGCTCCACGGGTGAGGAGGCCTACTCGCTGGCTATCCTTCTTCTGGAGCACGCATCGCGGCTCGACCATCCGCCAACCATCCAGGTCTTTGCCACGGACCTCCACGACGCCTCGCTGCAGAAGGCACGGGAGGGGCTCTATTCGGATGCCATCGAGGCCGACGTATCTCCGGAGCGGCTGGGGCGGTTCTTTCTCCGGGAGAACGACTATTACCGCGTCCTTCCGGCGGTGCGGGAGGCAGTCGTCTTCGCGCCGCACAACGTGATGGAAGATCCGCCCTTCTCGCAGCTCGACCTGATCAGCTGCCGAAACATGCTGATCTATCTGGAGGCCGATGCGCAGCAGCGAATCACCTCGCGCTTCCACTACGCACTGAGGCCCGGTGGATGTCTGCTGCTTGGAAGCTCCGAGACGGTCGAGCACTCCGAGCTCTTCGAGCGCACCAACAAGTCGCACCCCATATTCCGCCGTCGCGAGGTTCCCGCGCACAAACCGCGCCCGCCGGCCTTCTCCATGCCCTCTACCCGATTCGACCGCCGCGAGCCGGGGGTTCCGGGGCGGTTCGGGGGAGCCCCCGGCTCCGGCGCACTCCATCAGAAGATGGTCCAGCGGCACGCGCCACCGAGCATCCTGGTGAACGAGGACCACGCTCTCCTCCACTCATCGGGACCGGTCGGGAGGTATCTGACGGTTCCCAGCGGTGAGCCCACCAACGATGTCTTCCGCCTGGTTCGAGAGCCTCTGCGTCCGGAGCTCCGCGCCGGGCTTGTCGCTGGGCGCGATCAGAAGGAGAACTACCGATCGAAGCCCATCCGGCTCGAGGTCGGAGGTGAGACGAGCCACGTGATCATGCGCGTGCAACCGGCCGGCGCCGACGAGCTTGCGAACCTCTACCTCGTCATCTTCGACGAAGTCCGTGCTGCCGACTCAGAGGAGCCGGATGAGGAGGGGGAGACACAGGACATCGTTCAGGAGTTGGCCGCCACCCGCGCGCACCTGCAGGCGGTCGTCGGAGATCGCGACGCGAGGGAGGAGGAGATGCAGGCCTCCAACGAGGAGCTCCAGTCCATGAACGAGGAGCTGCGCTCCACGATGGAGGAGCTGGAGACGAGCAAGGAGGAGCTCCAGTCCATGAACGAGGAACTCGCGACGATCAATCAGGAAAGCCGGCACAGAGTCGAGGAGCTGGCCCAGCTCTCCAGCGACCTTCAGAATCTCATGTCGGCCACCGACATCGCCACGCTGTTCCTCGACCGGCAGCTGCGTATCATGCGCTTTACGCCGCCGCTGACCGAGCTCTTCAACGTGCGGCCCGCCGACCGTGGCCGTCCCATCTCCGATCTCACGCACCGGCTCGGTGACATCGCCCTGGAAGCGGATGCGCAGCAGGTCCTCGACTCCCTGGTGCCGCTCACGCAGGAGGTCCGGAGCGAGGGCGGACGCTGGTTCCTGACACGCATGCTCCCCTACCGCTCGACCGAGGACCGGATCGAGGGCGTCGTCATCACCTTCGTCGACATCACGGAGCGAAAGGAGGCGGAGGAGGCGCTCAAGGACGCGAAGGTCTATTCGGAGAGCATTGTCGAGACGCTCCACGAGCCCCTCCTGATCCTGACACCGGATCTCTTCGTCCAGACCGTCAACGAGGCATTCTACGAACACTTTGAGGTCGACCGGAATGCGACGTTGGGGCGGCGGATCTACGATCTGGGAAATGGACAGTGGGATATCCCGGACCTACGGCGCTTGCTCGAGGAGGTGTTGCCGGACAACGAGGTGTTCAACGACTATGAGGTTCGGCACGAGTTCGACGATATCGGCGAACGTGTGATGCTGGTCAACGCGCGCCGTCTCGACCACGTGCAGCGCATCATGGTCGGCATCCGCGACATCACCGAGTACCAGGAGGCACTGGTGGCGGCACGCGAGAGTGAGGCGCGGTTGATGGCGGAGGCTCAGGCACTCGCCCGCCTGAACGAGCTCAGCGAAGGGCTGTGGCTCGCCCTCGGCCTCGAGGAGGGCCTCGGTGAGATGCTGGGCGGGACGATTTCGCTTCTGGGGGGCGACAAGGGCAACATCCAGCTCCTGGACGACGGACGCTTCCGGATCGTGGCGCAACGCGGGTTCGACCAGGATTTCATCGACTTTTTCGATGGGATGCATCCTAACGACGACGCGGCGTGCGGCCGTGCAGCCCGCACTCTCGAGGTGACGGTGATCGAAGACGTCCGAACCGACGAGAGCTACGCGCCCTTGCGTACGACCGCAGAGTCCGCCGGATACCGGGCGGTGACCAGCGTACCGGTAATCGGAAGCGCGGGCACGGTACTGGGCGTGCTCTCGGTGCACTTCGGCGCTCCGCATCGGCCGAGCGATCAGGAGCTGGACCGCTTGCGGCTGTCCGGCCGCCTGGCGGCGAGCTTCATCGAGCGGCAGAGGGTCACGGTTCCGTTGCGGGAACTGGGTCGGACGCTGATGATGGCCGAGCAGGAGGAGCGTCGCCGCATCGGGCAGTTCCTCCACGACGACCTGCAACAATTGCTCTTCGGCATCCAGCTCCGACTCGAGTCCCTCACCGATGCGTTCTGGGCACTCGACAGGCCGGAGCTCAGCAAGGACCTTCGAGAGGTCCTCCGCTGGATCGGAAACGCCATCGCATCTACCCGCGAGCTCTCGGTGGATCTGGTCCCGCCTGTCCTTCGGGGCGAAGGCCTCGCCGAAGCGCTCGAATGGCTCGCGACCCGCATGGCGGACACCCACCAGCTGGAGGTCACGTTGCATGTGGAGTACGAGGGCCCTCTCGGTGGTGAGAACCGGGACGTGCTCCTCTATCAGATCGCTCGTGAACTGCTCTTCAACGTGGTCAAGCACGCCGAGGTATTGGAGGCGACCGTCAGCCTCCGTCGCGAGGGGGACTCGATCCAGCTCGAGGTGTCCGACGACGGCGTGGGGTTCGATCTCGAGAAGGTCGGCCGCTCCCGAAGCCGCCGGACGGGCCTCGGCCTCTTCTCGGTGCGCGAGCGCATCCATCTGGCCGGTGGAGAAGCTGAGTTCGACACCGCCCCCGGGCAGGGGACTCGGATCCGAATCACCGCTCCATTCGGCAAGGCATCGGACCAGGTGTTGGACCCGAAGGAGGCGCCATGAAACCCCTCCGGGTGATCATCGTCGACGACCACGGGGTGGTTCTGCAGGGCCTGCGAGCCGTGTTGGACCAGGCGGACGACATCCAGGTCGTGGCCGAGGGTCGGGACGGGAACGAGGCCGTCAGCCTCGCGTGTGAGCACCGGCCCGATGTGGCCATTCTCGATGTATCCATGCCCGAGATCGATGGGATCGAGGCGACGAAGCTCATCCTGAAACGCTGCCCCGAGGTGAGCATTCTCGCACTTACCAGGCATGACGACCGAGCCCACCTCAACCGCATGCTCGAGGCGGGAGCCACGGGGTACGTCCTCAAGCAGTCGCCCGCCGCCGATCTGGTGCGGGCCATACGGAACGTGGCTGCCGGGCAGACATACGTGGATCCGATCCTGGCCGGTCCCGTCCTGAGCAGGAGCGCCCGCACGCGGGGAACCTCCCCCGCCGGGGACGCTCTCAGTTCCCGCGAGGAGGAGGTTCTACGCTTGATTGCATGGGGACACAGCAACAAGTCGATCGGGAAGCGGCTCGAGATCAGTCCCCGGACGGTGGAGACCTACCGGTCACGGATCGCGTCGAAGCTGGGAGTCCAGACCCGCTCGGAGATCGTTCGTTACGCGGTCACCCAGGGGTGGCTCACTTCCGACAGCTCCAGCCTTCCGGGATGACCGCCCACTCCTTGCGGAGGGGGTTTTTCAGGCAGGGAGGGGTGGGTAGGTCTTCAATCGGTTGTAGAGCGTCTTCAAGCTGATCCCCAGCGTCGTGGCGGCGCGGGGCTTGCTCCCATCCATGGAATGGAGGGTGCGCGTGATCAGATTCCGCTCTGCCTCCTCGAGCGACGTGCCCACCTGAACGCGAAAGACCGGCTCCTGGCTCGGGGGATCGGACAGCACCTCGACCGGTAGCGCTTCGGGCGGGATCTCACTTCCCTCCGACATCAGGTAGGCAACGTAGATCGCGTTGCGGAGCTCTCGGACGTTCCCCGGCCACGCGTGCTCGCGTAGTCGATCCAGGGTGGCGGGGGTCAGGGTCTTCGCAACTCCTTCTTCTATCGCCACCTCTTCAAGGAAAGCCTTCGACAGAAGTTCCACGTCTTCGAGTCGCTCACGAAGAGGCGGCACCTCGAGCTGGAGAACCCCCAGTCGATAGTACAGATCCGACCGCAGTCGACCCTCGGCCATGGCCTGGGCGGGAGCCCGGTTGGTGGCCGCCACCGCCCTGAAATCCGGCTTCACGAGTTCTTCGCCGCCGATCCGGTGGAACGCCCCCTGCTCCAGGACCCTCAAGAGCCTCACCTGAACGTCCACGGACATTTCGGTGATCTCGTCCAGGAATACCGTTCCCCCCTGCGCACGCTCGAACACCCCACGGTGGCGGTGTTTGGCCCCTGTGAAGCTACCGCTCTCGTGTCCGAACAGTTGACTCTCCAGCAGCGTCGGGGAGAGGGCTCCGCAGTTGATGGCCACGAAAGGCCCCTCGCTCCGTTGGCTCGACTCATGTAGCTGCCGCGCCACCAGCTCCTTTCCACTGCCTGTCTCCCCCAGGATCAGGACCGGCGCCTGCGCCGGCGCCATGCAACGGATGCGATCCTTCAGTCGCCGCATGGCCGGGGACGTGCCGAGCAGTCGCACCGGGGCCGGCACCGCTTCGGTTGTTTGGTCAGGCGATGCATCACCAGGAGAGGCCGCCCCGTCCAGGAGCTCGGCCACCCGGTCGGGCTCGAACGGTGTCGAGAGTCGGGCGTGGAAGCCCGCCGGGAGCTGTCCGTCAACAGGATCCTCGTCCGGCGGATCCACAAGGACCGTGGCCTGGCACGTCGGGTTGACCAGCCCCCAGATGCCCCCATCGTCCCCGCGGGCCTCCGCGAACACCACATCGTATTCGCGTCCTGGAAATCGCCGCCGGGCTTCCCTGCAGGAACCCACGCTCACGACTTCACGCCCGGATTCCGTGATGATCCCTCCAAGTGACGCTCGCACCTCAGGATCTCGAATCACGATCAGCACCGTGTGCATCTGCCATACCTCCT
>JBBDRS010000033.1:0-13031 GCA_040905325.1 Gemmatimonadota bacterium
GTGAAGGTGGACGGACCGTCGGCGCCGGTGTCGTCACCGAGGTTCTCGACTGACCAGCGATTCACGCGGGCGCCAAGGCCGAACAGGCCCTCGGGCGCCTCTGACCGGGAGTCCACGCCATGTCGCGTGACAAGATCACCCTCGCCTGTCCTGAGTGCGAGGGCCGGAACTACCACCAGACGAAGAACAAGCGCCTCCACCCCGAGCGGGTCGAGTACCGCAAGTTCTGCCCGAACTGCCGCACGCACACCGCGCACAAGGAGACGAAGTAGCGCTCATGGTCACCCAGATCAAACGGACCAACGAGTTCATCCAGGAGTGCTGGGTCGAGTTGCAGCGGGTGACCTGGCCGGACTGGCCTCAGCTCAAGAACGCGACGCTTGTCGTCGTGGTCTTCTGCCTGCTCGTCTCGCTCACGATCTGGGTCATGGATCTGACTTCGCGCTTTCTTATCGACCTGATCATGGGAATCTTCGGAGCTTGAGGTCGAGATGATGGAGGCCAGGTGGTACGCGGTGCAGAGCTATTCCGGGCATGAGAACAAGGTCCAGCGGCTCATCCAGAACAAGATCGAGGAGGAGTCCGAATCTCCGGAGGAGAGGGAGATTCAGGAAGTGCTGGTGCCCACGCAGGAGGTGTTGGAGATCCGGAATGGAAAACGGGTCACGGTGACGAAACGTCTGTACCCGGGGTACGTTCTCGTGAAATTGGTCCTGAACGATCGGACCCAGCACACGATCAACAACATCCAGGGTGTCATCAAGTTCGTGGGGAGCGGTGTGGAGCCGCAGCCCCTCCGGCAGGATGAGGTCAACAAGATCCTCGGGGTCGAAGTGGAAGGCGAGGAGGACGTAGAAGAAGACGTGCCCTTCCGCACGGGGCAGGTGGTGGAAATCACCACAGGCCCCTTCACCGACTTTTCGGGCACGGTCCAGACGGTCTACGCGGACAAGGGAAAGGTGAAGGTCGAGGTTTCGCTCTTCGGGCGGCCCACCTCGGTAGAGCTGGACTTCACACAGCTCAAAGGATACTGATCGGTCCGAATCCGAGCGGGTGGCGGAGAAGCCACCTCTTCGGAGCGGCGGCTGGCCGGCTCCTCCCCGAGAGGGCCCGGCCACGACTCAATAAGTGATCAGCGCGCTCGAGCGCGCGGGACGGATACGAGCGATGGCGAAGAAGGTCGTCGGATTTATCAAGCTTCACGTGCCGGGAGGGCAGGCCAATCCCGCACCGCCAGTCGGCCCCGCACTGGGTCAGCACGGCGTGAACATCATGGAGTTCTGCAAGCAATTCAACGCGCAGACCCAGGGTCAAGCCGGTATCACGATCCCGGTGGAGATCACGGTCTTCGGAGATCGCTCCTTCACCTTCATCACCAAGACGCCGCCGGCCGCGGTACTGCTCAAGAAGGCAGCCGGCCTACCCAAGGGGTCAGGCGCCCCCAACCGGGACAAGGTGGCGACGGTGACCCGCGATCAGTTGAGAGAGATCGCCGAGTCCAAAATGCGCGACCTGAATGCCCGGGATGTCGACGCTGCGATCCGGATGATCGCGGGGACTGCCCGCAGCATGGGAATCGAGGTCGCCGACTGAACGTGGAGTTCTAGAATTCCTCCCAGGCCACCGGCCCACTGAGCGCCGGCATCCGTCGAACCACCCGCTGTGAACCGCCAGGGGTGGGAGGATGATTGCCAGACGGTTGAGACACATGCCCAGACAGGGACGAAAATATCGCGACGCCCGGGAGAAGGTTCCCCGGGGTGTCACCTTCACGCCTCCGGAAGCCGTGGGGCTCGTGAAGGATCTTGCCTTCGCGAAGTTCGATGAGGCCGTCGAAGTGGCCACGCGCCTCTCGGTCGATCCGCGAAAGGCCGATCAGGTCGTGCGTGGGACCGTCGTGCTTCCCCATGGTACGGGACGAGAGGTTCGCGTTCTCGTGATCGCGGAGGGTGAGAAGGCCCAGGCTGCGAAGGACGCAGGCGCCGACTACGTAGGAACCGAGTACGTCGAACAGATCCAGGGCGGCTGGCTGGATTTCGATGTCGTGGTGGCCACGCCCGACCAGATGGGAAAGGTCGGTCCCCTCGGCCGTATCCTGGGACCGCGAGGCCTCATGCCCACCCCGAAGGCCGGTACCGTGACGATGGACGTCGAGCGAGCCGTATCCGAAATCAAGGCCGGTAAGATCGAGTACCGTGTCGACCGGACCGGGAACGTCCACGCACCGATCGGACGGGTGTCCTTCGACCATGAACGGCTCGAGCAGAATCTCGAGGCCTTCATGGATTCGATCATGCGCGCTCGGCCGGCTGCAGCGAAGGGCGGGTACATCCAGAGCGTGACGATCTCGAGCACCATGGGGCCGGGCGTCCCGGTAGACCCGAACCTGTACCGGCGGAGGCTGACATGAAGCGCGCTGACAAGGAGGCGTTCGTCTCCGAGTTCCAGGGACGCATGCGCGAAAATCAGGTTCTCTACCTGACGGATTTCAGCGGCTTGGACGTGAAGGAGATGACCGTACTTCGCGACAGGCTCCATGAGTCCGGCGCCGACTACATCGTCGTGAAGAACCGCCTGCTCTTCCGGGTCCTGGAGGAGCTTGGCGAGGATTTCCCCGACCTGAGCGAGCACCTCAGGGGGCCGACTGGAGTGGTCCTGGGGGACACCGGTCCGGTGGATCCCGCGAAGGCCCTCACGGACTTCGCCAAGGAGCACGATGACCGGCCGGTATACAAGATCGGAGTGCTTGACGGCACGGTTCTGGAGGCAGGGAAGTTCCAGCAGCTTGCCAGGCTCCCGAACAGGGAGGAGCTCCTGGCCCAGCTGGCCGGGGCTTTCGAGGCTCCGCTGGCGGGTCTCGTCGGTGCGCTGCAGGCGAAGCTCCAGGAGACCTCGGGTCTGCTGGAAGCCCTCCGGGAGAAGAGGGCGGGAGAGGAGTAGGTCGCGCAGGCGACACGCTCTACATCGTTTTTGCCGCGAGTCGAACGCCGCCGACGGAGGGAGGAAGGTTCGCGGGAAGAGGTATGATCCAACCCCGGGAGCACCCGGGAACACAAGGAGACAGTGGTAATGGCGACCAATCAGGAAGAGCTTCTCGACACCATCGGGAACATGACTGTTCTCGAGTTGGCCGATTTCGTAGAGGCATTCAAGGAAAAGTTCAATGTGACCGCAGTGGCCGCGGCCGCCGCTCCCGCAGCCGCTGCGGGTGGCGACGCTGATGCCGCCGCCGAGAAGGACGAGTTCGACGTCGTCCTCTCCGGCGTGGGTGACAAGAAAATCCAGGTAATCAAGGTGATCCGCGAGGTCACCAGCCTCGGCCTGAAGGAGGCGAAGGAGCTGGTAGACGGAGCGCCTTCCACCGTCCGTGAGGCGGTCTCCAAGGACGAAGCGGAGCAGATCAAGGCCAAGCTCGAAGAGCAAGGCGCGACGGTCGAACTCAAGTAGGGAGCGGGAACGTCGACCCGCACCCGGGGTTGGTACCTCGGGGCGTCAGGGCGAACCGGGAGGGCGGCTGTGTCCGCCCTCCCGGGCCCAGTCGGACAACGCTGCCCGAGCGCAGTCGGTCTCTCCCGCGAGTCCAGCGGACAGGATGCTGGTCGCGTGCGAACCGTCCTAGCTCGATTCTGTATTTCATTTCTCCGGATCCGATCCGGGTCCGGACCTCTAAGGGGGGTCCCCGTTGGAACTTCGGAACGCTTCCCGGCCGGTGGTGAACTTTGCGAAGCTTCACCCGGTCATGCCGATGCCCAACCTGCTCGATGTCCAGGTCCGTTCCTTCGAGCAGCTGATCAAGCGCGAGGACGATCCCGACAAACAGTGGGATTTCAGCCTTGATCGTGTCTTTGGAGAGATCTTCCCGATCTCCGACGTCAACGAGAACTTCACGCTCGAATACGTCTCCGCCGAGCTTGGGGAGCCCAAGTATTCGGTGGAGGAGTGCATCGAGCGCGACATGACGTTCGCGGCCCCCCTCAAGGCCGTCCTGCGCCTTGTTGTGTGGGAGGACGTGGAGGACGAGGAGCGGCGCCCCAAGGATATCATCGAGAAGGAGGTGTACCTCGGTGATCTGCCGCTCCTGACCGATCTGGGGACCTTCATCATCAACGGGGCCGAGCGCGTCGTGGTGAGTCAGCTCCATCGGTCGCCCGGCGTCGTCTTCGAGGAGAACATCCACCCGAACGGTTCGCGCCTGAACAGCGCGCGCATCATCCCCTTCCGGGGATCCTGGGTGGAATTCACCATCGATATCAACGACATCTGCTACGTTCATATCGACAAGAAGAAGAAGTTCCCTGCGACCGCCCTTCTCCGTGCGTTCGGCTACGGGACCGACGAGGACCTCTACCGCCTCTTCTTCACTACCCGGGACGTGTCGCTCAAGAAGGCCCACTTCGAATCAGGGTCTGAATTGGACGGTCTGGTCCTCGCCACCGAGATCGTGGATGGGGACACCGGGGAGATCGTCCTCGAGCATGGGACGCGCCTCGATACCGAGACGCTGAAGCGGCTCGAGCGCAGTGGAAAGAAGAAGATCGCGGTGTACGTGTCCGAGACCCCTTCGGAGCGCGGGCAGAGCCCGATCATCAATCGGACGATCGCCAAGGATCCCACCTCGAGCGAGGAAGAGGCTCTGTACGCCATCTACTCCCTCCTGCGTCCGGGCGAGGCCCCCAACGTGGAGACGGCGCGCGAGACGCTCGAGCGGGTGTTCTTCAACGCCAAGCGCTACGATCTGGGGCGTGTGGGCCGATACAAGATCAACCAGAGACTGGGCCTGGACGTGCCGAGGAGCACCACCGTCCTGACCAGGGAGGACTTCGTCGCCATCCTCGGCTACCTCATCGAGTTGAGCGAGGGGCGCGGGTTCACCGACGACATCGACCACCTTGGGAATCGCCGGGTGCGGACAGTGGGCGAGCTCATCGCAAACCAGCTCTCCGTCGGTCTGTCGCGGATGGCCCGCCTGGTGCGTGAGCGGATGTCCATCAACACGGATCCCGAGAAGATCTCCATCGACGACCTGGTGAACGCCCGGACGGTTTCGGCGGTGATCCAGGCCTTCTTCGGTTCGTCGCAGCTCTCCCAGTTCATGGACCAGACCAACCCCCTGGGGGAGATGACCCACAAGCGACGGGTGTCCGCGCTCGGACCAGGCGGACTCTCTCGGGAGCGCGCGGGCTTCGAGGTCCGGGACGTGCACTACTCCCACTACGGTCGGCTCTGTCCGGTGGAGACTCCCGAGGGCCCAAACATCGGGCTGATCTCCTCCCTGACCACGAACGCCCGCGTGAACGAGTTGGGTTTCGTGGAGACGCCCTACCGGAAGGTCGTGGACGGGAAGGTCACGGATGAGATCGAATGGCTCTCCGCCAACGAGGAGGAAGAGGCGCGGATTGCCCAGGCGAACGCACCTCTCGACGAGGAGGGGGCGTTCGAGAACGAGTACGTCCTCTGCCGGGAGCGGGGCGACTTTCCCCTCCTGGCTCCCAAGGACATCGACTACATGGACGTGGCCACTGACCAGCTCGTTTCAGTGGCTGCCGCGCTCATTCCCTTCCTGGAGCATGACGACGCCAACCGTGCGTTGATGGGCTCGAACATGCAGCGGCAGGCCGTGCCACTCCTCTTCACCGACGCTCCCCTGGTGGGGACCGGACTCGAGGCGAAGGTGGCGCGGGACTCCGGTGCGGTGATCACCGCGCGCCGGGGTGGACAGGTGGTTCACGTTACCGCCGACGAGATCGTGATCGACACCGGTGCGGTCCAGGCCAAGGAAGCGGACCGGCCCCTGGCCAAGCTCGCGCAGTTCGATCGGTATCGGCTGAAGAAGTACTGGCGGACGAACCAGGACACCGCCATCAACCAGCGGCCCCTCGTCGCCCGCGGGCAGCAGGTGGAGTCGGGAGAGATCCTTGCCGACGGTCCCTCCACGGATCACGGCGAGCTGGCACTGGGGCGGAACCTGACCGTCGCCTTCATGCCCTGGTTCGGCTACAACTTCGAGGACGCCATCGTCCTTTCGGAGCGCCTGGTCAAGGACGATGTGCTGACCTCCATCCACATCCAGGAGCTGGAGCTGCACGTCCGGGACACGAAGCGGGGCATGGAGGAGATCACGCGCGAGATTCCCAATGTCTCGGAGGAAGCGCTGACGGATCTGGATGAGCGGGGAGTCGTCCGGATCGGGGCCCGGGTGAAGGCCGGCGACATCCTCGCCGGGAAGATCACCCCGAAGGGCGAAACGGAGCTCTCCCCCGAGGAGAAGCTCCTGACTGCGATTTTCGGAGAGAAGGCGAAGGACGTGAAGGATTCGTCCCTCCGGATGTCTCCGGGAATGAGTGGGGACGTAATCGACGTGAAGGTCTTCAGCCGTCGGATCGACGATCCGCTCCTGGAGAAGGAACACGGGGCCAGGATCGGCGAGTTGCGGCAGTGGGAGCGGGACGAGGTGCAGCGCATCTCGGAAGCCCGAGACGAGGAGCTTCTCGAGCTGCTACACCTCCAGACCGTTGCCCTCCTTCTCAAGCGAGGCACGGTGGAGCCCCTCGTCGAGGAGGGTACAAAGCTCACCAAGGGGATCCTCGACGAGCTGAATCTGAGGGAAGTGGATCTCTCCACCCTGAAGGTCCAGAACAAGGAAGTGTCCGAGCGTCTCCGCCGCCTCATCGACGAGGCTCAGGAGCGGATCGACCGAGTGCGGACCCAGACGGAAGAGCAGATCGACAAGGTCTTCCAGCCCGACGAGCTCCCGCCCGGGGTGGTTCAGCTCGTGAAGGTCTACATCGCCGAAAAGAGGAAGATCGCGGTGGGCGACAAGATGGCCGGCCGCCACGGGAACAAGGGGATCATCGCGAGGATCGCCCCGGAGGAGGACATGCCCTTCCTTCCCGACGGCTCGCCGGTGGACATCTGCCTGAACCCGTTGGGGGTGCCTTCCCGGATGAATGTGGGTCAGGTGCTGGAGACCCATATGGGCTGGGCGGCTCAGGTCCTCGGTTTCGAGGCCAAGACCCCGGTCTTCCAGGGGGCCTCGGAGAACGAGATCGGCCTCCTCCTTCGACTCGCGGCAATCGCCTGGGCCGCTCAGGCCAAGGATCTCCGGACGGCGTTCCCGCTTTCCGACATGGAACACCTGCGTGAACTGGTCGCCGGGGCCGGGGTCGCGACGGGTGGGGTGACCTCTGCCGACGACGATGATAGGCAAGGGCTCGCCGGGGTTGGCGCTCCGCTGGACGCCTACCTCGCCTCCGACGTTCCCGCGTCGGCACGGAAGCGAATGGAGTCGGTCGCCCGGTTCGTCGTGGAGGCGGTAACTGAATGGTGCGAGCGCGAGGGGTGGGATCTCGACGAGGAGTTCCCGGCCGTTTCGGCCATCTCGGGCAAGAAGAAGGTCGAGGGGGGCATCGAGGCCGCGGCCATCGAGCTCATGAAGCGTGCGGAGATCCGGCCCGATGGCAAGATCTGGCTGCGCGACGGACGGAGTGGTCAGCGCCTCGACTTCCCGGTCACCGTCGGGGCGATGTACATGCTCAAGCTCGCCCACCTGGTCGACGATAAGATTCACGCCCGTAGCATCGGCCCCTATTCGCTCGTCACCCAGCAGCCGCTCGCCGGAAAAGCCCAGTTCGGTGGGCAGCGGTTCGGGGAGATGGAGGTCTGGGCCCTCGAGGCCTACGGTGCAGCGCACACCCTCCAGGAGATCCTCACGGTCAAGTCGGACGATGTGACCGGGAGATCGAAGGTGTATGAGGCGATCGTCAAGGGAGAGAACCTCCCGGATCCCGGAGTGCCGGAATCGTTCAACGTCCTGGTGAAGGAACTCCAGGCCCTGGGGCTCTCGGTGGAACTGGGGCAGGACGATTAGGCCGATGACGAAGGATCGCCCACAGGCGGATCGACAGGGCTCGATGGCAGGAAGAGTTCAGGCAACACACCTCTTATATCGGGAATCGAACGGATGATCGACTTTCCCCGCTCCAGGGAGTCTCGCGGCTCCGACTTCGACTTTATTCAGATCCGGATTGCCTCGGCAGAGCAGATCCGGGGCTGGTCATTCGGCGAGGTCACCAAGCCGGAGACCATCAACTATCGCTCGTTCAAGCCGGAGAAGGACGGCCTGTTCTGTGAGCGGATCTTCGGTCCGGTGAAGGACTGGGAGTGCCACTGCGGGAAGTTCAAGCGCATCCGGTTCCGGGGTCACGTGTGTGACCGTTGCGGCGTGGAAGTGACCCTCTCCAAGGTACGGCGCGAGCGGATGGGCCATATCGAGCTCGCCGTGCCGGTCTGCCACATCTGGTTTTTCAAGACGCTCCCCTCGCAACTCGGCTATCTCGTCGGGATGTCGCTCCGGGACCTCGAGAAGGTCATCTACTACGCCTCGTACGTCGTCACGAATCCGGGAAAGCAGGATCTGGAGTTCCTGGATCTCCTGGACGAAGACGAGTACTACGACCTGAGGGTCAAGGCCCGCGAGGACGGGGACGACGACTTCAAGGCGCAGATCGGAGCGGACGCGGTTCGAACCCTCCTCCAACTTCTCGATACGCCGGAGCGGGCGGTCGCCGACAAGAACAAGGACGGTCGTGGGCTTGACCGGCTCGCCGACTGGCTGCGCCACGAAATCCGGACCGAGACCTCCCAGCACCGCAAGAAGAAGAAGCTCAAGCGGCTGAAGGTGGTGGATGCCCTCCGCAACTCCGGAGCGACACCGGACCAGCGGAACCGTCCGGAGTGGATGGTGATGGACGTGGTTCCCATCATCCCACCGGATCTCCGCCCCCTGGTCCCGCTCGACGGAGGCCGCTTTGCCACCTCCGACCTGAACGACCTCTATCGGCGGGTGATCAACCGCAACAACCGCCTCAAGAAGCTGATCGAGATGAAGGCGCCGGAGGTCATCCTCCGCAACGAGAAGCGGATGCTGCAGGAGGCGGTGGACGCGCTCTTCGACAACGGGCGTCGCTCGAAGGCGATTAGGGGACGCGGCAAGCGCCCCCTCAAGTCGCTCTCGGACATGCTGAAGGGGAAGCAGGGCCGGTTCCGGCAGAACCTTCTCGGAAAGCGCGTGGACTACTCCGGGCGTTCAGTGATCGTGGTGGGTCCGGAGCTGAAATTGCATCAGTGCGGCCTCCCCAAAGCCATGGCGGTCGAGCTCTTCAAGCCCTTCATCATCCATGAGCTGGAACGGCGGGGTGAGGCCGAGACGGTCAAGCGGGCCAAGAAGCTCGTGGAGCAGGAAGACCCGGCAGTCTACGAGGTGCTCGAGGACATCATCCGGGACCACCCGGTCCTGTTGAACCGGGCGCCGACGCTCCATCGCCTGGGAATCCAGGCTTTCGAGCCCGTCCTCGTAGAGGGGAAGGCGATCCGAGTCCATCCCCTGGTCTGTGCGGCCTTCAACGCCGACTTCGACGGGGACCAGATGGCGGTGCACCTGCCGCTCTCGTTCGAGGCACAGCTCGAGGCGCGCGTCCTGATGCTCTCCTCGAACAACATCCTCCTCCCGTCGAACGGACGGCCGGTGGCGTCCCCGACCCAGGACATGGTCATCGGGGCGTATTACCTTACGAAGGCGCCGAACGACATCCAGAGGGCCGAACGGGCCGTGGAGGACGGGGGCACCCCCAAGGCGCCTCGTGCCCAGGCGGAGGCGGTTCTCGAAGAGGCCTACGCGGACGCGCCCCGTTATGGGACCTACGCGGACGTGGAAATGGCGCTCGCGCACGAGCGGGCCACCTTCCATCAACTTTGCTGGTACTGGTTCCCCAGGGTCGCCGAGTCGGGCGGGGAGAAGAGCCGGGCAGGGAAGTGGCTCCGGACCACCGTGGGCCGCGTCCTCTTCAACTCCATCATTCCTGACGAGATCGGATACCAGAACTTCACCTTCGGGAAGGGGCAGCTCGGAGACCTGGTCTTCGAGTGCTTCACCGGGGTGGGTCTCGGCAAGACCACGGAGTTCCTGGACGACCTCAAGAACTTCGGGTTCCGCTACGCTACCATGGGCGGCCTGAGCGTCGGGATTCAGGATATGGAGATCCCGGCGGAAAAGGCGGAGATCCTGAAGGATGCCGAGGAGCAGGTCGCGCGGTTCCAGCGTGCCTATGCCGCCGGCTTCATCTCCAACGGTGAGCGCTACAACAAGGTCATCGACACCTGGACGCACGCCAACAACGACGTGGCGGACGCCATGGTGCAGCGGCTGGAGCAGTCGCGCGATGGCTTCAACCCGGTCTACATGATGATGGTCTCCGGGGCCCGGGGGAATCGGGACCAGATGAGGCAGCTTGCGGGCATGCGGGGCCTCATGGCCAAGCCGCAAAAGAAGCTGACCGGTGGCATCGGCGAGATCATCGAGAGCCCCATCAAATCGAACTTCCGCGAAGGGCTCAGCGTGGTGGAGTACTTCATCTCCACGCACGGAGCCCGGAAGGGGCTCGCCGACACGGCCCTCAAGACCGCGGACGCCGGATACCTGACACGCCGGCTCGTGGACGTCGCACAGGACGTGACGGTCACGGAGGAGGACTGCGGGACCATTCTGGGGCTCGAGATGACCGCGCTGAAGGAGGGCGAAGATGTCATCGAGCCGTTGAAGGACCGGATCGTCGGGAACGTTGCCCTCGAGGACGTGGTGGACCCGCTCGACGGTGAGCGGATCGTGGAAGCGGGTGTCATGGTGAGCGAGTCGGCGGCGGATGCCATCGAGGAGTCCGGGGTCCAGACCGTGAAAATCCGGTCCGTGCTCACCTGCGAGGCCGATAGAGGCGTTTGTCGCACCTGCTACGGGAGAAATCTTGCCACGATGGCGCCCGTTGATGCCGGGGAGGCGGTGGGGATTCTGGCTGCCCAGTCGATCGGGGAGCCCGGGACCCAGCTCACCCTGCGGACCTTCCACATCGGTGGTACGGCATCGCGCATCGCAGCGCAGACCCAGCGCAAGTCCAAGATGGACGGAGTGGTGGCGCTGGATCGGGTGACGGTGGTGGAGACGCCGGACGAGGACCGGATCATCACCTCCCGGGAGGGGCAGATCCTCCTGAAGACGAAGACCGGACAGGTCCGGAGCCGGCTCTCCGTGCCTTACGGAGCGGCGCTGCGGGTCACGGAGGGTCAGGAGATCGAGGTCGGAGACCTCCTCTTTACCTGGGACCCCTACTCCGAGCCCATCGTAGCGGACACCGAGGGTACGGTCCGCTTCGTGGACATCGTCGAGGACCAGACGATGCGCGAGGAACTGGACGAGTCCACGGGCCGGCGGCAGATGGTCATCATCGAAGATCGAAACAAGAAGCTGCACCCCACCATCCAGGTCTGGGACAAGAAGAAGGGCGGGGAGAAACACCGCGAGTTCATCGTTCCCGTCGGCGCGCAGGTGATCGTGAAGGACGGGGAAAAGGTGAAGCCCGGGGACGTGGTGGCGAAGATCAGCCGCGAGGTCTACAAGACCCGCGATATCACCGGAGGTCTGCCCCGGGTCGCGGAGCTGTTCGAGGCGCGGCGCCCCAAGGATCCGGCCGTCATCACCGAGATCGACGGGATGGTACGCTTCGGCGATATCAAACGCGGAAAGCGGGAAGTCGTCGTGAACCCGGAGAGCGGGCCGGAGCGGGTCTATGAGGTCCCGGTCGGGAAGCACATGCGTGTGCACGAGGGTGACCACGTGCGGGCGGGAGATCGCCTGAGCGAGGGCCCGATCAACCCCCACGACATTCTCCGGATCAAGGGGCCGCGCGCCGTACAGGAATACCTCCTGAACGAAATTCAGGAGGTCTATCGGCTCCAGGGCGTGAAGATCAACGACAAGCACATCGGCGTCATCGTGCGCCAGATGCTCCAGAAGGTGAAGGTCTCCGACCCGGGCGACACGGATCTCCTGGAGGGCGAGCATGTGGCGCGCAGCGAGTTCCGACAGGTGAACCTGAAGGTTCTGCAGGAGGGCAGCAAACCCGCTCGGTCCGAGCCCCTCCTCCTGGGAATTACCAAGGCGAGCCTCACGACCGAGAGCTTCATCTCGGCGGCCTCCTTCCAGGAAACCACGCGCGTCCTGACCGACGCGGCCGTAAGAGGGGCGCGGGACGATCTGAAGGGGCTCAAGGAGAACATCATCATTGGGCACCTGATCCCGGCAGGCACCGGGGTGCACCGCTATTCCGACATCGAGTTCATGGTCGACGAATCGTACTACGACGAGGAGATCGTGCCGCTGACCGGACCGGGCGGATTGCTTCCCGGACTCCTCGAGCCGTCGGCCGAGGAGGCAGCGGTGGACTGAGCCCTCACGGGCTGAGAGCCGGTAGGTTGGGAGAAACGAAGAAGGGCCCGGAGCAAGAAATCGCTCCGGGCCCTTCTTCACGTCGCGGGGAAGAGAGTTCCCCGGGGCGGCATGCTTCTACTCCAGCAGCCCCGCGGTCGCGTGCTCATCCTCGAACAAACGGATTCGGTCCTGATGCTTCAGCGTCAGGTCGATGTCATCCGTCCCCTCCAGCAGACATGTGCGTCGGAACGGATCGATGTCGAAGTCGGCTTCGAACCCATCTGCTCCCATCACGCGGCAGCTTTCGAGATCCACGGTCACTTCGTAACCCGGACTCTCGAGGGCCCGGTCCATGAGGTGTCGCACATGTTCGGGAGCGAGCGTCACGGGGAGGAGCCCGTTCTGGAATGCGTTGCTTCTGAAGATATCGGCGAAGCTCGGGGCGATCACGGTCCGGAACCCGTAGTCGGCCAGCGCCCAGGCTGCATGCTCGCGGGACGAGCCGCACCCGAAGTTCCGGCCCGACAGCAGGATTGGTGAGCCCTGGAATTCCGGCCGGTTCAGGATGAAGTCCGGATCGGGAACTCCATCCTCCAGGTAGCGGTGGTCGTAGAAAAGGAAGTCGCCGTACCCGGTTCGCTCGATCCGCTTGAGGAACTGCTTGGGGATGATCTGGTCGGTGTCCACGTCCACCCGGTCGAGTGGGGTGACGGAACCGCTCACTCTCGTGAAGGGCCTCATGCTCCCTCCCAGTTGCGAATGTCCACGAATCGTG
>JBBDRS010000033.1:13041-27228 GCA_040905325.1 Gemmatimonadota bacterium
TCCGGCGATGGCTGCGGCAGCGGCCATCGCCGGACTCACGAGGTGCGTTCGACCTCCACGGCCCTGGCGCCCTTCGAAATTCCGATTGGAGGTGGAGGCGCAGCGCTCCCCTGGAGCCAGGATGTCCGGATTCATGCCGAGGCACATCGAGCACCCGGCTTCCCTCCATTCGAAGCCGGCCTCGAGGAAGATACGGTCCAGCCCTTCCTCTTCCGCCACTCGCTTCACCGTCGTGGAGCCCGGAACCACCATCGCACGGATGCTGTCCGCGACCTTCCTCCCCCGCACAACCCGGGCGGCCTCTCTGAGATCCTCGAGTCGTGCGTTGGTACAGGATCCGATGAAGACGCGATCCAGCGGGATGTCGCTGACGGCCGTGCCCGGCCGGAGGTCCATGTACTCCAGTGCCCGGCGCCCCGCTTCGCGGTCGTCCGCTGTCTCGAACTCGTCCGGATCGGGCACGGTTCCGGTGACGGGGATGACCATGCCGGGGGTGGTGCCCCACGTGACCTGGGGCTCGATTTCAGAGGCCGGGATGACCACCGTCCGGTCGAAAGTGGCACCCGGGTCGGAGGACAGGCCTCTCCAGTCTTCGACGAGACGGTCGAATTCCCGGCCCTCCGGGGCGTGGGGTCGGTCGGCCAGGTATTCGAAGGTGGTGTCGTCGGGTGCGATCATCCCGGCCCGGGCGCCGCCTTCGATGGACATGTTGCAGACCGTCATCCTCCCCTCCATGGAGAGGGCACGGATCGCCTCCCCGGCGTACTCGATCACGTGCCCGCGCGCGCCGTCGACTCCGATCCTCCCGATGATGCCCAGGATCAGATCCTTCGCGGTGACGCCCTGTTCGAGTTGGCCCGGTACCTCGATCTGCAGAGTGCGAGGCCGGTCCATGCGGAGGCACTGCGTCGCCAGTACGTGCTCGACCTGGGAGGTCCCGATGCCGAAAGCCAGGGCCCCGAACGCCCCGTGCGTCGACGTATGGCTGTCTCCACAGACGATGGTCATGCCTGGACGGGTGATGCCCAGCTCCGGCCCGATGACGTGCACGATCCCCTGTCGAGGGTTGTCGATGTCGAAGAGTTGGATTCCGAATTCCTCGACATTCTGGCGGAGCGCCTCGATCTGGAGGCGGGCGATGTCGTCCGTGATAGGAAGCGACCGGGGCCAGGTCGGGACGTTGTGGTCCACCGTGGCCACCGTCCGATCCGGGCGCCGGACCTTTCGATCGGCAAGTCGTAGCCCTTCGAAGGCCTGGGGCGAGGTGACCTCGTGGACCAGGTGGAGGTCGATATAGAGGAGATCCGGCCGCCCCTCCTGGCGGTGGACCACGTGCCGTTCCCACACCTTGTCGAAGAGGGTGCGAGGGCGTTCGGACCCGCCCGAAGCGGGTCGACTACCGTGGGCTGCTGTTGCACTGCTCATCTATGGTTCCTGAACTGCTTACGTGGTAGCGGGTGTGCGGGGTGACAGAGCGTCCAGGCGAAGGGGGTCACCGGTCACTGCGCCCTCGCTGGCGGAGGCGACGAGCCGAGCATACTTGCCCAGGACACCCCCCACCTCGCGAGGAGCCGGTGCGGTCCATTCCGCGGCCCGTCGTTCCAGCTCCCCTTCCGGTAACTCCACTTCGAGTCTCCGCGCCTCGATGTCGAGAACGACGATCTCACCCTCGCGGATGAGACCGATGGCCCCTCCCACGGCGGCTTCCGGAGCGATGTGGCCCACCATGAGACCCTGCGTGGCTCCCGAGAATCTCCCGTCGGTGATGAGCGCCACATCGCTCCCGAGCCCCGCACCGATGACGGCTGCCGTGACGCCAAGCATCTCGCGCATCCCCGGCCCTCCTCTCGGACCCTCGTGGCGGATGACCACTACGTCCCCTCGGTCGATTTCCCCGCCCTGGAGGGCCCGGAAGGCGTCTTCCTCCCGCTCGAAAATCCTGGCCGGACCTCGGTGCTGCATCCGTGTCAGCCCGGCCACCTTGATGACGCAGCCGTCGGGCGCCAGGTTGCCCCGCAACACGACCAAGCCTCCCGTCGGCTTGAACGGTTCACTGGCACCGGTCCGCACCACCTCCTGTCCCGGGGTCTCGCTCACGTGCTCGAGTTCCTCGGCAAGGGTGCGCCCGGTGACGGTGGGTACGCCTCCCTCCAGGAGGCCCATCTCGAGAAGTCGGCGGAGTACCAGCCCGGTTCCTCCGGCCTGGTGGAGATCCGAGGCGACGAAGCGTCCTCCCGGCTTGAGGTCTGCCAGGACCGGAGTCTCCCGGCTCAACCGGTCGAAGTCGGCCAGGGAGAGCTCGGCACCTGCCTCCCGCGCGACCGCGAGGAGATGGAGGACGGCGTTGGTGGAGCCGCCCGTCGCCAGCGCCGCCCGGATTCCGTTTTCCAGCGCCGCCCGCGACATGAAGGCCCTGGCCTCGACGCCGCTCCGGGTGAGCTCGACGACGTGCCGCCCTGCCGCTCGGGCCAGCTCGTCCCGCTCCTCGGCGAGCGCAGGGACGGAAGCGCTCCCCAGGGGAGAGATTCCCATGGCCTCGAAGACCATCGCCATGGTATTGGCGGTGAACTGGCCACCACATGCACCCGCTCCGGGACAGGCGGACCGTTCGATCTGGTCCAGCTCCTCACCGGTCATCCGTCCCGCCGCGCAGGCGCCGACCGCCTCGAATACGTCCTGGATCGTGATGTCCCGGCCCCGATGCCGTCCGGGGAGGATCGAGCCCCCGTACAGCATGACCGAAGGACGGGCGAGCCGAGCGAGGGCCATGACCGTCCCGGGGATCGTCTTGTCGCATCCGGAGAGGGCGATCATCCCGTCGAAGAGATAGCCTCGTCCCATCAGCTCGATGGAGTCGGCGATTACCTCCCGACTCACGAGCGAGGATTTCATCCCCTCCGTTCCCATGGTGATTCCGTCGGACACCACGATGGTGTTGAACTCGAGCGGCACGCCCCCCGCCTCGCGGATACCCTCCTTCACCCGCTCTCCGAGCTCGCGGAGGTGCGCGTTGCAGGGCGTAGCCTCGGTCCAGGTGTTCGCGACGCCGATGAGGGGGCGCTGGAAGTCGTCGTCCGAGAAGCCGACGGCGCGAAGCATGGCCCGCGCCGGAGCCCGGTCGCGTCCGTCCAGCAGAACCTTGCTGCGGCTGCGGGGGTCGTTCGCTCCGTTCGAGGTGGGATGATTCGTCAAGACTCGTCTCCTCCATTCGCTCTGGCAGGTGTGGCCACGGCCGAGTCGGCATGGACCGGCGTGAGCCAGCCGTGGGGGTCCGGGCGCTGTCCCCTGGCCACCTCGAGCACGGCGCGCTGGAGGAGCCTGGTAATGGGGCCGGGCCGTCCTTCACCCACCGGGATCCGGTCGATGCTACGCACGGGTGTGACCTCGGCCGCAGTTCCGGTGAAAAAGACTTCGTCGGCCGTGTAGAGGGTCTCCCGAGGAACCAGTTCGTGTCTGATCGGGATTTCCTCCTCGGCTGCCAGGGTCATGACACAATCGCGGGTGATGCCCGAAAGCATGGATCCGTCGAGCCGCGGACTGACGAGGGTACCGTCCCTCACGAGGAAGATGTTCTGACCGCTTCCTTCACTCACCAGTCCCGACGGGTTCAGCGCGATCGCCTCGGAAAACCCGTTTGTGACGGCCTCCATCTTCATCAGCTGGGCATTCATGTAGTGTCCGCCGGCCTTTGCCTGGGTCGGCAGGGTGTTGGGCGCAGGTCGATTCCAGGAGGAGACACATGCATCCACTCCCTTCTCGAGGGCCTCATCACCGAGGTAGGCTCCCCAGGGCCAACAGATGAGATAGTTCTGGATGGGGCTCGAGAAGGGGTTCAGGCCCGCCGCACCGACGCCACGAAGGCTGACGGGTCGGAGGTAGCACGCCTCCAGCTCGTTCCGCCGGATCAACTCGAGGGAGGCTCCCTTCAACTCCTCCGGAGTGACCCCGAGGTCCATCCGGTAGATGCGAGCGGAGTCGAAGAACCTCCGGAGGTGGTCGTCGAGCCGGAAGACTGCCGGTCCCCTCGGGGTCTGATAGCATCGGATCCCCTCGAAGATGGACGATCCGTAGTGGACCACGTGGGACATGACGTGGATCCGTGCGTCGTCCCACGGGATGAACTCCCCATCCTTCCAGATCCATGGAGTCCTGGGGAAGGCAGCTGTCATTCGCTTTCCCCATCGAGCCACGACATCTGGCCACGCAGCCGCCTACCCACCTGCTCCAGGGGGTGGCGGGCTGCTTCCTCGCGGAACCGGGAGAACTCCTCACCGTCCTTCCTGGAGTCCTCGATCCACCGGCGAGCGAAGGCTCCCGACCGGATCTCGGCGAGGATCTCCTTCATGGCGGCACGGCTCTCGGCCCCGATCACGCGAGGTCCGCTGACGTAGTCACCGAACTCCGCGGTGTCGCTGACCCGTTGCCGCATGCCGGAGAGTCCGCCTTCGTAGGCGAGGTCGACAATCAGCTTCATCTCGTGGAGGCACTCGAAGTAGGCCACCTCGGGCTGATAGCCTGCCTCTACCAGCGTCTCGAAGCCGGCCTGGATAAGAGCGCTGAGGCCTCCGCAAAGGACCGCCTGCTCTCCGAAGAGGTCGGTTTCGGTCTCCTCGGCGAAGGACGTTTCCATGAGCCCGGCTCGGCCGGACCCCAGGGCGTGTGCGTAGGCGAGCGCGAGGGTGCGCGCATTCCCGGTGGCGTCCTGATGGACGCCGATCAGGGCCGGCACGCCGTTCCCGAGTTCGTACTCGCGTCGGAGCATGGGTCCGGGAGACTTGGGAGCAACGAGGATCACGTCCAGGGATTCTGCGGGCGTGATCTCGCCGAAGTGGACGTTGAAGCCGTGCGCGAAGAGAAGGGCGGCCCCGTCCTTCAAGTTGGGGGCGACATCCCGTTCGTAGACGCCGGCCTGCGCCGTGTCCGGGATCAGGATCGCTACCACGTCCGCACCCCGCGTGGCCTCAGCAACCTCCTGGACCACCAGGCCCGCGGCCTCTGCCTTAGCCCAGGACCCGCTGCCCTTGCGGAGTCCGACCCGCACGTCGACCCCGCTGTCCTGTAGGTTCAGCGCGTGGGCGTGGCCCTGGCTCCCGTAGCCGACGATCGTGACGCGCCGTCCATCCAGGGCGTCAGCTGCCCGAGCGGCTTCCTGCGTGATCGATCCCTGCTCCATTGCGGTCTTCTCCGATTCGGATGATGAGGTCCATTTTGACGCGCGCGGTAGGCGACCCGCCCCCTGCATCGCTCGAACGCAGCACGCCCCACTTCCCACGGGGGGGAGAGAGACCGTGCGGCGAGTGATACATTCTCCAACCGTTGACCTTCGAATTCAAGCGCTGGAGAAGGATCCGACGAGTCGGGCCACCACCGCATCGGTGAAGGCCTCTGTCCCAACGGCGGTCCCCGCATCGCCCCCAAGGTCTCCGGTCCGTGTTCCGGCGGCGAAGATCGCATCCACAGCCTCCTCGATGGCTCGAGCGGCAGCGGGGAGGTTCAGGGCATGCTCCATCAACATGGCGGCCGACAGGATTGCAGCGGTTGGATTGGCCAGCCCCTGCCCTGCCAGGTCGGGTGCCGAGCCATGCACGGGCTCGAAGAGCGGTGTACCCGTTCCCAGGCTCGCGGAGGGGAGGAGTCCCAGTGACCCCGCCACGCCGGCCGCCTCATCGCTCAGGATGTCGCCGAAGAGGTTCTCGGTGAGGATCACGTCGAATTGGCCAGGACGGAGCACGAGCTCCATGGCGGCCCGGTCCACGAGCATGTGCCCGTACTCCACGCCCGGGTGTCCAAGGGCGACTTCGTCCACCACCTGGCGCCAGAGTCGGGAGGTTTCGAGCACGTTCGCCTTGTCGATGGAGACCAACTGTCCCCGACGGGCGACGGCAAGCTGGAAAGCGACCTCCGCGACCCTGGTCACCTCAGACGCGTCGTATCGGAGCGTGTTGAGGGCGGCTCGTGCCTCACCGGTTCCGGTCAGCTCCCTGGGCTGTCCGTAGTAGAGTCCTCCGGCGAGCTCCCGGACGATCATCAGGTCCACACCCTCCACCCGTTCCCTCCGGAGGGGCGAGGTATCGGCGAGGGCACTGATTACCTTGAGGGGCCGCAGGTTCGTGTAGAGCCCGAGCGCGGCCCTCAAAGCCAGGAGTCCGGCCTCCGGGCGCCGCTCAGGATCGACCCCCTCGGCTGCAGGATCTCCCACGGCACCGAGAAAGACCGCGTCGGCGGCGTGGGCTCCTTGCAGGGTCGCCTCAGGGAGTGGGTGCCCCATCTCGAGCACGCCGGCCCAACCGATCGCGTACTCGTCGAAGGACAACTCCACATCGAGGTTCGCCGCCGCGGTCTCCATGACACGGCGCGCTGCGAGCGTGACCTCCGGGCCGACGCCGTCGCCGGGGAGTAGAGCGATGCGGTGAGTTCGAGACATCATCACACTCCCCAGAGTTCGCCGGAGGACCGCAGGGCCGCCGCTTCCAGCTCCTTCGCCTGAGCCTCCTTGTTGAGGGCGTTGAGGAACGCCCGAACCGCGGCGTCCACCACGTCGGTGGATGCGCCCCGACCGCGGAAGCCCCGGTCGCCCACCTTCAGCTGCAACGATACCTCCCCGACGGCGTCCCGACCCGGGGTGGCAGCCCGGATTGTGAGCTCCTCGAGCTCCACATCGCGATCGAGGAGCTTCACGATGGCCGCAAAGGAGGCCGCGATAGGTCCGTCGTCTTTCGCTGTGGCGGTCATTGGTTCCTCGCCGTACTCCCGGACGGTCACCTTGGCGGTGGACCAGCGTCCACCGCACTGGACGTCGAGATCCTCGAGGCGGTAGCGCATCGGCACGTCATCGAGGGCGCCGTGATGGAGGATGGCCAGCAGGTCCTCGTCCAGCACCGCCTTCTTCTGATCGGCCAGCAGCTTGAAGAGCCGATAGGCCCGCTCCAGGTCCTCCTCCCGGACGTCGTGGCCCAGCTCCTTGTAGCGCGACTGGAGGGCGTGACGTCCCGAATGCTTGCCCAGAACGAGGCGGCTTCTGGGGACCCCCACCATCCGCGGGTCCATGATCTCGTAGGTCGATCGCTCCTTGAGCATTCCGTCCTGGTGGATTCCCGCCTCGTGGGCGAAGGCGTTCTTTCCCACTATTGCCTTGTTCGGCTGAGGGTGCATCCCTGTGATCTGGGAGAGCAGCCGGCTGGTGGGGTAGATCTGCTGGGTGTTGATCCCCGTCGTACACTCCGTCAGATCCTTGCGCACCTGCAGGGCCATCACGATCTCCTCCAGTCCGGCGTTGCCGGCGCGTTCTCCGATGCCGTTGACGGTGCACTCGACCTGACGGGCGCCACCCTCGACGCCGGCGAGGCTGTTGGCCGTGGCGAGCCCGAGGTCGTTGTGGCAATGGACGGAGAGGATCACGTCGTCCAGGCCCTGCACGGTGTCGCGCAGGAACGAGACCATGTGCCGGATCTCGGACGGATGGGCGTATCCCACCGTATCGGGAAGATTGATCGTGGTCGCCCCGGCTCGTGCGACCGCCTCCACGACCCTCGCCAGGAAGGGGAGGGGAGTCCGGGTCGCGTCCTCGGCGCTGAATTCCACGTCGTCGGTGTACTTGAGCGCCTCCTCCACCGAGGCCACCGCCCTCTCCAGACACTCGTCCTCAGAGATCTTCAGTTTCCGGCTGAGGTGGATGGGAGAGGTGGCGATGAAGACGTGAATCCGGGGGTGCACCGATTCCTGGAGCGCCTCTGCAGCCACCGTGATGTCACGGGAGTTGCACCGGGCTAGCGCAGCCACGATGGGTCGGCGGAGTTCCCGTCCCACCTTTCGCACGGCCAGCAGGTCATCTGGTGAGCTGACCGGGAATCCGGCTTCGATGATGTCCACCCCCAGCTCGTCCAGAGAGTGGGCAAGTCGAAGCTTCTCCGCCGGGTTCATGGTCGCACCTGGGGACTGCTCTCCGTCTCGCAGCGTCGTGTCGAAGATGAGGATCCGTTCCATTGAACTTCTCTCACTGCCCTGCGGGGTGTGGAGCCACGGTCCCTTGGCAGGGGGCTGGACCGGGGCAACGAAAAACGGGCCCTCCGCGTGGGAGAGGGCCCGTCCGCTCTGGCATTTGTCCGTTGACCGATCAGGTCATGTCGGCTCGGCGCGCAGGCGTCCGTATCCCTCCCCAGCCTCCGGTAAGGAGGAAGCCAGGGAGGCCCGTAAGGAGGCCTGCTGTACCGTTCGGCCGTGTACACATCCGGTTTTGAACTCCGATCAGATTCCACGGGATGGTGACCAGAAGCTCCGGGACGAGAGACGCATACTGGATGAGCCTCTACCGGAGCATCGGTCGAGAGTCACGTTTGCGCTCCACGAGGCGGATGTCAAGGCCTGGAGGCGGCAACGCAGTCTGGGGCCCCGGTGACACAGCTGGCCGCGGCCGGTTCTACGTGCGCGTCGGTGAAGGCGACAGTGAGAGGACCTCGGCGACCTTGTCGAGGAGATCGTCGGCCTTGAACGGCTTCATCAGGAGGTGGTCCGCCGACTCCAGAACCCCCTTCCTGGAAACGAAAGGTTCGGGGTGCCCCGAAATGAAGAGGACCTTGAGCTCGGGTATGTGTTCCATCAGGCGGCGCGCCACCTGACGACCATCGGTGCCGGGCATCACCACGTCGGTGATGAGCAGGTCTACCTCTACACCGGCGCCCGTGCCAAGGGCGAGAGCTTCCTGGGGATCGGTGGAGGCGAGGACCACCACGCCTGCGCGCTCGAGGATCCGGCGCACCATACGGGCAACCTCCGGGTCGTCTTCCACAAGCAGGACCGTCCGACCTGATAGCGCGTCGGCATCTGCGGGAGGGAGCGGCCGGTGCTCCACCCGGTGCGGGGGGAGCGCCGGGAGGTATACCGAGAACCGGGCACCGGCTCCGGGGGAACTCTCGACTCGGATCCCACCCTGCGACTGCTGGACGATGCCGTACGCGGAGGAGAGGCCCAGCCCAGTTCCCTCTCCCCGGAATTTCGTGGAGAAGAAGGGTTCGAAGATGCGAGGAATCATTTCCTCGGCCATCCCCATCCCGTCGTCCACCACGTCGATCACCACATACCGCCCGGGGCCGATCCGCTGCCCGGGGGTAATCTCAGTCTCAACCTCGAGGGTCTCGCCACGGGTGGCGATCCGAAGGTGACCGCCTTCCGCGGCCATGGCGTCACGCGCGTTCACAACGAGATTGACGATGACCTCCTCGAGCTGGGACGGGTCCGCGTGGACCTCCCCCACCTCCGAACCGTCGGATAGTTCGACGACCATCCGGATGTCCTCCGGGAGAAGCCGCCGGAGGAGGCCTTCGAGTTCGGCGAGGACCGCGTTGGGGACGAGGCGGCGCGGCTCCAGGAACTGCCGGCGGCTGAAGGCGAGGAGTTGCCGGGTGAGGCCGGCGGCCCGCTCTGCGGCGTTCTGGATCTGTATGAGGTCCTCCCGGAACGGGCTCTCTTCTCCTCCGGTCTCCAGGATGAACTCCGCGCTTCCCAGGATGACCGACAGCAGGTCATTGAAGTCGTGTGCCACGCCTCCGGCCAGCTTTCCGACAGCGTCCATCCGCTGGGCCTGTCGGAGCTGCTCCTCGAGGCCTCGCCGCTCGGTCAGGTCCTGCACCGTACCGACTACCAGTGGAGGCTTGGGTCCGCGGTCCTGCTTTTCGCCCTGGATCTCCAGGTGACGCGTCCGTCCGTCACTCCGGATCACTCTGCACTCGCACCGGAACCTCCCGTCCCCCTCCACCACCGAAAGGAAGCTTCGGCGCGCTCGCTCGCGGTCGTCCGGGTGGATGCGCTGGAAGAAGTCGAACAGGGTGCGGGATCCGGGTCCAGGCGGGAGATCGAGGAGCGACAGGGCCTGGTCGGACCACCACGTCGTGGCTCGATCCGGCTCGAACTCCCATCCGCCCACCCGGGCAATTTCCTCGGTACGCACGAGTCGGTTCCGGGCTTCTGTCAGAGCACGCGCGGATCGAATTCGCTCCAGCTCCCGGGCTCCCACCTGGCAAATGAGCTCCAACGTCCGGTGCTCCCCGTCCGTCCATCGCCCCGGGTCCGACGTCTTGTCGAAGCCCATGAACCCGAGGAGTTCCCCCTCCCGTGATGCGAGGGGAAGGGCCATGACGGCACGGATCCCCTGAGCTGCGAGCGTCTCGCGTTCCATCTCGGCCTCCGGCGGAAGTTTACCGAGGTCGTCCAGGACGATCCCGCCTTCCGAGCGGAGTTGCTCCACCCACCAGGAAAAGTCGGCCGTCGCGAGGTCCGAAAGGCCCTGGATCTGCGGCTCCACCCCGGGAGCGCACCATTCGTGTGTGTTCTCCATCCGCCGACCCCCATCCCGGAACTGAAAGAGGTACGCACGGCTCACCGAGAGGCCCTCTCCCACCAAACGAAGAAGAGAGTCGAACGGATCGTCGACCTCCGGCCCATGAAGGGCCGCAAGGGCGCGTGCCAGCGACAGAGGCGTCGTCGCCTGGTCGGGCGGGGAATCGGACCGTGGGGGCTCTTCCTGTGTCATCCCTGAACCTCGTGGTCGGACCGATGCGGAAGCAAGGTTCGCCGGCGCGAGCCGGACTGGCCCCTCGCACGAACCGAAAACAGGTTAGAGTGCCCCTCCGTTCCCTCGCAAGCGGGACCGGATCGACTCGCCGCGTTCGCGTTCACTCTTCGGTGCGTATGACCGCCTGATCCCGTTGACACGTTCGAGGGCCTCCTATAGTTTTCCAAGTCTCTGCACCGAGGGCTTTGCCGGGTGGCTCGCAAGGGGCCGACCCGGAGTCTCGGGGCAGGGCAGAAGACCTCCGCGCTTCGGCAGTCGAGCGAGCGCGGTTTTTTGACCACACGAGTGTGAGCTTATGCCGACTATCAGTCAGCTCGTTCGGAAGGGCCGGAAGAAGGTCTCGAAGAAGAACAAGTCGCCCGCGCTACAGGGCAATCCCCAGAAAAGAGGGGTTTGCACCCGCGTGTACACGACGACTCCGAAGAAGCCGAATTCGGCGCTTCGGAAGGTCGCGCGTGTGCGGCTGACGAACGGCTACGAGGTCACCTCCTACATCCCCGGCGAGGGACACAACCTCCAGGAGCACTCGATCGTGCTCATTCGTGGAGGTCGTGTGAAGGACCTTCCGGGTGTGAGGTATCACACCGTGCGTGGAACGCTCGACGCTTCGGGCGTCACGGACCGCAGGCAGGGCCGTTCGAAGTACGGCGCAAAGAGGCCCAAGTGATGATCCTCTTCGAGGCTGTCAGCGGAAACGCCATTCCGGGATCGAGGAAAGAAGAGTCATGAGTCGTCGTTCGAGAGCTGGGCAGCAGGTCGCCGGGGGAGACGCCAGGTTCGAGTCTCCGACCGCCCTGAAGTTCATCAACACCCTTATGTACGGCGGAAAGAAGTCCACAGCCGAGGCGATCTTCTACGAGGCGATCGACGTCATCGAGGAGAAGTCGGGGCAACCCGGACTTCAGGTGTTCAACCAGGCGCTGCAGAACGCCAAGCCAGCGCTCGAGGTCAAGAGCCGCCGTGTCGGTGGTGCGACCTATCAGGTGCCGGTCGAGGTCCGGCCGGAGCGGCGCACCGCACTTGCCATCAAATGGCTCATCTCCTTTTCCCGGAATCGGGCTGAGCGAAGCATGGCAGAACGGCTGGCGGCGGAGCTCATGGCCGCGTCCCGCAACGAGGGCTCGACGATCAAGAAGAAGGAGGACACCCACCGGATGGCCGACGCCAACAAGGCGTTCGCGCACTACCGCTGGTAGGTGCCGCTTCCGGGCCGGCGGCTCGGCAGCGATGTGCAGGAAATAGGGGGGGGCGATCGAGGTGGCGCGGATTGGCCGCGATCCGTCCGCAGCCCCCGAGCCGGGCCGGCTAAGTTCCGCCGACCGCTTTTCGCTTGAGGGCGAGGCTCGTAGGACGATATCGGCGAAGCGACCAACACACCCAAAGTACCGAACGCAGGGTCATAGATTCATGCCCAGGCAGACACCATTAGAGAAGCTCCGCAACATCGGCATCATGGCGCATATCGATGCCGGAAAGACTACCACCACGGAGCGGATCCTCTTTTATACGGGTCGCCTGCACCGGATGGGCGAGGTGCACGACGGCGCAGCGACCATGGACTGGATGGAGCAGGAGCAGGAGCGTGGCATCACGATCACCTCCGCTGCTACCACCGCGTTCTGGAAGCGTTTTGATACCGAGTATCGGATCAACATCATCGACACCCCGGGACACGTGGACTTCACCGTGGAGGTGGAGCGCTCCCTTCGGGTTCTGGACGGAGCCGTGGCGGTGTTCTGCGCCGTGGCCGGGGTTGAGCCGCAGTCCGAGACCGTCTGGCGCCAGGCCGATCGCTATGGCGTCCCCCGCATCGCGTTCGTAAACAAAATGGACCGAGTCGGTGCCGACTTCGACAACGTCGTCGAGATGATGCGGGACCGGTTGAAGGCGAACGCACACCCGATTCAGTATCCGATCGGTGGTGGGGACGACTTCACGGGGATCGTCGACCTGGTCGGTCAGCGTGCCATCGTGTACGATGATGACCTGGGCTCGCAGTGGCGCGAGGAAGAGATCCCCGCCGACCTCCAGGAGAAGTGTGCGGAGCTGCGTGAGGCGATCATCGAGGCCGCCGTCGAGCACGACGACGAGCTCATGGAGAAGTATCTCGGAGGGGAGGAACTCACGGTCGAGGAGATCCGGGGAGCGATCCGTGCCGCCACGACCTCCGGCGCCCTCTTCCCAGTCTTCTGTGGATCGGCCTTCAAGAACAAGGGCGTCCAGGTGCTCCTGGACGGCGTGATCGACTACCTCCCTTCGCCCGTGGACGTGGAGGCCATCGAGGGTCACGCCATGGACGACGAGGAAGAAACCCTCCGCCGATACGCCAAGGACGAGGATCCCTTCTCCGCGCTGGCCTTCAAGATCGCGACCGACCCGTACGTCGGGAAGCTCACGTTCTTCCGGGTCTATTCGGGCTCCCTTCCCTCGGGTTCCTACGTCTTCAACGCGACGCAAGACAAGCGCGAGCGGGTTGGGCGGATCCTGCAGATGCATGCGAACAAGCGGGAGGAGCGAGACGAGGTATACGCCGGGGACATCGCGGCGGCGATTGGGCTCAAGGACGTGCGTACGGGGGACACCCTCTGCGATCCCGACCATCCCATCGTCTTGGAAAGCATGAACTTTCCCGAGCCGGTGATCTCGGTCGCTATCGAGCCGAAGACCAAGGCGGACCAGGACAAGTTGGGGACGGGACTGCAGAAGCTCGCCGAGGAAGACCCCACCTTCCGCGTGTATACCGATCCGGAAACGAACCAGACGATCATTCAGGGGATGGGCGAACTCCACCTTGAGATCATCGTCGACCGGCTCCGCCGCGAATTCGGAGTTGAGGCGAACGTGGGTCGGCCGCAGGTGGCCTACCGCGAGACCGTGCGAAACCCCGTCGAAAAGGTCGAGGGGAAGTTCGTGCGACAGACCGGTGGACGCGGCCAGTACGGGCACGCGGTGATCAACCTCACCCCGGGCGAGCCGGGTTCGGGATTCGTCTTCGAGAACAAGATCGTGGGCGGCTCGATCCCCCGGGAGTACATCCCCTCGGTGGAGGCGGGCATCAAAGAGGCCATGACCACGGGTATCATCGCCGGCTATCCGATCATCGACCTCGCGGTCCAGCTGATTGACGGTTCCTTCCACGAGGTCGACTCGAACGAGATGGCTTTCAAGGTCGCCGGATCCATGGCGCTCAAGGAGGCCGTGCGGCGTGCCAAGCCGGTGCTCCTCGAGCCGATCATGGACGTGGAGGTGGTGACTCCGTCCGATTATATGGGCGATATCATTGGAGACCTCTCCTCCCGTCGCGGAAAGGTCGAGGGCATGTCCGAGAGGGCCGGGGCACGGGTCATCACGGCGTTCGTGCCTCTCGGGGAAATGTTCGGGTACTCCACGACCCTCCGCTCGATGAGTCAGGGGAGGGCCGTATACACCATGCAGTTCGGACACTATGACGAGGTCCCCAGGTCGGTGGCGGACGAAATCGCCAGCGCCAACGGCGGTTCCCGCAGCAACTGATCCCGAAGTCGATCCCTACGGGTCGAGCCATCACCAAACACCTGAACGATAGGACGAGGACACCCATGGCCAAGGCGAAATTCGAGCGGACGAAGCCCCACGTGAAC
>JBBDRS010000034.1:0-27057 GCA_040905325.1 Gemmatimonadota bacterium
TGGGGGTCCTGGGAGTGGTGACCGCCTCTCTCGCCGCTGCGTACATGTCCACGATTTCCACCTACCTGAACTGGGGGTCGTCCTACGTGGTGCTGAAATGTTTCTGACGGATTGAGACACGGAGGTAGGGCGAGAAGTTTGCGGTTCTGGACCCGGGGGCTACTCTGACGAGGGCCTGCAACGGGAGAGGAGCCATGAGCAAGAAGCGGCGAAGCTTCACGTCGCGACAGCGGCTGGAGATCGTTCTGGAAGGCCTCCAGGAAGGGGCGTCGGTGGCGGAGGTGTGCCGTCGGCATGGGATCAGCTCGACGCTGTACTACAGGTGGCGTGACCAGCTCTTCGCCAACGCGGACCGGCTGTTCGAGCGGAAGGATCGTCGGTCGCAGGAGGTGGAAGCGCTGGAGTCGGAGAACCAGAAGCTCAAGGACGTGATCGCCGAGATTACCTCGGAGAACCTGGATCTAAAAAAAACTCCTGGAACCTCGAGGACTACGCGACCCTTCCGCCGGAGCTCTGGCCGGTGATCGAGTCCGAGGTCGAGCTGACGAAGCGGCGCAGCGGCTGGAAAACCCGACGTACGCTCGAAGCGCTGGGTGTGTCGCCCTCGACGTACTACCGTAACCGCGGTGCGACGCGGGTCACGGCAGCAACGGCGCGGTGCCGTCCGCCGACGGTGCCGTGCACCGGGGCGACGGCCCGAAAATCCTCGCAGCGCGGTGCGCCAAGCTTGCCGCCGCTCGCCAACGCCGAAAGGAAGACAACCTGAACCTCAGGCAGCGAACCCTGGCGCTGCCTTCCCCCCGGGAGACCCCGGTACCGCACCTGACCGCAAACTACCCGGTGTCCCATTTCGTCTGACACACTTCAGAGGGTCTTGATCTTGTTGTTCGTCCCTTCCAGGGGGCCCGTGGTGATCGGCACATCGTAGTAGGCCAAGACCCCGACTCGATGAAGGGAAAGGGTGTTGGCCATCTGCTGGAGCTGTCGGATGCCGGTGCTGCGGGCCCGGGCGATCCAAACGTCCAAGAAACGAGTGGCCGCCTCCTTGGTCGGCTGGGTCCAGATCCGACGGAGGTCCTCCTTGAGGTAGTAGGCGGCTGCCAGGGGGGCGTTGAGAGCGAGAGCTTCCTCGAGCCACCGTTTGCACTCGAGGCGTGGGACCGCCAAGCAGATCCAGACCCGCTTCTTCCCGATGGGCAGACCCCGGAATCGGCGGGGTCGCCCTCCGCGCCGCACCACCCTGCGACCTCGACAGGCTGCGCATCGTAGCTTGTCTCGAGGCGGCCGGATCGTGATATGGATCTCGCCGCCCACGTACTCCGTGCGCAGGTAGTGGTAGCCTCGGATCCCGAACCCATGGTGGATTAGGCTGGTGGACATCGGGGGGCTCTCCTTGGCGTGGGTGAATTTGGCCGTTCGCTCCACATTAAGGATCCCCCGGTGTTCACCTCCCCGCTACCCTTTCCGTTCCTGACCCTCCTTGCCTGCCGCCCTCCCCGTTCCCGTCATGTCGCGGACGGAAACATCCGGAGGGCCGGAAGTGAACCGACGCACGCATGTAGGAGCTCGCTGGAGCGTGAGCGGGATCCCGCACCTCGTCCGACTCCGGCTGGCGAAGCGACACAACCCCGACGATTACCAGCGGGTCTGGAGCCCCCTCCAAAAAAACCCGCCTCCACCATGGTGTTCTCGTGCTGATGTCAACGAAACTCCATGCTACCACCCACGTTCGACCACCACGGATCAAGATGGAGGGGACCCATGAGCGCGACGGGAGCGGGGAGCGGATCCACGAGAGGCCGCCGAGTCAGGACGGTCACGGCGCTGGAGGTAGGGATCCGGCTGGGCTGGGGAGGCGCCATCCTCGGTGCCCCCACCGCCATTGGGGTGGCGGGGCCGGGCGCCCCTCCTGAAGAGGAGGCGGTCCAGACGCTGTTCGACGCCATGGAGGTCCGGGGCGGGAGGGCGGCGGCGACAGTAATGGAGCTCCGGGGCCACTTCTTCCGCGTCTCTCTCCCCTTCCAGGGGCTTCCCGATCCCACACCCCTCGGGAGCTTCGCTGAATCTCTCGATCAGCCTGGCCCCCACCTGCTGGAGCGCATGGCGAACCCCACGGTCCTCATCCATGAGCGAATCGCCGTGGCCTGGACTCCCTACGACTTCCACATCGACGGCGAGTTCAGTCACTGCGGTGTGAACGCCTTCACCCTCGTCCGCACCGACGAGGGCTGGATCATCAACGGGATCACGTACACGGTGGATTGCCCGGATTCCCTGCCGGCTTTGTGACTGCGCTAACGCAGTTCACCGACCTGTGGCTGCAGACCTCGCTGTGTGCCCCAGCCGCGGCCATGCTCCCGAGGGCCGAACCGGCCGGCCTCGCCTCGGCCGTGGTGCATGAGACCGATTCCCTGCGCCAGGTGTACGAGGCCGCCTTCCCCTGGGACGTGTTCTTCGAGCAGGCGGACGCCCGGAGGGACATGTGGATCCAACACTGGGACAACGCAACGCCTCATCCTGATCTGGCGGCGCGGGCCGAGGCGGTCGGTGGCTCGTGGCGTATCCTGGCGATCGCCGTGGCCGGTTGCTCGGACTCGGTGAGCCTGCTTCCGTAAGTGGCCAGTCTCGCCGAAGCGGTGCCGTCCCTCGACCTGCGGATCGCGAACTCTGAGGCGGGCCGGCCCTGGATGGAGGCCCTCCGAACCCCCGACGGGCGGGCCGCCACGCCCACGATCCTCCTCCTGGACGAGGCGTACGAGATTCGAGGATGCTGGATCGAGATGCCGGCGTCGGTATGGGAGTTCTGGCAGCCGGCGCTGGAGCGGGACGAGGCGGCACAGATCGTGGATCGGAAGATGGCCTGGTATCTGCAGCATCTGGGCTGGGAAACCCTCACCGACCTGCTGGAGATCCTGGAGGCAGCCCAACGCGGCGACGTGATCTGTCCGGGATTGTGAGGCGGCTGTCCGGCGTACACCCAAAGGAGACACTGCCGTGTACGGAGTCCGGAACGTCCGTGTGAATCTCGTCCCGCCTGCGCGGGCGATCCTCTCGGTCCTCCTCGTCCTCGTGGCTCCGTGCCATGGGGAGGCTCAGGAGTGGTTGGAGGCCACCGATCCGTCCATCGGTATCGCGCTTGGGACCTCCGGCTTCGGCGTGGAGGCGGGGTCCGGCCGTGGGAGCGAGTGGGCGCACGACTCGCCCTCGGATGAATTCCCGTCGAGCCGGACATCGACGAGGACGACGTCACAGGATCGGTCTCCTTCCCCCCCCGATCACCCGGCTCACGCTGGACTGGTTTCCACGATCCGGAGGCTTCCACCTGAGTGCAGGCCTCCATCGATTTTCGGGGGGATTTCCGCCTGGGCGGTGGCCCGGGACACGGTGGAGTTCAACGATCGCGACTACGGGCCGGAGGAGCTGGGGGAGGTCACGGGACGCGTGTGGGGCAGGGAGAACGCACCCTATCTCGGACTGGGCTGGCAGCGACGCACGGCGAGAATCCAGCCCACCCTCGATCTGGGTGTGGCCTTCACCGGCACCCCGCGAATCACGGTGACCGTCTCCGGCCCAGCCGGAAACGATCCGACCTTCCGAGCCGACCTGGACTCGGAGGTTCGGGAGGCAGAAGAGGAGATCTTCTCTTACCTGTTCTCCCCCCACCTGGCCCTGGGACTGCGCATCCGCCTCGGGGGTTGAAGTCGGGCGAGCGTCGGGGTCGCGTCGCGTCCCAGCACTGTGCTGGGAGGCCGAAAGGACGTGTCGCCGGCCGACTACTCCTCCGGTGTCTCGGCCGACTCCACCCGAAGCAGACCCTCCATCGCTGAAGCGTAGATGGAGTTGAAGACCAGCTTGAACGTGCCGCGCGGCTGGCCCCGGAACTGGGGACGGACACCGATCAGCACGAGATCCCCTTCCCCGAGCCCCACGCGAAGGACCGCGGGCTGGCCGGCCAGAAACCGCCCCTCCCCCCGAGCCCAGCCGCTGGCCAGCAGGTCATCCTCCGCGAACCGCGCCACGACCTCCACCCGGGGCGGATCGGCCCGGCGCCGCTCGCCGGCATACGAGTCATCCACCTCGGCCGGGCGGACGATCTCGAACGACCGGCTCTGACTGCCGCGGCGCTCCACGAACCACGCACCCGTCGCTTCCTGCATCCCGTAGGCCACCGGGTGATCGGTCCCAACCTCCAGGTTCAGCAGCGATCCCGGGATGAAGAAGGCGTCGCGTCCGGCCGTCGCCACCCGGTTCCTTACCGGAAGCCCGAGTTGCTCGATGAGGAAGTCGGTGGAGCCGTCCCAGGCCACCACGGTGCCGCCCGCCTGGACGAACTCCTTGATCTGCGATGCACCCTCGGTCCCAAGGCCGCCCACATAGGCCTCGGGCATCGTTCCTTCGTCGTGGCCGCGCAGGAGGTTTCGGGCGGGAGCGGCCGGCATGATCAGCACGTCGTATCCCGCCAGCGCCCCTCCCCGGATGTCCCCGTCGTAGAGCTCGTCGTAGTCGAAGCCGTATTGATCGAAGACCCATCGGGTCCAGCCCCCGTCGATGCTCTTCACCCAGGAGCGGTACTTGGCCAGCCGCGGTTGCGAGAGTCGGTAGGTTTCGACCCCGGGCGGGGCGTCCACGCCGTGGAAGTCCAGACCGAGCTCGCTGCTCAGGTCGCGAACGAGGCCCGTGGTCGTCTCACCGCGGGAGGCGATGACGAAGGTGCCCTCCTCGAACGAAACACCGTTCTGGGAGAAGGATTCGCCGGTCCGCAGCAGCTCGTGGCCTTCGCTCAGAAGCCGGTTGACCGCACGAGCGGCGAAGTTGGATCGGGGGTTCAGCAGATAGTGTGACCAGCCGGCGTCGACCACCCGTCCCGGGAGCGTAGGCACCTCGTCGAGACGCTCCACGTCGGCCTGGAAGGGCGCTTCGACGATGTCCGCCCTCACGCCCATCTGGATGGGCAGCGTCCACCCGGCCATGTCGTAGGGAGGATCGGGCGGGCCTCCCGGGTACTGCGTGCGCTCAGGATAGTTCTGCGGTTCCATCAGATCCCTGAGGTGAGCACGGTATGCCTGGCCGGCATACAGGACAAAGCTGCCGGCCTCATAGGCGACACCATCGGCCGTGAAGTTCGAGGTAGCTCGATGGATCTCGATGCCGCCTCGGTCCAGGACCCGAAGCATCTCCAACGCCTCGGGCCCGTCCCACTGATCGGCCGGCACCACGTAGGCGAAGGGGCTTCCCTCCTCCCCTGCAGCGATGGCGTCGCGTCCCATCTGGTACTTGTTGTAGAGCCACGCCTCGCGGCGGAGGGAGGCGATGTCCAACACGGCCATGGAGGCGGTGTGGTGGTATTCCACCATCTGCATCAGGGTGGACCACCCCCCCATCCAGGGATCGGGATAGAACACGCTGGGCTCGTCGTAGGGCTGCTCCTGGCCTCCGATGATCTGCGTGCCGGTGATCTCGTCCCTTTCCCAGTAGCGCGGCACCGGAGAGCGGTGCGTGGACTCCGTCAGGATGCCCACCATGTTGTGGAAGTAGGGCGCCGTCCGCATTCCACCATTCCACCACATGTCGAAGCCGGAGCGCTGCTGGATGCCCGCCTTTCCTTCGGCAACGAAGCGGTTCGCCATGTGCTCCCCGACCAGGTTGGTGCCTCGCACCGCCATGGCGGGAATGTGGGGGTTGACCGGCTCGTCGAAGGGGGGTATGAACATCCGGACGGGCGATTCGCCCATCTGGTGGTGGTTCACGACGATCTGAGGGTACCAGGTGTTGTAGATCACCTTGGCCACGGCCCGCGACTCGTTCTGCAGCAGCATGTACCAGTCACGGTTGTTGTCATGGTCGATGTATTCGTGCCAGACCCAGGGCGCATCCGTCTCTTCGAACGGGGTCCCTCGCTGTTCGCGGTACCAATCCACCACGACCGTGTGGCCATCAGGGTTCATCAACGGCATCATGAGGAGGATCACGTCCTCCAGGATCCGCGCCGCCTCCGGGGACTCGTCGGCGGCAAAGTGGTAGGCCAGGTGGGGTCCAGCCTGAGAGTGCGCCCTCTCGGCGGAGTGGAGCCCGTGATCGATCCAGATCACCGCCTTCCCTTCCGAAGCCAGCTCGCGAGCCGCTTCGTCGTCCAGGTCCCGGGCCAGCGCCAATCGCTGGCTGATGGAGCGGTAATGCTCCAGGTTCTGCAGGTTCTCGGGACTCGAGATGTGCAGGAGCAGGAGATCACGTCCCTGATGGGTCTGGCCGACGACCTCCAGCTCGACGCGGTCACTGGCCTGGGCCACCGCCTCGTAGTACGCCTTGAGCTGCTCGTAGTCGGCCAGTCGATAGTTCTCGCCCGGCTCGAAGCCGATGATCTCTTCCGGAAGGGGGACGTCCTGCGCCTGTGACGGCGCAGCGACCACCAGGGAGGCGAGGACCGAGAGCCACACCACGGCCCACCAGCGGAGAAAAGGGGAATGCCTCTTGGGGACCGTCATGGGATCAGCCTCTTAGGTGAAGGAATCGAGGGATCCGGAGGCTCACTTGCCCTGCCGGACACACGTCCGGTCGTCGGCAGACACCATCAAGCGGGCCTCGGGAACCCCGAAGCAATTGGATTTGCACACGTTCTTGCGGTGTGAAAAGCAAGGTAGGCGGGGGTCTCGGAGCGGGCAAGCCAGCAGCGGTGGGCAGGGGCGGATCTGGAGGAGCCTCGAGCGCAGGTAGTGGTAGCCTCGGATCCCGAACCCATGGTAGAATGGTAGATTAGGCTGGTGGGCATCGGGGGGCTCTCCTTGGCGTGGGTGAATTTGGCCGTTCGCTCCACATTAAGGATCCCCCGGTGTTCACCTCCCCGCTACCCTTTCCGTTCCTGACCCTCCTTGCCTGCCGCCCTCCCCGTTCCCGTCATGTCGCGGACGGAAACATCCGGAGAGCCAAAGTTCAGCGGCCACCACACCCCTCACGAAGGGGCGGTGGTACTCACGTAAACAGGTCTTCGGCGAACCCGGGGTGGCTCACCCCTTTCCAGAAGCCATAAGTGCGTTCTCGTCGCATGCAGGAGGCGACCCGCCCTCGGCACCATAGCCCCGCCCCACCGGATGTGGCAGGCTCGGGCATGTCCGGAACCAAGCTCCCGCCGCAAGCCACCCCGTGGAGGCGATCATCTACGGATGCTCCACGCGCCCACCCTCGAGGCGCTACCCCCGGGAACGCTCCCGCACTCCCCTTGGCCACGACCGGGTCTACCGCCCCCGCCCTACCGAGACGCCTCTCTACCCCGTGGGCCAGCATCACCTCGAGGCGTTGCTCGGCGCGGCCGAAGACGCCGACCCCATGGCCTCTGGGGTGTCCCGACCTGGGTGGAGCGTGACTTCCGCACCTATCTCCGATGCGGCATCCTGGCACACGGGTTCGCCCGGGTGCGCTGCACGGACTGCGGGCATGACCGGCTCCTGGCCTTCTCCTGCAAGGCTCGAGGCATTTGCCCGTCCCGCAACGCGCGCCGGATGGCCGACGGAGGAGAGCTTCGATCACCTGGTGGAGCTCCTCCTTGCCGGGGTGCGAGGCGGGGGGGGGGCCGGATATCGAGTAATCGAATAGAAAGCCGTTCGGTTAAGCTGGAAGTCGGGTTCCGCCGGGGTCGTAGACACCTTATAGACACGCGACAACTCGGGCGAGGAGGCGGAGGCCGCGGCGGACGCTTGTCTGGTGCCGAAGGATTCCCTATGGTGACCTTCGACGACAGTCGCTCGCGGTAGGAGAGCTCTACCGGAGTCTCCCCTTCCAGGAGCGCCCGATCCGCACCCCAGGTTGTGGACTCGGGAGAGTTGGGCCAGGTGGAGCTGGCGGCATGCATCCCGCAGGCGGCCGCCGAGCTGGGCCGCCCTAAGACCTAGCGAGTTCCGACCCCGAGGAGATTATGGAGCCGATCATCGACCCGTCCGGGCGATTTGAACTGCCACCAGCTTCCGCTGAGGCGGCCAAGCGTGCGCTTGGACCATCCGGACCTTTCGTGAGCGAACGTCGGCGGCCGAGCCACCATCCAGGTCGTATCCCCGACCTCCTCGCGCTCCTCGTCCTCGCCACCTCGCCGGCCGGACCGGCGGCGCCACTCGCCGCCCAGGTCCCGAGCATCACGAGCGAGGACTACGCCCGCGCGGAGCAGTTTCTCCCCTGGAACGTCCGGCAGATGGTGTCGAACGATCTCGTCGATCCGACCTGGCTCGACAACGACCGGTTCTGGTACCGGAACCGCATCCCCGAAGGCCACGCGTTCGTCTTGGTGGATCCGGCGGCCAGCACGCAGCGTCCGGCCTTCGACCACGTTCGGCTGGCGGACGCCCTTTCGGCGGCCGCGGACACGGTGTACCAGCCGTACGTCCTGCCCTTCAGCGAGTTCGACTTCCTCGACGGCGACCGGGCCGTCGAGTTCTGGACCGACGAATTCGCCCGGTGGGCGGTCGACCTGGACACGTATGCCGTCACGGGGCCCGAATCCGTGCCCCAACGTCTGGACGACAGGGTCTTGTCGCCCGATGGACGCTGGGAGGCGTTCCAGCGCGACTACGATGTCTGGGTGCGCTCCACCGGGACCGGCGCGGAAACTCGGTTGAGTCGGAACGGCGAGGAGCACTACGGCTACGGCGTCATCTTCGGGCACAGCGATGTCATCACCTACAGGCGGCACGGCACGCGGCTCCGACCGATGCTGGAGTGGTCGCCGGACTCCCGCATGGTCGCCGTCATCCGCGTTGACGAACGCAAGGTCGGCACGGATCCCTACCTGGAGACCGACGGCGGGCTGCCCACCCTGCACCTGCGCCGGAAGGCGGTACCGGGCGACGAGTTCCTCCCGATGATGGAGCACCACGTCTTCGAGATCCCCTCCGGTCGCGAGGTCGTGGTCGATCAACCCCCGCAGTACCACGTGGATCTCACCTGCTGCGGTCAGGCGAGCGACGACGGCCTGAAGTACGTGCTGTGGAGCTCCGACGGGGACGAGATGTTCATCGTCAACGCCGACCGGGACTCCAAGCGCGCCGAGATCGTGGAGGTGGACCTCGCCTCGGGCGCGACGCGGCCAATCCTGGAGGAGATGAGCGAAACCTTCCTCGAGCTCAATACCGTATCGGGGGGTGAGTTGAACGTTCGCATCGTCGGGGACCGCGAGCTCATCTGGTTCTCGCAGCGCAGTGGCTACGGGCACCTGTACCTGTACGACCGCGAGACCGGAGCCCTCAGAAACCCGATCACGAGCGGGCAGTGGATGGTCATCGACGTCGAGCACGTCGACGAAGCCCGCCGGCTCGTGTATTTCACGGCGGTCGGGCGCGAGCCGGGCATCGACCCCTACTTCCGACAGCTCTACCGGGTCCGGCTGGACGGGACGGGGCTGGAGCGGCTCACGCCCGAGGACCTCGACCACCAGATCACAATGTCGCCGTCCGGCCGGTTCATCATCGACCGCTTCTCCAGCCGGGACACCCCTCCCGTCACCGTGCTGCGCTCCGCCGACGGCTCGGTCGTGCGCACGCTGGAGGAAGCCGACGTAAGCCGACTACTCGCCACCGGATGGCGCTACCCGGAGGCGTTCACGGTGAAGGCGCGCGACGCGCGGACGGACCTGTACGGCTATCTGCACTTCCCGTCCCACTTCGATCCCACCCGCAAGTACCCGATCGCCGACTACGTCTATCCGGGTCCGCAGGTGGGGTCGGTCGGGTACAGGCAGTTCAGCCCCTCGCGGTCAGATATCCACGCGTTGGCGGAGTTAGGGTTCGTCGTCGTAACGCTCGACGCGATGGGCACGCCCATGCGTTCGAAGGCGTTCCATGACGCCTATTACGGCGACCTGGGCGACAACGGGATCCCCGACCACGTGGCGGCCCTCGAGCAACTGGCCGCCCGGCACGACTACCTCGACCTGGACCGCGTGGGCATCTACGGTCACTCGGGAGGCGGCTTCGCCTCGACGGCGGCGCTCCTGCGCTTCCCCGGGTTCTTCAAGGTCGCCGTCTCAAGCGCCGGCAATCACGACAACCGCACCGACTACTACTTCTGGGGGGAGAAGTACCACGGCCAGATGCGCCGTGACGAGGACGGGAGCGACAACTACGACGCCCAGGCGAACCACTTGCTCGCCGAGAACCTCGAGGGGCGTCTCCTGCTGATGTACGGAACCCTCGACGACCGCGTCCAGCCAAACGCGACGCTCCTCCTGATCGACAAGCTGATCGAGCACCACAAGGATTTCGATGTCCTCGTGCTTCCCAACCGAAACCACGGATTCTTCAACGAGCCGTACGTGATCGGAAGGCGGTGGGACTACTTCGTCGAGCACCTGCTGGGGGCGGAGCCGCCAGACGAATACGTCATCAGTCCCACTCCGCCGGATCCCGCGAAGCCGCCGAACTGAACCGGACCGCCGACCTCCCGAATTGCCTCGACATGGCCGTCGGCCCGGGTGTGCCTCCATGCTTCGGTCTCTGCCATGAGGTGGTGCCCGCGCCGGACCACTTTGCTGGGGGCCTGCTTGGGCTCTTCCTGCTGCCGAAGCTCACGAAGCGCACCCTGGCCAACCTCTCGAAGCTCCCCCCCGAAGCCATCGAGGCACTGAAGCGCGTGCTCGCCGGGGAAACGCTGGTCAGTGCCGAGGAGCACCTCACCATCGAGCAGAGCTTGGGCCACGGAGCGGTAGCAGCGGTGGTGGGCACGATCCGGAGGTTGGGCCTGGCAGAGGTGCTCCACTCCCGCAGTAGCGCGGAGCGGGACCGGGCCGTGGCGCTTGTGGCCGCACGGGTCCTGCGGGCCACCTCCCGACTCGCGCTGGCCTGGGCCCTGGATCAAGAGACGGCCACGAGCACCCTGAGTGAGGTGCTGGGGGTGGAGGGGGTGACCAGCGATCAGCTCTACGCGGCCATGGATTGGCTGGGGCGGGGCCAGGCGCGGATCGAGAAGAAGCTGGCGGCCCGACACCTGACGGAGGGCACGCTTCTACTCTACGACGTGACCTCCACGTACTTCGAGGGGCGCTCCTGTCCCCTGGCGGCCTTGGGACACAACCGGGACGGGAAGAAGGGGAAGCTCCAGATCGTGGTGGGGCTGCTGTGCGCTTCGGACGGATGCCCGGTGGCGGTGGAGGTGTTTCCGGGCAACACGTCGGACTCCACGACCCTGGAGTCCCAGATCCTGAAGGTGCGCGAGCAGTGGGGGGTCACTCACGTGGTCTGGGTGGGAGATCGAGGCCTACTCACCGATGCCCGGATCGACCAGGAACTCCGGCCGGTGGAGGGGCTGAAGTGGATCACGGCGCTCCGGGCACCGGCCATCGGGGCATTGGTGGACGAGGGAGATCTCCAGCTCTCGCTGTTCGACGAACGGGACCTGTTCGAGCTCGAGTCTCCCAACTATCCAGGAGAGCGGCTGGTGGCGTGCAGGAACCCACTGTTGGCCGAGGAACGGGCCCGGAAGCGTGAGGCACTCCTGCAGGCCACAGAGCGGGAACTGGAGAAGGTGGCGGCTGCCACCCGCCGGGAGAAACGCCGACTCGTGGGTGCGGACAGGATTGGCCTTCGGGTGGGGAAGGTGCTGGGCAGGTACAAGGTGGGCAAGCACTTCGTCTTGGACATCACCGACGACGGGTTCATCTACCACCGCAACGAGGAACGGATCCGGGACGAAGCCCGCCTGGACGGGGTCTACGTGATCCGCACGAGCGTCCCCGCTGAGACGATGGAGACTGAGGGGGTTGTCCGCAGCTACAAGGACCTCTCCAGGGTGGAGTGGGGGTTCCGGAATCTCAAGACCGCCCATCTGGAGATGCGCCCGATCCACCACTGCCTGGAGGAGCGAGTCCGGGCCCACGCCTTCGTATGCATGCTCGCGTACCACGTCCTGTGGCACATGCGCCGCGCGCTGGCTCCCCTCCTCTTCCAAGACGACGACCCGGCCGCCGCCGAAGCCGAGCGCCGCTCCGTCGTGGCCCCCGCTCGGCGCTCGCCACGGGCTCGGCGGAAGGCCGCGAGGAAGCAGACGGATGACGGCTTCCCCGTTCACAGCCTGGAGACGCTCCTGGAGGACCTGGCCACCCTGACCAAGAACCGGATGCGCTTCGGACGGGCGACCTTCGATCAGGTCGCCCAACCAACCCCCCTCCACAAACGCGCTTTCGAGCTCCTCGGTGTCCCCTGGCGAGCCTGACCGTTGCCAGTAATGTGAACCCCGCTCCCACAGACCATCCCTTCTCCCACAACGGATCCCTTATTCACCGAGGACGGGAACTTCGGGCTAAAAGGCCGTTGAAGAACCCGGCTTCATGACGGGGTCGGGGTCGCGACCGGCTGGAGTATCCTGAGTTGAGGATACCGGAGCCCGCGGATCCGGAAAGCGAAGTAGGCAACCGTTGTCCGAATATGGCCGAGGAATCGCCGCGAATGAGCCATTGGAGGCCGAAATCCGGTCAGAGAACGCGCCCCGGAGCTTGCTGCGGCGGCCCCTCCATCGGTGCGCCCCCGGAAGGCGACCAGGCGCTTCAGGTTCTGCACGACAGCGCTCAGGGTCGCCTGCTCATCGGCCCGCTCTCGACCCCGACGGCGAGCTCGCCTCAGGCCGTGTTCATTCTTGGCCTCCGCAAAGACATGCTGGCTACGGTCTCGGAGCTTGCGGCTCACCGTATAGCCGCGCGTCCGATGGATCTCGCGCACGCGGTTCCTCGCTTGGGCCTCCTTCACCTTCCGAACGCGGGCTCGCCCGCGCTCCAGATTGAAGGTCCGGCGCTTCCACTTCGGCACGTCTTCTGGAGCCTCACCCGCAAGCAGCGCAACGTGCGGTTCGATCCCGCGATCCATGAGTTCAGTGATCAGGGCCGTGGCCCGCTCCGCGCTTCCCGTCGCAAGGCTGGCTTTGCGCCGGAGGATCACGCGGCTCTTTGTATCAACCAGATCGTGCACCAGATAGCTGAGGCGGGCCCCGCCTTGATTCACCTTCCGGTACAGCCGTGCGTCGGGATCGGTGGGCGAGAAATGCGTCTCGTTCGCATAGCGGGTTTCGTGGACACCCCAAGACTGACGGGGAGTTTTCCACGAGAACGGGAGGTGAGGATGCCGAGAACGAGACCGCCGTACCCGCCGGAGTTCCGGCGGCAGATGGTGGAGTTGGTGCGAGCGGGCCGGACGGAGCTGGGACGGGAGTTCGAGCGGACGGCGACGACGATCCGCAAGTGGGTGCAGCAGGCCGCGGTGGATGAGGGGCTGGAGACCGGGGAGACGACGGAGGAGAAAGAGGAGCTCCGGTGTCTGCGCAGGGAGGTCCACCAGCTCAAGATGGAACGGGAGATCTTAAAAAAAGCCGCTGCCTGGTTCGCTCGGGAGACGGACTCCGTCCCACCGAAGCGTTCGAGTTCATGAGGGCCGGGCACCGACGCGACGCGTTGGTCGGGCGGAGTATCCGATCGCCGTGATGGCCCGAGTGCTGGAGGTCTCCACCAGCGGGTTCTACGCGTGGCGCAAGCGGGGCCCCTCGAAGCGGGCGCGCGAGGACGCGTGGCTGCTTGAGCGGATCGAGACGCTTCACGAGGAGTCGAGAGGTACGCACGGGGCCCCGAGGATCCATGCGGAGCTCCTGGAGCAGGGGATCCAGGTGAGCCGCAAGCGAGTCGCCCGCCTGATGCGAGAGGCGGGGCTCGTGGGTGTGAGCCGACGACGGGGAACGCGCACCACGATCCGAGGTGGCGAGACGCGCCCGGCGCCGGATCTGGTGGACCGCGACTTCGCGGTAAGCGGGCCCAACGAGCTCTGGGTGGCGGACATCACGTACGTGCCGACGTGGCAGGGGTTCTTGTACCTGACTGTGGTGGTCGATGCGTGGAGCCGCCGCGTGGTCGGTTGGGCGATGTATGAAATGTTTCTGACGGATTGAGACACGGAGGTAGGGCGAGAAGTTTGCGGTTCTGGACCCGGGGGCTACTCTGACGAGGGCCTGCAACGGGAGAGGAGCCATGAGCAAGAAGCGGCGAAGCTTCACGTCGCGACAGCGGCTGGAAAACCCGACGTACGCTCGAAGCGCTGGGTGTGTCGCCCTCGACGTACTACCGTAACCGCGGTGCGACGCGGGTCACGGCAGCAACGGCGCGGTGCCGTCCGCCGACGGTGCCGTGCACCGGGGCGACGGCCCGAAAATCCTCGCAGCGCGGTGCGCCAAGCTTGCCGCCGCTCGCCAACGCCGAAAGGAAGACAACCTGAACCTCAGGCAGCGAACCCTGGCGCTGCCTTCCCCCCGGGAGACCCCGGTACCGCACCTGACCGCAAACTACCCGGTGTCCCATTTCGTATGACACACTTCTATGGCTCGCCCACGGGGTCACCACGGTGAGGGATCCTGGATCGGGGAGCGGCGTGGCTTCACCCTGGACGAGCGGGAACGCAGCGCCCGTAGCGACATCGTGGCGCCCCGGATCTTCGTCTACGTGCGGCCCGGACGTGGGTGGGTGACCACGGAGGAAGAGGCGAGGCCCTGGAGTGGGTCTGGTGGTTCAACCACCACCGGCTGCTCAGCTCGATCGGACACGTTCCCCGGTGGAGTACGAGGAGAAGTTCATCAGCCACCACACCCCTCACGAACGGGCGGTGGTACTCACGTGAACAGGTCTCCGGTGAACCCGGGGTGATTCAGTGAATATCAGGCGGCGTCGTCTGTCGGGAGATGCCCGGCCGGTCGTCAGCCAGCACGCGGGATCTCTCAGTACTCCCCAGCGGCGGCGTCCCCGTCGTCGGCCGCGGCGACCTGGATCCCGCCGTTCCAGCGTGGCGGCTCCACGCCATGCAAGTGGCGCACGAAGAAGTCGAACCGCTTGCGCAGGGTGTACGACCCGCCCACACCGTGTCCGGCGCCCGGGATCATGAGGAAGTCGAAGTCCTTGTCCGCGCGGATCAACGCGTCGGCCACTTGGTAGGTCGAGGATGGGTCCACGTTCGTGTCCTGCTCCCCTACGATCAGGAGCAACTGTCCCTCCATCCGGTGTGCGTTGTCTACATTGGACGACGCCGCGTAGTGCGGCCCCACCGGCCAGCTCATCCAGATCTCGTTCCACGAGATCTTGTCCATCCGATTGTCGTGACATCCGTTGCTTGCCACCGCCGCGTAGTAGAAGTCCGGGTGGAAGAGCAGCGCGCCCACGGCGTTCTGCCCGCCCGCCGATCCGCCGTAGATGCCGACCCGGCTGATGTCGTACCAGTCGTACTGCTCGGCGACCGCCTCGTGCCAGAGGATCCGGTCCGGGAAGCCCGCGTCGCCGAGGTCCTTCCAGGCCACGTCGTGGAACGCCTTGGACCGGTTCGACGTGCCCATCCCGTCGATCATGGCGACGATGAACCCCATCTCCGCCTGTTGGTGCAGGCCGCGCGTAAGCACGCCGAACTCCTTGGGCACGTAGCTGTATTGCGGGCCCGCGTAGATGTGCTCGATCACCGGGTACTGCTTGCCGGGATCGAAGTTCGACGGCCTGATGATGATCCCCCAGACGTCCGTCTCGCCGTCGCGGCCTTTCGCGGCGAAGACCTCCGGCGGCCGCCAGCCCTCGTCCAGCAGCGCCGCGTGGTCGCCCCGGCCCAGCTCGGCCAGCACCGCCTGGTCGCGCGTGAGGCGCAGCTCGGTGACGTGCGGCAGGTCCACCCGCGACCAGCTCACCACGTAATACTCCATGTCCGGGGAGTAGCTGACCGTGTGCGTCCCGTTCGCCTCGGTCAGGGGCGTGAGCCCCGTCCCGTCGAAGTTGATCCGGTAATAGTGCACGAAGTACGGGTCCTGCTCCGGGTTCATCCCGCCGGCCCGGAAATAGACCAAGCGATTCGCTTCGTCCACGTGATCCACGCCCCGCACGACCCATTCGCCGCGGGTGATTTGGTTCTTCACCCGCCCCGTCTCGCCGTCATAGAGGTAGAGGTGGTTCCAGCCGTCGCGCTCCGACATCCAGATGATCTCGCGGCCGTCATCCACGTCGTGGCGGAACCGCTTGCCCCGCGGCGAGGGCCGGTAGTAGAAGAAGGTTTCCGGCTTCTCGTCGATGATGGCGCGTGCCGCTCCGGTCCCGGCATCCACCTCGATGACCCGGTAGAGCCGGTGCCCGCGCTGGTTGTACTCGAACGTCACCGCCCGGCCGTCGTCCCACCAGGCCAGGTTGTCGAGTTGGTACGGGTTCGGGAAAAGGGCGTTCGGAACGTCGACTTGGCGAGGACCGTCGAGGTGGAAGATCACCGGCTGCTCGTGGTCCACCACGTCGCCCGGCTTGGCGTAGAGCTCGCTCGAGTACCGAGGCTGCACCTGGTCCTGCGGCGACGACTCCACGTAATGCACCTGCCGCGGATGACCCGGCCGAACCCGGAACGCCGCCAGCCGCCTCGAGTCCGGCGCCCAGACCACCGACTCCAACTCGTAGAAGTTCCCTTCCGACCCGTCCGTGCTCAGGAGGACCAGCTCGTCGTTCTCGCTCTCTCCCGCACGCCGGACCGCCAAGTTGTAGTTGTGGCTCACCACCTCCCACCTCCCGTCCGGCGAGCGGCGCGGCGTGGAGTCGCCCGGCTGGCTCATGTCGCGGACCACACCGAAACTACGGGGCCGCGACTGCGGCTCGGTCGGCTGCGCCTCCGCTTCCACCTGTGCGCATCGGTAGTCTGCGAGAGTGCACCGCCAGGCCACGCCGCCGAAGGTCACGGTCAGGGCGCGTTCGTCGTTGGCGAATCCGACGGTGGCGAACGGCAGACTGGTCGCGGTGAACGAGCGCCCCGTCTCCCGTGAGAGCGACGCCGCGAGCCGGTCGTGGTCGAACGCCGGCCGCTGCGCCCGCGTCTCCGCGTCCATGACCAAAAACCGGTGCCCACCCTCCACCGACCGGCGGAAGACGAACCGACTCGTCTCCGCGATCCACTCCGGATTGTCTGCCACATCGACGACGAGCCCGGCGTGGAACCTCTCGCCGATGGTATTGGCCCGTTCGTACTCCTCGAGGGTGCCTTGGGCGCCGGCGAGGGTCGGCGCGATGAGCAGTAGAGTGGCGCAGACGACGACGGCCTGCGCGGCGCGTGCACGGTGCATGGTGTCCTCCGATCAGATGCCGCGACTTCGTGGCGGCGGCCCGGACGGGGCCGGTCGGGATCGCGGTGTGGACTTGGGACTGTCGGGTGCGCCGGTCATGATACGGCGAGGCGGCAATGGCGGTCAAGGATGCCTCACCGGCCCCCTCGCCCGGAGCTAACGCCCCTCAAGAGCAGATCGCAGCGCGTCCCGTTGCTCCTTCCGACCGTAGCCGCGCCGTGGATGTCTTCGGGCATCCACTCCATCGCGGGCTGGGGATCCATCCCGAGGAGCGCAAGGGCCAGCCTCTTCGTTCGAAGAACTCCTCGGCCGGACGCTCCACCAGCGACGCGGCGCGCTCCAATGTACGGGACTCTAAACAGTAGGAATTTCAAACGCCCCCCATCCGAAAATCCAAAGTTGAGACGGGTGCCAGGAGAACGCAAGGCTGGAGTCAATCCCAACCCCAACTTTGACAGCTGCGATTTCCAAATGATGCCACAACAGGGACTCTTGGGGGCGTGGGAAGGCGCGTTGCCACTACACGTGCCTCCGCCGGCCGGTGGCGCCGCAGCCTCAGGCGGCCGAGTCGGAGCCCTCGTCGATGAAGCGCACGGCGGAGCCGAGTGCGACTCCGGTGGCTTGGAGCGCCCGCCCTGCTGCACCGCGGGGGATGCTGCGGAGGAGGACCTCGCGGCCCACGGCCTCGAGCCGGATCTCTTCCAGGGCGTCCAGATCCTCACGGAGCCGGGGCCCATTCATACTCGAAGCCGCGGTCATGCATGCGGCGCTCGAGCGCGTTGAGGAGCACGAGGGCGAGGAAGCAGCAGAAGACCGTGGCCCCGGATCGTGTCGTCCCGCTGATGTTATATGGGCCGGGTATCGAGCACGGACTTCACCTGCTGGAACAGCGCTTCCACCTGCCAGAGCTCCTTGTACTTGAGGGCGACCTCGACGGCCTCCAGCTCGAGGTCGCTCTGGAGCACCCAGAGTCCGTCGTAGCGGGCCTCGGCTTCGGCCTTGGGCCAGTCGATGTCGAAGCGCGCGCCCCGAGCCTTCAGGTGCTTCCGATATCACTCGTTGCCGACCAGGCTCTTGTCCCCGCAGCGGAGCTGCTCGTCGAGCCCCGCCAGGATCGCCTCTCGATCGGCTCGGTCCTTTTTGGCCTGTTCCGGGTTGTAGCACACAACGTGGCGCCGCGCCTCGACCCGGACTTCCTTGACCTGGAGCGGAGCCGGATCCTTGCTCGTCTGCCTCGGGCTTCGCACCACCTCGAAGGGCGCAGGGTCGGCGAGCACCACCTCGCTGACCTCGTTGACCCTCCGCATGTGGGCGCCCAGAATGTAGTGACACCGCCGGTCCTCGTGCTGAAGCTCCCGGATCGTCTCGGCGCTGATCATCCCCCGGTCGCCCACGATGCACAACTCGTCGAGCGCGAAGCGGCTCCTGAGCCGATCCACCACCGGCAGCAGCGTCTTTACGTCCGTCGTGTTGCCGGGCCAGAGCTCGCTGCAGATGGGGCGCTCCTCGTGATCGAGCACGGCTCCCACGATCATCTGATGCCGGTCCGGGCGATGGTCCTTGCTCTTGCCGAACTGCCCCAGCTCCTCGCCGCCCCTCCCCTCGAAGTAGATCGAGGTCGTGTCGAAGAACACCAGATCCAGGTGGCTGAACAGGTCGCGCCGCTAGGCGAACAGCTCCTCCTCGATGCGGTCCTTCTGCGTGCGGGGCCCGAAGCGCGAGGCGTCCACCTGGCCGGCTGCGCCGAACTCCTCGCCGAGCTGCGCCATCGCCCGGTAGAGGCGGTGCAGGTCCAGCGCCTCAACTCCCCAAATCCGGTAGCCGTGGCGCCAGTACTCGGCCGCACGATCGCTGCCTGGCGAGAAGAGCCGGTGCAGCACCGTGAGGAAGATGGCCCGCTCCACGTCGAACTCGAACTTCCGCTTACGCAGCAGGCGGGCGAGTACCGCTCGGATGCGCATTCCGGTGAAGTGGACCAGCGATTCCGGGCGAAGTGGACCACGGGTTTCGGAGGAAGTGGACCACGGGTTTCGGAGGAAGTGGACCGGGGGTTCCGGGGCAGGGTGACCGGGAGTCGGAGCGAAGCGACGCTGGTGTGATTCATGCTTGCTGGATGGGGCTGGGCTCCTCCTTTGCGGGCTTCTTGCGGCGCATGCGTTCGGCGCCCTTGAGCAGGCGGTAGGTGGTCGACGGGCTGACGGCCACCACATCGTGGTCGAGCATCACGAAGGTGAGCCGGCGATAGCCTTCCAGGGGGTGAGCGTCGTGGAAGGCCACGATGGCCTCGCGCTCCCAGTCCTCGAGCCAGAAGTCGCGCGGGATCTGACCGTTGTGCTCGTTGGCCCGGCCGTAGCGCTTCTTCCAGTCGAAGTACTTGCTGGGAGCGATGCCGAGCCAGACGACGAGGGTGCTGAGGGAGCCCGGTGCGCCGGCTCCAGTGTCCGATGAAGTCCACGACACAGTCTCGGAGGGGGGAACCCATTGGCCGGTCAGTTCCCCCATCGGATTTTTTAGGAACACGAGCTCCTTGGTGACCTCGGCGATGACCTCGTCCTTCTCGCGGGTCTGGTCCTGGAGCTTCTGGAGCTTCTGTAGCTTCTTCTTGATCTCTCGCTCGTTGCGATCCGGGGTGCGGTGGAAGACCTGGGCTCCCTGCTCGAAGAGCTGCTTCTGCCAGGTGTAGAACTGGCCGGGACGAAGGCCGTGGCGGTCGCAGACATCGGAGATGGGCACGGGCTCGAGGAAAGTCCTTCGTCACCCCCGACATCCACATCAGCGAGCGCCCTGCCGAGGTGGAGGATCGAGCTGTTCCCGGCCAGTGGGGGGGCGACCTCATCATCGGGCTGAAGAAGTCCGCGATCGGGACGCTTATTGAGCGGACGACGCGCTTTACCCTTCTTCTCCGTCTGCCCCCGATGCCGGGCCATGGTCAGGGGCAGGCCAGGAAGAACGGGCCCGCGTTCGCGGGCCACGGAGTGATCAGGTGCCCCCGGTGATGCGTCGTTGGAAGGCGTAGGTTCCGATCGGGCGTGCCAGACGGTCCGTCGACTCCGGCACCACTGAGCGAGGTCATCGGGAACTGAAACCCGGCGTCAGGTATTCATCAGGGCGAAGGGACCCCACCGGCCAGGCAGCCGGGAAGGCCGCCACTCGCACGTCGAAGCACCCCGAAACCGCAGGCCAATCATGAACCTATCAGCCCGCCTCAGCCCCCTTCTAATGGTGGCCTCCCTTGCTGCGTGCGACAACGGACCGACCACCTTCGGAGGCACCGGACCGGGGCCGAACGACCCGTGCGACATCTCGTCGCTGGACATCTTCGACGGAGGGGTTGCACGACATGCAATCCCCGCCCTGACCGACCCGATCATGACGGGGCCCGGCGCTCCCGCCGCCGCCTACATCCGTCCTGACGATCGGGTCGTTGAATCGTGCTGGACGGGCAGGCGATAGCCATTCCACACCCGATCGGGTGGTTTCACGAGATTGTCAACCTGAACGTGGGAGACCATCAGGTGGCGGTGACGTATTGCCCGCTCACCGGATCGAGCCTCCTCTTCGATCGAGCCTCGGTGGGGGGTGCAGCGTTCGGGGTTTCGGGCGTCCTCTATCAGACGAATCTCGTGATGTACGACCGGAGAAGACCGCGAGTCCTTCTGGCCCCAGATGGATCGGCGTGCACGGTGTGGAGGCGCCACCGGCACCGTGCTGCGCATGGTTCCGGCCATGGAAATGACCTGGGCCGGCTGGGTGGATCTCTACCCCGACACACGCGTCCCTGCGGATGTCCCTACCCAGGGGCAGGCCTTCGCGAACTACTCCTACCCGTACGGTGGCTACGAGCGCTTGGACAATGAGGAGATCTTCTTTCCGGTGCCGCCGCTGGATCGACGCCGTCCCCTGAAGGAGCGGGTGCTCGGAATCTTCTCAAGCTTCGGCACAATGGGTCCCCCGGGAGGAAGCCCCGCACTTGCCTTTCCCTACGAGGCCCTGGACGCCGAGGGCGCCGTGGCCGCCGTGGAGGCGATCGGCGACGATCGCCTGGTCACGGTCTTCTGGGACCGGGCGCGCCAGGGTGCGGTCGCCTACTATCTCCGTGTGGACGGACAGAGCCTCAGCTTCATCGTTACCGACGGGAGTATCATGGACGAGGAAACCGGATCCCTGTGGAACCTGGGCGGCAAAGCAATCGACGGACCGCTGGTCGGGGCGCGACTCGAGCAGATCAAGACATCTTACGTGGCCTTCTGGTTCGCATGGGCCGCCTTCCACCCCCGCACCTCCATCTGGGGGTAGGAGTCCTGAATACGATGTCGAACAACTCCCCAGCTCCCTCGAGGCGGCCGCCGGCACCCGCAGCGGCCTCAGCATGGATGACGGCGCTCGTCCTTGGCGCGGCCCTGGTTCCGCCATCTGCTGACGCGCAATGGATCGAATCCCCGGGAGTCGGGTGGGCCGACCTGACCCTCTACCACCAGGACACGCGCGACCAGTTCGATCGCGATGGGGAACACGGACGACTGCTGAACGGCGGTCACGCGGTCACGTCCTCGGCATTCCTGACCGAAGCCGTGGGGGTCATCAGGGGCGTCGACGCCTGGGCCCAACTCCCGATCCACCGGCTCCGCTACGATGACTTCGGGGGGAATCGGAGTATCTTGGGGCTCGGGGATCCCGGGCTCTTCCTGCGCGTCGGCCCCGAGGTTGCCGGTCTCCCCGCATTCCCGGTCGCGATTCGAGGGGGCGTGAAGTGGCCAGGCGGCGACTTCGATGTCGATGCCAAGGTGATCCCCCTTGGCGACGGACAACGTGATGTGGAGCTGGGTGCACGGTGGGGCTGAGCGCGTGTTGGCGTCGAGCGCAGGGAAGGATCCGGGCTGATCCGCCCGGGATGGACATCGACAGGCCGACGTCCAGGTGCCCGTGAGTGGCCATGAACCGAATTAGGAGGGACATGATGCTGAGTCGACGTGAAAGGCTCCGACTGACCGCCGCCGCGGGAGCCGGCGCCGCCGCGTTCTCGCTGAACCCACGCCTGCTGGAGGCCTTCCATCGGGCGGAGTTGATGACGCGCCCGATCCCATCCTCCGGCGAACGGATCCCACTCGTCGGGCTGGGAAGCTCCGCCACGTTCGCCTCGATCGCGGGATCGGACGACACCACTCGGATCAGGGAGGTGCTCCAGACCATGGTCGAGCATGGCGGTACGGAGTTGTTGGATGCGGCACGACGCCTCGAGCCATCAGCCGTGAACCCGGATGGATCGCTGTTCCCTCAGCAGGTCCCTCCCCCGCGTCCCTTCTGCCTGGTAGCCGGTGAGGAGGAGGGCATTCCGGGAGTCCTGTCCGAACGCCGTGAGGTGATGGAGGATGCGTCCCCCGGAGAGCATCCCCGCCCCGGCCACGATGATCATGGGTCCCCGGCGCTGGTTCAGCTCGCGGGATTCATCCACGTGCTCGACCCAGGTCGGGAGTTCGAGCGCCGCGCGGAGTTCCTCCTCGGTCGGCCGCAATTCCTCCGGGTGCATGAGGTGAACCCTGGAAGCTCGGATCGCCATCGGGCTGTTCAGGTAGACCGGGACGTGGGGGAGTGCGTCCCGCCGCATCAGGCGGAGGATGAGGAGCAGGATCAACTGGGCTCGGCCCACTGCAAAGCTGGGGACCATCACCTCTCCACCGGACCGAAGCGTCGGAAGCATGGCCCTGGCGAGCACCGTCTCGGCGTCGTCGTCCGTGTGCGAGCGATCGCCGTAGGTCGACTCCAGGATCAGCCGATGGGCGGCGGGCCTGGGCTCAACGCGGTCGTGCCAACCCCTCCCTTCGCTCCGAATAGAGCCAGGATTCTCCCCTCTTCCTCGGCTTCCGGTTCGTCCGGCCGGGATGCCCGCCCCGTCTTGCGGAGGGTCCGCCCGATCACCGCGGCAGCCTGATCCGCGTCCAGTGGTTTGGCGATCATCTCGGAGACGCCGGTTTCGAGCCCCTGCAGCAGAACGTCCTGGGAGAGGTCGTGGCTGGCAGCAATCACACCCGAGGCGTGGCCCGCCTCGAGGGTCGAGCGAATGAACTCGAGTCCGGCCTCCTGGTCGGAGTCGAGGTCCACGATCAGGATCTCGGGGCCGGCCTTCCGGAGTTCCTGTTCTTCGAGGTCGGTGATGGCACCGAAGGGGCAGTCGATTGCGAGGGCGAGGGCAACCGGAAGGGCGGGCGCGTCGAGCATCTCCCGAACCTTGTTGCGGAACTCCGGGTCGGTGGAAACGACGGCTACCCAGGCGGGGTCCGACAAGGGCATCGACTGGCTGGGATCGACCATTCTGACAGGCCTCCGGAACCTTGACTGGACACGAACGATTCGGACGCCCGGGTGCGCCGGACGCCACCGGCGCCGAATCACCGGGGCCGGTAAGGTTGCCGGTCGACGCCGCTCATCAAGCCGGACGCCTCCAACCTGACGTTATCCTGCAACGGGCGGCGTAGCAAGGAGTCCTATGCCCCTGCAGCCGTTCCGGGAGTTGCTCCAGGGGCTGCTCCCGGAGCCGTTTCGAGTGCCGTTCCCAGTGTCGATCCGAGCGCCGGTCCCGGGCGGCCTCACACCCCGGGCTCGAGTCCCTGTCTCAGTCGTCGATCCTGCCTCCCGATCCGGCCCCCATCGCGACACCGTCCCGGCGAGGGTCGGCGGCGCCGATCCACTCGTGGCCATCCTTCAGGACAACGGAGACCGCGCCCACGGCACCCCACTCCTCGTCCATCTCGTGGCCTCGCGAACGGAGCTCCTCGAGGACCTCCATCGGGATCCCGTCCTCCCAGCCTCCTCCGGGAAGGATCCTCGGCTCCGCGAGGGCGTGCGGGAGATCCATCCCGTGCACGAGGACATTCAGGAGCACCTGCACGTGCTGCATTCCCGCGGGCGACGGGGATCCCACCGTCATCATTGGCTCACCGTCGCGAAACACCAGGGTAGGCGTCATGCTGCTGCGCGGTCGCTTGCCACCCCGGATTTCGTGGGCGCCTCCCGGCTCCCCGTCGAAGTACCCACCGGTCACATTCAGCATGAACCCGTACTCGGGCACCATGTGACCGGCAGTCCAGGCGGTCCCGAGGGTGCTCGTCACGGCGACCACGTTCCCGTGCCGGTCCACGATGGTGAAGTGGTCCGTGCCCTCGTCCCATTCACCCTCGTCCCGTTTGTCGGCGACTGCCGTCTCGTCGTAGTCGGAGTGGTGCCCCCTGGTTCGGTACGGACCTCCCACCTGGAAGTCCCAGGGGTTCGTTGCGTCGATATCGGAGTTCCTTCGCTCGGGGTCGAACTGGCTCCAGCGCGACTCCAGGAACCCGCGCGAGCGGAGCGCCTGCGACGGGCGATCCACGAACTCCGGGTCGGCGAAGTAGTCGTTGGTGCCTGCCGAGGCCAGGCGAGTGGCCTCCATCAGGAGGTGATAGTGGGCGGCGGAGCGCCGGTCGTGCTCCAGGAGGTCGAGGGGCGCGAGGAGCCCGAGCAGGGTCGCCAGCGTCGCCCCTCCCTGGATGTTCGGGTTCGTCGCGATCTGGTACTCCCCGAAGTCGAAGCGGAGGGGGACGTCAACACTCGCGTTGTAGCGGTGGAAGTCCTCTAGGGTCAGGAACCCTCCGAGCCCCCGCACATGCGCCACCACCGCCTCGGCGATCGGGCCTTGGTAGAACGCCTCCGATCCCCCCTCGGCGATGAGGCGGAGCGCCCGGGCCTTCTGGGGTTGCACGAGGAGGTCACCCGGTTCGAGGGGCTCACCTTCCGGGAGGTATATGGCACGGGCGTGCTCGTCCAGGTTCTCGTGCGTCTGGTGGATGCGGAGGGAGAGCTCGCGATCCACCTCCCACCCGTTCTCGGCGAGGAGGATCGCGGAGCCGGCCAGCTCGTCGAAGTGCCGCGTGCCCCATCTGCGGAGTGCGACGTCGAACCCGCGGACCATCCCGGGGACGCCGACCCCCATCCCCCTCGCACGCAGTGCCGAATTGGAGAGGGGCTCCCCCGTCTCGTCCAGGAGGCTCGTGGGGCTCGCGTTCATCCCGGCCCGCACGTTGGCATCGACGAAGTACGTCTGATTGCTCGACGCGTCGTGGTAGTGGATGTATCCGCCACCGCCGAGACCGGTCTGGTTGGGGGACACCACGGCGAGGACCATCCAGGCGGCTGCGGCCGCGTCGATGGCGTTCCCGCCCTCCTCGAGAACCCGGGTGGCGACCCTCGTGGCCTCCTCGTTCAGGGTGGCCACGACGCCGCCGGCGGAGCGTGCCACCACGACTTCTTCCGGGGTTGGGATGGAACGAGCGAGGCGTTCCTCCCAGTCGGTGCGATCCCCTACCGGGGAGGCAGCCCCCAGGAGCGCGGTGGAGACGAGGAGCGCGAGAAGGCTCGGGGCGACTCGGCCGGAGATGGTCATGACGGGACAGACTCCCTCGATGGGATACGGGGCTGGGGGTCGCGTGACCGGTGGTGATCGCATGACCTGGTTTGCGGGGTGCAGCCGCGCACAACGCGACCGGACCTTCCAGCACTCACAGTTAACCTCCCGCCCGCGGCAATGCAACTTCCACAGCTACAACGGCCTTCCTGGACGGGAGGCGCTCCTGTCGGCGGCGGCGGTCCCCGTCGCATATTATGGAAAGCCTGCACCTGACCACGCCTTCCCATCCGCGGAGGGCCACACGCCGAGGAGCGACCATGTCCCGACCGCGTCCGCTTTCCTCTCCCCGGCGTCACCGCGGCGTTGCTCTGGCCGGTGTCGCGGCCGGCGCGGTGGCGCTCGGGTTCCTCGGGTTCCAGCTCGCCGGAGCCGATCACGAGCCCCAGGACCCCCTCTCCGCGCCCTTCTTCGGGGTCACCTCCGACGGGGAGATCGTCCCCGAACTCTTCTCGATCCGGTCCACCGGGGTTTCCACGGCCCCGATCCGCCTCGCTGCCGAGACCTTCCTGGACGGCCTCTCCCCCGAACAGAGGGAGAGGACCACCTTCCCGGTGGACGACCTGGAATGGAGGATGGGGAGCAACACCAGCGGGTCCCAGCGGCAGGGGGTGAGCTTCGAGGAGATGAGCGAGGAGCAGCGCGGACTTGCCTTCGGCCTCTTCCGGGAAGCGCTCAGCGCCCGTGGCTTTGAGCAGACCCGGGACATCATGCGGCTCAACGGATATCTCGCGGAGATCCTCGACAACTTCGAGCGGTACGGGGAGTTCCTCTACTGGGTCACGGTGATGGGCGAGCCCTCCGAGACGGAGCCCTGGGGATGGCAGCTCGACGGTCACCACCTCGTCATGAACTACTTCGTCCTGGGCGACCAGGTGGTCATGACGCCGACGTTCATGGGGTCGGAGCCTGTGATCGCGGAGAGCGGCCAGTACGCTGGGACCCAGGTCCTGCAGGAGGAGCAGGCTCTGGGACTCGCGCTCATGCGCTCGCTGGGGGCGGAGCAGCAGATGGTGGCCCGGGTGACGGGCGCGAAGACCGAAAACAACGCGGTGGCGCAGGCCTTCCAGGACAACCTCGTGCTGGACTACGAAGGCATCCGTGCGTTGGCAACATGGCAGACGGGCACGCCCGGGTGAGGATGGAGGAGGTGGAGGCGCACATGGATGACACCTGGTTCGCCTGAATCGGGGACACGGGGCCGGACGACACCTTCTACTACCGGGTCCAGAGTCCCGTCATCCTCATCGAGTTCGACCACCAGCTCCCGGTGGGTCTCGATGGTCCCAGGGTGCCGGACCGGCGCCACATCCACAGCGTCGTCCGCACCCCGAACGCGAACGACTACGGGAAGGATCTTCTCCGGCAGCACTACGAGGATCACCGGGATGACGAGGCGCATGGGCATGTCCATGGCGACGGGCCGCACGACCATTCCCACGACGGCCGTTGACGGGGTGGAGGGTCCGGACCGTTGAGGTATTCGGTAGGATGGATTGTCGCATTGATTCAGAAAAGTCCCCCCATCGAGTGAAACAGAAATGTCCGCC
>JBBDRS010000035.1:0-74904 GCA_040905325.1 Gemmatimonadota bacterium
TCCTGGAGATACGCGCCGGCCGCATCCGCACCCTGGTGGACTCCACGTACCGTCTCAAGGCGAAACGGGCCCACCTCAAGTCCGACGAAGATTTCAAGGTGAAGGGAGACCAGATCCACCTGGGTTGACCGCATAAGGAGGGAGAATCGTGTTTCCAGCATCGTGCAAGAAGGGAGGCCAGTGCTTCGCCTTCCCGGACGTGTGCAAGACCCCGGCCGCCCCGAGCCCCATCCCCGTGCCCTATCCCAACATCGGTATGGTGGCCCAGGCGAAGAAGACCTCTACGAAGGTGAAGATCACGGGAAAGCCGGCGGTCACGAAGAAGAGCGAGATGCCCCGCTCCCAGGGCGACGAGGCGGGCACTCTGGGTGGCGTCGTCTCGAACCAGAACATGAGCAAGATCACGTACAAGAAGGGGAGCTCGAAGGTGAAGATCCAGGGCCACCCTCTGGTGCATCACCTGGCGCCCACCGGTCAGAACGGGATGAACGCCAATGTTCCGGGGTCGCAGGTCGCCCCCAGCCAGACGAAGGTTCTGGTCATGCCGTGACGGTCAACCAGTCCCTCTCCTCCTCCGCCGTCGGCGCCTCCGCTGCGGGGCTCCTCGCTCTCCTCGCGTCGTCCGGCGGAGGTGGCGGGGTGTACCGCCTGATCCCCGATCAGTGATCTCTCCCGTGCTGCTGGCGTCCAACAGCTCCCAGTTGTATAAGTGACGGGGGAGTATGCGAAGTATGCTCTTCCGCATCGTCACCCTTCCCCCGTCGCTGGATCCGTCGATTTGAGCGCCTGCCCAGGAGTCTCCATGGACACACCGACCGCGTTGGGACCGCTGGGACGTCTGGTTCTGGCGGTCACCTGCCTGGTGCTGGCCTCGACGGCGTGCGCTCCGGTGCAGGGGCCTCTGTCTCCCCCCTCTCCCGCCGAGATTCCGGCGCTCGAGGAGCGGGTCCGACTGGGGCCGGGGGACGCGCTGGCCCAGCTTCGCCTGGGCGTCGCCTACCTCGACGTGGGCCGGGCCGAGGACGCCCGTGATGCGCTGGAAGCAGCGGCCGACCGCGCGCCCGACAATACAGTGGTCCGCTTCTACCTGGGGCTCGCCTACGAGGAGATGGGACAGTGGACGGAGGCTCGGGAGGCCATGGAAGAGGTGGTCGCCTCGGCTCCGGTCCAGCTCCTGAGGGATCCCGCTGAACGACGCCTTCCCCTGCTGAGGCGGCGGGCGCTCGAGGCCGAAGTTCGGGAATCCCTCGAAAACGAGGCCATCCTCACCGAACGGCCCCCGATGGGGGGAACGGTGGCGGTATATCCCTTCCGCTTCACTGGCGCGGACCCCGAGCTGGCCCCGCTGGGGACGGCCCTCGCCGAGATGGTGGTGAGCGACCTGTCACAGGTGGATCGGATAGCCGTGTTGGAGCGTCTTCGTGTCCGCCTTCTCCTGGACGAGATGCGGCTGGCCGAAGAGGGCTATGTGGACCCGGCAACCGCCGCGCGCACGGGCCGACTCCTGGGCGCCGAGCGGGTGGTTCAGGGCCACATCGACGGGGAGGAAGCGCGGATCGAGATCCTGGCCGGACTCGTCCGGGTGGGTGCCGAAGAGGACCCGGCCACCCTCACGGAGGCCGACGCTCTGGAGAACTTTTTCGACCTCGAGAAGCGCCTCGTCCTCGCCCTGTTCGAGTCTATGGGTATCCAGCTCACGCCGGCGGAGCGCGAGCGGGTGATGGAGCGGCCCACCCAGAACCTCAGGGCCCTCATCCTCTACGGGCGGGCGCTCGAGGCCGAGGATCGCGGCGCGTGGGCCACCGCGGCCGACCTCTATCAGCAGGCCGCTCAAGAGGACCCCGACTTCGTTCCGGCCCAGCAGGCCAGGGAGCGCATGGCCCGAGTGGCGCACGCCTCGACCGAAACGCCCCAGCGCCTCGCCCAGGTCGCACAGCCCCAGCTACCTCCTCCACAGGCGGCTCCTGCGCCCCAGGTGGACTTCGGAGCGCTGACGGGAATGATCCCGTCTCCCGGGGGAAGGGATCCGGCCGCGGAGTTCCTTGGCAGGGAAGGGCTTCGGCCCGGCCTTTCGGTCATCGAGATCATCCTGCGCCCGACGGGAGGACGGGACTGATGGAAGAGCCACTCAGTTTCCTGCCGGGTAGGGCACTGTTCCGCGTTTTGCCTGCGGGATTGTTGCTCGGCATCGGCCTCTGCATGGGCCCGGCCACGGGCAGTGCCCAGAATGCAGCATCAGGTGTCTCGGGGGGCGGAGGCGTGGAGTTCCAGCTCTTTCAGTTCTCCGACGAGGATGCGGTAGCCCTCCGGTCCGTATCGCTCCTGTCGGTACCCCTGGCCGTGCGCATTTCCCTCGTCGGGGGAATGGATCTGGACGTTTCGGGCGCCTTCGCCCGCGGGGAGATCGAACGGCCCGACGGCACCACGACGACGCTCTCCGGACCGACGGATACGCGTTTGCGGCTGGGAACCGACGAGCTCCTGGACCAACGACTGAGCCTGGCCGCGATTGCCGTTCTCCCCACCGGCACGAGCAGCTTTTCCGGCGAAGAGGCGGCTCTGGCCGGGATCCTGGCGGCTGACCTGCTTCCCTTCAACATCTCGAGTTGGGGTAGTGGAGGAGGGTTGGGCGCCGAGGCTGCGTTCATCCACACGACCGGCTTCGGCAATGTGTCCGTCGGTGGGGCATTCGTGGTGCCGGGTGAGTTCGATCCGCTGGAGGGCCAGACGTTCGGTTACCGACCCGGCCCGGTCCTGCAGGTGCAGGCGGGCGTCGACCGGGATGTGGGCTCCGCCTCGAGGCTGACCGTCCAGGCGGCCTTCCAACGCTACGGTGAGGACCAACTGGAGGGGCAGAACCTCTTCCGCTCGGGCAACCGGATCCAGTTCGTGGGCTCGTATGCGTTCCCGGTCGGGGCGACCGGCAGCTCCATTGCCTATGGAGGATATCTCCATCGCACCGAGGGGACCTACCTCGAGAGCCTGGAGAACCGGCCCTCGCAGGGCCTGTTCTACGCCGGCATCGGCCTTCGCCGACCATGGGCCGGATTCGTGTTGGCGCCGTCGGCCGAGGTCCGGGTCCTGCGCCGTGAAGGAGGTGAGGATCAGGGCCTGCTCGCCGGAGTGGGGACCAGCGTCGAGGTGCCGGCGGGAGGCATGCTGGTCGTGCCGTCCGTCCGGGTTCGCTTCGGCAGCGCCGTGATTCGCGAAGGGAGCTCGAGCAGCTTCGTCGGGTTCGACGCGGGCCTTCGCCTCCGCCGTGGAGGAGAACGATGAGCGGCGCCCGGCGTTCGATGCGGAGCCTCCGCTTCTGGCTGGTTGTGGCCCTCCTCGCCGGGCTTCTTCCGGCTTGCTCTGAGCTTCTCCAGGAACCCGCGTCCCCAGTTGGCTCCGTGCTGGCACTGAGCTACGCCCTGGACCCGGGTCAGACCGCCCAAAGTGAGGAAGACGCCTTTGGCAAGGCAGATCGGGCATTCATACGGCTCACCCGACCGGAATCGGGCGACACCGCCGTGGAAGAGGTCGTTCAGGTAACCCCGGGCGGCACCGAGATCCGCGTTGAACTCGCAGTGGATCTGGCTGGGGCGTCAGAGGACTTTGAGCTGTTCGTGGAGGTCCGGCGCGGCACGGATCCCCTGTTCCGGGGCGAGGCGCTGCTGGAGCTGCGGGTCGGGGACACGAGCCCGGCCGAGGTCGAGCTCACCCCCGTTCCGGCGAATATCTCTCTCCCACCACCCCCGCCCGCCCTTGCTTCGCTGGGCGAGACCCTGCAGCTCGAAGGCCAGGTCCTGTTCGCCACCGGTGACGTGATACCAGGGCTGAGTCTCCAGTGGGAGTCTCTGGATCCGGACGTGGCGGAGGCCACGCCCCGGGGCCTCGTTACTGCGCGCTCCGAGGGCGACGCCCGCATCCAGGGAAGCGTCGGCTCGCTGAGCGGGACCGTCGTCGTGCAGGTTCGGCCGGCGCCAGCGACGGTGCAGGTCGAGCCCGCCGCCTCCAACATCGAGCTCGGTGGCACGGTGCAGCTCTCGCACACGGTGCGCGATGCCGGAGGTAGCGTTCTGGATCGGGCCGTGACCTGGTCATCGTCCAATACGTCCGTCGCTTCGGTAAATCAGCAGGGCCTCGTCACGGGCCGGGGAGGCGGGACGGCCGTCATCCGGGCGGCGGTGGATGGCGTCGAAGGCGAGGCCACCGTAAGCGTGGAGGCCCTCCTGCCGGACGTACAGACTTTCACACCCGACGACATCGGCTCGAACTCGGCCACCCTGCGTGGCCAGGTGAGTCCCAACGGCAGCTCGACCCGGGTCTGGTTCGAATGGGGACTGGCCTCGAACCTGAGTGATGCACGTACAACGCCCGAACAGAGCCTCTCCGGGCTCAACGGTACGACTGAGGTGCTCCAGGATCTCGCTGACCTTCAGTCCCAGACCACTCACTACTTCCGCATCGTGGCGGAGAACGCGGCGGGACAGGCAACCGGCTCGACCCTGAGCTTCACCACGCACGAGGTCCTCCCGGCGCCGACGCAGTTCTCTGCGGGGCCGGATGGAGACATCTACATGAACTGGCAGTACGACACGGAGACCTACTCCGGCGTGACCTTCCATGTGCAGCGCATGCGGGAGCCCAGCGGGAGCTGGATATACATCCTCACGACGACCAGCACGTTCGCCCAGGAGCCGGGATCGAACCTCGAGAGCGGTGGAACCTATACCTATCGAGTCCGCGCCTGCCTGCCCAGCCACTGCTCGGAGTTCAGCAACACCTCGACGTTCACCTACTAGTGTCCTGTTCCCCCTCGAGCGCTTGGATCAGGGGCTCCACCTCGGTCTCCATGCAGCTCGGGCAGATGCCGTGACTGAAACGGCTACCCGTGTGACGGGCGATGTGGGCCTCGACCGTGTCCCAGTAGTCCTCGTCGTCCCGGACCTTCCTGCAGTACGAGCAGATGGGGAGGATCTCCCGCAGGGTCCGGACCTCGGCGAGTGCGGCCTGGAGGTCGGCGACGAGCCGTTCACGCTCCGCCGCCGCATGCTTGTGCTCCGTCACGTCGCGTGCCATGGAGTAGATGAGGCCTGCACCGTCGTCGGGTGTGGCGTTCCAGTGGAGCCATCGGTACGAACCGTCTTTGCAGAGGTACCGGTTTTCGAAGCCCAGGGCCCGTCCACCGCTCCGTACCTGCGCGTTCTGAGCGAGTGTCCGCTCCCGATCATCGGGGTGCACAAACTCGAGGAACGGCCGGGAAGTGAGCTCTTCCAGGCTGAACCCGAGGATGCGTTCCCAGGCCGGGTTCAGGCGCTCGAAATACCCGTCGAAGCCGAGCTGACACATCAGGTCCAGGGAGTTCTGAAAGAACCGTTCCTCGGCTTTTCGCACGGCCCTGGCCGCGTCGTGGCTCCGGAGCGCCAGCTCGACGGTAGCATGGAGCTCCCGGTCCGTGAAGGGAGTTACGAGGTAGAGGGCGGGATTGCTGTGGGCGGGGTGCATGCCCGATCCGAGCTCGTGGGACGGGACCGCGAAGAGGACCGGCGTTTCGGCATTCTCGAGGGTGTCCTGGGGAAGCGTGCTTCCCTCCGGCAACGACGCGAGATCCACTAGCAGGAGTTCGGGCTCCGGCGCGGAGTCCGAACCCACGAGCCCGTCGACGTCGAGGACGGTCTCAACGGCATACCCGAGGCGCGCGAGTGGTGTCGCAAGGGCTCGCGTCGACGGCCCCTCCGCGCCCACTATCACGATATGACTTCCGGTCACCGAGCCGGCTCCTCCGATGGAATGGATCGCAGCGTGTCGCCGAGCCCACGGCCCAGCCTGGTAAATCTACCCATTTCGCCGCTGGGTGCGAGGCCCCGGCACGTCAACCGCACCCCTGAACGGAAAACGCCTATGCCACGCACCGCCGGCGCGCTCCTGCTCGCGCTCCTCGCACCCGCATCCGGACTAACGGCCCAGGTCCAGGATTGCCCGGCCGCCGAGGAGATGCCGATGCTCGTGGTCCTGGCCGACTCCATCGCGGACCTTCGGGAGGACATCCGGTACGCCACGAAGGACAACTTCACCGGCGAGCCCCTCCCCGGATATGAGGTGGGCGCCGCGCTGTTGCGCCCCTCGGCCGCCGCCGCCCTCGCCGGAGTGCAGGTCCGCCTGGGGGAGGAGGGACTCGGTCTCCTCGTCTGGGACGCGTACCGGCCCGTGCGGGCGACCCTCGCCATGGTGGAGTGGGCGGAGAGGACCGGGAACGAGTGGGTCCTGGACGAGGGGTACGTGGCACGTCGGAGCAACCACAACCGGGGGAACACCATCGACCTGACGGTGGTCTCGCTCGAGTCGGGGGAGCCGCTCGACATGGGCACCGAATACGACCACTTCGGGCCTGAATCCCACACTGCGACTGCCTCCGGCGAGGTCCAGCGGAATCGCACCCTGCTCCTCGACGCCATGGAAGTCGAAGGGTGGGAGAACTACCCCCAGGAGTGGTGGCACTTCACCTGGACGGGCGACGGCGGGGCGGGGGATCTGGGCGGGGGTGGCGAGCCGGCTGAGCCCGACTTCATCGACGTGCCGATCGGGTGTTGGGTGGACTCCGGCCCGCGTGCTCGAGTGCCGTGATGGACGCCAGCCATCCGGTTCAGCTGGGTTGTCCACCCCGGGCAAGGATCCGCTGCGTCGCTGCCACCGTCTCGTCGATGATCCGCTCCCGGTCATCGGACAGGAAGCCCATGCGGGCAAGGAGCACCGCCCGCTGGGCCATGGCCACGATCCACCCGGTGGCGAGCACCGGATCGACGGGGCGGAACACGCCCTGACTCACCCCCCGGACCAGGGTCTCGACGAAGAGGCGCATGGGGTACGGTCCCAGGAGCATGTCCCGATCTCTGGGCAGGGCGGACGGGTGGGAGGCGAGAAGGAACGTGAACGCGTCCGGGTGCCGATCCCCGAACGCGAACACCCCCCGGACCAGCGCGCGAAGCCTGGCCTGGGGCTCGGTTTCGTCCCCGGCCGCTTCCTCCAGCGCCGTGGCGAACCGCCGGGCGGAGGCCTGAAAGAGGGTCCGGACGAGGTCGTCCTTCCCTTCGAAGTGCCGGTACAGGTTCCCTTCGGAGGTCCCCGCACTCCCCGCGATCTCCCGGGTCGTCGTCGCGTCCACACCCTTTTCCGCGAAGAGCGCGAGGGCGGCCTCGAGGATCGCATCCTTCTTCGTCGTTCTTCCCATGCGTCATCCCGATCCGGCGGGTGGGCGGAATCGCATTTCCACGTCGTCGAGCACCGTGTAGAATACCGGAACCACCAGGAGTGTGAGAAGGGACGAAGCCGTGAGCCCCCCGATGATGGCGACGGCCATCGGGGAGAACCGCTCCGCACCCAGGGACCACTCCAGGGCCAGGGGAATCATCCCTGCCACCGTGGAGAAGGTCGTCATCATCACGGGCCGGAACCGGGTGGAAACGGCGTCCAGGACGGCCGCTCGCCGCTCGCTTCCCTCCCCGCGGCGCTGGAGGACGAAGTCCAAGAGGATGATGGAGTTGTTCACGGCGATCCCCACCAGGAGCACCAGGGACATGAGGACGGCCATCGAGATCACCTGTCCCGCCACGATGAGCGCGGCGGCCACCCCCACAACCACCAAGGGCACCGCGAGCATGACGGTGAGGGGGTGCACGAAGGAGCGGAACTGGGCCACCAGGAGCAGATAGACCGCCAAGATCGCCAGGAGGAGGGCGAAGACCATCTGGCCCCGTGACTCCTGGAGGTCCGTCATCTCGCCGGTGACCTCGAGCTCGTAACCGGGGGGTACCTGGATCTCCCGAAGCTCCCGCTCCAGATCCGCCACCACGTGGCTGAAGGCTCGCCCGTCGTGGAAACCCGCCACGTCGGCGGTCGGGAGAAGGTTCTCCCGGGTGACCAGGTTGGGCGCCAACTCGTAGGCGGCCGTGACCACCTCTCCCAGGGACAGGCCGGGCCGGACGTGCACTTGGAGGATCGACTCCAGGTCCGAACGACCCTCCCGGGGGTAGCGCACCACCACCGGCAGCTCCGTGCCGTCCCGGGCCGTCCAGGTGGTGGCCCTCGTCCCCTCCACCACACCGTAGGTGGCATCGACCACCTGCTGGGACGTGAGTCCCAGTTCGGCCGCCCGGAGGGGGTCGGTCCGCAACCGGAGGTCCGGCCGGTCCAGCGTCCACCGGCGGTACATGTTCACCGCTCCCGGCACCCTCCGGGCCCGCTCCAGCACCCGTTTGGACAGTTCGTCCAGGACCGCGGGGTCCGAACCGGAAATCCGGACGTTCAGGGGCGCCGCGGTGGTGGCCTTCGCCGTCCCTCCCATCTCCTTTACCACCGCCGTCCGGATGCCGGGGACGCCGGCCAAGCCTTCCCTGACGCGATCCTGGATTTCCCAGATCGTCTCCGGGCGCTCCTTCCTGGACACCAGCTCCACGGAGAGGAAGGCCTGCTGGACCCCCATGGCGCCGGCGTCACCCAGGAAGACAGCCCCGGGCTCGAACCCCACCCTGGCGGTGAACCCCACTACGTGCGGCTCCGCCGCCAGGAGCTCCTCCACCTGCTCCACGACCCGCCGGGTTCCGGCGGAGGACGTCTCGGGCTCGGTCTCCACCGTGACGTAGAACGACCCCGAGTCCAGTCGCGGCAGCACCTCCATGCCGCGGGCCAGCAGGGAGACGGTCCCCGCGGCCAGGAGGAGCACTGCCGCACCCAGGGTCACCGCCCTGCGGGTGAGCGCCCAGCGGAGGGCTCCAAGATAGATCCCACGGAGACCATCCATTCCCGATTCGAAGGCCCGGAGGGGTCGCCGCAGGATGGACCCGCTCCCGTCCTCCTCCACATCCTTAGCCAGAATCCGGGCCCCGAGGAGGGGTACCAGGGTGACCGCCGCCAGGAGCGACGAGGCGAACGCGAAGATCAGGGTGAGAGAGAGGGGACCGAAGACCTGGCCCACGAACCCCTCCAGGAAGAGAAAGGGGACGAGGACGATCACCGTCGTGAGGATCCCGGCCAGGACGGCGCCGAACACCTCGTCCGTGCCCCTCACCGCCGCCGCCTCCTCATCCAGACCCATTTCCCGTCGATGCCGGGTCATGTTCTCCAGGACGACCACCGAGGAGTCCACCACGATCCCCACCGCCAGGATCACGGCCGAGAGGGTCACCAGGTTGAGCTCCATCCCCGTAGCCCACATGAGGGCGAAGGTCAGCAGGAAGCTCATGGGCATGGAGATGGAGATCACCGCCGAGGCTTTCAGGCTTCCCAGGAAGAGGAAGACGACGAAGGCGGCGAGGAGGAGCGCCGCGACGATGCTCATCCCCATGTTCCGGACCACGAGATCGGTGAAGGAGGCCTCCTCCGAGGCCACCTCGATCTCCAGGTCGGGGAAGGCGTCCCGAAGCTCCGGAAGCAGCGCCTCCACCCGATGTACCACGCCCACCGTGTTCGCGTCCTGGCGCTGCAGGACCTCCAGGGCCACGGCGTCGGTCCCCCTGTGGCGAAACGCGCTCCTCCGGTCTGCCGTTCCCTCCCGGACCCTGGCCACGTCGCCCACCAGCACCCTCTGGCCCTCCCGATAAGCCACGGGGAGCAGAGCCAGGTCCGCCGCGTCCAGCGGGGAGTGATCGATCCTGAGAAGGACCTCCCGGCCCCCGGACTCGAAGGTGCCCCCGGGCCGGGTCACGTTTCCTTCTCTGAGCGCCCGGACCACGTCGCCGGGAACGAGGCCCGCCGCCTCCAGCGCGCTCCGGTCCACCTCCACGTCGATCCGGGAGCGATCTCCTCCAAATACATCCACGGAAGCCACCCCGGGGACGCGTTGGAGCAGGGGCCGGATGTGGTTCTCCGCGATGCGGCGGGCCTCGGCGGGGTCCGCGCCGGCCTCGCTTCCCCGAACCGCCAGCGTGATCACCGGCCGATCCGCGGTGCTGAACTTGACGACCCGGGGGCGGGCCGTCCCGGCCGGGAGCCGTTCCCGGATCCGATCGACAGCGTTCTGTACGTCGACGGCTGCCAGGTCCACATCCCGGCCGTACTCGAACTCGGCCGTGACCACGGAGAGGCCGTCCTGGGAGAGGGAGGTCACCCGCGCGATCCCGTCCAGGGTCGCCACTTCCTCCTCGATGGGCTCGGACAGGTCCTTCGCCACATCCAGCGCCGACGCCCCGGGCTGGGCGGTCACGATGTTGACCAGGGGAGGCGCCGTATCCGGAAACAAGGAAATGGGAAGACGGAACCAGGCCAGAGTTCCGAACACGACCACGGCGATGGACGCGGCGAAGACCGCGTGGCGCCGTGCCAGGGAGAGGGACGCCCAGCTCATCGCTCCGCTCCCTCGCCCACAACCCACACCCGGTCCCCCGAGCGGAGGTTGGTGGTCCCCACCACGACGAGCCGGTCATGGGGATTCACGGGTCCCTGGATCTCCTGGAGGTCTCCCCGCTGCGTACCCAGCGTGACGGGGACGGCCTCCACGGTTTCCTGGTCGGTGAGCCGGAACACGCGGGGCGCTCCCCCCCGGAAGTCCACGGCGGAGAGGGGAACGAAGAGAGCGTCGTGGGTGCCCTCCACCCGGAAGGTGACCTCCACGGACGTGCCGGGCGGGAGCGCCCCGAAGCAGGACTCCGCGGGGGCCACAACCACCCGGGTGGCACCGAAGGGGGATCGGGCGGCGGCATCCACCGTCGTGACCCGTCCCTCCCCCGACGCGCACCCGGCCGCCGCAAGATGCACCAGGGTCCCGGGAAGGATGCCGCGAACCCGGTCCCGCTCCAGCACCTCGACCCTCACCTGTCGCTCCCCTGCCATGAGGGTGAGTATCGGCTGCCCGGGGACTACGCCCTCTCCTTCGGAGACCTCCACCCGCCCCACGATCCCGGGGTGGGTCGCCCGAATCCGGGCGCCGTCCGTCCGAGCCTCGACCTCGGTGACTGCGGCTTCCGCCCCTTCCCGGGCCAGCACCGAACTCCGGTGGGAGAGCCGGGTTGCTTCGAGCCGGCTCCGGGACACGGCTCCCACCTCGAAGAGCCGATCGTCCACCTTGAGCTCACCCTCCCAGTGGGCCTCCTGCGCCCGGGCCCGGGCCAGATCCGCCCGGGCCCGGGCCAGGACCGCCTCCAGCTCTGCGGCGTTCAGCTCCGCGAGAAGGGCTCCTGAGGCCACCTCGTCACCGACTCGCACGTGCAGGCGAGCCACCTCGCCTCCCAACCGAAAGGAGAGGGTCGCGTCCCGCTCTCCCTCCAGCGTTCCGTGGTAGGGCACGCGGACCCAGGCCGTGTCCCGCTCCGGAGACCGCACCTCCACGGCGATTCCCGGATCTGCAAGGGGCTCGGGGACGGGCCGGACGACGACGTACCGGATCAGGGCCCCCACCCCGATGAGCACCAGGGGAAGGAGAATGAACAGGATCCTCCTGCGGCGGTTCATCGGTCGTCTCCCAACAGGTGGCGCGCCGTGGTCGCCGACAACTCTCCGGTGAGGGAAGCCGCGCGCAGGTGAACGAGCAGGACCGTCCCCACGAGACCGAGGCGCTCGGCCCGGGCTCCGGCCAGGCGGGCTTCGGTGGAGAGGAGCTCGGCGAGGGTCGTCCGCCCCTCGCCATACGAGGCCGTCTCGATCCGGTAGGCTTCCTCCAGGTGCCCGATCCTTGCATCCAGGACCCGGATCCGCTCCCGGGCATCCCGCTCCCGAGCGCCCAGATTCCGAAGGGCGGTGCCCACGGCGGACCGGGCGCCTTCGAGCTCTGCTGCTCTCTCTCGCACATGAGCGTTGCGGACCTGCACCCCGGTCAGCGCATCGCCCCTGAAGAGGGGAACGCGAAGCTGGAGGCCGATGGCCCAGTCGCCGTCCGTGGAGATGTCCGGAGCGGACCGGAACGCCTGGCGGCCCACCACCTGGAGCTCGGGAAGAAGGGCCCGCCGGGCCTGTCGCGCCTCATGATCCGCCGCCTGGAGGCGTGACTCCGCCCCGTCCACCAGCGGTCCCCGGACGGGGGGCGATGGATCGAGGGCCGGAAGGAGGATCTCGCCGGGTAGCTCGGGGACCCTGATCCGGTCCGGAGGAGGCGGCTCGTCCAGAGCCAGCTCCGAGGCCAGGGAGGCCACGACCCTCCATACCTCTTCCCGGGTGGACCGGAGATCCGCTTCGGCCTCCAGAAGAACCTCCGCGATGCGCAGGCGATCCACGGCCGGTAGCCGCCCTTCGTCCACCAGGGCCCGGACCTGGACGTCGTTCTCCCGAATGCTCGCCAGGCGGGCTCCCTGAGCCTCCTCGACCTCGGCCAGGACGGCGAGTTGGACGAAGTGATCCGCCACCGTCTCCACCGTCTCGATTCGGGCCTGCGTCTCCCGTGCACCCGCCGCCTCGGCCAGCGTGCGGGCGGCACTCCGCGCTTCCCTTCCTCTCCCGAAGTCGAAGGCGGTCCAGGCCGCGCTCACCGACGCCTCCCCGATCTGGTCGGAGAGGGGCGGGAAGATGCCGGGCTCCCGGATGGGCGTCACCGTGGTGGGGAAGCGGGTTCGGCTGAGTGACACGCCGGCGGTGACCGTGGGAAGGTACGCCGACGCGAGCCACCCGGCGCTCGCCTCCGCCGCCTCGCGACTCGCCCGCCACTGGCGGACCCGCGGGGCGACCTTCAGGGAGCGGACGAGCGCTTCCTGCAGGGTCAGCACCACGCCCGGCACGGAGTCGCCGGGGGGGAATGGATCCTGATGTGCCGAGGCGCCCGCCACCGACCCCGCCAGGCCCAGCGCCCACGCGGAGGCCAAGGACGTCGCCATCCCGATGCGAAGCGTTCTCCTCATGCCCTTCTCCTCCGTCTGTGGCCCATCCCGGGGAGCGGGCCGGGCTCATTCCTCCGCAGGGACACGTTCCGCCCATCACGGGCCTCGGGCCCCTCCACGTACTCTAGGCGAAAAGTGAGTGCTCACTCGCTTTTTGTCAATACCATTAAACGTCGTTGTATTTGTTCGGAGAACATGGGCTATACCACGGTCACAAGTAAAGCGAGCGTTCGCTTCGATCTGAGAAATCGGAAGGGGGACAGTGACCCTTCGAGCCCTTGGACTCCGCGACGTCCAGAAACCGGGATCATCCCGTCGGCTCCCCCAGGTCGGGCTCGGGCGTGGCATGCGACCACCAGAGGTAGGCGGTCGTGGTGGCGGCCCCGGCCAGGTGGGCCGTGGCGACGGAGTGCCACGGCAGAAGGTGCGAGGTCTCTGCGGTGAGCACGCCCAGACCGACAATCGTCACGATGGACCCAGCCACGAAGATGAAGAAGAAGACGTACCATGCGCCTCGCATTTTCTCGATGGCCCCTACGAGCACTGCCGCGGCGGCCCCCAACGCGAGGGATGCCAAAAGATGGACGCTGTTGAACGCCATCACGGCGGGCGCCGTCGGAGAGGGATCCAGCGGGTCGGGGACCGCCCCCAGGAGGGGCTGGCCCAGCACGAGCGCGGTGTAGAAGGGGGACCGTCCCGCGAGGACGTTCACCCCCGCAAAGAAAAGGGCGACGGTCATGTACAGTACCAGTCCGGCAATGAACCCTTCTTTCAGGATGCGTCTTGTTTCCATGGTTCTCACCGCCTCCTTACGAGTTGATGTCGGCCAACACCCCGGGGGGCGGACCCGGAGCTCACTCCACCAGGATGTTTGCCATCATGCCCATGTCCTCGTGCTCGAGGTTGTGGCAGTGCAGGAGGAAGAGGCCCCGTTGCGCCGAGAAGCGCACCGCCACACGGACCGTCTCGAACGGATGGAGGAGCACCGTGTCCTTCACTCCCGCCTCCCATGGCATGACCTGCCCTCGACCCCCGCTCCGGGACAGGACCCGGAAATGAGTGGCGTGAAGATGCACTGGGTGGGGAAGCCCACTCTCGTTCACGAAGGACCAGATCTCGGTCTCCCCGAACGGAACTCGCTCGTCCACCCGCTCCATCTCGAATGACCGGCCGTTGATCCGGTGGACCATCATCTGCGAGGTGAAGCGGAAGGTCCGCTCCCGAACGCTGTGAACGGGATCGGGACCCGGGACGAAGGACAGCTCGTCGAGAATGTTGGCGGGCTCCTCGACCCGCCGCGTCACCCGGAGCTCGAGCAGGTCGAGCGGCTGCCCCTGGCGGTTCGACCCTCCCATGAACCCCATCCCTCCCGAAATACTGAAGGACAGGGACCGGAGCATGACCCGGTCGCCAACTGCGGCGTCGCTCAGGTCCATCAGGAGATCCACCCGTTCGGCCGGTCCCATGTCCACATGAGGCACGGAACGCGACCGCTCGATCAGTCCTCCGTCGTTCCCGATGAGGACCAGCGGCCGGCCGTCGCTCCGACCCAGCCGGAAGATCCGTGCGTTCGACGCGTTCAGGACCCGGAACCGGTAGAGCGCGGAGTCCACCTCGAGGAACGGTCGGCGGACCCCGTTGCCGAAGGGCTCGGGGCCCATGTATCCGGCCATGAGGTCGGGGCCGAAGGGGGAGTAGTAGGGTAGCCCGCTCCCGTCGAGTCTCCGGTCCTGGAGGATCAGCGGGATCTCCCGCGCTCCCGAGGGAAGGCCGATCGCCTCCTCCTCGGCATCGTCCACGATGAGCAGCCCCCCGATGCCCCTGTAGGTCTGCTCAGCGGTACGCATGTGGGTATGGGAGTGGTACCAGTAGGTCCCCGCCCTGTCCTCCACCGTGAAGGCGTACTCGTATGAGCTTCCTGGTCCCACCGCGAAGCGGGGGTGGCCGTCCATTTCCTCCGGCGGTGCCAGCCCGTGCCAGTGGAGGATCAGGTCCTGGGGTAGCTGGTTCTGCATCACCACGTGGAAGGGGTCTCCCCGGCGCACCCGCAGGAGGGGCGAGGGCAAGACGTCGTTCAGGAGCCACGCGGAAGCCGTGATGTTTCCACCCACGTTGGCCATCCCTTCCCTCGCCACGAGCGTCAGGTCGTGGGGGGCTATCTGCGGTGCGAGTCGAAGGGGACTCCGGCCCGGATCCGGCAGAGGCGTCGGGCCCGTTGTTGCGTCGCACGCGGCCAGGAGCGAGGGAAGGACGGCGCCCCCGCCCAACAGCGCCGATCCGCTCGCCGCCACTGCGGTGAGGAAAGCTCGCCGGTCGTATCTCCTCTCCTCATCCCCCATGGCCGAGCCTCTTCATCCAGCCCAGGAGGAGGGCGAGGGCCGCGGGAACGCTTCGAGTCAGGGTCGACATGGCGCCACCTTCTAGGTTCCGGGTCAGCTGGCGGCGCCTGCAGGGCGCCAACCTGCCCTTTTTCCACTGCATGTCTCACACCAGCCTCGCCCATCGACCCGGACGCTGCTGATGCCGGGGAAACCCCGTCAATCAAGCTCGGCGGTAGCACGTTCGAATGGGACGGAAAGTCGCCTTCGGATCGCGCGGGCCGGACCGGATGTCCCACGAATCCTTGAGGAACTCGGATGGTTTTGGATCGTCCTCCCAGTGCGGGGTGTCTCGCCCCCGCGCTCTTCTTGCTTGAGTGTCACCTTGAAAGGACTCCCCCATCCCCCGAGGAAGGCTTCTGATGAACACCGTCCAGGCATCCGTCCCGGGGCCCCCGTGCGGAGCACGGATCGGGATGTGTACATTCGGACCACGATACGCTTCTGATCCGCACTCGATGAAGGCTCTGATCCACGCTCAATCAAACGGAGGCCCACCGTGTCATCTCTCTCTTCGCTACCGTATCGTGGGCGCACGGCTCTGCTGCTTCTTCCGCTTCTCGTCCTCTCGGCCTGTGCCCCGGCCCAGGACGATCCGGACGACCGCTTGGTGGAGCTGCGGGAGGAGCTCTCGGATCGGTTCACCCCCGGGCTCCACACGCTGATGGTGGATCTGGGGATGCGGCACGCCTCGCTCTGGTTCGCGGGCGAGGCGGAGAACTGGCCCCTCGCCGACTACATGTCCCACGAGCTGGAGGAGCTGGTGGGAGAGATCGAAGAGCTGCATCCCGTCTACGACGAGGTGCAGGTGGCCGCCATGATCCGGGAGATGACCCATCCGGCGATGGAAGCCCTGGAGGATGCCGTCGAGGACGGGGACCGGGCCGCCTTTGTCGAAGCTCACGATCGGCTGACCCAGGCATGCAATGCCTGCCACACCGCATCGAATCGCGCCGCGCTGGTCATCCAGAGGCCCACGGCGCCCCCCCTGACGAACCTGCGCTACTCGCGGTGATGGCCGACGGGGGATTCGCTCCGTGACCCTCCGCTCGGGGCGCGTTCCGACCCTGGTCCAGCGGATTGCGGCGGGCATCGCCCTCCTCTTCGGGCTCGCGACGCTTGGGGCGGGCCTCAGGATGCTTCTGGGGGGAAGCGACCCGGGATACGCGGTCTTCGCCCCCCTTCTCGTGTTCAATACGGTCATGGGTGCGGCGTATCTGGCCGCGGGCGTGACAGCCTGGCGGAGCGCGAGATGGGGTCGGAACGGCGCGGGAACGCTCCTCCTCGTGAACCTGATGGCCTGGGGAGCGGTGAGCCTGGTCCACGCCCGCGGAGGGGCCGTGGCCCTGGAGAGCCTTCGTGCCATGGGGTTCCGCTCCGGGGTTTGGATGGCCCTCTTCCTGGCCCTGGCCTGGGCGCACCGGAGGGTCAGGCGGGGGGAGCGAGCGTCCGGGGCGTGACGAGGTGACTCCCGCCGAAGCGCCTCGATGGGACCGAACGCGGCCGCCTTGGGAGAGTGGCAGCGCCGGTCCTCGCTCCTGGCTCCTCCAAGGCCCTCCCTCGGCTTGTCGCCACCCAGGGATCGAATCCAAGGGCTCCCTGCGGCAGTCGGCCGCGGGAGCCGTCATCGCCGCCGTCCAGGTCGACAGCGTGCTCCTCCCCAGTCCTTCGGGTACGTGGACCCTGCGGGAACCCTGGAGATGTCCACCGACCCATTCTTTCTGAACTCGACCCTGTGCTTAAGACATCTCAGTCCCGCATGTAGGGGCATGGTGGTCGCCGGGAAGCTCGTCGGACGCGTAGAGCACGCGGTCCAGGCCGATCTTCCGGATGGCTTCGGCGAGGAACTCGCCGGTCTCCGCACCCAGGTTCCGGAACGACCCGACGGACAGATCGAAGTACAGGTTACGTGCCGCCGGGTCACCGGCCGCCCGCGCATCAGCGAACTCGCTGAGCGCCTCAGGGTGCTGAAACCCGCTACTCATGTGGGCGATCTGGATCGGGGTGTCAGGGCCTCCGCCTCACCGACCGGCGCCGATGCGGTGGAGGTGCCGCGTCGCGGTCGCGCACACGGCATCGGCGTGGCGCCAGGACCGGCCTTCTCCGCCAGCGGTAGATCACCGGCCCCACCGATCCTTGACATTCTCCGCTCGCCCCTTAATAATTAGGCAAGCCTAATCTATTCTTTAGGGTATGCTAAACGCATGCCTGCCCCGGCCGGCTGCGTTCCACTGCGGAGACGCCATCCGACCGGGCCGAACCGATCCGGACCGCCATGGCTCAGTCGCCCGCCACCGCCCTCGTCGCGCTGATTCTTCTGGCGCCCGTCGCATTGCTGGCCTCCTGTGACCTCCTCACTCCGGAGCTCCCCCCGGACGACAGCATTCTCGACGCTCCCATCGAGGGCCTCACGCCTACGCAGCTTCGGGTGCACCTGGCGGGCGACGAGGAATTCGGCCGGGTCTTCACGCCGGCAGACGGGCTCGGTCCGCTCTTCAATGCGGCTTCCTGCGACCAGTGCCATCCGGGCGAGGGGAAGGGCCATCCCCTATTCGCCCTGACCCGCTTCGGTCGCTCGACCGGCGAGGTCTTCGACCCGCTTCGGGAACGCGGCGGGCCGCAGCTCCAGAATCGAGCGCTTCCCGGGTGGGAGCCGGAGGAGGTCCCCGCGGAGGCCACGCAGGTGGCCCGCTTCATCGCTCCCTCGGTCACGGGACTCGGGTATCTGGAGGCCGTCGACGACACCACGCTTCTGCGCCTGGCCGACCCCGACGATCTGGACGGAGACGGGATCAGCGGCCGGGTCTCCTGGATCGATGCCGAGGGCGTCGTCGCCGATGTCGCCTCTCTGGAGGCCTTCGTGCAGGGGAGCGCCCCCACCCGAAACCGGATCGTCGACGGGCAGATCATCGGCCGGTTCGGGAGAAAGGCGAGCACGGTCAATCTCCTGCACCAGACCGTGACGGCGTACTCCGAGGACATGGGCCTCACGACGGACCTCCTCGTCCGGGATCTCTTCAACCCGCGGACGGGGTCCTTCGCCGAGGACGAGGTGGCCGACCCCGAGATCTCCTCGTCGGTGGTGAGCGCGGTGACCTTCTACCTGAAGACGCTCCGGGTGCCCCTCCGGCGGAATGCCGACGACCTGCAGGTGCTCGACGGTGAGGCCCTCTTCGGCCAGATCGGCTGCGCGTCCTGCCACGTCCCCACGCTCCGGACGGGACGCTCCGAGATCGGGGTGCTGGACCGGGTGGAGTTTCACCCGTACACCGACCTCCTTCTTCACGACATGGGCCCCGAGCTCGACGACGGCTACACGGAGGGGAGCGCCTCGTCGTCGGAGTGGCGGACCACGCCCCTCTGGGGGCTGGGGCTGAGCGCCCGGTTCCAGGGCGGGCAGGAATTCCATCTCCACGACGGCCGGGCGACCACGCTGCAGGAGGCGATCGAGCACCACGGAGGCGAGGGCGCCGCGTCCCGGGAGGCCTTTCGAAACCTGGAGCCATCGGCGCGCGCGGCCCTCCTGGCGTTCCTCCGGTCGCTGTGAGGGGGCCGGCATGACCTCCATGACCCGCAGGCGGTTCCTGGGCCAGGTGGGCAGGGCCTCGGGATGTCTGGCCTGCGCCGGCGTGTTGCCGGTGGGGCTCGGGGGCTGCGCGTCGGTGCCCTGGGCCTCGTATGAGCGCACGGGAAGCCGGATCACCCTTCCGCTCTCGGCCTTCGACGACACCGACGGAGTGCTGCTGGACCTGCCGGACCGACCAGCACCCCTCTATGTGCACCGGGCCGCGGGAATCGACGGCGAAGAGCGCTTCACCGCCGTGCTCACGCTGTGCATGCACCAGGGGTGCACGGCCGCTCCCCAGGGGAGCCGGATCGTCTGCCCCTGTCACGGGAGCGAGTACGCCCAGGACGGGACGCTCTTGAGGGGGCCCTCGGAGCGGGATCTGATTCGCTTTCCCGCCACGGTGACGGACGAACGCGTGTGGATCCACCTGAACGGAGTGGAGGACGGATGATGCGATGGGCCGCGAGGAGCCATGCGAAAGGAAAGGGACGCCGGGGTTGCGCTGTCCGCCGGGTGACCGCCGTCCGCTGGGTCGCCGAGGACGTTGCGGCACATCTGCGGGCGGCACTGGGCGTGGCGCTGCTCCTGGGAGTGGGGGCCGCCGGCGTGGCTCTGGCCTGGCCGGGTTCCCTGGCGGCCCAGGAGCGCGGCGATACCATCCAGGCCGACACCCTCCGATCGACGCTGGCCCAGGAAGGGATCTACAACCGGCCCTTCATCGCCGACCTGGGAGTGGGGGCTAGCCGTACGGCGATCGGGGGCTACGCCGAGGCGAACACGAACTACTTCCGGAACGCCGGCGTTCCGGAGGGGTTCAGCGTGGAGTTCCGGCGTTTCAACATCTTCCTGTTCAGCTCGCTTTCGCGCCGCCTCCGCTTCATTTCCGAGCTGGAGTTCGAACACGGGACCGAGGAGATCGCTCTGGAGACGGCCCTCCTGGACATCGAGCTTTGGCCCTCGCTGGTGCTCCGCGGGGGCATTCTGCTCCCGCCCCTCGGGTACTTCAACCAGAATCACGACAGCCCCCAGTGGAATTTCGTCGAGCGGCCCCTCGTCTCGACGGAGCTGATTCCGGCAACGCTCTCGGAGGTGGGCTTCGGGGTGCACGGCCAGCTCTTTCCCGGGCGAAGCACCGTCTCCTACGACCTCTATCTCACGAACGGGCTGCAGGCGGGGGTGCTGTTGAACGCCGAGGGGAGGACTCACATTCCGTCCGGGAAGGACGAGGCGCAGTTCGGTGAGGACAACAACGGCTCCCCTGCGCTGTCCGGGCGCGTGGCCCTGAGCCGGCCCGGGCTCGGAGAGGTGGGCGCGAGCGTCTACACCGCGATCTACAACACCTTCGAGATGGAGGGCGACCCGGTGGCCGACCCCCGGCGCCTCGCCATCTGGGCACTGGACGCCCAGGGCACCATGGGCCCGCTGGCACTCCGCACCGAGTGGGCCCTTGCCACCGTGGACGTTCCCGACAACCTTGCTGACTTCGCAGGGAACCGGCAGTGGGGGGCCCATCTGGACCTCAGCCTTCCGGTCTGGCGCCCGGAGATCGGGGGGTGGGAAGCCGCCGTCCTGTCTGCGGACCTCCGCCTCGAGCACCTGGACTGGAATGTGGGGGCCTTCGCGGCCACCGGCCGCCGGATCGGCGACGAGGTCACCGCCTTCGTGCCTGGCCTGGCCTTCCGACCCGTTTCGGGGACCGTGATCCGGGCCAACTACCGGCGCGAGTGGTGGACGGACCCGCTGGCGAATCCAGCGGAGATCCGGGCCGGCTGGCAGGTGGGGCTGGCCACGTACTTCTGACGGGGGAGGCGCGGAGCCTCGACCCGAGAGGGGACCGCGTCAAGCTCTGTGGGCCCGGCCCGCCCGTTGCTCTCCGCAGAGCCCTGCCCTATGCTGGCGATTCGGGGCCCAACCGGTTTGGTGCGGCGGCGGCTCCCAACGTCATGGGGACGGCGTGAGCGGGCCCAGGCCGACCCTCCGCCCCCCTTCCTGCAGTCTCCAGAAACTCCAGTCGGGAGGAAAGTTTCATGCGATCGAGCCTCGAAATGCGTCCTCGGAAGCGGGGTGTGATTCCCTCGCTTTTCCTCGTACCGACGCTCCTCCTGCTCGTTGTGGGGGCTGCCCTTCAGCCGGCCTCGGCCGCGGCCCAGGAGCTCCGTTCCCCGGAGGAGCACTTCGGGCACGCCATGGGGGAGGACCGGAGGCTCGCCGATTGGGATGAGCTGCTCGACTACTATCGGCACCTGGACCAGGAGAGCCCCCGGCTTCGTCTCGTGGAGATGGGACCATCTACCCTGGGAAACACGTTCGTGGCCCTGTTCATCTCCTCTCCGGAGAACCTTGCGCGGCTGGACGAGCTTCGGGAGATGAACCTGGTCCTGAGCGACCCGCGAGGCCACACCGTGGAGGAGGTCGAGCGGGCGATCCGGGAGGGGGTCGCCGTGGTGACCCAATCCTTCGGCCTCCACTCCAACGAGGTTGCCGCAACCCAGGCGGCGGCGGCTCTGGTCTACGAGCTCGTGAGCCGCGACGACGCGGTCATACAGCAGATCATGGACAACACCCTCTCCATCATCCTCCCGTCGCTCAACCCGGACGGGACGCGGATGATCACCGACTGGTACCGGGGAACGGTGGGTACGGAGCACGAGGGCTCGGCAATGCCGTGGCTGTACCACCCGTACATCGGCCACAACAACAACCGTGACGCCTTCATGCAGAACACCATCGAGTCGCGTCACGTCGGGCGGCTTCTCTTCCGGGACTGGGTGCCACAGGCGTACATCGACCACCACGAGATGGGAGGTTCGGGCGCCCGCTTCTACATCCCGCCTTACGCGGAGCCCATCCGCCCGGACGGCGATCCCCTGGTCTGGTGGGAGATGATGTGGTACGGCGGGCACATGGCGGTCCGGCTGGACCAGGAGGGGATCCAGGGCGTCACGAACCACTCCGTGTACTCGGGGTGGGGCCACTTCGGCTTCCACTGGATCACCCCGTTCCACAACATCGCCGGGATGCTCACCGAGTCGGCCCGGACGGGACGGTACGCGACCCCCGTCTACCTCCACCCTGATCAGCTCGAGGGCAACCGCCGGCAGCTCGAGACCTACGAGCCCCAGGTGAACCACCCGAACCCGTGGCCGGGGGGATGGTGGAGGTTGGGCGACATCGTGGCCCAACAGCACCTGGCGGCTGTGGCGGCGCTCGAGCTCGCCGCCCAGAACCGGGAGCAGGCGCTCCGGAACTCCCACACCAAGGCGACGCGGCAGATCGAGCGCGGCCAGCGGGCCGAACCGATATCCGCCGGGCCCGAGGGGCCGGTGGCCGCGTTCGTGATCCCCGCGGACCAGCACGACGCCCTCACGGCGAGGACGCTGATCCACCGGCTCCTCCTCCAGGGCATCGAAGTCCAGGAGGTGACCGAGCCTTTCGAGCACGAGGGCCGCGCCTACGACGCCGGCAGCTACTACGTCACCATGGCCCAACCCAAGCGCGGTGTGATCCGCTGGCTCCTCGCCCAGAACTTCTACCCGGACAACCACCACACCCGCAGGCCAGACGGGTCTCCCATCTCTCCTTACGACCTCTCCACCCACACCATGGCCGAGTTCATGGGAGTGCGAGTCGACCGGGTGCGCACGCACCTGGAGGCGCCCATGACGCGGGTGGCGTGGGAGATCGACGCGGAGGGTGAGGTGCCGATCCCAGCGGGCGAGGTCGCTGGCGGGAGCGCGGGGTACGTGGTGGACGGTCGACAGAACGCCGCCTTCCAGGCCATGAATCGTCTCTTCGACGAGGGGGTGGAGGTCCGGAGGGTCTCGAACGCCGAGCATCCGGATCTTCGGGCCGGCGACTTCCTGGTGGGGGCGAACGCCTCGGAGAACCTCCTCGGCGAGGTGGCCCGGGAGACGGGGGTCGACTTCCTGCCCCTGGAGGCGGATCCCGGGGCGGCCGCCCGGCCCGTGGAACGGCGACGGATCGGGCTGTACCACCGCTACTACGGCGGGAACATGGACGAAGGATGGACCCGGATGATGCTCGAAGACTTCGGTTTTCCCTATGACAGCATCCTGGACCCGGACATCACGGCGGAGAACCTGACCGAGGGCTACGACGTAGTGATCCTCCCCTACGACGATCTCGAGACGTTCCTGGGTCCGGAGCCGTCCCCAAATGACTGGGGCGCCAACTACCCTCCCGAGTACCGAAGCGGGTTCGGGGAGGAGGGCGCCCGGGCGCTGGAGACCTTCGTCCGGCACGGCGGCACCCTCGTCACCTTCGGCGAGGCGGGCGACCTGCCCATCCAGATGTTCGACCTGCCCGTGCGGAACGTTCTGGACGGGCTGCCCTCCTCGGAGTTCTGGGCGCCGGGTACGACGGTGCACGTGCGGGTGGACACCTCGCACCCGGTCGGGTTCGGTATGCCCGAGGACGCCCTCGCTCTACTCGGGGTCCAGGGGGTGAACCACCAGGCCTACGAGATCATCCGGCACGACCACAACGAGCGCGTCGAGCCGGTCGTCAACTTCATTGAGCGAGGCATCATGCAGAGCGGGTGGCTCGTGGGCGAGGAACATCTTTCGGAGCGGGCGGCCCTCGTCACCGTCCAGCATGGTGAGGGGACGGTGGTCCTGGTGGGATTCCGGCCGCAGCATCGCGGACAGACCCACGGGACGCTGAAGGTCCTGTTCAATACCCTGGTGAGCTGGCCGTAGCCGGCGACGAACCGACTCCGCCCGCGCCGGCGGCAGTGATCAGTGCGGATCCACAGACATGGTCGAACGGCCCCCGGTGGTGATCGACCAGTACTCGACCCACTTCTCCGCGATGTTGCGCGCGTTGTTGAGCAGGACGTCCGTCGGCTCCTCGCCGGGTTGGGTGATGACGAGGATCGCCGTATTGAACTCCTTTTGCGCTTCCTCGAACACCGGGGTGCGCGGGCCCATGGCGGCGATCACGTCGTCGACCGTGATGACGGTCTTTTCGCCGCGGAAGATCGGCCTCCCCTGGGCGTCGGTCTCCCCCGTATTCTCCAGGTCACGTAGGATGAAGAAGGGCGGCACTTCCTCGGGCGGCGCGAGGCCCATCAGGTACAGGGCGAGCCACGACCAGCCCTTGGCTGGGTTGTAATACGCGCGATCGAGTTGCGTGAAGGTGCCATCCGGGTTCTCCTGCCACGTACTCCCGCCCATGATGTCCGCTTCGTAGGAGCGGCTGTACGGGAACGCGGCCGGGAGGTGCACGCCCGTGGCCCAGTGCGTGGGGCCGAGCTGGATCCGCTCCCCGTCGACGAGGGCGCTCGAGAACGCGGCCCAGCGATGGCCGAGCTCGTGCGCGATCTGCGACACGGCGTAGTTGTAGTCGGTCATGCTGCCGTCGGGGGACCGCTCGTGCTGCTGCACCGCAGCGGTCGAGATCGGCTGTACGAACATCGCTTGAAGCTGTCCATCGCTGCAGTACGAATCGAGGTCGCCCATGTCGCGGCCGATTCCGGTGACGTTGCCCCCGCGCGGTCCGGTCATGGGCGTACCGCCTTCAGGATCGTCCACCCGGAAGTCCGAGTACGACGCGATGAAATCGAAGTGGTCGCCCAGCTCCGTGATCACCGAGCAGGCGACGTCCCGCGGGCTCGGCCGCTCCGACCAGTGGAAGCCCTCGAAGGGAGCGGCGAACGCTCCGTCGGCGGGATCCACGTCGGAGAGGTTGACCTCGGGTGCCGGGATGGAGTCGGCGGCGTCGGCAACGGCGCCCGACATGGGGAACACGCCGACGATGGCATCCCGCGCGGACACGTCGTTGTACGAGAGCTCGATGACGCCGTTGCTGTGCAACACCGCCTGGATGCGATTCACGGTGGGCTCCCAGGTGAAGGCCTGGATCCCTCCGGCCCCTTCGCTCAGGACCCAGGTTACCACCACGCGATCGTCCAGCTCCTTCACGAACCGGTCGCCGTTCAGGCGCGGCTTCAAGAATGCCGCGATGCCCGAGACCTCGTTCACGAAGGAGGGTCCCACCGTCCGGAGCCGGACGTAGCGTTCCATCTCGAATTCGGTGGGATCCCCGGTCGCCGGGTGGGCGAAGGTCAGCGCGCCGGTACCCAGGGTGAAGGCGCCATGTTCGCTGCCCGAAAATGGGAACGTGAAGTTCTGGAGGCTCAGCGTCGACTCCGTGGCCTCGGGACCGAACTCCTCATCCCAGGTGAGAGCAACGTTCTGGACCCGATACCCGTCACCCTCCGGCGTGAAGCGCAGGGTGCGATGATCGAGGTCGAAGAGGTTGGCGGGGTCGACCGCCCCGGGCGCGAGCTCCAGGTGGATGAGGTCGTCGATGACGGTGACCTCGCCGATGGGCTGGCCAGGGGCCTGTTGCGCGACCAGGGAAGCGGGGAGGGCCAGGAGCCCGAGGACGGTGAGTACGCGTTGCATGGTCATGGTCACTCCGGATGCGGTGGTGTGGGGTGCGGCGGGACATACTGTGCGGTCCGATGAACGTTCCCCTGTGGGTTCGATCCGAGCGTACGTCGTTTGATCCCGCCGATGCAGGTACTCTCCTGCCTTGCCGCGCGCCAGATATGATCATTATGGTCATTATGACTCTTTCAGTGCTCTTCGCTGTCGCGAATGGGTCGGAGGGAGGGATTCCCGACTGCTGTCTTGCCTTGGGGGCGGACGGAACCCCGACAGGGAGGAATCGCGGAATACTGCGGTCGGGGTCATGACCGGTCTGGGAACGGCAAACGTCCTCCGGGCCGGAGAGTCCAGTGGCCGAACCCCATCCACGATGGCGAGGAGCCCTTTTCAGGGGAGTGCATCCATGTCCACCACGTCGCGTTCCGTCGCCCAGGTCAAGGCCACCCTTTCGCAGCAGATCCGGTCCGCCGAGCGGGGCGAGCCCGTGGTGATCACCCGCCACGGCAGGCCCGTCGCCGCTCTGGTGCCGGTGGACGACCTGGAAGCGCTCCTGCGGCTCCGGGCGCGGGGCCCTGAGGGTGGCCTGGCGAGCATTGCAGGTGGGTGGGAGGGGTCCCGGGACCTGGTGGCACTCCTCCAGCGGTCGAAGCGCGGCGGGAGGCGCCCGATCTCCGATCCCGGCTGACGTCCATGTCCGTTCTCTTCGACTCCGGCGCGATCCTCGAGCTCCTCCGGCCCGAGCCGAACCCCGACTTCGTCGAATGGCTCCGGACCCTCCCTCGCGAGGATCAGTTTACGAGCGCCGTCTGCGTGGGCGAGCTCGTCCAGGGCGCGCTCAGCACCCCGGCCTCGGCACAGGCACGGCATCTCCGGAACATCGAGGAGCGGATCCTGCCGGCAGTCACGGTGCTCCCCTTCGACGTGGCCACCGCACGTGTCTTCGGAGCGCTCAGCGCCGATGCCGAGGGGAGCGGACGCCTCCGGGAGGCCGACCTCCGGATCGCCGCGACGGCCATCCACCACGGTCTGGAGCTGGTCACCGGCGACCTTCGACGCTTTCGGGAGATCCCTGGCCTTGAACTCGCCCCGATCCTTGCCGAAACGCCCAGTGGACGGAAGGGAAGGGGAGACGAGGGCGGATCCGGGCACGCGGGGCCCATCGTCGTGACCGCGTTCCGCCCGGACGACTGGGAGGAGGTGCGCCTCATACACGCGGAAGGCATCGCCACCGGCGAGGCCACTTTCGAGACCGAGGCGCCAAGCTGGGAGGCCTGGGACGTCGGGCACCTCGAGGTGGCCCGACTGGTGGCCCGGCAGGGTCGGCGGATCGTGGGGTGGGCGGCGCTCTCCCCGGTGTCGAGTCGTTGTGTCTACGGAGGCGTGGCCGAGGTGAGCGTCTACGTGCGGGAGGGGTGCAGGGACAGGGGCGTCGGTGCGCGCCTCCTCGCCCGATTGATCGAGGCATCCGAGTCGCACGGCCTCTGGACCCTCCAGGCCGGGGTGTTTCCCGAAAACGTGGCGAGCATCAGGTTGCACAGGAGCTTCGGGTTTCGGGAGGTGGGCGTGCGCGAGCGGGTGGGGCGGCTGCTGGGCCGCTGGCGAGACGTGCTCCTCCTGGAGCGCCGAAGCGAGGTGGTCGGGGGCGGGCGGGGTGGGGCATTGCCGGCCAGCCCTTCACAACGGATGAATGCGAATGAAGGTGGATAACCAGACCCTCCGGGACCTGGAGGTCCTCGCGACCGGGAGCCACACTGGAACCCTTCTGGCGCACCTCGATCGCACCCGGACGAAGGGGGGAGGGAGGGCCTGGAAGCGGAGGTTGACGCGACCCTTCAGCGGGGTCGAGGAGATCCGAGATGTCCAGAACGCGCTCCGGTTCATGCTCTCCAACCGGGACCTCTTCGAGGGGCTGCCCACCGAGACCGAAATCGAAGCCGTCGATCGCCACCTTCACTCCAACTTCGCCACGGTCCGTTCGACGCATCGGCCCTTCCTGATGGTGGAGTCGGCGTGGGTCCGCGTCCGGTATCCCCAGCTCTACCGCGGGGCCATCGCCGGCCGATCGGCGCTGGGGATCCTCTGGCGCCGGATGGCACGGGTCGCGAAGGGGCTGGGCAACGCCCCGAGGCTGCTCTCCGGGATCGCCGAGGAGATCGGGTCGGTAGGGGAGCCGGAGGTCATCGGGGCCCTCATCGGCTACGAGAACGGGCGGGGCTGGACGGCCTGGAGCCGGGCCCTGGCCGCCGATCGCCTGGCCCGGGAGGGGATGCGTGCGCCGCTGGCTCGCCTCCTGGAAGTGGCGCACGAGCTGGACGCCCTTCGTTCCATGGCCGAGGTGACCGAGGAGCTGGGGTTCTGTCTTCCAGAGTTCCGGGAAGGGGATCCTCGCCCCGAGATCGAGGGGATGTGGCATCCGTTTCTGGAGCATCCCGTGCCGAACGACATGCGGTTCGGGGCTCGGGGGCGCGCGATATTCCTCACGGGCCCGAACATGGCGGGGAAGAGCACCCACCTGAAAGCGAGCGGGATCATTGTCCTCCTCGCTCACGTGGGGATGGGGGTGCCGGCCCGGAGCTGTGCTCTCGGCCTCATGGACCGGCTGGTCTGCGCGGTCCGGACCGAGGACAGCCTCCTGCGCGGTGTGAGCTACTTCGAGGCGGAAGCCCGCCGAGTGCGCAGCATCGCCGAATGGATCACCGTGGACCCGCGCTCCATGGTGATCGTGGATGAGCCCTTTCGTGGGACCAACACGAAGGACGCCGCCGACGCCACCGAGGCGGTGTTGCGGGCGTTCTGCCGCTCACCCCACGGGTGCTTCCTGATCTCCTCCCACCTGGTCGAGATCGCCACCCGGATCCGCGACCTTCCCGGTGTGGTTCTCCAGCAGTTCGAAGCCAATGCGGAGGGCGGCGTGCTCGAGTTTCCCTATCGCCTGCGGGACGGGGTTTCAGAGCAGCGGCTTGGAATGCAGGTCCTCCGGGACCAGGGGGTGCTCGCTGCCCTGGAGCGGATCGGAAGGACGGTGCGTTCACTGAGTGACGGGAGATGACCATGAACAGGACCTGGCGGACATCATTCGGCGCCTCGGCGCTCGCCGGTCGTGACCATGCTGTTCGCTGTGGCGGCGGTGATCCCCTCCTGACCACCCCGGGTACGGCCACGGCCCGGGCGGGCGAGTCCCGGGTCGTGATTGCCTCCAACGTGGCGTGCGCCGCGGGTTGACTGAGTTCTGTACGACAAGATGGTGGAACGATGGGTCCCGATCGGAGGACGAAGCCTGGGACGCGGAGCGGTGACGGCCCGACCGCGATATCGATTGGACCGGCCCTAGCAGTCAGTCGCGGGACCAGACCGCCAGCTCGTTCCGTGACGGGTCTGCGAAATGGAACCGGCGCCCTCCGGGGAAGGGGAAGGGCTCCTGGATGATCTCGCCTCCGGCGTCTCGAACGGCGGCGAGGGTCGACTCCAGGTCGTCCGAGTAGAGAATCACCAGCGGACCCCCTGGACGGACCGATTCCTCATGGCGGATCCCGCCGACCTCCCTGTCCCCGATGGTGATGCCGAGGTACCCCGGCCCATAGTCCGTGAAGGTCCAGCCGAAGGCGGCACCGTAGAAGCGCCGCGTTGCACCCAGGTCGGTGGCGGCCAGCTCGATGTAGTCGATTCCATGATGCCGGTGTTCCGCGGTCCCTGCCACAAGACCTCCTTCGGTTCAGATGCCGGTGCGGGTTGTGTCCTTGGCCAACGCGCGGGGCACCACGCGGGGCGGGACCAGCATACGCTGAGGGGTGGGGTCGCACAATCGCACCCTGCGCGCCTCCGGCCTTCCATCCTTGCGGTCATCCCCCGGCGCCTTCGATCGTAGTAGGGCTCGACAGAGAGCGGACCGTTCGAAACGAGAGATCCATGACCTGTAGACACTGCCGCCGTCTCCTCCGCGGCCGCCTCCTCCTCGCACTCGTTGCGGCCGCCTGCGGGGACGGCTCTCCGGACGCCGAGGCCGACCCCGACCCCGCGCGGGTGGAGATGACGGACTCGGCGGGCGTTACCATCGTCCGCTCCCTCTCTGGGGATCGGGCACTGCAGCTCGAGACCGAGCCGGTGCTGACCCTCGGCGGCCGGGACACGCCCGAGGAGGCGTTCTACACTGTGGCGCGATGGAACGTCGGGGCAGGACCCGACGGGACCATCCACGTGCTGGACCGCGACGCGAACCTCGTGCAGGTCTTCGACACCATCGGACGGCACCTGCGGACGATGGGAGGGCAGGGGAGCGGGCCGGGCGAGGACGGCAAGTGGCCGCATTCCTGCTCTCAGTGGGGTGGGTGGGTGGCGTCGATCATTCGTACGCTGATGCGAATGACTTGGCGAAAAAAAACTCATGTTCCCTGAAGCTCCTTGCCGCGAAGTTCCTCCATCGCCCACGCCGGAAGCCGGCCTGCCCACGAAGGGGTTGCCGAATAGAGCACGAGCTTCCCATCCCGCCGGGCCTCCAGGAGCCCGGATGTGCGAAGCCTCCGTAGGTGGTGCGAAGCGGTGGAGACACTCGTGCCCAGCACGTGGGCCACATCGCACACGCAGAGCTCGCCACCTTCCTGGAGGGCGTGGAGGATGAGGAGCCGGCTCCGATCTGCCAGGAGGGAGAAGGTTTTCCGGATGCGTTCCAGGGCCTCTTCGTCGGGCTGGCTTACCTGGACCCGCTTCACCACCTCCTCGTTGAAGCACGGGACGTCGCAGAGGTCCGGGACGCTGGTGGTCGCCGGGGCGGGGAGATCATTCTTATGCATGTCCGAATGTGTCAGGCGGAGGGCCGGGGTCGCAAGGGTGCGAGGGGGAGCAGGAGAGAAGCCTCTGCTACGACCCCGAGGCGCTGGAGTCCCGGAAGAAGCACAAGCCAGAGGGGAGCGCGGTGGGGGTGGCCGCGGCCATGGGAGCCGACCTTCTGACCGAGGAGGAGTACCGGAGACTGCAAGAGCTCGGCGCGGTGGACACGAAGACCTCGAGCTGGCTGCAGACCCCGCCGGAGATCAGGCGGCGGGGCGGGGCCATCTTCGGGGACTACCGGTACGGCACCGTCTTCGTGTACCACAACGGCGCGGAGTCGTACTACGGCGCCAGGGGCTTCCGTTGGGTGCTGAGGGTGTAGGCTCCTCATCCCGAAGCGTTCGTGCCGCCTCCCGCGTCCGACTCGTCCCTCCGGACCGCCACCCGCTCCACCGCTTCCATGACCTCGCCGATACGCGGCTTCTTCTTGAAACGGAGAACCCTGTCGGTGCTGAGCCCGGAGGCGGCGTCCTGCGCTGCCTGGCCGGCGGGGGTCTCGGGGGGGTCGTCCCTTTCCTGCGCCTGGGCCAGCCGCCGGCTTGCCGGTTCCTCCCCGCGAGCGGAGGCGCCCTGGTCCAGGGCGTCGTAGACCACGAGGACCAGGTTTTCCATACCCGCGGACCGTACCTTCCGCACCTTCGACTCGAGGTACTCCGGGGTCCAGAACCCGACGATCTCCACCAGGGCCTCCCGGCCATCCTCGTGGCGGACGGTGAAGTCCGGGAGGAAGAGCTCCTCACCCAGCGCCACCGGGGTCGCCTCGCGCTCGAGGGTCCATCCGCCCCGCTCCGTCCCCAGCTTCTCGGCGAAGTCCCGGGCGAGGGAGCGCTCGAAAAAGGAGTCGTGGCGGGGGCGACCGCGCCCTCGTGAGCCCTCCACCGGCGCCCGTCCGTCGAGGGCGAAGGTGGCCGCTCGGCCCTCTCGGACGAGATCGGCCTCCAGGCGCCAGCCGGGGGCGCGGGCCAGCGCCGGAACGACGCGAGCGAAGCGGGCGCCGTAGCGCTGGGGCCGCGCGAGGAAGGGGGCGGCCGGCCCGGTGAGCTCCACGCGGTACTCCCGGCGTCCCTTCCCCCGCTCGACCCGGTACATGAGGCGGGCGAGCTTGATGGCGCGGAAGATGCTTCTCCATCCCCCACGGGCGGTGAGCACCACGCGCTCAGCGTCCAGGAGCACACCGCGGGCCAGGTCCAGGTTGTACGCCGCCAGGAGCCGACGGCCGTCGAGCCGCGGAGCCCGATTCAGGCGCCGGGCCTCCAATCGGTCCGCAAAGAGGAGGCGGTCCACCTCCTCCTCGGTGACTCCGAGCTGCTCGGCGGCCGCGCGGTAGGGGGCTCGCAGGTCGCCCGGGGTGGGAGGCCACGCCGCGCCCCGAGCCCGAAAGAGAGTATCCCGCACCTCCTCCGCCCGCTCCGCGCCTGGTGGGGGACGAAATGTACAGCGGTCCAGGAGGGTCTTGGAGACGCCCGCGAGCCTCCGTGCATCGCGGACCCTCCGCTCCTGGCGCCTGAGCGCCTCCACCACCATGGCCCGGGGCCGGCCCTCCAGCCGCCGCACCAGTCGGGTGAGGCGGTCGAGAAAGGCTTCCGCCCGCCCGCCCTCGTCGCGGAGGAACTCCACCTCCACGCGGTCGTTAGCTCCTCCGGATCCGCTCGCCTGTCCGGATGCCTCGGGCGGACGGGTGTGGATGAACGGTTCGACGTGGGTGCGTTTCAACACGGTGCCTCCCCTACAACCCGAGACCCAACTGTCCGTCGTGCATGCGCCGGACCCCCGCGCCCCGCTTCTGCGAGACGAAGAACTCGTGGGTGTCGGCCACCACCACCTCGAAGAGGGAGGCCACCTGCTCCCCCTGGCGCCGCAGGATCCGGCCCAGGCGCTGCTGGTGCTGTCGCCGGCCCCCGCGCGTGGTGTCGCCGAGGACGATGCCGAGCTTGGCGGCCGGCACGTCCCATCCCTCGTCCAGCACCCGGACGCTGACCACGGCCTGGACGAACCCCTTCTCGATGTGCTCCAGGATGCGGTGGCGCTCAGAGGCAGCGGTGTGCGCGGTCACCAGGGGGAGTGCGAAGCGGCGTGCCATCGCCTCCGCCTGGTCGGATCGCCCGCAGAAGAGGATCGCCCGCTCCGCCGGGAACATCCGCAGGATCCGGCCGGCCTGCTCCAGCTTCTCCTCCGAGAGGTCCACAGTGCGCTCCCGCTCCCGGAATGCCCGGAACGCACGGCGCGCCGCCGGTGAGTTCCGCGTGTCCGCCATGAACACCCGCCACGCGTCCGAGGTCTCCGGAAAGCGGTCCCGATAGCCTCGAGCCTCGACGAACTCCTCGTAGATCGAGGTCGCCCGGTCGTAGCGCTCCCGCTCGCCCGCGGTGAGGTGCACGAACCGTCTCTCCACCGCGAAGTCGGCGAGCTCCCGGTCCACCATCTCGCTGACCCGCCGCCGGTAGGCCACCGGTCCCACCAGCCGCCCTAGCGCCCGGTCGCGCCCGTCCGGATAGGTGGCCGTGAGACCGAGGCGGTGGGCGGCCGGCGCGATGCTCAGCGCGTCGTGCCACGCCTTGGTCTCGCCCGATTCGGTGTCCGAGAGGTGGTGGGCCTCGTCCAGGACCAGGAGCCCGAATCGGTCGCCAAACCGCTCCAGGAGCCCGAACGCGGAGTGGTACGTGGTGACCGTGATGGCGCGTACCTCCTTCTCCTCTCCGTAGAACGCGCCCACCCGGTCCCCGCCGAACGCGTCGGCGAGCTGGTTGAACCACTGCCCCAGGAGTGCGCGAGTGGGGAGGACGATGCAGGCCCCCTCCCCTCGGTCCATGATCCATCGCACAGCGAGGATCGCGACGAGGCTCTTCCCCGAACCGGTGGGGAGCACCACCGAGCCGCGTCCTTCTGCCGCGAGCCACGCCTCCAGGGCGTCGGTCTGGTACGGGCGCGGGCGGCGCACGTCGAAGAAGGGAGCCGGGGCCGCGTCGTCAGAGGTGGCGGCCCCGGAGTCCGGCGCCTCCCCCCGCCACTCCGGAGCACGTTCGCGCACCCCTCGTGGGAGCGCCCATGCCCGCAGGTCCGGGAATCGGTGCCCGGGAGCGACCCAGGCCTCCAGCCGCTCATCGAATCCCATCCAGGGAGGGGCCTCGTCCCCGCCGCGGAGGACGGCGAGGCCGTGCCGGTAATAGTAGGTCGGGCCGTCGGAAGGCATGCAGAAGTATATGGCCGCGGCGACTGGGGTGCGCACCCGGGGTCCCGGGGGCGTTAGCGGGGGGGGGCGTACCGGGTCGACCCCGGGCGTGGACGCTGGGGTGCCGAGGGGTTGAACGAGTGGGAACTGGCGTGGGGGAGGCGCGAGGACCTCGGGTGGGTTACGATCGAACCTGAAGCGGCGGCGCCATTGGATGCTGCCGCGTTGCGTCCGGAGTCCAGCATCCACCCGTACACGGAGTTCGACGTGACCGATCGACCCTCATGTGCCCCGACGGACGGCCGTGGGAGGTGGACGGGTCCAGTGAGCCACCGGTAGTGCTCAAGCGTGAAGCAGTCATACGGACGGACCCTCGGACCCGTTTCCCTTACGACACCAGAGGTAGCTCCCACATGACCGCACCCTCCGGCCCCCAGTTCCCCCTCACCTGGGCCCTTCCGAACGAGCACGCGCCTCGGATTCGGACCATCGAGACCCATGCCGCAGGCGAGCCCCTGCGCATCGTCGTCGACGGGCTCCCGCACATTCCGGGGGCGACGATCCTCGAGAAGCGGCGATGGGCGCAGGAGCATCTCGACGACCTCCGCAGGGCTCTGATTCTCGAGCCGCGCGGCCATCGGGACATGTACGCAGCGATCCTCACCGAGCCGGTGACCCCCGACGGGCATCTGGGCGTGCTCTTCCTCCACAACGAAGGCTTCAGCACCATGTGCGGCCACGGGATCATCGCGCTCTCGGCGACCCTCCGGCGAATGGGGGTCCTGCCGGCGAACCTGGAGGCGCTTCGCATCGACACTCCCGCCGGGCGCGTAGAGGCGACGTTCCCGGAGGCCGGGGCAGGTGCCGGTGCCGGGCCGGACGGCGGAACGGGGCCGGTGCGGGTGGGCTTCCGGAACGTACCCTCCTTCGTTCTGGCCCGGGACCGGGAGGTGGAGGTCGAAGGGCTTGGGCGGGTCCGCTACGACCTGGCGTTTGGTGGCGCCTTCTATGCGCTGGTCGAGGCGGCCGATGTCGGCATCTCCCTTCGGCCGGAGGACGCGTCGGAGCTGGCTCGGCTCGGCCGGACGCTCCAGAGCGCCATCGCGTCACGCGAGGACATCGTCCACCCGCTGCAGGGAGACCTCGGCTTCCTCTACGGGGTGATCTTCGTGGGGCCGCCGGAGAACGCCAGTCACCACAGCCGGAACGTCTGCATTTTCGGGGACGGTGAGGTGGATCGGTCTCCCACGGGCACCGGGGTCAGTGCCCGAGCCGCGCTCCATCACGCGCGCCACGAGGTCGATCTCGGAGAGGAATTCACGGTGGAGAGCATCCTCGGCACTACCTTCTCGTGCACGGCGATCGGGGAGACCCGGGTCGGAGAGCGGCCCGCGGTGGTTCCATGGGTCGAGGGAACGGGACATTTGACCGGGCGGGCCGAGTACTTCCTCGACCCCGCCGACCCCCTCCGGAACGGGGTGTTGATTCGATGAGGGAGAACCGACAGAAGATGGCGAGAGCAAGGGAAGGTCCCTTGCTCATTCTCGTCCTCGCGATCCTCGTGGCCTGCTCCGACCCGGAGGCTTCCGCCCACGGAGAACTATCACCCGGCGCCCCGCTGAGCGTCGCTGAGCACCCCTCCCTGAGCCTCGGCGAGGGGGCCGGGGACCCGGACCAGGAGTTCCACCAGGTGGGCGTGCCCTTCTTCCTGGACGATGGCCGCCTGGCAGTGCCACTGGGATCCGGCCCGGAGATCCGGGTTTTCTACCGCGACGGGAACCTGTCGGAGACGCTCGGGCGCGAGGGGGAGGGGCCCGGCGAGTTCACCAGGCTTTCGGCGGCGTGGGCCCGGGGCGACACCGTCGAGGCCCTCGACGTTCGGCAAGCTCGTGTGACCCGTTTCCTCCCCGACGGCGAGAGGAACTGGCGCTCCGGAGGTTTTCCTTCGACGAAGGGCGGCTCGCCACCCTCGGCGGGATGATCCGGGTGAGTGGCGCGGAGGCGTCGGGTCCGCATCCGCTCACTCCCAGAGTCGTCCTGCGCGCCCAGGGAGACGACCTCTACTTCGGAGACTCCTTCGAACCCCGGATTCACCGCGTGAGCGCGGGGGGAGCGGTGGAGGAGTTCCTGGCGTGGGAGCCTGGCCCCGGGCCCGGACCCCGCGAGGCGCTGGAGGTGGTGCAGGCGGTCCTGGCGGAACGGGACGACCCGGGGGTGGGCGTACGGATCGCAGAACATCTGCTCGAAAGCGACGAGGAGTATCCGGTGTCGGTATTCTGGGATTTCCAGCTCGATCCGGCCGGGTACGTCTGGGTCCTCCCCTTCGATCCCGCACGACACTCGGTCAGCCTCGGTGATCTCGGCGGGCCGGGCATTTTTCTTTCCGGGTCGCACGAGGCCGACCGCTGGATCGTGTTGGACCTGGAGGGTCGGGTGGTGGGGGAGGTCGCGCTTCCGGGTGACTTCCGCATCGCCGAGCTCGGGGAGGACGAGCTCCTCGGCGTCCGGCGGGACCCGGTGACCGGGGTCGAGATGGTGGAGGTTCGCGGAATCGAGCGTCGGTGAGGCGGGCAGGGCGCCCCCGCGGGTCGTCCGACCCACGAGGGCACCCGGCCTTTTTCGACACACCCTCAGAAGCTGTACTCCCACCCCACGTTCAGTGTCCAATCGGAGCTGGTCTGCGGGCCGTTGAGCGACTCGTAGAGCGGACCGCCCAGCTCCAGCGCAACACGGTGCCCTGCCAAAGAGCCTTCTGGCACCTGGAAGTTCACCGCCAGGAACCCGTTCACCAGGTTGCCGCCCTGGAGGGCCGGGTCATTCTCCGGGCTGATTGAGGGGTCCAGCGACGGATCGGCTCCCTCCACTTCGCCCCAGCTCCGCGCCTGAAGTCGGAGTCCCGGGGAGATCCAGTCGCTTCCCCGGAGCATGGCCCAGCCGTTGGCCATCCCCTCGTGGCCACGCCGCCACCCCTCGTCGTTCTCGTTCAGGCGGAAGACCCCCATTCCTTGTGCGCCCCAGGACACCCGGTCGCTCTGGAGGAGCCAGGTCACGCCGGGCCGTGCCTCCCAACTCCCGGAGCCGAGCTGCATGGGGTAGCCGAGGCGGGAGTGCTCGGCGACCAGGCGGCTGTCCTCGGCCGTCACGCTCCCCGTCGGAATCCCCACGCCGAGGTGCAGGTGGGCGCGCTTCCTGTCCTGGTCGAAGACGTTGACGAGAGCGCTGAGCTCGGTGTCAGCCCAGCCGGAGAGGGTATGGGTCATGTTGTGGTGCTGCATGTCGCCGTTTCCGTGCCCATGTCCGGCCATGAGCCCGTTCTCCATCCGCATCATCATGGAGTGCTCCATCCACATGGCCATGAGCATGAGGGTGACCCGGTCGGTGGGAGCGTACATGACGTGGGGCATGTGCATGTCCATCTCCATCTCCAGGGGCACCATCCGGTAGCTCATCCAGGCCTCGTCGGTGGGGACGCTCTGGGTGCCGTCCCGCAGGCCGGACATGGATTCCCGGGCGTACATGTAGGAGAGCATCCACTCTCCGGCACTGTGGGTGTGGTCGCCCATCACCCCGATGGGCGAGTGTCCGGCCGGACCGGCGGAGCTCCACCGTTCCTGCGCCTCGAGGGCGGTCACGGGGGAGAGCAAGAGGAGGAAGAGGGTGACGGCCGCCGCGGGGAGGGCCCGGGCGGAATGGGTCGAAATCAAAGCCAGCATTGGAATCCTCACGATCCATGGTGTACGGGTGCGTCCGCCGAGGCCCGTCGCGGGCTCCGGCGTCAACTCGTGTGATGGGTCCAGCCGTCAGGCGTGAGGAGGTGCCGTGGGCCAGGGGAGGATGTGAGGGAGGTGGAAGCGGGCAGGGAGGAGGAGCGGCTCGGCCGGCGGGGTCCGCAGCGGGAGCGTCTCGCGAGTGCGCTCGGCGGCGGGTGCGTCCACCGATCGGATGGCCGTGGCGCCGGCGCAGTCCCCGAGACAGGTGCATGGCCCCTCATGGTGCGAGGGGGGGTGGGGGTCCTGGGCATCGGCGGCGCCCGTCTGCGGCGCGGGCGCGACGTGCGTTTCATGCCCGGAGTGGGCCGTGGGCGGGCCGTGCGCCGTGGGAGCGGAATCCGCCTGGTGCCCCGCTGGGACCGGGTCGTGGTGTGGACAATCGAGCGCGGCCGCCGCACTGCTCGCTCCACCGCCGGTGAACACGACCAGCGCCACGAGCCCCATCGTCCGCCTCCGGCGGATCGCGGCTGGCGGCCGGGCGGGGGTGCTGCGCCGTGTTGTCGGCGCGAACCGCCGGGACAGGACCCGACGAATGGTGGCGAAGAGGGGGGTCGCGTTCACGAGAATTCCAACCCGTCAGGGCCCTGTGCGTTCCAATGTCACCAAACGCCCACCTCTGGTGTATCGAAGCGGCGGTTTCTCGCTCGACTGTCGGACCCTTCAGGGAGGATCGATGGCGCAACGATATGTTCGACGGCCCAGGGCCCTGGGAAGGTTGGGGACTGGCGCGATTGCGCTGGTCGGTTTCGTGGCTTTCCCAGGAGGGGGGACAGAAGCGCAGGAGGTCGAACTCTCTCCCGACTCCGCCGCGATGGTGGAGGAGGCGCGCGAGCTGCAGGCTGACTTCGAGCGCTTCAGGGGAAGCCGCATTCCTCCCCGAACCCGCACCTCCAATGCTCGCTGCGACCGGCAGATCGGCCGCATTTGCCACTGGTTCGGGGGCGCGGACGAAGCTGACTTTCCGCCGGAACCCACCGAGACGTCTCTGGCGAGACAAGAACTCATCGGCACCCTCGCGGAGGTCTGGGCAGAGTTCAAGGACCCATGGATCGTCGGGCAGCTCGTACACTACCTGACCGAGGCGGAGCGGTTTTCGGAAGCCGTGTCGATCGCGAGAGGGTGCGGACTGACCGAGCCATGGTGGTGCCACGCCCTCGAAGGCTATGTCCTCCACCTACGGGGAGGGTTCGTGGAGGCGGAGGAAGCATTCGACAGGGCATCGGCTCTCCTTCCGGACGAGGAAGAGGAGCGGTGGCGCACTCCGCGTTTCCTGCTTTCGAGGCAGGGGGAGGGTGCGTTCAGCGACCGGACTCCGGAGGAGCGTCGGGTCATCCAGGATCGCCTGTGGCGGTTCTCCGACCCCCTCTTTCTGGTGGAGGGAAACGATCGCCTCACCGACCACTACGCTCGGCTCGTCCTCGCCCGAATCCGGGAGGACGCAGTGAACCCGTACGACCTCCGGTGGGAGGAGGATATGGAGGAAACGCTCGTCCGCTATGGTCGCACCATCGGATGGAGTCGATCGCGGGCGGTTCCGCGCGGGGGAATGAACCTCACCGACACGAGGAGTGTGGTAGGCCACCATCACCCTGGAAGTCGAGGTTACCTTTTTCCGGAACAATTCCTGGATGCGCCCGCCGACATTCCCCCCGAGTCCTGGATCACCGCTCCGCGTGAGGCGCACACCTGGTACGCTGCTCCCTATGCACCTGACTTCCGCGGACTGGAGACCCAGGTGGCGCGATTCCGGAGAGGTGATTCCCTCCTGGTGGTCGGAGCATTCCGTCCGGATCCCGCCCCATCGGCTCGTCCGGCTGAAGAAGGGCGGCCCGATCCGTTCGGTGGGGGGAACCTCTTCGGCGGAGGCGGAGGTGGGTCATTGGACTCACAGGCGGCCCGTCACGAAGGGCCGGTCGAAACGGGGTTCTTCCTCGTCCCGGAGGATGGCGGGGATCCGATCGTGGACCGAACAGAGGAACGCTCGGGGGTGCTCACCCTGAGGGCGCCGATCGGTCGGTACGTGAGCAGCCTCGAAGTGCTGGATCGGCGGGCTGGTGCCGCGTGGCGGGCTCGACAGGGGGTGAGTCAGGTCGAACTCCCTCGCGGCTTGGTCGCACTCTCCGACATCCTTCTCCTCTCGGACGAGGCCCCCGTTCCCGATCGGTTGGAAGACGCGATTCCCCATGCGCGCCCGGGCATCCGGATCCAGCGTGAGGAACGCTTCGTCGTGGTCTGGGAGGTTTACGGATTGGGTGTCGACGAGCCGGCGCGTGTAACGGTGGGTTTCACGCGGGGGCGTCCTGGGTTCCTCCAGCGTGTGGGCGAGTTTCTTGGGGTAGTCGAACCTGACGCACCCATCGACGTCTCCTTCGACGAGCCAGGGATGGACGAGGTGCAGACCCTGTTCCGGGCCTTCCATCTCGAATTGCCGAACCTCGATCCGGGGGAGTACACGCTCCACGTGAGGTTGGAGCTTGCTGGACGAGAGCCCGTGGTCACCAGCCGGCCCATCATCCTGGAACCCTGAACGCACATCGATGACCTGGGCGGAGCGAGAATTCCCCCGTTCTAACTCGGGGTGTCCCCGGTTCCCGTTCGTGGGAGTGCCGCCTCCCCATCCATCACGCGGAACATCTCCTCGACTCCGTCGGGCGGGCGGGTGAAGCGGCTCACGACTATGGTGACCGCGAATCCCAGGACGAAGGCTGGCACCAGCTCGTAGATGAGCGCCCGGAGCGCCGGGGTGAGAAACCAGATGACCGCAGTCCCGGAGCCCACGGCCATCCCCGCGAAAACGCCGGCTCTCGTGACCCCCTTCCAGAAGATGGCAAGGATCGACGCGGGACCGATCCCCGCGCCCAGGCCGGCCACGGCGAACAGGACCAGCCAGAAGACGAGCTCGTCCGCGAAGAACCCCAGCACGACGGCCACCGCCACGAGAACCAGGACGACCAGGCGCGAGAGGACCACCAGATGCTTCTCGTCCAACTCCTCGTCCTTTCGCCAGATCTGCTGGTAGATGTCCCGCACGATCGTCGAGGCCATGACGAGGAGCTGCGAGTCCGCCGTCGACATGATCGCTGCGAAGATCGCCGCCACCACGATCCCGAACACGGCCGCCGGAAGGAACGCGGCGGCCAGGACGGGGAGCAGGTTCTCGGGATCCGCCTGAGGGAGGGAGTCCAACTCCGGGAAGTATACGCGGCCCACGAGCCCAATGAGGATCGCGCCGAGCGCCATCAGTGCGTTCCAGGCCGTACCCACGACAGCCACGTAGCGGAACTGCGCGGGATCGTCGATCGAGATGTAGCGGATGACGATGTGCGGGTTGCCGGGGGCGGCGAGCCCGATCCCCACGAAACCCACGAGCGCCCCGATCGACAGCGCCAGGGGGTCCACCATTCCTGGATCGAAGGCCCGCAGCTCTCCCAGGACCGCTCCCGGGCCCCCGAGCTCGAGTGCAACGAGGATCGGGAGCCCAAGGAGCGTCAGCACCATCAGGATTCCCTGCAAGGCGTCGGTGACGCTCACCGCCAGGAACCCGCCCAGCACGGTGTAGGTGAGAACGAACCCGGCGGTGAGGAGGATCCCCACCGTCGGAGAAATCTGGAATGAGGTGGAGATGGCCTTCCCTCCCCCCACGAACTGGGCCGAGACGTACGCCACCAGGAAGAAGGTGAAGATCGCGGCCAGCGCCATGCGGAGACGCCCGTCATCGTCGTTGAAGCGCCGCGCGAAGACATCCGGCAACGTGATGCAGTCGTACGCCCCGGCGAAGCGCCGGATGCGGGGGGCGAAGAAGAGGAAGAGAAGGCACTCCACCGTGGTGTATCCCACCGCCGCCCAGAGCGCGGAGGCACCCATGGTGTAGGCCATGCCGGTCATCCCCAACATGAGCCAGGCGCTTCGGCCCGAGGCCACCGCCGAGACCGCCACCACGAAGCGGTTCATTCGTCGTCCTGCCACGAAGAACTCGCTGATCCCGAGCGAAGAGAATCGGGCTGCCCAGAGCCCGATCCCGACGATCAGGAGGAGGTAGGTGAGGAAGGCCGAGAGCGCCCAACCGCTGACGGTCACAGGGTCACGCCTCCCGCCATACCTTCCCTGCCGCTCACGATGCCGTCCTGGCTCAAGGTGGGATTGCCGATAGCCGAATCCGGTCGCGAGTCTATGCACCGATGTTCCGGCGGCGCAAGCCAGCGACCGGGGAGTCCGGGCCACGCGGCAGTGGTTCCACCCCGACTTGCGCGTCCCCTTCCGGACAGATCCCTTGTATCTTTGTCGATTGGCTCCTCCGGATTCGACGAAGGGAGACAGCACCATGCTCCGACGGTTCCTCGCCGAGTCGGCCCTCCTCGTGATGGCGGTGAGCGCCTGCGCAGACGAGGCACCGCCCTCCTCTTCCGGGGTCGTGTCCGACAGCGCGGGGATCCGGATCGTGGAGCTCCCGGCGCCTCCCCCACCGGCGGTGCGCAGCCTCGCCCTCGACCCCGAGTGGATGCGGGGAGGTACCCCCGAAGTGGGCCGCCTGGGCGACGTCGAGCCCATGGACGACGGCCGCGTGGCTCTTCTGGACGAGCTGGCGGCCGAGATCCTGGTCCTCGGTCCCGACGGCGCCCTGGAGACGAAGTTCGGGGGCCCAGGGGAAGGGCCGGGGGAGTTCTCCCCCCGGGGAGGGTTGAGCCGCCTCGTCTGGACGGGTAGCCGGCTCCTGGCGCCGGACAACCAGTTGCAGCGGGTGACCGCGTTCTCGCCCGAGGGAGAGATCCTGGACGTCGAGGCCTTCCCCGGCTCCGCCGCTGAAGGACCCCTCTTCGGGCTGGACTGGCGGCTTCACCCGCACGGCGGGATCGCCTTCCGGGTGCTCGCCTCGTCCGGTGACCTCGTCCTGCGGTGGGAGGGGGAGCGCCTCGACACCCTCCAAGCGGTTTCCATGGCGCGCGCACCGCCGAACCGCCTCCTCTCCCCCACCGTCCTATGGGACGTGGACCCAGCGGGCCGCATCGCCCTCGCCCGCTCGGACGAGCCCCGGGTGGAGCTCCGCGAGCCGGGAGCGGTCCGGCCGGACTGGATCGCCCGCCGCCCCCACGAAGCGCCCGAACTGAGCGCGGAGGAGAGGGGACATCTCGAGGACCTCCTCGTGGCCAGCGCCGAGGCCCGCGGGATGGACGCCCTCCCGGCGGAGGAGCGCCGGCGTATCCTGGATTCGGTGAGCTTTCCGCTGGCGCCCCCGGTTCTCGCCTCGCTCCTGGCAGATCCCGAGGGGCAGGTTTGGGTGCGCCGTGCCGCTCCCGTGCGCGAAATGGGCCAGGAGGCTCTCCGGGTCGGGAGCGCACACGGGTTTGGGGGCCGGGAGTGGGACATCCTGGGGCCGGAAGGCACCCTCGAGGAGGTGGTGGCCCTCCCCGTGGGCTTCGCACCACGGGGTTTCGCTCAGGGGTGCCTCGTCGGCATCCTGGAAGATGGGCTGGGGGTCCAGTCTCCGGCTCGCGTCTGTCCCTGACCCAGGGCCCCGCGCCTCCTCGGGGTCTCCCCAAACCCCCCTCTAAAGGTTAGGCATTCACCTAACCATTAGAGGGGCTCGTGATGGGGGTGCATCGGCCGCCAATCGCGGCCGGAACGACGGGTCCTCGACTCCCTTCCGGAGGCTCCGCCATGTCGCCCGACAGTACCGAGGATACAGAGCGCACCGCGCCCGCCGGGAACGCCGGGAGCGGAAGCCCCGAGCTGGACCGACTGCTCTCGGCCCTGGCGAACCCCACTCGACGGCAGCTGATCGAGCAACTCGGCCGGGCGCCCAATCAGGCCACCTCGCTTGCGGCGTCCTTCGACATGACGCTCCCCTCCTTGATCCAGCACCTGCGATGGCTTGAGGAGAGCGGCCTGGTGGGGTCCTGGAAGGAGGGAAGATTACGCAACTACTTCCTGCGGGCGGACTCCCTCCGGATGGTGGAGGCATGGCTGAATGGCCAGCGCACGGCGTGGGAGCCGCGATGCGTCCGGACCGCCGTCTACTTCCCGGAGGTCAAGGACGGGAACACGCAACGTGGTCCGGTGCGCAGACGATTCAAGCCCGAGGGGTACTCGTCCGCCTCGCCATACCTCATCGTGCCAGGTGCGGCATCCGCCATCGAGTTCATAACGAACGTCTTCGGAGGAGAGGAGATTCGCCGATTCGAGGACGGTGCCGGAGGGGTGCTCCACGCAGAGGTGTGCATTGACGACACCATCGTCATGGTCGCGGATGCCGCAGCCGACTGGCCACCCGTGGGGGCTCACGTGCACCTCTACGTCCCCCACGTGGATGCGGCGTACCACGCAGCTTTGCAGGCAGGTGCCGTGTCCCTTCGGGAACCCGACCAGGAGGGGGACCGCGATCGGCTGGGGGGCGTTCGCGACCCGACCGGAACGACCTGGTGGATCGCGACACGGGTCGCGCATCAGAGCTGATTTGCTTCATAGCGCCACCGTCAGCAGGCCGGTCACGATGAGGCTGACCGCCCACATCCGGTCCCCGCCCAGATGCTCCGCATGCGCCCCCTGGGTCGCGCCCGCCATGAAGAAGGGGAGCACCATGAGCCCCGCCCCGTGAGCGCTTGCCATCAGGAACGACCAGAGGGCGCATGCGACCTCGCGGGTTCGGGATGATGACTTCAGAATGGCGCGTGTACAGGCTCCCGTCCAGACCGGAGTTCGACTTCCCACGCGCCGGTGTTCTCGTCTGCGGGAGGTGCAATGCACTTTACCTGTGCCGGTCCGCTCCCTACCATCCCCGGGACCGAAGTTCATCACCCGGTCCAGCACCCAACCGAGACGCCCGATGACCATCGACCCCATGCCTTGCCGTCGCCTCGTCCCCCTTTTCCTCGCTGCCGTCCTCGTCATGGCCGCAGCCCCCCCCTCCGCCGAGGCCCGTCAGGACCGGGTGGAGCAGCCGCATTACACCCTGGAGGAGCTCTTCCCCGAGGGGCAGCGTTTCCGGGCGGACATCCCCTCTCCACAGGAGTTCCTGGGGTACGAAATGGGGACCCATCACACCCGACACGACCAGATCGTCGCCTACTTCCGCGAGCTGGCGCGCCTCTCGGATCGGGCCACCTACCAGGAGATCGGCCGCACGGTGGAGCACCGGGTGATGCCGGTCCTCACCGTGACCTCCCCCGCGAACCACGCGCGACTGGAGGAGATCCGGGAGCGCCACCTCCGCGCCCTCGACCCGGCCGCGGACCCCGTTCCCACCGCCGAGCGCGAGATCATCGTCCACCTGGGATACGGGGTGCACGGAAACGAGACCTCTTCCTCCGAGGTGGCTATGCTCCAGGCCTACTGGCTCGTGGCCTCCGAACTGGAAGAGGTGGCCCGCTACCTGGAGGAGGGAGTGTTCCACATCGAGCCCGTCCTGAACCCCGACGGGCGGGACCGGCACACGCACTGGGCCAACACGAACAAGGCGGACCCCTTCGTGGCGGATCCACTGGACCGGGAGCACAACGAGGTGTGGCCCGGGGGGCGAACCCACCACTACTGGTTCGACCTGAACCGTGACTGGCTCCCACTCCAGGCTCCGGAGAGCCGTGCCCGCATCGAGTTCCACCACCGCTGGCACCCCAACGTGGTCACCGACTACCACGAGATGGGGGCGAGCAGCACCTACTTCTTCGAGCCTTCGAAGCCGGTCGGCTCCTGGAATCCTCTCCTCCCCGAGGAGCTGTACACCGACCTGACCATCCGTCTGGCCGACCGCTGGGCCGCATCCCTGGACGAGATCGGGTCCCTCTACTTCACGAAGGAGGTCTACGACAACGTCTACCCGGGATACGGGTCCTCCTATCCCAACTTCCTGGGCGGGCTGGGGCTGGTCTTCGAGCAGGCGAGTGCCCGCGGACACCTCCAGGAGAGCAGCCACCATGGGGAGCTCAGCTTCGGGTTCGCGATCCGCAACCAGCTCCGGACCTCGCTTGCGACGGTCCGGGGGGCCATCGAGGAGCGGGAGCGATTCCTCGAGTACCAGCGGGACTTCTACGTGGGCGGGATGGAGGAGGCCGGCGGGTTTGCGGTACGCGGCTGGATCTTCGGCGAGGACCGTAACGCCTCCCTCAACCGGGAGTTCCTGGATCTCCTCCTCCGGCACCGCATCGAGGTATACGAAGTCGCGGGCGAGACGACGGTGGACGACGACGAGGTGTACGTGCCCGGCCGGGCCTGGGTGGTCCCGACGGAGCAGCCGGGGTACCGGATGGTGCGATCCATTTTCGAGGCCACGCACACCCACGCAGACTCCGTCTTCTATGACGCCTCCACCTGGACCATGAGCCTGGCCTACGGGATCCGCCACGACGAGCTCACCGGGGGGCTGCCCCTGGGGGCACGGGTGGAGGAGGTGCCGGCACTCACCGGGCTCGGCCAGGTCCCGCCGGCCCGCTACGCCTACCTTCTGGACTGGAGCGAGTACTACGCTCCCCGAGCGCTCCAATACCTCCTCGCTCGGGGAGTGCGGGCCGAGGCGGCGACGGAGCCCTTCACCGCTCGGACGAACCTTGGAGAGGTTTCCTACCCCGCGGGGTCGGTCTCCATTCCGCTGCAGCTTCAGTCTCTGGAGCCGGAGGAGCTCCATGCTCTCATCGGTGAGGCGGAAACGCGGGCGGGCGTAGCTTTCCAGGCGACGGAGACCGGTTATTCGGTGGAGGGGATCGACCTGGGGAGCCGCGGGTTTCGTCCCGTCACTCCGCCGCGTCCGCTCATGATCGTGGGGGACGGCGTGTCCCAGTATGAGGCCGGCCAGATCTGGCATCTCCTGGACACCCGGGTGGACCTCCCCATCACGAAGGTGGATCGGGGCGACGTGGGGCGCATCGACTTCGACCGCTACACCCACGTGGTCCTGGCCTCCGGGAACTACAACTTCCTGGGAGAGGGGCAGCTCGCCGACCTGCGTCGCTGGATCCAGCAGGGGGGGACCCTCGTGGCCGTCCGCTCGGCGGCGGACTGGGCGGTGGGGCAGGGGCTCGCCCCCCGGGTGCAGGAGGCGCGGGACGAGGCTGGCGACCTCCTCCCGGAGGACTGGGAGGACGAGCCCATCGGGCGGCGCGACTGGGCCGATGCCGGGGCCATCTCTGGATCCCAACAGATCGGGGGCTCGATCTACCTTGCGGACGTGGACATCACGCACCCGATCGGCTTCGGGCTGGCGCGCCGCTCGCTCCCCGTCTGGCGCGACCACTCGTTCCTCTATCCTCCCAGCGTGAACCCCTACGCCACCGTGGCGCAGCTCACCGACGACCCGCACCTAAGCGGTTACATCTCCGAGAGAAACCTCGAACGGCTGCGGGGAACCGCCTCCGTGATCGCGGACCAGGTGGGGAGCGGAAGCGTCCTCCTCTTCCTCGACAACCCGAACTTCCGCGGCTACTGGTACGGCACGAACCGGCTCTTCCTGAATGCGTTGTTCTACGGCGAGTACAGCTCGGTCCCGGGAGCGCCTTGGTAGGGGGGGAGGGGAGGAGCGCCGAACTGACCGGGGTTTGGTCCCGATGTCGCGGTTGTTCGGCGTGTCCGCCTTCCGACCGGGCGCCGAGCCAGCGGCGGCCTACGCGGCAAAAATGTCCGTATGCGTTCCGGTCCGGACGAAGTGGATTTCGCTCCCTATGATCCGGTAGACCAGAAGCCAATCGTCAGCGAGGTGACACTCCCTGAAGCCGGCCCACTCCCCCTTCAACGCATGATCCTTCTGTCTTCTCTCGAGGCGCTGACGGTGAATCAGGCGGCCCATGGTCACGCGAAGGACATCCATGTCGTAACCGCGGGCTTTGCAGCGTGCCATGTCCTTGCCGAAGGCTGTGGTCCGGGCAGGAAACAGCGGCTGTTTCGGCGGAGGATTCAAATCTCCAGATCCCTGAACAGCTCCTCTGCGCTACCGAACCTCACCAAGCCTTCTCCGGTTTCGCTCTCTCGTATCGCCTCGCGGGATTCCGCGTTCGGGATCCTTACGTCGAAAGGCAGCCCTTGCCGCAGAACGACCTGCCGGTAGAAGAGGTTGATCCCCTGCGTCGCGTTGAGACCACACTCTGCAAGAATACGTTCTGCCTCCGCCTTCAAATCCGGATCCATCCGCGCCCTGGCCGTCGCGTCTTTCGCCATGCTTCCTCCTGTAAGGTGTCGCCGGATAAATGTAGCCCATCCGTGCCACGCGTCAAGGCAGGAACGCGAAGGCCGGGGCCCCCTGCTGTTGTAGATGCTGTGACGGCCGTACCTTGGAGTAGCGTCAGGTGGGAGGCAGGAGGCGGCAGGTCTCGGTTGCCCGGCCGCCGCGGCGTGAGCGAGGACCAACCGCTCCTTGCGTGCTCGATCGAAGGAGTTCGTCCGAAAGATGCTGAACCGTTACCCCTGGGCACGCGCATGCCTTTGGTGGATGGCGATGGCTGCCGCTTCCGTCGGCGTGGGCTGTGGCGGCCCGGACCGTACCGAGCGTGTCGAGAATGGCGATGCCGTAGAGACCGCGGAGGTCGAACGGCCCGACGGCACGTTTGCAGTACGGGACACGCTCTGGAGCGTGGGTACCCTGGCAGGGGCGCCCGACGAACAGTTCGGAGGCATCACCGACGCGGCCTTCGATGGAGACGGCAACGTGTATCTCCTGGATCCACGGGCGCATCTGGTGCGCGCGTTCAGCCCCGAGGGAACGTTCCTCTGGGCCTTCGGGCGTTCCGGACGAGGTCCGGGCGAGTTCAGCGCACTGGAGGCGATCGAGCACGACGGTGAAACGACGCTATACGTGCTCGATCGTGTGAGCGGCCTCATGAGGTTCCGCACGACGCCGCAGGGCATGCAGTTCGAGGGGGCCGTCAATCTCGCTGCGGACGGGATCGAGGGTACTGATTTCTGCTTCCTCGGGGACCGGATATACGTGTACGGGCTCTCTTCGGAGATAGAACGAGGGACAGCGCACACCCACGTCGTGCACGAACTCACTCGGGAGGGAGAGCGCCTGAGATCGTTCGGCGAGCTGTTCGGAGAGCCGGCCGGCCATCCGGTCCAGCGCGCGCTCAGCGGATGGGGACGGATCGCGTGCTCTCGGTCGTCCCGAACACTTCTCGTCGCCTCGCAACGGACTTCGGAACTGCGTGCCCATCGGCCCGAGGACGGGGGCCTCCTATGGTCCGATACGCTTCCTGACTTTGTCGACGTGTGGATGAATCTGGACCCGCCAGGGTTTCCGCCGGGAGCGTTTTCACTGGGGGAGGCGCCCGGTGGCAGCGATCGGAATGTCGCGTTCCATCCGCTCGGGCCGGATGATACCTGGATCCTCGTGCAGTCCCGGCGCCAGGCGACCGGAGATCCGCCTTCGGAGACCGTCAGCTCCCGCTTCATCGATGTGACGGTGGGAGTATGTCCTACGAGGTCGCAGGACCTCCCGCTGATCCTGGCAATCTCTGGACGACTCGCGGTGGCTGTCGAAGAGCGAAGATTTCCAAGGGTCCACTTGATCGAAGTATCGCATGGACGCCTCGACGAACGGTGACGGCAGGGCGTGCAACTGGGAGGCGGTGGCCAACCCAACGGCGAAACGCAAGGAGAGAGTTCCAGCGCATCGGCATCGATGGTTGCTGCGGCTCACGCAGTTATTGCCGATCTGGAGCTGGACGCCATCATCATCACGGGACAATCGGTGAACGATGGCCCACTGGAAGCGGTGCGGGAGGCACTCGGCGTCCCCTCGGCAAGCTGTGAGGTCGACGACTGCATACGAGATGGTGTTGCCGTCGCCCGCTTGAACTTCGAAAGAATCGATCTTCTCGGCTCCGATCGGGTCAGATTTATCGGTTTTCGATCCTTGCCGAGAGTAGTGGACGGGACCGTCCGATGGGGCCACGAACTTTACGAGGTTTTTGTGGAGCGTCGCGGGGGGGAATGGCTAGCGACAAGCTCGCGTATGTTTGGCGTGGTTTGACGAAGTCGGGAAGTCCCATCCCGGGCTGCCCATCCCGGTCAGGCGCGCGAGCCGCCGACACCTGGGTCGGTGGGTCGTCCGGCGTCGAGGGATGAAGGAGGAAGGGCGGCTCGAGGCTCCCGAACGCCGTTGGCTCCGAGTACGGCGTGCATGTGGATCCGGCTGCTCAGTCCGCGGTCCAGACCTTCCAGTACCGGCCTTCGGCCCAGTGGAAGACGAACGCGGACCGGGCGAGGAAGACGAACTCGAGCGTGTCGCGCCGGAAGGTGAACGGTACGCCGTACTCCACGCCGATTTCCGGAACGTCGGTGAACGGGTGGTCCTCCACGTCCCCGGCCGGCCGCACGTGCCAGGTATCCGCCAGCAACTCGGTGGGGAGCGAGTCGGAGGGCGGCGGCGCCGGTTGCCCGGCACCGAAGACACGGAGCGCGTCCAACGTAGCGTGAACGATGGCCACTCCTGCCTGGTCCGTCTCAGGGTCCCGCACCCAGAAGGCGACGTCCAGGGCACCGTCTCCGTCGAAGTCACCTTTCAGGAACCACGGGTTCATCTCTCTCAGAACGGGTAGCTGCTCTCGGTCCCACAGCCCCCGCGCTTCCGCCTCCTGCATGAGCGGGGGGTCGTAGGCGGCGAGCATCCGGTCGAAGATCTCCTGAGCCGAGCTTCGCTCCTGGGCCTCGAGTGGAATCGCCTGGAATCCCCCGGCCAGCAGGAGCGCCGCGCACGCAATCCAACCGTCGTTCTTCATGCGTTCCACTCCGGTGAGTGCATGGCCGACCGGACCTCGCGACCCCGGGCATCGAGCCCGATCGCAACCCGCTCCGCCAGAATCGACTCCACACGCCCGCGGAACGGGATCGCATCGGCCTTCTGACCAGGCTGCAGATCGAGGCGTTCACGGACGTCCTTGGGGATGACGACCTGGAATCGGGATGAAATGGTAACAATCGTCAAGTGCAGAACGCCTCCTAATGACGTATGATAATCACATCATCAAAAGATTTTCTGCAAGACAGCTGCCTCGCCGGAACCTGGCTTTACGTCACGAACTCGATCCTCTCGACGCTTCAGGGCAGCTTCCGGGCGACGCCGGTCAGTGAAGGAGTCTTCACCGATCCTGGTCCGAAACGGGCCGCAAGGCAGCGGGACCAGCGTGGTGTCCTTTCCCGCGAGTCTGCTCGAGTCCCAACCAGCCATCCGGGAGACGACATGCGCTGCATGACAAGTTTCGAGCCCGTTCGCGGCCTTCTGGTCCTGATCATATTTCTCGCGGTGCCGGTGCCCGTGTTCGCACAGGAGGAAGACCCGGGCGCGGCGGACGTGCTCCGCGACCGTTACTCCGTTTCCGTTGGCCTCCTCCAAATCGCTGCGGGCGACGACCGGTGCACTGATCACTCGGGGGTGGCCGTAGGGGGCGCGATTCGAACGGGCGGCACCTGGTTCGCCGCCGCACAGGGTGATGTGCTCACGAGCCTGTCGATGTTCTGCATCCTCCCGGGACGGTCCACGATGTTCCGGGGGGAGAGGGTCGAAATCTTCAGCGAATCCTTTCTGAAATACACCCCCCGGGCGGCGGTCGAGCTCGGACGGGTGGTCGAGTTCGAGGATTACGCGGTCTCGTTGGCGGCCAGCGCTGGGGTGCTGTACGTGCGGTGGCGGGAAAGCGTCGGGGGTGGGGCTCATTGGGCGCGCTGGTACGGGGGAACCGCGAGGTTGGGGGCGGCCGGGATGCCGTTCGTGGTGGAGGCGGAGTACGGGATGCGCCAGGTACCGATCCGCTACGTGCAGAATCGGTCGACGGTGCATGAGTTCGGAAGGTTCGAGCCGCTTCTCCGGCTCGGTTTTTCGTTCTGACGGCGGGGCTCTATGGCCGGGCAGGTGACTCGGTCACGCCCGCCTCACCCGGGGCGGCCACCACCACGTTCTCGCGGCTCGCCCGGCCTGGCGGCCCGTCGCACCCTCTCTGCAGGTTACCCGTCTCCCCCTCCGGGTCCGTACCTGGCAGTCCGGTCGGAGGTGACCTCCGACGGTTCCCTGAGGCAGCCCTGCACCGCGTTCCTGATCGGCTATGCGCTGAGGGCCACGGCCGGGGAGCTCGACGCGCCGTGGGTTGCGACCCTACGTGTCTCTCTTTAGGATCGCGAGCAGTGCGAATGACGCGAATGGGAGAGGTCCGTGGGCGCTCCGGGACGTCGGCTCGTGAGGTTCGCGCTCCCGGGGTGCCGCGGTCGTCCCTCTCACGACGAGGCATCGGAGGTACCAAGATGACACCCGCCGGCCGAGGCTGGAACTATGTCGTCCTGGCCATGGTCGGAATCACGGCCCTCGCGTTCCCTCACCGGGCGGGGGCACAGCTTGCCATCAGCCTGGACGAATTGACCCTCGAGCTGGACCTCGGGGGCTCCGGGGAGGTCGCCTTTCACCGTATCGGGGGTGTTGCGCTCTCAGGTGCGGAGGAACTGTTCGTCGTGGACCAGTTCAACCACTCGGTCCGGTCGTTCGACCTGCAGGGACGGCTGCTGCGGGAGTTCGGTGGACGCGGGGCGGGGCCAGGAGAGTTCGAGTTTCCGACGGGACTGGTGGTTCGTGACTCCACGCTCCGAGTCATCGACGTTCCGCTCGCCCGGCTCTCCACGTTCTCCCTCGACGGCACCCTTCTCGGAACGGAGCCGTACCGACTGACAGGGCCAACAGAGCGGAGTCCTTCTCGACACGGGTTGTCGCTCATCGCGCCTTTCCGGATGGGCTGGACGCTGGCATGGTCGAGCCCTCAGGGCGGGTTTGTCGATCAGCCCATCGCGTCGATCGACTTCGATTCGTATGTGGTTGCCGTTGACGATGGGGGGCAGCAGGATACGCTGCTGGTCATGCCCCAGTCGTGGGAGGTCTTCTACCGCCGGGACAGTCCAAACCTGGTGAGCGGCGGATTGGGAGGCGGTTTCGGACTGTCGGGAGTGTGGGACGTGTCCGGCGATAGCTTGGTTGCTGTGCTCGACACCTACACCGGAAGGGGGCGTGTCCTCCGGGTTACGGATACGGGTCTTCGAGAAGCAGGGACCTTCGACCTCGACTGGCGTCCGCTCCCCGTAGACCAGGCCCGGGAGGTGGAGGCGGCTCGACGGCGGGCCACCACCGTGCGGGGTGGGTCCCCGGGCGACTATGAGATCACGGTCCCGGAGTACTATGCCCAGTCCGGTCGCATCCTGTTCGCAGATGGTGGACGGCTCTGGATTCACCATGACCCGGACATGGGAGGGGTGATCGGTCCGGACCGGGACCTGTGGTACAAGAACGACGAGCCTCAGCAATGGTCCGTCGTTTCTTGGCTCTCGGGCCGGGTGCTTGCCACCGTCGAGACGCCCGCGAACATCTTCGTACAAGGCGTGGAGGGTCGGCGTTTGTTCGGGATCCACTACGACGAGTTGGACGTGCAAACCGTCCGGGTGTACCGGATCCCGGCGACCCCCCCCATGCGCCGTTTGGTGCCCTTATGAGCTCGGATTACCGTCGACGCTTCCACCAGGGTAGCGGCTCCGCGCCAGCCTCAGCGTCCAGTCGGCGCGGGCAGGAACTCCGTCGCCTCGACCAGCTCGATGTCCGGATCGTACGTGACCAGCTCCCGCAGGATGGGAGCATGGCCGCTGCCGATCACCACCAGCACCCGGTCCCCCGGCTCCACCACCCGCTTCAGGTTCGCGAAGATTCGGATGTTGCGATCGTACCACTTCGCGAGAAGATCGGCGCCCACGTAGGTATCGCCCGCTCCCACCGTCGCGAAGCGCACGTACGCGCCGTGGCCCTCCGCCAGTAGAGCCGGGTCATTGGCGGTCCGGAGGATTTCTCCCACCGTGTTCTCCCGCTGCTCGCGGTTGGTCTCCTCGGTGATCCGGGCCAGCTCCCGCTGCACGAAGTCGACGAAGTCGGGGTCGTTCCGCTGCGCGTACTCCATTACGGCTTCGAAGGGGAACTCCCCCCGGTGATCGATCGGGTGGACACGAACGTGCTCGAACCGGGCTGCGAGACGGAAGCCGAGCTGCTCGGTCTCATTGCGCGAAAGCTCGTGCTCCCCGGAGCGATAGGCGGCATACAGGCTGTCCAGCCGAGCGGCCGACGCGGGGAGCTGCTCGACGGTGATCTTGGTGGGACGGAAGCGGGCGATGGCGTCGACGACGGCCTGAATCTCCTCCTGCTTGGTGGGAGAGAGCACATCGGCGACCTCGGTCTTCACCACGTCCAGCCCGGGATTGGCGAAATGGTAGACGCCGAGAACCAGCACCCGGACGGGCTCCGTGACGCCGGCCTCCTGGGCGGCCGCGGGTGCCGCGGTCGGGAAGAGGGAGAGCGCGCTCACGAGCAGGAGCGGGATTCCGGTGGTGGGCAGGGGCATCACGTTCATGAGCGCTCCAGGACCGTGGGAAGGGACGCGGGATACGGGTACCTACGGCAGCCGGAGTCACGAAGTTTCGCCCGTTTCCCCCGGAGGGAAGATTCAGCCCTGGTGAGCTCGATACTCAACGCCTTCCAGACCCTCGAAATCCACATCCTGGGTCCAAACGGTGGCGTCAGATGCTCGCGCCGTAGCAAGGATGATGCTGTCCGCCAGCCCAAGCTTCAGGTCGGCGCTGAGATCCGCCGCGGCAACGGCCAGGTCCGCGTCGAGGTCCACGACTCTACCTCGCCGCATCTGCGAGACTGCCCGTAGGGCGAGTTCGGAATCGCGTTGCAGCCGGATCCGCTTGAAGACCTCGAACAGTGTGATGCTCGGGACGACCAGGCTGTCCGGGTCCTGAATCGCCTGGCTGAACTCCTCAGCGTTGCGCCCGTCCGCGAAGTACTCGAGCCAAGCGGAAGAGTCTACGACATTCATACGCGGTCGTCTTCCCGTGGCACGGTGGTATCGATTCCCCGCAATGCCCCCCGCATGGCCTCAACGGGCTCTACCGGAATCAACTCCACACGCCCGCGGAACGGGATCGCATCGACCTTCTGGCCAGGCTGAAGACCGAGGCGTTCACGGACGTCCTTGGGGATGACGACCTGGAATCGGGATGAGATGGTAACAATGGTCATGTGCAGAACTCCTCCTGTGGACGTATGATAATCACATGATCGAAAGACGTTCCGCAAGACGGCTGCCTCGGCGGGACCCGGCTCTACGTGATGCAGGCCCATTCCCCATTGAAGTCGGAAGACGGGAGGTGGTGGCGTTGCTGCGGGGGTACCATATTCCGGGCATTGCCGGGAACTACGATTCCACCGTCGTGTGCGGCCCAAAGGGGGGCACGCCTCGGGCCCCACGGTGATCCTCGTGCACGGCTCTCCCACCCTCAACACCCTATATTGGACGGAGGACCGCCCCGAGTCCTTCAACCTCAAGATGGCGCGGAACGCCGGCGCGAAGGCGGGAGACGGATCAGTTGACACCAACCGGGAGTATCCTCGCATGCATCGATTCCGAAGTGCGATCCCCACGCTTTTCCTGACCCTACTCCTTCTGGGTTGCGGTGCGGACTCCGCCATGGAGCTCGACCCGGAAGCCGCCCAGGATGGACAGATTCCTCCACCCAGCGACGTGGAGGGGCCGCCCTCCCACGCCGAAAGCTCGGAATCGGGGCTCGCCTGGGTGGTCCTGGAGAGGGGTGACGGCGAGACCTTTCCGACTCCCTCGGACATGGTGAGGGTCCACTACACAGGCTGGCAGACGGACGGGACCATGTTCGACAGTTCGGTCATGCGCGGAGGGCCTGCCGAATTTCCGGCCGGGAACCTCATCCAGGGGTGGGTGGAGGGTCTCCAGCTCATGAGCGAGGGCGAGATCCGACGGTTCTGGATCCCTGCGGAGCTGGCGTACGGAGACCCGCCGGAGCGGCCCGGGGCACCGGGGGGGATGCTCGTGTTCGATGTGCAACTCATCGAGGTGTTGGGTGGGGGTATGGTCAGGTAGGAGGACGAGTCCCTCCGTCCGTTCCCCGACCCATCCGGCCGGGCCGCCCGACCCCGGGGTAGGGAGTGCGGAACCGCCAGATCACCGCCAGGGCCAGAGCCACCAGGAGCATGGACCCCAGCATCCACCAGCCTGCCTCCTCCCCGGCCTCCACCCCCCTCGTTCCCATCCAGGCGATGATCCCATTGTGGATCACGTGCCAGACGATGGCCGGGAAGATGGAGCCGCTCATCAACGTGACCGCGGTCAGCACCACCCCGAGAAAGGCGGTCACGGGGATGCGGAAGAGGTCCACGTGGAAGAGCCCGAAGATGATCCCCACCGCCAGGGTGAGCGCGACGGGCCCGAAGCGCCGGCGGAGTCCGTGCACGAGGAGGCCCCGAAAGGTGAGCTCTTCCGTGATCCCGGGGACGACCGCCACCAGCAGGATCAGCTGCCACGCGGGAATTCCCTCCTGGAAGAGCGTCTGTCCGAAGTTCTCCAGCAGCTCCGTGGGCACGGGGATGACGAAGTCCATGAGGTGCATCACCGTCCCCGCCGCAAAGACGCCCGCCGGGGCGCCGATCGCGACGCCTAGCCAGACGCCAGGATGGGGTCTGCGGAGCGCCAACGCCTGGGCCGGATCCAGCCGGAACCGCTGGATGAGGATGAGTGGGAAGAGGAGGAAGACGAGCCCCACGCTCACCAGTATCGTGACCCGGATGTCCTCGAACCGGACGTTCACGTCGAAGAGGAACTTCACCGCCCAGAACCCGACGAACCAGAGCAGTACCCGCTTGCGGAAGAGGGCCGGGCCCCCCAGGAACTCGGCCTCCGAGGTGTCGCCCGTGATGAGCTCCTCGTCGTGGAGGGCCCGCACCGATCGCACAGTGAACCACGCCGCCACGATGGCGGTCACCATCCACGCCACCCCCAGGGAAGGGAGGTGGGCCTGGCCCACCAGGAGGTCGCGTACCCCCACACTCAGGTTTGCGATGGGGACCACGATCACGGCGGACTGGAGTGAGATACCGGGAAGGAGCGGGGCGAGGGTCGGGATCGACATCCCGAGGAGGACCGGGGTCATGTAGAGCTGGGCCTCCTTGTAGCTCCGTGCATGCGCCGAAGTAAGCAGGAGGACCGCGGCGGTGAGAGCCACCATGGGCAGGTAGACCATGAAGAGCCCCAGGGCGAGGCCGGGGGAGATGGTCACCGAGAACCCCTGGGAGGGGTCGATAATGCCCAGCCCCAGATACACCCAGAGGTTCAGTATCTGGACGAGGGCGATCGCGAGGGCAACTGCCATGATGGCCAGGAGCTTCCCGGAAACGATCTCGCCACGGGACGCCGCGGAGGTGAGCAGCGTGGTGAGCGTGCCCCGCTCCTTTTCCCCAGCGAGGGTATCGGTGGCCACCGCCGAGCCTCCCAACAGCATGAGTCCCACCAGGATGAGGGTGAGAAATCGACCCAGCCGCTCCCCCTGCACTTCCTCGTCGGAGGCCACATTCTCCTCCTCGACCCGGGCGATCCCCTCGGGGGCCACGGGGAGGCCCGCCTGCACCATGATGGAGTCCCGCCGCGACTCGCGGACCTCCAGGAGGTGGGATCGGAGCGTTTCTCCCCCAGTCCGGGAGGCGCCCCGGCTCGAGTGGACCCGGATGCGAAGGACTCGTGCGCCGTCGAACTCCCCGGGCACCTCCACCGACGACTCTTCGCGCGCGGAGGTCTCGCGCCAGGCGTCGGGGGTGAAGGCCTCGAGGTAGAGGTCGAGGTCCCCCGCCTCCAGGTCCCCCAGGGGGTCGGCGGAGTCGAGGAGGCGGAAGCGGCCCGATTCCCCTGCGGCTCCGCCTTCCTCCCCACCCTCCGTTCTGAGCACTCCCTCGATCAACCCGCGTGCGAAGGCCGAATCCGGTCCGGTCAGGGCCAGGCGGTACACCCGGGTGTCCTCCCGCTCGGCCTGGCGCTCCTCCATGAAGTTGCTGGCAAGCAGGATTGCGGGGATAAGCACCACGGGGAGGACCACGGAGATGAGGACGGTGCGGACGTCCCTGAGCAGGGAGCGGATCTCCAGTCCGAATACGGCACGGACGGCGGGAGGGATCATCCGCGGATGTTCTCCCGGACGGCTTCCTCAGGAGCACCCACATGGGCGAACCGCACGAATATCTCCTCGAGGTAGTGTAGCCCGGTCTTCTCCCGTAGCTCCTCGAGCGTCCCGGTGGCCAGGATGGCACCCCGATGGATGATCCCGATCCGGTCACAAAGCTGCTCCGCCTCACTCATGATGTGGGTCGAAAAGAGGATGGCCTTCCCCTCGTCCCGGAGCTCCGAGATGAACTCGCGCAGCTCGATGGCGTTGAGGACGTCCAAAGCCACCGTGGGCTCGTCGAAGATGAGGACCGGGGGGTCGTGCACCACCGTCCGGGCGATGGAGACCTTCTGCTTCATCCCGCTGGAGAGGCGTTCCACTCTGGTATCCGCATACTCCTCGATGCGAAACCGCCGGATGAGCTCCTCGACCCTGCCCTCCACCCGGTCCCTGGGGAACCCATTCACCCGGGCAAAGAACCGGAGAGTCTCCCGAGGGGTGATCTTGGGGTAGAGCGCGGTGGAGGCGGAGTAGAAGCCAAGGTTCCGGCGGACCTCCTCGGGGGCTGCTCGGACCTCGTGGCCCATGACCCAGGCCCGCCCCGCGGTGGGTCGGAGGATGGTGGATAGCATCCGGAGGGTGGTGGTCTTTCCCGCCCCGTTCGCGCCCAGGAGCCCGAAAATCTCCCCCCGGCCGCACGAGATGTCGACCGAGTCCACCGCTCGCACCTCCCCCCGGTCCTCGTCGTAGAAGACCTTGGTGAGGGCCTCGGTGTGCACCGGCGGCCGGTTCGGGTTCTCATCGTCGGGTGAGTACATCCTTCAGGGGCTCCTGTTCGGGTGGTCTTCAGATGGGTCGTCGAGGGGGGTCACCGGGCTCTGCTCGCTCCGTTTCTGATACGGCGCCGCAGATAGCTCAAGAGGCCTCCGTCGGTCGCTCCCAGGAGCACATCTTCGTTGCGCATCACCCACTGCACGAGCGCGATGGCCACTGCCACGCAGACCCCCATGGTCAGGAGGGTGAGGAGTCCCGGCACCAGCGGCACACTCCCCATGATGGCCTCCCGGAGGAGGACGGCCACATTCACCAGGGGGATCATGGCAATGCGGGGCGTGAACTCCACGTCGGGCGACTGCACGAAGAGGGCGGGGAGGAAGATCAGCATATAGAAGGGACTGATCATGGACTGCCCCTCCTTGAAGTTCCGAGCGAAAATGGAGAAGGCGAGCATTCCGGCGGCCACGAAGAGGGCCAGGAGGGCGGTCCCCGCCACGATGAGGGGGATCGCTTCGAGGGGGAGGGCGCCACCTGCGAAGTCGTCGGCGTCGCTTCCGGCCAACGGCCGGATGATCCAGTGGAGGGCGAGGGCCAGCGCCCCGAGATTCAGGAGCCCCCCCACCGTCCCGAAGGTGGCCACGTAGAGGTATTTGGCGGTGGCCACATCGCCCCGGCGCGCGGCGCTGGAGAGGAGCGTTTCCCAGGTGGAGCGCTCTCGTTCGCCGGCGGTGGCGTCGATGGCGGGATAGAACGCCGCCAGCGCGACGATGATCAGGGTGAGGAAGGGCACCATCGTCCCCAGGAGGAAGCGGGTGTTCTCCTCGGAGGTTGCGATGTCCTCGCGCACCACCGCGTAGTCGGCCCACTCCGTGGCACCCACCCCCATCCCCGCACGCTCCCGGTCGAGCCACTCTTCGCGGTACTGGTCCAGAGACGAGGTGAGGAGCCTCCGGGCGGTGCGGCTCCGGTCGCGAACCTCGCTATAGGAGATCCGGACCCGGAAGTTGTCGGGGAGGGAGCCGGCCTCCGGGTCGGGCGGAAGGAATTCCACGAGGGCGTCGAGGCGACCATCCACCAGGGCGGCTCGGGATCCCTCGGTCGACTCGTCCCACTCCACGAGGGTGAGCCGGGAGTTCTCCATGAGGCTGTCGGCCAGCGGCGAGTGTGCCGCCGGAAGGTCCACGAGCGCCACGCGAGTCGTGATCCTCTCTGCCTGACCCTGGATGAACGAGATTCCGGAGAACGCCACCCAGAGGAGGGCGGGATACATCACCAGGGGGATGAGGATGCTGAACACCACGATGCTCCGCTCGCGGAGGGCGGAGCGGACCTCGTGCGCGTACAGCGTTCCGATCTGGTGCAGATCCATCTGGTTTCTCGTGGGAGGCGATCAGGGTGGCGTGCGTTCCCGGCCGAGGCAGGTGCGGGGGATCACTCCCCGCGGCCGGGAACCCGGAGCATTGTGGCTTCGAAGGGGTTTACGCCAGTCGGCGGGTGGGCGCGGCTCCCCGAACCCGCCCCGATCAGAACCCCGAACCCCAGGAGGCGAGCCATGATCCCTCTGCACCGAATTCTGCCGTGTGCCTGTATCGGGACCGACGCCCCATGATGGCCCGCGAGGTCGACGCGGGAGAATCCTACTCCGGCGAGGACGGTCTACCCTGGGTCCATGACGAAAACATGGCGCTTCTGGTGGACCAGTACGAACTTACCATGCTCGCCGCCTACCACGCCGAGGGGCACACGGACCAGGCGGTGTTTTCCCTCTTCGTGCGGCGCCTCCCCCCCGAGCGCAATTTTCTTCTGGCCGCCGGGCTTGCGAGCGTCCTCTCCTTCCTCGAACGGCTCCGGTTCGGGTCCGAGGCGCTCGCCTACCTGCAGGAGCGGCCGGAGTTCGACGAGGGGTTCACCGATTGGCTCGCCCGGCTGCGGTTCACCGGCGATGTCTGGGCCGTCCCCGAGGGCACACCCGTTTTCGCCAATGAGCCCATCCTCGAGATTCGCGCCCCGCTCCCCGAGGCACAGCTCGTGGAGACGTTCGTGATGAACCAGATCCATCTCCAGACCGTTCTGGCATCGAAGGCGGCGAGGGTGAAGCTGGCCGCAGGGGACCGGGCGGTGGTGGATTTCGGCATCCGACGCATGCACGGGATCGATGCGGCACTCAAGTCGGCGAGGGCGTTCCATATCGCGGGGGTGGACGCCACCAGCAACGTGCTGGCGGGCCAGGTCCACGGCGTGCCCGTGACCGGGACGATGGCCCACTCCTACATCCAGTCCTTCGACGACGAGCTCGAAGCCTTCCGGAGGTTCCTGACCGTGTATCCGGACACCGTCCTCCTGGTGGACACCTACGACACCCTCGAAGGGGTTCGGAAGGTGGTGACCCTCGCCGAGGAACTGGGAGACGACTTCCAGGTGAGGGGTATCCGCCTGGATTCCGGCGACCTGGGGGAGCTGGCCCGCGGCGCTCGCTCCATTCTCGACGAGGCAGGGCTGGACGGTGTCGAGATCTTCGCCTCGGGCGGGCTGGACGAGTGGTCCATCCGCGAGCTGGTGCGCTCGGGGGCCCCTATCGACGGGTTCGGCGTGGGGACCGGGATGGGGGTTTCGAGCGACGCCCCCTCCCTGGATCTGGCTTACAAGCTCACCGAGTACGCCGGGAAGGGGCGCCTCAAGCTCTCCAGCTCCAAGCGCATTCTTCCAGGAAGGAAGCAGTTCTTCCGCCTGGAGGTAGAGGGGCAGGCGGTCCGGGACGTGCTCACACGCCACGACGAAGACGTTTCCGGTCGCCCTCTCCTCCGGAAGGTGATGGAGGGAGGCCGCCGGACCGACGACGGAAGGGAGACCCTTGAGGATGCACGACAACGAGCCCAAGAGGAGTTGGACCGGTTACCGGAGCGTGTCCTCGAACTGGAACCCGCCGAGCCCCCTTTCGAGGTGGAGGTGAGCCAGGCGCTGGAGGACTACCAGGCCCGGGTCATCGACGACGCGGTCGGTCCCCAAGGGGAGGCGGCAGCTCCAGGTCGCTGATGGCACGTTCGAGCGGCCGTCGCCGGGTCCTCGTTGGTTGACCGGGGTCACGTTCGACCCTCTCCGGGGCCGCTTCCTCCGGGACCGCTTCCTCCGGGACCGCTTCCTTCGGGACCGCTTCCTTCGGGGGCTCCTCGGTCGCCTCGAGCCCGTCGGCCCCGGATGCCTCCACGAGATCGTGGGTGGTGCGTTCCGGGGGGTCGGTCTTTCCGGCTCCCGAGCCGGTGAGAAGCACGGCGGAGGAAAGCCCCAATCCCTCGGCGAGGCGTTTGATGGTGGCCAGTCGTGGCTCGTGGATGCCCCGCTCCAGATTCGAGATTACCGACTGATCCATGCCCGAACGAGACCCCAGCTCTTTCTGGGTGAGGCCCGCCCCCGTCCTGGCCGTTTTCAGCCGGACCCCGAAGGGCACGGGGTCCTCGTCGGGAAGCGATTCCGGAGTAGCCATCACGTCGAGGACCGGTCCCTCGGCCGCCGTATCCTCGGCGATCCTTCGGACCGTCTTGGAATCCAGTGCGACCCCCTGATGCTCCCGGGTGGGTCCACCGGTGAGGGAGACCTCGGTGATGTGGAGCGACCGGCCGTCGGGGCTGGGGGTAGCGGAGTCGAGGAGGAGCTGTCCGAGGCGGGCTCCCAGGCCGAGGGCTTCGGGGCGGATGGCCACGGTCAGGTCGTCTCCGAAGCGGAGGAGGATCCGGTTCGGGTGACCCAGAAAGCGGGCCTCGAGGAGAGCCTCGGGGGCAAGGAGGAAGAGGAGGTCGTCCACGTCCAGGGTGTTTCCGGGCCGTCGCACGCCGAAGATGGAGTATCGCGGCTCCGGGACGAGGCTCAGCCGCCCATGCATCGCATGCATGACCCGTGGCACTTGTACGAGCTGAGGAGCATCGCGCTCCGAGTCCACGAGGCCGACTACCCGTATGGGTCGTCGGCGGGCGGCCGTGCGCCAGGCCGCCAGGGAGGCCGGCGTCACCCGCTCCGCGATCCGGCTGAAGTCGGCCATGAGGAGAGCCGGGTTCGCGGCGACACCGGGTCCGGGGTGGTGCACCCAGGAGGGGGCTTCCCATGCACCCACCCGCTCCCGTACGGGGATCCCGCCCCACCGAGCCAGGCGTTCGCGCACCTCCTCCTGGACCCGGACGGAGCTGACCCCGCTGAGGTCCACATGGAGCGACCCGCGGTCGGGGCCTGTTGCGGGGGGAGACATGGGGACTCCGGAGAATAAGGGTGACAGGACGGCGACTGCACATGATGTTTACTACATACCGTCTGCAGCACAAGGCCTGCGAGCGCGATTCCCGACGCGGGGCGGGCTGTGGCCACGACCCAGAACAGAGGAAAGAGGAAGATATATGATGTTTTCATTATGGACTTCGCGGGGAGTGGGATCCCCTGGGTCCGTCCGTTCGAGGTCCCCGTCCGCCCTCCTCGTCGCCACCGGAATCGGGCTCCTCCGCGTGGACGCGTCGGGACGGGAGGTCCTGGTGGGGAAGGTCCCTGACGGGGCACGGCCCACCTGTCTATCGGTGGACCCCCATCACCCCGGGCGGGCCTGGGCAGGGACGGTGGAGCGCGGGATCCTCAGGAGCGTGGATGGTGGGTTGACCTGGGTCGAGTCCGGGCTGGCAGGTATACATGTGACCGCGGTCACCGCCGCGTCCGCTCGAGAGGGGCTGGTCTGGGCCGGGACGGAGCCCAGCGCGGTCTTTCGGTCGGAGGATGGAGGTGGCCGCTGGCACCATGCGGAGGACCTCACCTTTCTCCCGTCCTCCGACGGATGGGCTTTCCCTCCACGTCCCGAGACCCACCACGTGCGCTGGATTGCCTCGCACCCGGGGGACGCCGACCGGCTCTGGGTCGCGGTCGAGGCCGGCGCGCTCGTACGCACACGGGACGGGGGGATCAGTTGGATCGATCGCACCGAAGATGGGCCACGCGACACCCATGAGTTGGGGGCGCATCCGCATCGTCCCGAGCTCCTGCGGGTCGCCGCGGGGGACGGCTACTTCGAAAGCTCTGACGGGGGGGAGACCTGGGCGGCTCCGAGGGAGGGGCTCGAGGTGGGATACTTCCGGAGCGTCGCCGTCGACCCCGGAAACCCGGAGGTGGTGGTCCTGTCCGGGGCGACCCGTCCCCGTTCCACCTACATGGCCGGACACTCTGACGGGCGGGTCTTCCGCCGCGAGGGGCACGGGCCATGGGTGCGAGTGCCTGCAGGTTGGCCGGACCCGCCGGAGACCATCGCCCCCCTCCTCATCGCGGGGTCGTCACCAGGTGAATTCTGGGCGGCCGACGAGCGGGGTGTCCACATGAGCGTTGACGGGGGCCGGAGCTGGTCTCTTGCCGTTCGCTTCGACCCCCGACCATCGAATCTCAGGGGACTCGCGCTCCTTCCAGCCGCCCGTCCGACCGGCTGAGGTGCCGAGCCACGGCGCCCACGGGCTCCATGTAGGCCCGATTGGCACGCGTGAAGACGTGATCGGGTTCCGGAGTGTGTTACCTTGCCGGGATGCGTCACGAATCGACCCAGGGCCCGGGCCGGACCCACCGGCTGTCTCCCGCCGACGATCCGGAGGCGGCAGGGGCGCACCTGCGGAGTTTTGCGGAAGAGGTGGCGCCGCACCTGCGGGGGGAGCTCCGCCTCGACCGCCTCGCCCGCGCGCTCTACGCCACCGACGCCTCCATGTACCATGTGGAGCCGCTCGGGGTGCTCGTCCCGAGGCACATGGACGATGTGACGGCGGCGATAGAGAGCGCGGCGCGCCACGGCATTCCCGTCCTTCCTCGCGGCTCCGGTTCCAGCCTGGCGGGGAGTGCCGTGGGTGCGGCGCTGGTCATCGATACCACCCGCCACCTGGACGCGATCCGCGCCTTTGATCCGGAGGCCCGGGAGGTCACCGTGGAGCCGGGCCTGGTGCTCGATCACCTGAATGCGTGGCTGGCCGGGCCGGAGGCGATGGCCGGAGGCGCGCCGCGGCTCCGAGTGGGACCGGATCCCGCCTCCTCGAGCCGGGCCACGCTCGGGGGAATGGTGGGGACGAACGCCACCGGGACCCGCTCGATTCGCTACGGGTCGGTGGTCGACCACGTCGTGGGCGCACGGGCGCTCCTCCCCGATGGCACGGAGGTGTGCCTGGGCGAAGTGGATGCAAAAGGATGGAAGGCGAAGGTGCGGGCTTTGGGTCGGGAGGGGGAGCTCTACCGTGCGATGGACCGGCTCCTGGCGAGCTCGGGCGACGCCGTGGCTCGCGACACCCCCCGTCACTGGCGGCGGGCCGGAGGATACCGTCTGGAGCGGCTGCTGGATCCCGCCACCCGGAACCTCGCCCACCTTCTCTGCGGGAGCGAGGGAACCCTGGCGTTTCTGACCGAGGTCACCCTGCGGCTGGTGGACCGGCCCCGGACGAGTGGGCTGGGGGTGGCGCACTTCCCGACGCGCCGCGCCGCGCTGGAGGCGGTGGAGCCGATTCTCGGGACCGACCCTTCGGCGGTGGAGCTATTCGACCGGATTGCCCTGCAGCGTGCTCGATCCGTGCCCGTCTACCGGCGACGGCTCCACTTCGTACGGGGTGAACCCGGGGCGCTCCTCATCGTGGAGTACGATGGAGGGGACGAGTCCGAGCTCCGGGCCGGGCTGGATCGGCTGGAGGCGGCGCTGGGACGTGGAATCGTGGTAACCCGGTGTCTGGAGCCCGCCCAGGTGGCCGACGTGTGGGCGGTGAGGAAGGCCGGGCTCGGGCTCGCCATGAGCGCCCGACTTCCGGTGCAGTGCCTGGCCTTCATCGAGGATGCCGCCGTGCCGGTGGAGCACCTCCCCGATTACATCGAGCGATTGGAGGGAGTGCTCCGAGAGCACGATACCGACGCCGTCATGTACGCGCATGCCTCCGCCGGATGCCTCCACGTGCGGCCCTTCCTGGACACCCGGGAGGTGGTCGAGCGGGAGAAGATGGAGGCGATCGGGCTCGCCTCCTCGGAGCTGGTAAAGGACTACGGCGGCATCGTGTCCTCCGAGCACGGCGACGGCCTCGCGCGGAGCTGGCTCGCTCCCGGGTTCTATGGGGAGGAGCTCTACGGAGCGTATGTCGGCGTGAAGGACGCCTTCGACCCGGATCGCCGGTTCAATCCGGGCCGCGTCGTCGAGGCGCCCCCGATGACCGAGCGCCTGCGGAATACCCGGCCCCTCCAGGTGTTGCCGGTGGTGCCCTCCCTGGACTGGAGCGCGGAGGGGGGGATGGCCCGGGCGGTGGAGGCCTGCAACGGACAGGGGGTCTGCCGGAAGCGCCTCTCGGGCACCATGTGCCCCTCCTTCATGGTGACACGCGAGGAGCGGGACTCCACCCGCGGGCGAGCGAACGTCCTCCGTCAGGTGTTCTCGGGCGATCTACCGCCGGAGGCCCTCACGGGCGAAGAAACGAAGGCGGCGATGGACCTCTGTGTGTCGTGCAAGGCGTGTCGCTCGGAGTGTCCGGCCGCGGTGGACATGGCCGCGCTCAAGGCGGAGTGGCAAAGCCTGATGTGGCGGGAGGAGGCGCCACCCCTGCGCACCCGGATGATCGCGCGCCAGCCCGAGGTCGCCCGCCGGCTCGCCGGTCCCCTCGCGCCGCTGGTGAACGCAGTGATGCGAGCAGCACCGACGAGGGCCGTCCTCGAGCGGGTCGGGTTCGCCCCCGGGCGAGCACTCCCTCCTTTTGCGCGACACCCGTTCAGCGGGAGGGAGGTGGATCGGGGAAGGGGGGACGAGCGAGTGGCCCTCTACGCGGACACCTTCTCGCGCTTCCATGAGCCGTCCATCCCCCGAGCTGCGGTCCACGTCCTCCAGGCTGCCGGGTACGAGATCGTCGTCCCCGAGTACCGCTGCTGCGGCCGCACCCTCATCTCGAAGGGGTTCCTGGAGGTGGCTCGCGCGCGAATCGACGCGGTCCTCGACGTGCTGGATCCGTTGGTCAGGGAAGAGATCCCGGTGGTGGGTCTGGAGCCGAGCTGCCTTCTCACCCTTCGGGACGAAGCCCACCGCCTCCTACCCGGCGATCCCAGGGTGGAGAGGGTGTCCGCGGCGGCCCGGACCTTCGAGGAGTTTGTGGCGGAGAACGCCCGGCGCTTCGGTGACCTGTTCGAGTGGAACGAGGCGACGCCACTCCTCCTGCACGGGCACTGTCACCAGAAGGCCCTGTCCGACCCGGATGCGGGGAGGGCCTGCCTCGCGGCGGCCGGGTATGTGGTGGAGGTGCTCGATGCCGGATGCTGCGGCATGGCCGGGTCCTTCGGGTACGAGGCCGAGCACGAGGAAGTGTCGCGCCGAATGGCCGGGCGGGTTCTCGTTCCCGCCATCGAAGGAGCTCCACCGGGGGCGGTCGTGGCGGCCGCCGGGACCTCCTGCCGTCACCAGATCGCGGACTGCACCTCGCGACGCGCCCGGCACCCGGCGGAGCACCTGGCGGAGCGGCTCAACCTTCCGCGGTAGTACCTCGTTGCGGAGGTCCGCGTTGACAGCGAGAGCGTCGAAACGGCGCTCCAGGTAGGCGCGACGACGAGGCATAGCAGCGCTACGTCGAGGAGGAGCAACGACGCTGGAGCGGATGCGGCGGCGCTCGAATGTACGCGGACTTCCGCAGCGAGGTACTAGGGGAAGGGGGAGGGTCCGTAGACGGACGCCTCCCCCTGGGTCGCTGGAGTCACCTGCCTCACACGGTTCGTCTGTGGGTCGGCAGGGTCCTCCGATGGGCTGCCTACCGGCTATCCCGGCCCGTTTCCACAAAGCGGATGCACTGCCCCTGGTTCCGGAACCCCAGGTCCTCCCACACGCCATCCTTACACTGGTCGCGGTTCTCGGGGCTCGTCGCCACGTAGAACGTCGTCCAGTCGAAGTCCCAGTCCCGCTCACCCCCGAGAGCGAGACGGATCTCGACAGTCTCGTTGGCCTGGAAGGTCCGGATGGTGGTTACGGGCTCGGCGATGCCGCGTCCATCCACCGAGACTCCGGGATGGATGACATCATGTCCGAGGGAGGGATTCGGGTGAGGTGTGCTGCCGACCGTCTCTCCGTCGACGCGATATTCGAAGTAGACCAGGGAGTTCGTGTTGTTCACGAACGCGAGGGTCACCTCGAGGAGGCCGACCTCCTCGAACCGGACGAAGGGGGCGTCCTTCCCTTCGTGTCCCGGCGCCATCTTCGCCTCGTTCAGCTCATTGGTGCTGGGGGCATCGAAAGAGGAGTTGGCCTCGATCTCCTCGCCAGTGAGAGAGTTCTCGAGGTTCTGGAGTGCAGTCGGAAGCGGATCCAGGTTGGCTTCCGGTCCGGACACGCTCGACTCGCAGGCTGTGAGGAGCACCGCGATGGCGACGGCGAGGGTGGGGGTGAAGCGGGATAGGGCTGCTGTAGACATGGTGGAACCTCCTGCCGGATCCCGAGAAGATTGGCCCGCCGCAAGTCGGGATCGCGTTTCCCTGCGGCAGTCGATCGGTGGATTCGAAAGCTGGCAGGGGGGTCTGACAAAGGGGCCCCGCCCGGCATCTGGCCGGGGGAGCCCCTTCGCTTTGCTCGTGGCCGGGGAAGGGCTTCGCCCTCCCCCAGTCGGATGTCAGAAGGTCACTGCGTCCCGAACTCGGCGAGAATCTGGTCGAGTTCGTCCATCAACTCGCCCGCTTCCGGGTCGATCTCGAGCATCACGGTCCGCTGGTGCTCTTCGAACGCCTCGACGTCTTCCTGAATGTCGGGTCGGTTCAGCACGCTCTCCTGAATGGCCTGGAGCTCCATCTGCACGCCCTGTGCCTCCATTCCGATGGCCTGGGCGCGCTCATCGTCCTCCGCCTCCTGAGCCGCCAGGTAGTCGGCCTCGAACGCCTCCATCTGCTCGAAGAGTTCGCCTCCCTCCTCCCGCATCGCCGTCTCGATCCGCTCCTGCAGTTCAGTGAGTTCTGCGGCGAGTTCGGGGTCCTGCATGGCCTGGTCTCGGATCGGCTGGAGTTGCTGCTGGATCTCCTGCGCCTGCATCATCCGGGCCATCATCTCTGGATCCATGTTCTGACCGCCCATGGGAGCGGCCTGCTCCGTTTCCTCGCCGGCGGGGGGCTGGTCGACGTCATTCTCCCCATCGCACCCTGAGACGACGAGGAGGGCGGGGAGGAGGAGTGCTGCCAGGAACTTTCTCTTCATCATGTCATGGATCCGCGTTGAGCATGGCGCGCGCTCCGCCTCGAATGGCAGGCGCCTGGGGGGAGACGTAACCCGGCCGATGGGGTTCGTTCCGGCCGGCAACCAGATACGGTGCGCCCCCGGCGCGGACACTTGTCGCGCCGGGGGCATTCTACCGCGAGATCCCGCGTCGAGCGGTCAGCGTCGAGTGATCTGGATCACCCCGGCGGAGTGACCGGCACCGTACTGGGCATTGGCTCGCGTCGGGGCCCACCAGCGGATTTCCACCACGTCGCTGAGCCGGATGTCGGGGAGAACGCTAAGGGTGCCCCACTCCTCGCCGTCCACATAGACGCGTGTGGAAGAGTTGCTGAGCCACCTCGGCTCTTCCCACTCGATGAGCTGATCCACGCCGTTCGCGTTCGAGGCCTGGATCCGCTGTTCCGTGATGACGTCACGGTCTGCCCCCCCTCCCGCCCCGGCGGCGCAGCCGGCGATGATGAAGATGGCAAACATGAGGACTGCGGTGATCTTGCGATTCATTGGCTCCCTTCCTGGCCGGTGTGTGATCCGGGCCCGGGCCTCGGTCTCGTTCGGACGGCCCGTACCCCCGTGCAAAGCTCCTGAGTGGGATTAATGAGGGAACGAGGCCGAGAACGCAACCTCCGGCGGCCCGTCATGGAGACTCGTCCAGCACTACCGTCACCTCGATGGAGTCCGTCAGACCTTCGCTCTCGGCCCGGATCGTGGTCGTCCCGGCGCCCTCCGCGGAAACTGTTCCGGAGCTGTTGACGGTGGCCACGTCGAGCCGGGTGGAGCTCCACTCTACCTGGCGCCCCGTAATCACCTCGCCCTGCGGATTCATGACGGTGGCGGTGAGGGACGCGGTCTCCCCGACGGAGGTTAGCTCTACCTGCCGGGGAGTGATCTCGATGGAGGCGGCGATCGGGCCGACCCGGTCGGACGGGGAATTGCATCCCGTGAGGAGAATGAACAGCATCCCTACGACGGGGAGTCCGGACGTCCGTCTACAACTTTTGGTCATGCTTCTCGCTCCTGTCTGGGTCCGTGCACGCACCTGGGGCCGTACCGGCGCTCAGCGTCTGGATGGGACCTCGCGAAGGGTCATGGATACCGGGGCCTGAATCCCTGCGCTCGCCTCCTCGACCTGGGAGCCGCCGAAGAAGGGCGCGTCGAATTCCCCACCGGTGACCTGGACGACCTGGTCGGCATCGTTGCCGAGGGTGTATTCGAAGGTGCCGGTCATTCGGCTTCCGGTCACCGTGGTGAAGGTGATGTCACCCTCGGTCAGATCGAACGTCCCCTCGGTGGCCGTTCCCTCCTGGTTGATCCCCATGAGGATGTACCCGTATACCGCCGGGTGGGTACCGGGCTCCACGACGCGTCCGGCCACCCAGAACCAGGCAAGGTCGAAGAGCTCATCTTCGCGCTGGTATTGGGCGATGACGTCGGTCACGCCGTCCGGTCCCTCCTCGGCATCGAATATGGTCACCACCCAGTCGGGCTCCTGGGTGGAACGGAACTCCGCAGAGACGCTGAAGGTGCCACTGATCTGACCCGCGTACTCGAAGCTGAGGTCACCAGAGAGGGGGTGGGGGAGGATCTCCACTACGACGTTCTCTACCGGGAGGTCACCGGCGGCCACCACCACCTGTGCGGTTCCCTGGCTGACGCCCGTCACGATCCCGTCCTGCACTGTGAGAATCTCGGGGTTCGTGGTGTCCCAGGTCACCTCGTATCCGTCGGGCGCGGGGGTGATCTGGCGGTCGTCCTGGTCCAGGATGACGGCGGTGAGGGTGGTGGTTTCCCCGATACCGATGCTCACGTAATCCGTTTCCAGGGAGATGGAGGTGGGGACCTGAGGCGAGGTCGATTCGCTGCAGCCCATTGCCAGGAGGAGGGCCAGGGCGGGGAGAAACCGCAGGCATCGGAACATCGGAATCTTCCTCGTTGGGGGGCGGCGTCAGGTCCGCGGGCCCCAGGGTGAAGCGTTGCACCCGCAGGGGGAGATGAACACAAGAGGACTGATGAGAAAGTTGGGGTACTCTCGTTGGGAGCGCCAGGGACCCGAACCGTAGGCGGATTGCCGACGTATAGCCGTGGCTACGATACCGCTGGGCCCCCGCCCTTTCGACCTCAGCTGCCTCCCAGCGGGTCGTCGAGGTGGCACCAGCGGCAGGTGACCCGGTTCCGCGCGGCCATCCCTTCCGCGTCGAACCCGGGGCCGTGTGGGTTCACCCCGCGCCCGAGGAAGGTGGAGTGGCAGGCGAGGCAATCGGTCTGCTGGTGGCAGGAGGCACATGACTCCAGTCCGATCCGCGCCGCCTGGCCGTGCGTCAGAATCCACATCGGCTGGGCTGTGTGGAACGCCACGTTGAGCCTCCCCTCCGAGGCGAGCCCGGTCTGCTCGTGACAATCCCGGCAGAAGGCCTCGGTGCTGTGACAGGACTGGCAATTGGACCCGCCGGCGAAGACCTCCAACGCGTGGCGCTGGAGGAAGTTGTCGGGGTGGAACTCCCTCGTCGAGGCCTCGGCGGCTGTGTGGCAGTCGGAGCAATACTGCTGACTGTGGCACTCGGTACACTGTAGTGCCCCCGTGGCGGCGAAGGTCGCGTGCCGCTCGTCGAAATCGAAGGGGTGGAGTATTTCGCCGGCGTGGCTCAGGTCCACTCCGGGGGCGCCGCCGGGGACCGGGTCCGGAAGGGCGGCGATGACCGCAGCGGACTGGGGTCCGCCCTCGATGTGGCATTCGGTACAGCTCGGCCGGGTGTGGCAGGTGCTGCATTGGGCCGGGCCCGCCAGGGCGCTCGATCCGTGGTCCCAACTCCACCCCGAGGCGAGGTGGCTCTCAGGGACCGGATATTCCGCCACCTTTCCCACCTCCAACTCCGCCACCCGGGGGTCCGACGCCAGTCGCATGATCGGCTCGAGGCGGTCCGCGTTCACGTGGCACCTCTCGCAGGTGTTGCTGGCGTGACAGATCCCGCAGGAGATCTCCTCGAGGGGTGTCCCTGGCGCGTGCTCCGAAATGAACCCCGGCGCGTCGTGGGAGTCGGGCCAGGGGAAGAGGGCGATCCGCTCCGTGGGAATGCGTGCGGCCTCGGTGAGGGGGATGTGGCAGACGCTGCACTCCGCGCCCGGGGAAAGATGGGCCGGTGCTTCGTGGACGTGACACTCCAGGCAGGACTCTGGGGCGGCGGCGGAGACCGCCATCCGTGGGGCAGGAGTGACGATCTGGTCTGCTGCGTGACAGTTCTGGCAGGTCGCCGACGAGCCATCGAGCCCGACGAAGTCCTCGTGGAGCGGGTGGAAGAACTCGAGGTTCGAGGCCCGGGGGCCAGCGGGCTCCCAGTCCACAGGCTCCTGTCTCGTGCCGTCGTGGCACTCGGCACAGCTCGCCGGATCGGGGAAGAGCCTGGCCTCCTCACCGGTCACGATCCCGACATGGCACCCCTCGCAGAGGGGGAAGAGACCCTCGTGCGCCTCGTGTGGGAACTCCTCCGTGTCCTGGAGCGCCCCCAGCACCGTGGCTGCTGCGAGGAGGAATACTGCGAGTGCAGGAAGGACCCGCCTCATCGCACACCCTCCGGCCCGGTGGGCACGCCGGGCTCGGCGCCCACCGTCCAGCGGACCCGCAGGCTTCCGCGGAGCTGCGTCCAGTCCATCCCTGAGGTGTCTCCCTGGTCCAGATGCCGGTAGGCGGTGAGGCTGCCCACGATGCGGCTGCGGTCCGTGATCCGGTGCGCACCCTCGGCCCCCATTCCTACGACCACCCCGTGGTCGAGTCGGAACTCGTAGAGGCGCTGGAAGGCGAGCCCGCGGACAGCCACGTGGCTGTCGGGGCCGATCCGCCTCAGGACGCCGACGTGTCCCTCGCTCCTGGCCGCCCCGAATCCCACTTCCATGCGGTACCCACCGTCCACCCGCCAATGGTCCCGGGGGGACCAACTCGCACTGGCCCCGAGTCCCCACCCGTTCGTGCGCAGCGAACCAGGGGATGTCTCCATCCCAGTATCGTCGTAGTTGCGGTAGGTCGCCTCCCCCCGAACGATGAGGTCCCCGGTCGGGCGGGCCCATGTCAAATCCAGCCGGCCCTCGTCGAAGCCCACGGGCGAAAACGCCCCCCAGATGGTCCAGAGCTCGAAATAGGGGCGGTAGCGGCGCACCTCGGCCGCGATGGAGGTGGCTCGAAAGGGAGGCGCACGGAGCCGGAGCCGCGCCTCGTTGAACTGCCCTCCGGCCAGATCACGCTCCATCGAAGCCTCGATGGAGCCGTCACCGAAACGCATCAGGCCCTCTGCCCGGGCGAGCTCCGCGTAGAGGCCGGCTCGGTCGTCCCGCACATCCCGGTGATAGAGGGCGGCGAGGGAGAGGCGCTGGGACGGCCGGTATCGGACCTGTCCAGTGAGCATGAGGCCCGGCTCGTTCGGTGCGAGCTCCTCGATTGCCTCCAGGGCCGAGCCGGTCCTGGGTTCGTTGAGACCGCGGACCAGGCTGCGCCCGGCCCCTCCTTCGACGACGAGGCCGGGGATGGGTCGGACGAGGGCTGAAACCCCGTCGAAGTTGTAGAACCCGAGCCCCGATGTGGTCCACTGACGGCCGGCCCGTATGCGGTAGCGCTCGCGGGAGAACTCCCCATACGCTGCGAGGACGTCCAGGGTCTCGTTCGCGCGGGGCCAGAGGTCGGGGTTTCCCCCCCAGGCGGTCCGGCCGCGAAGATGGGCGAAGGCCTGGATTCCCTCGCCGAGCCCCCAGGCGCTCACTTCGAGGTCCTGGACGGCAGGGATGGTGGAGACCTTTCCGGCGGGGCGCGTCCCGCGGCAAAAGGCGTCACCAGTCACGCACCGCACGATGTGGCCGTCGGCGGTCTGGCGCAGGAGTCCGGAGCCCCCCACCTCCCCGGCGGCGACGCTGTCCCGCATGAACGGGCGGACCTCGATGTACTGCAGGCCGGAGGATCCGGAGACCCGCACGGACTGCGCGCCGAGGTCATCGATGGGCGTCGTCCAGGCGAGGGAGAGGGCGAGGACGGCCCAGCGGAGGGCGCGGGGTCCTCTCATCGTCCCTCCTCCCCGGTCCGGGAAGCCGCCCCCGGCCCCGTGGGCCTGACGGGCGGATCCTGGGGGATCATGTGGCATTTCTGGCAACTGAGCCCGGGCTCGTGGTCCCGCTGGTCCGTGTGACAGGTGAGGCAGAGGGTTCGGGTGAGGGCGGGGCGCTCGCCTGCGGTACCGGCGTGACAGCCGGAGCTGGTGCAGGTGAGGTGGACCTCCAGGCCATGGACGCCTTCCTCCGCCGGCCGGTGGCACTGGGAGCACTCCGCTTCAGGCCTATGGTGCTCCTCGTGGCAGTCGGCACAGGTGGTCTCCACGGCCAGGAGCACCGGACCCGTGTGGCACTGCTGGCAGTTGATGTCCTCGTGGAGCTGGTGATCGAAGGGGAGATCGCGGGAGCGGGGCTCGTCCCAGACCGTGAGGTCCATGGGAGCCGCGACCAAGCGGGCATCCACGGGCCCCGTGGCCGGATGACAGCTCTCGCAGCCGTAGTCCCTCACCGGATCGTGATGACACGCGGCGCACTCCCGTGTCGTCCGGACCGTGAGGATCCCGTGCTCGGTGGCGGTCCCGTGGCATTCCGTGCAGGAGAGGCCCTGGTGCTCGCGGTGGAAGAAGGGACGAGGAAGCGTGTCCGCCCTGCCGGGCGCCACGTCCTCCACCGGGGGATGGAAGGGGGGAGGAGGAGAAGGAATGTCCGGAGGCGTCCCCGATCCCGGTGCGGGAGGGGAGGGCGGAGCGGCGTGGATGGCGAGGCGAGCCCACGGGGCCGCCCGCACGGGGCCGCTCTCTTCGCGGGCGCCCAGGACGGTTTCATGACACGAGAGACAGTCCGATCCCTGGACGCTCCAGGAGTGGGCGGAGTGGCACGCGGTGCACTCGGCGTGGATCGGGGCGTGGGTTCCCGTGTGGAAGATCGTGAGCTCTTCCGATCCCTCGTGGCATTCCGCGCAGGTCTGGACCGCGTCGGCCGGCGTCTCATGGGTGTGTGGGTTGTGACAGGCCCCGCAAACCGCTCCATGGGGGTCGCCGTCCAACTCCCCCTCCAGCAGGAGTGCGGCCATGTCATGACACGCCTGGCACTGGGCCCGCTCCGGGAGGAGGGCCATGCCCTCCGGGCTTCCCGGGAGTGTGGCGGGCTCATCCCGCATGAAGTCGTGACAGGCCACGCAGTGGAGCTCCGTCTCGGCCGCCATGGCTCCCAGGCGGATCGAGGCCTCCGCTTCGTGACACTCACCGCAGGTCTGCTCCGCCGGGGAGAACTCGTGGACCTCCACCCCGTGGCAGGTCACGCACATGAGCTCACCGAGATCCTCGTGGTCGGACTCGAAGTGGACCTGGTGGCCCAGCGATGCCGCGATCTGGGGCCAGTCATCAGGATCCCCGTCCACGTGGCAGGAGGTGCACCGGACGTCGGGGACCGGAGAGTGGTCGCCGCCCACCTCGAGGGGCCGGTCCAGAACCCACAGGTAGAGCTGGCGGGCGCTTTCGGTCTTCGGCTGGGCGTGGCATTCCTTGCAGCCCAGGACTGCGTGCGGGCTCTCCTCGAAGCGGACGTAGGCGTCGGACATCACGTGACAGCCGGTACAGAAGCGGTTGTCATGCTCCACGAAGTCGTAGACCTGGTAGCCCGCCAACGACGCGACGGCTCCACCTGCGACGATCACGGCCAGGGCCAGAGCCTTGACCGGGCCCGGGATTGCGACGACCCAGGCGAACACCGCGCCCCGATGGCGGATGGCCAGGATCAGGAGGACAACGGCCGTGATCGCCCCCAGGACGACCCCCCCGATCTGGATCCACTGGGGGACTTCCATGAAGAAGCGGACGATCTCGGCCGCTCCTCCGGGGAGGGGAGGCAGACCGGGCGACGGATCGACCGGACCGACCTGACCCTCATGGAACTGGAGGAGTTCAGTGATCATGGTTTACCTGGATCCCGTCGCTCATGAAGTCGGGAACGGGTTCCCGGGTCCTGGATCTCGGGTCCCACGCACAGAACCTCGCCGGGCGGCCGCCCGGCG
>JBBDRS010000035.1:74914-143554 GCA_040905325.1 Gemmatimonadota bacterium
CCGAGGTTCTGTGCGGAGTTGGCGCCCGTTGCGATCAGCGTTCGATTGCGGCCGAGGGCGCAGCGGCGATTCCATAATCCGCCTCGAGTTGCCGCATGCTGGCTCTGAGGAGCGCCTCGATGAGGAAGGGGTTGTGGACCGCTGCCCCGGGCGTCTGGGCTAGCTGCATGTTGAACAACGAACCATCCGCGGTGGTGAAGCGGTCGGGGTCGCCGAACTGATCGTCAGGGATCTGGTCAAGCATCACGCCGATATCCTCTACCAGGTCGTTGATTCGACCCTCGGCCACAATGAGGGCCGAACGGGCCGCCGCCTCTGAACCGTGGCACCCGTCGGTACAACTCCGGAACGAACGCTCGGTCAGTCCACAGTCGGCCGCACCGGAGGGCATGCCGTCCTCGTCTACGCATGGCGTTGCCTGGAAGGTGTGTCCCGTAGTCCGGAAGACGAAGTCTCCGGTCTCCGGATCCTCCATCTCGAAGTCGACGACGTGACAGCCGGCGCACATCCGCGGATTCGCCGTGGAGCCATGGGTGCCCAGAATCTCACCGGGCCGGAACTCGAGGTTCGGCGGGTGCCATCCGGCGGTTCCCAGCAGGAGCGGTCCTTCCGGGGCATGGGGTCCGCGGAACTGGCCACCCGTGATGCTCCCGAGATCGGGTTCGCCCCTCTGGTTGTGGCACTTCATGCAGAGGTTCTGCTCTAAGTCGGCCGCATCGAGTGCGAAGCGGAGTTGGCCCTGGTTGGAGGCGTCGTGGGGATCGTGACAGACCGCGCAGGTGATGGCCTGCAGTTCGGCTTCATCCTGGGGCGAAAAGACACTCTTTACACCCCAGGCGCGCAGGGCGCCCTTGCCTTCGTGACAGGACTGGCATCCTGGGCGCCCCTGCGGGTAGGCATTCATATCACCGTGGCCGGAGCTTGCCCATTCCTCGGCGAACGGTCGGTGAACCCCCGAGTGGCATTCGGCGCAGCTCTGATCCGCGTTGGCCCCCAGCGAGATGGTGGCGAGCGGCTGATTGCCCGGCGCGTCGGGGACCGTGACGTGGTCCAGCCCGGGTCCGTGGCACGATTCGCACTGGACGTCGTGGTACCGCGGGTTGCCGGTGGCGACCCAGCCGGCGTCCCCGTCGATGTCGTTCCCCTGGCCGGACACGGTGTGGCACGCCTCACAGAAGGCCCGGGTGTCACCGGTGGCGGCGAGTGTGGCCCATGCGTCGGCGTGCGCCGTCTCCTGCCAGCGCCCCTGCTGGCCGACGTGGCAGGCGCCGCAAACGGTGCGTTTGGCCTCCTCATCGGAGTAACCCACGAACCCTTGGGCCTGGGTCGGTGGGTCGTCGAAGAGGGGGCGCTCGACGTAGACGATGTCCTCATCCACGCATCCGCCGAGTGCGGCGGCCCCGACTACTGCCAGGAACGTCAGGCCGACTCGTAGGCTGGAAGATTTCATTGTTGATCGCTCCGGGCTGGGTGACGGTATAGCACGATATGGGGTGATCTCCGGATTCCGCAAGTTCCTCGACGATAGGCCGTTTCGGCCGATCGCACGTCCGGTGAAAGCCCATCCCGGTCGAGGCTTCCAGGGTCGGGACAAATCGGCTCAGGAAACGCTACGAGGGACTTTATTCGAGCTAAAATGGCCCATTCTGCGTCCCCCCCCAAGGGTGGATGCGGGCTTCGAACGGGTCTCGCCCCCCCCGGACCCCGCGATCCGTTCTCCGCCCTCCCGTCGCCGCCGGCCGCCAACGCGCCGTTCGCGCTGCCGGGGTCGGCCATCCTTCGCTGCGGCTCCGGATCAGTCTTCGCCGCGGGGGAACCCCTACTCCTCCACTCAACGGGTGGGCTACCTTTCCGGGAGTCTCTGCCGACGTCCCACCCGATGGAGCTCCGTGCATGCGATTTCCCACGACCCACCCCTCTGTTCACCGGCCCGTCACCGAGCTCGAGCGCCGTTGCGCGCAGCCTGCTCGGGGCTTCGGACTCGGCACCGCTCTTCTCGCTTCGTTGATCCTGGGAATGACCCTGCTTTCCGGGTGCAATCAGGACGACGGCAGCGACAGAGTCCCCCTGGATGACCAGGGCGGCCTGGAGGAGGCTGTAGAGGATCTTCCGGAGGGAATCCAGCAACAACTCGATTCGGCGAATGCGGCCTACCGCGGACAGGATTACGAAGGCGCGCTCCGGCACTACGGGGAGGTGACCCGCCTCGCGCCCGGGCTGGCGGCGGGATGGTACGGCATTGGGATGACGCACATGGCGCTGGGGAATGGCGAGGCCGCCGACTCGGCGATGATGCGGGTGCACGAGCTGGCTCCGGAGGTACCGCTCGTACACCCTGATACCGAGGCGCCACGGAACCCTCATCCCCGGTCCGGCACGGACGCCCAGGGAGGGCCCGCCTGAGCAGCCTTCTGGTCAGTCCCCGATGATGTATTCGAACGCCCAGAGCGTTGCAGTCAGGAAGACGAGGTCGAAGGCCAGGATGAGCCGTAGCCAGGCACCGCCGTACCCCATGCCGTCGCCTGCCAGGAAGGCTCCGGTTCCCTGTACCGCGGCCAGGAGGAGCGGGACGAGCATGGGGAACAGGAGGAGGGGGAGAAGCACGTCCCGGGCACGGGACCTGCTCGACATCGCGGCATAGAAGGTCCCGAGCGTGACGAACCCGAAGCACCCCGCCAGGAGAATCGCGATTACTCCGAGGATGCCGTTACCAAGTGGCACGTGGAAGAGAACCGCTGCCAGCGGGAGGACGACGGTGGCCACCAGGAGCACGATGACCAGGTTGGCCAGGAGCTTTCCTACGAAGATCGGGCGACGGCTCCCCGGGTAGGAGAGGAGGGCCTCGAGCGCGCCCCCCTCCAGCTCGACCTGGTACGATCGGTTGAAGACCAGGATCCCGCTCAGGAAGAGGGTCAGCCATATCACGCCGGCGCCGGCGCGCCGGAGGTCATTGACGTCGGGTCCCAGCGCGAAGGCGAAAAGCAGCAGCGCCGTTCCCGCGAAGAGAATGACGGCGAGGACGTTCGAGCGCGATCTGCCCTCGGCCAGCAGGTCCTTCCATGTGACGGCGAGGGCCCGCCGTACCGCGGCCCCGGCCCCATGGGAGTGGGTGGTGTGGGCGTTCGGGAACGTCACGCTTGGGACTCCCGGGGTCCGGGCGTGCCGACGCTCGTCGGTGTTACCGGGCGAGAGGGCGGCGCTCCCTCGTGGAGGAGTCCCAAGTCGAGGGTGAGGACCCGGTCGGTAAGGTGTGCGCCGGAATGCAGGTCGTGGGTGGAGAGAAGGACGCCTCCACCGGAAGCCACCACTCTCCTGATCATCGAATTCACAACACCGACGCCCTCCGTGTCGAGGCTGGCGTAGGGCTCGTCCATCAGGAGGAGATCTGGTGGGGCTGCGAGAATCCGGCCGACCGCAACGCGCCGGCGCATCCCGGCCGAGAAGCGACGGACCCGCGTGTCGGCGTGTCGAGAGAGCCCGACTTCGTCGAGGATGCCGAGAATTTGCTCTCGCCCGGCGTCCAGGTCTTTCATGAGCAGGGAGAAGCGCAGGTTCTCAGCCGCGGTCAGGTCCTCGTAGAGCGCTGCGGAGTGTCCGATCATCCCGACGCCCTTTCGGGCCTCACCCGGTCGCGCGACCAGGTCGACGCCGCGGATCCAGCCAGTGCCCCGCATGGGCCGGAGGAGCGTCGCCGCGATCCGCAGCAGCGTGGTCTTCCCCGCTCCGTTGGGTCCCGCGAGGGTCACGACCTCACCCCCTTCGACGCGCAGACCGAGTCCACGCAGGACCCATCGGCGGCCAAACCGGTGGGCCACGCCGTCCAGCTGGAGTGGGGGGGGAGCCGGGGACTTGGACCCTCGCGGTTCCGAATCGCCGGAGGGAGGAGGGATCATCAAGCTCGCGACATGCCCTCGCCCGGTTCGGCGGGGTTGCGGAGCCACTTCCGCGCCCCCACGACGACGATCACCCCACCCAGCAGAAGGACTGCGAAGGGCAGGATGTAGATCAGCAGATTGAATCCCGAGGGCCTGGGCGAGAGGAGGATCCACTCACCGTAGGCTTCCACGAAGGACTCCCGCACCTCCTCCGGCGTCATGCCCTCCTGGAGACGGAGCCGGATCACTCCTTCCATCTCCCGAGCGAGCTCGCTGGGGGAATCGGCAATGGAGAGGGCCTGGCAGGTGGGGCAGCGGAGCTGACCGGCCAACTTGCGGACCTCGGCCTCGAGCTCGGCGTCGTCGGTGGGCGCTGCTGCGTCGAACTGCTCGGGGTCCGGTACGACCGTGCGGGTGGTCGGGAGCTCCACTTCCTGGGCGGGCACGGGCGTGGGCATGAGCGAAAGGGTGAACACCAGGGAAAGGGTGAACACCAGGGCAAGCCCTACGACGAGGGCCATCGGCAACTGGCGGGCGACGTTCACGCCCCCTCCAGACCCGTGTCTTCCCCGGGCAGCAGGGTGCCCGCGGGAACGGCGCCGTCCACGGCGTCGGAGGGCGCCTCCCCCGTCCACTCCTCGGCCAGCAACTGGTCCACCCACTGGGCGATGAGGTCATGGCTGACCGGCCCCACCTGCTTGTGGGCCACGGTCCCGTCCTTCGCAATGAAGAAGGTCTCGGGTACGCCCGTCAGGCCATACCGGATAGCTGTGCCGGATCGGGTGTCCAGGAGGGTGGGGAAGGACTGTCCACCCATCCGGTCGATCAGAGCGGCGGCGTTCTCCGGCTGGTCGTTGTAGAGGATCCGGAAGAATCGGACATCCTCACCCTCGTACTGGCTGGCCAGATTCGAGAGCGGGACGTGCTCGCTTCGGCAGGAGACGCACCAGGCAGCCCAGAAGTTCACCACGACCACCTGCCCCCGGAGCTCCGCAAGGTCCACGATTTCACCCGGTCCGGGCTCCTGTACGGAAAAGGGCGCACTCGTCTGCATCACAGGGAGCTGGAAGGAGGGCGCCTCTCGTCCGGGGAGGGGAGAGGGGATGACCCGCGGATCGCGCCCCAGTCCGGCCGCCAGGAGGGCGATCAGGGGAACGGTGATGACGAATCCCAACAGCATTCGACTCGGGTTCATTGTTCTGCTCCCTCCGTAATGAGAACTCCCTGGGGCGGACCTAGGGGCGGATCACCTTCGCGCCACGCCCCTGCGGGCTCGCCCACAGGGCCGGGGACGGTTCGTTTGCGCCGGATTCCGAACACCAGGCCGAACGCGGCCCCAAGCGCGATCATCACGCCCCCGATCCAGATCCAGCTCACCAGCGGCTCTACGATGGCTGAGATCGTCGCGGTGGATCCGTCGGGCTGGAAAGCCATCAGGACGACGTAGAGGTCCGTCATTCGACTCCGCACGGCCGGAGTGGGGACCGGGTCCTCCTGGGTGGGATAATAGTTCAGCCGCGGCTCCATCGTTCCCAGGTCCCTCCCGTTGCGGGAGGCCTGGAGCGTCGCCCCGACCGAGAACCGTTGCGGCTGGTCCTGAGCCCACATCCCGTCGAATCGAAGGGTATAGTCCTCTACCTGCATCGTCTCGCCTGGCCGCAGGGTCGCCTCGTGCTGCGTCTGCATGGCCGACGAAGCGGCGATCCCCACCGCCATCAGGACGACGCCGAGGTGGGCGAAATAACCTCCGTAGCGCTGGGGGTTGGAGAAGACGACCTTCCCGAATGCCTGGGGGATGCTTTCACCGCGCGTGCTCGCTCTCGCCCGTACCGGGACCACGTACTCGCGGACGTTGGTGACGAGGGCGAAGGCGGCGAAGGCAAAGGCCAGGATCGCGTAGGGATCCCGCACACCCAGGATCAGTGACACGATAGCCACCCCGACCATCGCCCCGGTCGCCCAGAGGAAGTTCTTCTCCAGCCCGCCGCGCACGGCCCGTCCCCAGGGGAGCGCCGGACCCACGCCCATGAGGAAGAGGAGCGCCACGACGAAGGGAAGCGTCATCTGGTTGAAGAACGGGGCCCCCACACTGACGGTGACGCCGCGAAAGGCCTCGGCCAGGAGGGGAAAGAGGGTGCCCAGGAGCACGGTGAACGTGAATGCGACCAGCACGACGTTGTTGAAGAGGAACACCGTCTCGCGCGAGGCGGCCGCGTCCAGTGATCCCCGCGTCTTGAGCTGCTCACTCCTCCCCAGCAGGAGGACCACCGAGAACACCAGGATGATGGCGATGAAGACCAGGAAGTAGGTCCCGATGGACCCCTCGGCGAAGGCGTGGACCGATGAGAGGATTCCACTCCGGGTCAGGAAGGTCCCCAGGATGGTGAGGACGAAGGTGGCGATGGCCAGCGTCAGGTTCCAGACGCCCAGCATCCCACGACGCTCCTGGACCATGGAGGAGTGAATCAGCGCCGTTGCGGTCAGCCAGGGAAGGAAGGAGGCGTTCTCCACCGGATCCCAGGCCCAGTACCCTCCCCAGCCGAGGACCTCGTACGACCACCACATGCCCGCCACGACTCCCAGCGTCAGGAAGATCCAGGCGAATACGGTCCAGCGACGCGTGACGCGCACCCACGCATTGTCCAACCTCCCTGACAGAAGCGCCCCGATGGCGAAGGCGAAAGGCACCATCATCCCCACGTACCCGGTGTAGAGGATCGGGGGGTGGAGTGCCATCAAGGGATGATTCTGGAGGAGGGGATTCGGACCCGGTCCGTCGGTGGGGACCGGCCACACCGAGGCGAACGGATTCGCAGGGACCACCAGGAGGAGGTAGAAGAAAATGCCCACCCCGAACATGGTGGCCAGCGCGTAGGGGAAGAGGGGCCCCTCCGATTCCCGGTGCACGTACACCACTGCGGCCGTCAGCGCCGCCATGATGAAGCCCCAGAAGAGGAGCGATCCTTCGAGTGCCGCCCAGAGGGAAATGATGGCGAAGAAGAGGGGAGTGGCGTGGCTTCCCACCTGCGCCACGTACGAGAGGCTGAAGTCCCGGACCACGAGGGCCTGGATCATGAGCAGGTTCGCCACCAGCATGATCCAGAGATTGGTGTAGGCGCCCCAGCGGGCCGCCTTCCAGAGCTCGGCGTCGTTGCGCCTCGCCGCCAGTACGGCCACCACGAGGCCTCCGACGGCGACCGCGAGGGCCGCTGCGGAGAGGGATGTCCCGAGAAAGGACCTCATTCACCCTCCGTCTGCATCAAGTCCCGGTAGAGGTCCTGGGGTCGCTGGCCCTCCTCCGGCGCCCGGTATTCATTGGAGTGCTTCACCATGAGGTTCGTGGACTCGAAGACGCCTGACGATGCCAGTCGGCCCTCCACCAGGACCTCGATCCCGTCACGGAACATCTGGGGTGGTGCGCCCGTGGAATGGACCTCGAGCTCAGTGGTCCCATCCCCGACCCGAAATCTCAGGTCGAGCGCGTCCGCATCCCAGCGGACGGATTCGGGGATGACCACCCCGCCGAGGCGGACCGAGGTGTCGTGGGCTGCATCACCACGTGCCTCGAGCTCGGAGGGCGTGAGGTAGTAGACGAGATTGTCGCCGATGCCCCCGTAGAGGAGGTAGCCGAAACCCACGAGGAGTACGCCGACACCGAGGAAGGGTGCGGCCCGCCAGCGCCTTGAACCCGACTTCGACCGGCTGGGTTGGGAGGGGGTTCCGGAACGGTCTGAGTCATTCATGTTTGATACTCCGTCAGGAGTCCAGCTCCAGTGTGGTGGAGGGACGGTTTCGTTCTGAGACCAGATCTGCTTGCGCTCGCGACAACCGCCTGAGTACGAGCCAACCGTAACCCCCCAGGACGAGCCAGGCGAGCCCGTACGCCGCGATCACCCATGACCAGTTAGACATGCGTATCTCCTCGGGCCAGAGCCCTTTCCTCCTGAAGCGTTTCCACCTCCCGTTCCAGCTTCGCGGCCTGGTAGCGCCGGCGGACGAGATAAATCATGACTGCGAGGAAGATGATCGCGTTGATTCTGAGCCCCCACACGTACGCGTCGTCCACCGTTGCCGGGCTGGAGCTCGGCTGGTGGAGGGTACGCCACCAGCGCACCGACATGTAGACGATGGGGACGTTCAGGAAGCCGAGGACGCCGACCGCCGCCGCCCATCGGCCCCTCTGGTGGGGGTCCTCCACGAAGGATCGCAGCGCGAGGTACCCCACGAAGATGACGAAGAGGACCGCAGTGGAGGTGAGGCGGGGGTCCCAGGTCCACCATACGCCCCACGTGGGGCGGCCCCAGATAGAGCCAAGCGCCAGGGTGAGACCGGTCAGGACCACACCCACCTCGGCGGCTGCTTCGGCCAGGAGGTCCGAGGATTCCCTGGGCCGTGCCAGATAGGCGATGCTCATGACGAACACCAGCCCGAAGGCCAGGAACGCGGACCACGCGGCCGGCACGTGCACGTACATGATTTTCTGAAGGTGGCCCATCCCTGACTCCGCCGGAGAGATCACGATTCCGGTGACCTGCGCCGCTAGAAAGGCGAGTATGAGCATCCCTCCCACCAGGCCGGGTCGTACCCCTCGGTTGCCGGGGCGATGCGCGTCGCCGGCGGGGGTGGCGTCGTGGGCGTCGAGGCCCGTGCTCTCATTCATGCCCACTCACTTGGGTCCCAGGTTGGTCATGGGCGGTCTCGGACGTGGATGTAGTAACAGGACGTCTCCGCACTGCTGTACTCCAGGCCTCCGGGTAGCCATTCGACGGGGATGTTCCGAACGCATTCGTTCATGTCGGCGTAGTCCGCGGCACGGAAGCTCGGCCCCCGAGAGGCCTGTACGACCAGTGCCGTGAAGATGACGACGACGGTGGCGACCAGGAAGGCCAGGGTGAACCACGTTCCGGTCTTCTTCACGCTTCTCCTCGCGGTGTGCTCCAGCTCCGGCTCCCCTGACGCTTCGCAAGTCCCGCGCCACCCGCAGCTTTAGAAGCGGGTGGCGGGAGGGGTGGTCGGAGGGTTCGACCCCGAAGCATACTCGTTGGGCACCCGGGGCGTCCAGACCGGAATCCAGGGGACGGCTGTGGCCCACCGCCGCCCACACCCTATATTGGCAGCAGGAGGGCTCATCCGATCAGCGGCCGGTTCCGGAAGGTTCCTACGTCGCTCGGCGGGCGCACGGATGACCGGGCGACCTGGCCCTACAGTCCAGATCAGAGAGGAGACGAGTAGCGATGAAGTGTCCCCGTTGCGAGGCGGAAGTGGAAGGTCGATTCTGCGGAAATTGCGGGGCGGCGCTCGAGAGACCGTGCGGCAAGTGCGCAGCCCCGGTACGGCCCGGCAACCGTTTCTGCAGCCAATGCGGGGCGGAGCAGGGCGGGGCGGAGGTGGCGGATGCCAAGGAACGCGGCGGCCCCACGGGAGGTGCATCCGGTTCGCAGTCTGGACTTGCACCTGCGGCCGGAGGCGCGCCGCGGCCCGGGCCGGCACCCGCTTCCGTCGCTGCAGGCACCGCCGGACCCCCTTCCTCTTCCGGGGAGCCGGAGCCCTCCGCAGATCGAACCCGGTGGTGGATCGCAGGGGGGGCGGTGGCCGTTGCGATCCTATTCCTCACAGTCCCCTACGTGTGGACGGACTGGGCTGACGGAGGGAACGAAGAGCGGGTCCCCATGGGTGCCCAGGGAACCGCACCGGGCCTCGGTCCTGCGCCGAACGTGGACCTCTCGAGCATGACGCCGAGGGAGGCCGCGGACCGCCTCTTCAATCGGGTCATGGGCGCCCTGGGGGACGGAGACGAAGCGGAGGTGGCGTCCTTCCTCCCCATGGCCATCGATGCCTATCAACTCGTCCCGAACCTGGAGGCCGACGGGCAGTTCCACCTCTCCCTCCTCCAGCATGCCAGCGGGGACTACGCGGGAGCGCTCGAGACGTCGGAGGCGGCGCTGGAGACCCAGCCCAATCACCTTCTGAACCGGTACGCGGCGGGTGAAGCCGCCCGTGAGTTGGGGAACGACGAACTGGCAGCGGAGCACTTCGAGCACCTTCTGGAGATCTTCGACGAGGAGTCCGCCCAGGTCCTGCCCGAGTACCGGGAGCACAGCACGTTCCTGCCCACGATTCGCCAGACGGCTGAGGAGTTCCTGGCCACAAACCGGCCATGATGTCCCGGGTCGGGGCGGGTGGGTGGGGCGATTCGTCCCCGCCAGCCGCGGATGTGGAGGTGTGGGGGGAGCCGCCGATGGGCACTTCCGAGGCACGGCGCCCGAAGGTCGGGTAGGTGCCCGATTCTTGCGGTCGATTCCTTCCCAGTCCCATGATTCACCCAACGGACACATAAATTCGGACCTCAGGAGGAAATGCCGCGATGCCCATATGCAGCTACCTGGTGATCCCGGGGGAAGGAAGGAGCGTCGTCGTTGCAGAACGACTCCGGAATCTTCCGGGGTGCGAGGTGGCGCCCGCGCGGAACCGGGATCTTCTTCTTCTGGTCACGGATACGCCGGGTCCGGAGGAGGACGCGGAGCTCCGGGACACCCTCGAGGGGATGCAGGACATCCAGGCGCTGGTCCTCGCCTTCGGGCAGATCGATCCGGAGACCTCGGAGGGTGACCCTCTCGGCAGTCGGAAGAAGCGACGTCGGAAGGACCCGGGCGGTCGCCGTCCGCTTCCCGTCGTGGATCAAGGGGGGCTAGGGGCGTCCCGGTCCGTGGGGAGGAGCGGCGCCCCCTGGGTGTCGTCCCCCCCGGAGGGTGAACGAGGGGAGGGAGGACGATGAGCTCGCTGGGACGCAGGGAGTTCGTGAGGCGCATGGCCATGGCCTCCGCAGCCGGGGCCGCCGCTTCCCTGGTGCCGGGAGTCGCCTTCGGGGAGGAGGTGCAGCGTCTGCTGGACGGGGTGGAGGTGGGGAGCGACGTGGTCTGGCGGAGGACGCCCTGTCGGTTCTGCGGCGTCGGGTGCGGGCTCCTGGTGGGGATCGAGGACGGTCGTGCGGTGGCAGTGCGCGGTGATCCGGACTCCCCGGTGAACCGGGGGCTCGCCTGCGTGAAGGGGTATCACTCCGTCCAGGCGCTCTATGGACGGGACCGTCTCACCCGTGCCATGGTGCGGCGAGACGGGCAGCTTGTGGAGGTGCCCATCCAGGACGCCCTCGACCTGGTCGCACAGCGCCTTCGGGACACCATGGAGGAGCACGGAAAGGACAGCGTGGCCCTCTACGGGTCCGGGCAGTGGACCATCCCCGACGGCTACGTGGCCTCCAAGTTCTTCAAAGGGGGCCTGGGAACGAACAACCTGGAGGCAAATGCCCGGCTCTGCATGTCGAGTGCGGTGACGGGGTTCATGACCACCTTCGGGATGGACGAGCCGCCCGGCTGCTACGAGGACATCGACCACGCCGACGTCTTCGTCCTCTGGGGGAACAACATGGCCGAGATGCATCCGGTCCTGTTCTCCCGAATGCTCGAGCAGCGTGAGCGCCGGCCCAACGTCCGGATCATCGACCTGGCCACGCGAACGACCCGCACCAGCTATGCGGCGGACCGCTCGATCCTTTTCGCCCCCCAAGCCGACCTGGCCATCGCCAACGCCATCTGCCACGAGATCGTCCGCCGGGGCTGGGTCGACCGCACCTTCGTAGGGGACCACGTGGCCTTCAAGCGGGGGCGCACCGATATCGGGTACGGGCTCGAGGACGACTTTTCCTTCACCGACCAGCGTGCGGACGCGAACTGGGACGAGTACGTCGAATTCCTGGACGACTACACCCCGGAGCGGGCGTCGGAGATCTCCGGCGTCTCCGCTGCGGACATCCGCTGGCTCGCCTCCCTCTATGGTGATCCCTCCCGGCGGGTCACCTCCTTCTGGTGCATGGGGTTGAACCAGCACACGCGGGGGACCTGGGTCAACAACCTGGTCTACAACATCCACCTCCTCACCGGAAAAGTCGCCACGCCCGGGAACAGCCCCTTCTCCCTCACCGGCCAGCCCAGCGCCTGTGGGACGGTACGCGAAGTGGGAACGCTCACGAACCGCCTCCCCTACGGCACCGTCACCAGCGAGAGCGCGCGGGAGAAGGCCGCCGAGATATGGGGCGTGCCGGTGGAGAACATCGACCCGGAGCCGACGCACCACACCGTCTCCATGTTCCGGGCCCTGGACAGCGGCGAGATCCGGTTCATGTGGATCCAGGCGACGAACCCCATGGTCACGATGCCCGACCTGAATCGGTACCGCGAAGGAGCCGAGCGGGAGGGGCGATTCATCGTGGTCTCGGATGTCTATCCCACCCCCACCACCGACGTGGCGGACGTGATCCTTCCCTCGGCGATGTGGATCGAGCGAGAGGGCCTCTTCGGGAACTCGGAGCGGCGGACCCAGCACTTTGCCCGCATGCTGGAGCCGCCTGGCGAGGCCATGAGCGATGCCTGGCAACTCATGGAGGTGGCGCGGCGCCTCGGGCTCGGTGACCTCTTCCCATGGAGCGAGGAGGAGCATATCGACCGCATCTGGGAGGAGTACAGCCGGTTCCATGATGCCCCGGACCACCGGATGGCGTCCCTCGAAGAGTTGCGGGAGCGCCCTGGGGTCATCTGGCCCTACGTGGACGGGGAGGAAACCCGGTGGCGGTACAACACCCAGACGGATCCTGCCGCCGACCCGGGGCGGGGTCGCTTCGATTTCTACGGGAACCCCGATCATCGGGCCTGGATCTGGCTTCGCCCGTACGAACCGCCTCCGGAGTGGCCGGACGAGGAGTATCCCTTCTGGCTGAACACCGGACGGGTTCTGGAGCACTGGCACTCGGGCTCGATGACCCGGCGCATCCCCACCCTCCACCGCGCCGTCCCCCGGGCGTACGTGGAGATCCACCGGGAGGACGCCCAGGCCATGGGGATCGCAAACGGGGAGGCGGTGCGGCTCGTGACCCGCCGCGGGTCCATGGAGATTCCGGCGCGGATCGACCACCGGGGGCAGCCCCCGAGGGGACAGGTGTTCGTGCCCTTCTTCGACGAGACCCTGTTGGTGAACGAGTTGACGCTGGACGCGTACTGCCCCATCTCTGGCCAGCCGGACTACAAAAAGTGCGCGGTCCGGGTGGAGCGTCTGGGCTGATGGCAAGATCGGCCCCGCTTCTCCTCCGGGTCGTGGCCATCGGGGGCGCGGTCTTCCTGATGGTGGTCGTGACGCTGGTGGTGGCCCCCCAGCTCCGGGAGACCAGGGAGAGGGCAGAGTTTCCGCCGGTCGGTCCGTTGGCTCCTCCCGCGACGCCCATCGCGGCCGAGTCCAGGCCCTACCGGCTGCGCCCCGCGGATGTGGCCGTGGCGCCGGACGTGGAGGCCAGGACGGAGGCACAGCCCCGGACGCTGGAGGTACATCGGAGTCTGCGGGCTTATCCCGGTGCGCCTCCCCGGATCCCCCACGGTCTCACGGAGGAAGAGTTTCGTTATGGGCTCTGCAACTCCTGCCATGCCCGGGGAGGGTTCGCCCCGCGGTTCGGAGCGTACGCCCCCGTCACCCCGCATCCGGAGCTCACCGGCTGTCTCCAGTGCCATGCCCCCGACGCCATGACAGTGGGAATGGGGATCCCCACCCTGACCCAGGACGTGATCTGCGGCCAGTGCCACGTGGACCCCGACGAGCCTCCCCCCTCCCTGGTGGCCCTCGACTGGACCCCGCAGGACTGGCCCCAGCTCGGGGGGCGTGCCATGGAGGGCGGTCCGCTCTGGATCCCGCACGGTCTGCAGCTCCGGGAGGATTGCCTGGCCTGTCACGGCGGGCCCTCGGCGATCCCAGCCATCCGCACGACCCATCCCGAGCGCGTGGACTGCCGGTCGTGCCACGTACCCGCGCCCGACGTAGCAGACGAGGTCTTCGAGCGGCCCTTGGATGGCCGGGGAGGGGAGGGGTGAAGCGGGTATGGATGGGGGGCGGTGTGGGGGCGCCAGGAGTCTGGGTCGGTCTCTTGCTGGCCTTCGCGGCTGGGTGCGCCCCAGAGGAGTCGCCGGAGATCGCGCCGCAGGTCGACGTCCCGGAGGCGCCCGGGCTCCGGACCCTCGAAGCCGACACGGTGGTGGGATGGACCGGTCCCGGAGGAGAACCCTTCGAGGTCTCCCCTCGCACCCCCGGGGACAGGACCCACCTCACGGCCCGGATGGGGCAACGGAACTTCTCTCTGCAGGCCAGGCTCTCCGGTCGGACGCTGGTGCAATACCCCTGCACTTCCTGCCACGAGGGTGTGGTGGAGATGGCTGATCGAGTGGAGGATGCGCATCGGAACATCCAACCCCTCCACCCCTCCTCGACCGGCGCCGCCTGCAGCACCTGCCACCTCCGCGACTCCGTGCAGCGCCTGTCGATCGCCGCGGGGGGATCGACCACCATGGATCACTCCTATCAGCTCTGCGCCCAGTGCCACTTCTCCACGTTGGAGTCCTGGGCCGGCGGGGGCCATGGCAAGCGCTTCGAAGGGTGGGCGGGCCGGCGAGTCGTGATGAACTGCACGGACTGCCATGATCCCCACAACCCCGCCCTCGAACCCAGGAACCCCTACCCGGGCCCCACCTTGCCGGGAGCAGGAGGGAAGCGATGAGTACCGGACGCGAGATGACCTTCGAGGACGTTCTGCGTTACGTGGGGCAGGAGGCCACGCGTCCGGGGGAGAGGGGTGGCGCCGTACCCCGCCCCCCGGGACCGCTGGAGGGCACGCCTGGGCCGCCTCGACCCGAGGACCTCTTCGGGGGTGTGGGAGGCGGGGGCGGCTGCGGTTCGGCCTCGTGCGGGTGCCGGGGATCGGGCGACGATGCCGCCCTCGCCGCGGTGACGTCGCCCGTCGCCGGGTTTGGGGCGTCCGAGGGAGGTGCATCGGGGCGAGCGCAGGGCGCGGGTCGACCCCGAGGTCCGACGGAGATGGGGGCGGAGTCAGCCACGGCCCCGATGGGAGGCTCCGCGGGAGACGATGGTGTCGGTGGGTTTCTGGAGAAGCCGGTGGACCGGCGGGGCGCCCTGGGCATGCTCTTCGGGGCGGTGGCTGCAGGGACGCAGGCGGTGAGCGCGTGTTCGCCCACGAGCCTCCTCTCTGCGGAGGAGCGCGAGGCGAAGCTCCTCGAGTGGGAGGAGTACTTCAAGGGCAATTTCCGCCTCATGTCGGAAGAGGAGAGAGCGGCCACCATCTCGCGCCTGGAGCGCCTCTCCGAACTCCGCCGGGGGGTGGACGTGAGCATCGATTCCACCCCCGCTCGACCCGGCGTGATCTACGGCTACGCGTTCAACATCTCCAAGTGCAAGGGCTACCGGAACTGTGTGGAGGCCTGCATCCAGGAGAACAACCTGGATCGGAGCACCGCCGCCCAGTACATCCGTATCTTCGAGTTGGAGGAGGGCACCTCCATCAACGATCTGGATCACGGTGACGCCACCTTTCACCACGAGGTTCCGGCGGCCGGACATTTCTATCTGGGAACCCAGTGCTTCCAGTGCGCCAACCCTCCCTGCGTGGAGGTGTGCCCCGTGGGGGCGACATGGCAGGAGCCCGACGGGATCACGGTGGTGGACTACGACTGGTGCATCGGATGCCGCTACTGCATGGCCGCGTGTCCCTACTGGGCGCGCCGCTTCAACTGGGGAGCGCCCGAGGTGCCGGCGGAGGAGCTGAACCCCAACCAACACTACCTGGGCAACCGCCCGCGGAAGTCCGGGGTGGTGGAGAAGTGCACCTTTTGCGTCCAGCGTACTCGACAGGGGCGGCTCCCCGCCTGCGCGGAGGCCTGTCCCACCGGCGCCCGGGTCTTCGGCAACCTCCTCGATCCCGACTCCGAGATCCGCTGGGTGCTCGAGAACAAGCAGGTCTTCCGGCTCAAGGAAGACCTGAATACCGAGCCTCGCTTCTGGTACTTCATGGACTGAGCCGAAATGCTCATGGACCGCGAAGCCTTCGTTTCATTCCGATCGGACCTGCCATGCACCTGAAGGCGTTCCTGTTCACGGCGCTGGATTCCGCCACCTCGGGGGGGCGTCGCTACCACCTCTGGATGGGGGCGCTCACCCTCGTGATGCTGGTGGGAGGGTACGCCTACTTCATCCAGGTCCGGGAGGGGCTCGCCGTCACGGGGATGACGGATCACGTCAGCTGGGGACTCTACATCTCGAACTTCGCGTTCCTGGTGGGGGTCGCGGCGGCTGCCATGATGGTGGTGCTCCCGGCGTACGTCTTCGCCGACGTGGATTTCGGAAAGGCCGTCCTCATGGCCGAGGGGGTAGCCGTGGCCGCCCTGGTCATGTGTCTCGCCTTCGTGGTGGTGGACATCGGGAACCCCTTCGCAGCCTGGCACCTCATCCCGGTGGTCGGGCTTCTGAACTGGCCGCGATCGCTTCTGGCCTGGGACGTGCTCGTCCTGAACGGCTACCTCCTCCTCAACCTCGCCATCCCCTTCTACCTTCTCTACAACCACTACGCGGGGCGCACTCCGGAGAAGGGGAAGTACGTGCCGTGGATCTACGTCTCCGTCTTCTGGGCGGTGAGCATCCATCTGGTGACGGCCTTTCTCTTCGCCGGCCTTCCCGCCCGGCCGTTCTGGCACAACGCGCTGCTCGGCCCGCGCTTCCTGGCGTCGGCCTTTGCGGCGGGTCCGGCCTTCATGATCCTCGTCCTCTGGTTCATCCGCTCGAACACGGAGTACGATATCGCGGACTCGGCCTTCTCGAAGCTGGCGATGATCACCACGGTGGCGGCCCAGATCAACCTCATCATGCTCGCCTCCGAGGTATTCACGGAGTTCTACTTCTTCACCCATCACGCGGTGAGCGCCCGGTACCTTTTCTTCGGGCTGGAGGGGCACAACGCCCTCGTGCCGTGGATCTGGACCGCCATCGCCCTGAACGTGGGGGCGACGGTGGTTCTGACCATCCACCCCCTCCGGCGCAACCCGAAGTGGCTCATGCCCGCCTGTCTCTTCCTCTTCCTCGCCATCTGGACCGAGAAAGGTATGGGAATGGTGATCCCCGGGTTCATCCCCTCGCCCCTGGGAGAGATCGTGGAGTACGCACCGACCTGGGTGGAGCTCGCGGTGACCGCCGGAATCTGGGCGCTGGGCCTCTTCGTGCTGACCGTGCTGGTACGAGTGGCTCTGCCCATCGAGCTGGGAGAGGTGCGAAGCCCGCACCTCAACCGATGAGCGAGGGCGGGGGAAGATGGCGCTGAACGCGATCGGCGTGGTGATGGCCGGGGGGGAGAGCCGGAGGTTCGGCTCGCGGAAGGCCCTCGCCTCCTTTCTGGAAGAGCCACTCGTCCGACGGGCAGCCCGCCTGCTCGAGGAGTCCTGCGCCCAGGTTGTCGTCTCCACCTCCGATCCCGAGGTGGGGAGCGCGGCGTCCCGGCCGACCGTGCCGGATCGCGTTCCCGGGAGGGGGCCTCTCGGAGGGCTTCACGCTGCGCTCCACCTGGCCCGGGAAGAGGGTGTCGACGGGGTGTTCCTCCTCGCCTGCGACATGCCCCTGGTGACGGGGGATGTCGTGAGGGAGCTCCTCGCACGGGCGGCGTCGGAGGCTGCGCCCTCCGTCGTGCCCTCGCTGGGGGAGAACCACCTGGAGCCCCTCTGCGGGTGGTACGGCATCGAGTGCCTCCCTGCGGTGGAAGAGGCCCTGGCGGAGGACGATGTCTCCCTCCACGGGCTTCACCAACGACTCGGGGGTCTGGGTGTGCCGGTAGCGAAGCTGGGGGTGACCGGTGAAGGGGCCGAGGTCCTCCGGGGAGCCAACACCCCGACCGAGCTGGCAGATCTGGAGGTGATCGCCCGCCGCGATGCCTCGCCCCCGCTGCCTCCCGTGATCTGTGTCGTCGGCTTCAAGGACACCGGGAAGACCGGTGTCGCGGTAGGGTTGGTGGAGGAGCTGAAGCGGAGGGGGCATCGCGTGGCCGCGGTCAAGCACGGACATCGCTTCCGGCTGGACACCCCGGGTACCGACTCCTGGCGCTTGCGACACGAGGGAGGAGCGGACCCCGTGCTCCTGGCGGGACCCGAGGGCTTCGCACTCATGGGAGGGTGGGGGGAGGAGGGGGAGCAAGACCTCGAAGAACTGGTGCGACGGCACCTCTCCGAGGCGGACGTCGTGGTCGCCGAAGGGTTCAAGCGGTCCCGCTTCCCTCGGGTCGAAGTCTACCGGCACGGCTTGCATCCCACCCCCGTCTTCCAGGCGGGAGCCCCGGATGCGGAGCTCTTCCTCGCTCTGGTCACCGACCAGGAGCTCCCCGGACTCCCGGTCCGTCAGTTCTCCGCCGGAGATCCTTTGCTCTTCGAGGCCCTCGCGGATCTGGTGGAGGGGAGGCTCTTCGGGGCGCGGCTGCCCAGGACTCCAGAAGGATGATTCCCTTCGAGGAAGCGCTCGGAACGATCCTGGCGGAAGCACACCGTCGCGGCGGGGAGGAGATCCCCCCGGATCGGGCACTCGGGCGGACGCTGGCAGACGCGGTGCGGAGCCCAGCCGACCATCCAGGTCTGGATACCTCGGCGATGGACGGGTTCGCCATCGATACCGGGGGCCACCCACAACCGGTCGGAACGGAGTTCGCCGTCCTGGGAAGGGTGGCGGCAGGGGATGCGGTCTCCTCGGCGCCGGGGGGGGGCGGAGCATGGGAGGTGGCAACCGGTGCGCCGGTTCCCGCCGGACGTGACTCCGTGGTTCCCATGGAACAGGTCGAGGTCGATTGGTCCCCGAGCGGATCCGCGGAACGGATCCGGCTGCGTTCACCCCTCGACCCTGGGGCGAACATAAGGTGGGCCGGCGAAGACTTCAGGGCGGGCGATCCGGTCCTGGAGGAGGGGAGACGGCTGGGACCGGTTGCACTCCTGACGCTGGCGGCGCTCGGGGTCCCGTCGGTGGCCGTGGTGGCGGCTCCCCGCGTGGCGGTGCTGTGCACCGGGGAGGAGCTTCTCAGCGCCTCTTCCGAGGACCGGGAGCCGGGCCGGATCCACGATGCGAACGGGCCCTTCCTTCGCTCCGTCCTGCCCCTCGCCGGCGCAGAGGTGAGCGTCGTCCGAACCCTGCCCGATCAGGTGGAACCCTTCACCGACGCGGTGCAGGCGGCATGTGAGGACGGTGTCCAGCTCATCCTGTCGACGGGCGCCGTATCGGTGGGGCGCCATGATTTCGTGCCCGAGGCGCTCGATCGCCTGGGAGCCGACTTCCTCTTCCATGGGGTGGCCATCCGCCCCGGCAAGCCGGTCCTGGCGGCGCGGCTCCCGGGTGGGGAGCTCCTCCTGGGGCTGCCGGGGAACCCGGTCTCGGCCATGGTCGCGTTCCGATTCCTGGGCCTTCCCTTCCTGCGGGCGCTACTCGGCCGCGGGGAGGAGCGGTCGTGGAGGTTGCCCCTGGCGGGTTCGGTCCGCAAGCGCTCGGGGCTCCGGTACTTCCAGCGGGCCCGGCTGGTCCAGGCCCAGGGCGGGAATGTGGAGGTCGAGATCCTCCGTCACCAGCAGGCTTCCCGGATCCGTCCCCTCCTCGAGGCCGAGGTCTGGGTCGTCCTCCCGGAGGAGGTGGAGGAGCTGGATGCCGGGGCCATGGTAGACATCTACGGGCTCCTGGGCACTCCCGGGGATCGGATCGGCTGACCTTCCGATTCCCGGCTGCTGCGGACGCGGCCGTGACGGTTCCACCGCTCACAGTGTCGGCAAAGAACCCAGAGCCGGCCCCTTCCCGGGTCGAACGCGAGGCGGCGCCCCACGGAGAAGGCCTCGATGACGTCGTTGGACCCGAGGTCGCGGTTGCAGAAGAGGCAGTGGCGGGAGCCCCCCTAGCTACTACCGGCCCTTGGCGCCGGGGGGTGCCACGAGCTCGATTCGCGCCCGGACCGATTCGATGCGGATCCTCCGCTGCTGGTGGCTGTAGTGAAGGGTCCGGCTGAAGCGACGTTGGTTCGGGTGAAGGAGTGACATGGCGTTCTCCGGGGTCGGGATGGATCGTCAGGCGCGTGTGCGGGAGCGGGCGGGGTCCCTCCGGCGACGGGCGACCCCTCACTTCTGTGCCCCCACTACGGAGAGGGGGACACGCCGGTTTCACACCCTCGTGTGCGGGCGCCTGGACGGTTGCGCGTGGGCGTCGTATCCTTCGTGACTTGAGCCTCTTTCGAGAGGTGTCCCCGTCCCCTCCCGGGTTCAGAACGGGTTGCGGCGCCCCTGCACGCCCCGCCCGAGCCGGCAACGCCGGACCCTCCCATGGACCGACTAGCTGAACAGTTTGTCGACTTCCTCTTCGGGCTCTCCGGGTTCACGGTCTACCTGTTGGTGGGAGTGTTCGCCTGGGCCGAAGCCGCCTTCTTTCTGGGTTTCGTCACTCCCGGCGAGCTAGCGCTGGCGACGGGCGGCGTCCTGGCCGCGTACGAACGCGTGTCCCTCGCCGTCGTGGTGATCGCCGCTGCGATGGGGACCGTCCTCGGGAACACCACCGGGTACTGGATCGGGAGGAGGTGGGGTGCCCGGCTTCTCGAATGGCCCCCGCTCCAACGGATCGTCGGCGGTGCCATCTCCACGTCCCAGGACTTCATGGAGCGCCGGGGCGCGTGGGCGATCGTCCTGAGTCGCGCCTCCAGCTTCACGCGGATCGTGACCCCCTTCCTGGCGGGAGCCTCGAGGTTTTCCTACCGGAGATTTCTCCTTTTCGATATTCCCGCGGGGGCGGTGTGGGCGGCGGTGTGGGTCGTCGTGGGATACTTCCTAGGGGAGTCCTGGACCGTCCTCCTGGATCGTTCGGGCGAGGCGGCGTTCCTCGTTCTGGGCCTCTTCGTGCTGGCGCTCCTGATTCGGGCTGTCGCGGTCCGGGTGGCGCGGAACCGCGAGCGGATCCAGCGCGCGGTCCGACGGGCCATCGTGCGCGCCGGGATGACCGGGGTCGTGAGAACGCTGGCACCGGCAGGGTCCTGGCTGACGCGGCGGCTGAATCCGCGACTCCGAGCTGGGCTGGGTCTCACCCTGGGCTTTCTGGTCCTCGTGTTGGGGGCGGCAGGTACCGGGCTCGTGCTGCTCCAGACGCGGGCGGTCGAGGGGCTCGCGCTCCTCGACTTTCCCGTGCTCGATTGGATGAGCGCCACACGCACCGACGAGGCCATCGAGATTTCGCGGTCGTTCCTGGTGGTCTTCGACTGGCCGGGAGTGTTCGTCTTCGTGGTGCCGCTCCTGCTGCTGCTCCTTCTCTGGCGGGGCGGGCCGGTAGCGCTCCGGGTTGGCGTGGGGATCGTGGGAGTGGCGGTGGGCGCCTTCGTCCTGGACCGCTTCGTTCTGGAGGGGATCGTGCCCAGGGCGGAGTTCCCGTCTGTGCCGGTCGCCGTGGCGTCCGCGCTCTGGATCCATGCCACGGTAGTGGCGGGTGAGGCTGGAGGGTGGGGGAGAGGGGTGACCACCTCGGCCGTGACCTTCTTCCTTCTCTGCAGCGTCGCGCTGGCCACCATCGTGGCCGGTTGGGCCGCCCCCTCAGGCATTGCCCTGGCCCTGGCCATGGGGATCATGTGGGCTTCCTGGCTGGAGGTGCAGGCGATGCTTCTCCGGATGGGAGACCGCTAGCTGGGTCACCGCCGTCACCCCATGGCTCCCCGGAGCCCCAGGTAGAGCAGCCAGAGGAGGGTCGTCCAGAGGAGGATGAGCACCAGCCCGAGGATCAGGAGGAAGCGGAGGGGACGCGCGACATACCGCTCGATGAGGCGGGCGGCGGCGGCCTCAGCGTCCGTCCGTGTTCCCTCGGGCAGATGCCGGACCACTGCCCCCAGCCCCCAGGGCACGATGACCAGGTCGTCCACGAGTCCGAGGACCGGGATCCATATGGGAATCAGGTCCACCGGGCTCGCGAGGTAGGCGATGAGCGCCAGCCCCGCGAGCCGCAGGTGGATCGGGGTCTCCGGGTGCCGCAGGGCGTACAATACGACGAGGATCTCCCGCCGGAAGCGGAGGACTCGTGACTTGAACGCCTGGACGAGACGGGGCACGCTGCTCGCGCCGGGCCGGCCTCAGCCGGACCGCGCCTCCTGGAAGAGGTGCACGTCCCGCTGAGGGAAGGGGATCGAGCATCCGGCGGACTCCAACTCCTCTTTCAGGCGCCGATTGAGGTGCCACCGGAGCGGCCAGTAGTCCGTCGTATTGCACCAGGGGCGGACCACGAAGTTCACCGAACTGTCCCCCAGTTCGCTCACCGCCACCATCGGAGCCGGCTCGTCCAGGATGCGATCCTCGGATTCCAGAACCCGAAGCATGGTATCGTGGGCGACCTGGAGGTCATCGTCGTATCCCACGCCCATCACCAGGTCGATGCGCCGCGTATCGTTGGCGGAGTAGTTCTTGAGCGACTGCCCGTATATCTGAGAATTGGGCACCACGACCTTCACGTTGTCCCCGGTGAAGAGGATGGTGGAGAAGATGCCGATTTCCTTCACCGTGCCGGCGACGTTGGACACCTCGACCCAGTCCCCCACGGTGAAGGGGCGAAAGGTCAGGATCATCACTCCGGAGGCGAAGTTGCCCAGCGTGCCCTGGAGGGCAAGACCGATCGCCAGGCCGGCGGCACCGACTACGGCGATGAAGGAGGCGGTGGGGACCCCGAAGATCCCCAGGACGGCGATGACTACGAAGGCCATGAGCCCCCAGTAGACGAGGGTTGCGGCGAACGGGATCAGCATTGGGTCGAGCCCCGCTCGCGAGAGGTTCCCACGGAGCGCCTCCCGAATCCGCTTGGCTACCCACGCACCGATGAGGAGCACCGCGATGGCCCCGATGGCGCTGAGCCCCCACTCCATCATCAAGTCGGTAGCCGTCTGGATCATTGCTTCCATGTCGAATCCGTCGTTCAATTGCTTCTCTCTTATTGAATGTACGCAGGTTGCCGCCATCCGGGCCGGATCCGCGGGCTACCGGAGCTCGGGCAGCCGGCTCCCGCTCGCTTAGCGCAGGGTGGTCGCCACGTCGAGAAGGGCACCCGCAACCCGGCGGATACGTTCCGGATCTCCGGGGCGGTCGCCGCGCTCCACCAGCCGCGCGTCCTCCCACAGGTCCATGGCGAGCTCGGTCAGCGCGGAGAGCTTGTCCGAATCGGCGGGCATGGCATCGATCCGATCGATCCGGGTTGCCACCTGCCTGGAGCGGGCGGCCGGGAGACCCTGGGCGCGGTCGAGCTGGTCCAGGTGGGCCTTCGCGACCACGAGCTCGGCGGGCCACGATTTCCGGGGCTGGTGCTGCGGATTGAACTCGTCGAAGCGGACCAGGCGCGCTGCCTCCAGCTCGTTGGCGGAGAGGTACTCGCCGGGGACCAGCTCCAGCACGTCCAACCCCCGGGTGATCTCGGACCCGTACACGTGCCCGTTGTACCAGTACGAGGACCAGTAACCCCCGCTCACGAACTCCTCGCCATCAATGGGTCCGCGGTCGAAGAACGCAATCTCGAAAGGGTTCGCCGGGTCGGTGAAGTCGAAGACGGAGATGCCCCCCTGGTACCAGGCCTGGACCTTGATGTCACGGCCCGGTACCGGAACGATGGAGCCGTTGTGCGCCACACAGTTCTCCAGTTCCGTCTGTGGTGCGGGAAGCTTGTAGTAGGAGGCCAGATGCATCCGGCCGTCGACGATCCGGAAGATCGCGTTTGCACCCCATTCGGGCCGGTCGGTATCCCGGCACCTCGGCTGGCTCCCCCCGCCCCATTCGTCCGTGAAGATCACGGTGGAGCCATCGTTGCTGAAGGTGGCGGAGTGCCAGTAGGCGAAGTTGGGATCGATCACCTCGTCGATCCGCACCGGAACGGCCGGGTCCGAGATGTCGAAGAGGATCCCGTTCCCGGAGCAGGCGCCGGCGGCGATTCCAAGCTCTGGGTAGGCGGTGATGTCGTGGCACATATTCGTCTCGCGCGAGCTCTGCGTGCCGTCGCCGTGATCCCCTCCCGGCCAGAGTGCGGCGATCGTCCCCGCTTCATCGTCCCCGAAGACCCGGGGCGAATCGATCAACTCCGCCTGCTCCGGCGCCGCGAGGGGGACGCGGATGACGTCGATGCTCCAGTAGGCCGTGGTGGGGTCGTTGGGGTCACGGGCGTCCGTGCAGCCTTCCAATTCCTCGGCGGGCCGGGAGCCGCTGGTGCCCGAATTGTAGATGTAGACCGTCTCCGCATCGTTCGGATCGGTGACCAGCGTATGCGTGTGGGAGCCCCGGCAGGTCTGCACGGCGGCGATCTGGCGGGGAGCGTCCAGATTGCTGATGTCGAAGATGCGCACGCCTCGGAAGCGCTCGGGGCTCACCGGCGCCTCCACCCCTTCCGTGCCGCAGTCCAGCCGAGCCCGGTTCTCCTGGGCGGACACGAAGAGGAGGTTGCGGAACACGGAGACGTCTCCCTGCGCCCCGGGACATACGACCGAGGTGCGGAGGACCGGGTTCGACGGGTCCGAGATATCATAGATGTTGAACCCGCCATAGTTTCCGATAAAGGCGAAGTCACCCTGGAAGGCCAGGTCGCTGCTGGTAAACCCGGCCCCCGTGTGTGGCGCTTCCGGGTCGTAGAAGCCCTCGGGCCTCGACACATTGGCCAGGAGGTTCATGTTCCACGCGGCCGCCTCCGCATCCAGCCATCCGGCGGCGAGCCCGATCCGCGGATCGCTGGCCGCGTCGAATTCCGGGTTCTGCTGCGCCTCGAGCGGGGACGTGAGAAGGAGCCCAAAGGCCAGGACGGCGGCGACGCCGGAAAAGGTCGAACGTTCGAATGGCATGGGATCGAGTCGGGCGCGGGAATGGGAGGTGGGAGAGGGACCCCGCGGGGAAACGCCCCTCCCTGGAGCGACGCCCCAACATAGGGCTGGGCTTCCGGCCACGCCATGTACCTGAACCCCGGGGGGTGTTCCCCGGAGAGGAGCTTCCAGATGAGGTTCGAGGATACGTCCTTCAACGAGCTCCGTGATCTCGCGGAGGTCACCACATCCGTCGCAGCCGCTTCGGTGGCCGGGATTTTCAACGGCCTCGCCGAGCGCCCCCGCTCCGCCCATGAGCTCGCCGATGGACTCGGGATGGACCGCCGCGCTATGGGAATCCTCCTCCCCCTACTCGAACAGCTGGGACTTCTGGCGCGCGAAGGGGAAGTGTACCGCCCGACGGCACGGGCGCGTGCGGAGTTCATCGACCGCGATTCGCCCGGGTATTCCGCCGGAGGCCTCGAGCTCTGGCTTGCCAACCTGCAGGCGTGGACCCTGCTTCCGGAGGTACTCCGTTCGGGTCATCCGGTCTCCCGGGCCGCCGATGGGGACGACGAGGAGAGCGAGGAGGAGCGACGGGCTCGAATCGCCCGCTTCATGGAGGGGATGGCTGCGGCGCCCCAGGAGCGGGTCCGGCGTCTCGCCGACCTCGTTCTGGAACGCAAGCCCGGGGCGGGCACCCTCCTCGACCTGGGCGGCGGACCGGGGCACATCAGCCAGGAGTTCTGTCGGCGCGGGATGCGGGCGACCCTGGTCGATCTTCCCGACACCGTGGCGTTCGTGCGCGAGCGCTACGGCCTGGACGAGGTCGAGGGTCTGGAGGTGGTGGGTGCCGACTTCCTCCGGGATCCACTCCCCGAGGGACCATTCGACGTGGTTCTGCTGAGCAACATACTCCACATGCTCGACCGGGAGGCGTGCAGGGAGCTCATCGGAAAGGTGGGCCGCGTCGTGCCCCCGGGCGGCGTCGTGGCTGTGGCCGACTTCATCCGTGGGGTGAGCCCGAGGGCCGCGCGCTTCGCGCTCGTCATGCTCCTTCGGACCGAGCGCGGCGACACCTACACCCTGGACGAGCACGTGGAGTGGTTCGAGGCGGCCGGCTTCGGGGCCCCGGAGATGGCCGAGCTGGATTCCGAACGCCAGGTGGTGACCGCCGTGAAGGGGGCGGACTAGCGTACTAGCGTAGTGAGGGGGTCGGAGGATCGGCCGCCTCGCGCACTTCCAGTCCGATGGCCAGCTCGGTTTCCGAGGGATCCCGGACCGTGAGCTCGTCCCTGACTGTTTCGAGGGGGTGACCCGCCTCCTCGAACCTCAGGCGGACCGCTTCCAGCGCCTCGCGGCTGGACAGCAGGATTTCCCACCGAATCAGGTGCGCTTCCGGTTCGGGGGCGGGGTCCTTCCGCGTAGCCCAGGTGTTGAGCCCCAGGTGGTGGTGATAGCCGTCGGCGGCGAGGAAGAGCGCGCCGGGGTAGTTCCAGACCGTGCGGGTCAAGCCGAGCGCCCCCTCGTAGAATTTCGACGCGCGGTCCAGGTCGGAGACGTGGAGGTGGAGGTGTCCCATCCGGGTGTCCCCCGGGAACCCCTCCCACTCGCCCACTCCCGCATCGGCCACCAGCCGCTCCAGGTCCAGAGGCCGCGTTCCCATACGGAGCTGGCCCCGGTGGTACTCCCACCGGTCGGCCGGGCGGTCCGCGTAGACCTCGATGCCGAGTCCGTCGGGGTCCTGCAGATAGACCGCCTCGCTGACCGCGTGGTCCGCCGCTCCCAGTGGAACTCTCCGCTCCGCAACGTGCCGGACGAAGTGCCCGAGATGTGTGCGGGAGGAGAGGAGGAGGGCGAAGTGGTAGAGTCCGGGGCGTCCGCCGGAAGGGAGCGGGGCGATCCCACGGTCCTCGTGGAGTTCTACGAGGGATCCCTCATTGCCGACCCCCCCGAGCGCTGCGGTGCTTTCGGTCCGCGACAGGACTGCGAGTCCCAGGAGATCGCGGTAGAAGGAGAGGGACCGGGTGAGATCGGCCACGGAAAGGCGGACTGCTCCCAGCCGGATGTCGGGCGGGAGCGTCCGGGACTCATCGGGCCTCTTCATGCGATGCCGTATCTCGGACCTCGATCTATCGTTCCGCAAAGCGGGCCGGCGCAACGGGCTCGCAGTCGATCGGAGACGCAGGGGTGGATGCCTGGAGCGTCGACCCGACCTCGCAATCCAGATCTCCGAGCCGGACATCCTCCAGGACGAAAACGGAGGCGAGGAGGACGATGAGCACGGCGATGAGCTCGCCCAGACCGAAGACGCGTCGCTTCGTCGGATACCCGGTGGTGCGGCTCATCGTCCTTGCCCTCGTTCCAGCGGCTCACAGCGCCTGCGGTCGCCCGCCCTTCTGGTTTCTTCACCATTGAGCTGCAAGAACCGTGCTGGACTGCAAAGGTGGGTACGATGGTGGCCGGTGAGCCATCAACCGCGGCTGGCCGCGAGACGGGGGAATCCCTTTCCGGATCAAGGGAACATCTCGTCCCAGTGGCAGCCGCCGGGGCGCGGGACCCTACCGGAGATGACCCTCGAGGTAGGTGTAGCCGTCGAGGCCCTCGATGTAATCCGCAATGAAGGCGTTGGCCTCGGCACGTGTGAGATTCGTGGCACGCTGCACCTTCTTGCGGAAATTTGCAATCAGGGTGTCTGCGTCGAACTGGACGTACCGGAGGACGTCGGTGACCGTGTCACCGTGCACCACTCCCCGGACCTCATATCCTCCTCCCCCGGTCAGGCTGAGGTGCACGGCGTTCGTGTCACCGAAGAGGTTGTGGAGATCCCCGAGGATCTCCTGATAGGCTCCGGTGAGGAAGACTCCGAGGATGTAGGGTTCATCGTGGTTGAAGGTGTGGAGGTCCAGGCTGGGCTCTCCCTCCTTGCCCCCGATGAACCGATCGATCTTTCCATCCGAATCGCAGGTGACGTCCTGCAGCGTGCCCTTTCGTGTCGGCCGCTCGTTCAGCCGGTGGACCGGCATGATTGGGAAAGGCTGGTCGATGGCCCACGAGTCGGGCATGGACTGGAAGAGGGAGAAGTTGCAGAAGTAGCGGTCGGTGAGGATGGTCTCCATCTCCGGGAGGATGTCCTCGTACTCCTCCGGGTCTTGCCGTACGACCTCCACGCCGCGGTTCACGATGGCCAGGAAGAGGCGCTCGATCAGCGCCCTCTCCGGAAGGCTCAGGACGCCCGAATTGAAGAGCGAACGCATGCGCTCGCGGGCGTACGACGCGTCGTGGTAGACCTCCCGGACGGACCGTTCGTCGATCGTGTTGAGAGTCTCGCCCAGCTCGTGCACCAGCGTATGCATCTCCTCGCGGATCTCCCCGTTGCCCGTTTCCATGCTCTGGGTCTCCAGGTCGATGACATTGATGAGGAGGAGCGTGTGGTGCGCCGTTAGCGCCCGCCCCGATTCCGAAATGAGGTGCGGCATGGGCAACTCGTTCTCGCGGCACGCCTCTGCGAGGGCGTATACGATGTCGTTGGCGTACTCCTGGATGCTGTAGTTGACACTGGCCGATGCGGTGGAGCGGGATCCGTCGTAGTCCACGCCGAGCCCGCCCCCCACATCCACGTGGGTGATGTCGAGGCCCAGATTCCTCAGCTCCACGTAGTAGCGCGCGACCTCGGTCATGGCCGCCTTGATCCGGCGCACGTCGGGGATCTGGGAGCCGAGGTGGAAGTGGACCATCCGGAGAGCGTCGGTGCGTCCGGCCTGCTTCAACTTCTCGACCACGCGCATGAGCTCGAATGCGGAGAGTCCGAATTTGCTCTTTTCCCCTGCGCTCTGAGACCACCGGCCAGCGCCCTGGGCGGAGAGCTTGATTCGCACCCCTGCGGTGGGAACCACGTCCATTTCCCGGGCCAGCTTCAGGAGGAGGTCCACCTCGGAGATCTTCTCGATCACGATCATCACCTCGTGGCCGAGCTTCTGACCCATGAGGGCGAGGTAGAGATATTCCTCGTCCTTGTAGCCATTGCAGATAATGAGGTGATGGGGGCGGTCGCTGAGGGCGAGGACCGCCTGCAACTCGGGCTTGCTCCCCACCTCCAGGCCGACCCCGTGCTCGTCACCCGCCTGCACGAGCTCCTCCAGGACCTGGCGGGTCTGATTCACTTTGATGGGATAGACGAGGGTGTACTCTCCCTCGTATTCGAACTCCTCGATGGCCCGTGCGAACCGGTCGGTGAGGGTCTCGATGCGCGTCTGCAGGATTTCGGGAAAGCGGAGGAGGAGGGGGAGACCCAGCCCCTGGGCTTCGAGATCGGTCGCAACTTCGAAGAGGTCGAGTCCGCGATCCGACTCGTGCGTGGGGTGGACGGTGAGGTGACCCTTCTCATTGATGTCGAAGTAGCCGACCCCCCAACCCTGAACGTTGTAGAGCTCGCGAGCGTCGTCGATCGTCCAGTCCATCTTGTGCGCCTTCGTGGTAGAGGCAGGTGCGGTGCCGGGGCTCCCCGGCGCAGGAAAGTATAAGGGCGGAGGGGTTTCTCGTAGAAGAGCAGCAGGTCCCGTGCGGGGGAGGCGGGTCAACCCTGCCCAATGACGCCGGCGACGCCCCCCCGCCGCGGATCTCCCGCTCCCCGGACACTGTTCCCATCCCCTTCCACCGCATGCACGCCGCCGAAGAAAAGGTTCGGGGCGTCCCAGATCCGGTGCTCTCCCCACCACGCGCCGAGCTCCTTCGCGATCTCCGGCTCGACCCCGCCCTCGATCTCGAGTCTATCCCCTTCCACATGGAGTCTGGGCCGTGAAATGGCGGTTTCCAGCGAGAGGCCGTCGTCCAGGAGGCCGGTGAGCACCTGGAGGATGGCGGATCGGATCCGATTCGAGCCCCCCGAGCCGAGGGCCACGAGCCGGGCACCATCTCCCCGCCTGAGGATGGTCGGAGCCATCATGGAGGTGAGGCGCGTGTCCGGCGGCCAGCGGCCGAATCCGGAGGGTTGGAGATCGGCCTCCCCCAGCATGTTGTTCAGCATCATCCCCGTGCCGGGAATCGCCCGCCCACACCCCTCTCCGTTCGAGAGGCTGAGGGCCGCGGCATTCCCGTCTCGGTCCACTACGCTCACATGGGTCGTACCGCGGGACGAGCGGGGGTGCCCCTTCAACCGGGCTCGATAGCGGGAGAGGGTGGCCTCGTCCAGCACCCTCGTTGCGGCTGCCCGGTCGAGCTTCTCCGTGAGTCGCTCCGCATGCCTCGCGTCCTGCATCGCATCGAGGACCCGGGCGGTCCTCTCGAGCTCGAGCGGTCCGGCCTCCCCGGCCGTGGCGCCGTTCCGTGCGGGAGGGAGTCCGGCGAGAAGGCTCAGGCCGAAGGCCACGAGGAGCCCCCCGGAGGCCGGGGGAGGGTTCGACCAGATCGTGTGCCCTCGATACTCGACCTCGAGGGGAGCCCGGACCTCCACCTGGTAGCCCTCCAGATCCGCACGGCGGATGTGTCCTCCGCCGGTGCGGGAGAGCTCGTCGATGGTGGCGGCGACCTCCCCTCGGTAGAACAGATCCTCCCCCTCGTGGGAGAGTGCCTCGAGGAAGTCAGCGAGTTCGGGCTGCCGGTGGAGGCTGCCCTCGGAGAGGGGGCGGCCCCCGGGAGCGAAGAGTCGCTCCACCTCCGGAGAGGCCGTGAGGATCGGTGCCAGGATCGAGGCGATGAATCCCTGCATGTCGTTCACGACCACGCCGTCGCGGGCGGCTGCCAGGGCGGGTGCCATGACCTCGCGAGGTGTCATCCTGCCGAACTCTCGGTGGAGGCCGAAGAGGCCTGCTACCACTCCCGGCACGGCTACGGATCCCCAGCCGATGTGAAAGGGTTGGTCCGCCGGCCCGAAGTCCACCAATACCTCGCTGAACTCCTCCGTCTCGAGAGGGACGCGCACGCCCGGAGTGTGGGCGAAGAAATCATGGACGCGGGGGGCGCCCGACTCCGGTACGGCGAGGAAGAAGCCTCCCCCGCCGGGGGAGGCCAATAGGGGCTCGGCCACGCACGCACACCAGACTCCCGCGGTCACAGCGTCGAAGGCGTTGCCACCTGCCCGCAGCACCTCGAGGCTCGCATCGAGTGTGACGGGATGGCCGCATGCGACTCCGCCGGATCTCGATCCCGCGCTACCTCGCGTACTCGCGTTCCCCGACATCGGCTCCGTGCCTCCAGATCCGGCGGTCAGTGGGGGAGGTGGGACCGGAGCGCCCCATACGACCACGCCCCGAGCATGGCCGAGAGAAGGGCGATGACCAGAACCGGGAACCCGGCTCCGATGAGGGCGAAGATCGGGCCGGGGCAGGCCCCCAGGAGTCCCCACCCCAGACCGAAGATCGTGCCGCCGAGCCAGTAGCGTGGACCGCGGACTGCTTCGGTTCCCCATTCTTTGTCCTCGAGGCGGATCGGTTCCCTCCAGACCGTTCGCGCTCCGGTTCGCTTGATGATCTGGATGGAGATGGCCGCCACCACCACGGCGCCCCCGATGATCCCGTACATGTGGAAGCTCTGGAAGCGGAACATCTCCTGGATCCGGTACCAGGACACGACTTCGCTCTGGACGAAGACCACCCCGAGCAGCATCCCGATCAGGACGTACCCCAGGAAGGCGAGGGGGTGGGGGACTCCTTCCATGGTGCGAGGCTCGGACGGGCTGGAGTTCATCATGGCACTTCACTCCTGGGGTGCGATGGGGGTCGTGGAGGGCTCAGCCCAGGATCATCGGGAGGAGGGCAAAGGTCGAGATGAGCCCTCCGACGAAGAAGCCGACGACCGCCACCAGCGAGGCGAGCTGGAGGTTCGCGATGCCCGAGATGGCATGACCGCTCGTGCACCCAGAAGCGTACCGGGCTCCGAACCCCACGAGGAACCCTCCCCCTACGATCAGGATGAAGCCCGCCGGACTGAGAAGGCTCTGCCAGGAGAAGATCTCCGCCGGGAGGAGGCCGGAGAACTCCGCGAGGCCGAGCGCCGAGAGATCCTGCCGGGTGGCTTCGGAAATCGACTGGCCCGTGTCCGGCGCGCCGATGAGCGCAACCGAGAGGAATCCGCCCGAAAGGACGCCGAGGACCAGGGCGAGGTTCCAACCTCCCACCCGCCGCCACTCGTAGCGTAGGTACTCCGGTTTCCAGCGCTCGGGGGCGGGGAGTGCGGCGCAGAGGTGCTGGAGGCTGGAGGAAATCCCGAAGGCCTGTCCGCCCAGCAGGAGGAGAAGGGGAACCACCAGGCCGATGATCGGCCCGGCGACGTACCAGGGCCAGGGGCCGAGGACCGTGTCGAACATGGGGAGTGCCGGGGCTGAGGAATGTCGGAGCGGGAGCTTCCGTGCCCCCGTGCCGCGCTCGTCCTGCCGGGAAGATATCGCCGTCGCCCGGTCGGAGGGAGGCCGGGGCAGGGCGCCCCTCCGACGTCAGCCTCCGCCTCTCCTCTCGTACCGGGTGACCGTGCGGGGCCCCACCTCGGCGGTATAGACGTTCCCCTCCGCATCCACCGCCACGCCCTCTCCACCGCTGGTGCCGGAGGTGTCGGGATCCCCCTCCGGGTCGGGGATGAACTCGGTCACCCAGCCGTCGATGACGCTCCCGATGTAGACGCCGCGCTTCCAGCCGGGGTTCCGGTTCTGGTTGGACTCCGAGTCGACGGCAAAGAGGACGTCGTCAACGAGGAAGAGCCCGCTGACTCGGGAAAACTGGGTCCAGCTCTGAAGGTGCACCCCCTCCGGGGTGAAGAGCTGAAGTCGGTTGTTGGCCCGATCCGCCACGATGATGCGTCCCTGCGAGTCCATGGCGAGGGCATGGGGGTCGCGGAACTGGCCGTGGTCTCCTCCGGTGGTCCCCCACTCACCCAGGTAGTTCCCCTCGGAATCGAAGCGGACGATCCGGTTGTTCCCCCCCGCCTCGTGGCCATCCGCCACGAAGATGTCGCCATTGGGCGCCACCAGGACGTCGGAAGGCTTCCGGAACCGGTCGGGGCCGTCCCCCTCCTCACCCCGCGCTCCGAGGGTCATGAGGACCTCCCCCTCGGGGCTGAACTTGATGACGATGTGGCCCCATCCGGCGGGCTGATCGCCGAACCCGAGAGCGTCGGTGACCCAGACGTTCCCCTCGTCGTCCACGAACACCCCGTGGGGCCAGGCCATCATGCCCGCCCCGAAGCTTCGGAGCAGCTTCCCCTCCAGGTCGAACTGCAGGACGGGATCCAGGTCCGAACCGATGCAGGTGTTCTGGCCGCAGCGTTCCGCGATCCAGATCGTCCGCCCGTCCGGGGAGGGATAGATGGCGCTCACCGCTCCCCACTCCCGGCCCTCGGGGAGCTCGCCCCAGGCGCGGTCGACGGCCCGGTAGGGCGTGGCCTGGCTAAACAGCGGCGCGGCTGTCACCGCGAGTGCGCAGAAAAGCAGGGGTAGGAGTCGTCCGAGGTGGGCGCGCCTGGGCACTGTCTCTCCTCCATCCGGGGAATGCGCGGATTCTCCTCCGGCGCCACGATTCGGCGCACCGAGGGGCCGTGAATGTCGAGGGCGGTCCCGGGTTCGGCAAGTCGGTCCTCCGGGTCTCGCTGGATCAGAGGATGCCGTCGAGGTAGACGTGGAGACGCCACGCGCCATTTGGACCGAGGCTCCGGGCCACATCGAATCGCATCAGTCCGTCCATGACGGAGAGCCCCGCGCCCAGGGTCCGAACGGGCTGCCCGGTCCCCCAATCGGTACGCGGGCCGGCCCATCCCAGGTCGCCGAAGAAGATCCCGCGGACTGCGGGAGGTCCGCGGGACACCTCTGCCCGGGCGAACCAATGGCTCTCCCCGCGGACGGATTGGGGGCGGATCCCACGAAGGGTGGCGGGACCACCGAGGTAGAAGTGCCGCTGGACCGGGAGGTGCCCCCACCCGGTCCCTGCACCCACCTCCACCCCCACGTCGGTTCGACCCACGGGATAGGCGAGCCCGGTGGACATCGCCAGCCGCTGGTACCAGCCGGGCTCTCCGGACGCCACCTCCCCACGGATGGCCCCGAAGCTCCGGAGTCCCGACGGAGAGAGCCCCCGGAACCCCCTGACCTCGAGGCTTCCCCCGTACCACGTCCCCTCCTCCGCCGCGATGTTCACCCTCAACGTATCGTCGTTGAAGAGGCCGGTGAGGTGGAAGCTGGTGTTTCGCTCCACCGCATCGTGGCGTTCGGTGAAGAGCCGGGCCTCGATGCGTCCATGCGCGCCCCGGTGCAGGCCCGTCAGCTCCGCGCCCATCGTGCGGTAGTACTCCCCCTGGTCCCACCCGCTCAGGAGGGTGGACAGGGAAGCGGACAACCCGAGAGGATCGTCCCAGTCCGAGGTGTGGACCAGCCGCCGGTAGACCGCGAATCCCCGGCGGCGGTCGTCCCCGCCCCAGCGCAGCGCCAGCTCACCTCCCGGAACCCGGTCAGCGGTTCCGATCCGCGCCTCGGCCCGGAGCGAGAGACCCGACCGACGCAGGGGGACCGGAGCAACGCCGGCGACCCCCACGCTCAGCCCTTCGACCCGGTTGTATCGGGTCAGCCCGTCCTCGAGACCCCACATCAGGCGGGGCGTGAAGATGGTGGCCGGTGGGAGGAGGCGGTCGAGGCTCTCCCTCATTCGACGCAGTTCCTCATCGTCGAAGCCCCGGGGAATCTCCATTGCCGCCTCGTCCCCTTCAGCGGCTGTCAGGGCCGGGGAGCGGTGGAGGATAGAGGCCGGAGGGACCACCACCACGACCCGAACCGAGTCTCCCCCCTCCTCCAGGGGAGGCCTCGAGTGCACCTGGCGGACCCACCCCTCGGGCAACTCCACGGGATCGAGGTCAGGGGAGGGGGCGGTGTTCACCTGGTAGTCCCCAACCTCCCATTCGGCCGTCACAGGCACCCGTATCCAGTGGCCCGCTCGCACCTCGAGGGCGAGGGCGAAGCGGTAGGGAAGCCACCACTGGAGGTCGTGGAGGCTGTAGTCCACGGTGACCTGCCGGACCTCCGCCTCGATGGAGCGAAGGAGGGTCGGCACCTCCGAGGGGGTGTCCGCGTCCACGGCCAGGATGTATGGGCGCGCGGGGCGGTAGCTGGCCCGGACGAGCTCCGCCGACCCCTCGTCGAACCAGAGGGACCCGGCGATGAGCCGGAAGTGCGACCGCCGTGGCTCCACCCTCACTTCCACGAGTGTGACCCGCCGCCCGTCGGGGGGGAGGGTCACCTGGATCGTGTCGCCCGATCGGTACCGGTAGTGATGGTGTGCCGTGTCGGCGAGGGGGTGGAGGGCGGGCTGGCCGCCACCCAGAGGCAAGGGGTCGTCTCCCGGGCGATGGAAGATGGGGGACGGACCGGTCGTGAGGTCCTGGAGATGGCGCACGAGGTCCGCGGCCATCTCCGTGTCACTCCCACTGTCGAGCCCGGCCACGGGTGAACTCCGACGGGCGCCCTCCCACTGGACGATCCGTTCACCCGAAACATCCCACCGGACCCGCGCCGCCCGCTCCTCGTCCCAGAGTGTGCGCTCCCGACGCAGCCGGCTCCCACCGAGCCCCACCTCGAAGCGCTCCCAGGCCCTCGCTTCGTAACTCTCGAGGCCCTCGTACCGTCCGCTCCGGCTTTCGCGAGCCCGGGTAACGAGGGCGGCCACCGCGGAATCGAGGAAGGCGTCGGTGGCGAGGGTGTCGGGCGGAGAATCCCCCCCTCCCATCAGGAGTGTCCAGGCAGCGAGGAGGGAGGAGTGCGTCATGGTCGGGGGCACTTCGCCTTTTTCAGGGCGACTTGTCTCCGTTCTCGGCTGGATGATCCTCCGTGGCCTCCCCCTTCCGGGCCCCGTGTTTGATACTCCGACCCTCCACGAGAAAGACGACGTCCTCGGCGATGTTCGTGGCCAGATCAGCCACGCGCTCGAAGTTTCTGGCGGTGAGGATGAGGGCGATCCCGGATCCGATCCGACGGGGGTCCTCCATCATGTGCGTGAGGAGCACCCGGAAGAGGGTGTCTTCGAGTGCGTCCACCACGTCGTCTCGCCGGCAGACCTCGCGGGCCGACCCGGCATCGCTTCGGACGAAGCTGTCCAGGGCGTCGGAGAGCATCTCCCCCGAAACCCTCGCCATCTCCTCGAGCTCCGCAGACCGCCCGAATCCGGGCATGCCCGCGAGGTCCCGGGCCTGGTGCGCGATGTTCACCGAGTGGTCTCCGACGCGCTCCAGGTCGTTCGAGATGCGCATGGCCATGGTGATGAAGCGGAGGTCTCGGGCCACGGGCTGGTGCAGGGCCAGGATGTTGATGCAGAGGTCGTCCAGTTCGAGCTCCATCGCATCGAGCTCCCGATCACCGCGAATCACCGATTTCGCCTTCTCGATATCCCGCTCTACCAGCGCCTCCACCGCGGCCCTCAGGAGTTCCTCGGCCACTCCCGCCATTTCGAGCAGTTTCCCGCGGAGGAGGGAGAACTCTTCTTGCAGGTGGCGCGCCTCACGCATGGTCGCCTCCGGAGTTCAAGGGGCCGGGCCCTGAGATTCCTCGGGTCTGGGTGCCTGGCATCCTCATCCGAACCTCCCGGTGATGTAGGCCTCGGTCTTCTCTTCCCGGGGATTCGTGAAGAGTTCGTCGGTAGCTCCGAATTCCACCAGCTCGCCCATGTAGAAGAACGCGGTGCGGTCCGAGACCCGGGCGGCCTGCTGCATGTTGTGGGTGACGATTACGATGGTGTACTCCTCCTTCAGCTCGTAAATGAGGTCCTCGATCCGCTGGGTTGCGGTCGGATCGAGGGCGCTGGCCGGCTCGTCCATGAGGAGGACGTCGGGAGCGACGGCGAGGGCCCGTGCAATGCAGAGCCGCTGCTGCTGACCCCCGGAGAGGCTGGTGGCACTGTGGTCGAGACGGTCCTTTACCTCATCCCAGAGCGCGGCCTGCCGCAGGACCGTCTCCGCCAGCTCGTCCAGTTCTTTCCCGCGGGCCAGCCCGTGACGCTTCGGCGCGAAGGTCAGGTTGTCCCGGATGCTCATGGTGGGAAAGGGGTTCGGGCGCTGGAAGACCATCCCCACCCGGGTTCGGAGCTCCACGGGGTTCATCTCGCCGTTGTAGATGTTGACGTCGCCGAGAAAGACCTCGCCCGTCACGCGGGCGGCCGGTGAGAAGTCGTGCATCCGGTTGAGGGCGCGGAGGAAGGTGGTCTTCCCGCACCCGCTCGGGCCGATGATGGCGGTCACGCTCCGGGGCTCCATGTCCATGTCCACACCCCGCACCGCCTCGTTCGATCCGAAGGAGATCCTGAGGTCGCGGGTGGTCACACGTTCAGACAAGGTTCCGTCTCCGTTGAAGGTCGTTCCGATGAGGGGGGCCGACGTCCGGTCCGCTCAATGTCCGGACATGAAGCGCGCCCGGCGGGCCCATAGCGTGCGGGCCACCACGTTCGTCACCAGGATGATGCTCACGAGTACGAGCGCCCCCGCCCACGCCTGGTTGTGCCAGTGCTCGAAGGGGCTGATGGCGTAGGAGTAGATGTTGACGGGGATCGTAGCGGTAGGCTGGTCGATGCCCTCCAGCCAGTAGTTGCTGTTGAAGGCCGTGAACAAGAGGGGCGCCGTCTCACCGGCAATCCGCGCCGTCGCGATCATGATTCCGGTGAGGACATTCCCCATGGCGGCCGGCAAGATCACCCGGAGGGTCGTGGGCGCCTCCGGAATCCCCAGCGCGAAGGACGCCTCGCGTTGGTGGCGCGGAACCATGCGAAGCGCCTCCTGCGTGGTAATGGCCACGATGGGGATGAAGAGAGCGGTGAGGGCGATCCCCCCCGACACGGCGCTGAACCGGCCCATGGTCACCACGATGAGTCCGTACGCCACGATTCCGGCTACGATGGAGGGAATGCCCGCCATCACCTCACACAGAAAGCGGGTGGAGCGCCCCAGGAGGTTGTCCCCGTACTCGCTCATGTAGATGCCGGTGGCCACCCCCACGGGGACTCCGATGAGGAGGGCGATTCCCACCACCACGAAGGAACCCACGATGGCGTTCGCCCATCCGCCGCCTCCCACCGTCGGCGGTGCGGGGAGTCCCGTGAGGAACTCCAGCGAGACGTGCTGGGCGCCCACCGAAACGACCTCCCAGAGCACCCAGACCAGCGGGATGACGGCAGCGGCCAGCGCCACGATGCAGAGGGCGACCAGCGTCCGGTCCCGGGCAAGCCGGAGCCTCAGGCGCATGGGGGGCTGGGCGAACGCCCCCGTCGCCTCCCGGGGAGCCGCGGTGCCGGGGCTCATCCGACCCCCTTGTGGGTCTGGAGGATCAATAGGCGGCCGACGGTATTCAGGATGAAGGACATCAGGAAGAGGATCAGGCCGATGGCCACCAGGGAACTCACGTGGATTTCGGCTGCGGCCTCCCGGAGCTCGTTCGCGATGATGGCCGTCATGGAGTTGCCCGGGCTGAAGAAGTCGAAGTTGAGTCCGAGGCTGTTTCCGATGGTCATGGTGGTGGCCATGGTCTCTCCCAGGGCGCGCCCGAGGCCCAGGACGGCGGCGCTGAAGATGCCGGCGCGCCCGTAGGCCAGGACCACGTGGCGCGTCGCCTCCCACCGGGTCGCTCCCAGGGCCAGAGCGCCTTCCTTCTGATCTCGGGGGACGGCCATCAGGACCTCCCGACTGAGCGAGGCGATGATGGGGATGATCATGATGGAGAGGATCAGGCTCGCCGTGAACAGGGTGTATCCCGGTCCCGGCTCCCCGAAGAAGGGGAGGAGCCCCAGCGGCGTCGCCGCCACCCACGGCATCACGTGCCGCTGCACCAGAGGTGCGAGGACGAAGATCCCCCAGAGCCCGAAGACCACCGAGGGCACCGCCGCCAGGAGCTCTACAACGAAGATGAGGGGGTCGCGCAGGGCCCGGGGCGCGTACTCGGTGAGGAGGATGGCGATGCCCAGGCTCACCGGGAGCGCGATGAGCAGTGCCATTCCACTGGTGAGCAGCGTTCCCACGATGAAGGGGAGGGCGCCGAACTCCCCCTGCACCGGGTCCCACTCCGTCCGGGTGATGAAGGCGAGTCCCCACTCCTCCCACGCGAGCCGCGAACCCGTCCAGAGCTGGAAGGCGATGATGGCCGCCATTCCCACCACCAGTACTGCTGCCCCTGCCGTCACGTATCGGAACCAGCGTCGACGGAGCAGGCCTCCGGGGGGCGAGCGCAAAGATCGACGGCGACGGCTCGACCGCTCTCGAGACCCTACCACTTCCGAAGGACCGGCCCCCTCGTCGGAGGGCTTCGCGGCAGCCCTGGTTCCGGTCCGTTCCTTTCGGGTCAGGCTCACCGGGGCCTCACGGGCTCGCCGTTGAAGCGAATCCGTTCGATGGTGGCCAGGTTCAACTCCCGCACCCGCTCCGGAAGAGCGGCGTTGCTCACGTCACCGTTGAAGGCCTGCCCCTCGGTGACGGTCCACTCGAGCCAGCGGACCACGCTCTCCGCCCGCTCGGGTGTGATCTGGCTGCCCAGCCGATCGAGATCCTCGTACACCATGAAGTACGAGAAGGAGGAGAGGGGGTACGAGGTCTCTCCCGGCGCGTCGGTGAAGCTCACGTCGTGCCAGGGTTCGTGACCCGCGGGGAGGGTCTCCACAGCAGCGGCGGCAGCAGCGGTGCCGCCCTCCAGGGAGGGGGCGATGTAGTTCCCCGCCCGGTTCCGCACGAGGGCCGTGGGCATGCCCAGGTTGTTGGCGTAGGAGAGCTCGATGTAGCCGAGGGAGTAGGGATTGTTCCGGATCGCTCCGGCCACACCCTCGTTCCCATTGCCGCCGATCCCGAGAGGCCAGGCCACCGAGGTGGAGGACCCGACCTGTTCCGCCCACTCGGGGCTGACCTTCGCCAGGTAGTCGGTGAAGACGTAGGTGGTGCCCGATCCGTCCGACCGGTGCGCCACCACGATCCTCTCTGCCGGAAGCGTGATGTCCGGGTTCAGCTCTTCGATGCGGGCGTCGTTCCAGTGGGTGATCCCGCCCAGGAAGATGTCGGCGATGACGTCACCGGTCAGGCGGAGCTCATCGATTTCCGGGAGGTTGTAGGCCAGAGTCACGGTCCCGATGGTGAAGGGAATCGTGAGGGTTCCTTCCGCCCTCTCGAACTGTTCCACGGAAAGGGGTGCCTCGGATGCCGCGAAATGGACCGTCCCGTCGATGTGGGCCCGGATGCCGCCGCCGGAGCCGATGGAGTTGTAGTTGACCCGGCCGCCGGTCATGGCCTCGTACTCGCTGCTCCAGAGGGAGATCAGCGGCATGGCGAAGGTGGCCCCGGCGCCGGTGAGCGTGGCGCTCCTTCCCTCCCCGTCACCTGCACAGCCGGAAAGGGATAGGGTTGGGACCGCGAGTGCGAGCAGCGCGAGGGGTGTGGCGCCGCGGATGGTTCGGGCTCCGGCGTTCATCCGGCAGTCCTCCTGGGTTGGTTCGTGGATCGAATCCGTGCCAGAAAGGTCGGGCGACCCGATCAGGAAGGCGTAACGGAATTATATCGGAATTGTAACAATGAAGAGGGAGCCTCCTCGCGCGGCAACTGCGCTCGGCACATGGTCTCGGTGGGGGGGACGTCGCACCGGACGCCCCCCGCGGTCAGCCGGTGCGGAAGGCTTCCGGCTCAGGGGGTGCGGGATCCTTCGGAGGACGGAGCGGGAGTTCGATTCGGATGGTGGTGCCCCGGCCCAGCTCGCTCTCCGCCGCCACCGCCCCCCCGTGCCGCTCCACCAGGTGACGGACGATGGCAAGCCCCAGTCCGGTTCCGCCATCCGATCGGGAGCGGGCCGGGTCCACGCGGTAGAACCGCTCGAAGATCCGGGGGAGGTGCGGTGCCGCGATCCCACTTCCCGTGTCCGTCACGTCGATTCGCACGCGTTCGGTCTCCAGCTTCCGAGCGGTCACGCTGATGTGTCCTCCCTTCGGCGTGTAGCGGAGCGCATTGCTGAAGAGGTTCGTGAAGACCTGCCTGAGGGCACGGGGATCCGCCTCGAGTCGCTCCGAGTCTTCGGCCAGCTCGGTCCGGAATCCGATGCCCCGCTCCTCCGCCTCCTCGGCGAACGCCATCCAGCTCTCGCTGACGATGGTAGGGAGGTGGATCGGCCGTGTGGAGGGCGTCCAACCTCCCGATTCGATTCTGGAGAGGTCGAGGAGGTCGTCCAGGATGGCCTGGAGCCGATCGGCGTTCGCACGGAGGCGCTCGGTGAACTTCCTCCGGAGCTCGGGGGGGAGGCTCTCGTCCAGGAGGGTCTCCGCGTTGCCGCGGATCACCGTGAGCGGGGTCTTCAACTCGTGCGATGCGTTCGCCACGAAGTCGCGCCGCACGCCCTCCAGCCGTCGGAGTTCGGTGGTGTCGAGGAAGACGAGTACCGCTCCCCCGTGAGGAAGGGGCTCAGCGGTGGCCACGAGGTGCCTTCCCTGGTGCTCGATCTCACGGGGTGGAACCGCCTCGCCCTCCAGCACGCGGGCCACGAGCTCCACGAAGGGCCGACGTCGCGCCACCGCCTCCGGGGGAAGCCCCTTCACGCTCTCTCCCAGCCCGAACATGGTGCGAGCGGCCGGGTTGGCCCTCCGGATGGTTCCATCCGGGTTCACCGCGAGCACGCCTTCCGTCATGGAGTCGATGAGGGCCCGCATCTCCTTCCGCTCCGCCTCCAACTGGGCCAGCCGCCGCTGAAGCTGGTCGGCGAGCCGGTCCAGTGCATCTGCCAGGTCCCCGAGCTCGTCGCCCCTCGACAGGCGGATCCTGCGTCCCAGCTCCCCGCCCGCCATCGCCGTCGCGATGGCCTGCATCCGGCGGAGAGGGGTGGTGATGGCGACACTGAAGGCGAGGGAGAGGATGCCGGCGAGGAAGAGGGCCACCAGCCCCACCTGGAGGACCTGCACGCGGACTCGTGCGATGGCGGCGTCGATGGCTTCCACTCCCGCGGCGAATCGAAGGACCCTCCCGTCGGTGGCCAGGGAAGCGGCGTAGAGCAGGTCGCTTTCGACCGAGGGGCTCCAGCGGATCGAGCTCCCGGTTCCGATCTCCATGGCCTCGATGAACTCGGGTCGGCTCGCGTGGTTCTGGAGCTCCCGGAGCTGCTCCCTCGCCACGTCGGAGTCCCCGAGGACCGTCCCGTCGGAGGCGATGATGGTAACCCGGTGTCCAGTTGCCACGCCCAGGTAATCCGCCAGGGAGTCGGGGTCCGCGGCGGGGGACGCGTCGTAGATCTCGCGCCCCAGCGCGAGCTCCCGTCCCAGGTCCGTGATGGCCTGCTGGGAGAGGGAAGGGCGGAGCGTCGCTTCCACGCCCACGATCAAGGCGACCACGACGCCGGCCACCAGAAGGGTGTAGCTGGCAAAGAGTTTGTGGTGGGCCCGAAGCCGCATCGTGAACTCCGCTACCGGGCCCGGAACCGGTACCCGAACCCCCGTACCGTCTCGAGCCAGTCAGCGGCCTCTCCGAGCTTCGAGCGAACTCGCTGCACGTGCATGTCCACGGTCCGGGTCGAGATGTCGGCGGTGGTGTCCCAGACGGCTTCCAGGAGTTGTCGACGGCTCTGGACGCGCCCGCGCCGGTCCATGAGCACCTCCAGGAGTCGGTACTCAGTGGGGGTGAGCGAGAGAACCCGCCCATCCACCTCCGCCTGGGCGGCGCCCGTGTCGAGGACGACAGGGCCGACTCGCAAGATCGAGCCCGAACCTCCGGAGGGGGGGAGCTGGCGGATCCGCCTCAGGATCGCCCCCACCCGCAAGACGAGTTCCTGGGGAGAGAACGGCTTGGCGACGTAGTCGTCGGCGCCCAGCCGCAACCCCTCGATCCGATCGGCCTCCTCCTTCCTCGCGGTCAGGAGGATCACCGGGACTTCGCTCGTTTCGGGGCGCTCCCGAAGCGCCTGGAGGACCTCGAGCCCCGACATTCCCGGCAGCATCAGGTCGAGGACAATGAGGTCGGGACGTTCCCGCTCGAGTGCTTCCAGCGCTTCGGCGCCGGTGTTGGCGGTCCGGACCACGTACGACTCACGGGCCAGGTGGTAGGCCACGAGCGCAGAAATATCGGGTTCGTCGTCCACGACGAGGATGCGAGCACCCATGCCAACTCCCGTAGAAGGTCCGTCGAGCGTCCGAAGCTTACTCCCACGTTCGTGCCGGTACAACCCGAGGCGCCGCCTCGACCAGGACGCGCAAGACCCCTTCGCGGTGGTCCCCCCACTTCTTCAACAGCCTTCCAGCGTCCTTGCCCGGATCGTCGCAGGTGATACAATGCGTCGGACTCTTACCCCCATGAGGAGTAGGCGATGGGCCTCAAGCTGCGGATGCCGCACACTCAGGCGCTCCTGTCCGTAAGAGGCGGGCAGGGCCGGGCGCGGGGGAGGAGGGTGTCGTTCTGGGCCGGGGCCCGCACCCACTGTCTCATTGCCGCGTTCGTCCTCCTGTTGCCCGGGTGCGAGGAGGCGACGACTGCGCCGCCGCCCGGGTCCTGGCCGGAGCTGATCGAGCCCGTGTCTCCCGTCCTGGGGAGCGTCGGGGAGCCGCTTCCCGTCGGTGTCCGGGTCCTCGCGGAGAACGGGTCTCCCCTCGAGGGTCTGGGGGTCCGCTTCGAGCCGTCACAGGGCGGGGGCTTCGCATCGCTCCCCATCGGTGTGACGGACGACGATGGAGTGGCCGTCACCACCTGGACCCTGGGTGCTCCAGTGGGTGAGCAGACCATGGAAGCCCGTGTTTCCGGATTCGATGAGATCTCCACCGTCATCCAGGCGACTGCTTTCGCCCCTCCTACATCGTTCTCCGAGGTGTCGACAGGGGAGGCCGGGTTCACCTGCGGAGTCGAGGCCCAGGGGCGGGTGTTCTGTTGGGGAGACGACGAGATGGGTCAGCTGGGAATCGGAGGTCACGGGTCGCGGTCCACTCCCGCCCCCGTCGTCGCGGATGTGCCTTTCTCGACCGTCTCCGTGGGGTGGAGCCACGCCTGTGCGCTCGATCTGCAAGGGCGGGCCCATTGCTGGGGCGCGAACCCGGACGGGCGCCTCGGGGTCGGGACGCTCGAATGGGCGGCCCGCCCCGTACCCGTGGCCGGTGGCGTCCGATTCTCCTGGATTTCGGCAGGATCCAGCCACAGCTGCGGCGTCACCCTCGACGGGGAGGCCCATTGCTGGGGGGACGGTGCGGACGGACGCCTGGGCACAGGGGGGGTGGAGTCGCATCTGGAGCCGCAGCGTGTCGACGCCGAGCTGACCTTCACGTCCGTCACGGCCGGACTGGACTTCACCTGTGGAATCGACATGGGTGGCGGCGCACACTGTTGGGGGAACGGAGGCCCGTGGCTCGGCAACGGCGACCTTGTCGACCGCGAGGTGCCGGAGGCGGTCCTCGGAGGCCTCGAGTTCGGCTCGCTCTCGGCGGGCGATCGGCACGTCTGTGGGGTCACCGTGCACGACGAAGCCTATTGCTGGGGGGTCTCCACGGGGGGACGCCTCGGGATCGGCCCGGCCATCGGGGTGGAATACTTTCCTCGCCCGGTGGAGGGTGACCTGTTGTTCCGGACCGTCAGCGCCGGGGGCGAGTCGACCTGCGGCGTCCTCGTGGAGGGAGAGAGCTATTGCTGGGGGAGCGGGGCAGACGGACGTCTGGGCGACGGTGAGGACGACCCTGTCCACGAGGCGTGGGAGCCGGCGGAGGTCGAGGGCGGAATCGCCTTCGCGGGCATCTCCGTCGCGAGGGGGAGGGATGGTGCACGCCCCCCGCACGTGTGCGGAGTAGGCCTGGAGGGGAAGGTCTTCTGCTGGGGTGCCGGAGACCTGGGCCAGCTGGGCGACGGAGCCTCCGGAGCCGGGCACGTCGCGGCCGCCCCCGTTCCCCTCTGGCGCGCGGAGCCGAAGCCGTGAGGAGACTGCGCAGGTGCGCCCTTCTCGCGGCCTGCCCACTCCTGGCGGTGACCCTGGGCGGCTGCGTCGACCGACCCGTGAATCCCTCCCGTCCGCTCAATCCCGGTCGGGAAGCACGACCGAGAAGAGGAAGCTCACCACCGAGATGAGGAGGCTCCCCAGGAACGCCGCCCAGAACCCCTCCACCGTCAGCGCCCCCACCAGGGCGGCGGTGAGGAGGAGGACCAGCGCGTTCACCACGAGGGTGAAAAGCCCCAGGGTGAGGACCAGAAGGGGGAGGGAGAGGAGGAGCATCACCGGTCGGATGAGCGCGTTCACCAGGCCGAAGACGGCTGCGACCAGGACCACGGACCAGAACTCCCCGGATAGCTCCATCCCGTCCACGAGCTGGGCAGCGACCCAGAGGGCGATGGCGTTGACGAAGAGGCGAATGACCAGGTTCTGCATGACGGAACTTTCCGTTGTCGAGGGCTGTGACGGGGTCGACGGCGCGGAAGATAGCGCATCGGGGAGGGGTCTGTCCCCCCTCGCCCCTGCGGGGGGGCCGTGAGCGGGCGGTCCGCCCCCGCCGCGGTGCCCGATCGGAGATCCATCGACCGCGAGATCTCTGCGCTCGCTGTACCGGCCCTGGGCGCGCTGGCTGCCGATCCCCTGGTGTCCATCGTCGACACCGCGTTCGTGGGGCGTCTGGGCACCGTTCCCCTGGCGGCCCTGGGGGTGAATGCGGCCATCTTCTCACTGGCCTTCGTGGCCTTCAACTTCCTGGCGTACGGGACCACGCCCCGGGTGGCGCGCGCCTGGGCCCGTGACGACTCCGGTGCGGTCTCCGAATCGGTGGTGCAGTCGCTCGTCGTGGCCGTGGTGGCCGGCACCCTGGCGACCCTTCTCCTCCTGCTGGGCGGCGGACTCATCGTGGGGGCCATGGGAGCGTCGGGGGAGCTCCGCGACCCTGCGCTGGCGTACCTCCGAATCCGCGCCCTCGCAGGGCCTGCCGTGCTCGTGGTGATGGCCGGACACGGGATCTTCCGGGGGATCCAGGACACGCGCACTCCCCTCTGGATCACCCTGGGACTCAACGTGGTGAACCTCGTCCTCGACCCCATCCTGATTTTCTGGGCGGGGTGGGGGCTGGAGGGGGCCGCGTGGGCCACGGTGGCGGCCCAGTGGTGTGGAGCGGCAGTCTTCCTCCGCCTTCTCCTGGGTCCCCGGCGCGATCTCATCGGTGACTCGCCCCGCCTTCCGACCTTCCGGGAGATTCTTCCGTTCCTGCGGGTGGGGGGGGAGCTCTCCATCCGGAGCTTCTCGCTCATCGGCACCCTGGCCGTTGCGACTGCGGTGGCGGCCCGGGTGGGGACCGTCGAGGTCGCGGCCCATCAGGTCGCCGCTCAACTCTGGCTCTTTCTCGCCCTCGTCGTGGATGCGCTGGCGGTGGCGGCGCAGGCCATGGTGGGGCGGTATCGAGGGCTCGGCTCGACCGAGGTGGTGAGGGCCGTGACGGGGAGGCTCCTCTGGTGGGGAGGGGTGATGGGAACCATCCTCGCCCTCCTCTTCCTGGTGGGCGCTCCATGGGTTCCGGGAATCTTCACCGACGACCCCGCGACACTGCTCGCCGTGGGGGTGGCGCTCCCCTTCGTGATCTGGATGCAGCCCCTGAATGCCCTCGTGTTCGTATGGGACGGGATCTTCATGGGAGCAGAGCAGTTCCGCTTCCTCGCGCTCCAGATGCTGGCGTCCTCCGGAGTGTCCCTCGCCTTCCTGCTCCTGGTGGTTCCCATGGGCTGGGGCCTCGCAGGTGTCTGGTGGGGCATTGCCGCGCTCATGGGAATACGGGGGGGCACCCTCGCCCTCCGGTACTGGGGGGCGCGAGGTCCGGGACGGCAACTTTGAAGAGGGCCGGTGCCGTTGCGTTCCCGGGCTCCTGCATCCACCCTTCGAGCCGGGTCCCAGGGAGACGCGAACGGGAGAGGTCTGGATGCGGCACGAGGAGGCGGGGGTGACGTCGATTCCGGTGGCGGAGCGGATCTTTGTAGGCCGCGAGGAACCCCTGCTCGGGTCCGCGGCGCGCCTCCTGACCCGCGAGGGGATGCGGAGGGGTCGGGAGGTGGCCGCAGGGGCCTCGAAGATGCTCCCACGCGTCGATCTCCGGGGAGTCCTCGTGGCCCTCCCGGGGGGCCGGGCGGGGCGCCGCCTCCTCGAGCTTCTCCTGGAGGAGGCGGAGGGCGAACAGGCGTCGCTTCTCCCCCCAGAGATCACGACCCTCGGCGCGCTTCCCGAGCGGTTCTACCAGCCGGAGCGACCGGCGCCAGACGGACTCTTCGAGGGGATGGTCTGGGCAGAGGCGATTCGCGGCCTGGAGCCGAAGGACCTCGACCGACTCCTCTTTCCCGCTGACGCCGTACCCGGCGATGCCCCGTCCGCCTCCAGCGGGGCACCTGGCAGGGACCGGGACCAGTACGTCGATCTGCCGGCCACGCTGGCGGTCCTCCAACGGGAGGTAGGCGCCGGGGGGTGGAGCTTCCACCACGTGGCAGAGCGGTTTGCGGAGGGGGAGGGCTTCGACGACGGCGAGCGTTGGCGGATTCTGTCTCGGATCCAGGACCTGTTCCGACGCATTCTCGAGGAGCATGGCTTCCGGGATCGCGAGGCCTCACGCCAGCGCGTCCTCGCAGGAGGAGAAGCCGAATTGGACCGGGCTCTCTGGCTCGTCGGAGGAGTCGACATGCCCCCTGTCCTCCGTCGGTTCCTCCGGGAGGCGCGGCGGGGGGAGCCCCACCGCATAATTATCCCGGGGCTGGAGACCGAGGAGTCGGGTTTCGATGAGCTGGGCGCGGTACGCTCCGGTTGGTGGCGGGACGCGGCGCTCCAGCTCCCTCCCGAGACGGTCCGCTTCGTGCTCGGCCCACGGGAACAGGCCGAGGCCACCGTGGACTTCCTGCAGGATCTCGACGGGGCCTTCGGGAGCGAGGAGATCAGCGTGGGGGTCCCGGACCCAGGGATCGTTCCGTATCTCGAGGAGCGCTTCCAGGAGGCCGGAGCGCCGGTGCGGTACGCAGGCGGCCGGCCGGCGGGGAGCACGGCCCTCGTGCAGCTCCTTCGGGGGCTCGTCGGCTACCTGGAACAACGGGACTACGAGGCTTTCGCCTCCCTCCTCCGACATCCCGCGATGGAGCGCGCGCTCCTGGCCCGGGTGGAGCGGACCGCCCACCGCACCGGGTCCTTTCTCGCCCTCGCAGACCGCTACCACGCGCACCACCTCCCCGCCCATCTGGAGCAGAAGCGCATCCCCTCGGGGGGTGAACGGGAGCGGGACCGGCTGGCTCCCGGCATACGGGCTCTCCGGGAAGTGCTGGGCGAGCTCCTGGAGCCCCTCGCCGGCGATCCCGGAAAGCGGCCCCTCTCCGAGTGGGCCCACCCGGTCGAGGAGGTTCTGGCGGAGGTGCACGGGGATCTCACCCTGGACCGCGCGAGCCCCATCGATCGTGAGGTGATCGAGACCGCGAAGGCCATCCAAGGCGTCCTCGCGGAGATGCTCCGGCTGCCTCGGGCCCTGGATCCTCCGGTCCCTGTGGTGTCGGCCCTGCGGACGATCCTTTCTCGCCTGCAGGGGGTCCAGATCCCGCCGCCCCAGGGAGACGGCGCCATCGAGCTCCTGGGCTGGCTGGAACTCGCCCTGGATGACGCCCCGGTGATGGTAGTCACCGGGGCGAACGAGCCCTTCCTTCCCGAAGCGGTGAATGCAGACGCATTCCTCCCCCACGACCTGCGTTCCCGCCTGGGCCTTCTGGACAACCGGGGGCGTTGGGCGCGGGATGCCCTTCACCTGAGGATGGTGCTCGAGGGGCGTCCGCACGTCCGGCTCCTCTCCGGGCGTGCCGATGGAGAGGGGAACCCGCTGCGTCCCTCTCGCTTCCTCCTGATGGGCTCTCCGAGAGAGGTGGCGACGCGACTTCGGGCGGCATTGAAGGGAGGCGGCCAGCCCGGTGCTCCCTCCGGGCCAGCCGAGGGTCATCCCTCCGCCGGGGACGGATTCCGGCTCCCACCGGAGCCGGTGCTCAGCGCTCTCGAGCCGCTGGGCCGCCTCAGGGTCACTGACTTCCGAAAGGTCCTCGATGATCCCTACCTCTTCGCGCTGGAACGCGTCCTGAAGCTGGACACGGTGGACGACCAGGCGAGGGAGATGGATGGAGGGCTATTCGGGACCGTGGCCCACGCCGTGCTGGAAGAATGGGGCAGAGGTGAGACCCGCCATTCCCGGGATCCCGGGATTCTCCGAGATGCGCTACATGGCATCCTGGATCGGCAGGTGAGGGACCGGTTCGGAGTCCGACCCCTCCCGGCTGTCCGTCTGCAGGTCGAGCAGCTCCGGCTCCGTCTCTCGGCCGTCGCAGAGGCCCAGGCGAAACATGCCGCCGCCGGATGGGAGCTCCGCATGGTGGAGGCCTCCCCGGGCCGCGAGGGGGTCCCCTTCGAGGTGGACGGGGAGGGGTTCCGCCTCCTGGGGCGGATCGACCGGGTGGACTACAACCCCGCCACCGGGGAGTGGATGGTACTGGACTACAAAACGGGGGATAGCGTCCAGAAGCCCGACGCGGCGCACCGGAAAGGCAGGGAGGGGTCGAAGGTGTGGAAGGATCTCCAACTGCCACTCTACCGGCACCTGGTCGGGCCGGCGCTGGCCGCGATGGGGTCGGGGGCCGGGGGCGCCCCGGATGCAGCGGAGGCCGGGGAGGGGGCGAAGGCAGCACAGGGGCCGCCGCGGATCCTCATGGGGTACTTCGCCATCCCCCGGGATTCCGACAAGGTCGAGCCACTCGTGGCCGACTGGAGCCCCGAAGAGCTCGCGGAGGCCGACGAGGTGGCTCGAGAGGTGATCCGGGAACTGCGGAGAAACCACTTCGCCTTCCGCCCGGGTATCACCAAGCCCTGGCGCGGGAGTCCCCTGGGGCCACTGGTTGGGGCCGGGGTCCTGGCGGCGTCCGACGACCAGGAGGACGGAGAGGAGATGGAGCCATGACGAGTCCGACGCCTCTCTCCCTCGAGCGCGAACTTCTCCTGGCGTCGGCCGGGTCGGGAAAGACCTTCCAGCTCTCCTCCCGGCTCATTGGGCTCCTCGCTGCGGGCGTGCCCCCCCAGGAAATCCTCGCCTCCACCTTCACCCGCAAGGCGGCGGGAGAGATCCTCGACCGCGTCCTGGACCGCCTGTCCGAGGCGACGCTGGACGAGGAGAAGGCTCGGGAGCTGGGCAGACATCTCCCCCGCGCGGAAGGGCAGGGGGAACTGACCTCGAAGGAGTGCGGCCAGATCCTGGTCGCCACGGTGGAGAGCCTCCACCGCCTTCAGGTACACACGTTGGACGCCTTCTTCCACCGCCTCGTCCGCCTCTTCGAGATGGAGCTCGGGCTTCCGGGTCGGTGGGGGATCGTGGACGTCCCGGTCATGGAGCGCCTCCGGTCGCGGGCGCTGGAGCGGAGCCTCCGGGAGGGCGACACGGGGGTGCTGCTGGAGCTGGTGCGGATGGCGGGGCGGGGAGAGGCGGATCGCTCCGTGCACGACCTCCTCCTGGAGCACCTGACTTCGCTGCTGTCGCTCCACCGGGAGCTCGCGCCGGGAGCCACCGGGGAATGGGGGGAGGAGCGAGCGGACGATCCCGGGTCCTCGCAGGAGGAGGACGAGCTCTTGCGCCTGGCCCTCGAGGCCCTGGCCGAAGCCGAGCTGCCCCGCACCCGGGGAGGGAAGGGACCTCCGCGGGCGCTCTGGGTCCGCGCACTTGAATCGGTGAGGGAGGCTGTCGAGGCGCGGGACTGGGACACATTCATCGGATTGACCCTGGTGAAGCGGGTAGTGGACGGGACGCTGGAGTACGACCGGACCCCCATCGAGGACGACGTGGCGGGCCCCATCCTGGCCCTCCTGCCGGTGGCTGTCCGGACCAAGCGGCTGGAGGTCCGGGGGCGGCTGCAGGCCCTGGGCCGCTTTCTCCCCGCGTACGACCGACAGCTGCGTCGTCTCCAGCGGGACGAGGGGGCCTTCGACTTCAACGATCTGGCGTACGCCATCCTCCCCGGCTCGGGGCGGACCCCGGTGGAGCGGCTGGAGGACCTCCACTACCGCCTCGACGGGCGTATCCGGCACGTCCTGCTGGACGAGTTCCAGGACACCTCCACCGCGCAGTGGGGGGTTCTGCGACCCCTGGTCGGGGAGATCCTCTCCGGATACGAGGGGGAGCGAGCGGTCTTCATCGTCGCCGATCCGAAGCAGTCCATCTACGGTTGGCGCAACGGGGAGCCCCGGATCATCGACGGGATCCGCTCGGACTTCGGCCTCGAGCCCTCGAGCCTCTCGCGAAGCTGGCGCTCTTCCCAGACCGTCCTGGACCTGGTGAACCTGGTCTTTCGTGATCCCGCCGGAAACCCCGTGGTGCAGAGGGCGAACATCGAGGACCATGCGGCCCGGTGGGCGGCGCACTTCGAGCCCCACGAGGCGGCGCATCGGGACCGGGCGGGGCACGTGCGCGTCGAGGCGGCCCCCGATGGAGAGGATGCGGAACCGGGAGTGACCGGAGATCCCCTCCTCCACCACACCGCCCAACGCGTTGCGGAGCTGCACCGCCGCGCACCTCGGGCGACTATCGGGATCCTCACTCGGAAGAACTCCACCGCGACCCGGCTCATCGCCGAGCTCCGGGCGATGGGAGTAGGGGCCAGCGAGGAGGGAGGTGTGCCGGTCACCGACTCGGCCGCGGTGGTCTGTGTCCTGGCGGCCTTCCGGCTCGCCGATCATCCGGGCGACCGGATCTCGCGCTATCTGGTGGCGACCTCCCCGCTGGGGGAGATCCTGGGACTCACCGACTGGCAATCCGAAGAAGCTGCAGCCGAGGTGAGCCGCGCCCTCCGGTCCCGCCTCCTCCGAGACGGCTACGGGCGGACCCTCTCCACCTGGCACCGCCGTCTGGCCACCACGCTCTCCCCCCGGAACCGCAGCCGCCTGCGTTCCCTCATGGAGCTGGGATACCGCTGGGATGAGCGACCCACGTTGCGCCCCGCGGACTTCGTCCGTGCCGCGGAGTCGAGCCGCGCGGAGAGCCCCGGCGACGAAGCCATCCGGGTCATGACCGTCCACCGGGCCAAGGGACTCCAATTCGACGCCGTCTTTCTCCCCGAGCTGGATGGGCTATCCTTCTCCCCCGGGGGTCTCCCGCCCTATCTCGCCGAGCGGGAGATGGGTGGGGCGGGCCCGGTACGGCGTATCCTCCCCGGGGTGACCTCCGCGTGGGAACCGCTCTTTCCCGAGCTGGAGGAAGCTGCGCGGCAGCACCGCGAGTCGGTCGCCCGGGACGCCCTCAGCGCAACGTACGTGGCTCTCACCCGCGCCAAGCACGCCGTCCATGTGATCATGAAGTGCGACATCAGGGGGAGCTCGACTGCGTGCAGTGGCGCCCGCTTCATGCGTTCGGCCCTGGGGCTCCCGAAGAAGGTGCCCCCGGGGGAGGTGCTCTGGGAGAAGAGGAGTCTGGAGCAGTGGGAGGACGGCTTCCTGGCGTCCGGCCCCGGGGAGGAGGGGGAGGACGTGAGCGCCCGACGAGGGAGGCGGGTGGACGGCCCGCTCCGGTTGGCCCGCCGGGAACGCAAGCGCCTCCTGGGTCGGCGTTCCCCTTCGGACATGGAGGGTGGGGAGGTGGTGCGGCTGGGCAGCCTCCTGCGTCCAATTCCCAGAGAGGCACTGGATCGGGGAAGTCTCGTCCACTTCTGGATGCAGCAGGTGGAGTGGCTGGGGCCGGAGGGGCCGAACCGGGAGGAGCTCCTGCGCGCGGCCCGCAGCAGGTTCCCGGGAGCACGGGATCCGGAGCTGCTCCTGGACGAAGTGGTCGAGCAGCTCCAGGCGCCCCCCATCCGGAACCTCCTGAGTCGAGAAAATTATCCAGCGGGCGTGCGGGTGGAACGGGAGCGGCCCTTCGTAGTGCGGGAGGGTGGGGAGGTGATCCAGGGAGTTGCGGATCGGGTGGTCCACCTCACCGGCGGGGTCGCCGGACGGCTCCAGGTAGTGGACTGGAAGAGTGACCGGATCGGGTCCGACCCCGGGGAGCTGGCGGAACGGGTCCGCTTCTACTCCCCACAGATCCGTGCCTATTGTCGGGCACTCGCGAAGGCGGAAGGGGTCGAGCCCGAACATGTGGAGGGGGTGCTCGCCTTCCTGGGGGCAGGAACGGTGGTGTCGGTTTCCACTGACGGCGCGACAAGCCCCGGGGTGGAGGACGGAACGTGAGCCACGGATCCGATGAACATCCCGACCCCATCCCTCTCCGTTGGCGTGTGGCCCTCCTCCTTCTGTCACGGCTCCCCCAGGGGGTCCTCAGCAGGACCACCGGCTGGCTGGCGGAACGCTGGATTCCCCGGATCCTGCGGCAACCGGTCCTGGCGGCCTTCGCGGCGGCCACAGGGCTCGACCCGGGGGAGGCCGAGCACCCCCTGGTCGAGTACCCCTCGGTCTCAGCTCTCTTCACCCGCCGACTCCAGGAGGGCGCTCGGCGCTGGCCGGAGGATCCGGACCTTCCCGCCAGCCCGGTAGACGGGGTGGTCGGTGCTTTCGGGCCGGTCCGGGGCGGTACCGCGCTCCAGGCGAAGGGGCGGAGCTATTCGCTGGCGGGTTTGCTGGGCTCCCGGGAGGAGGCCGGGCGCTTCGAGGGAGGAGGCTTTCTCACCATCTACCTGAGTCCCCGCCACTACCACCGCATCCACTCCCCGGTGTCGGGCAACATCCGGTGGGCGCGCTCGATCCCGGGTGCGCTCCTCCCGGTGAACGCCCCGGCCGTGGCAGGGGTGCCGCAGCTGTTCCCGAGGAACGAGCGCCTGGTCGCCGGGATCGGCGGGACGTCGGGCGAGGTCTGCCTGGTGGCTGTGGGAGCCTTCAACGTGGGCCGCATTTCGGCGGCCTTCGATCCGGGGTGGAACGGCGGGGAGGGGAAGGGCGTGACCAACCGGGAGGGCGTCAGGGAACCTGAGGAACGCAGGTACCGACCTCCACTCCCCATCGAGAGGGGGGAAGAGCTCATGGCCTTCCATCTGGGGTCCACCGTTGTCCTTCTCTTCGGTCCGGAGACCCTGGAGGGCAGGGCGTTCGGACCCGGAGTGGCCGGGGGTTCGGAGATTCGCGTAGGAGCTCCGCTTCTGGATTCCCTTCCCGCATCTGAGAATCCGAGTTCCGGGATCTGAACCCTGGGGTCGTCGTTGTCAGGTGGCCGGGCTTCGGGTAAGATTAAGATCTGTATCAGGCAAGAAATCCCAGACGGCTCGACCGGCCGACCCTGGGACGTGAACCCAAAATCATGAGCAGGAGTGGTCTGTGTCGAACGACGCGATCGAAGTGGAGGGGACCGTCACCGAGGTCCTGCCGAACGCGAACTTTCGCGTGGAGCTGGAGAACGGGCACACAATCCTCGCGTACCTCTCGGGCAAGATGCGGAAGTTCTACATCCGCGTTCTGGAGGGGGACCGGGTCAAGGTCGAAATGTCACCGTACGACCTCAGTCGCGGCCGCATCACTTATCGCTACAAGTAATTGTAGGTATTGACCCGTAGTTGGGGCATGGGCTTGCCGCCTGAGCGACAAGGCGAGTCCCGCGACTCCTACTCTACGATGTAGGCCACCGCGTCCGCCGCCTGGTCCAGGGTCTCCACCGTGAGGTCTGCCAGCGCATCCATCTCCTTGAGGGCGTGGATGAACTCCTCGGGGCGCACCAGGATCATGGGGGTTCCCGCGGCCACCGCGGCTCCCGCATCCCCGGCCGTGTTCCACTGCCGGTACTTCTCCGTGAAGCATGCTACGACGAGGTCCGCCCGCTGCAGGTGGATCCTGGTCCGAAGCGTGTTGACCTGCGCCCCGAGAAGGTCCCTGTAGCGCGGGTTCGGCGCTTTCCCGAGAATCAGCTCTCCGATGTCGTCGGAGCGATCGTGGTCTTCCTGAGGACCGAGGAAATCGGCGTCGACCCCCCGTTCATCGAGCGCGGTCCGGAACTGGTCCCGCCAGTCCGAGTGGATCTCTCCTGCCAGGTAGATGCTCAGCATTCGCTGCTCCTGAGTTGGGTTCTAAAAGGCTTCCATGACCCCGGGCCCGCCGGGCGAGTTCCGGACCGACCGAGCCCAGGGCTCGCCGGATGCCCTGCGGGAATACCCTGGCGGCCTCCCCGGGGGGAATTCCCCACTCGTCCTTGCCTGGGACGAATGGGGAGTACATTCTCACACGTCGAATTTTCCGAGAATCACCGCTCGAGGAACGCACATGACCGAGGTGCTCAACAACTTCGTCGGCCAGATGGAAGGATGGGTCTGGAACTCCGGGATCCCTGTCGGGGACGAGACCATTCCCTTCGTCGTCATCCTCCTCCTCGGCGCCGGGATCTATTTCACTTTCCGGCTGAGTTTCGTGCAGTTCACGCGCCTGGGGCATGGGTTCGCGGTGGTTTCGGGAAAGTACTCCGATCCCGATGACCCGGGGGACGTGTCCCACTTCCAGGCGCTCAGCACGGCGCTTTCCGCCACGGTGGGGATCGGGAACATCGCCGGGGTGGCGCTGGCCATCCACTGGGGCGGACCCGGCGCCCTCTTCTGGATGTGGGTGACGGCCATCCTGGGGATGGCCACAAAATTCTCGGAGGTGACGCTCGCACAGAAGTACCGGAACGTCCGCGATCCCGATCCCACGCGTCCGTGGGAGGGGATGATCGCCGGGGGCCCCATGTTCTACATCGAGAAGGGACTCGGCCGGGCGTGGAAGCCGTTGGCGGTGATCTTCGCCGTCTTCCTCGCCTCGGTGGCGCTCTTCACGGGCAACGGAGTGCAGGCGAACACCGTGGCCGACGTGTTCAACACCGAATTCGGCTTCGCTCCGTGGGCCGTGGGTCTCGTCACGGCGACCCTCGTGGGACTGGTGATCATTGGAGGGATCAGCCGCATCGGGAAGGTGGCGGGCATCCTGGCGCCGGCGATGGCGGCACTCTACGTGGCCGGTGCGCTCCTGATCCTCGCGCTGCACTGGGACCAGATCCTCCCCAGCCTCGCCCTCATCTTCGCCGAGGCGTTCAATCCCTCAGCGGGGGCGGCCGGCGTGGGTGTCGGGACCTTCCTTTTCACCATGCTCTGGGGCGTCCGACGCGGTCTCTTCTCCAACGAAGCGGGGCAGGGATCGGCCCCCATCGCCCACGCAGCCGCGAGAACGAACGAGCCGGTGTCGGAGGGGGTCGTGGGGCTCCTCGAGCCCTTCATCGACACCATCGTGATCTGCACCATGACGGCCCTCGTCATCATCATCACCTCTGCCTGGGACGACAGGGTCCCCACCGAGCTGGATCTCATGGCGGGTACCGTGTCGTACGTGCAGGAGCGAGAGGACGGCCGCTTTGCGTTCTTCCAGTCCGCTCCCTCCGAAATCACGGTGCAGGACGGGACGCCGACGGCGTCCGGGGTCGGTGAGACCATGCTGGCCTGGCATGATGTCGCGGTGGAGAGGTTCTACGTGGATCCGGCGCAGACCCAGCCCTTCAGCGGGACGATCTTCCCGGAAACCGGGTTGGCTGTAGCACAGGACGGCACGGAGTACCCGTCGTTATACGGGGACGCAGTGGTGAACGGAGCGCCCCTGACGATGCTCGCCTTCCAGCGGGGTCTGCCCGGCGAGTGGGGGCGCTACATCGTACTCCTCACGGTTTTTCTGTTCGCGATCTCCACCGCCCTGGCCTGGAGCTATTACGGGGACCGCTGCGCCTACTACCTCTTCGGCCCCCGAGCCGTCCTCCCCTATAAGCTCCTCTTTGTGGGAATGCACTTCTTCGGTGCCGTGGCTCCCCTCATCATCGCCTGGACCATCGGCGACATCCTCCTGGGGCTCGTCATCATCCCGAACCTCCTGGCGCTGATCCTCCTCACCGGGAAGGTCCGCGAGGAGTCCGACTCCTACTTCAGCCGCAAGCCCTGGCTCCGATCCGGGTCCTCCCGGCGCGAGGACAGTTGAGCCCCTGGGGAGGGGCCCGCCTCGTGGTCGCCGCACTGGTGGCCGGGGCGGCGGGTCTCGCCGCGGCAGCTCCGGCCGCCGCGCAGGAGAGACCTCTCACCGGGGCGGAGCGGGCCGGGTGGGAGGAGAGCACCACCCACGCCCAGCTCATGGAGTTCCTCTGGGAGGTCCAGGCCCGGAGCGGCAGGATGCTCATCCAGGAGCTCGGGGTCACCAACCAGGGCCGGCCCCACCCCGTCGTGTTCCTCGGGGATCCCCCGCTCTCAGAACCTGCGGCCACCCTCCTTTCCGGGAAGCCCACGGTCCTCGTCGTGGCCTCGATCCACGGAAACGAGCGGGCGGGAAAGGAGGGGGCCCAGCAGTTCATCCGGGAGCTGGCGCTGGGGTCGGAAGGAGAGGTCCTGGACCGAGTGAACGTCATCGTCGTGCCCCACATGAACCCCGATGGAGGGGATGCACAGAGGCGGACGAACTCTCTCGGCTACGACCTCAACCGGGACTGGATCGCGGCGGAGACCCGGGAGGTGTCGTCCGTTCTGGAGCAGCTTCTGAACCGTTTCGCCCCCGACGTTTTCGTGGATGCGCACAACGGGGGGGCCTATCCGTATCACCTCACCTATCAGGCGACGCTGGATCCCACGGCGGACTCCGCTCTGGTGGCCTTCGCGCGTGGACCCATGTACGAGGCGGTGCGAGGGCATCTCGCGGTGCGCGACATGCTGACCTACTGGTATTCAGGTCCCTCCTTCGACGACGAAGACGAGCGCTGGCACTGGAGGACCACGGTGCCCTGGCCCCGGAAGCAGCACTCCTACGGGGGGCTTCGCAACATGATCACCCTCCTCTTCGAGGTGCCGGGGCGGCACTCACTGGAGGTGCAGGCGAACATCGCGCGGGAGAGCTTCCTGGCCCTCACCCGTTTCGTGGCGGACCACGATGAGGAGGTTCGGAACGTCGTAGTCGAGGCGCGGCGCAGGACCATCTCGTCGCCCCCGGATGTGGCCTTCGATCTGCAGGCTACGGCGTACCCCCAGGAGGAATCCTTTCTGGTCATGCAGGAGGATTCCGCCGTGGAGGTCACGGGGGAGAACCGCACACTCTACCAGCCGGGTCGCGTCCGTTCCGCACCCTGGGGATACGCCTTCGACGGTCGCCTCGACGACGTGGCGGCCTTCCTGAGGAGGCACGGGATCCAGGTGGAGAGGCTGCGCGAGGAGGCGGTGGTGCGCTCGGAGGACTTCCGCATTCTCTCCGTGGAGTGGGAGGACGAACCCTATCAGAACCACCTGATGGCCTCGGTGGAAGTGGAGGTCGTTCCTTCCGAGCGCACGCTCCCCGCCGGAAGCTACCTCGTGCGGGTGAGGCAACCCGAAGGACGCCTGATCCCCCAACTCCTGGAACCCGATGCGGTGGATTCGGTCCTTCGTTGGAACTTCCTGGATCACTCCCTCCCCTCGGAAGGGGGTGAGGACGCCTGGGTGCCCATCTACCGTCTGGGCGGTCCCCCCGGGGTCCCGACGGTCCTCATTCCCTGAAGGCGCTCACCAACTCGGACACCCTGGCAGGATCGATCCCGGTGCCGGCCTTCCCGTCCTCGTGGAGACTCGATCCGACGATGGCGCCATCTGCGAGGCGTAGGAGCTCGCGGACATTCGCGGGGGTGATCCCGCTTCCCACCCAGACCGGGGCATCCGGGACCGCCTCGCGGGCACCGCGGATCCGGGCCGGATCGACGGGGACACCGGTGGCGGCACCGGGGACGACCAGAACGTCGGCCAGGCCTCGGTGACGGAGGTCGCGAGCGGCCGAAACCGGGTCCAGGCCCGGGGGAGGGGTCGCATGCTTCACGAGGAGGTCGGCCAGGACGAGGGTCCCGGGTGCGATCCGTTCCCGGAGCCGCAGGGTCTCGTGCGCCCTCCCTTCCAGCATCCCCTGATCGGTGAACATGGTCCCGGTGTGGACGTTGACCCGAATGAAAGCCGCTCCGGTGGCTGCGGCGATCCCCAGGGCAGCGGTGGCGTCGTTCCGGAGCACGTTGACCCCCAGGGGGAGACCGGCGCTCACCTCGCGGGCCGCCATCACCGCGCGGGTCATGACGGCGACGGTGACCGGCTCGACCTCATACGGGCGGAAGGGCTGATCTCCGAAGTTCTCCAGAAGAAGACCGTCCATCCCGCCCTCTACCAAACATCTCGCGTCGGCGCGCACCCGCTCCAGCACGGCGTCGAGGCTCCTGCCCCAGAGAGGGGATCCGGGAAGCGGCGGGAGGTGGACCATCCCGATCAGGGGGTGGGAGGTGCCGAAGAGCCGAGCGAGGTCGTCCCTGGTTGCGGGGACATTCCGGCGGGGGGCTGATTCAGGAGTCATGGCGTCCTGGTCCGGTGGAGGGTGGCTCCTGCGGGTGGCGGGCGGATCCGGGCACGTCCAGGGTCCGGGCCGGGAGGATCGCGTCGTCCCCGAAGCGCCGCCGAAGCTCGTCGGTCGCGTGAGAGAGCTGGATGTCCCGCTCGGACTCCTCCTCCGAAGCCGAATCCAGCAGGGAGAGCTGCCGTCCCGCGGATTGCGTGTTCCGGGGCTGAAGGGACCCCAGAGCGACTCCCAGGAGCCGGACCGGCCCTCGCTCCCGGACCCTCAAGTCCCGCAGGAGCTCGCGGGCCGTCCGGTCGATGGCGCGGTCGGTGGTGACGCTGACCTCGAGAGTGCGCGCGCTCTGACGGGTCCGGAAGTCGCTCGTCCTGAGCTTCACGGTCACGGTGCGGGCCGTCAGTTCCCGGTCGCGGAGCGCCTTCCCCACTTCGAGGGAGAGCCGTTGGAGGCGGGTCTCCAGCGCCGCGTCCTCGGTGAGGTCCTTCGGGAAGGTGCGCTCCGCGGAGATGGACTTCCGGGGGCGCCCTGGCTGGACGGGGGTAGGGTCGACCCCCAGCGCCCGCCTCCTGAGCCAGGCGGCCCGCTCGGTCCCGAACCATCGTGTAAGCCACTCCTCCTGGATGCCCAGGATGTCCTCCACAGTGGAGAGTCCCCGGCGGGTGAGCTCATCGAGGAGCGCTGGGCCGATTCCCGGTATTTCCCCGGGCGGTACGGTGCGGAGGAACGCTGCCTCCTGCCCGGCGGGGACGATGTGGACGCCGGCAGGCTTGGCCCTCGCCACCGCGAGCTTGGCCACGAGCCGGTTCGAGCCGCCGCCGATGGACACAGAGATCCCGGTTTCACGCAGGACCGACTCCCGGATGCGGAGAGCGGACTCCTCCATCTTCTCCTCCCCGAAGAGCCGTTCCATGCCGGTCAGATCGAGATAGAATTCGTCGATGGAGGCCGCCTCCACCAGGGGCGCCACTCGCTCGAGTTCCCGCCGGACCGCACGGCTTCGTTCCAGGCAGGCTGCCCGGGGAACCGGTACCACCCGAGCCTCCGGGCAGAGGCGGAGGGCCTGGGCCGTAGGCATCCCGGAGTGCACCCCGAAACGCCGCACCGCGTAGTCTGCCGAGGTGACGACCCCCCGGCCGGATGGCGAGCCGCCGACGATGAGGAGGAGTGCGCGCCCGGCGCCTTCGGGATCCTCCAGGCGCGCCACCTGCACAAAAAAGGTGTCGCAGTCGACCAGGAGAATCCTTCGTGGGGCGGAGGTCATGGCGACCACTCCGGTGTTGGCATTCCACGACTTCGCCCCGGGTTGGAACGGACGTCCGCCTTGCGGGTTGTCCTACTCCTATCATGCGGGGGACCGGCCTCGAGCCGGCGGGTGGATAGCGGGAACGCGCCGCCCTGTCGAAACGTCGATGGTCGACCCCGTGGCAACGACGACAGAGTGATCACCCCTTTCAGAAGGAGAACCGATCTATGGCCTATCCGCACGAACTTCCCGAACTCGGCTACGCGACCGACGCGCTCGAGCCACATATCGATGCCCGTACCATGGAAATCCATCACGGAAAGCACCACGCCGGGTACACGAAGAAGCTGAACGCCGCTCTGGAGAAGCATCCCGACTATCAGGAGTACTCGGCCGAACAACTTCTGCGGGGCCTCCTCACGCTGCCCGAAGGGCTGCAGACGGCCGTGCGGAACAATGGAGGAGGATATCACAACCACAGCCTCTTCTGGGAGGTGCTGACGCCCGGCGGAAGCTCGACGCCGTCCGGGGACCTCGCCAAGCAGATCGACAACGTGTTCGGTTCCTTCGACGAGTTCAAGAGCGCCTTTTCCTCCGCGGCCGCGGGCCAGTTCGGCTCCGGCTGGGGATGGCTGGTGGTGGATCCCTTCGGCAATGTGCGGGTCACCTCGACGGCGAACCAGGACTCGCCCCTCATCGAGGGAGCCTCCCCCATCCTCGGCGTGGACGTCTGGGAGCACGCCTACTACCTGAACTACCAGAACCGTCGGCCCGACTATCTCGAGGCCGTCTGGAACGTGGTCAACTGGGACAAGGTGGGCGAGAAGTACGCCGCGGCCCGGGGCGGCTGGATCGGCTCGGTCTGATGCCGCTCCCGTCGTGACCCGTGAGGGCGACCCCACCGCGGTGGGGCCGCCCTCTTCGCACTTCCACTGCACGTGTCCCGAAGAGGCAGGAATGAATCGTTCGAAGCTGAAGCTCGGAGCCGTCCCTCTTGTATTCGCCGCCACCTTCCTGGCTGGCTGTGGCGAGGCAGGCGAGCCGGAAGTCCCTGAGGCCATGGAGCCGTCCTTGGAAATGCAGGTCTCCGGGGATCTGAACATCGTACCGTCTCCTCTCGTGGCACCGGATTATCCCGACGCCCGCGTCGGGTTCGATGGGCCATCCGAAGGAGCGACTTTCGCCCCTGGGGAACCCGTAGAGGTCCGTTTCCACCTGTCGGGATACGAGTTGCAGGTGCCGACCCCGGGTGCCGAGGGTCGGGGGATCGCCCGTGCCGACGGGCAGCACATCCATTTTATTTTGAACAATGACCGGTACCAGGCCCTGTACGATCCTGCGGAACCGGTGGTGCTGGAGGATCTCCCCGCGGGTGTACATGTCCTGCGCGCCTTTCCCGGCACGGACTGGCACGAGTCGGTCAAGACCCCCGGGGCCTTTGCCATGCGGATCATCCAGGTGGGCGAGGGGGAGGCCGATACGCCACCGGTGGATCCCGATGGCCCCTTCCTCACGTACTCACGTCCGGTGGGCGAGTACGCCGGGCAGGCCGCGGATTCCATTCTGGTCGATTTTCAGCTCACGGGGGTGAGACTCGATCCCGAGGGTTACCGGGTGCGCCTCACCGTGGAGGGTGTCGGCGAGGCGATCCTCACCGAATGGCGGCCGTACCTGATCGTGGGCCTCCCTGACGGCAGCCACACAGTGCGTCTCGAACTTGTGGATCCGGAAGGACGGCTGGTGCCGGGAGACTTCAACCGGACCGAGCGCGTGATCGAGGTCACGGGCGCTGGAGACTGATCCCACCAGAGGGTCCCGCGGCGTGAGCCCGCGGCCACCCCTTGTCCGGCGGAGAACGGATGTTTATTTCTATAGTGATTGAGAGGCGGCACCGGGCGTCCCGAGAGGCGGCCGCACTGTCGTACTCACTGAGCCGGCCTTCAACCCCGGACTCGTGATGATCCGGACCGACCGCTCCCGAACCCGTCTACTGGCCGGCCTGGTCCTGCCGGTGCTTCTGGTCATGGGGGAGGGGATTCCCCTCGACGCCCAGACGCTGCGCGGATCGAGCGCGTCGCTCGACCGCCAGAATGCGCAGGCCCAGGCCCACGACTTCAGCTATCTCCGGACGGCCCAAGAGGTGCGCCGCTTCACGGGGGCCGGATATCTGGTGCCGGTACGTCCGGACCGGAACATGGACGTCCACAACGTCTCCTTCCCCTACGCACGCCCTGAAGCGCGGCTCTTCCTCCAGCGGCTTGCCTCTCAGTATCGGTCGGCGTGCGGGGAGAAGCTGGTGGTGACGAGCCTGACTCGGCCCCTGTCGCACCAGCCCTCGAACGCTTCGGATCGTTCGGTGCATCCTACAGGGATGGCGATCGACCTCCGGCGGAGCCAGAATGCGCGTTGCCGTTCCTGGCTGGAATCCACACTCCTTACGCTCGAGCGACAGGGTGTCCTGGAAGCGATCGAGGAGCGCAGGCCGCCCCACTATCACGTCGCCCTCTACCCCCGACCGTACGCCGAGTACCTGGCCCAGCGCACGGGGGACGTACGGCTCGTGGAGAACGTGACCCAGGATGCCGAGCTCGAGCTGCAGTGGAACACGCATCGGGTTGCGCGGGGCGAGACCCTGACGGCGATCGCCCGGCGCTATGACGTCACGGTGACTCGTCTGCGGGCAGAGAACGGAATCCAGGGTTCGCGGATCATGACCGGGCAGCAGTTGCGGGTACCGATCTACCGGGAGGTCGAGGCGGGAGCATCACAGACCGTGGTTGCCGCGGCGGCTCCCAGCCCTTCCGAGGCGGACGACGCCGCGCCGTCCCCGCCCACCCCCTCGGAGGTCGGGACTCCCGCGCCGTCCGGGGGCGGGACCCGCGCCACCCATACGGTGGGACGAGGCGAGTCGCTCTGGACCATCTCGCGTCTCTACGGCGTGACCGAGGCGGCGCTTAGGCAGGCGAACGGACTCTCCAGCGACCGGATCCTCGTGGGTCAGGAGCTGAACGTCCCGGACGGAGCCAGCTTCGACGCCGGGTCCCCTGCGACCGCCGAACATCGGGTCGCGCGGGGGGAGTCCCTCTGGGCAATCGCCCGGAGGCACGGCGTGTCGGTGGACGTCCTTCGCCGATTGAACGGGATCGGGACCTCCCGGATCTATGCCGGACAGGTCCTGGCGGTCCCCCTCGGTACCGACTGACCCGACGTTGAGCGGGAGCCCGGGCGCCCCTCCGGGCCGGGGGAAGGCGAATGACGTCGCCCGGTGGCGCATCCCCGTCCGGGTCCACTAGAATCCCTCCGATCTGTTCTTCCGTCCCAACACCAGTTCGGAGCGTCCCGTGTCCGCGACCAACTCCACCCGTGGCGTCCTCGTGCACTCCGGAGACCCCGCGCTCGAGGAGAGGGTGCTTCGCGCCGCCTCGGCGCTCGCTCCCGGCTATGAGGCCATCGACCCATCGTCCCTGGATGGGACGCTTCCCCCGGGGGGTGGATGGCTCCTTCTTCCCCCGGGCACTCCCCCCGATACCCTCGCCCGGGCGCTCCTCCGAGCGGCCGAGCCTCCGGGTGGGTGGGGGGTCCTGCTCCTGGAACAGGTGGGCGAGGAAGTTCGAGTCCTCTCCCTCTCCCCAGGTTTTCCGGAGGACGTCGGGTCTGCCGCCGAACGAATCGGAGGAGACGGGCTGGAGCGGGGGTACCTGGATCACCGTCACCTCCTTCAGGGGCTGGGCCGAATCAGGCACGACATCAACAATGCCCTGACGTCCGCGCTCGCGGAAACGCAGTTCATGCGTATGGACGTCGGTGACGACTCCGAGCTGGACGGGGGGCTTGCGGTCGTGGAGGCCCAGCTTCAGCGCATTCGGAAGCTCGCTGCCTCTCTGGGTGCGGTTCGGGTCGGGGGGTGATGAGCCCCTTCGGTGCCGGCCTGGCGCGCTTTCGTGCGGGAGGCTCTTCCGGGGAGAAATCTCCCCGGAGGTCGAGTCCCTCTCCGCACGCTCCGGATCCCCTCCATCTCCTCCGATGGGTGTACCTGGGCCGGGTCGCCCTGGCCACGGGGGTGCTCCTCGGTGCCCTGGTCACCTGGGGCGAGGCGGATCCGCGCGAAACCTTCATCGTGACCCTCCTCTTTCTCTCGGTTCTCTCCGTGACAGCGTTGGGGGTCTACCACACGAGGGGAATGGAGGGTCGCCCGAGCACGACCTTCCTCTACACCCAGATGGCGTTCGACGCCCTCGCCATCACGGCGCTGGTTCACGTCACAGGGGGGGTCACGAGCCTCTTCGCCTCGCTCTACATTCCAGTCATCGGTGTGACGGCCGTGGTCCTCCCCTTTCCCGGGGTAGCCCTGATCGGCGGGATGAGCGCGGTCCTCTACGTGTCCGAGGCGTTCTGGGCACAGGACGTGGACGCGTTCTCGAATCCCGTCCTCCTCCAGGTCGGGCTCTTCGGGACGGTGGCCGCCATCGCCGGGGTGGCTGGGTTCCTCCTCCGGCGGACGGGGACCCAACTGGGTGCGGTCGAGTCAGAACTGCGGCGGCTGCGGCTGGACACCAGCGAAATTCTCGCATCGGTCACTTCCGGCATCCTCACCGTCGACGCCGAGGAACGGCTCGTCTATCTGAACCCTGCCGGTGAGGCGCTCCTGGACCTGGACACAAGCTCGTGGGAGGGGCGATCCGTGTTCGATGCCGTGGGCGGGGTGGCCCCTGAGCTCCGCAGCATCCTCGTCGACTCGCTCGCGGACGGGGTCTCGCGGTACCGCCGGACCGCCGAGGTCGACCGAAGGGGGGAGGTGATCGTGCTGGGGGTCGCGTCCACCGTCCGGGACGCCGAGGGTGAGCCGAGAACCGTCACCGCGATTTTCCAGGACATCACGGATCAGGAACGGCTTGCGGAGTTGAATCGCCGAAACGAGAGACTCGAGGCGGTGGCGGAGCTGTCCGCTTCGATGGCGCACGAAATCAAGAATCCCATGGCTTCCATCCGGAGTGCAGTGGAGCAGTTCCAGAGCCCCCGCCTGAGCCAGGATGACCGGTCCGCCCTCACCGCGATGGTCGTGCGCGAATCCGATCGCTTGAGCCGGCTTCTCTCCGATTTCATCGACTTTGCCCGGGTGCGGGTAGCCCAGGACCAGACGGTGGATCTGGGGCTGCTCCTGGCCGAGGCGGTGGCGGTGGTGCGCCAGCATCCGGAGGCGGAGGATCGGGGCGTGACGGTGGAACTCCGGGTACCCGAGGAGCCCGTGTACGTCAGGGTCGATCCGGACGTGCTGCACCGGGCCATCCTGAACCTGGCGCTCAATGCCACCCAGTTCTCCCCCGAAGGCGGGAGCGTCGCGGTGGTCCTGGAAGATCCGCGGGAGTCCGGTGCTGGGGCTCGCCCGGGTGGAGCGCGGGACCCGGGACAGGGCGAACAGTCCCGGATGGGGGTGTCCGATCCGGTCTGCATCCGAGTGCGGGACCAGGGACCCGGGATTCCGGAGGAGGATGTGGAGCGGGTCTTCGACCCCTTCTTCACGACTCGGAAGGAAGGAAGCGGGTTGGGCCTCGCCATGGTGCATCGGGCCGCCGAGGCACATCATGGCGCCATCGTCGTAGAGCGCCCCCCTGACGGGGGCACCGAATTCATCTTGTACCTGCCTGGGGAGCGGAAGGCTTCCCGGGTGCTGGAGGCTGAGAATGTCTGAGTCGGGACCGAGGGTGCTGCTGGTCGACGACGAGTCGGGGATCGTCCAGACGCTCGAGATCCTTCTCAAGGGGGAGGGCTACCGCGTCACCTCTGCCCTGGGAGGGAAGGCGGGGATGGAGGCGCTGGATGAGGAGACCCCGGACCTCGTCATCAGCGACATCCGCATGCCGGGCGCGACGGGCCTGGAGGTGCTGGCAAAGGCACACGAACGGGACCCGGAGCTCCCGGTGATCCTCATGACGGCCCAGGCGTCGCTGCAGTCAGCCATGCGTGCCGTGAACGAGGGTGCGTTCTATTACCTCCAGAAGCCCTTTTCCAACGACGAGCTCCTGGCCATCTGCCGACGGGCCGTGGAAGCCAGGGAGCTGAGGGTGGAGAACCGGAAGCTGAAGCGGCAGATCCGGGAGGTCGGGAAGAGCGGAGGTGCGCGCCCCATCGGCCAGAGCCGAAGCTTTCTGAAGGTTCTGGAGCTTGCGGAAACCGCTGCCCCCACCGAGTCCACGCTTCTCATCAGTGGGGAGAGCGGGACTGGAAAGGAGGTCCTGGCTCGCTTCATCCACAGGCAGTCGGAGCGCTCGGAAGGTCCTTTCTTCTCCATCAACTGCGGGGCTCTCCCCGAGAGCCTGCTCGAGAGCGAACTCTTCGGTCACGTGAAGGGGTCGTTCACGGGGGCGGTGCGGGACAAGGACGGGCTCCTCGTGGCCGCCGGGGGCGGGACCTTCTTCCTGGACGAGATCGGTGAGATGGCTCCCCAGACCCAGGTCAAACTCCTGCGCGCGATCCAGGAACGAGAGGTGATTCCCGTCGGGTCCACCGTGTCGGTCCCCGTGGATGTTCGCATCATCGCGGCGACCAACCGGGAACTGGAGGACGAGATCCGCAGCGGACGCTTCCGGAGCGACCTCTATTACCGGCTGAACGTCATCGCCCTCTCGCTGCCTCCGCTCCGGGAGCGACGCGACGACATTCCCCTCCTGGCACGGTACTTCCTCAAGAAGATGGCCGACGATGCCGAACCGCGGACCCTTTCGGACGAGGCGATGGCCGCGCTCCGGGAACATGACTGGCCCGGGAACGTCCGGGAGCTGGAGAATGCGCTGGAACGCGCCATGGTCATTTCCTCCGGCGAGGTGATCGGCGTGGAATCCCTCCCGGAGCGGGTCACGGCGCCGAGCGATGAACGCCTGGTGGATGACCGTCCTCTGCCGAATCCGTCCATGGAGGTGGTGGAGCGCGCGTACATCCAGTGGGTCCTCCAGGCCGAGGGTGGAAACAAGAGCCGGGCGGCGGAAGTGTTGGGAATCGATCCCTCCACGCTCTATCGCAAGATCAACCGCTACGGGCTGGAGGACTGATGGCTGAAGCGGGAGGGGGAGCGGGAGGGCCACGGGGGTGGGAGCGGGAGGTCACCGGACGGCCCCGTCCTCCAGAGACGCTTCTCCCGTGGGACAGGGTCGTGCTCTCTGTAGTCATCCCTGTGTACAACGAGCGGAACACGGTGGAACAGCTGCTGGAGCGCGTAAGGGAAGTCCCGTTGAGACTGGAAGTGATTGCGGTGGACGATGGCTCCTCCGACGGGACCCCTCGCCTCCTGGCCGAACTGGAGGAGCGGGGCCTCATCGACGTCCTGGTGGTCCACCCGGTGAACCAGGGGAAGGGGGCGGCGCTCAGAACCGGGTTCGCGAGGGCCACCGGCGATGTGGTGGTGGTCCAGGATGCCGACCTCGAGTACGACCCGTACGAGTTCCCGGCACTCCTCGAGCCCATCCTGAGGGGATGGGCAGACGCAGTGTACGGTTCCCGGTTCCTGGGCGGGCCGCATCGGGTGCACCTGTTCTGGCACTACCAGGGGAACCGTGTACTCACCTTCCTGAGCAACGTGCTCACCGACCTCAACCTCACCGACATGGAGACGTGCTACAAGATGGTGCGGCGCGACCTCCTGCAGAGCTTCGATTTGACGAGGGATCGATTCGGGATCGAGCCGGAGCTCACCGCGCGGCTCGCCCAGACGGGAGCCCGGATCTACGAGCTTCCCATCAGCTATCGGGGCCGGAGCTATTCGGAGGGGAAGAAGATCGGCTGGAAGGACGGGGTGGCCGCCCTCTGGCACATTGTTCGTTCCAGCCTCCCCCCGCGGGCGGCACGGTGGGAGCGCCCGGCGAGCGAGCCGTGGGAGGGGAGCGCGGTGGGTTGAAGGCCCCTGCAGGTGCGGAGGGTGTGGCTCACCATGCCATCACACCGCCCCCGCAGGGCTCCTGCATCCTGCCACCGCATTGCAGAATCCAACCGGCGTGGAGGGCGGGGGGATGACCGGATGACCGGTCGTGCACGTGTAAGTGGTTGTAAAATAGTGGTTTGAGGGTGCGTGCCATGGTGTGGACCACCCTTTGCAATAGGAGAGGCCAGTCAATCCGGGTGCGGGCGCGTCCGGAGTTTCACAACCCCACCATGGGAGAGGGACATGAACAAGAAAGGTTTCACCCTGATCGAGCTTCTGATTGTTGTCGTGATCATCGGCATCCTCGCCGCCATCGCGATTCCGCGCTTCGGTGAGACGCGCGAGCGGGCCTTCCAGTCGGCTGTCACGTCCGACCTTCGGAACGTGCAGACGCTGCAGGAGCAGTTCTACTTCGACAACGACTATACCTACGCGACCGGGGTTTCCGCCGCCGGTGGTGCGACCGATGTCGCCTTCACCCCCTCGGACGCCGTGACCATCAGCATCACCGATGCTTCGGCGGAGGGTTACACCGCGACCGGAACCCACTCGGGCTGGACCGGCAACGAGTGTGTACTGACCGTGACCTCTGCTGGGAGCAGCGAGATGGACTGCGGCGAGGCGGCGGCTGCTGCGACTTAATACCGCTCTACGCGGGACGACCGATGGGAGAGGGGGGGGGGGGCAAAAGCCCCCCCCACACCGCGTTTT
>JBBDRS010000035.1:143564-190971 GCA_040905325.1 Gemmatimonadota bacterium
CCCCCCCCCCCCCCCCCCCCCCTCTCCGCTTTGGGGCAGATGTCGTTTCCTTCCGCCGGCTCCAGGCGCGGTTGATCTCGCGTGATCTCCCCTCGCATGGCATTTTCGAGTTCCGATGACCAATCCGCGCCGAGGCACCACGTCCACGATCTCGGGAGAGCTCCTTCTCTCTACCGCCCTCCTCTTCGGGGCGGCTCTTCTGGTGGCGGTCCTGGCGGTGGTCCTGGTGCTTCCGATCCTCACTTCGCCCGGAGCCATTACCCTTTTCCTCGCCCTTATCCTGGTCGGGGATCTGGCGATCCTCTTCCTTTTCCTGCGGTCGCTTCTCGCGCGCAGCGTACTTCGACCGCTGGCCGAGATCGGAGTTCATGCCGAGCGCATCGCAGCGGGCGACCTCGCGCACCGCATCCCCTCCGCAGGGAGGGTCGAGCTGGATCGGCTGGTCACGTCGGTGAACCAGATGGCTGGACAGCTCATCCTGGAACGGGAGCGCCTCGCCGAAAATGTGGAGTCGCTGGAGCAGACCAACCGCGAGCTGGTGGGGACGACGGACGAGCTCATCCGGACCGCCCGAATGGCCTCGGTGGGAACCCTCGCCGCGGGCATTGCTCACGAGGTGGGAAACCCGCTGGGAGCGCTGCGAGGTGCCCTCGAGGGAGCCAGGCGCAGGCTGGAGCTCGGAGGCGACGCGGACCAGGCGCTCGAGATGGCGTTGGAGGAGGCTGGTCGGATCGATGCGATCATCCGGAGCGTCCTCGCATTCGTGAGGGTAGACGAGGGCCGGGACGCGTGGCAGACCCTCGACGCGGCCACGGAGGTACGGGCGGCGGTGGACCTGCTGACGAGGCGGGACGTGCTCGCTTCCGGGGGGGTGAGCATCGCGGAGGAGGGAGAGGCATGCCTCGTCCGGGGCCGCCCACAGCTCCTGGAGCAGGTTCTCGTGAATCTCCTGGTGAATGCCGCCCAGGCGATGTCGGAGAGGCGGGTTGGCCGGACGGACGGCGATTCTTCCCCGGTTCCGGTGTCGCCGGAGGGTGGGATCGAGGTCGTGGTCAGGAGCGTCGTTGCGGGAGTGGGAAGCGGCGTCGGGCGCAGGGAGGACGATCCCCCCGGGGTCGACTACTCGCACAAGCGGCGGATCGCCCGGCTTCGAAGTGGGGTGCCGCCCAGACCGGAGGACCCGGTGGGGAAGGAAGTGGTCATTGAGATCCGGGATCGGGGCGATGGGATCGCCCAGGAGGACCTGGCCCGGGTCTTCGACCCGTTTTTCACGACCCGGCCTCCCGGAGAGGGCACGGGTATGGGGTTGGCGATCACCGCCCGGATCGTCGAGGAACTGGGAGGGCGTCTCGAAATTGAAAACCGCGATGGCGGGGGGACGCTGGTGCAGGTGCGTCTGCCGGGAGGGGGTGTCGATGGCGATGAGTAAGGGCGTCTCGGGAGAGGCAATGCGGATTCTGATCGTCGACGACGACGTGGGCCTTCGCAGGTCCACGTCGCTCCTCCTCGGAGACGAAGGCCACGAGGTCCACACCGCGGCGAATGGCCGCGAGGGGTTGGACCTGGCACGGGAGCTCGGCCCCGAACTGATACTGGTGGACGTCCGCATGCCGGTCATGGACGGCCTGGAGTTTCTGGAGGCGTACCGTGGAGATGGGGGTGAGGCGCCGGTAGTCGTCACCACCGCCTATGGGAGCATGGAGCTCGCCGTGGAAGCCATGAAGCGGGGGGCCTACGACTATCTCGCCAAGCCGTTCGGCCGCGACGAGATGATCCTCACAGTGCGAAAGGCCCAGGAGCGGGAACGGCTCCGGCGGGAAGTCACGCGGCTCCGTTCGGAGGTCCCCGCCGGACGGTGGTTCGGGGACGTGGTGGCACGCTCTCCCGAGATGGTGAGGGTTGTCGAGCTGACGCGGAAGGTGGCACCCCATCCCACCTCGGTCCTCCTCGTGGGAGCCACCGGCACGGGAAAAGAGCTGCTTGCCCGGATCCTGCACACCGAGAGTCCCAGGGCGGATGGCCCCTTCGTCGCGGTCAATTGTGGCGCCGTGCCCGAGACGCTCCTCGAGTCCGAGTTCTTCGGATATGCGAAAGGTGCGTTCTCGGGGGCGGACCGGGACAGGGAGGGGCTCCTGGCGGCCGCTCACGGGGGCACGCTCTTCCTGGACGAAGTCGGAGAGCTTCCCGAGCAGCTCCAGGTGAAGCTCCTGCGGGCCCTGCAAGAGCGGGAGGTGCGGCGATTGGGGGAGAGTCGTTCGCGCTCCTTCGACGCCCGTGTCGTCTCCGCCACCAACCGTCCCCTCCAGGAAGAAGTCGATGCCGGTCGCTTCCGGAAGGACTTCTATTTTCGGCTCGCGGTGGTGACCATCGAGATCCCTCCTCTCCGGGAGCGCCCCGACGACCTGGCACCCCTCGTCGAGCTGGTCCTCGGGCGGCTCAACCGCCGCCTTCGAAGGGATCCCGCAGTTACGGGGGTCGAGCCCTCTGCGATGGAGCTCCTTGCCCGGCATTCCTGGCCGGGGAACGTTCGTGAACTGGAAAACGTTCTCGAGCGGGCTGTCATCCTGACAGAGGGATCGCGGATCCGGGTGCCGGACCTTCCTCCGGAGCTCCGAGGCGAGAAGGTGGCGGGGGGGCGGGAAGTGGAAGTCGGAGCCGACGGCTCCGGGGACCTCTCGGTGAAGCGGAACGCCGCCAGGATGGAGAGCGAACTCATCCGGCTCGCGCTCGAGCGCACCGGGGGCCACCGGGGGAGGGCGGCAAAGCTCCTCGAGTTGAGCGATCGGGCGCTCCGCTACAAGATCCGCGACTACGGACTCGAACCAGGCGACTGAAGGCTCCGGAGCGCGGGCGGGGGTGGCGAGAGGGCCGTTCCCGCCATCCCCGTGCCCGCCTTCCCGCGCGAACGTTGCAGGCATGAACGCCTCAACGGGAACGACACTCGCCGAACTCATCGCGGTCCTGACGCTCGTCGGGGTGCTGACCACCCTTGCGGCACCCCGGATGTTGGGGAGCGTCGACCGCTGGGTGGTGAGAGAAGCGCGGGAGGAGTTGGTGGCACTCCTCTACGAGGCCAGGATGGAGGCGCGGTTGAAGGGGGAGGCGACAGTCCGTCTGGAGTCGGGCGGCGGGGCCGAGATGGAATCGGCGCACGGTCGAACGGGCCGGCGCTGGGATCCCTCTGTACAGGGCCTTGAAATCGAGGTCGCGGGGACCCGGGACGAAGCGGAGATCCGCTTCGGGCCCACGGGGCTCGGACGCTTCGCCAACGCGACGATCCTCGTGCGGAGGGGTCGTGTCGAGGAGCGGCTCGTGATCTCTTCGTACGGGAGGGTGCGGCGGTGAGGGGGCCGGTCGGGCGGTCCGGGCACGCTCTTGTGGAGCTCCTTGTCGCCCTCCCGATTCTGGCGATCGGAGGGAGTGCCATCGCGGGGATCGTCATGGTCGCGTCCAGCTTCCTACGCGAGGCGGAGTGGCGCCTGGAGGTGGCTGCGCATGCGGTGCCGCTCCTCGATTCCCTCCGATGGGATCCGGCGAACGTCCCTTCCTCCGGATACATCGAAGGGCCGTCGGGACGGGACGTGCGTTGGGAGTGGGACGGAGGGGACGCCCTTTCCCTGACTTTTCTCGACGCGGGAGGAGAGGAGGGGCCGGTCTGGACCTTCCCCGGCGGACGTGCTGTGGGGGATGGCCACCCATGAGCCTCCCACGGGCCCATCGGCGCTGCTACCCATCCCGGCGAGGGGCAACTCTCGTGGAGCTTCTCGTGGGGCTGACGCTCGCGGGGATCCTCCTCGGCTCGGCGGTCTCGTTGATGGGCACGCTGTCTCGTGCGGTGGGCGAGGGGATGGCGCGCTGGGACTACCTCGAGGCGGTCAGGACGGTCTGGGTCACCACCGAACGGGAACTCCGGCCCGGTGTGCCCGGGCGCGATTGGGAGGTGGGGGCCGACGGTGTGCTTCGCCTCCGGGCCTTCCGTGGGGTAGGGCGGGTCTGCGGTACCGGGGGCGAGCCGGGAATCCATCCCGTGGCATGGAGGGGTGAACGGCTCCCTGTCCCCGGAGCGGACTCCCTCCTCATCCTGGGCCGCGACGGGGGCTGGCGGACCGCCGCCTTGGAGGCGTGGTCGGAAGCAGAGAGTAGCTCTGGCGGAGATGCCACCGATTGTGGTGCCAACGAGGCCGAGCGTACGGGATGGATGCAGTGGGAAGGCGCGGGGAGCGAGCCGCCGGTGCTGGTCCGTGGCTTCGAGCGAGGAGCCTACTCCATACAGGCGGGTGCCTTCAGATACGCCCGGGGGGAAGGCGGGAGGCAGCCCCTGACTCCGGAAATAGTGGCCTCGGCGGAGGGCTACCGAAGGATAGGCGACGGGTTGGTGGTGGAGCTGGTGCCAAGCCCCGCGGGGGGGAGGGCACCGGGCTTCATCCCTACCCTGCTGCGTGTCCGCGTCCAACCGCAGCCCACGGCCGGGCCCGGTGTGCCGTGATGTGGCTCAGCCCCTCGCGCTCCGGGTTCATCCTTCCGGTGGCCCTCCTCCTGCTTCTGGGGGGGACTCTGGTCGCGATGTCGCTCCTCATCACGGCTCGCTCCACGATCCTGCTGGCGGACGGAGACCGAATCCTCGCCGTGGCGCTTGCGGACCGGGGTCCATTCAACGGACCCGGGCATATGCGAGTGCCGGAGGACGCAGATCTGGAGCTCCAGGGGCTTCCGCTGGTCTCGGGATTCGGGTTGTTGGAGGCCGTGCCGGCGGGGAGTGGGGAGTCGATTCTCTGGCGCTCGCAGGCCGTGGGGTGGAGCTTGTCACCGGAAAGCGTGGCCCACCGGATTCAGGCTGCGATCACCCTCGGGGGCACCGTGCGGGGGGAAGGCCACCCGATCGTGGGATCGGAGGAGCACGGCTGCGCCAATCCGCTCTCCGTCGCTGCGGTCCAGCCGTCTCCACACCCGAGGCCCCCCGTTCCGGATCCTCCCCTTGCGGCCTTTCCTCGGCTCGGCCCGGTCGGGATGGATGCGGTCCTGCACCGGAGCGAAATGTCACTCGAGGGCGTCGGGGACTTCCCGATGGTGGAGGGCTCCACCCTCTTTGGCGTGCGCGACACGTCGACCATTCGGGTCACCGGGGGCCGGGCACGCGGGTTCCTCGCGGTACCGGGGGACCTGGTCCTCGAGGGCGAAGCCTCTTTTGAAGGTCTGGCCATGATAGGGGGCGACTTGAGTATGGAGGATGGCGCCTCCTTCGCGGGTGCGGCGCTGGTGGGTGGGGATGTCGAGCTAGCGAGAGACGCAAGATTCGTCGGGTGCCTGGCACTGGCAGGTACCGTGGTGGCCGAAATTCAGGCCTTCGCGATGCCGTTTCCGGTGCCGGGGGGAGAGTTCCTCGGGCGATTCTGACGACGGGAAGGGGCCTCTGAAGCAGGTTGGGGCGCGAGGGGCGTCCGGACCGGAAAAAAGGTTCGAAATCCGGAACCCACTTCCGAAACGGCGGGCTGGGCGACGACGGGAGAGGGCCGAAACCCGAAGCGTGGCGCCGCCCCGCGGGTTGGCACAGATCTGGCGGACATAGGGGGACGAAATGGTTCACGTCCCACGCCGGAGCGCTGTCCGCCATGCATCGACCCAGAGCGCCGGGAGGGTTCACCCTCCTCGAACTCTTGATCGTCCTCGTGATTGGGGGCGTGCTGGGGACCGTTTCGCTTCGGAGCTTCAGCCAGGTCCAGGGAAACCTGGGGGCAAGGACCGCCCAGAGCACCTTTTTCACCATGCATGCCCAGGCCCGGGCCATCGCGGTTGAGCAAGGACGAGACGTCCTTCTGGTGGTGGATCCCACTGCGGGCGAGGTACGCATCGAGAGGGAGTCGGACAACGGGGTGATCCGTGTCCGGAACCTGGCGGACGACTACGACGTCACGGTTACCGTATCCGGCGGGTCTCTTGCACTTTGCATGACCGCGCGGGGTTTCGCGGATCCCCGCTGCGGGAATGTATCCGACCGGCGCGAGGTGACGTTCACCCGCGGGGGAAGAAGCCGAACCGTCGCGATCCTGCCCCTGGGGCAGGCGATGGAGGACGATTGATGCCTGGCCAGGGCACTCGCACTCGGTGTGGAGTCGGCCAGGGTCCGTCCGGCTGTGGGAGTATGCGTTTCGCCTCGCGTGAGGGGTTCTCCCTCGTCGAGGTGATCGTGGCCCTGATGGTCCTGAGCATCGGACTCCTGGGGATGGCGGCGGCGACGGGCTGGGTGATACGGACCGCCCACTACGGCGAGCTGGAGACGGCGCGAAGCACCGCCTTCCGCTCGGCGGTGGAGGTGGTGCGGTCCCAGCCGTTCGTCACACTGGAGTCCGGGTCCGCGAGCTTCGGCGACCACACGGTGTCGTGGACGGTGGGGGCTCCGGACTCGCGCAGCCTGTCGAGGCCGGTGGAGTTCGTGATCGTGGGTCCGGGGAGGGTTTCCGTCACCGGGGGCGCGATGCCCGCGGTGTCCGACCAGGTCGCCGACACCTTTCAGTACCGACTCGTGAGGAGGGACTGATGCACGATCGGCGACCGATCCCACTGGATCGACGGGGGATGACCCTGGTGGAACTGCTTGTCGCCATGGTGGCGGCGGGACTCGTGATGGTTGCGGTCTACCAGGTGCTACTCACGAACCAGCGGGTCTATACGGTCCAGAGAGAGCAGATTCTGGGACATCAGACGGTGCGGGCGGGAGCCGACGTGCTCTTCGGAGAGTTGAGGGAGCTCAGTGCGAGGGAGGGGGACATCTTGAACATGGCAGAAGGGGAGGTGGAGGTCCGGGCGATGCGATCCTTCGGGTTCGTCTGCGGGACCAACCCGTCGCAGTCGCGGATCGCCGTGGCGGTGAGGGGAAGGGCCTTCGCCGCAGACCAGACCGCCTTCGTCTTCGTCGACAACGACCCGGAGTCCACGGCCGACGACGCATGGGCCACCAGCCCCATCAACTCCGTGAGCGATGACTCAGGCGCGTGTGCGGCGGCGGCCTCGACGATTGCGGCATCTCTTCCCATCCAGGTGCTGAACGTCTCGGGCCTCACCAGCGGTGACTTCGCGGGGTTGAGACTGGGCGCGCCCGTGCGCTCTTCGGAAACGTTCACCTACGGCGTGTTCCAGGATGGAGGGGAGTGGTACCTCGGACGCCGTGCGGGGGCGGCGACGGCGGTGCCGCTGGTCGGACCCCTCGAAGGTGAAGGGGGACTCACCTTCGAGTACTTCGACGGAGCCGGAACCGTAACGACCACGCCGGCGGCCGTCCGCCGAATCCGTGTCACCCTCCGTACCGCCTCAGAGGCGCTCGACCAGGGCAACAACGCGATCACGGACGAGCTCACCACCGATGTTTTCCTACGAAACTGATCGGCCGGGGGAAGGTGTGACCTTCCCTCCGGGCCGAACGAAGAGCCGGAGGCAGAAATGAAGACGCTTCGAACGGATGGAGGCGACCGGATGGTGGGGCCGGGGCGGGAGGGGTTCGCCCTTCCCGCCGCGATCCTGGCGCTTGCGGTCGTTGCCGTCCTCATCACGGGCGGGTTCCACATGGCCACCCAGGAGCAGCGAGTGGGCATCTCCGGAGAGCGGGCCACCCAGGCCTTCTACATCGCGGAGGATGCGCTTGGGCAAGCGCTTCTGGAGTGGCAATCGGTGATGGGCGGAGTGGACCACTGGGAGCATGGGACTACGGTGACCTACCCCGGACCGCGCGGCACAGGGTCGGTTCAGGCCCTGAGGGTTGACGACAACCTCTACTACTTCGAGAGCGCCGCCCTCCTCGACGAGGGGGGCACCCTCCCGAATGGTGCCGTGAGTCGGATCGGGATGATGGTTCGGCGGGTCTCCGCGCAGATCGAGGTGGATGCCGCGTTGACCACTCAGGGGCAGGTCCAGCTTCGGGGCAGCTCGGAGATCCACGGGGAGGACGTGATTCCCTCCGATTGGGGCCATTGTCCAGCCGCAGGCCCGGCAAGGCCGGGGGTTGTCGTAGGACCGGGTGGCGACGTCTCGATACGGGGAGGCAACCAGGCGAATCGGCTCACGGGAGACCCGCCGTGGGACACGAATGAGGACATTGGGGATCACACCTTCGAGGAGTTCGGTGGGATGAGTTGGGCGGACCTGGTGGCATCGGCCGACATTCACCTCCCTGCAGGGTCCACGATCAACAACACTGAGGCATCCCTGGATGGTGGCGGGTCATGCGACCGCTCGGATCAGCAAAACTGGGGCTACCCCTACGAACAGGACGATCCCGATGCGACGTACGCGCCCTGCCACAACTATTTCCCGGTGATCCACGTTGCAGGCGACGCCACGATTCAGTCGAACGGCTACGGTCAGGGCATCCTTCTGGTGGACGGCAACCTGGATCTGCGGGGCAACTTCAATTTCTTCGGGATCATCATCGTGCAGGGGCAGCTCGAGACCCAGGGCGGTGGCAACCCCCGGATCATCGGGGGCGCGATGGCGCGGAACGCGGACCTGGACCTTCAGACCTACGTCGGAGGGTCCGTGATCCAGTACTCTTCCTGCGTGGTCAATCAGGCGATCCAGGGAGCGAGTGCGCTCACCTCGGTGACCCCCCTGGCACGGCGTGGCTGGGTCGATGTGACCGGGGCCGGCTCTTGATGAGCCGCCGGTTGCTTGACAGCGCTTCCCGGCAGGCAGTAAGGTTCGGACGTTCGGGTGGTAAAAATTTGTTTCCCTCGCGTGAGGAGCCGACTGATGGCCCTCTTCGGTCGTAACAAGAGCTCGTTGGGGCTCGACATCGGGAGCGGCGTCATCAAGCTCGTCGAAGTCGACCACTCCGGTGACCAGCCGGAGGTGGTCCACGTTGCGATGAGGCCGCTCCTCCCCGACGCGATTGTCGAGGGCGAGGTGATGGATCCCGGACTCGTGGCCGACACCATTCGTTCGCTCTTCGAGGACTCGGAGGTGAAGGGGAGGCAGGTGGTCACGGCTGTGGGCGGCCACGACGTCATCATCAAGATGATCGAAATGGACCGCATGTCCGAGGCCGATGCCCGGCAGGTCCTCCCCTTCGAGGCCGAACGGCACGTTCCGTTCGACATCCAGAGCGTACAGCTGGACTTCCAGATCCTCTCCGGAGAAGCCGAAGAGGGGAAGATGAACGTCCTCCTCGTTGCGGTGAAGCGGGATCTCGTGCAGGACAAGCTGGCGCTCCTGGGTGACGCCGGGCTCGAGCCGCGGATCATCGACGTGGACGCCTTCGCCTTGCACAACGCCTTCGAGCACAACCATCCGGAGGTGAAGAAGGGGATCGTCGGGTTGGTGAATGTCGGACATGAGATGACGAACGTGAATATCCTCGTGGACGGCGTGCCGATCCTGACCCGGGACATCCCCTTCGGCTCCAGGCGGATCCGGGAAGATCTCCAGCGGGAACGGGGCCTCACTGCGGAAGAGGCCGAGGACGTGGTCCAGGGGAGAACCGAGCTTCCGGATCTGGCGATCTTCGTGGAGCGGGGAGTGGAGGACGTTGCCATGGGCGTCGAGCGGGCGGCGGCCTTCCTGATGACCCAGGAAAGCGGCGACGGGATCGGCCGCATTTTCCTGAGCGGGGGTGGAGCGAGGATCCCCGGGCTGGCCGCGGCGCTGGGCCGGCGGATGGCCATCGAGACCCGGATGGCGAGTCCCTTCGAGCGCGTCCCGGTGCGACCTGGTGCCGCGCCAGGGCTGACGCTCGACGAGGCCGCCCCTATGTTGCAGCTGTCTCTGGGGCTCGCGCTCCGGAAGCCATGATCTTTCGCTGGAGGCCGGTGTGATTGAGGTAAACCTTCTACCGGGAAGCGGGAAGGGCAGGCGCTCCAGGCGTCGCCGTTCCTTCTCCCTACCGACGCTCCGGGGGCTCCCCGGGGATCGGTGGGTCGTGGGCGCCGCTGCCCTGGTGGTGCTCGCCATCGGTTCCATCGCGTGGATGTTCCTCGCGATGGCGGGGGAGGCGGAGGAGTACGAGGTCAGGATCGAAGCGGCCGCCAGTGATTCCGTGCGCCTTGCCGACGTCATCGTCCGCACGGAGGGGCTTCAGGCCCGTCGGGACTCCATCGCCCAGCGGGTCGCCGTGATCCAGGAGATCGATGGAAGTCGGTATGTCTGGCCCCACATCATGGACGAGGTGGCCCGTGCACTCCCCGACTATACCTGGCTCAGCCGGATCCAGCCCCTCACCGCATCCGGCACGATCCTCTTCCGCGTCGAGGGGCGTGCGGGGACCTACTTCGCTCTCACCTCTCTGATGGAGGCGATGGAGGCGTCGCCCTTTATCCGGGGGACCACGCTGGTCTCGTCGGCCAGGGGCCCGCTTCAGGCGACCGGGGGGGACGAACGGACCGTTTACAATTTCGTGCTCGAGGCGGAATACCATGACCCTCCGCCGGAGCTCATCCAGACCGAGCCCCTCTTCGATGGCACCGTCGCTCCTCCCGCTCCGCAGGGGGGGTGATCGATGGCACTCCTCCCGCAGGAACGGCACAAGCAGATCTCCCTCCTGGTGGGGTTCCTGGCACTCGCCGCCATCTATGGCTACTTCGAGTACGTCTACAGCCCCGAGGCGAACCAGGTCGCGGAGCTGGAAGTGCGGCTGGATCGGTTGGAGGACAACAACCGGCGGGCCCAGATCATCGCCGCGCGGGGTGGGGCCGAGCTCGAGGAGCGGCTCGCCGTCTACGAGCGCCACGTGCGGAGGCTGGAAGAGTTGATTCCCCAGTCCGAGGAGGTTCCCGCGCTCCTGAACTCCATCACGACCGCGGCGCGCCAATCCCGGGTGGAACTCGAGTCCTTCGGTCCGGAGCCCACCTCGCCGGGGCAGTTCTACAACCGACAGACCTACGAGATGGCAGCCACGGGCGGGTACCACGATGTGGCTCGATTCCTGACCAGCATCGCCTCGCTGCCCCGGATCGTTACGCCCACCGACGTGGACGTCTCGCCCTTTGGCGGTCCCAGCGGTTCGGGGGCCGAGTACCCGGTGGTGGCCAGGTTCAGGATCGAAACCTATATACTCCCGGACGGGGATGGCATGCCGGATCCTTCGGCGGTGGACGACGTGGAGGCGAACCCATGACCCGACTTCGGCGCACGAACCGTCTCCGGGGGGGCTGGCCCCGCCTTGAGGATTGCTCACGGGCGTTTCTCCTGCCGGCCTTCCTGCTCCTGGCGCTTCCGGGCCTTCTCCGTGGCCAGGATGGCACTGAGGCCGAGGGAGCCGCCGGTGCCCGGGTGGCAGGGGCCGCCGCCGACAGCGTCCAACTCGTCTTCGAGAGAGAGACGTTCTCGTATCCGGGATTTCAACGACGCGACCCCTTCAGGCCGCTCACCGGCCCGGGGGACGCCGGGCCCCGGTTCGAGGACCTTGTCTTCCTCGGCGCCATCGTCTCCTCTGATCCTTCGCAGTCGGTCGCGCTGCTCGGGACGCGCGGCGGCGATGCCGGAGCCGGCCAGGTCACGCATCGGCTGAGGGTCGGCCAGGTGATCGGCAACTCCCGCATCGTGGCGGTTCGCCCGCGCGAGATCGTGGTCGACGTGCAAGAGTTCGGGCTTCAGGAACGGAGGGTGCTCCAGCTCGAACGGACCGCACCGCAGGCGCAGGGAGGAACGGACGACGTTTCTACTCCCGTAGAGGGAGATACCGACACTGCCTTACCCGACTCCGTCGTCACCGACGTGGGGAACCAGGGGGACGGCTCGGACACCGGCTCGTCCGGTGGCTCTTCCGGCGGTGACGCCGGATCGAACGGGAATGGAGGAATCTGATGCTGCCCTTCGCTACGCCTACGGCGATCCTGCTTTCACTCTCGCTGTCGGCGGTCCCGCCGGCCATGGATGCGGGCACCGTCACCGGCATGCAGATCCTTCCGGCAACAGGCCGCACGGAGGTCGTCATCGCCGTGACCGGGGATGTGTCGTCCCGGGACTTCGCCATGGAAGGCCCCCATCGGGTGGTCGTCGATCTCGTGGGGGCGCGTTACGCCATGGGAGCCGGGGACTTCCCCGAGGTGAACCGGGGAGGCGTCCGAGCCGTCCATGCATCGCAGTACTCCGACGACATCGTGCGATTGGTCTTCGAGCTCGAGGAGCCACGAGGGTACACCCTCCTTCAGGGGGATGGCTTCGTCCGGCTCTCGCTGGAAAACCCGGGCGAGGCGTTCGAGCCCTGGGAAGCGCAGGCTGCGGCTCCCGGTCCGACGGAGGACCTCGGGCGGGTTCCGGCCGAACGGGCGGGCGCCTCCAGGGGAGCGGCCGGGAACGGAGGGGGCGCGTGGGTCGGCTCCACCGCGGACGAGTTCGCGCCACCGATCACGGTTTCCTTCACGGGTACACCCATGAGGGATGTCCTCTTCACCTTCGCGGAGTTCTCTGGCCGCTCCATAGTTCCCGGGTCCGGCGTCTCGGGCACCGTCAATGCCGAGATCCGTGAGCAGCCATGGGACATCGCCCTCCAGTCCATTCTCGGCGCGCACGGCCTCGCGGCCCGTGAGTACGCCTCCGGGATCATCCGGGTGGATGGCCTCCAGGAACTCAGTGAGCGGACGGAGGTCGAGCAGCTCCTCACGCGGCCATTCCGGGTCAACTACGCTAGCGCCGAGGAAATGGTCCCCTCCGTGGAGGGACTCTTGAGCAGCCGTGGGCGGGTCAATGTGAACGCCTCTACGAACTCGCTCGTGGTCACGGATGTTCCGGGTGTCCTCGAATCCATCGAGACGCTCCTCGAGGGGCTCGACCTTCAGACGCCGGAGATCACCATCTCGGCCAAGATCATCTTCGTGAACCGGACGGACCTGGAGGAGCTCGGGATCGTCTATGACCTGCGCGACATTGCAGAGACGGGCATGAGCATCCCGGAAGTCGGGGCGCCGCTGACCCTGGTCGGTGACGACGTGGTTGCGCCGGGGACCGGCGTCGCGGTCCGGGGCGACGCCATAGCCGCGATCGGGCGGGCCGGAGAGACGGTGAGCGAGCCGTCCCTTGCGATCTTGACCCAGCTCGTGCTGGGCCGATTCAGCCTGATCAGCTTCGTGACCGCCCTCGAGTCCCTCCAGATGAGCGACATCCAGGCCCACCCGCAGGTCCGGGTGCTGGACAACCGGCCGGCCCGGATCCACGTGGGCGAACGGACTCCGGTACGGGGTGTGCAGACCCAGCAGCAGGGACAGCAGGAAGGGCTCTTCTTCGGTCCGCCGCAGATCGAGTTCGTGGAGACCGGGATCATCCTGGAGGTGACGCCGTCGGTCACCACCGGGGACCTGATTTTCATGGATCTCCTGGCGGAGCGTTCGGGGGTGGAGGTGATCAGCGAGCAGCTCGGGTACCAGTTCAACACGCAGGAGGCCCAGACGCAGGTCCTGGTGCAGGACGGGGAGACCGTGGTCATCGGGGGACTGACGGCGACCGAAGTCGAACACCGCCGCGTGGGAATCCCCATCCTCCAACACCTCCCCGTGGTGGGGCGGCTCTTCGGTTACACGGCAGAGACCCGAACGCAGCAGGATTTGATCATCCTCGTCACGCCCCAGATCAACCGACGCTGATCGCGTCGGGCGGGTCTGACGCTCCCCCGGGCTGGACAGGCCCCGGGGGCGTGGTCAGCTTTGGGGGCTGATCCTGCGACCCGGTTCCGGACCGGTCCCCACCACCACGAAACGCTCCCATGTCCTATCTGCGCGTCCTTTCGTTCCACACCGCGGGGGAGTCCCACGGGAAGGCCCTCACCGCCCTGATCGAGGGGGTGCCCGCTGGCCTCCCTCTGGAGATGGCGCGAGACATCGATCCCGAGCTCGCCCGACGCCAGGGAGGCTACGGGAGAGGGCGGCGGATGGAAATCGAAACGGATCGGGCAGAACTGCTCTCCGGTGTCCGGCTCGGAGTGACGCTCGGATCGCCCCTCAGCATGCTGGTCCACAACCGTGACTGGGAGAACTGGACCACGGCCATGAGCCATCTCCCGCCGGAGCCGGACGAGAACCCCAAGGCCCTCCGGCCGATGTACCTGCCTCGCCCGGGGCACGCGGACCTGGTGGGCGTCCTCAAGTACGACCGCCGGGACACCCGGGACATCCTCGAGCGCGCCAGCGCGCGGGAGACTGCGGCGAGGGTCGCGTGCGGAGCGGTGGCGCGACGTTTCCTTGCCGAGTTCGGCGTGACCATCGGGAGTGTGGTGAACTCCATCGGTGATGTGGAGGCGGGCATCCCCGAGGAACTTCCCTCCGATCTCAACACGGCATCCGATGCTTCCCCGGTGCGCACCCTCGACGAGGAGGCCGGGGAGCGGATGATGGCGGCGATCGATCGGGCCAAGGAGGACGGGGATACCCTGGGGGGAGTCTTTTCCGTGGTGGCCCGAGGCGTCCCGGTGGGCCTGGGGAGTCATGTGGCCTGGGACCGAAAGCTCGATGGGCGCCTGGCGGCTGCCGTCATGTCGATTCAGGCCATCAAGGGGGTGGAAATCGGCCTCGGGTTCGAGGGCGCGCGGCGTCCCGGTTCCCGCGTCCACGATCCCATCGTGCGTGACGATGCCTCCCAGCGGACCGGCGGGTTCGGACGCGCTTCCAACGGCGCCGGCGGTCTGGAGGGCGGGGTGACGACCGGCGCGCCGGTCGTGGTGCGGGGGGCCATGAAGCCCATTTCCACCCTCATGAAGCATCGCCTCCCCTCGGTGGACCTGCGGGACGGGTCGGTCCAGGAGGCGGCCACGGAGCGGAGCGACGTGTGCGCCGTTCCCGCCGCCGCGGTGGTGGGTGAGGCGATGGTCGCCCTCGTCCTGGCCGATGCCTTCCTCGAGAAGTTCGGTGGGGATTCCATCGCGGAAATCCGCCGGAACTTCGAAGGGTACGTGACGTACCTTTCCGAACGCGGCTGGGGGGAACGCTGATCGAGGTCGGCGGAGGAGGGGTGCCCCGGCCGGTCGCTCCCCGCACCGCCGGGCCGAAACGGCTGCTCCTGGTCGGCTTCATGGGTTCCGGCAAGAGCGCAGTGGGCCGGAGACTCGCCAGACGACTCCGTTGGCGGTTCTTCGACCAGGACCGGGAGGTGGAGCGCACGGCCGGCCTCTCCGTTCCCCAGATTTTCCGGTTGGAGGGAGAGGCCCGCTTCCGTGAACTCGAGGCCGAGGTCGCCGCACGCCTTCTGGAACACGACCGGGCCGTGATCGCTACGGGTGGAGGGTGGCCCTGCGCCCCCGGCCGCCTGGAGGACGTCCCGGCTGGGACCCTCTCGGTATGGCTCCACGTCTCGCCGGAGGTAGCTGTAGCCCGGGCGCGTGCGAGCCACACCGTCCGGCCACTCCTGGAAGTTGAGGATCCACTCGCGAGGGCCGGCTCCCTCCTCGAGCAGCGGGAGCCCTTCTATCGCAAGGCCCGGTGGGAGGTGGAGACCGATCACCGGGCCCCCCACGCTGTGGCCAGGGAGCTGGTCGATCGGCTCCGGAGCACGTACGGTACTCTTTGAGCGGCTGCGGGAGCGGGCCTCCCGACCTGGGAAGAGGGCCAACCTGAATCGAATCCACGCACGGACCGACATGGCGACGGGAAACGGATCCAACACCCATCGACTGGTCATCGTCGAATCCCCGGCGAAGGCCCGAACCATCGAACGCTACCTCGGACGAGGCTACGACGTCTCGGCCTCGGTCGGACACGTGAGGGATCTTCCGAAGAAGGAGCTGGGCGTCGACGTGGATGGTGACTTCACGCCGCAGTACGTCACGATACACGGCAAGGGAAAGATCCTGCAGGAGCTGAAGCGGAAGGCACGCAAGGCCGACATGGTGATCCTCGCCACCGACCCCGATCGCGAGGGAGAGGCCATTGCATACCACGTGGCCGAGCAGCTGGGGTGGGAGAAGGACCCCGAGCGCTTCCAGCGGGTGGAGTTTCGGGAGGTCACCAGGTCGGCGGTACGGAGTGCCCTCGAGGCGCCGGGCGCCCTCGACATGAAGAAGGTCGAAGCCCAGCAGGCCCGACGGATCCTCGATCGCCTGGTCGGCTACCAGGTCTCCCCCTTCCTTTGGAAGCCCATCCGCCCAGGACTCTCGGCGGGTCGGGTCCAGACGGTCGCTCTCCGACTCATCTGCGAGCGCGAGGACGAGATTCGGCGATTCGTGGCGGAGGAATACTGGTCCGTCACCGCCCACCTTCGGAAGGGTGACGACGCGTTCGAGGCGAAGCTCCACAAGATCGACGGGAGCTCCTTCACCCTCCCGAACGAGGAGACGACCGACGCCGTCCTCACCTCCGTCGCCGGCAAACCTTTCGAAGCCACGGACGTCAAGCGGCGAGAGCGGCGAAAGAACCCTCCGGCCCCCTTCACCACCTCCACCCTCCAGCAGGAGGCCGCCAAGCGCCTCCGGTTCTCGGCACGCCGAACCATGTCCACCGCGCAGCGCCTGTACGAAGGGGTGGAGCTCGGGTCACGGGGTGCGGTCGGTCTCATCACCTACATGCGGACGGATTCGACCCGGGTCTCCGCAGGTGCCGCGATGCAGGCCCGCCGTTGGGTGGAAGAAGAGATGGGCACTCGATACCTGCCCTCCTCTCCCCGCCTTTGGGGCGGGAAGGACCAGAAGGGAGCCCAGGGGGCGCACGAGGCGATCAGGCCGACCGACACCCTCCTCCTCCCCGACCAGGCGCGGCGCTTCCTGGACCAGGCCGGCGCTCGCCTCTACGAGTTGATCTGGCTTCGGTTCGTCGCAAGCCAGATGAGCCCGACCATTTTCGATACCACCACCGTGGACTTCGAGATGGAGGGAGAGGATGGGCGCTCCTTCCTCTTCCGGGCCACCGGTTCCGTGGTCAAGTTCGATGGCTTCACCCGCCTCTACAGCGAGGCCACGGAGCGGGGAGACCACCGTCGACTGGACGACCTGGCGCCGCTCCCCGACATCCAGCCGGGCGACCGCGTCTCGCTGGACCGCCTCGTGCCGGGGCAGCACTTCACCCAGCCTCCCGCACGGTTCTCCGAGGCGTCCCTGGTAAAGGAACTCGAGAAGAAGGGAATCGGCCGCCCGTCGACCTACGCACAGATCCTCTCCACCATCCGGGATCGCGGGTACGTGGATCTCGACGAGCGCCGATTCGTACCGACCCCTCTCGGGGACACGGTCTCCAGGCTGCTCGTGAGGGTTTTTCCGGAGCTCTTCGACGTGGCCTTCACGTCGCGCATGGAAGGGGAGCTCGACCGGGTCGAAGAGGGCGAGGTGGACTGGAGAACCGTTCTCCGCGACTTCTATCCTCCTTTCCGGGAGCGCCTCGAGGAGGGAAAAAGCGCATCGGAGGAGATCGTTCGCGAGATCCTGGCGGCCGAGGGCGAGGAGTGTGAGAAGTGCGGCTCGCCCATGCTCGTGAAGTGGAATCGGCACGGTCGCTTCCTGGGGTGCTCGAGTTATCCCGAGTGTCGGAGCACGCGCCCCCTGGACGCTCCCGGGGAGATCGCCGAAGACGTGGAGCTGGGGGAGGATCCGGCGAGCGGGGAATCCGTATGGCTCAAGTCTGGTCCGTACGGCCCGTACGTTCAGTTGGGTGAGCCTCGCGAGGGCGCAAAGCCCCCTCGGGCCTCCCTCCCAAAGGGGAAGGAGCCTTCCGAGGTGACTCTGGACCTCGCTCTCGCCCTCCTCTCGCTCCCGAGGGAGCTGGGGACGGATCCCGACTCGGGCCAGCCGATGCTTGCCGGCCTCGGGCGCTACGGTCCGTACGTGAACCGGGGGCGCGAGTACCGGAATCTGGACTCGTTCGAGCAGATCTTCCGGGTGACTCTGGAGCAGGCGGTGGAGCTCTTCCGCCAGCGCGCGGGCCCCGGCGTTCTCCGGAACCTGGGTGCGAACCCGAAAAGTGGAGGGACCATCGAGCTCCGGGACGGGCGCTACGGTCCCTACGTGACCGACGGAGAGTTGAACGCAAGCCTCCCGAAGGGTGCCGATCCGGATGCCTTCGACCTGGAGGCGGCAATCCAGCTCCTGGAGACGTCCGGCAAGAAGCCTCGTTCGCGGAGGGGTCGAACGGGGAGAGGGGGGAAGGGCGGACGAAGAGGAGGCCGTTCGGGGAGGGGCAAGGGCTCGGCCGGAGGGGGCAAGCGTGGCTGACCGACCTATCGACGTCGTCGGCGGGGGACTCGCCGGATGTGAGGCGGCGCTTCAGCTCGCGGGGCGCGGCCACCGGGTCCACCTTCACGAGATGCGGCCCGTCGCCACTACCCCGGCCCACCAGACCGATGGGCTGGGCGAGCTCGTCTGCACGAACTCCTTCAAGAGCGAGGATCCGGCCAACGCCCACGGGCAGCTCAAGCGAGAGATGGTTCTCCTGGGCTCGGTTCTCCTCCGCTCTGCCGAGGAGGCGAGGGTCCCTGCGGGCGCCGCCCTGGCAGTGGACCGGGAGCGCTTTTCGGCTGTGATGACGGCGGCGGTCACCCGCGAGCCTCTCATCGATGTCGTGCGGGGCGAGGTGGTCGAGGTGCCGGAGGGACCGGGCATCATCGCCACAGGCCCCCTCACCTCCGACCGGCTCTCCGAGTCCATCCGAAGGGCGCTCGGCGACGACGGCCTCGCCTTCTTCGATGCCATCGCGCCCATCGTATCGCGGGATTCCCTCGACGAGTCCGTGGCCTTCGAGCAGGGTCGCTGGGGTCAGGATGCGGATTACCTCAACTGCCCCTTCACCCGCGCAGAGTACGAGGCCTTCATCGAGGCGCTCGTAGGGGCGGAGGTCCACCAGAGCCACGACTGGGACGCGGTGCCCTATTTCGAGGGCTGCCTGCCGATCGAGGTCATGGCGCAGAGGGGGGTGGATACCCCCCGGTTCGGGCCCATGAAGCCGGTGGGGATCACCGACCCGCGGACGGGGGAGCAGCCCTGGGCAGTGGCGCAGCTTCGAAGGGAGGACCTGGCAGGCCAGATGTGGAACCTCGTGGGGTTCCAGACCCGGCTCAAATTCGGGGAGCAGCGCCGGGTCTTCCAGATGATCCCGGGGTTGGCCGAGGCCGAGTTTCTTCGCTTCGGATCGATCCACCGGAACTCCTACCTCCGCTTTCCGGATCGCTTGACGAGCCACGGCTCCCTGCTGGACCGGGCCGACATGGTGTTCGCGGGGCAGCTCACAGGGGTGGAGGGGTACACCGAGTCTGCGGCCTCGGGCATCCTGGCGGGAATCAACCTCGATCGGGTGATCCGCGGCCTGGATCCCGTGATTCCACCCCCGACCACCATGCTCGGCGGCCTCTACCGATACCTCGGCACGGCGGACCCCGGACATTTCCAGCCCATGAATTCCAACTGGGGTCTGGTGGATCCGCTGCCCACCAAGGTCCGCCCCAAGAGCCGCAAACGGGAGGTCCTCGCCGAGCGGGCCGACGGGGACTTTCGGGAGTGGATGGAGGGAGTGGGGCTCGTGCCCGCAGGAGTCGTGGGGTAGCGGTGAGCTCCAATCCCCGCACCTCCGAGGTTTCGGATTTCCTCCGACACCTCGCGGACGAGCGTCAGCTCTCTCCCAACACGGTACGCGCCTACCGCCGCGACCTCCTCGATCTCGAGGATTTCCTCACCTCCTACCACGGGACGCCGGACTGGGGGTGGGAGCACGTGGATCGCCTCACCCTCAGGAGTTTCATGGGGTGGGGAGCCCGAAAGGGCCTGGCAAACCGCACGCTGGCGCGAAAGCTGTCCGCCGCGCGAACGCTCTTCCGGTTCCTCCACCGCGAAGGGGTGCTCCCATCGAACCCCGCACGCTCGATTCGGTCGCCGAGGGGAGAACGGCGCCTCCCCGGGCACATCCGGGAGCCGGGGATCCGGAGGGTCTTCGCCATCGCGGAGGCCAGGGCGGCCGAGAACACGCTTGTCGGCACGCGCCTCCTCACCATCATGGAGTTCCTGTACGGGAGCGGACTGCGTCTCTCCGAGGTACACGACCTCGACCTGGGGTCCGTGGACGTAATTGGGGAATTGGTGCGGGTGCGTGGTAAGGGCAGGAAAGAGAGGCTGGTCCCCATCACTCGATCCGCTTCCCTTGCCCTCAGACGTTATCTTCCCCGCAGGGAGGAGACGGGCGCTCCCTCCGACACGGGGCCGCTCTTCGTGAACCAGAACGCGGGGCGCCTCTCCAGACGCTCGATACAGAACCACGTGAATGGGCTCCTCGCTCTTGCAGGAGAGGAGGAGGGAGTGAGCGTGCATTCCCTTCGCCACAGCTTTGCGACACACCTCCTGGACCGGGGTGCGGACCTGATGGCCGTGAAGGAGTTGCTCGGCCATGCTTCCCTGAGCACGACCCAGGTGTACACGCACACCTCCCGGGAGCGCCTGAAGCGGGTCTACCGTGAGGCGCACCCGAGGGCGTGACGATTCGAGACGTCGATTCCAAGAAAACGGAAGGGCTGAATGATACGTAGAGAGAACACGGTCGGGCTTTCGGGCGGTGAGCGGCCGCGGGTCAGGGCCACCACAGTGGTGGCCGTGCGCCGGAACGGTTCGGTGGCCATGGGGGCCGATGGACAGGTCACCATGGGAGACACCGTCGTGAAGGGCACGGCGACCAAGGTTCGCACCCTCCGGAACGACCGTATCCTCGCAGGGTTCGCCGGCGGGGTAGCGGATGCCTTCACCCTCTTCGAGAAGCTCGAGGAGAAGCTGGAGCGGTACCCGGGGAACCTGACCCGCGCCTGCGTGGAGTTGGCCAAGGATTGGCGGATGGACCGCTATCTGAGGCGGCTCGACGCCCTGCTCCTGGTCGCCGACCGAGAACGACTCTTCCTGGTGAGCGGGGATGGGAACGTTCTGGAGCCCGACGAGGACGTGGCGGCCATCGGTTCGGGCGGCTCCTTCGCGCTGGCCGCGGCGAGGGCCCTTCGCAGCCGAACCGAGATGCCCGCGGTCGATATCGTCCGGGACGCGCTCGGGATCGCCGCCGACATCTGCATCTATACCAACGACCGAATCACCGTGTTGGAACTCGGACCGGAGGGTGACAAGGTGGGGAAGGGAGGGGACGATGATTGAGCCGACAGAAGGGTCCACGGGAGGCGCGGCGCCCTCTCAGGGCGAGGAGGCCGAGACGCCCGATTGGGTCGATGAGCTGACTCCCCGCCAGATCGTCGCGGAGCTGGACCGATACATCATCGGACAGGACGAAGCGAAGAAGGCCGTGGCCATCGCGCTTCGCAACCGCTGGCGACGGCAGCGGGTCGATGAGGAGCTCCGGGAGGAGATCGTTCCGAACAACCTCATCCTGATCGGGCCCACCGGTGTGGGGAAGACCGAGATCGCCAGACGTCTGGCGCGGCTCGCCGGGGCGCCCTTCGTGAAGGTCGAGGCCTCCAAATTCACCGAGGTCGGCTACGTGGGGCGTGATGTGGAGTCCATGATCCGAGACCTCGTGGACACCGCCGTGAACCTGGTCCGTTCGGAGCGCGAGGACGAGGTGCAGGAACAGGCGGAAGCCGGGGCCGAGGAGCGGCTCCTCGACCTTCTACTACCTCCCGTGCCCAGGAGTGGAGGCACGGTGGGGAAGGTGGAGACGGCTCGGGCCACCCGCCGGGAAGGGGACGGCCCGAAGATTTTCGTGGCGGGACCGGAGGGCGTCCGCTCTTCCGACACCGGCAGCTCCTCCCAGAGCGGGCAGGCGGGCGGGGACTCCGGATCCGGGGGGGAGGAGGTCAGCATCGAGGAGCGGCGTCGGCGCACCCGCGAGAAATTGCGAAAGCTCCTCCTGGACGGGAAGCTCGAGGACCGGGAGGTCGAGATCGAGGTGCAGCAGACAGCCAATCTCGACGGAATGATGATTCCCATGGGGATGGAGGGGATGGACCATAACTTCACCGACATGCTCCAGGATCTTCTTCCCAAGAAGACGAAGCGCCGAAAGGTGAAGGTGCCCGAGGCCAGGCGATTTCTGGTCCAAGAGGAATTGGACCGCCTGGTGGACATGGACGAGGTGGTGGGCGAAGCGCTGGACCGCACGGAGGATACGGGGATCGTCTTCCTCGACGAGATCGACAAGGTGGCAGGGGAAAGGGGGGGGGCAGGCCCCGACGTGAGTCGGGAAGGTGTGCAGCGCGACCTCCTCCCGGTGGTCGAGGGTTCCAATGTCCAGACCAAGTACGGCCTGGTGCGAACCGATCACATCCTCTTCATCGCCGCCGGGGCGTTCCACGTGGCGAAGCCCTCCGATCTGATCCCGGAGCTCCAGGGGAGGTTTCCCATCCGGGTCGAGCTCAGGAGCCTGGGCGAGGACGATTTCGTGAAAATCCTCACCGAGCCCCGAAATGCGCTCCTCCACCAATACCGGGCACTGGTCGAGACGGAGGGGGCATCGCTCGACTTCACGGACGACGGTGTGAAGGAGATCGCGCGGATCGCCGCCTCCCTGAACGACCGAATGGAGAACATAGGAGCGCGCCGCCTCCAGACCGTCATGACCACACTCCTCGAGGGGCTCCTCTTCGACCTCCCCGACGAGGGGGAGAAGTCGCTCACCGTGGACTCCGGGTATGTGAGGAAGTACCTCTCGTCCATCGTGGACGACGAGGATCTCCGTCGTTATATCCTCTGACCGCGTCCGTTTCGGTGCTCCGATAGCACCGGGACGGGGAAATCCGCCACACCCGGGATACCATGTCGAACGATCCTGAACCGCGGCACCTGCTCACCCTCAACGATCTCACGCGGGCCGAGTTGCTCGAAGTACTGGACCGCTCGCAGCGCATGATGGATGGCGAGGGGGCTGGAGACCGGCCCCTCTCGGGCCGCTCCCTCGCGATGGTCTTTCAGAAGAGTTCCACCCGCACCCGCGTCTCGTTCGAGGTCGGGATGTACCAGCTCGGTGGGAGGGCCATCTTCCTCGCCGAGCGGGACACCCAGATCGGTCGAGGCGAGGTGGTCTCCGACACGGCACGCGTCCTCTCCGGATACGTGGACGCCATCATGATCCGGACCTTCGACCAGGCCCAGGTCGAGGAGCTGGCCCATTGGTCGAGCATCCCGGTCATCAACGGGCTGACCGACCAGTTCCACCCCTGTCAACTCCTGGCCGACCTTCTCACCCTCCGGCAGGAGTTCGGGCCCGAGCTTCTGGAAGAGAGGGGCGTGCGGGTGGCCTGGATCGGCGATGGCAACAACATGGCCCATTCCTGGCTCAACGCTGCGGCGCTCCTGGGGTGGGAGCTCCGGATCGCTTCGCCGGAGGGTTACGATCCCGACCCGAACGTGGTGAAGGCCGCCTCTCGAAAGACACAGGTGCTTCTGACCCGAGATCCCGCGGAGGCTGCCGAGGGCGCCTGGGTGGTCAACACGGACGTCTGGGCTTCCATGGGCCAGGAGGAGGAGGCCGAGGCCCGCATCGACGCCTTCTCCGGATTCCAGGTAACACCGGAGCTGATGGACCGTGCGCGCTCCGATGCGGTATTCCTCCACTGCCTCCCCGCGCATCGGGGCGAGGAGGTCGCGGCGGAGGTGATCGACGGTCCCCGCTCCCGCGTCTTCGAGGAGGCGAAGAACCGGCTGCACGCCCAGAAGGGACTCCTCCTGCACCTCCTGACCTGAGGGCTCCTACCGCGCGCAGCCAGCCCCCATCACCCGCGACATCCCGGAGAGGAAGCCAACCCATGACCGAAACGCTGAAGCGAACACCACTCTTCGAGGAGCACCGCCGGGCCGGTGGAAAAATGGTCCCCTATGCGGGGTTCGAGATGCCGGTCCAGTACGGGACCGGAATCCAGGCCGAGCACCGGGCCGTGCGCGAGGCCGCGGGGCTCTTCGACGTGTCGCACATGGGAGAGTTCTCCGTGGAAGGCCCGGACGCTCTTGCGTTCGTGGGAAGCCTCACGGTGAACGACCCGACCACCTTGAAAGTGGGCCAGGCCCAGTACTCCGCATTCTGCGCGGAGGACGGGACAGTCATCGACGACCTCCTGGTGTATCGCACGGGCCAGGAATCGCTCCTCCTGGTGGTGAACGCCGGGAACCGGGAAGGTGACTGGGCCTGGGTGAACGATCACCTGCGAAGCCACGACATCGCCCTGGACGACCGCTCCGACCGGACGGCGCTCCTCGCACTGCAGGGACCGCGTGCGGCCGAGATTTTCGCTCCCCTGACAGAGCTGGAGCTGGATGGAATTGCGTTCTATCGTTTGGCCGAGGGCGAAGTGGCCGGCGTTCCCTGTCTGGTCGCCCGCACAGGGTACACCGGCGAGGACGGGTTCGAGCTGTACCATGATGCGGAACATGCCCCCGAGCTCTGGAAGGCGCTCCTCGAGGCCGGCGAGGCGAAGGGGTTGGTGCCCGCGGGGCTCGGCGCACGCGATACCTTGCGTCTCGAGGTCGGCTATCCCCTCTACGGAAACGATCTCGACCGCTCCCACACTGCGCTCGAGTCCGGACTCGGCTGGATCGTGAAGCTGGATCGCGGAGACTTCGTCGGGCGCAAAGCGCTCCTCCAGCAAAAGGAGCAAGGGGTGAACCGGCGACTCACGGGAGTCCGCCTCGTGGAGAGGGGCTTTCCCCGCCCGGGCTATTCCGTGTTCAGCGGGGGGCGCGAGGTGGGTACGGTGACATCGGGCACCGTGAGTCCGACGCTCGGGGAGGGGATCGCACTCACGTATCTCCCGATGAATCTCACAGAACCCGGCACATCGGTGGACGTGAGGATCCGGAACAAGGACGTGAAAGGCGTGGTCGAGCGACCACCCTTCTACCGCGACGGGTCGTTGAAGCGATGATGCCGGCCGGCCCGGGAAGACGGCCGGGGAGCGACGCCCAGGGATGACGGATCCCGGCCGGGAAGGGGACGGAGAGCGGAGGGCCCTGCGGGTGGCGATCCTCACGGTGAGCGATCGCGTCTCGCGGGGTCTGGCGGATGACGCAAGCGGACCCACAATCGAGGCATGGTGTCGGGCGGAGGGGCACCGGCCCGTCGCACGGGAAGTGGTGCCCGACGGGACGGCGGCCATCGTCCCCGCCCTGATCCGGCTCGCCGACTCCGGCGGGGTGGACGTGATCCTCACCACCGGAGGAACCGGGGTTTCCCCCCGCGACCGAACTCCCGAGGCCACCTCGGCGGTCCTGGAGCAGGTGGCGGAGGGGATTGCGGAGGCTCTCCGTCGAAGAGGTACGGAGGCCACCCCCTTCGCGGTCCTCTCTCGTGGTCGCGCCGGGGTGAGGGGGGCCTGCCTCATCGTAAACCTCCCCGGGAGCCCCTCGGGCGTCGCGGAAGGTCTCGAGGTGCTGGGGCCGCTCCTTGGCCATGGGTCGGCGCTGGCCCGCGGAATCCCTGACGGCCATGAACCGGAGGGAGAGGATCCGGAATGAACGGCACCGTTCTGATCTCGACCCACCGGCTCGAGGTTGCCGGGAATCTTCGCAAGGCGTTTCAGTCGCAGGGTTATGGTACCGATCTCGTGCCCGCCCCGGAACACCTGGCCAGGGACGGGGAGTCGCCGGTTGCCCTGGTGCTGACCGGCGAGCGGGAGGCCGATGGGCAAGCGTGGGCCGGGGCGGCCGACCAACTCGGGTTTTCCCTCGTCACTGTCCTCAATGGAGACGGCTGGGATGCGCGGGGGAAGGAGCTCGGGGCCGTGGAGCGCTTCGGGGGCGGTGCGGATGCCGACGAGGTTGCCTTCACCGTGCACCGCTCCATCCAGCGGCGGCGCCTCCAGGAATCCATCGGGATCATCGGCGAGTCCGAGCCCATGCGGGAGGTGCTGGCACGCATCATCCAGATTGCCCCCGTGGAATCCACCGTCCTCATCACCGGGGAGTCGGGGACCGGGAAGGAGCTCGTCGCCAGGGGCATCCACCAACTCTCCCCTCGCCGGCACCGGGGCTTCCTGGCGGTGAATGTCGCCGCCCTCTCCGAGAGCCTTCTCGAAAGTGAGCTCTTCGGCCACGAAAAGGGAGCTTTCACCGGGGCCATCGACGCCCGCCGGGGCTTCTTCGAGATCGCGCATCGGGGAACCCTCTTCCTGGACGAAATCGGCGAGATGCCGCTCTCCACCCAGACAAAGCTCCTGCGGGTGCTGGAGCAGCGGGAGTTCATGCGGGTCGGGGGAGAAAAGCCGATCAGGGTGGACGTCCGGATCATCTGTGCCACCAACCGTCGCCTCCGGGATCAGGTCCTCTCGGGAGATTTCCGTCGGGACCTCTACTACCGCCTCAACATCCTGAACGTGACCCTTCCTCCCCTGCGCGATCGGCGGGAGGACGTGCCCGTCCTCATCGACCACTTCGTCCGCGACCTGGTGTCGCGCATGGACCGGTCGTTCTCGGGTATCTCGCCGGAGGCCATGGAACTCCTCAAGGCGTACGACTGGCCGGGAAACGTCCGGGAGCTCAGGAACCTGGTGGAGAGCATGGTCGTCCTTTCGCCAGGGCGGGAGGTCGGCCCCCGGGACATCCCCGAGGAGCTCCGAACCGGGCGGCGTTCGGCCCTCCTTCCCGTGCCATTCCAGCCGCATGCCATCGAGTCCGAGGCCGACGCCGGTTCGCGCGGCGACGGGCCCTCCTCGGACCGATCACCCGCCGAAGGGCCGGGCGGACTCCGGCCGGAGATGGAGTTCGTGTTCCGCACCCTGATGGATATGCGGGTGGACATGGACGAGCTCCGGCGCGAGTTCGAAGCGTACCGCGAAGAAGTGGAGGATCGGCTGGATGGGGAGGAAGGATCCGGTTGGCTCCTCTCCCCGGCGGGGGGGGTCGAGGTAGGGGTGCGGACTGCGCCCAGGCTGGTGGGTCGGGGGGACGCCGATGCCGAGGAGGGTGGCGCGGAGTCCACGCGGAGTGTGACCACCGAGGGTTCGACCCCGGATCGGGTCAACGACGAAGCCCGCGGGGAGGACCGAACGGGACGCGTGGTGTTCGAGCCCGGCATGACCATGGACGAACTGGAGGAGCGGGCCATACGGTCCATGCTCCGCGAGACGGACGGGAATCGTAGGCTCGCAGCCGAGGCGCTCGGTATCGGGGAGAGAACCCTCTACCGGAAGATCAAGACGTACGGAATCGACGTCTGAAGGGGTGTGGCGCCGGGGTGGATCCCACGCACTCCAGCCGAACCCTGGTCCATCCTGCCTCGACCCCGACCTCAGCGTGTGCCGATGCGTGCCCGCTCGGCCTGGATCCGGCGGAGGACGTCGTCCCAGTCCCGCACCCGAATTTCCTGGTATTCCACTTCCAGCGATCCTTCGAGGTCGACCTCCGGCGGGAAGGCATATACGGCCATGAGGGTCTCCCTCGGCTCCACCCGGTTCCGATCCCACCCGGGAGTGACCGGGCGCACCTCCACCGGCCGGTATCGCAGGCCCCGGTTCACGAGGGTGAGGCCCTGGGGTTCGAAGCCGACCGGATTCGCTTCGGAATAGACCGCGACCAGGAAGAGCTGGAAGGCCATGGCGGACCCGGTCCGTTCCGTGAAGTGGCGTTGATGGCCTCCGGCGAGGGCGGAAAGTCGCTCGTAGGTGTCCGGCGCGGTGACGCGGATCACCGACTCCGACAGCGGGGTGACGGACATTTCCAGGTCGCCTCGCCTGAGGTGGATCGAGATTTCGGCCTGTCGCAGCGTGCCCAGACCAACCGGTAGCTCCTCGCCCGACAACTCCTCTCCCGCGGGAGTCGGTGCGGTCCGCGCCTGAGTCTCTTCCTCGAACAGGAGTCCGCACCCCGCAAGAACGGAGATCGAAAGCAACGGGAGGAGACGAGGCATCATCACTCGGCGCCCTCGACCCCTTCACTCGCAAGGAGCGCGAGGAGCGCGTCGGCGAGCTCCTCACGACCCTCCCCGGTCTTTGACGAGAAGGGAATGATCTGGGAGGCGTCGACACCGAGGTGGTCGGTGAGTCCGTTGATCCGGGCGGCTCTCTGCGACCACTTCAGCTTGTCCACCTTCGTCAGGGCGACGATGGCGGGGACCCCCAGCCCGGCGAGGTACTCCATCATTTCGAGGTCCAGCGCGGTGGGCTCGTGCCGTGCGTCGATGAGCTGCACCACACCCTGTGGCCCGTCCTTGCGGGCCAGGTATCCCTCCACGAGCTCCTTCCAGCTCTCGCGCACGGATGCGGGCACCCGGGCGAATCCGTACCCCGGCAGGTCCACCAGGAAGAAGGCGTCGTTCACTCGGAAGAAGTTGATCGCCCTCGTCTTGCCCGGTTCCCCCGAGACCCGTGCGATGGCCTTTCGGGTCCGCCGGAGCAGTGTGTTGATGAGAGAGGACTTTCCGACGTTCGACCGCCCTGCGAAGGCGATCTGCGGAAGGTCGGAAGGGAGGGGAGCCGTCGGGTCGACGACGGTCCCGGCGAACTCCAGGCTGCGAATCTTCACTCTGGCGTCTCGGCTCGCGGTGAGAAGGCTACTGAGAGAGGGGGATGCCGCCGTCGAAGTCCCGTTCGCCGATCCGGAGTGGCCCGGGGTGGCCGAACTCTCTTCCGAATACCTCTTGCAGGGCGTCATCCATCCGGTCCACAAGACGAAAGCGGAGGTGCTCGGTCACGTCGCGGGGGAGCCCTTCCAGTTCGCTGGCATTCCCCAGGGGAATCACGACCACGTCCATCCCCTCGCGGAGGGCCGCTACCGCCTTCTCCCGGATTCCTCCCACCGGCAGGATGCGGCCGCGCAGCGTGATCTCGCCTGTCATGGCCACGTTGGCACGCGTGGGAAAGCCCGTGAGCGCGGAGACGAGAGCGGCCCCAATGGTGACCCCCGCGGAGGGCCCGTCCTTCGGCGTCGCTCCCTCGGGAATGTGGATGTGGATGTCCACCTCCCGATGGAAGTCCAGAGACAGGCCAAGGGACCTGGCTCTCGCCCGGGCGAAGGTGAACGCCGCCACCGCGGACTCCTTCATCACATCGCCGAGGGTCCCCGTAAGCTGGATTGCACCGGTTCCCGGCACGACCGCGACCTCTACCTCGAGCGTCTCTCCCCCCACTGCGGTCCAGGCGAGGCCTGTGGCGATGCCGACCCGATCGTTGGAGTCCGTCGGCGCGGTCCGTCGGTGGCGGGGGGGACCGAGGAGCCGATGGAGGTCGGGCGCCTCGACCTTCACGGATGCGTCCGGACCCCGACGGCCGTCCGCGACTTCGCGGGCGAGCTTCCGCGCCACCCGCGAAAGGTGCCGATCGAATTCGCGAACCCCGGCCTCGCGGGTGTACTCCCCGGAAATGGCTTCCAGAGCGGGCTCCGAGATATCCACGAGGTCGGGGCTCAAGCCGTGCCGCCGGAGCTGGGTCGGAAACAGAAAGCGCCGTGCGATGGCCCGCTTCTCCTGGTCCAGGTAGCCCGGGATGCGGATCACCTCCATCCGGTCCCGGAGCGGGTCCGGGATTCCGGAGAGGGTATTCGCCGTCGCGACGAAGAGGACCTCCGAGAGGTCCATCCCCAGCTCCAGGTAGTGGTCACGGAAGTTCTGGTTCTGCTCGGTATCGAGGACCTCGAGGAGGGCCGCAGCCGGGTCGCCGTGCCCGTCCCGGGTGATCTTGTCCACCTCGTCCAGGAGGAACACGGGGTTGCTCGAGCCCGCCTGCCGGAGGCCCTGCACGATGCGTCCCGGCAGGCTTCCGATGTACGTCCGGCGGTGTCCCCGGATCTCCGCTTCGTCCCGAACACCGCCCAGCGAGATGCGCACAAACCGCCGATCGAGGGCGCGGGCGATGCTCCGCCCGAGGGAGGTCTTCCCCACCCCGGGAGGCCCCACCAGACAGAGGACCGGCCCCTTCAGCTTGCCCACCAGGGAGAGGACGGCGATGTGGTCCAGGATGCGATCCTTCACCTCTTCAAGGCCGTGGTGTGCCTCTTCCAGCACGCTGCGCGCGTGAGGCACGTCGACCCGATCGGTGGTTCGGACCGTCCAGGGGAGGCTCACGACCCAGTCGAGATAGTTCCGGAGCCCGCCCGCTTCCGGCGCCATGGGGTTCAGCTTCTTGAGCCTCGCCAGCTCGCGCTCGGCGCGTTGGGCGACCTCCTCCGGGAGTTCGGCCGCTCGCAGGCTGGCTTCCAGGTCTCCCCACTCGGGGTCGTCGTCCCCCAGCTCCTTGTGGATCGCCCGCAGCTGCTCCTTCAGATAGATGTGCCGCCGCTCCTGGTCCATCTGACGATGCATTTCCTCGTCGAGGCGCTCCTCGATGCGGAGGATCTCGAGCTCCCGTTCAAGGAGCTCGGCGCACCGCTGGGCGGCCTCCCCGAGGGTGGCGGCTTCCAGGATCGGCTGCTTGTCGGCAGCGGGGACCAGGAGGTGGCCGGCGATCCGGTCCACGGCACGCGCAGGGTCCTCGACCTCTCCCAGGATCCCGGCGGGGTCGTCGGGGAGATCCGGGTGGAGGTACGAGTATTCCTTCGCGGCGCGGCGAAGGCGCCGGGCAATGGCGTCGACCTCCCGGGCTTCGTCCTCGGGGGTTGCGGGGTAGGGAAACCCGTCGGCCTCGGCCCGGAGGGTTCCGGGGAGGGTCAGGAACCGTCGGACCCGCGCCCGCTCGATGCCCTCGAAAACGACGCGGTTCGAGCCGTCGGGGAGGGGAGAGCGCTGCACGAGACGGGCGATGGTTCCCACCCGGTGGATGCCTTCCGACCCGGGGTCGTCCTCTTCCGCGTCCCGCTGTGCCACGAGGAGGATACGGCCGTCCCCGGACTCGGCGGCGTCGAGTGCCTGCACCGAGCGCGGCCTTCCTACAAGGAGAGGGAGAACCATCCCGGGGAAGTAGACGAGGTCACGAAGAGCCAGGACGGGAAGGCGCTCCTTTCCGCGCTCCGTCCGCTTCTCGTCCATCCGCGTCACTCCATCGGGGGAGGTCAGGCTTCCTTCTTCTGCTTCGCACCTTCGCCGTGGAGCACCAGGAGAGGGGCCACGCCACCTTCCACGCTTTCCGAGGTGATCACCACTTCTCGCACGTCGTCCCGTGAGGGGGTGTCGTACATCACGTCCCGCATCACGGATTCGATGACGGCCCTGAGTCCCCGGGCTCCGGTGCCCCGGTCCAGCGCCTTCCGGGCAATCGCCCGAATGGCCTCGGGATCGAAGGTCAGGCCGATCCCCTCGAGCTCGAACATCTTACTATACTGCTTCACGAGGGCGTTCTTCGGCTCCTGCAGGATCCGGACGAGGGCATCCTCGTCGAGCTCGTCCAGGTTCACCATTACCGGGAGCCGTCCCACCAGCTCCGGAATGAGTCCGAACCGTTGCAGGTCCTCGGGCTCGGCCTGGATGAGCATGTTCTGGTCCTGCTTGGCCTCGGTCGGTTCCTCGCCTTCTTCGTCGAATCCGATCCGGCGTCGGCCGATGCGGGATTCCACGATCTTCTCCAGGCCGTCGAAGGCACCCCCGCAGATGAAGAGGATGTTGCGGGTGTCGATCTGGATGTACTCCTGCTGGGGGTGCTTCCGGCCGCCCTGCGGGGGGACGGAGGCGACGGTCCCCTCCAGAATCTTCAGGAGCGCCTGCTGCACGCCTTCGCCCGAGACGTCGCGGGTGATGGACGGGTTCTCGGACTTCCGCGAGACCTTGTCGATCTCGTCGATGTAGATGATGCCCCTCTCGCAGTCCGTGACGTTGTAGTCGGCGGCCTGGAGGAGGCGCACCAGGATGTTCTCCACGTCCTCCCCGACGTATCCGGCCTCGGTGAGCGTGGTGGCGTCCGCGATGGTGAAGGGAACGTTCAGGATGCGAGCGAGGGTCTGCGCCAGGAGTGTTTTCCCCACACCGGTGGGGCCGACGAGGAGGATGTTCGCCTTCTCCACCTCGACGTCGTCCAGGATGCCCCGGTGGTTCACCCGCTTGTAGTGGTTGTAGACCGCCACTGCCAGGGACTTCTTTGCCGCCTCCTGACCGATCACGTACTGGTCGAGCGTCCCCTTGATCTCCTTGGGTGCGAGGCTGGGGACGGTGGGCTCGGCTGCGGAGCGATCTTCCTCCTCCTCGAGGATCTCGTTGCAGAGCGCCACGCACTCGTTGCAGATGTAGACGCTGGGTCCCGAGATGAACTTCCGCACGGAGTCCTTCGACTTTCCGCAGAAGCTGCATCGGAGGTGTTTGTCGCTAGGCATGGTTCACTCCTTGTCCCTTCGGCGGCGGCCGGCTCGGTCCCGCACTGGCGAAATCAGGATTCCGGCTCGGACGACGCAGAGGATGCTTCCCCTTCCGTGTCCGCCGGCTTGCCCACTGCGTCCCGGTTGCGCAGGACCCGATCGATGAGGCCGTACTCCTCGGCCTCCTCAGGGCCCATGAAATAGTCCCGGTCCACGTCCTTGGCGATCCTTTCCTCCGTCTGCCCCGTGTGTTTGGCGAGGATCGCGTTGAGTCGCTTCCGGACGCTCAGAACCTCCCTCGCTGCGATCTCGATGTCCGCCGCCGACCCCTGGTACCCCGAGGACGGCTGGTGGATCATGATACGCGAGTTGGGCAACGCACTCCGTCCCCCCTCGCGTCCCCCGGCGAGGAGGAGCGCTCCCATGGACGCTGCCATTCCCACGCAGAAGGTGGAGACGGGCGCCCGGAGATGCTGCATGGTGTCGTAGATAGCCAGACCCGCGTACACGCTCCCTCCGGGGGAGTTGATGTACATGTAGATTTCCCGCTCCGGGTCCTCCGCATCGAGAAAGAGGAGCTGAGCCACGATGATGTTCGCCACCTGGTCGTCCACCGGCGTCCCCAGGAACACGATGCGGTCCATGAGGAGGCGGGAGAAGATATCGTAACTCCGCTCTCCCCGGCTGGTGCGCTCGATGACGTAAGGCGGATAGATCGGCATGGTCGGGCTGAACTCCCTCGATGGGTGACAGTCTCAGGTGGGGTGGGTCGAAGGCCGGGTCAGGCAGCGTCCACGATGGTGGATTCACCTTCCAGGAACTCGAACACCTTCTTCTCGGTGATTTCTCTCTCCAGCCGTTCCAGCGCTCCCGACTTCTGAAGCCGGGCATATACCTCGTTGGGGGTCGCGCCCGTCCGTTCCGCGATGGCCTCGACCCTCTCGTCCACTTCGTCCTCCGTCGCAGTGAGCTCCCGCGTGCGGGCGATCTCATCGACCACGAGGAAGCGCTTGACGGCGCGCTCTGCCTGCGGCCGGACCTCCTCCCGCAGCTTCGCCAGCTCCTCGGCAGGGATCTCGTCGTTCCCACCCACGGCTGACCGGATGTACTGATCCACCATGGTGTCCGGGATCTCGAAGGGGTTCGCCGCGAGGATCTGCTCGAGGAGATCTCCGCGCATCGCGGCCCGGGACTCCTCCTCTGCCTCCTTTTCCAGATCCTCGCGAATCCGGGCGCGGAGGGACTCCATGGACTCGAACTCCCCGACCTGCGCCGCGAAATCGTCGTCCAGATCGGGTCGTTGGAGGGCTTTCCGTCCGTCCAGGAAGATGCGGAGCTCGTCCGTTTCGCCGCGTCGTTCCTCCGTCGGGAAATCGTCCGGGAAGCTCACCGTGAACTCCCCTTCACCTCCCACCTCGAGGGTCCGGATAGCGGCCTCGACGTCGGGGATCGCCTCCCCCTTCCCGAGGGTGAATTCGTAGCTGCGCGGATCTCCGTCGGCGTCCTCTGCCAAGCGCAAGATGCGCACCGACACCATGTCGCCCTCCTCGGGTGTCCCCTCCTCCCGGGGCTCCCAGGTGCCGTGCTGCTCGCTCAAGCGCTCGATCACCTCGTCCACCTGCCCACCGCCCACCTCGATGACCGGACGGCGCACCTGGAACCCCGTGAGCCGCGACAGCTCGACGCTGGGAGCCACATCGAAGGAGATTGCGAAGGCGAGGTCCGTGTCCGGCTCGTAGTCGACCTCACCCACCTGTCCCTCGCTGATGGGTCGCAGCTCGTTCTGCTGTAGCGCGCCCCGGTACGCCTCCCCGATCACACGATCGAGGACCTCCTGCTCGACGGCGGGACCGAACCGCTTCTCCACCACCGAGGCCGGGACCTTGCCGGCCCGGAACCCGGGGATGTTCACCCGGCTCGACAGCTTGCGGATTGCAGTCTGCCGTTCGGCCTGAACGATCTCGGCCGGGACGGTGATGTTGAGGGTTCGGCGCCACCGCTCCCCCTGATCGAGGGAGATCTGGAGCCTGGATGCGTCTATGGACATTGGATCTCGGGTGGATTGCTGATGAAGAGTGCGAAAGGGGGGACTCGAACCCCCACGGCCCGAGGCCACGAGATCCTAAATCTCGCGCGTCTACCAGTTCCGCCACTTTCGCGCCTCGATCCGACCGAAAAACATAACCGCGGTCGGAAGGGCCATCAACACGGACGAGGGCCTCCGAAGGAGGTGTGAAATCGCCCGGACCCGCCAAATGTGGCGGATCCGGGCGATGGAGGTGTCATGGAAGGGGATCAACCCCTCGGGCGGTTCACCCCGGAATCCGGATGTTCACGACGCGGCTGCCTCCGTCGGGTCGACCGAGGCGAAGCGACACGATGTCGCCCCCCTGCAGGTCGGCCAGGAGCCGGTCCACGTCGGCCACGTCCGAGATCTCTTCCCGGTTGATTTCCTGGATCACCTCACCGGGGATCACGCCCCCACGACCCGCCGGACCCGTCGGTGCCACCTGCCGAATGATCACCCCTTCGGCCACGTCGTATCCGGCTTCCGCGGCGATCTCGGACGTCATGTTCACGACTTCGATGCCAAGCCGCTCCGAAGCCTGGGGCTCCTGGGGCGACGGCGCCTGTGCCGTCCGCGGCGCCAGGTCCGCCTCCCCCAGTTGTACCTGTACCTCCTGGGGCTCGGCATTGCGGTAGAATCGGACGGTCACCTCGTCTCCGGGACGCCGCTGCGCGATCCGCAGCTGGAGCTGTCCCGGCCGCTCCACCGGCTCACCGTCGACGGCGACGATCACGTCTTCGGGTTGGATTCCCGCGGCCTGGGCCGGGCCGCCCGAGGTCGCTTCCTCCACCAGGACGCCCGTGGGGCGCGGGAGGCCATAGTACTCGGCGTCCACGTTCGTGACCGCTCGCATGGACACGCCGAGGAGGGCCCGCCGTACCTCTCCGAATTCCACGAGATCGACCATGATCCGCTGAGCCAGGTCGATGGGGATGGCGAAGCCGTACCCCTGGTAGAAGCCCGTGGGGGAGGAGATGGCGGTGTTGATCCCGACCACCTGGCCCCGCACGTTCACTAGCGGCCCCCCGGAGTTTCCGGGGTTGATCACGGCGTCGGTCTGGATGAAGTCCTCGATGGCGTACCCGGCCACCTCCTGGAACTCCTCCTGCCGCAAAAGCTCCTGCTGCAGGAGCTGGAGGGGACGGCCGATGGCGCTCACGATCCCGGTGGTGACCGTATACTCGAGCGGGGAACCGCGCCCGAACCCGGGATTGCCCACTGCGAGCACCCACTCACCCACCCGCACCTCGGAGGAGCTCCCCAGGCTGAGGGTGGGAAGGTTGCGCTCGTCGATCTTGACTACCGCCACGTCCGTGGTGGGGTCGGTCCCCACCAGTTCGGCGGGATATTCCCGGCCATCGGGGAGGTGGACCTGGATCTGCGTGGCATCCGAGACCACGTGGTTGTTCGTGAGGACATAACCGTCCTGAGAGACGATGAACCCGCTCCCGCCCGCGATCTGGGGCGGAAGCTGCTGGGGCTGCTGCTCGCCGCCTCTGCCCTCCGGGGGGTTGAAGAACCTTTCGAATGGGTTCTGGCCGGGTCCTTGGGCGACTGTCCGGGGTCGCTCGACTTCGATTCGGACCACGGCGGGCGTTACCGCCCGAGAGATCTCGACGAAGGCGTTGCTGAGGTCCACCGCCGGCTGCACGAGATCTTCGGAGACCTGCGGCGCCTGCGTGATGGCGGGGTCCGCGAAGGAGAGGTTTGTCCACCCCATGATCGAGGCGGCGCCGAGCCCGAAGCCTGCAACGAGTGCAGTGACGGTCAGGACACGAATTTTGGCTGTGAGCGGATCGGTCATGTCTGCCTCTCAGATGTCAACGTTCATCCCCTCTCGGGGGTTCGAAAGTCTTCTACACGGATTCGCCCGAGACCGATCCCCCCAGGCTTCTCCGACCGGTCGCCTCCCACGGGTCATGCGCGGTGGTCAGTCCTTCTTGTCGTCGACGATCTCGTAGTCGGCCTCCACCACGTCGTCCTGCTCCGGACCTGTGGGCTCCTCCTCCACGGTGGGCCCCTCCCCACCGGCACCGTCCTCCTGGGCGCCCGCCTCGGCCGCCTGCGCCTGGTAGACCTGCTGTCCTGCGGCGCTGAAGGCCTGCATCAACTCGTCCCGAGCGGAATTCATCGTCTGCGCGTCGTCTCCCTTCAGGGCCGTCTTGGCCCCCTCGACGGCCGTGTCCAGCCGGGACTTCAATTCGTCGTCCACCTTGTCGCCCCACTCACCCGAGTCCTTCTCCACCTGATAGACGAGAGAGTCGAGGTTGTTGCGCGCCTCGACCTTCTGCTTGCGCTCCTCGTCTTCGGAGGCGTGGACTTCGGCGTCCTGAACCATGCGGTCGATCTCATCCTCGCTCAGCCCGGACGAGGCTTCGATCCGGATCTTCTGCTCCTTGCCGGTCGCCCGGTCCTTCGCGGACACCTGAAGGATCCCGTTCGCATCGATATCGAAGGTCACCTCCACCTGGGGCACGCCGCGCGGGGCCGGCGGGATTCCGGTGAGCTGGAACTTCCCGATGGTCTTGTTGTCCAGCGCCATTTTGCGCTCGCCCTGCAGCACGTGGATCTCTACCGTCGTCTGATTGTCCTCGGCGGTGGAGAAGACCTCCGCCTTCTTGGTCGGGATCGTGGTGTTCCGCTCGATGAGGGGGGTCATGACCCCTCCCAGCGTCTCGATGCCCAACGAGAGGGGAATCACGTCGAGCAGGAGGACGTCCTTCACGTCGCCCGCGAGGACACCCGCCTGGATCGCGGCGCCGATGGCCACGACCTCGTCGGGGTTCACTCCGCGGTGCGGATCCTTCCCGAAGAACTCCTTCACCACTTCCTGGACCTTCGGAATCCGGGTAGAACCACCCACCAGGATCACCTCGTCCACGTCGGACGCATCGAGCCCGGCGTCTTTGAGCGCGGCCTTCATGGGCTGGATCGTACGCTCGATCAGATCGTCCACGAGCTGTTCGAACCGGGCCCGCGTGAGGGAGACGTTCATGTGCTTCGGACCCTCCTGCGTCGCCGTCACGAAGGGCAGGTTGATGTCGGTCTGCATCGTGGAGCTCAGCTCCATCTTCGCCTTCTCGGCGGCCTCCTTGAGTCGCTGGAGCGCCATGGGGTCCTTCGACAGGTCGACACCCTGCTCCTTCTTGAACTCGCCCACGAGCCAGTCGATGATGCGCTGGTCGAAGTCGTCCCCGCCCAGGTGGGTGTCACCGTTCGTGGACTTCACCTCGAAGACCCCGTCGCCCAGCTCCAGAATGGAGATGTCGTACGTTCCGCCCCCGAGATCGAAGACCGCGATCTTCTCGTCCTTCTTCTTGTCGAGGCCATAGGCGAGGGCCGCCGCGGTGGGCTCATTGATGATTCGGAGGACTTCCAGGCCGGCGATCTTCCCGGCGTCCTTCGTGGCCTGCCGCTGGGAGTCGTTGAAATAGGCCGGGACGGTAATGACCGCCTGAGCCACCTTCTGGCCCAGGTAGTCCTCCGCGGTCTGCTTCATCTTCTGCAGGGTGATCGCCGAAATCTCGGGCGGGGTGAAGGTCTTGTCGGCGTTCGGCACCCGGACCTGGACCCGGCCCTGGTCGTCGCGGACCACATCGTAGGGGACCAGGTCCCGCTCCTGGGACACCTCGTCGTAACGCCTCCCCATGAAGCGCTTGATGGAGGAAATCGTGTTCTCGGGATTGGTGATGGCCTGTCGCCGGGCCACCTGGCCCACGAGCCGCTCTCCATCCTTGGAGAATGCCACGACCGAGGGGGTCGTTCGTCCGCCCTCCGCGTTCGGGATCACGACGGGCTCCCCGCCCTCCATGACCGAAACGACGGAGTTGGTGGTCCCGAGATCGATGCCGATGACCTTGCCCATGACTTCTCCTGTTGAGGCGTTGCCTGATATTCAATGCGTCGTTGATGCGATGCTGCGCTGCCCTTGGTGGTGCAACCTCCGTGCCGCCCAGATTCCGCCCAATCCCGGCCATCTCCCCGCCATTTCGGCCATCGGATGGCCATCGGGTGCCGGAATGGCAGAGCGATCAGGCTGCCCTCCACGGGAAGCGCCCCTCCGGGATGTGGTTGAAGGGGCGCTCCGCTGGGGCTATCGTGGCGGCGACCACGGATGCCGTCGCCAGTGCCGACGCGAACAGCTCATGCGAACCAGTGCATGCCACCCTCCGCCCGCCATCTCCGACCCGGAAGCAGAGGTGTATGATGCAGGAGCCCATGCTCGACCGTGCCGCGCAAGCTCTCGGGGAGCACCTGCCCTGGAGGCCGGAAATCCTCATCGTGCTCGGCTCCGGCCTGGGCGGTCTCGCCGACTCGCCGGGGAAGGGTGTCTCGGTCGATTTCCGCGGTATCCCGGGCTTCCCCTCCGCCGGGGTGGCGGGACATGCGGGACGCTTCATCGCCGGGGAGCTCGAGGGCCGAAGGGTGCTGCTGCAGGCGGGTCGGCTCCACCTGTACGAGGGCCATTCCCCGGCACTGGTGGTGGCGCCCATACGGGTTGCCGCGCGGCTCGGGGTCCGGACCGTCGTGCTGAGCAATGCAGCCGGGGGCATCGATCCGCGTCTCTCGCCGGGGGACATCCTCCTCCTGGACGACCAGGTCAACTTCAACTGGCGGAGCCCGCTTACGGGCGCGGTGCTCGAGGAAGAGGACCGGTTTCCCGACATGAGCGCGCCATACGACCCGGAGCTACAGGGGCTGGCGCTGGACGTCGCTGCGGAGCTCGGTGTGCCCCTGAGGCGAGGGGTCTACGCCGGGGTCCTGGGCCCCTCCTACGAAACGCCGGCAGAGGTCCGCATGCTCCGCGCGTTGGGCGCCGACGCGGTGGGGATGTCGACGGTCCCCGAGGTGGTGGCCGCTCGCAGCCTCGGCCTGCGCACGCTCGGCCTCTCTCTCATCTCGAATCACGCCGCCGGACTCTCGCCCGAGCCGCTCTCCCATCAGGAGGTGATGGAAGCCGGAAAAGCTGCCGGCGAGACCTTCGAGCGCCTCGTCAGGGGAGTCCTGGCGCGGATGGGCTGAACCCGGCGAAGGGGTTTTGAGCCTCTCGGTCGAGGCGATGATGAGTCCATCGCTCCGCCGTCGCATCGAGCAACGGGCGCCCGCATGGGCGCGCGAGCCCTCACCTTCTTCAACAGCCTTCTAGCGTTTTCCCTCTCTAGGTCGCAGCTCGACTGGCGCCAGGTGATTCAGCGGTCCGAATCCGCTCCCGAGCCCGGGGGCCGTGCGGATGGCGGCGGACACGAAGGTGAGCGAGGCGGTCACGGCCTCCGGAACCGAGTACCCGTGCGCCAGCCCCGCAGCGATCCCCGCAGAGAGGGTGCAACCGGTCCCGTGGGTGTTGCGGGTATTCATCCGGGGACGCCTCCAGACCCGCTCTTCCTGGCCATCCCAGAGCAGGTCGATGAGCTCGGGGCCCCGGTCGTGTCCGCCCTTCACCAGGGCAGCCCCAGCCCCCTGCTCGACCAGGTACCGGGCTGCCGCCCTCTGGCCCTCCTCTCCTTCCACGGCGAGCCCCGTGAGGATGCGGGCCTCCTCCAGGTTCGGCGTCACCACGGTGCAGAGGGGGAGGAGGCGCTGGACGAGGGACTTCACGGCATCGCGCGCGAGGAGGCGGGCTCCCGTGCTCGCGACCATCACGGGATCGACCACCAGATTCTCGAGTTCGTGGTCCTGGCACGCCTCGGCCACCGTTTCCACGAGCTCCGCGGTGGCGAGCATCCCCGTCTTCACTCCCTGCGGACGGAGGTCCTCGACCACGGCGTCGATCTGGGCGCGCACCATCTTGAGCGGCACCGGGTGCACGTCGGTCACACCCGTGGTATTTTGCGCGGTGATCGCCGTCACGGCGCTGGTGCCGAAGGTGCGGAACGCCTGGAACGTCTTGAGGTCGGCCTGGATGCCAGCTCCGCCACCGCTGTCGCTTCCAGCGATGGTGAGGACTATGGGAAGGGAGGGTGGGTGCATGGTTCCGGGAAGGGATGAGGGAGGCGCAGCGTGAGAGCGGTTCCAGGAAGATACGCAGGGGTCCCTGCGTTCCGCACCCAGCCGGCCGAAATGCGGGGTCCCGCCTCGAGGGGATCATATGCAGGGGCTGAGTGATGCGAAACGGCGCCTGATCCGTCGCCTCCGCGATCGAAAGGGCCGCTCCAGGGAGGGCCTCGTCCTCCTGGAGGGCCCCCGGACGGTCTCGACCGCGCGGGAGGCCGGAGCGCGGATCCGGTTCGCCCTCCTGGAGACCGGCCGCCGAGACGATGGGTTGGGCCAGGCGCTGGAGGCGGAAGGCGTGTCCGTACTGCGCCTGCACCGGAGCGAGATCGAGGCGCTCTCCGATACCGAGTCCCCCCAGGGCGTCCTGGCCGTGGCGGAGGAGCCTCGACCCCAGCTGCCCGACCCGCAAGAGGACCCCGTTGGCCTCTTGTCGGAACGGATTCTCCTCCTCGACGCAATCCAGGACCCGGGGAACGTGGGCACCCTGATTCGGGCGGCGGCCGCTTTCGGGCTGGATCGCGTGATCGCACTCGACGGGACCGTGGACCCATGGAACCCCAAGGTCGTTCGTGCCGCCGTGGGGCTCTCCTTCCGCGTCCCCGTCCACCGCGGGCATGAAGACGAGGTGTTCTCCTGGCTCGCGGCCGCCGGCCTTCCCCTCTTCGTGGCTGATGCGGGGGGGCAGGATGTGCGGCAGTTCGCAGTCCCTCCGGGGACCGCGGGGGGGTTCGTGCTCCTCGTGGGGAACGAGGGGGCCGGGCCGCGGCCTGCTGCGGTCGAGAGGGCTGCGGCCCTGGTGGCCCTCCGCTTGGCACCCGACGTCGAATCGCTGAACGCCGCCGTGGCCGGGTCCATCCTGATGTGGGCTCTCAACCCCACTGCCGACGGCCCGGGTCCGTCCCAGACCGAATCCAAGGCGCCCCGTTCGGGATCGGTCCCGCCCTCCTCATCCGATTCAAGCGCCTCGCCATGACGCCCATCCCAGACCCCTGGATCCTCGCAACGGTCGCCGCCCTCTTCGGCATGGCGGTCGGTTCGTTCTTGAACGTCTGCTCGCTGCGCTGGCCGGAGGATCGCTCGGTGGTCTCGCCACCCAGCACCTGCCCGAAGTGTGGTGAGAGGATCCGCTGGTATCACAACGTCCCCGTGCTCGGGTGGCTCGCCCTGGGCGGACGGTGTCGGGGGTGTCGGGAGCGCATTTCCGTACAGTATCCGGCAGTGGAGCTTTTGACAGGCCTCATCTGGGGGGGGATGGTTCTGACCCTCGGCCCTGATTGGGAGGCGGTGCGGGGGGCGGTCTTCCTCACCATACTCCTGGGAATCGCGATCAGCGACGCGCGCTTCTACATCATCCCGGACCAGTTCACCGTCGGGGGGGCGGCGCTCGGTTTCGGCTTCGCCTTTGTATCGCCTGAGATCACCTGGGTCCAGTCCCTGGGGGGGGCGGCGCTCGGGTTCTTCCTTCTCTGGTTCGTCGCCTGGGCGGGGGAGAAGGTGTTTCGGAAGGAGGCCATGGGAGGAGGGGACATCAAGATGATGGCGCTGATCGGAGCCTTCCTGGGTGGGTGGGGTGTTCTCCTCTCCCTCTTCCTCGGGGCGGTGCTCGGCACTCTCGTCTTCGGGCCCATTTCCTGGAGGACCGGGAAGATGATCCCCTTCGGCATCTTCCTGGCTGCCGGGGCGGCGGTAACCTGGGGGTGGGGCGATGCGCTGGTGGCCTGGTATCTGGAATGGGCGTTTCCGCAGTAACCGTCGGCGGGTGAAGCGTCGGGAGAGCGGTCAACCCCCCACTTCCACCGGGGTCGCTCGGTTCTCCCTCGTGCCGTCCCCCAGCTGCCCCTCGGCGTTGTATCCCCAGCAGAGGCGGTCTCCGCCGGGGGTGCGTCCGCAGGTGTGGGAGCCGAAGGCGTGCACCGTCTCGAACCGGAACCCGCCTTCGACCGGGACGGGTGAGGGTCGATCGGTGGTGGTGCCGTCGCCGACCTGTCCGTAGATGTTGCGACCCCAGCAATAGGCGCCCCCGTCAGCGGACACTGCGCAGGTGTGCGCGGCACCTGCCGAGACGGAGGCGAAGGGCCCCGGGGCTTCGATGGTGACGGGGGTTCTCCTGGGCTCGCTCGAGCCGTCCCCGACCTGCCCGTACTGGTTCGACCCCCAGCACAGCACCTGCCCCTGGGAAGTCACGCCGCAGGTGTGTGCGTTGCCGGCGGAGAGCTGTCGGAAGGTGTTCCCGCCGGGCACCGCGGAGGGCGTCGGAAACATGTCCAGGGAGGCTCGGCCCAGCTCACCGGCGGTGTTCGTTCCCCAGCAGAGCGCCCCGCCGCCGGAGGTGAGAGCGCAGGTATGCCCCCACGCGACGGCGAGCTGGGTGAACCGGGTATTTCCACCCACCCTGACGGGGGTGGAGCGGGTCTGGGTCGAGCCGTCCCCGACCTGTCCCTGCGCGTTGCCGCCCCAGCAGAAGACCTCGCCGGCCTCGGTCCGTCCGCAGGTGTGGGACGCCCCCGCCTGGATCTCGACCAGGCGGGGCACGCCCGCCACCCGGGTCGGGGAGGAGCGCGAAGTGGTGGAGCCGTCCCCGAGCTGGCCCTGATCGTTCGCTCCCCAGCAGAACGCCTCCCCCTCGGAGGTCAGGGCGCATGAATGCGAAAAGCCCGCGGTAGCTCTGGAGAAGGGTCCCCCGGGGACGCTCCCGGCCGGGGCCAGGCGGCGGTTGGCGGTGCCGTCTCCGAGTTGCCCCTGTGTGTTGGCCCCCCAGCACGTGAGGGTGCCTCCCGGGCCCAGGCTACAGGTGTGGCTTCCCCCGGCCACGAGACCGGGTCGCTCCGCGAGCACGCGGGCCGTAGCGACCGCCGAGATGCTCGTCGAGACGCCCTCGGCTCCTGCCACAACCACCTCGACCGTCTGATTCCCGGGGGTCGATCCGAGCGTCCACGCCGCCCTGGCGACGCCGTCGGGACCCGTGCGTACCGAATCGGGACTCACCTCCCCCGCCCCCTCCGCGGGGACGAACCGGACCCAACGCCCCGGGACGGCGGCTCCGCCCTCGTCCAGAACGCGAACCGCGAGGGGATCGGCCAGCGCGTTGCCCACGGTGGCCGACGGGCTGCCGGCGGAGGCGAGCTCCACCGTGGCGGGCTGCCGGGCGCGTCCCATGGCGGTCATCCGAATCACGACCTCGTCCATTCCCTCCACGATGGCGAAGAGGGACTGCTCCTGTGCCGTGCTCCCGAGGGTCCAGGTGGCCCTCACCTCGCCCCCTTCATCCGACATGGCTCGCTCGGGAGACACCGATCCTGCACCCGGGGGGGCACCGAGGACGATGGGGACCCCGGCCAGCGGCTCGCCGGCCTCATCTTCCACCCGGATCACGATCGGCTCCGGCAGCGGGGCCCCGACGAATCCCGCCTGTGCATCGCCCTGGAGCTGTACCAGACGAGCCACCGCTTCCCTCGGATCGTCTGCGTCTCCGGCTCCGGCGCCCGCGTCGCTCGCCTCGGCCCCGGTCGCTCCCCCCGCACCGAACGCATCGGCCGGGTTGGTCGAGCCGGCAAGACTATCCAATGCAACCTCCGGAGCGTCCCCTGAGCCGTCACTGACCGAGGTCGGCACCTCCCAATTCTCGTTCATCCCCTGGAAAGGCTGGTCTTCAAAGCCGTCCCCCTCGAGGATGTTTCCGAGAAAGGCGATGCCACCGACGCCCCCTACGAGGAGGAGCGCCAGGAGGGCCGCGTTTCTCCGCCAGTTGGTGCTCTGGACCGCTTTTCGGTCGCGGTCCCATCGGGAGCTCGGGTGCACCGAGGGGGGCGCGCCCTGGCCGGGGGGGAGGGGGGGGGCGGGATACGTGTCGCCCTCCCGGGACCGGCGGATCTCTTCCAGGACGGCACCGGGATCGGGCGGCTCGGGCGCACTGTCTTCAGCCCCTGCCGCGGAATCGGTCGGAAGGGACGAGCCCTCTTCGAGCGTGGCCAGGAATTCCTCCGCACTGGGCCACCGACTCGCAGGTTCCTTCGGTAGGCACCCCCGCAACGCGTGGCTCAGGTTGGCGGGGACTCCCTGGCGGAAGGCCTCGAGGGCCGGAAGCTCCTCGTACTTCTGCTTGTAGATGACGCTGTAGAGACTCTCACCGGCCCAGGGTTGCTGCCCGGTGACCAGTTCCCACCCCAGGAGTCCCAGGCTGTAGAGGTCGCTCCGGCCGTCCAGGTCACCTCCGTCCACCTGCTCCGGGGACATGTAGGTGGGCGTTCCGATGGCGGTCCCGGGGAGAGTGAGGCCGGAATCGCTGTCCCACGCGCGGGCGATCCCGAAGTCGGCAAGCCGCGCCACCCCGGCATCGTCATCCAGGTAGACGTTCTCGGGCTTGATGTCCCGGTGCACGATACGGCGGCGGTGAGCGTAGGCAAGGGCCCGGCCCAGGTCGCGGAGGATTCGCTCGCAGTCGGGGAAGGGCAGGGGGCCCTCGTCGCGGATCCGCTGCTTCAGCGTGCGGCCCGGAACGAACTGGAGGATCAGGGCGAGCCCTCCCTCGCCGAGGCGCCGTGTGCCCAGGAGCATCACGATGTTCGGATGCTGGAGTTGACCGACCGTCCGGGCCTCGCGAATCAGACGGGCGAGGGCGTCGTCGTCCCGCAGGTGGCTCGGCCGGATGAGCTTGATCGCCACGTCCCGCCCGAGCTCGCGGTCGCGGGCGAGGTAGACGATCGCCGTGCCTCCCCGGCCGAGCTCCCGCACGAGCTCGTACTCTGCCTCGAGCTCGGGTATCCTCGGTAGCTCGTCGGACGTGTCGGAAGACATCGGCGGTTGGGGTCAGTGCTCTCGGGCAAGGGGCGCGCGATGGTCCTGGGCGCCCCTCAACGTAGAGGGTCGGTCACCCCGTCGGGAGGCCTCCCCCGAACTGGAGGACTACGGCGGTCACGTTGTCGTCGCTCCCCCGGCGGAGAGCCTCCTCGCCGATGGCCCTCGCCATATCCTGGATCTGCGGCGTGCTTCGGACGATCCGCTCGAGCTCGTCGAGGGGCAGCACCGAGTGGACTCCGTCGCTACAGAGGAGCACGATGTGTGGGTCCCCTGCCGAGAAGGAGCCGAAGAGATCCACCTCCAGCTCGTCGGCGGCCCCCACGTGCCGGGTCACGGCATTGCGCCAGGGGGAGCGCACTGCTTCCTCTTCGGACATCCGGCCCTCCCGCACCACCTCCGATACGAAGGAATGGTCCACCGTGATCTGCTCGATTCCCTCCCCGTCGATCCGGTAGGCGCGACTGTCCCCGACATTGGCTACCTCGTATTCGCCCCCGTCCCGGAGGAGGGCCACCAGGGTGGTGCCCATCCCGTCGGTCTCGGCGCTCTCCCCCGCTCGATCGAGCACTGCCCGGTTCGCCGCGCGAACCGCATCGCCCAGATCACCTCCGGTCTCCAGGTGGGCTACGAGGGCGTCCATGGCCTGGTGGCTGGCCACCTCTCCGGCCGTGTGGGCGCCCATCCCGTCACATACGAGTCCGAGCTCCCTCCTGTCTCCCAACGTCCTCACCGCGGCGGCGTCCTGGTTGGTGGTGCGCCGCCCACGGTCGGTGAACCAGGAGCTCCGGAAGGGCAGCCGGTCGCCGGCTTCGGGTTGGCGGAAGGTAAAGACGACCTCCCCCATCTCGATCCGGTCGCGGTCTTCGAGGGTCCTGACATCCTCTGGCGAGGTGAGCGACGCTCCGTTCAGGAGCGTCGGGTTGGTCCGCGACTCATTCCGGATGCTCCAGCGCCCCTGATCGAACCGGAGGCGCGCGTGGAGGCGACTGACCGTCGGCGAGTCCAGCTGGACGTGCCTGTAGGGAGGCCCTTCCGCCCGTCCGAAGGTCATTTCGGGCTGTGCGCCCGGTACGCGTACGAAGCGGATCTCACGGCTCCTGCCATGTCCGGCGTCCAGTTCCAGCCGTCCGGGGAGGAGCTGGAGAGTGCCCTCCGGGGGCTCTTCGAACCGCACCTTTCCCTCTTCGACCCACCGACTGCCATCCACCCGGCCCGCATTCTCCCGGTCCTCGGCGGTGAGGGTCATCCGCTCGGAAGCGACGGTCCGGGGCTCCGGGTGCTCCGGGGATGTGTCCGCGGCGACGGGTGCCTCCCGGGGCCGCTCGGGGTGAGGGGGCCGGCCCTCCGGTGGCTGCCACGTCGCAGCTGGATGAGGGGTGCCCCTCGGCTCGGGTTTGCGGGAACCGATGTCGGGGCTGCTGGGCCCACGGTCCCGGACTGCCCAGGCGGCAACTCCCTCCGAACGGGTGGGGAACACAAGGAACGCGGCGCCATGTTCCCCCGGCGTGTGGGCGCGGGTGCGAAGGATGCTCACTGTAAAGACCGCGAGGAGGACGGCGGCGGCGATTCCCAGGGTGAGCACATCATTGGCCGCCATCGCGCACCCGAGCTCGGGCAGCCACCCCTCCGGCGGGGCCGGACAGAGGGCCCCGAGGATGGACGGGTCCGCTGGCATCTGTAGAGTCGTCATTCGGTTTCCATGCCGTATTCAGGCGGGCCGGGGGCTGCGTCCGGATCTTCCGGTGCCTTCCGGTTATAGGCCGCACGAGCCAGGGAGTTCGCCGACGACACTCCGAGGAGCATGGCCAACGAGGGTGCCGGGTCCTCGGCGGTGGCGGAGAACTGAACGGACTGACCGGCAGCCGACGCGGTGAGGGTCTGGGTGCCGGCATCCGGGCCGAGAGTCCAGGAGGTGGCGGCGATCCCCTGGGCGTTCGTGGTGGTCGGCGTGGCGCTGACCGAGCCGTCGGCAGGAGTCCAGGAGACGGAGACACCGGCGACCGGGTTACCGAACGAGTCGGTGACGCGGGCCTCGAGCGCCGCGGGCAGCGTGGTGCCGACGGTGCCGGTCTGGTTGTTTCCGGAGAAAACGGTGATGGCGGCGGCGCCGGCGGGCTCAGCCGTAGCGGAGAACTGGACGGACTGGCCGGCGGCCGACGCGGTGAGCGTCTGGGTGCCGGCATCCGGGCCGAGGGTCCAGGAGGTGGCGGCGATCCCCTGGGCGTTCGTGGTGGTCGGCGTGGCGCTGACCGAGCCGTCGGCAGGAGTCCAGGAGACGGAGACACCGGCGACCGGGTTACCGAACGAGTCGGTGACGCGGGCCTCGAGCGCCGCGGGCAGCGTGGTGCCGACGGTGCCGGTCTGGTTGTTTCCGGAGAAAACGGTGATGGCGGCGGCGCCGGCGGGCTCAGCCGTAGCGGAGAACTGGACGGACTGGCCGGCGGCCGACGCGGTGAGCGTCTGGGTGCCGGCATCCGGGCCGAGGGTCCAGGAGGTGGCGGCGATCCCCTGGGCGTTCGTGGTGGTCGGCGTGGCGCTGA
>JBBDRS010000035.1:191071-273101 GCA_040905325.1 Gemmatimonadota bacterium
CGGAGAACTGGACGGACTGGCCGGCGGCCGACGCGGTGAGCGTCTGGGTGCCGGCGTCGGGGCCGAGGGTCCAGGAGGTGGCGGCGACCCCCTGGGCGTTCGTGGTGGACGAGGTGGGGGACGCCGAGCCGTCGGCAGGGGTCCATGAGACGGAGACGCCGGAGACGGGGTTGCCGAACTAGTCGGTGACGCGGGCCTCGAGCGGGTTATCGAGTGCGGTGCCCACGGTACCGGTCTGGTTGTTGCCGGAGTGGACCGCGATGGCGGCGGCACCGGCGGACTCGGCGGTAGCGGAGAACTGAACGGACTGACCGGCGGCGGTGGCGGTGAGCGTCTGGGTGCCGGCGTCGGGGCCGAGGGTCCAGGAGGTGGCGGCGACCCCCTGGGCGTTCGTGGTGGACGAGGTGGGGGACGCCGAGCCGTCGGCAGGGGTCCATGAGACGGAGACGCCGGAGACGGGGTTGCCGAACTAGTCGGTGACGCGGGCCTCGAGCGGGTTATCGAGTGCGGTGCCCACGGTACCGGTCTGGTTGTTGCCGGAGTGGACCGCGATGGCGGCGGCACCGGCGGACTCGGCGGTAGCGGAGAACTGGACGGATTGACCGGCGGCGGCGGCGGTGAGGGTCTGGGTGCCGGCGTCGGGGCCGAGGGTCCAGGAGGTGGCGGCGACCCCCTGCGCGTTCGTGGTGGTCGGCGTGGCGCTGACCGAGCCGTCGGCAGGAGTCCAGGAGACGGAGACACCGGCGACCGGGTTACCGAACGAGTCGGTGACGCGGGCCTGGAGCGCTGTGGGCAGCGCGGTACCGACGGTCCCGGTCTGGTTGTTGCCGGAGTGGACGGCGATGGCGGCTGCGGCTCCCGCCTCGGCCGTAGCGGAGAACTGGACGGACTGACCGGCGGCCGACGCGGTGAGGGACTGGGAGCCGGGGGTGGAGCCAAGGGTCCAGGAGGTGGCGGCGATGCCCTGGGCGTTGGTGGTCGAGGGGGTTGGGCTGGCCGAGCCGTTGGAGGTGGTCCATGAGACGGAGACGCCGGCGACGGGGTTGCCGAACGAGTCGGTGACGCGGGCCTCGAGGGGCTGGCCGAGCGCGGTGCCGACGGTCCCGGTCTGATTGTTGCCGGAGTGGACGGCGATGGCGGCTGCGGCTCCCGCCTCGGCAGTGGCGGAGAACTGGACGGACTGACCGGCGGCAGCGGCGGTGAGGGACTGGGAGCCGGGGGTGGAGCCGAGGGTCCAGGTGGTGGCGGCGATGCCCTGGGTGTTGGTGGTCGAGGGGGTTGGGCTGGCCGAGCCGTCGGAGGTGGTCCAGGAGACGGAGACGCCGGCGACGGGGTTGCCGTACTGGTCGGTGACGCGGGCCTCGAGGGGGTTGTCGAGGGTGGTGCCCACGGTACCGGTCTGGTTGTTGCCGGAGTGCACGGCGATGGCGGCGGCACCGGCGGACTCGGCGGTGGCGGAGAACTGGACGGACTGACCGGCAGCCGCAGCGGTGAGCGTCTGGGTGCCGGCGTCGGGGCCGAGGGTCCAGGAGGTGGCGGCGACCCCCTGGGCGTTCGTGGTGGACGAGGTGGGGGACGCCGAGCCGTCGGCAGGGGTCCATGAGACGGAGACGCCGGAGACGGGGTTGCCGAACTGGTCGGTGACGCGGGCCTCGACGGGGTCCTCGAGCGCTTCTCCAACCGTGCCGGACTGATCGTCCCCCGAGTGCACGGCGATGGCGGCGGCCGGCCCCGGTACCGCAGTGGCGGTGAAGACTACCGGGCTTCCCACCCCGTCGACCGAAGCGGTGAGCGTCTGGGTTCCGGCCGTCGTGCCCAGCGTCCACGTGGTCGACGTCATCCCCGCTGGGTTCGTGGTGGAGCTGGTGGGGGCGGCGGAGCCCGCCTGGGGGGACCATGTCACAGTGGCTCCCGCCACCCGGTTGCCGAATCGGTCCTCGACGCGGATCGTCAGAGTCTCGCTGAGCTCCTCCCCCACGGTGCCCGTCTGCTCGTCACCGCTCCACTTGATGATCTGTCCGGGCGCGTTCGCTGCATACGTCACCGTCACCGACGCTACCAGCTCCTCGCCATTCACGCTGGCACCCACGGTGGCTGTCCCGGAGGTGGTGGGGCTCGTCAGCGTGGTGGTGTAGCTGCCGTCCCCCTGGTCCACCAGCGTACCCAGCGTTCCCCCGCCGTCGAGGGTGATCTCCACGTCGTCTCCGCCCGCATCCAGCGGGTTCTCGAACGCGTCACGTAGCGTCACGAACACCGTGGCTTCACTCTCTCCGTCCGCGGCCAGCTCCACCGGGTCCACCGTGAGGAGCGACGTTTCGGGAGAGGCGGGCCCTGCGGTGAAAGCCACCTCCACTGCATCGCCGATGGGCTGCCCGTCGACGGTGGCGGTCACCATCCCGGTCCCCACCGAGGTCGGCGCCGTCAGGGTCGCGGTGTGCGTCCCGTCTCCATGGTCGATGACCTCGCCGAGCGCTCCGGCAGTGGTGGAGAGGATGACATCCTGGCCCCCGAAGGGCAGCTGCACCCCCCGCGGATCACGGAGCACCACTGTGATCTGGGAAGTGCTCTCACCATTGGCCACCAGGGAGTCCGGATCCGCCTGGATCTCGGAGAGCTCGGTGTCCACCCTGGGTAGGATCTGCAACTCCACGGATGCTGATTGGGGCGAGTTCACGGCGTCGGGCGATGAGACCGTGACCTCCGCTTGGTAGGTTCCCGGGGAGAGTCCGGAGCTCTCGGCAGTAAGTTGCAGCAGTGCCGGTGCCTCTTCACCGCTCAGCGCGATGTTCAGCCAGCCGGGGGCGCCTCCTCCCGTGTACTGGACGGTCGCCTCGATCCCCTCCAGGTTGCCGCTTCCGCGATTCGTGATCTGAATGGTGCGGGAGACCGGATCAGGCGGCGAGCCCTCTGCTGTGGTCCATTGGATGGATGAGGGTGTGAGCTCGATCTCGGGGGGCGGGTTTCCCACGGTCAGCCGCACCCGCACCTCCTGCGGGGAGTTCGTGGCTCCCTGGGCCGACACGTCCACGAACGCATCATAGACGCCCGTCTGCAGCTGGGCCGGATCGACCTCGAGGCGAAGCTGGGTAGGGGCCGTTCCGGCGTTCAGTGATGCCGTCAGCCAGCCGGAAACGGTGCCCTGGGGATACCGAACCGAAGTGGCGAGATTCTCCAGCGTGCCTCCGCCCGCGTTCGTGACAGCGATGGATTGGGCTCCGGGAAACGGCTGTCCCTCCTCCCACACGAACCCGATGGCATTGCTCGCGAGCCCGATGGCCGGTGGCGCCTCCCCTACATCGAAACGGACGACAAGCGTCGCCGGGCTATTCGAGGCGGATACGGCGCTTACCTGGACTTCTGCCTGGTAGCTCCCGGTCACGAGTTGGGAGGGATTCGCGGTGAGCACGAGCCCGGCTGGAGCCGTCGTGCTCTGAAGGCTCGCCGAGAGCCAACCTGTCGGTTCGGTGCCCTCGTAGGAGACCTGCACGGTGAGGCCTGTCAGGCTTCCACCTCCCGAGTTGGTCACCTGCAGCGTGCGTGGGGAGGCCGGATCCCCTCCTGCCTGGCCCGTGAAGTTCACCTCCGATTCGGAAAGCGCGATTGAGGGAGCCGCGAGCACGGTGATCACGGCGGTGCCGGAAGCCCCCCCCGACGAAGCCCGGATCACCGCCTCGCCGGGGGCCTGCGCCTCCACCAGTCCGGACGAGCTCACCGTGGCGACCCCACCGCTCTCGGAGGTCCACGAAATGGAGCGGCCGGCGAGCACCCCTCCACTCGCGTCCCGTGCCGTGGCCGAGAGACGCAGGGTGTCGCCCGGCACGAGCGTGGCCTGGGCGGGAGCGACACCAACGCTCGCGACCTCCACCGTGGTCACCGAGACATCCTCGCACGCGTAGAGGACGAGGGTCAGGCAGAGGGCGACGAGGCCCAGCCCCAACGCGCCCCGACGTTCCCTTCCCGAAATCCCGAATGCAGCCCCCGTGGTCATCGCTGGGCTCCCGGTGCGCGGCTGTCGGAACCTCCGAACCGCTCCTGGACCCGGAACGTTACCGTCACTTCGGCGGCCTCGTTCGCCGTGTCCGGAGAGGAAACCGCTACGACGGCGGTGTAGACCCCGGGCGCGAGGAACCTCGCGGACGCTTCGATCATCAGCTCCGTCGGGGCGCCGTCATCCTCCAGATCCGCCTGGAGCCACCCGCCGGAGCCGCTGCCCGAGTAGGAGATCTCCACCTCCAGCTCGTCGAGCGTGCCGCCGCCTCCGTTCACGACGTCCACGGTCTGGGTGGCCGGCGTGAGGCTCCCCTGGGGCGCACTCAGGGACAGCGAAGTCGGTGAGACCACAATGACCGGGGCGGGCTCGGCAACCTCGAAGATCACCTCGAGCTCGACCGGGCTGTTCAGCGCCCTGGGGGCGGCGATGGAGAGGCGTGCCCGGTAGGTACCTACCTCGAGCTCGCCGGGGTCGCCCTGCACCTGCAGCGTGGTGGGTGCGGTGGCCGACGCGAGGGCGACGCCCAGCCACCCTTCAGGCCCTTCGGCCTCCACCACGGTCACGGACAGATGGTCGAGGGTTCCTGAACCTCCGTTCTCCACCGGGACTTCCGCCACCTGGGTCGAAGGACCGCCGGCTACCCCTTCGAGCCCCACGCTCTCCGCTCCGAGCACGATGGAGCGTCCGGAGAGGACGCTCACCTCGATGGAGGAGCTCACCCCTTCCGACTCGGCCCGGATGGAGGTGTTCCCCGGCTCGAGGGCCTCCACCCGCCCGGAGGCGTCCACGGCGGCCACCGATGGGTCGTCGGAGCTCCAGGTGACCGCGCGCCCGCTCAGCGCGATCCCGGCCGATCCCCGAGGCGTGGCGGAGACCGTCCCCTGGTCGCCCTGCACCAGGGTCAACGAGCCGGGAGAGATCTCTACCGAGGCGACGGGCATGGTCGTGACCGTCAGCTCCTCGCACGCTCCCACGGTCAGGAGGAGCGCAACCGCGAGCGCCCCGGCACGCACCGGGTTCGTAGACATCAGAAGCTCAGAGTGAAGGCCGCACGGAGTCCGAGGCCGTCCGGCCGCATCACCGGGTCGAAGGAGAGGGCCGATCCGCGCGCAGCCCTCGGCGCCCTCGCCCCCCGGGCTGCATGGATCGCCCCGACGAGTGTCACCACTCCAGCAGCCGCCAGTCCCGGAATCAGAAAGGGGCGCTCCTCGATCCGGTCCGCGATCTCCGCCTCGGGGCAGGGGCCGTCAGTCACCGGCGATCGGCAGAGGACCTCTACCTCCTTGTAGAAGATCCCGGCGGCGGCCAGGCCTCCGGCGGTGGCCAGAATGGCGGCCCCGATTCCCGGCCGCCCCGTGTAGACGTGGCCCATGCCGGGTACGAGCGCCCCTATCACGAAGGCCGTCGTCGCACTGTACTGCGGCACCACGGCCGCCAGTTCTGCCACCCGGTTCTCCACGATCGGACGATTGGCCGCACTGGAGGGCGCCAGGGACAGGTACTCCTCCAGGTCCGACAGTCCCGCCCGTTGGCGATCGGTAGCGAGGTAGGCGAGGCCACGATTGTAGTGGGCGACGGGCCACCGGGGGAGCTCGACCAGCGCACGGGAGAACTCGCGAATGGCCTCGTCGTGGGCGCCCGCGTCGTAGCGTTCCACACCGGTGTGGAACGCCGCCCGTGCGGCAGGGGGAATCGGGTCGGTGGGCGGAGGCCGAAGGGCCTCGACACGTGACTCGGCCGCGCCGCTTTCGGGTCCGTTCGGCGCAAGGGCGAGATAGCGACAGAACTCATCGGCCGCCTGCTCGGTCTGGCCGAGCTCTTCCAGCGCCCAGGCGAGCTGGAACGCCACTTCCTCCGAGGTCGGATCCAGCTCCGCCGCTTCCTGGAGCCAGTCCGCTGCATCCTCCAGCTCTCCCAGGATTGCCCCGCGCGCCGCCTCGGCGAGGAGCTGGGCTGCCCGCTCGGCATCCTCCTCCGAGGGCGCTTCCGCCGTCCCCACGAGGGGCGTGCATAGAACCCGCTCGGGTGGGGCCGGAATCTCCCGCTCCAGCGGGAGGGCCTGCGCGGCTGCGCCCGTGCCGGCGCCGCCGAGAAGGAGCATCGCGGTGAGGAGGCCGAGGATGCTCCGGGCTCCTTCCGCGCTCCGTCCGAAACCCGACTCGCGCGACATAAGGTTCAAGGGTCCAGGAAGGTGAGGTCGCCGGAGGTCCGGGGATGGATTCGCCAGACCCCCGCCCCCTCTTCCGGAATGAGGAGACCGTTGACGTCGAGCCGGCGGCCCACCTGGAAGCGGTCCTGAGCCTGTTGGTTCGAGTACCCCACGGTCGCGAGGCGCACATACAGATCCACGGTGCCGGTGCCCGTTCCGTCGTTCACGGTCACGATCCACCGCTCGGAATTCCCGGTGGCGGCGATGACCGCCACGTCGCGCACCCGAACGGCGTCCGCGTCCCTGGCACCGCCCAGCGCGGTGCGCGCCTGCCCGACGTTGTCCAGAATCACCGGTCCCGGCACGCCGCCTTCGGACTGGAGGAAGGGCACCACGTCCCGGAGGACGCGCTGACCGGCCACCTCGTCGGTGCGGCCGCGCAGGCGAACCCGATCCCCGGCTCTCACCGTCCCGCTCACCTCGAGAGTCCGGAGGGCACCTCCGTCGTCGCGCAGGTGCACGGAGTTGTCTCCGAGAGCCGTGAGGGCGTTCAGTGCGATCCCCTGGAGGAAGACCGTCTCGCCCACCGGCAGTTCCCGCGCCTGGGCCGAGGTCACCTGCGGGTGGCTGATGGCCACCGCGACCTCCACCGTTCCGCCCGTGGGGACGTTGAAGGTGCCGGGGCTGACGTTTCGCACCACCAGGGAGTCAGGGATCGTCGACTCGTCCGCTTCCAGCGTGTACTGGTTCACATCCAGCGGGGAAATCTGGAACCGGCCGTCCGCATCGGAGTCCACCACCCTCACCGGGGTCTGGAGGTCGTTGCTCCGATAGAGCCGGAGCCTCACTCCCGCCAGCGGACTGTCACCGGCGTCGAAGCTGCCGTTTCCGTTCTGGTCGTAGAAGGTGCGGCCGAGCACGCCGCCCTGCGCCTCGACGGTGATGTCGTTCCCCGACCGGGTGTGCAGCTCCCAGAGCCCCGTTCCCTCGGCGGGGATGAGGATCCCCGTCACGGAGAGGGCGGCTCCCGGCTGGAGGGTCGGGATGCCGGCCTGGTTCAGGTGCGCGGTGGGAATCCGGATTCCCACGGAGGGGGAGCCGTCGGAGGCGGTAGCTACCACCCCCCCCTGGACTGCCCGGACCTCGGAGACGAGCGCTTCCTCCACCCTCACCAGCGCCCCGTCCAGAGCACCGATCGGGCCCCCGGAAGAAGCGGTCCTGGCCTGCTGTGTGGTGAGGGCGATGGGGTCGAGGGGTAGGAGCTCGGCGATCCGGAACCCCTGCCCCCCCGTGAGGATTGTCCGGCCGTCGGCCTGCTGGACGCGCCCGAGAATCCGGACGCTGTCCCCCACCGAGTGGGTGAAGCTCGCCACGCCCTCAGTGCGCATGGCGCGCTCCCCGTCCCAGACGTGCACGGCGTCGTTCGGGAGGCTCCCCCGTGTGTTCAGGACGACCCCCTCCACGTACAGGCGCGTTCCCGTCGCCTGCTGAGCGGCCACTGGAATCGAGTAGAGCGGGAAGCTGAAGCCCACCGCCACTTCGGCCACCGAGTTCGGGGAGACCTGGACCCGCTCGGGGGAGACCCCGGTGAGGACGAGACTGTCCCCCAGAATCGCCCCGCCGGCGACCACGTCGTAGGACCCGCCGGAGATGTCCAGCGCCACGAACGATCCGTCCTGGTCCGAGGTCGCGACCGCCACGGTGTCCTGGCTTCCCGACATTACGAGGCGGATGTTCACCCCAGGCAGGGCGACTTCACCGCCGGAAGGGATACCGTCCCGATTCAGGTCGAGGTAGGTGCTTCCTTCCACGGTTCCCGTGCGGTCCAGGGAGAGGAGGTAGCGCTCGTCGGCACCTTCACACGCCGCCACCCCCAGAAGGAGGGGGAGGAGAATGGCTGCCGTCCGGAGGCGGGGTCGGTTCATCGTCATCGTCAGTACCTGAGTCCGAGGCCGACCCGGAGTGACCGGCCGGGGGAGAGGTGAGCCAGTGGCTCACCGAAGTTCGGGTTCACTTTCACTGGAAGCTCCAATCGTCCACCGGAAGGGCTTCCCAGCTCTCTTCCCGAGTCGACGACGAAGAGCGCAGGGTCCGGAATGATCGCGCGGGAGTCCAGGAGGTTCAGCGCCTCGACGTGCAGCCGGACCTGCCACGTCCCGCCGGTCACCAGGGCCATGGAGAGGTTCATCCCCAGATCATGGAGCCCCCCGGTTCGGCAGGTGTTCCGGCTCCGGGGTGCACCCACCAGGTCTCCCAGGCACGGCCACTCCGAAGTGAGCTCACCAAGTCCTTCCATCCCCGAGGGCATCGAAATTGGGGCCCCCGACCCGCCGTGCGCCGCGCCGGGGCCGAGAGGGTCCGAACCGTGGAGGAAGTCCCGGACCCCGGGGGTGAACGGAGTTCCGGAGCGGAACGAGTAGAGGGCGCCGATCCGGAGCTCCGGCGCCTGGAGCAACTCGATCGACCCGGCAAAGACCGCCCGATGGGGCACGTCCAGGTCGGAGCGCCCCTCCACCCATGCGGGCTCCGCACCGGTGGACCCCGGCCTTCCCGGGACCAGGTTGGGCCAGCCGGTCGCCCCCTGTGGCATGTTGTCGCGGGTGTCCGAGAAGGTGTACCACGCCTCGAACTCCAGCGGACCCGGGGTCCGATACGCGAGTCCCGCGGTCCACCCCAACCAGCGGGACCACCCGTCCGATTCGAGGGCCGAGACCACGTCGAAGTCCGCGAACCTGCGGTCCGAGCCGGGGCGCACGCCGATGACCCCCTCGTGACGCACGACATCCCCGAACAGCGGCCGGTCGAACTGGTCGAGGGCAAAGCTCGAGGGGACCCGGTTCAGGTCCCGCCGTCGGGGAAGGAAGTCGGTCTGCCGCAAACCCACTCCGATCTCTGCGGTGATCCCCGGAGCCAGGTCCCGCCGGATCGCCAGGTCGAGCGCCTGGGTGCGAGGCGCGTCGTAACGGGGGCCGGGGATAGAGAAGGTGGATCCCTCGTACGCGAGCGCGGTGGAAGTGGTGCCCGTCGCGGTGGTGCCCAGCGTCCGGCGGACCTGGACTGCCCCCGTGTCGGCAAGGATCTCGGCCAGGACTGCCGGTGACACCTCCCCGTGGTAGATCCCGGCGGAGGCCTCGAGCCCCCAGCCGGGTCCCGTTCCGGGGGACCAATCGAGGTGCACGCGGGGCGAGACCCGACCGCGCGACCCCTCGTCTCCCGTGCGGGTGAGCCCGGTGCGCTGCGCCCACAGCTCGTTCGGAAGAATCTCTTGGAGCGGGAGCGCCTCTCCCGCGGCACGGACACCGACGGTGATCGCCAGGTCCTCGGTAGGGGACCAGCGGTCCTGGATGAACACCCCGAGCGTCGCCCGGTCCACGGCCACCTCGCGGCGGGGGCCCGTGATCCGTTCCGTGACGCCTAGCCCGGAACCGAACGCAGCCACACTGCCGTACCCGTAGGCGGTAATCGGGGTGGACACGGAGCTCTCCTCGTAGCCGAGGCTTGCGACGTCGAGTCCCACCTTGAACTGGTGGTCGCGCCCCCGCAGGTGAAGGACCGGGGAGAACCGGAACCCCCGGTCCTCGTAGGTGCCGGGCTGCTCGGTCGCGTTCCCCGCCAGGATTCCTCCGTCGTGGATCCAGGTCCGATCCCCCAGCCCCGACGGCAGGCCGCCGGTTCGGGCGTGCTCCCGGCTGCTGGATTCCGCGCCGAAACGAAGCTCGAGTGCGCTCCGCTCGCCGAGGATGCTGAACAGGGTCGCACCGAACATGACGTCCGATGCCCGCGACCCGTCGGGCGGCCCCAGGGCGGGGGCGGGCTCGGCGCCACCCCCCGCCGGCCGTGCGGTGCTCACGTTCGACCGAAGGGTGAGTGTATGGTTCGCTGCGAGGCGCCAGTCCAGTCGCCCGAAGGTGCTCAGCACGTCCCATTGTTCGACCCGCGTCGTGCCAAGGCCGGTGCTCGCAGGCTGGGAGCCATCTCCGATGGCATCCAGGAAGAGCCCGCGCTCCTCTGCGGAGGAAGCGGCGATGGGCGAAATTGCCCGCGCCGCGCGACGTGCCTCGACCCCGACCGCGAAGAGCAGGGTGTCCCTCAAGATCGGCCCCCGGACGAGCACTCCGCCCTCCGGGCCGATACGCGAGTCGACCCCGGCGCCCAGCGGACCCTCGCTTCCCAGCGAGGCGCCCATCGCGTTCGCGAAGGCCTCCACCTCGAGTCTATTCCCTCCCTGCACGGACGTGGCCCTCAGCCCGCCGCCCGGCGCGCCACCCCATTCCACGTCGGTGGTCTGCGGGACCAGTTCCACACCCTGGATGAAGAGGGGGGAGAGCGCCGCGTAGCGGAGGAACCCCGGACCCGTTCGGGGATGGTGGATGGGTGCGTGGCGCATCCCGTCGAGCTGCAGACCCAGGAGGGAGGGGGAGAGGCCCATGGCCCCCTCGCCTCCCGACAGCGACCAGCGAGCGAGTACCCCGCCCAGTGTCCGGTCGTGGAGCGGGAGTCGATCGAGCTGGTCCCGAGAGATCCCTCGTCCCGCACCCAGGGCCCGTTCGGAACCCACCTCCGAGAAGTGGAATCGATCCGTCTCGGTGACTGGAGGTTCGGCATCGCGGAGGGTGAGGGTGAGGGAGGCCGTCCGCCCGGCGCGGATTGGTACGCTCGATATGTGCACCGGGATGAACCCGAAGCGCTCCACGACCAGGTCGTAGTCGCCGGGAGGGAGGTAGGCGGCCTGGAACCGGCCCTCACGCGTGGCGGTGAGGGTGCGGCCGTCCTGTTCTGCCCCGCGCACGAGGGTCACGTCCACGCCGTCGAGGGGAATCCCATCCGTCCCGATAATCAGCCCGGTGAGCGCCCCCGACGTGGAGCTCTGGGCGAAGCCCGCCGGTGGAGCGACGAAGAGCGCGATGGACAGTAGCGCCGCCGGGGCGACATGTCGGAGAAGCTCGGGCACACGGCCCACATTCCGGAATCGCAAGGTGATTGGTCGTCTGGATCTCACGAAGCGGCCTCCCGGCCCGGGCTCGATGGGTTGGATGGAACTCATTCCTTTCATGTCAGCACGTTACATGCCGGAGCGCTGGACGTCACCCTCTCCACGGTCTCCCGCCGACCCGCACCAGGGCAGAAGGCAGGGCGGCCCGGGGTCGTTGCCTGTGTTGCAGCGCTGCAACGAGCGTGGTTCCCCGGCGACCCGGTCCGTTCCGTTACGGCCGTTCCGTAAGAATTTCCCGTGCGACCGCCCCGACCCCTACCCCCACGCCGAGGAGAAGGAGATCGACGAGACCCGTCGCGGCGAGGGATCCGAGGACGATCGGGGAGACGACCGTGGTGCCGGCGAGTGCCACCCAGAGGGCCACCGCGACCCGGCGAGACCCCGCCAGCAACCCGGGGAATATCCCGAGTCCGATGAGCCACGTCCAGCCCAGGAGGGCCCGGATCCTTCCCGTGAACACGTCCGGGTAGTAGAGGAGGCTCCACCCTTCGCGGAGCCCGGGCCGGAGACCGCACCTCCGCTCCGCACCCACCTCGAGGCAGGCCCCGCTCTCCGGAGCGTCCATCCGGTACGCCACACGGGTGGGCCCGGGATCCCGGATCGCCTCCCGTGCGCCCTCCAGCCGGAGGTCGGAATGATGCAGACCGATGGAGGCGGCACGGTAGGGGAGGCGGAGGACCAGATCCCCACGCTGTACTCCGAGCAGGAAGAGCTCCTGCTGCTCTGCGGTGTAGACGCTCACGATGGGAGCGACCCGGCGTGTGACCGGCGCCCGCCCGACCTCCACCTCGAGTGAGCCGCCGCCGAAGAGGGCAGCCTCGAGGAATGCAGGGTCCGGGTGGCGGCCGACTCGCAGCGTATCGCCCGAAAGGATGGGCGGGCCCACCTCCGCGCGGTAGGCGTCCAGGTGGCCGAGGTTCGGCGCAATCTGGATGTGGTGCGGGGGAGGAGGGGGCGCGATCCGGAACGAGTATGCCGTCCCCAGGAGGGCGAGGAAGGGGAGGGCGATCCAGAGCGCTGCGCCGGCGCGCCCCCAGGTAACGGGTGTGGCCGACGCAGCACGCTCGCCGAGGAGGCTCTCTCGCAGGACCAGGACGAAGAGTATGCCCAGGCCCCCACCCGCCGCGTTCGCCAGCACGTCGGCCAGGAGCGGGTTGCGTCCCGGGATGAAAATCTGGGCCGTTTCGATGAAAACCGTCAGGACGATGGCCGGGATCCACGCTCGGAACCCACGCGCGTACAGGAGTGCGAGCCCCGCCCCGAGGGGCACGAAGAGCATCACGTTCCGCAGCAGATTCGCCAGCCCGAACTCCCCGCAGACCAGGCAGAGCCGGAGGCGGAGCGGCAGTTGGTGATCCGGTCCGACCGGGGTCAGGGTGAGGAAGAGGATCACCGCCACCGAGACGAGGGTGAGTGCCCCGCCCCAGAGGCGGGCGCTCCGTCCGGGCGGATCAGGGTGTAAGTCTGACATTATATGGCGTTAAGTAGACGTGCCATGCGCAGTTCGGTCCCCCTCCAGCGACGCCACCACGAGCGCCGCCAGCTCACCCAGAATCCGGTCCAGCCGGGTGTAGACCTCCTCGAACACCTCCGGCGGATGCCCGTAGGGATCGAAGACGTCCCGCGCCTCGATGGGACCCGGATCCAGATCGCCCAGGTGCACCACGTCGGCCACGCCGTAGCTCCAGAGGAGGTCCCGCCGCTGCCGCGCGGTCATGACCAGGACGAGGTCTGCGCCCCTGAGGTGGGGCATGGTGAGCACCCGGGAGCGGTGCTCCTCCAGATCGAGCCCGCGCCGCGCGGCCACCTCCAGCGCAGCACGGGGGACCGGGCGCCCCGGGTGGACGAATCCCACGGAGGAGACGACCACGCGCGGGCGGTCGGCGTCCGCCCCGAGGGCCTCCTCCAGCAGGCGCCTCAGGCGGAACTCCCCGTAGGGACTGCGGCAAATATTGCCGTGGCAGACGAAGAGAATGCGCCGAAGGGGACCTCTCCCGCGGATCCGGCGTAGGGCGAAGCGCCGACGCAGCGGGTGCGCCCGTCGATCGAGCTGGCGGAGGAGCCGCTTCCCGGCGCGCCGCAGGGGCCGTGTTCCAGCCGCGAACGCTTCGAGCAGCAGCCCGCGCGACGGATCGTCGCCGGGCCCCTCGGTGTCTGCGGGCGGAGTGGCATCGGATAAGTTCATGGGCACGAGTGTTGCACTCAACGACGTGAATGTCCAGGCGAGGGGTGAACAACGAGAGCCGATGAGCCGAGCGCAGCCGCAAGTCCGACATCACATTACGGTGGACGTGGAGGAGTACTTCCACGTCTCCGCATTCGAACGCTATCTCCCCAGGTCGCGTTGGGCCCAGATGAGCAGTCGCCTGGAGTGCGGGATGACGCGCCTCCTCGAGCTCCTGGACGCGTACGGCACGAAGGCCACCTTCTTCGTCCTCGGGTGCGTGGCCCTCGAGCACCCCGAGCTCGTCCGGCGTCTGTCGCGCGCGGGGCACGAGGTGGCGTCCCACGGCTGGGATCACCGGCGGGTGCACGACCTCACCCCACAGGAGTTCCGGCGCCAGGTCAGGGATACCCGGACCATCCTGCAGGACCTCTCGTCAGAGCCGGTGGACGGCTACCGGGCGCCGAGCTTCTCCATCACGCGTGGTATGGAATGGGCGCTCGAGATCCTGGTGGAGGAGGGCTACGTGTACGACTCCTCCCTCTACCCGGTCCGCCGGCCGGGATACGGATACGTCGGGGGAAGTCGGACCATCACCACCCTGGAGCTCGATGCCGGGAACCTGGTGGAAGTTCCCCCAGCGACCCTCGAGTTCCTGGGTGCCAACATGCCCCTCGGGGGAGGCGGATCGTTTCGGCACCTCCCCCTCGGGCTCACACGGGCCGCCCTCTCCTCCTACGATGATGAGGACGGGGGCGGCACCCTCTACCTCCATCCGTGGGAGCTGGACCCCGACCAGCCCGTGCTCCCCGGGATCGGCTGGATCACGCGGATGCGGCACTACGGCGGACTCCACCGGACCGAGCCGAGGCTACGGAGCCTCCTGGAGGAGTTCGAATTCCGGACCGTGCGGGACACCCTCCTCGCGCGCGGAGTCGCCTGAAGTGATGGAAGCCGCGCCCCCCGACCTCGTGGAGGCCGCATCTCGCCCCGACGTGGGGTGGGACGCCTTCGTGGAAGCCACACCCGGCGGAAGCTACTGCCACCTTTCGGGGTGGGGGACCATCATGAACGAGGTGCTCGGGCACGAAGTGCTCTTCTTACACGCGCGCGGGCGCGAAGGCGCGTTGAAAGGCGTGCTTCCACTGGTCCGCGTGCGCAGCCGGCTTTTCGGTCACTTCCTCGTCTCCATGCCTTTCCTGAACTACGGGGGGCCGTTGGGGAGCCTGGAGGCGCGCCGGGCCCTTGCGGAGTGGGCGCTGGCCGCGGCGGAGGGGTCGGGCGCCGACCTCCTGGAGCTGCGGGCCAGGCCCGGGGGCGAGGTCGAAGAGGGCGGCCTCGTGGTGACGGGCCGAAAGGTGACGGTCGTCCTCCCCCTCCCCGACGACCCGGAAGTCCTCTGGAAGGACGGCCTCCGCTCCAAAATCCGGAGCCAGGTTCGCCGTCCCATGAAGGCGGGGCTCGAGGCCCGCTTCGGGCCCGACCAGGTGGAGCCCTTCTACCGGGTGTTCGCCCGGAACATGCGCGACCTGGGCACGCCTGTGCTCCCCCGGAAGCTCTTCCAGGCGCTCCCCGGGGTGTTCGGCGATCGGGTGAGCTTCTGCGTGGTGTATCGGGAGGGCGAGCCTGTGGCGGGAGGGTGTGGCTTCCTCGCGGCAGGGGAGTTCGAGATCACCTGGGCCTCGGCGTTGCGCGAGCACAGCAAAGCGGCGCCCAACATGCTCCTCTACTGGCGGATGATGGAGCACGCCATCGAGCGCGGTGCGTCCGCCTTCAACTTCGGTCGGTGCACCCCCGACACCGGAAGCCACCGGTTCAAGCAGCAGTGGGGAGGCGAGGACGTGCCCCTCCCCTGGGCCGCCTGGTCCCCGGACGGGCGCCTGGCCACACCCAACCCGGAGGAGGGGAAGTTTGCCCGCGCCATCTCGATCTGGCAGAAGCTCCCGGTGGGGCTGACCCGACTTATCGGGCCGCCTCTCGCCCGCAGGATTCCCTGAGGGCGCGGACATGGCCATCCGCAACCCGCTCCGCCGTCAGCCACCGGCGCTCTCCCCTGTTCCCCTCGGCGCTGTCCTGCGGGGGCTGGGAGCATTCATGCCGCTGGTCGGGGACGCCCGGGATCGACTCACCGAGTTGCTCGCCGAGGAGTACGGGGCCGATCGGGTGGAGCTTCTCGGCTCAGGGACCCAGGCCCTGACGCGTGCGATCCGCTGGGCGGTGGTGGAGTCGGAGGCGAGGGCACGTGGGAGGCGTGGAATCGCGCTCCCGGCCTACTCCTGCTACGACGTGGCATCCGCGGCGGTGGGGGCGCTGCGGGACTACGGTCGAGGCAGGGAGGTCTCCATCCGATTCTACGATCTGGATCCCGAGACCCTCTCGCCCGATCCCGAATCTCTTCGCGCCGTGCTTGCCGAGGGGGTGGACGTGCTCGTCCTTGCCCCCCTCTTCGGGTTGCCGGTTCGGTGGGATGTCGTCGACGAGGTCCTGACGGAGTTCGGGGGACGCGAGGGAGGGATCGTGGTGGTCGAGGACGCCGCTCAGGGCTTTGGCGGGGCATGGGACGGGCGCCCCATTGGAAGCGAGGGCCAACTCTCGGTACTCAGCTTCGGTCGTGGGAAGGGGTGGACCGGGAGTGGCTCAGGTGGTGCGCTCCTGCGGCGGAGTGTAGCAGGGGCCGGAGCGGGTGAGGCATCTCCGCAGCGGCCGATCTCGTCGCGGGTCCCGGATGGAGAGCGTGGGGGACGGGTGCTCTCCGCCCGCCCCGGATCTGGGATCGGCGCCCTGGGCTCGGCCGGGGCGCTCTGGGGTCTATCGCGCCCGAGCGTGTTCGGGATTCCCCATGCCCTCCCCTTCCTGGAGCTCGGCGAGACCCACTACCGCGAGCCCCGCACCCCCTTCGCCATGCCAGAAGTGACCGCCGCGCTGGTTCTCGGCGCCCGCCGGGCCGCGCTGGCGGCGGTGGAGGTTCGACAGGCGGTGGCGAGGGAGTACGACGAGAAACTGGCTGCACGAGGTGTGGAAGGGCGGGTCCGGAGCCATGCGGGACGGGCTGGCTTCCTGCGGTATCCGCTCCGACTGAAGGGAGGGATGGGAGCGTTCGTCTCGCCCGAGCGCGCCCTCCGACTCGGAGCCGCGCCAGGCTATCCGCGGGCGCTGCCCCATCTGAAAGAGGTGGCGCTACATCTGGAGGCGGACGAGGGCCGGAAGCGATGGCCGGGAGCGGCCGAGCTCGTGGACCGGCTCGTCACCCTCCCGACGCACCCGCGCACCCGGGGGTCGGAGAGGGAGGGACTGGTCGGGCTCATCCCTGGCGGCTGAGGATCGTCCTGGGACCTGAGGCTCAGGACGTCGGTTGCGCGCCGTTGTGCTGCTTGCGGGCGGCGAGGGCGAGCTCGGCCCCTCCCGAGGCAGGGAGGAGGTAGTCGAGCGCGGCCACCAGCCGGGCCGGTCGTCCGCTCATCCCCGGCGTGCGGTCCACGAGTCGCGTGAAGAGTCGGGCGCAGTTCCCTCTCGCCACCGGCTCCAGGCCGGCCTGGAGGAGGGGAAGGGCAATGTGCTCCGCCCGCACCGCGGTGGGGCCGCTGCCATTTCCCGAGGCCCGCCGCCCCGAGCCGGCGCTCTGGAGGAGACGTCGGGCGAGGAGGGGCCGGGCGTGTGGTGCCGTCAACACGGCGACTCCGCCCGGGACGAGGAGTCTCGCCAACTCGGCTCCCAGCGCCTCGCCCTCGAGCAACAGGTGCTGGGCGTTCGTCACGACGATCCGATCGAAGGAGTTGGCGCCGAAGGGGGTCGCGGTGGCGGCGGCAATGTGGACCTTCTCCCCCAGGAGCTCCCCCATTGCAGCGGCCGGCTCCGCATCGGTCGTGGCCCACACCCAACACCCGCCTGACGCCCGAAGATGGAAGGCAAACGCCCCCTCGTCCTCTCCCGGGGTGAGGAGCAGGCACCGCTTACCGTCGAGCCTGCCCAACAATCGCAGGGTGAGCGCCAGGCGCTGCCTGGCCTGCAGTGACCGATCGAACGTATCGAGACACCTCGCCGCCTCCTGGGGCGGGTCCGCCCAGCTTCGCCCTTGCCCCTCCGTTCGGATGCCGGACGAGCCCGCCTTGCGCCGACGGCGGGCCGACCTGGGGCCGGGTTGCTTCCCGGAGCCGGTCCGCTTCGGATCGGGCTCCTTTGACTCGAGAGGGATGGCCATGTAGTCGGCGGTTGGAGTCGTGGTTGCGCCCCCAGGAGGGCGCCCCTTTCCGGGTCGATGCTTCGAGATCTCAAGCAAGACAGTAAAGCAAGGACCGTGCCCGAGCCGGTGGTGAGACGGCGAGGGGAAGCGCATGTGGCGATACACCACAAATGTTGCACGATGCAGCGTCTGCATGGGTCCGGATGGGCAGCGCCGCCCCGTAACCGACTGCAACAACACAGCATCCGTTTTCGGTAGATCGGGGCATGCACCGTGCAAATGTCTCCGTCCGTCGCGCAGGGGCGTTGAATTCCGGCAGCGTGCACGAGGGAAGTGCAGCGCGCCGCGCCGCCACCGAGGCGACACGACAACATGCTCCGCCGGGCCGGAAGGAATCGCCCACGGAGTGAGCGTCACTGCTCAGAGCAACCCCGTCGAAAGACGGCGACGCAGAGCTACGGGACTACCGCGACCGGCCTTCGGGGCTGGGAGCCACGTCAGCCGGGCCGCCAGTGACTCGACCAGGAGAAATCCGATCGAGGCCGGCGGTCCGTTTTTTTTCTGCCTCCTCGATCCAACCACGGACGCGGGCCCCCAACGGAGGGGCGGTGCTTCGGTCGAGGAGGACTGGATTATGACGACGACCACTCGGGACGCTGCGACTTATTCGCAACTCTCAACGTATATTTTCGCTGCTTCGAGCAGCGCTGCTGCACATAGAACCAACCACAGAAGCAACCTGCGACGGTCGGCCGCTGGCCTGGCCCGTCGCCTCGGCGTGTTCGGCCTGGCGCTCTTCGCGCTGGCCGGCTGCCGTCTCATCACCACTCCGGAGGACGGCGAGCCGGAAGTGATCGCACTCTCTCCCTCCATGGCCCAGGTCGAGGAAGGCGAGACGCTCAGGCTCCGTGTCACCGACGCGAGCCGGGCCGACAGCCGCGAGGTGACCGGCATCTCGGTCACCTGGGAGAGTCTGGATCCCGCAGTCGCCACCGTCCAGGACGGCGTCGTGCGCGGGGAGCACTTCGGTGAGGCGCGGATCCGCGCCCGTCTCGAGACGGGCAAGGTGGCCGAGACCACCATCGAGGTCACCCGCACGCCGGCGGAGATCCAACTCGTCGCTGGAAATCCGCAGGTCGCGGAGGTGGGCGAGGTGCTTCCGAACCCCATCGAGGCCCGGGTAGTGAGTCGGGCGGGGCGGCCGATACCCGGAGCCGAGGTGCGCTTCCACGTGCGCCAGGGCGCCGGCTCCACCTCTCCCGTCGTGGCGGTCGCCGATGAGGACGGCGTCGTACGCGGGGTGTGGACCCTGGGCCATGTTGCCGGGGAGCAGCTCCTGGAACTCGAAGCTCGCAATGCGAACGGCGTCAGTCTGGAGGCGAAGGCCGAGGCCAGGCCCGGCCCCGCCCAGGAAGTCGTGGTGCAGCCTTCCCAGGTCTCACTCAGGGAGGGCGCATCGGTGTCGCTGTCTTCGATGGTGACGGACCGCTACGGAAATGTGTTGGGTGAGTATGCCGTGGCCTGGGGCTCCTCCAGCCCGGAGGTGGCGCGGGTCAGTGAGGGTGGAGTGGTAACGGGTGTGACCGAGGGACGGGCGGACGTGGAGGCGGTGCCGGTGCAGGATGGTCCCTCCGCTGCACCGTCGAATGTCCTGGCGCAGCTTGCCGCCGCGCCCGGAAAGGGCAGGGGAAATTCGACGATCGAGGTCAGCGACCCCGACAGTGGTGGGGACGAGGGTAGTGACGGGGTGGGCTCCGTCTCCGTCACCGGCGGCGACGACCAGTCCGGCATCGTCGTAACTCAGCTCGGGCGTCCGCTCGAGATCCGGGTCCTGGATGCGTCCGGCACCCCGGTCCGTCAGTTCGACGTGTCCTGGGTCGTCGTGAAGGGGAATGGACAGGTCTCCGAGGCGAGCACCCGGACGGATGGGCAGGGTCGGGCTTCGGTGAGCTGGACCCTGGGTCCGGTGGTCGGCGAGCAGGTGGTGGAGGCCCGCGTCGGCTCCCACGGGACCGCGACGTTCACCGCAACTGCGGTTGCCGGTGCGGTGGACGTGGTGCAGGTGACTCCCGGGAGCGCCGAGGTGGACGTGGGCGGAAGCACCACCTTCGCCGCCAGGGCGCTGGATCGCTACGGAAACGAGGTGACGGGGAAGGGTGTGACCTGGAGTGTGGAGGATGCCTCAGTTGCCTCCGTGTCCTCGAACGGGGTCGCACAGGGGACCAGCGCCGGGACCACGCGTGTAGTTGCGTCGGTTGAAGGTGTGAAGGGAACGGCGGACCTGCAGGTGGTGGCGCAAGCGCAGGAAGGTGGGGACGAGCCGACGGATGACGGCGGGGACGTAGGGGATGATGCGGACGCCACGAACCCCGGCCAGGTGAGCGACCTCGATGTGGTCGGCGCAAGCAGCACATCGGTGACGCTCAGGTTCACCGAGGTTGACGACGGGACGGGCGCGCCTGCATCCTACCAGGTGAGGTATCATGTTCACCCCATTGGGTGGGGGTGGGGGCAGGCGACTCCGGCAGGGGAAGGCTCCTGCCTGGAGCCGATTCGTGGAGAAGAGGTGGGTGCTGCCCTGACCTGCGTGGTGGAGGGTCTCGAGGACGGGGTCAAGTACGACTTCCAACTCGTGGCCTACCGCGTTGGCTCGGACGGCCGCCGCGTCTTCGGCTCGCTGTCCAACGTGGCAACGGGGGAGACCGGCGGTGACTCGTTGGCTCCCGATGCGGTGAAGTCGGTCACGGTCTCCCCTTCGACGGTCGACTTTGTCGCCCTCGAAGAAGAGGCAACACTGATCGCTCAGGCGCTCGACGCGGATGGAAATCTCGTCAGCGGCGCCTCGTTCCTCTGGCAGAGTTCGGATTCCGAGGTGGTTACCGTGAACAGCGCTGGAACGCTCGTGGCCCGTGGGATCGGCACCGCACTCGTTGTGGTGACCGCGGCGTGTTGCGACGCAGCCACGGCCGACACGGTCTCGGTCCACGTGACCCAGGAGGTTACGGGGGTGCAGGTGGAGCCGGGATCGTTGACGCTGGAGGAGGGGAATACGCGGCAGCTCTCGGCGGTCGCGCGGGACTCGAACGGTTTCGAGGTGGCGGGTGCCACTTTCTCCTGGAGTTCCTCCGACACCGGGGTGGCGAGTGTGTCGTCGGGTGGGGTGTTGCAGGCCAAGACGCAGGGAAGTGCGAGCGTGACGGCTCGGGTTAATGAGGTTGGCGGGGCCAGTGCGGTGACGGTGCAAGGAGCTGGCGAAGGGTCGAGTGGAGGAACGTCAGCGGATCGGCCCAACGAACCGGAAGGGTTTAGTCCCTGGCTTGACCATGACTTCTCCTGTGTGCCGGGTACAGAGTGCACGGTTGCATCTGGCACGGGCCACTTCTCATCCCATGGTCCGGGCGGAAACTATTCGATCATACAGGATCCTTCCTTCCCGGGGACGGGCCAGGATGTCCTGAGGATTCGTTATCCCCAGGGACTGCCTGATGGCTCATCGCCCGGGCGCTTCTTCGGTCACGATAAGGCTGGAGGAGCTTCCGTGTCGACTGCGCTGGCTGAATGGTATGTGGCGCTCTGGGTCAAACTGGATGGACCGGGTTGGGAAGTCCCCCCCAACGAACTGAAATTGTGGTACAACGGCCTCGGCGACCGCTCAAGGGCGAGCCGGGGCGGAAAGGTTTCGTTGGCGCATGGAGGGAATACGAACAGTGTCACGGATGCCTTCGGGAGACTGCGCGTCAGTACGCGTGCCAACGATTCTTCTGTGGCTGAGAACTTCACGAGTTCCTCCGCGGACTTTACGGTCGGCGAGTGGCATTTGGTAGAGTTCTATGGAAAAGCGTCGACCCCTGGGAAGAGTGATGGGGCCGTGCGCATCTACTTGAACGGTAAGCAGGTCCTCAGCCAGTCAAATATCCAGAACCAGGACGAGCCTGGTTGGGACGTAGGTTTCTTTGAGTTCCACTGGTCTCCGGTGTGGGGAGGGAGTTGTGGCGACGGGTGCCCCAAGCTCCGAGATGACACGATCCGCCTGGGGAGTCTATATGTATCTGGTAAGCCACAATAGGTGACTGGAGGGATTGTCGAACAGCGTGTGTGGCATGAGAGCCAGGCGCGAGAGTGATTTGGTGGGGCGGAACTGAGGCCTGAGCTTTAAGGGCCGCCTACCTGGAAGCATGAGGCATCACCGTTCTTCAAGGTGATGCCTCATGCTTCTCATCATTTCCCACGACATTAGCCGGAGCCCATGCCACCTCGTCCACTCCCGTACCTCGGGGGAGTACCGCCTCGATGTGTTCATGACCCCATCCTCTCAAACTCTGGGATCTCCAGCAATCCCGGGGCGGTTCAGTTCAGCGAGTTGCCGGCGTGTAGCCCTTCCTGGAACGTTGGCACAGCCGCGGTGTGATGGTAAAGTAGGGAGGCTTTTGGTTCTCTTGCATCGTTTAAGTTACACTCATCGGAACGACTTGAGCCACAAGTGAACACGGTGAACTACCCATGACACTCGGTCCGTCCCGCGATGAAGGCCAAGGCCGCAAGGGTCGCGGATGAGGTTGGAAGAGGCCTACCTCATGTTGCCCGGGCCATGCCAAACCCTTGCGGTCTCGGCGTTTGGGTTCAGGAATCGTCTAAGGCGATACGGCGCTCACTTCGACCAACATGCCGCATTCCTTGCCCATTCGGAAGGTTGGTCGAAGGACCGAATCGAAGAGTGGCAACAGGAGGAACTTGCCCGATTGCTCGATCATGCCTTTAGGACAGTGCCCCACTTTCAACGGCTGGCTCCGCGTAGCATCCATAAAGGCGCTGACGCTGCACGGGTCCTCCGTTCCCTCCCTATTCTAGAGAAGTCGGAAATCAGAGCTGCTCCCAACCAGTTTACTTCCAGCGAGTATGGGGCTACGGAGCGGGTGGCCCTCATGACTACGGGGACGACCGGAAGTCCCACGACATTCCTTGTAGACCGGGAATCGCGTCAGCGCCATTTTGCGTACTTCGATAGACTGTTGAGGTGGGCTGGCCTCGACTCTGGAGGGTGGCATGCCGTCCTGATGGGGCGTGTGTTAGGCCGAGAGAAGCAACTGCGACGTCGGCCCTGGCGAGTGGACTTCGCTAATCGAAGGGTCTACTACTCGTCGTATCATATTACACGTGATGCGATCGCTGATTATGGGCGCCACTTGTCGAGACAGAACTATGAATGGATCGAGGGGTATCCATCAGCCATAGCCAACTTGGCAAGTCTCGCCAGAGAGAGGGGCATCCACTTGCCGCGACCGAAAGCCATCATCCCCTCGTCGGAAACCCTCGATAGCACTACAAGGAAGCAAATCGAAGACTCGTTCGGTCGCACCATATGGGAGTTCTACGCGGCGGCGGAACAGGCCGCCTTCATTTCGCAATGTGCTGCGGGGTCACTCCATATCAATCCGGAGTATTCTTTAATCGAATTTCATCCTCAGGGTTCGGACCAAGACGGAGAGGCCTTGTATGAAATGGTCGCGACGAGCTTTCAAAACTGGGCGATGCCCCTAATCCGATACCGAACGGGGGACATGGTCACACTCGAGCAGGGTCCTTGTCTTTGCGGTTCAGCGTTCCCGCGAGTCGGGCGTATCGTTGGCAGGACATCCGATGAAATTACCCTACCGGACGGCCGGAGGGTCACAGGGATCAGCAACGTGGCTAAACGTTTACCGATCCAGAAGAGCCAAATGGTGCAGCTCGGCGATCAGTCCCTTGAGTTTAGAGTCGTGCCGATCCGAGCAAAATGGGAGGATGGCTTGGAAGCGGTGCTGCAGCGGCGCCTTCATGAGCGCCTTGGGGATGGGGTCCGCGTTTCAATCCGGTTGGTAGATCAAATCGAGCCGGGACCAGGGGGCAAGTTTTCTTTGGTAAAGAAGGTGTGATGCCTTGGTTGCGATCGCACGCTGTGGCAACCTCGAGCGACGCGGGTATGCTCGTCTTGAACTCCCCAACAACGCCGATGCGCATCGTAATGCGCCTGCATGGAATGGACGCGCGAAATGAAAAAATTGCTGGTGATCTGTCAGACCCTCCCGTTTCCTCCTGATGGTGGTTCAAAGATCCGCTCGTTCAATGTGTTCAAAGAATTATCGGAGATGTTCGAGATCCACCTCTTGGCCTTTTACAGACGGAAGCAAGGCTTTCACCAACAGGATATCGGTGCTGCCGTTGAGGGCCTGAGGCCAGTGGCACATACTGAGGCGTTCCCGATCGCACAGGAGGGAAGCACTTGGCGATGGGTGAAGGATCATACCTTAAGTGTTCTTTCGGGACGGGTGTACACCGCCTCGACCTTTCGGTCAGCCGAGGTCCTGGCGCGTTTGAGAAGTTTGCTGGACGAGCAGGATTTTCATGCTGTACACCTTGATAGCCTGGACTTAGCTGTCTATCGGCCCGAGATCAGTGGCGTGCCGGTCACGTGCACTCATCACGATGCCCAGTCGCTTCTCCTGGCCCGGCGGGCGGAGGTGCAGGGCAATCCCCTGGTGCGGAGTTATATGCGACACCAGTCCCGACTCATGGAGCGGGAAGAACGAAGGTGGTGTCCAGCGATGGAATGCAATTTCACGGTATCCGAGGGAGATGCTCGTACCCTGCAGTCACTGGCTCCGGATGCTCGGTTTGAAGTGATCCCGAACGGCGTAGACACTGACTACTTTTCTCCCGCACCAGATGCAGCCGAGGGTATCGTGTTTGTCGGGGGGACCAGCTGGTATCCGAACCGGGATGCCCTAGAATTCTACTCCGAAAGCATCCGGCCCCTCTTGGACAAAGTAGGGGTCGAAGACGTCACAAGCTGGGTGGGGAGAATCCGTCAGGAGGAAGTAACCCGATATCAAGCGGATTCAAGACTCCGGCTGACGGGATACGTGCCGGATGTCCGTCCGTACCTTGCTGGCGCCGCCTGTTATGTCGTTCCGATCAGGGTCGGAGGCGGGACGCGGGTCAAGATTCTGGATGCTTGGGCAATGGGAAAGGCAGTGGTCTCAACATCAGTCGGCGCGGAAGGGCTCAAGGCTATCGACGGGGAGAATATCCTTATTAGGGACGAGCCACTCCAATTCGCGAGGGCGGTGAAAGAGGTTCTCTCAGATGGCTCCCTCCGACGCCGACTTGGTGAGGGTGCCAGGAGCACGGCGGTCGAAGAATATAGTTGGGAGCGCATTGGTGCAAAGATACGTACGATATACGGGGCGATAGTGTAGAACTGCTAGGCATGGCGCGTGCAGAACAGGAAGCCATTATTCAGCTGTGAACTGGGAGCCACGAATCTGCGCCGCCTGCTGTGGCATTGCGCCACCAATCTCTAAACCCCGGCCCACGGCGTTCCGGACCCCCGGCACAGAGGATCCGGCTAGTGGCGTGGCTCTCCAACCCTATGTTTCTCCTTCCGCAGAGCCTGACGGGCGTGCTAGGCCGAAGGTCCCTTCGTTGATTCCGGGGAATACATCCCTAGAGATCCGCCGGATGCCGAGGCCGGTGCCCTACTCGGGGTACATCTTCTTTGTCATCGCGGATGGCAGTCGATCAAGCGTCGGAGGCCGAGCGAGTCCCGGGTAGGTGGGACCCTGTCCTCGGACCTTCCGACCTTCGTTCGGCCGCAGTGGAGAGCCCTGGATCTGTGTAACCTTCAGGAGACCGGCCGCGATCCCGAGGGTGCACCAGACCAGGCCGGAATAGGCGTTCGACAGGAAGACCCCGGCGGCCATGGAGCCGACGATTGCCGCCATGAGAATTCCGGCGAGGGCCTGGACTTCCTTTGCGCTAAAACCGGGCGGCGGTGGAGAGCGGCCCACCTGGATCCTTCGAAGGCCGAGCAGGGCACTGACGAAGACCATGGCGAAGGCGAGGAAGCCGGGGATGCCCAGCTCCGCGAGGGTCTGGAACCACATGGAGTGGGCGGCGCTGTACTTGGTGCCTCGCCCCTGCTCGATTCTCGCTTGGATCGCGGGATGGCGGCCTTCGGCCACTGTGAAATTGGCGATACCCACGCCCGTGAGGGGGTTGCTCGCCGTGTACCCGAGCGCCCGGCCCCAGATGTTGCGCCGACCACCGAGCTCCGAATCCCCATAGCCGTCATCGAGCTCGATGATGGTTTCCATGCGCTCCCAGAACTCTGTCGTGGCGACGGGGATGCTGGCAAGTACGACGATGCTTACGACCGCAACTCGAAGAGCGGGCTTCACTCCTCGAAGCATAAGGACCATGAACCCAAGGACTACCACGAGCGCGACGAATCCGCCCCTGGATTGGGTCTGGATGATTCCGTATAACACGAACAGGGTTCCGCAGGCTGCTGCCCCACGGGCTATCATGCTTCGCCCGAAGAGGGTGAAAAAGACAAGGAACGGAATGCTTGAGACCATGAACATCGCGGAGTCATTGGGATCGTATCCCCCTGCCCCTCCCCCGCGGCCGCCCGTGCCTCTGACGGCCATCATCGAAAAGAATGCGGCCCCGCCCGCAGCGACGCCGAGAAGCCTTCGAACGTCCTCTGCGGATCGAACAGCTGCCGCGATAAGCCCGAACACTAGAAGCGTACGACTGAAGGTCTCGAGGAGAAAATAGGCCGCACCACCTTGCCAAAGGGCGAAAGGCGCTCCGATGGCCGCCCAGGCCGCTAGGAAGAGGGTGGCTCTAGCGACCGGGAGATCGAGAGCGCTGAGGGTCCGGATCACCTCCTTCCGCGTCAACCACACTCCCAACGCCAGTACACCCAAGAGGAGTCCTGGCCTGAGAGCGGAAGCGCCGGGGATGAAGACATGTATGCGGGCCTGACTTACCAGGAGCAGGCCTGCAACCAGGATGAGCAGAAGGTCCCACGACTGATGTGGGGCGCGGCCGCGGCCACCTAGCGCAGTTCGACCTGTGGGACCGGCGTGAGCTTTCCCTGACGGGCCTGCGGGTTGGTAGGGCCAGTGACCGTTCCCCGGAACATTAGGGTGCATACACTTTTCCGGCTTGGGATTCGCCCTGTCGCTCCGCCATCCCCTCGGCCGGGTAGGCCTCATCTTCCATCAGGCGCGCTGCGGCTCCAGGAGCGTAGGCCTGAGATGCGAACGCATGTGCCAAACGGATCGGAGGCTTGCCGCGGCGAAGCAGGCGCTGGGCGAGCACCGCGGTCCAGGACAACGGATGTAGAATGAATGGCGGTAGCCAGACTACTCGGACTTCCGGGGATTCCTTCCTGAGTCGCTCCGACAACTCACCTCGGGTCGGTGCTTCCGACGGCACGAGGTTCATCACGTCCGGGGTTTCCTCCGGGTGCAGTGCTGCCGCAACCACAGCCCGGGCCGTTTCGGTTGCCGTTGCCAATACCAGGGGGTCGCGATGGCGGCCGACAGCCACATAGAGGTTTCCGATCCGACGGCCGAGGCGGCCGGGGGGCTCGAACCGTGCCTCGTCCACCAATGGGACAGGCCGGAGGACCTTCACACGCACTCCGAGTTCGGCCCCCAGATCTTGGGCCAGCCGTTCGCTCTCGAGCTTGCCCCAACCGTATGGGCCGAGGGTCCTGGGTTCAGGATGGAGTGGATCCTGGTCGGTGATAACCCCCCCATCAGGCTTCGCGAGGACGGCGACACTACTGATTTGGACAAAGGTTTCCACCTCCGAATTCGCTGCCAGCTTCAGTAGCCGGGAGGTCGCGTCAATCGAATTGCGCTGGTGAGCCTCCCATCCACCGGACGTTTCAGCCGCACAGTGGATCACGGTCCGGATACCATCCATGAGCGTGGGTTCGGGATCCTGGCCGAGGTCGGCCGCCCGGTACTCCACGCCTGCGACCTGGTCTTTGGCCCATGGTTGTCGGCGCGCGAGTGATCGCACCCCGACCCCTTGCGCCTGAAGCAGCCGGACGACCTCCTTACCCAGAAGGCCGGTGCCTCCCGTGACGAGTACCTCCGGAGCGGGCGAATCGGTCCTGCGAGAAACCAGATTCCGGCGCTCGCGTTCGCCGGACTCCGCGTCCGCCAGCTTCTTGCCGGCGGCTTCGCAGACCCGAACGGTGCCCTCAACTTGCTTGGGAGACGTGGGAGAGGGAGTCCCCTCGGAAACCGCTTTGTAGAAGCTCGTAAAGATCTCCCGGAGCCCGGGGTAACTTCCACCTCCTCGACGTAGGAGCCTCCGTCCGAGCCCTACGGTGGTGCCACCCGCCAATTGCAGGGAAAGCTTGTAGGGGTTCAGTGCCTTGTCGATTCCGGAGCTTCCGGGTCCCAGAAGCTTGTGGGTGGTGCCACGAACGAAATCTGCATGTACCGTCCCGTTGGTTCCGACGATCTTGAGCCAGTGTTCCACAGGCCTTGCCTGGAGCGAAACCATCAGGCTTCCGACGAGCGGGCCGCACCGCACCAGGCCGTGGAGGGTCCCTGCTTGGGACAACTCGAGGGTGTCCGCCTCCATCGACTCCTCCGGATGGAGCCGCTCGAGCAGGTCCAGGAGGAGGTACGTCGGGTGCGGAAGGACGTCCACGAGCTGCTGAGCGTAGGTGAGCGGCGTGCCCCCACCCTTCCCGGTCCGGACTGGCCTGAAGCTGAAGAAGCTCTCTACGTGGACGGGGGTGCCGACGAGGGAAAGGAATTCAATGAGCTTCCGGTAGGGTTGCTCGAAGAGGACCTGATGGCCGGCGCAGACAAGAAGGCCCTTCGCCCGCGCCTTTTCCTGCAGCGGGATCAGTTCGTCGAGAGTTGGCGTCGCCGGTTTCTCGACGTAGATGTGGGCCCCGTGGTCGAGTGCCTCATGCGCGACTTGCGCGTGCAACTCCATTGGAACACAGACGTGCACGACGTCCGGCTGGATCCGGGATGCGAGCTCTCGGAGTGAGGGGGCCGTGTCGACACCGGGAAAGGCCTTGATCAACTCAGTCCTGGCCGACTCCGAGGGGTCCGCGACCCCTACCAGGATGGCAGCTTCATCGAGGGCCTGGATCGCCTGGACGTGGTGCCGGGCCATCTGGCCAGCGCCGGCGACGGCGATCCGGAGGGGAGGCGTGGTTGCGCTCATAAACCAAAACGAGTGGTGGGGGGGCTACCCCCGGGGCTGGAAGAATTCAAATGAGGTGCCTCAATGGACTCTTCTTGCAATAGGCATGCCGCATCGGTGGGCCTGCAGAATCGGCCTCCGGTATCGATTCAACTCAGATCATGCGTCATGCTGGCCTTCGCCACGCGTGTTTCTGAGCGCCCGGATCCACTGCACGAGTTCCCGGTAAGCGGGCTCCGGATCTGAAAGTCTCATCACTTCGCTTCGGTCACCGGGCCTCCATGGAATCAGAAAGCGGGCTACCGCCCCCAAGAGAGAGCCGAGCTCTGGAGCACGGTCGACCGCTCCCGTCCTCCGCCGGAGGCGAATAAGAAGATGGTCCAGATCGCCCAACCACCAGCGCGAGCGAAGGCCAACGCGGTACTCGGTGATGGGGGTCACCGGACGGCCCATCGCGGATTCCGCGAGTAGGACCGGGAAGTTGACTCCTGCATCCACCGCCAGTTGCAGGGAGCCCCAGAATCTTCCGTTGATCTCCATCAGATATGCCCGACCATCACTCCGTGAGCGAAGAAACTCCACCATTGCTACTCCCTGCCAATCGAGCTCACGTAACAGCGCGAGGGAGGCCGACCGGACATCTTCAGACATGGGCACCGCTTCTCGGTACACGCTGACGCCTCCGGAAGGGGGCTTCTCGCGGAGTCTCCGATGGGCGAATTCTGCGAGCGAAAGGCCGTCGCGCATCAGGAAGAATCCTCCCTCCCCGGTCCCCTCAATTCTCTCTTGGAGCAGGAGTGGGTAGGCCGCTTCTGGATACCGGGCGAGAGCCTCGCGCAGGTCACGCAGGCTCGGCACGTGGTGAACCGAGACCTTGGCCTTACCCCGGCCAGCATGAACCACGGAACGGGAAGGCTTGATGACCAGGGGGAAGCTGGGGAGCTCCCTGGATCTGATCTCCTCATCGGGGGAATCGAGCTGCACTCCTCGTGGAGCGGGAATCCCGAGTGCCTCCGCCTGCTCGACGAGGTAGGCCTTGTCCGAGGCTCGATTGTACGCTTCAACGTCAGGAAAAGGGATCAGTGTCGTCCCGAAATGGGTACGGACCGGGAGGATCGCCTCCAGCGCTGCGTCCGTGATCGGGAGGAGCAAGTCTGCCTCGATTCTCACACAGAGCTCGCGGGCGGATTCTGCAAAGCCGGAGGGGTCAGCGAGGGGGTCGGGGGCGAGATGGCTGGCCCTGGCCCATCGCGACGCTCCGGCGAGCGACCGGGCCGTTTTGGCACACACCACGACATGGTAACCTGCCCGTCCAAGCGATCGAACGACTGCCAACGATGCCCGCTGCTCACCGTCCGTGACGACCACTTTGGTCATGGCAGTGCCACGGGGCGCTGGTGGGGCAAGGACTGCGTTAGCAAGCGGACGCCCATCCTCGGTCGAAGGTCTAGCGGCAGAGGAAGTTGTGCCGGTGATTCCGACCGAAGACAGAAAGCGAAGAGAGCGGGGGCTCCAAGTGTGAAGCGACGAATCGTCCCCCTACGGGAGGCCGAAATCCCTTTGCAACCAGCACCCCGCGCGGCCTTTACGAGCGGGCCATCCGAATTCCCATGGGTGGCGTGCCATCCGTCGTGCCCGGGTCCAGGCCGTAAGCGACCCCAGTCGCCCGCAAGTGCCTCACCCTTGAAGGCGAGGAGGCGCCCAGCCCTCCCTCCTCGGAAGGGCGGTCCCTTCATCAACCACTCGAACGCCGTCCGACGCCGGGCGAAGTCGCCCTCCCAGGCCCGGTCGTAGAGGTCAAAGACCTCAACAAGATCTTCCGGTCGAACCTCCCGGATTCGAAGTCCTGCGGCCGTCCCCGTTCCGGACTTCCCGAGCGAGCTCATCGAGGCCCCCGGTCCAGCAGCGCTTCGTAGAGTCCGGCGTAGCGCCCTGCTACGTCGGAAAGGGAGAACTCCTGCGCGACCTTGTTCCGGCCGGCGGCGCCGAGCGTCCGCCCGAGCTCGGGATTCGCCAACACTTCCGTCACCCGCGAGGCGAAGGCATCCGGATCGCGGGGAGGAACCAGGAAGCCGGTGCGCCCCTCCTCCACGAGCTCGGGGTTTCCACCCACCGCGGTTGCGACGACCGGAATTCCTGAGCTCATCGACTCCAGGATGGTGATGGAAAGCCCTTCCGAGAGAGACGTGAGCACGGAGACGTCGAACGCCGGGTAGATGCGGTCCATGTCGGTCCGGAAACCCAGGAAGTTCAGGCGGTCTGAGACTCCGAGGCTCTCGGCCTGCGCCTCCAGGGCAGCCCGGGTACTACCGTCACCAGCGATGACGAAGCGGGTGTCGGGAACCGCCTCGAGGATCAGGGGCACGGACTCCACGAAATACTCGACGCCCTTCACCGCCCGGTTCAGGTTCGCCGCCATCCCGACCACCGGATCGCCCTTCTCCAGGCCGAGGGCGCGGCGGGCGCTCGCCCGGTCTTCAGGCGTTGGGGGCGTGGGTGGCAGGGGAATGCCGTTCCTGATCACCACCACCTTCGCCTCGTCGAGACCTTCCTTGGCGAGCACCACGTCCCGCACCGCATCGGACACGCAGACCACCCGATCCGGAGCGCCCCCGGTGGCCCTGAGCACTCGATATTCCATGGGGCCCCAGTTGAAGCCTTGGTCTTCGCGGTTCTCGACGAGGTGAGAAATCCGTCCGGTCGCTCGGAGAAGCCGTCCGTAGACGATCGGCCAGAAGAAGAAGGTATGGAGGATGTCCGGCTTACTCGCCCGGGTCACACGGGACAGGTGCCGGAACTCCCGCCACTGGGCGAGGGGAAAGCGGTGGAGGCTCCCACGCTCGAGATCGGGGTGCAGGGGCACGTGCGAGGGGACTTCGACCGCTCGTTCCCCGAAGCAGAGAAGCTCCGCGGTGCAGCGACCACGGTCGAGCTCGTCGAGCAATCGAACCAGGTGAGCGCCCGTTCCGCCTCCCAGTGTATGGGTAAGGAAGAGGATTCGTGCCGAGGCCTGCCCTCTGGAGGTCTTCATCGCCATGCCAACCGGAGTCGAAGGCCATCGAGGGAGAGGCCTGCCGGAATGTTCCTCCGGGGAAGCTGGAACCCTGAGGGAGAATCGGGGAGTGTGCCTGCATGAAGGGACATCCCTGCACGGTATCCGGCGTCCTCGGCCGCCTTGGCCACCTCCTCCGAGCAGTGGCCGAAGGGATAGGAGAGCACATCGTTGAACCGTTCGGGAAAGCGGGTGGTCAGCCACGCGCGGGGGAGGGCGAGCTCGTTTTGCAAGTCTTGCGGTCCGAGCCGAAGGAGTGATGTATGGCTCCAGGTGTGTGATCCGAGGGAAACATATGAGGGCAACTCCGCTCTGGACAGTTCCGCTTCCGTAACCGTCCTCATGACGGGGGGCATCTCGATCCACTCCAGGTTTTCCGCTGCGGCCACCCGGCGTGCCGATTCGTGCGAACCGCCGAGCTCGAGGATCTGCGCGCGGATGGCGGGGGGCGGGCCCCCCCAGCCTTCCCGCCCGAGCGCGTCCCACCAGAGAGTGCGGTCTCCCAGGATTCCCGGGGCCACGAACACGGTGCCCGGAAGCCCCCGCTCCCCCATCTCCGGAAGAGCCAGCTCGAAGACACCCCTGTAGGCGTCGTCGAAGGTCAGGGCGACCCGAGGTCTTGTGGTGTGAGCAACATCCGAGGGGCCGACCAGCTCCTCCAGCGGCACGACGTCGAACCACTCCTGCAGAAGATCCAGTTGCCTGCGAAAGTGGGCGATCGGGAGGTGGAGGGAGGCGTCCCCCTGTCGGTCCGCTGCGTCGGGCACGACGTTGTGGTACGCAAGGACCAGATCCCCCGGCTTTCGGGCGCTGAGCCCCAGGCGGTCCGCCCGTGCGAGGACCGCAAGCCGTTCGATCGCCCGCTTGGCGATGGTGCGGAAGGACGTCAACGGAGTTCCTGTCGTCGGGTTCGGATCCTACCGCCTATGGTGTCGGGGGCTCACAAGAGCGCTGCGTGGCATGAATGGTGCACCGGGAAGACCGGGAGTGGCAAGGCCTTGGCGGTGTCCTGGGGTGACCCGGGCCAGCGGAGCGCAATGGAGAAAGGACGGCGATGGTGATCGAGGATCAGTTCGACCCGCTGCGCGGGTTGTCCCCGGGGCCGGCGGCGAGCGCAGGCGGTGTGAGCCCGGTGAACCTGAGAGTTCTAACGGCCTTTCAACGTGCACTGCTCGTGATCGATGGGACGGTCACGAAGTTCATCGAGGCCTACGCCATGGAACCACTCGACGTGATGAGGCTGCGACAGGAGGAGTCGATATCGGCGGAGCGGCACGAGTTTCTGGATCTCGAAGGGGGGCAGCCGGTCCTGGAGCGCGAGGTGGTGATCCGCGGAAGGTACAGCGACACGCTATATGTGTATGCCGTGTCCCACATCGTTCCATCCAGGCTTCCAGGGCAGGTGCGCCGCCGGTTGGAGGTGCAGGGCGAGGGGATCGGGCGGATTCTGCGAGACGAGAAGCTCGAAACGCGTCGCGAGGTCCTCTGGTTCGGGCGGGAGAAGCTGAAGAGCCTCCCCGATAAGGTGAGGGACGTTGCGGGCGAGGAGTTCATCAGCCGAGCATACAGGATCATCCTGGACGGCAGTCCGATTGTGGTGATCACCGAGCGGTTTCCGCTCGCGCTCCGGAGGATTGCCTAGTACCAATGACCCAGCGACCCCGTCGATCGGGCGGGGCTCGCGATCGACGCGCAGAGGAAGGAGTGGGAGGCATGACCGAGAGCGGCGACGACGGAAGGGGGATCGGCTCTGCGGAGGCGGCCGAACAGGAGGTCTCGCGGGCCAGGTACCTGGACCCGTTCATCGAGACCCTGGGGCGCCAGGCGTTGCGTGAGATCCAGATGAAGAAGCTCCAGTTGATGCTGGAGCCGGTGCTCGATACGAATCGGTTCTACCGTAGGAAGCTGGGCGAAGCTGGGCTCCGCTCGGCTCGAGAGATCCGGACCCTCGACGATCTTCGCACGCTCCCATTCACTACGAAGGTGGAGCTCTCCGCCGCACAGGCCGAGGAGCCCCCCTATGGTACGAACCTGACCTTCCCTCGCGGGCGATACACCCGGATCCATCAGACCTCGGGCACCACGGGGGTCCCCCTGCCCATCCTCGATACGGACGAGAGCTGGGCGTGGTGGGCCCGCTGCTGGGCCACCGTCTACCGGGCAGCCGGCGTCACCCGTCGCGACCGCATTTTCTTCGCATTCTCGTTCGGTCCGTTCATTGGTTTCTGGAGCGCCCACGAGGGTGCCCGGCGCATCGGCGCGCTGGCCGTCCCGGGCGGGGGTATGTCGTCATACCAGAGGGCCACGAGCATATTGGAACATGACATTTCGGTGCTGGTGTGCACGCCGACCTACGCCATGCACCTCGCAGAGGTGGCAGAGCAGGAGGGCCTGGATCTCAGGGAGTCGAGCGTCAACATCACAATTCAGGCCGGCGAGCCCGGGGCGAGCCTTCCCGCCACCAAGGAGCGGATCGAGAACGCCTGGGGAGCCCGATGCTATGACCATGCCGGGGCAACGGAGGTGGGTGCCTGGGGCTTCGAATGCCAGGCTCAGGACGGCGTGCACCTGAACGAGGGGGAGTTCATTCACGAGGTGATCGACCCGCAGACCGGGGAGCCCGCGGAGGAAGGGGAACTGGTCATGACGAACCTGGGCCGGACGGGGATGCCGGTGATCCGGTACCGCACGGGAGATCAGGTCCGTATCACTCGCCGGCCTTGCGCCTGCGGACGGTCCTTTGAGCGCCTCGATGGAGGCGTGATCGGAAGGATCGACGACGCTCTGATCATCCGGGGAGTGAACGTCTTTCCGAGTGCGGTGGAAAACATCGTGCGTCGCTTCCCCGAGGTCGGCGAGTTCGCCGTGGATGTGCGTCGCCGAGGTCAGATGGACGAGATGGAGATCAAGGTCGAGGTCCGCGACGAAGATCCGGAAGCGGTGGCGGAGGCTGTCGGCCGCGAGATTCGGAATGGGATCGGAATCCGTGCGACCGTCTTGCCGGCCGCCTTCGGGACGCTCCCCCGCTTCGACCTGAAGGCAAGGAGGTTCAGCGATCACCGGACCGAGGAGGAGTCTGAATGATCGTCGTGCTCAGGGAAGACGCGTCGCGGCGGGACATCGATCACGTGGTCAGGCGAGCCGCGAGCCTCCGGCTCAAGGCGCACGTGACCCAGGAGGCGGGCCGAACCCGGATCGGTCTGCATGGCGACATGGAGGGGCTCGAGGCCGAGGTCTTTGGCGGGTTGCCGGGAGTGGAGGAGGTGCGGGAGGTGACCCGACCGTTCCACCTGGCCAGTCGGGAGTTTCAGCCGGAGTCGTCGGAGATCGTGGTCGACGGCATCGCGGTGGGAGCCGATGAGCTCGTGCTCATGGCGGGGCCGTGTTCGGTGGAAACCGAGAGTCGAATGATGCGGATCGGGGAAGCGGTCCTGGAGGCCGGCGCCACGTTTCTCCGGGGCGGCGCGTTCAAGCCACGCTCCTCACCCTACAGCTTCCGTGGCCTGGCCGAAGAGGGGCTGGAAATCCTGGCCCGGGTGCGGGAGGCAACCGGGCTGCGGGTGGTCACCGAGGTGATGTCTCCGGAGCTGGTGGGCCTGGTAGCAGACTATGCAGATCTGATGCAGGTCGGCGCGAGGAACATGCAGAATTACGCGCTTCTCGATGCACTGGGGGAGGCCGGCGTGCCCGTGCTTCTCAAGCGCGGGATGTCCTCCACAATCGAGGAATTCCTGTTGAGTGCAGAGTACATCCTCGCAAAGGGGAATCCCCACGTCATCCTCTGTGAGAGGGGGATCCGGACCTTCGAGCCCATGACCCGGAACAGCCTCGACATCACGAGCGTTCCTCTCCTGAAGGAGCTCACACACCTGCCTGTCGTGGTCGATCCCAGCCATGCCACGGGGCGGGCCAGCCTCGTTCCCGCGGCCGGCCGTGCAGCCGTGGCTGCGGGTTGTGACGGACTGATCGTGGAGGTCCACTACGAGCCCGAAAGCGCCTGGTCCGATGGCGCGCAGACCATCGCGACCGATGCGTTCCGGAATCTGGCGGTCGACGTAGCGCGGTTGGCCGGCGCCGTTGGGCGCAGTTTCGCCGGTCCGGAGGCCGGAGGGCCCCCGGCTTGACCCAGCTGCCCCGGGTCGCCCACATCATCGCTCCGGCCCCCGTGGGCGGGGCAGAGCAGGTCGTGCTCGATCTCACCGAGTCGCTGACTCGGGAAGGAGTCGAGGCGCACCTGATCCCCCTCCTCGATCTGGATGCAGACCAGCACCCATTCCTGGACGCTGTTCCCCCCTCTGTCCCTACCCATCCGGTGCGGGTGCCGCCCCGCGCATACCGGCAGGAACGAGCGAGGGTGAAGGCACTCATACACGAGCTCGGAATCGAGGTGGTCCATACCCACGGATACCGCGCGGACGTCATCGGTGGGAGCGCGGCACGCGCGGAGCGTGCCGCCACCGTGTCCACCGCCCACGGGTTCACCGGGGGCGGTGTGCGGAACCGGCTCTACGAATGGATGCAGCGCCGCGCGCTCCGCCGGTGTGATGGGGTGGTGGCGGTCTCGGAGCCCCTTCGCGACATCCTGGTGGGGAAGGGAGTCCCGGACTCCCGGGTCAGGGTGATTCCAAACGCCCGGGGGACTCCGCGAGGGGTGCTCGACCGGGCGGAGGCTCGCCGGAGCCTGGGGCTCTCGGAATCGGACTTCGAGGTGGGATGGGTCGGACGGATGAGTCGTGAGAAGGGGCCCGACGTTATGCTCGATGCCCTCGTGTGGGCCGTCGAGAGCGGCCGGGCGCCGTCGCTCGCGGCAACCTTTGTGGGAGACGGACGGGAACGCGCTGGCCTCGAGGAGCGCTCACGTACAGGCGTGTTGGAGGGGCGGGTCCGGTGGCTGGGTCGTGTACCAAACGCGTCACGATATCTTCTCGCCTTCGACGTGCTCGTTTTGAGCTCCCGTTCGGAGGGAACACCGATCGTTGCACTGGAGGCAATGGCTCTTGGGGTGCCTCTCGTCGCCACACACGTGGGAGGGGTGCCACACCTCGTGGGCCCCGGTTCCGGGCTGTTGGTGCAACCGGAAAACCCCCAGAAGTTGGGGGATGCAATCGTAGCGGTGCTGGAAGATCGGGAGGGTGCATCGCAGCGGGCGGAGGTCGCCCGACACCGCGTCCAGGAAAGGCACTCGACGGAATCCTGGGCAAGAGATCACACTAAATTGTATCTACAAGTAGCACCCTAATCTAACAACAGGCGAGCGGCGAGGGGTGGGATGGGATGGAACTACCTAGTGCGAATTGCCGTCGTGGTTCTCGTCCGGTCGAGCGAGGGCGGGTAGGAGGACGGCAGCAGCGATCTGCACCGATCGTAGGAGTGCGGTGGCCATTCCGCGGATCCGAGCCTCTCGTTTCAGGAGGGCCCGTACGAACTCGCGGACGAAGTGCGTTGTTCCGTCCGGCAGCGTCGCCAACACCGTATAAGGAAGCTCGACGGAAACCGAAGCCCTATGGGCAGGTGCCTCGACGAGGGTGAATGCCTCTTCGGTGCAACTAAGGACCGCCTCGGGAAGCCCTCCGATAGCCAGTCCCACCGCAAGGGGCCGGCGAGCCAAGGCCTTGCGCAGGCGGGGCTGGGTCAGCGCCCGCTCCCCGACAGCCGCCAGCTTCCTTCGCAGGGGACCTAGGCCGATGAACTTTCGGAACTGGCCGGTCGCGGTTGGGACGAAGACGTAGCCGTACTTCTTGCCATAAAGCCGTTCGTTCAGCTCCTTCGATGTGAAACCGCCCCGCAGGGCCACGCCACGACGGACGAGCTCCGGATTGGTAGCGGCGTAGGCGCGACTGGTCAGATCGTTGCCCCTAGCTTCCGGCAGCACGGCGTAGTCCCCGTCATAGCTAGCGGATACCGTGACTCCTGGGGCGATCCGGAGTGAAAAAACGGCTCCGTGGAAGCATCCCACGAGGCGGTCGTGGCTCCGGATGGTCAGAATGTCCTCAGGGTTGAAGTCGGGGCGTCTTCGGTGCTTCCACCGCCAGTGCTCTAGGCTTCTCTGTCCCCAACTGTGCGGATGACATTGGGCTAGGATGGAAAAGAGTTGCTCTTCATCTCCACTGCGGTACGTAGCGAGTTCCAGCTCCGCTGGGGTCGGGTCGTTGGTTTCGGGCATGGGGTTAGCGTCCGTCAGAATGTGGAATGTACCAGGGCGCCGACACGGCCATCGCGTTCAGAAGGGTACGGGCCGGGCCATGATCCTCGGGTCGCACTCGCACCTTCCCCGAACGAATCAACTTGTCCGGATCGTCGCCCTGGAAGACCACGCCCATCAAGGTCGTTAGGTCGATGCCCACAGAGATCGACTCAGGCTCCCGGCCCGTGGCCGACTCCACGGTCACAGGGCTGCCGGTTCGGATGCGGACCCGATCGTGAGACAGGAACCGGCAGCGCCCGGGAGCCATTTCCAGGACGATGGTTCGTCCGCCCAGCCCAAGCAGCTCTTCGGAGCGATCACGGAGGATTTCCAGCAGGAGGGCCACCAGGTCCACCACGACGAGCTGCAGTGATTCCACCGGCTCCATTCGGTATCCTGCGGATTCGGCGGCCTCCCGGATCGGTCCGTCGATCCTCGGCAGGTCCGCGCTGATGGCTTCGAGGCCCATGGCCCGACCCATGGCTTCCATCCCTTCAAGAAGAGCCGCAGCCATCTGGCGGCGCAGATGCGTAGGAGCGTCGGGCGTCACAGCAAACTCTAGTACCCTGCCTTCGTTGGAAAGCACCCCGTAGGCGCGGGCCCGATCCGCCCCGTCCACGCAGAGGAGGATGTTCTCGGCCTCTACTCCGGGACGCTGAAGCACGCTCCAGCGCCACTGGTCCTTGTCGCGCGGAACGTATCCCCCATAGTCCTGATAGGTTGCGCTGAAGAGAGCGATGATCGCCTCCTCGTCAGCCGGCCGGAAATGTCGGATGTTGACTCCATCGACACTGGACGAGCGTTGGGTCACTGTGGATCGTCTTGCAAGAGGCGGCGCGAGTTACGAGGTCGAAGGAAAGTCTTTTCGCAATTTTGATGCCCTGGGTTTTCGTGGCATGATCCGTGCTCGTCCGCCCGCGTAAGGCCGTGTGCAGAAACCCGGTCCGTGAATCATCGGTCCTCTCATCTAAAATGTCATCCTGTGCGAGCGGGAGTTCAGAATGTTCGAAACGATGACCCGCAACACCCTGGACATCAACAGCGTGCCTCTCCTCCACGAACTCACGCATCTTCCCGTGGTGGTGGACCCGAGCCACGGAACCGGGAAGGCCAGTCTGGTGCCGGCGGTGAGCCGGGCGGCTGCTGCCGCCGGGGCGGATGGGTTGCTGATCGAGGTCCATCACGACCCGGCAAACGCATGGTCTGACGGCGATCAGAGCATCACGGTCGAGGCCTTCAGCCACCTCACCCCAGAGCTCCTGAGGATCCGTGAGGCGCTGGTGAGTTTGTGAAAGGATTGCCCAGACGCATGCTAGTTTTCAGCTTCCACGCTCCCCCCGAAAGAGCGGTGGGTGGCCTCCGCTGGTGGGGTTTTTCCCGATACCTGGCAGCTCTAGGGTGGGAGATCCGTACGATCACTGCGAGCGCCGGTGCTGAAGAAGTGCCGGTGCCTGCCGGTAATCATGTGGAACACGTCCCACGTCTGACGACGCTCGAGGACCGTTATCGAGGATGGCGCCGGTCCCGGCGAACTCCGCGGGGAAGGAATTCAACCTCGGGTGGCACGGTGACGGACGGGGCGAGCCCGTCCGGGGACCCTGGCACCGCATCCTCCGGAGAGGCTGGGCGTGGAGGCCTGCGACGGCTCGCCAGTGATCTGCTGAGTGTGCCGGATCACGGACGCGGCTGGATTCTTCGCGCCGCGATGGTTGGTCGGCGCGCGGTGCGCGAGTTCGAGCCTGATGTCATCGTGAGCACCGGGCCGCCGCACTCGGTCCACCTCGCCGCAAGGCTTGCCCGAAGCGGCACCCGGATCCAGTGGGTCCTGGATCTGCGCGATCCTTGGGCAACCCATTTCCGCCCCAATAATGGTGATGGGTGGACTGGCGGCTTGAGGGAACAGCTCGAATCGATGACGATTCCGGCGGCCGACCTCGTCCTGACCACCACCCCTGAACTGCGGGAAGGATTGGCGAAGAGGTTCTCGGATTCAGTCGTGGAATGGCTTCCGAACGGCGTGGATCTGTCCTCGCTGCCAGACCGCGGGGCGGAGAGGTTTCAGGGCCTTTCGCTGTCCCACGTTGGAAGCCTCTCCTATCGGCGGGACCCTCGCCCCGCGATCTCTGCGTTTAGTTCCTTCCTGGCAAGGAACCGCGATGCTGAAGAAGCTGGTTCCGCCCTGCGCTTCGTGGGCGGGGCAACGCCGGACTTCGCTGCCGGGCTTTCGCAGCTCAGGGAATCACTTGGGATACGGGACCACGTGAAGATGCTGGGCCTCGTCTCGCGGGAGGACGCGCTGGAGGTCCTCTGTCGATCGACTGTGGCACTGGTTCTTGCCCAGGATCAGGACTTTATGGTGCCGGCGAAGATCTATGAAGCGGTGGCGTTGGGCATCCCCGCCCTGATTCTTACACAGCGCGGAAGCGCCACGGCGAACGAGGGAGAACGCCTGGGTGCGGCGGTTTTCGAGCCGGATGATGAAGAGGGGGTGGTGGATTATCTGGAAGGGTTGTGGTCGGCCGCTCGCGTCCTCGAGGCCGATCCTCCCAGTCGGATCAGTCAGGAGCACCTTGCGGGCACGCTTGACGCCTCCTTGCGCCAGCTCCTGGCTTCACGTGACGGGACTGGGGGTGGAGCCTGACCCAGGGTCGGAGCTCCGCGGTTGGTCTCGCATATTCAACGCCTCTGGGCCTCGGGTGAGGGGCTGGCATTGAAACCCCTCATCCCTCGCAAACTCGAAGAACCGCTCGATTCGTGACAGGAAGTTGTCGACATCCTTATCCGTGCGGGCGAACGGCGTCAGCCCGGGTACCAGAGTCGGGGAGTGGAATGTGAAATTCAAAAAACTCGCTCCAGCGTTGACGCGAGCGCGGGCAAGGGCAATCAGTTCGTTGGCGGTCGCGAGTTCGGGTGAGAGCCACCGTCTTGTTGCCCAACCCGTGCGATCCAGGATACCGATCATGCGGAAGCGGCGCGGGAGCGGTCGCGAGGCCCAGTTACGAAGTCGTTTTGACAGGTCCGGCCGGCACCCGAGGAACCCGACGGTCGCCGGGATCTCGAGCAGCTCGCCGTCTGCCCGCGGCTTTGTGGGGTTCGAGGGCGTGAATCGATATGCGAAGTCCGGAGCCGAGCCGTAGTCCGGTCCGTGCTCGGCGGTCCAATCGATCAGGGGGGAAACCGAGGAGTCCACGGAGTAGCCGAGTTTCACGAGGACGGTCGCGACGGCGGGCCCGAAGCCCCAGCGGCCGGCACGGAAGCTGGTCGGAACCACCTCCAGTTGGTCGATGATCTGGCGGTGGATCGCGGTCATCTTCTGGTCTACCCAACTGGCTGGCAGATTGCAGATCATGGAGTTGGTCGGTGTTGGCTCCTCCACGAAGGGTGGTGTATTCCACGCGTGGATATGGGTGCCGAAGTCGCAGCCACCTGCTTGGGCCAGGTCCCGAAGAGTGTCACGAGAGGATGGCTCGCTAACCACGGGCCAGTTCACAAGGTAGGATGGCCGAACGCCGTGGGCGTCGGCGAGCCTCTGAAACTTCGGCAGCCTACTGATGTTGGAGACCGACGGGGTCCGGAGGTCATATCGACCCCAATCGTCTTCCTCAGTGTCGACGGTTACGAAGAGGACAGGAGGTGGCATTGGTTCGTGGCGGTGGGCGAGTTCACGTGCGGGGGCACGCGCTGCGGAAGGTAGGAGGGGGTGCAGAAGGCGGCAACTGGGGTGGGGTACGGGAAGGTGGTATTTTTTAACTCATACCTACAGGTAGCATCCTGTACTGACAAGAGGGGCCCGAGACAATTTCGATGACCGGCTTTCTACTCCTTGGGATGGGGATCATTCTTGGTGCCTATACATTCTTCGGCTACCCCCTTCTCCTTTCACTCGGCGCCGCACTTCGTCGGCCTGGATCCGAGTCGCCTCCAGCCGACTCCGTCCCGGGCCATCCCCTCCCCACCGTCTCCATCACCGTTCCCGTCTACAATGAGGTCCACCAGATCGAGGCCCTTCTGGAAAGCCTGGTGGCGCTCGAATATCCGAGCGACCGGCAACAGATTCTCATCGTCTCGGATGGATCGACGGACGGTACCGACGAGCTGATCCGGAGATGGGCGGACCGGGGGGTGGAGCTCCTGGCCGTGGACGAGCGGGGAGGAAAGGGCGCGGCGGAGAACGCGGCTCGCCCCCATCTCACCGGTGAGATCATCGTGAACACGGATGCTTCGATCCGGATCCGCCCCGATGCGCTCCAGCATCTCGTGGCCCCCTTCTCCGATCCCACGGTAGGGGTGGTGTCGGGGCGGGACGTGAGCGTCACACGGCTCGACGAAGATCAGAACACCGGGGAGGGTGGGTACGTCGGATACGAGATGTTCATCCGCGACCTCGAGACCCGGGTAGGCGGGATCGTGGGTGCGTCGGGGTGCTTCTATGCCACCCGCCGGAAACTCCATGAGGTGGTCGTTCCCGCTGAGCTCAGCCGGGACTTCGCGTCGGCGCTCGTCGCCCGCGACCATGGCCTCCGGGCGGTGTCCGCACCCGAGGCCGTCTGCTACGTTCCGCGCACGGGGTCGCTCAGGAAGGAGTACGGCCGGAAGGTACGGACGGTCGCGCGGGGCATGTCGACGCTCTGGGCCTGGCGGCACCTCCTGAACCCCATCCGGCACCCCGGGTTCGCCTGGAAGCTCGCCAGCCACAAGCTCTGCCGCTGGGCCCTCCCCGTCACGCTCGCGATGATTGTTCTGGGTGCGGCACTCCTCTTTTCCGGCCACCCCTGGGCTCAAATCCTGGTGGCCGGATTCCTCCTGGGTGCGGTCCTGGCCGGAGTCGGCTGGGTCCTTTCCGCCCGGGGACGGGCCCTGCCGCGCCTCCTGTCGATGCCCACCTTCTTCGCCATGAGCAATGTGGCGGTGCTCCACGCGTTTGCCCGAAGCCTGGGGCGGGGGTCGGAACGCATGTGGGAGCCGACGCGCCGGGAGTCTGCAGCCGACTGAGGCTGCCGCGTGCGGGCCACAGGTGTGTCGAGCACGCCGTACAGCCGGGGACCCCGACTTCGGCTCCCCCAGGTGGATCAGATGGCGCCCTTGCCGAACAACACGACGGGCACTGTCTGCGCCATTATCCGGAGGTCCTCCACGGGGGACCTGCTCTCGACGTAGCTCAGGTCGTAGCCGACCTTCGTGCGCACGTCTTCCACCGAGTGATCGTACCGATGGTTCACCTGGGCCAGGCCCGTAATTCCCGGGAGGACCCGCTGGCGACCCTCGTATCCGGAGATCTCATCCCGCAGGGTCTTGAAGATTTCCGGCTGCTCGGGGCGGGGACCGACGAGGTTCATGTCACCCGTAAGGACATTGACGAGCTGGGGGAGCTCATCCAGGCGGTACTTCCTGAGGAACCGACCTACCGGAGTGATCCGAGGGTCCGTCGGGGTTGCCCAGACCTGCTTCTCGCTGCGCTCGGGCTCGTATGTCATCGTCCGGAACTTGTAGATCCGGAAGATCCGGCCGCCGTGATCGACCCGCCGACGGGGGTCGACCGGAACGTTGGGGTCGTCCCGACGTTTATCCAGGCCAACACGCGGTTGCGTGAAGATGACGGGCCCCGGTGAGGTGAGCCAAATGGCCAGCGCGATCAGGAGCATCAGAGGAAGCGCCAGGACGAGGAGAATCGCGGAGGCGGCGACGTTCAGGTTCCGCCGGACGAGATTGCTCCACCGCTCCGCGCTGTCGCTGTCATCTCGACCGGCCAGCGGTCCCACGACGACGCGAGGAGGCACAGGACCGAGCCGGACCCCTATTCCCGGTCGCTGCGCGGCAAGGCGCGACTCCAGGATGGCCGACCATCGAGCCTCTCCGGTGCGTTGCGCCTTCAGTTCCTTCGTTAGCTCCAGACTATCCATGCAGGCGGTCCAACTCCTCGGGCGATCTCGTAGTGATCCGATTCGGAAGAAGAAATCTCCGTCACAGGCGATTGTACAGGGCCTGTGGAGGAGATTTAGGTGCAAACACCGTTCCACAACGGTAAACGCATGTAGTCACCCTGTCGAAGGGCAATCGATTGATCACAGGAGGTCGAAATTGAATCCCAGGGCGGGCCGCGAGCCGCCAAACAAACGGCATGCCAGCCGATCACTGGCGCCTGAGGCTATCGCGATGCGACGACGGCTGTTGGCTTTTCGCCACAACCTTGGCGTAATCCGACCGGTCGCCGGAACGGATTGCACATCCCCGGCACCGTACTTGCAACCAAGGCGTCGATGACCGGGTACTAGCCCGAGGACATGGAAGTAACCTCCCATGTCAACTGAACCGAGCGTTTCCGAGGCCCGAGCCGATGACCGATCGATCCCTTCCCGCCCACTCCCCCGATCCTTACGGACCCCAGCACCGTCCAGGTGGCGGCGTCCCGACGGAATACCATGCTGCGCCGTCCATGGGACAAGCGGGCGGCTGGAACGATCCGGAGGAGGAATCCCTCGATTGGCGCCGCTACGTAGCAGCGCTCATCCGCCACAAGTGGATGATCCTCCTGGGCCTGGGCCTTGGGGCCGTGGTGGGCGCTTTGGCCTACCAGAGCGTCGATCCCGAGTACCAGGTGCAGTCCACGGTCTGGATTGAGCCCGAAGGCGGGGGAGCCCCCGGGGATGCCGCCCCGATCCGGCCGAGCCACCTCCTCAACGCGTCGGGTTGGGTGGCTCTCATGCGCTCGTTCGCGGTTCTGGACCCGGTCGTACAGGACCTGAGGCTTTACGTCAGCCCCGCGGACCCGGGTCATGGCGAGGCGTTCGAGGGGTTCCACGTCTCCGACGCGGTACAGGCAGGCGCTTACGAGTTGCGGCAGTCGGACGGGGGAGGCGAATGGGTTCTCGCCACCGCCGCCGGCGTAGAGGTCGAGCGTGGGGGGCCGGGAAGCACCTTCGGCGAGAGTGTCGGATTCCAGTGGACGCCTCCCGCCAATCTGCTCGGGAACGACGAGGCCGTCGCGTTCTCGGTGCAACGCCCCCGGGCGGTGGCGGCATCGCTCGCTGAGCAGCTGGACGTGAGCTTGGACGGGCAGGGCACCTTCCTGCGCGTGGCCATGACGGGAACGAACCCTACTCATATCACGCGGGTGGTGAACGGGGTGACCGACCGGTATATCGAAGTGGCCGAGGAGCTGAAGAGGGCCAAATTCGACGAGCTTACATCGATCCTCGAGGAGCAACTCGCCTTCGCGGACTCCGCCCTTCAGGGGGCGGAGTTCGCGCTGCAGCGGTTCCGGGTCGAGACCATCAGCCTTCCCTCGGAGCAGTCGAGCCCGGTTGCGCCCGGCCTCCAGCAGACCCAGAACCCGGTCTTCCAGAACTTCTTCAACCTCAAGCTCGAGCAGGAAGAGGCGCGGCGGGACGAGATTGCGATCCAGCGCGCGTTGAGCATTGCCGGGGAACAGGGCCGGCTCGCCACCGAGGCCCTCGAGGTAATTCCGAGCGTGCGCGAGTCTTCGGACCTCATGAACGCGCTCGGGCTCGCCACCGAGAAGCGGGCCGAGCTCCGGGCTCTCCGCCTCAGGTACACGGACCAGCACCCGGACGTTCGGGATCTCGAGCAAGAGGTTCGAGAGCTCGAAGAGCAGACGATTCCGGCCCTTGCCGGTTCCCTTCTGAACGAGGTGCGGGGACGGCAGGGGGAAATCGATCGGTTTGTCGGACAGGCTGCACAGGAGCTCCAACAGATCCCGCCGCGGGCGGTGGAGGAGAATCGCCGCCAGCGCGAATTCGCGAGTGCAGAGAACCTCTTTCGGGATCTTCAGGGTCGGTACGAATCGGCTCGGCTCGGAGCGGCCAGCACGGTTCCCGATGTCCGGATCCTGGACCGGGCTCAGGTGCCGACCATCCCGACGAGCGATCCGCGGGTGCGGTTCCTGGCCATGGCGATGATGGCCGGTCTCGGACTGGGCCTCCTCGGGGCGTTGCTGCGGGACCGCATCGACCCGCTCCTCCGGCGTCCGGACCAGGTTACTCGCGGCCTGGGCCTCCCCATTCTCGGCACCATCCCGCACGCGCGCATGCGGCGGAAAAGGCTGAACGAGGAGGATCAGGAACAGGTCGTCGAGGCGTTCCGGAACTTGCGCCTGGCCGTGAGCTACTCGCACGGTCCGTCGGAGCCCCTCGTTCTGACGGTTACGAGCCCAGGCATTGGGGACGGGAAGTCCTTCACCACGAGTAACCTCGCCCTCGCATTCGCGGAGCTCGGCCGCTCTACCCTCGTCATCGACGGCGACATCCGACGGGGCACGGTGCACACGCTCTTCCAGCAGGAGCGACGGCCTGGGCTCACGGACTACCTGTCGGGGGACGCGCGCCTCGACGAGGTGCTGCGGACGACCGAGCATCCGGCCCTCCAGGTGATCCCGTCGGGCTCCCGGTTCCGGGATGCCCCCGAGCTCATCGGATTGCCGTCCATGCAGGCGCTCCTCCAGGAGGTCCGTGCGCGGTTCGATGTGATCCTCATCGACAGCTCCCCCCTGGGAGCCGCGGTGGACCCGTATCTGCTCGGAACGCTGTCGGGGTCCATGCTCGTCGTGCTCCGGAACGGGATCACCGATCGCGAGCTCGCCGAGACCCGGCTGGGCGACCTCACCAGGCTCCCCATCCAGCTCCTGGGAGCCGTGTTGAACGATGTGCCCACCGGGACCGGGCCTTATCGGTACTACTCGTACCTCCCGGGATACGGTACAGGGGACGAGGGGACCTCCTCGAACGGCCGGCAACGCCCGCCGGCGCTGGCGGGTTCGACCGGGTGATCCGGCGCCCCCGACTACGAACGACACACAGAGATGAAGAGGCGGTTTGATGATACGAAGTGAATGTGTGAGGGAGACGTTTCGGGCCCGGGCCCGATGGCAGGGCATTGCCCTCCTTTTCGTCCTCTTCCTGGCGCCGATGAGCGCGGACGGACAGGCAGCGGCCGACTGGGATGCGGCCCGGGAGCAGGTGACGCGGGCCGAGCTGATGGACCTTGTCGAGCGCCTGGAGGCCCAGGCACAATCCTCGGCCTATTCCAGCCGGATGCGTGCCGATGCCCGCCAGCGTATCGAGCACATCCAGACTCGACTGCGGGACGGTGACTTCCAGGTGGGCGACCGGATTCTTCTGGAGGTCGAGGGTGAGCCGGAGCTCGCTGGCGAGTTCATCGTCCGGTCGGGCCGGGTCGTGGAGATCCCGATCGTTGGGGAGATGCCCCTCGCGGGAATCCTGCGCTCCGAGCTTCAGGCGGCCATGGAGGAGCACCTCACAGACTATATCCGCAACCCGCGGGTACGTACCCAGGCGCTCATTCGACTCTCGGTACTCGGACAGGTGGGCAGTCCGGGGTTCTACACCATCGCCGCCGACCTGCCGGTCACGGACGCGCTTACCTTGGCGGGTGGACCGACCGGGGATGCCGACCTCCTGGCCATGCGCGTGGAACGGGGCAACACCCGTATCTGGGAGGGGGAGTCCATGGAGACGGCAGTGATCCGGGGCCGGACCCTCGACCAGATGAACATCCAGGCCGGCGACCGGATCGTGATTCCGGCGGGAGGGCAGGAGCGGAGCGGGTGGGAGACCATGCGGATCGTGAGTATCACCCTGGGGAGCATCGTTTCGCTGGGGTACGCGCTGTCGCGGATTTTTTGAGGGTGCGGGGTGCACTTCCGTCGTCGGGCGCCGGAAGGGGTGAGTTTTTCGTCCGAAGCCGAGGTTCCGATGTCCAACTCTGAGCAGGAGCAGCCGGTCTTCGGGGAGGTGGGGATCGTGGCGCTCGTGCCCGATCGCTTCGCCGGCGCATGGCAGCCGCGCCATCAAGTCATGACGCGACTGGCCAGATACTTCCCGGTAGTATGGGTGGAGCCGGCCCGGTCCTGGCGAGAAAAACTTCCGAACTCGCCTTCCCGAACGGGGGCCTCGGCCTCGATGGGGGCTCCCGCTCCGTCCGGCCTGATGGTCGTGGACCCGAGCCGGAGATATCCGAAGTTCCATCGCCCGGCCTGGCTGGGGGAGCTGACGGCGCGTGCCCGCATGCGGAGCGCCGTACGAGAGCTTCGAAGCGCGGGTTGCCGGCGGGTGGTCCTCTACCTCTGGCGCCCTGGGTTCTCCTCCGACCTCGATCGCGTCGAGCACGATGTGAGTTGCTATCACATCGACGATGAATATTCGTTCTCACCCTCCGATGTGCCCCTCTCCGCCCTCGAAGCGAGTCTCCTGGACCGTGTCGACCAGGTGTTCATCCATTCTCCCGCCCTCATGGAGAAGAAGGGGGCGTTGAACCCCAATACCTCGTTCGTGCCGAACGGCGTGGCCTACGAACAGTTCGCCACGCCCGTGCCGGAGCCCGCGGACCTGGCCGCCGTGCCCCATCCGCGGGTCGGATACGTCGGGTTCCTGAAGAAGCAACTCGACTGGGAACTCCTGGATCAGCTCTCGCGCCGCCACCCGAAGTGGTCGTTCGTCTTCGTCGGTCCCAGGCATGAGCACCCCGAGATCCAGCGCGTGCTGGCTGCGATGGAGACCCGGAAGAACGTGCACTTCCTGGGAGGGAAGCCGGTCACGGAGTTGGGAGCCTACCCCCAGCACTTCGACGTCTCGATCCTGCCGTACGTGGTGGATGACTACACCCGGTACATCAACCCGTTGAAGCTCTACGAGTACCTGGCGGCGGGGCCGCCGGTGGTGGGCTCGCCCATCCGCACGCTCCAGGACTTCGAGGAGGTCGTGGATCTTGCCTCGGGGGCGGAGGAGTGGTCTGGAGCTCTGGCGCGGGCGCTGGGAAGGGAAGCGAACTCGCCCGAACGGGTGGAAGCGCGTAGGGAGATCGCCCGGAGATACGACTGGGACCGCCTCGTTCACGGGATCGCTCGCGATCTCGTCGGCCACCTCGGAGGTGCAGTGGAAGGGAGGCTGGACGCGGCGGTGCCGGAACCGGCGGGGCTCGATCGACGACCTCGGGCAGCAGTGGACGGGTGAGCGCGGGCCCCCTGTCAGACATGCCAACGCCTCGCCGCCTCTACCTGCACATCGGCCTTCCCAAGACGGCGACGACATACCTCCAGCAGCAGGTCTTCGGCAGGCTCGCGTTGGTCCAGTTTCTGGAGAAGCCTCGCAGCGCCCTCTTCCGCGGGACCTACGACACGAAGTACGGCGTCCTCGATCGCTGCTTCAAGCGCTCGGTCCTCGTGTGGCGCGAGCGGGGTGACGAGGTCTTCAGGGAGTTGCTGCGTTCGGCGTCGGAGCCGAAAGACCTGCTCATCTCCGATGAGGGGATCGGCACGGCGGCCAGGAAACCGCATAGCCTTCGGGCACACCTCGAAGCGTTCACCCAGAAGGCCGTGGAGTGGGGCTTCGGCAGCGTCCGCGTCTTCTGCGCCGTCCGCAGACAGGACCAGTGGCTCGGGTCCCACTACGCGCAGATCTCGGACCGCATCCGCGGCGCGTCTCAGGCCAGCTTCGAGGCGTTCGTCTCGGACTGGTTGGATCCGGCCGTGGGATATTACCGCGACGGTGTCATGCTGGACTACAAGGCGCTCCGGGATCAGATCGTGTTGGCCGTAGGGGAGCCTCACACCCTGATGCTCCCCCACGAGCTCCTCGTGGCTGACCCGCAATCGTATCTGCACCGGGTCGCCGCGTTCCTGGAGGCAGAGGACGACCCGGTGTTTTCCGAAGCCGTGAGGTCGCCCGAGGAATCCAACGTCCGCTCGGCCGGGGACGACGTCTGGCAGATCAGGCGGCGGACGCCCGCAGGATCGCCGGTTCTTCGCCTGCGTCCCGGCCGTCTCTTCAGGCAGATGGGGCTGCCCACCAGCATCTCCATCCGGGCACCCGATCTCAGACGCGGGAAGCGCATCGAGATGACCGCGGAATTGAAGCAGGCTATCCTGCAGGCATACGCCACCCGGAATCAGGAACTGGCGGAGAGCCTGGGCATGGACCTGCGGCCGTACGGGTACCACTCGTGACGGTCAACCCCATGACCAACACACCCGACGTCCGGCCGGTCGGCGATCTCCCCGACGAGATCGGTAAGACTGCCGCCCGTGAGCTCTCCCTCAATGGCGTACACGTGGAGCTCATACGTGTCCCCGCTCCCGGCCAGAATCCGGTCTCCCGAGGGGCGGGACACTGTGGGATTTGCGAGAGCCCAGCAGTTCCCACCTCAACAGGAGACCGCGATCATCATCCTGCTCCGGTCAGAGGTGCAGCGACTCCGAGGACGTAGACGGCGAGCATCCCGAGGGTGCCCACCACGATCAGATAGTAGAGGGTTGGAAGGATCGTCTTCCGGAGGACCGCACCCTCCTTGCCGAGCAGCCCGACCGTGGCGGAAGCTGCGACCACGTTGTGGATCGCGACCATGTTGCCCGCCGCTGCCCCCACGGCCTGGAGAGCGACCACCATGGCTCCGCTGATGGCGAGTTGTTCGGCGACTCCGAACTGGAAGAGGCTGAACATGAGATTGCTCACCGTGTTGCTTCCGGCGATGAACGCTCCGAGCGCGCCGATCCATGGTGCGAAGAAGGGCCACACGCCTCCCACGTTCGTAGCCACCCAGCTCGCCATGACGATCGGCATGGACGGCAGATCGGCCCCGCTCGCCAACATCCCCGCGTTCACTCCCGAGTTGATGTACACCCGCACCATCGGGACCGTGAAGATGAGCACGAAACCGGCGGGGATCAGAATCCGGGCCGAGTCGCCGAGGGCGGCTACGATCTGCCGGCGGTTCATGCGGTGAAGAACCCAGGTCAGCGAAACGGTGACGAGAAGGACGAAGGCAGGAAGGTAGAGCGGTGTGGTGGACGCGGTGATCTCGGTCCCGAAGATGCCGGTCCATTCGATCCGGGCGGACTGGAGCCAGGACCCGAGCGGAAGTTGGCGCAGTCGGGTGAGGACGAGGAGTACCGGGAGCACCGCGTACGGGGCCCAGGCCATCGCGGTCGACATGGTTCGCCCCGGACCCGCCCGCACGGCCAGCGGATCCGCGGTCGCAGCGGGGCCCACGCCTCCGGGTCCCTCGAGGGCTGCGCGCTCCTCCTCCAGCACTTCGTCGAAATTTCCGAACTCCGGGACTGACCCGGAGAGCGTCTCGGTGTCTTCGGCCGACCGGCTCTGCCCGACCCCGAACCAGTCTTCGGGCCAGAAGTCCGCGCTGGCAAAGTCCCAGTGGTCATCCGGAAGGAGGAAACTCCGCCGGGCTGCCCAGGTGACGATTCCCAGCCCGACGGCCCCCCCGACCAGCGAGGGGAACTCCGGACCCAGGAACACCGCAGTGAGAAGGTAGGGTGTCGTGAACGCGAGGCCGCCGAAGACCGCAAAGGGAAAGATCCGGAGCCCCTCGACCCACGACTTACGTTCGCCGAAGAACCGGGTGGTCATCACCACCATGATCGTGGGCATGAGGATTCCGGTCACCGCGTGCAGACCCGCGGCGTAGACCGTGATCGTCTGGCGGTAGGACTCGAATGAGACCCCCGCCGCGGTGAGCGCCGCGTTCAGCTCGGGTCCTGCCAACCCGTCGGTCACTCCGATCATCACCGGGGTTCCCACGGCCCCGAACGTGACCGCGGTGCTCTGGATCATCATGCCGATCATCACCGAGGCGAGCGCAGGGAACCCGAGGGCGACGAGGAGCGGAGAGACCACGGCCGCGGGAGTCCCGAACCCGGCTGCGCCCTCGATGAACGAACCGAAGAGCCAGGCTACGATTACGACCTGAACGCGTCGGTCGTCCGAGATCGTGGTGAATCCTGCCCGGATGGCGGAGACCGCACCGGAGCGCTCCAGCGTCTTGAGGAGGAGGATCGCGCCGAAGATGATGAAGAGGATGTCGAAGGTGACGAAGAGCCCCTGGACGGAGCTGGCGGCCACCTGTATCGCGTCCATGTTCCAGACGGACAGGGCCAGAACGACGGCGCAGACGTACACCGCCGGCATGGCCCACTTCGCTGGCACCCGGAATCCCACCAGCAGAATGCCCGCCATGAGGATGGGAGCGAACGCGACCAGCGCAAGCAGACCCAGGCTCATGCACACGACTCCTCGTCAGGGGAAACCCTCGAAGGGGTAGGATTCCGGCCAGCCAAGGTACGCGGGGACCTCCGGGACGGCGAGGGGTCAGCTGATCCTGGCCGAGCCTGCGGCCCGGTGGCCTCGTGGAACCGGACCCCATGCTCGAAGTCGCCGGAGACCACGCCGTCGAGGGCCGGCACGTGGTAGTGGTAGTGTGGATGCTTCACATCTTCGATGCTCAGTGTCTTCGACGGGAGCGAACTTCCGAAGCGCTGCGGGAACCGGAGCGAAGCGGAGGGGCACACGCCTCGACCGATGCAGGAGAACGCCAGGAGTCGGTCGTGCCCGCAGTCCGTGCAGTGCACCCGCGCGAACCCGTGCGCCAGGACGCCGCAGCGCAGGTAGCTGCGGAAATCGCGCTCCACCCAGGCCGCGGCACACCCCAGCGCATGGGGTCGACTTCCTGCGCCTCGGCAAGGAAGGTCTCCAGGTGATGCTGGACAGCGGGGTAGAGCGGCGTCTCAGTGGGGCGGCGGGGGGTTATACGGCACCGGCGGGACGATACGTCGGCGTCGCGGTGGAGCCCGACCATCGTCGGAATACGCAACCCGTCGGGATGCGGTAACACAAGCGGTAACAGAAAGCCCTCCCGCCGGCGGTTTCCCCTTGGCGATGGCCGCCGAGGGAACCTCCAGAAAGCCAGTGTTTACGACGAATCTGGCGCTGGCTGTCGCCGGTTGTCGAAGGTTTGGTCGACCGATAACCGTCAGGTCGGTAGTGCGAGTCTACCCAGTCCCAAGTGATGGATGACTACACCCGGTACATCAACCCGTTGAAGCTCTACGAGTACCTGGCGGCGTAGCTGCGCTCAGCCGTCCACTGCTGCTCGAGATCGTGGAACGAGCTCCGCCGGTTCCAGCACCGCCGCGTCCAGCCTCCGTGCTACCCCCGGGCGGCTTCGGTCTGGACGGACGACGCCTCCAATTCCGTTTCCGAACTCCGAACTCCTGGGCTGGCCTTCCCATGAAAATTGCATTCATCGTGTCGCAGTTTCCGGCGGTGTCGGAGACCTTCATCCTCAGCCAGATCACAGGGCTCTTCGATCGGGGTGCGGAGATCGACATCCTGGCCCGCACGGAACTCCCACAACCCGTGGAGCACCCGGCGGTGACGGCCTATGGGCTGCGCGGCCGTACCAGGTATGCGGATGGTCCTCCCGACGGTCGGTGGGGTCCACGACTGAAGATGGTGGGCATGCTGGGAAGCGCGCCCTTTCGAGTACCGTTGAACGGAACCTCTGTTCAGCGCCTTTTCCGCCATGGGCTGAGCGATGCACGGCGGACGATCGGCTTCACGAGCAGTACCCGGCAGATCGGGTCCTACGACGTCATACATTGCCACTTCGGCCCCATGGGAAAGTGGGGGATGTCCCTCCGGAGCATGGGGCTGCTCAAGGGACGTCTGGTGACCACGTTTCATGGATACGACATGTGCCGACCCTTTCGTGAGGAGGGGCCCCACGTGTACGACCGCCTCTTCGAGGAAGGCGACCTGTTCCTGCCCATCAGCGAGTACTGGCGGGACAGATTGATCGCCCACGGGTGTCCCCCCGAGCAGACCTTCGTGCACCACATGGGAGTCGATTGCGAGGCGTTCGACTTCAGGCCGCGGGCCATCGAGCCCACCGAACCGGTCCGGATTCTGAGCGTCAGCCGTCTGGCCGAGAAGAAGGGGCTCGAGTATGCCATCAGGGCTGTTGCCGCCGTCATCAAAGATCTCGAGAGAGATGGGTCGGGCATTGGTCCAGGTACCTCCGGCATCGAGTACACCGTTGTGGGGAGCGGGCCGAGAGGCGCCGAGCTGGAGCAGCTCACCCACGACCTCGGGATTTCCGAGTCCGTCCAGTTCCTGGGCAGTCGCCCGAGAAACGAGGTCGCCGACCTCATGGGGCGGGCCCACATCTTCCTGGCCCCTAGCGTGACCGCCGAAGACGGCAACAAGGAGGGCATTCCGGTGGCCCTGATGGAGGCCATGGCCACCGGACTCCCCGTGGTCAGCAGCGAGCACAGCGGCATTCCCGAGCTGGTCGAGAACGGCGTCACCGGGCTGTTGGCAGAGGAGCGCGATGTGGACGGGCTCGAGGATCGTATCCACCGACTCGTCGCTGACCCCACGCTGTATCGGCGGCTCGCCGAAGCCGGCCGCCGGCGCGTGGAGACGGAGTTCAACACGGAGCGGCTGAACGACCAACTCCTCGGGTTCTTCGAGACCCTGACGGCCGGTGAGGCGAGCGGTCCATCACCCGGTCCCCCGGGCGCTACCCGCACATCATGAAGGAGCCGCCCCTCGTCTCGGTATCGATGATCTTCTACAACCCCGGGGAATTCTTCACCGAGGCAGTCCGAAGCGTTCTGGAGCAACGCTTCGGGGATTGGGAGCTGCTGCTGGTGGACGACGGGAGCACGGATGGCTCCGAAACCGTAGCCCAGCGGCACGCCCAGGAGCAGCCGGACCGCATTCGCTACCTGCATCACCCGGGAAGGGTCAACCGCGGAACCGCCCCCACCCGCAATCTGGGTCTCTCCGAGTCACGCGGACGCTACTTCACCGAGATCGATGCGGACGATGTCTGGCTGCCCGAATTTCTGGAGCACCACGTGGGCGTCCTGGAAGCCGATCCGGAGGTGGAGATGGCCTTCTCTCCGGTCCAGCGCTGGTACAGTTGGAGCGGTGAGCCGCAGGAAATGGAGAAAGACTGGGTGGCACATCCCTGGCCGGTCAGCGAGGGGGTGATCGAGCCCCCGGGACTGCTTCCCGTGATGCTGGAGGCCGCTCCCCGGGGTGGCGTGCCCAAGGGTCTCGTGATGCGCCGCAAGGCGGTGACTGCCCTCGGTGGTTATCCGGAACCGTTTCGTGACATGTATGAGGATCAGGCCCTCCTCGCCAAACTCGCTCTTCGGTACCGGACCTGGGTCGGAGGAACGGGCCAATGGCTGTACCGCTATCGCCGGCACCCCGAATCCATGGTCACCGTCATGAACACCCATCGGGACCGCCGGCTCATGCGCCTGAAGTTCCTGGAGTGGTTGGACGAGTATGTACGAGAGGAGGAGATCGACGATCCGACCGTGGTCGACTCGGTGAGCCGTGAGCTCTGGAAGGTCCACCACCCCCGGCTGCATGGGGTCCGCCGGTGGGTCGAGCACTGGGGCGGCAGGGTGCGCCGGAAGGCCCTCAAGACCCTGGCGGGCAGCGCTCCTCCACCTGACCCATCATCAGGGTCGTAAGCAGGTTTCTGCCCTCGGTGTTGAGGTGATCGGAGTCGCTGAACCATCGGGCCTCATCGGCCATTGAGTGGTCCGAGTAGTCCAGCCAGGGGACGCCCTGCTCCTCCTCGATCCGCCTGGTGAGGCGATGCATCTCCCTCAGGGACGGCTCGGGTCGATACAGCTCCCGGTACCGCCAATGGAAGGGGGGCGTGTACAGCACCACACACACCCCCCGCTCCTGCAGGTACTCGATCATGCCGGCGAGACGGGCATAATTCTCCTCCGGAAGCGTGGAGTCGAGCTCCATCATTTCGCGGCTCTGATCGAGGGTGTGGGGAATGCGATCCTCGGCGTGGGACACGAGGAACGAATCCGTTTGAACTTCCTCGAGATGCTCCTCGAGATCGTCCAGCTCCATGTCCCTTCCGCGAATGCCCTGGATGACCCCGAGCCAGTCATCGGGCCGTACGATCCAATAGGTCTTGCCCCGCACGAGGCTCTCCAGGTCGCCCTCCACCGTGCCCCACCCGGGTGCGACGGCGTGGAATTTTCGGCGACTCTCCAGCAGCCCATCGTCCTCGAGCAGGTCGTTCGACCAGTGAAAAGTGAAGTACGACAAGGCTATCAGTACCACCCGAAGCTCGGGAAGGCGTGGGGCCAGGGTGTGGACCTGATAGTTCATCTCGGCCAGGTCGTTCCACGGGAGGGGAAGGACCAGGGAGCCCCTCTCCAGCGTCTCGGGCTCGATCGCACCGGCGTGGGAGTTGCCGATCGCCAGGATCTCGATGGACTCTGGCGTCGTCCGCACCGTATCCATGCGATGCATAAGGATGAGGTCCCAGCCCCGGGGCGGATGAGCTCTACTGACTTTCTGAAGACCCAGCCACAGGACCACGCCCATCAGAAGGAAGAGTCCACATCCCAACAGGTTGGACCGATTCATCGCCATCTGCTCCCGGTCGATGTCATCAGAACTGAAAGTAGATGAAGTCATCTCCGCCCACCACGCCGAACCCCAGGATGGCGAAGAAGGTGGCCCAGTAGAGCATCCATCGAACAGGAACCGGAAGGCGGAGGAGCCTCTCCGCGCCTCCCCACCGGCCTTCCACCACCTCAGCCACCAGAAGGACGCCCACCGCGACGAGGGCCAGCCGAAACTGCCAGAGGCCTGCCGGCGCGCTCAGCGCCTGAGTGGACGGCTCCCACCGCACGATGTTCGCGATCACCACCCATGCTTCGCGGATCGTCTCTGCTCGAAAGAAGATCCAGGCGAACAGCACCAGGTGGAAGGTCGTGAAGACGGCCAGGCCGCTCCGGATTGCATCGATGCTCGGGTGCGGTAGCCAGGAGGCCCTGAATCCGGGGAGTACCTGAGAAGGGGAGAGCGCTTTGACCGAGGCCCAGATCCGATCGCGCTGATGGCTCGTGACCAGCGCGAAGACCAGATATCCGCCGTGAAGGGCTCCCCAGAGGATGAACGTCCACGCCGCTCCGTGCCAGAGCCCGCTGACCACGAACACGATCATGAGGTTCACGTACCAACGCAACCTGGGCACCCGATTTCCGCCCAGGGGAATGTATACGTAGTCCCTGAACCAGGTCGAAAGGGAGATGTGCCATCGCCCCCAGAACTCGCGGATGGACCGTGCAAAGTAGGGCCGGCGGAAGTTCTCCATCAGGTCGTAGCCCATGATGCGCGCCGTTCCGATGGCGATGTCGGAGTATCCCGAGAAGTCGCAGTAGATCTGGAAGGCGAAGAAGTAGGTGGCGACCAGAAGAGTGGCGCTGCTGTGCGCCGTGGGATCGGCATACACCGGGTTCACGTAGGCGGCCAGCCGATCGGCGATCACGACTTTCTTGAAGAAGCCCCACAACATCAGCCGCGCTCCGCTCTTCGCGCGTTCGAGGTCGAAGCCGTGCTCACGAAAGAACTGGGGGAGGAGCCGGGTCGAGCGCTCGATGGGCCCCGCCACGAGCTGCGGGAAGAAGGAGACGTAGAGCGCGAGAATGCCCAGATGCCTCTCCGGCTCCTGGCGTCCCCGATACACGTCGATGGTGTAGCTGAGGGTCTGGAAGGTGTAGAAGGAGATGCCGACGGGGAGAAGGACATCGAACGTGGGAATCCCGTAGAAGACGTTGAACTGATCGAAGGCCGCCTGGAGGGATTCGCTGGCAAAGTTCAGGTACTTGAATGAGAAGAGCAGCCCCAGGTTCGTGAAAAGGCTGACGATGAGCCATGGTCTGCGGCCGCGCCGGCTCTCGTGCTTGCCCATCCGGATGCCCGCCACGTAGTCCACACCCGTGGAGGCCATGATGAGCACCAGATACTCGACTCGCCACGCGGCATAGAAGTAGTAGCTCGCCGTAAGCAGCAGGACCCATTTCCAACGGTTCGGCGTGGCGAAGTACAGCGCCAGCACGACCGGAAGGAAGGCCAGGAAATGGAGGGAGTTGAACAGCATTGGGACCGGGTGCGGTCAGTCAGAAGGGGGAATCGAGCGGGGGCAGACGGAGGGGGGTGTCGTACGCCGGGGCGGAGCGTTACTGGTGCTCGGGCATCAACAGGACAATATCAGTGAGCGATGTATACTCCAGATCAGGCAAAGTCCGGACACTTGGCCACTCATCCAGGTACGCGTATGACGTATAGCCCAGGTCCATTACTTCCCGCACCAAGGTCTCGATATCGGTCCCTGAAGCTCGAGCAGCCTCAGGATTCAGCTCCATCAGTAGTCGTGGCCGGCTCCTTCCAATGAAATCCCAGGCTCCTCGCAGGAAGTTGAGCTCCCCGCCCTCTATGTCCAGCTTGATCAAGACGTCGCCACCAATACTTCGGCCATCAAAGAAATCGTCGGCTGTCTGCATGGAGACGGTGATCTTCGTGTGCTCATGTCGCCCGGAGAAATCAGGGGACACCCCAGCCATACCCGAGTACGATTCCGGGATCAGGAAGTTTGACTCCGCAGTCCGCTCACCAAGAGCGATGTCATGAACTTCAAACGACGCGGGTGCATTCGCCAACGTTTTCCTCAGGGCATAGGCCAGCCGCGGTTGTGGTTCGAAAGAAATGACCTGACCGGTGGCGCCGACCAGGTGGCTTGCCACCACGGAGTACGATCCCTGGTTCGCTCCCACATCAATAAGCGTGTCACCAGATCCGATGAAATATTGCAACGGATGGGATGACTTCTGGCGTGTGAGGTCATGTACTACCTGAATGAACCTGGCATCAAGCAGGTCCAGGCAAACCTGGTAATCTCCGATCTGTACGACGTGGAATCCCTGCGCCGGACGTCGTTTCTCTACAGAGTGGATGCCGTACAACAGGTACTTCCCAAACGGCAACTTGTCGGCCTTCGGGCGCAACGCAAAATACACCTTGACATAGAAGCCCAGCGCCTTGTAGAGGAGCGGCAACTGTGTCCGCAGTTGCGCGTCGCCCATCCAGTAGACTGCGCCTTGCCTGAACATCCAGGGGGGCGGAAGGCTGCCGCGAATCTTATTCGGAGGGGCCATCGTCAACCATCCGGTCGAGGTTCGGGTTTCATGTTCCGGCCTGCGCGAGTATGGCCAACACGACGTCGCGAACAGCTTCTTCATCGGCCACCATGTCGAGGATCAGAGGGTGCCCCTCGCCGACGGGATCCCCCTCGGCCAGCCAGTAATCGTGCCCCAACCCGCTGGCCAGGGCGTAGAAATTCGGGTTGGGGAAGCTGAGGTCCGCAATCTCGAGCACCTGGGTCCCCGGAGCGCAGAAGATCATGTTCGTGAGCCCCGCCCCGTGGGACCCGACCAGGACCCTGGTGTCCTTCATGAGCTCCACCTGGGCCTCGAAGGGGAGCTCCTCCATCACAACCCGCTCGAACCCCAGGGGCTCGAGAAGCCGCCACATCTGCTCTTCGTTGAGGAGTCGCCGCCGATCCACCTTCTGCCTGCTGATGAAGATCCGTCGGCGCGGGGCGGGAACCTCTCCTTCCCACACGGCATCCCGAACCTTGCGAACGAGCTCGGGCCGAAACCGGTCCGTGTCGAGCACGGTGAGCTCGTCCACCCTCTGCACGGCGGTGGGATCAAAGGTACGAAAGTCTTCGGAAGGGAACCCCAGTATCCGAAGTGACGCCCTCGCGAAGGTGGGGAGATCCGGGGGAAGGAGGACATCTCCCAACTCGTCCCGTTCCTGGAGCAGAAGAAACTTGGGTAGATGGGCGCTCAACCAATGCGAATAGTTGTGGAAGACCCGCTCGATGACCCAGGTGGCTCGGGAAAGGCGCTCCGTGGGCGCTCCGCTGCGGAGAACGTCGGCATGGCGCTCCCGAAACCTGACCTCCCTCAGTTCCACCGACCGGCGGTCCTTGTTCAGGATCCCCACGTAGTAGTCCCCCGGGGACCGGTGGCCGGGAGGCTGACGATAATGGGCGACCAGGCAATCGGGCACGGTCGCGATGAGGGTGGGATCGTTGCGGCGAGCAGGTACGTCCTGGAATGAAAACCCCCACCACCCCCTGTCATCGGGAAGGGTCGACCGATCATCCACGTTCATGGGGAGGGCCCCGTGGTGGATCCTCTCGGCGTGGACCACCTCCACGGGATTCGCATGGCTCCTCCGGTCAGCGTAGTCGGGAAGCGTCTCCCGACCCCAGTACCGGTAACCCATCCAGCCGGGGGGAACACCAAGACGTTCCACGGCGATGCGAGGAATCTTCGATTTCAGTCGCCGGGCGCGGTGGGCGAGGACGTGGACCATGGGGCTCGCAGGAAAGTGTGAAGGGGGGTGATCAGGCCGGCAGTCCAGACGAACGGCGACGAACCCATCCCCGGCCGGCCAACCATCGGGTGATCCGCTCCTTTCTCTCGAGACCGATAATTCGTGCCAACCACCTGTGCAGGGGGCTGCCCATTACTCGATCGTGGTCGATGAGTCGGTCGGCATCTGCAAGGGCTCTCAGGGAAAGCTCGGGATAGGGGTTGAGGTAGGTTCGCGCTAGCGAGAAATACTTTTTTCCCAGGGCGTGCTGGTACTGGGGGAGGAGACCCTGTGCAACCATTTCGGCTTCGATCTTCTTCACCGCGAGATGCCGTCCGGCCGCCCGTTCCGGATCGTGGGTGGTGCTCACCGTGCCTCCGTCCTCGAAAAAGCGATACAGGGCTTCCCCCTGGCTCGCATGGGCGATGGAGGTGCGGCGCAGAAACATGCGGATCATCAGCTCCTCGTCCTGGGCGACGGGAAGTTCTTCATCCCATCCTCCGCTCCTTTTGAAGAGCTCCCGAGGCCAGAGAATGGCACAGGGCGGAATGTACCATTTGCCCAACCACGCGGAGACGGGATCACCTCCGGGAGGATCAAGCGGTTTCTCGGGAGAGTAGACGGTCCAGCGCTCTCCTTCCAGGCGAAGGCGCTGCCATGGGCAGGCGGCAAAGCGGTCGGTTCGACCCTGGAGCGCCTCGACCAGGGAGGAAAGCGAGTCCTCGTCGGCCAGGACGTCGTCGGCGTCGAGGAACATGAGATGGGTTCCCTCTGCCATTGCAGCCCCGATATTCCTGGCCCGAGCCGCCCCTGAGTTGCCCTCCAGGAGCCGGAGCCGAATGCGCTCCCCATAGTGCTCGAGAGCTTGGGGGGTGCCGTCTGTCGATGCGTCATCCACCACGACGACCTCCACCTCGACGCCCCTCTGGCAGAGGGCGGAATCAATGGTCTCCTGGATGAACGGTCCCTTGTTGTATGAGGGAACAACGACAGACACTACAGGGTGTGAATGCATCTGGGCGTCTCCTGAACCTCCGATCTGGTGGGCCGGTGTCGGCGTCCCGTGAGTCCTAAAAAAAGCAACTATCGTGCCTGGAAGCGAGCCTGTCCGTTCGGCGCAGAGCCCGAACCGATTCACCTGATGATCTCACGAGTGGGTCTGAGGCCCCGAGCATTCCACTGGGAGTTCACTCGCTTACAAGCATCCACCCCTTTTTTACACAACGGCGACCCTGGCCCCGGGCGACCGGACTCTCGAGGCGTGGCGTCTCTTGGCCGCTCGGAATGAGGCCGTCCCACCCCGGCAACGTCCTGGACAGGATTCGAGTGACCCGGGATCGCCTCGTGGAATAGTCCTTGCCCGAACCAGGGCACACGACCTCCGACCCGAAGCGCTTGATACCCGCCGCACCTGGAGTGCCATGATCACTGTTATGAAACCGAATGCGATGCGGGTGCTCGTTCTGGCTCCGACCACTCCGGACGAGGACCGGATCACGGACTTCAGCTTCCTCGATGAGGAAATTGAGGGGCTGGTTCGTGCGGGGGTGGAACCCTATGTCCTGACCCCCGGACTCGATCGTCCCGAGTGGGCAGGGTCGGTGCATATTCTTCCAGTCAGCCGAGAGAATATCTGGGCGCAGCGTATGGAAGCGCTCGCCCTGATGGCCAGACACCGCGCATTGCTTCCCCCCGGCTGTCTCCGAAATCCTTCCGGGTGTATCCACCGGGTCCGCATGGAGGTCTCGATCGCAAACGCGGTGCAGGCACACGATATCGACGTCATCCACAATCACTTCGGTCCCTTTTTGGGCCTTGGCGGTGTCCTGGCTCGGGCCGAAACGGGCGTCCCGCTGGTGGCGACATTCCGAGGCATGGACCTCCTGTCCGACGAATCCATCGACTATGGCTTGAGGATGAACCCCTCCTACTCGGCTGCCTGCCAGGCGCTGCTGAAGTTTGCTGACATGACTACCTACGCGAGCGACTTCATGCGGAAGGAGGGGATCCGGTTGGGCGCCGATCCGTCTCGTGCCATCACGATTCGGAAGGGAGTTGACCTGAACCACTTTGGCGTGGCCCGTGATCGCGCAACTCTACGGGCCGAGGTGGGGGTGGACCGTCCCATGATCCTTGCCGTGGGCGGTCTGATTCCCCGCAAGGGCATGGACACGATCATCCGCGCGCTCGCGCCTCTGAAGGATACGCACGACTTCACCCTGGTGGTCTGCGGAAAAGGGCCGGAAAGACCGGCTCTGGAACGCCTGGCGGGCCAGCTCGGGATGCAGGACCGCATCACCTTCAGGGGATACGTGCCCAGGAAGGAGATTCCCAGGTATTTTGCGGCGTGTGACGTCTTCGTGCTCGCCTCCAGGATCGAGGCGGCGGGAAATGTGATTCTGGAGGCCATGGCCGCCGGCCGGCCCGTGATAACCACCGACTCGGGAGGTCCGCCGGAGTACGTGCGCGACCAACAAACCGGATATATCGTACCGGTCGACGACCACGATGTGCTGGCGGAACGCCTACGGCTTCTCCTGGACGACCCCGCGCTCCAGGACGAGCTCGGGACAGCCGGCCGGAAGCTCGCCTGTGAGGAACACCAGTACGGAAGGATGATTCAGGAGTTCGTCGGCGCATACCGGAAGGCGGGCGCGGGTAGGGGACATGGGAACGGAGTGGTACATCGAGGAGCCTCGGAGCCGCAAATGGGTGAGACTCCGCCGATCGGCAGGTGATGCTAATCCAATCCGACCGCCGTATACATCATACTACCTCACCAACCTGCGACCCGATCGCCCCGGGCGCTTTGGTCCGCTCGACCCGTCCCTCCGCCACCTCGAAGACGACGTCGGCCGCGTCCCGGAGTGCCGCCTGATGCGAGATGGCGAGAATCGTGACGTCGCCCGGGAGTTTCCGCAGGGTCTCGCAGATCCCCGCTTCGGTAAGCGGATCCAGCGCGGTGGTGGCCTCGTCGAGGATGAGCATGGTCGGCTTTCCCAATAGGGCGCGGGCGATGGAAATGCGCTGACGCTGCCCTCCCGAGAGCCGGCCTCCCAGTTGGCCGATGTCTCGGTCCATTCCCCCCTTGAGCTGCGAGACGAAGTCCCAGGCCCCCGCCGCCTCGAGGGCGCGCTGCACCTCGGTCCGACTCACGCTCTTGTCGCCCAGGGTGACGTTCCTGTAGATGGAACCATCGAAGAGGAGGGTTTCCTGCGGCACGTACCCGATTCGCTCGCGCCATGCGCTCAGGTCGATCTCTCCCAGAGGAATATCGTCGAGGTAGACCTCGCCCTCCTGGGGACGGTGAAGTCCGGAGGAGAGATCGGCGAGGGTCGTCTTTCCCGCGCCGGAAGGTCCGATGAGTGCCACGAACTGGCCTGCGGGGATCAGGAGGCTCGCGTTCTCGAGCACGCTGTGGTCGCCGTACGAGAAGCTTACGTTCTCGAACCGGATTCCCTCCTTGAGCTCAGGGGGCGGATGGGTGCCGAAGTTGCTTTCCTCCGCCGCCTCGGCGTCGCTTATCAGTTCGTGGATCGACCAGAAGGCGCTTTCTCCCACCGCGATGTCCTGATACTTGGACTGGAGGGCGTTGACCTGTCCGATCACCCGGTAGAAGAGGAAGATCATGATGAGAACGGCGGAGAAGGCCAGCGCGGTCCACGCTATCACGATGTAGAGCCCGATGGCGATGACCACCACGAGGATCGGTTCCTGGAAGGCCCGCATGGATTCGGAAGCGGAAACCTGCTTGCGTTGCGCCTCGTTGAACTTGTTGGTCTCCTCCTCCAGGAGTGGAAGGAGATGTCGTTCCCGGGCCATCACCTTCACCGGCTTGATTCCCGGCAGGGCATCGGTCAGGCGCCAGACGAGTCGGCGCATCACCTGGGTCTGATGACGTCCGGCCTCTCGGGACATCGCCACGAACCTCTGTAGCAGCCCTACCACGAGAACTCCAACGAGAATGGTGATCAACGCGAGCTGCCAGGACACCACGAAGACCACCGCGAGGTAGACTCCCACCTGGATGACGCCGGCCAGGGCGGCACAGGCCTGTCGGTAGGCTCCGGAGGCCCGATGAGCCTCCGTGCTGATGGCGTTTGCGAAATGGCCGGGTGAATGACTCACGAAGTGGCTCCACCGCGCATTCATGAGCGCCCGAATCAGGCGGAGACGCAGGTCCGTGGCGATCTGGGCTACCGTGTATCCGACCTGCCGCATGGCCAGCCATCGAAGCACTCCCTTTCCCACCATCGCCACCACGATCAGTCCCAGGAGAATGCCGAGGCTGGGCGAGAGTCCCACCCTTTCCAGGCCCTCCCCGACCATGAGGCTGAGCTGCGATGGTTGGTCTCCCTCGGCTCCGGCAACGAGCTCCAGCACAGGGAGCAGAGTGATCACCCCCACCCCTTCGGCCAGACCGGAGAGGATGAGGAGACCCACCATGAGCAGCGTGCGCCCGGGATAGCGCCGAAAGAAAAACGAGGCGAAGCTGGTCGTTTGTTGATCGAACATCTAGGTCTTCAGCCGGGCAGCCAGTTGTCGGTGAGCGAACGTAGAGCAGGAGTGGTGCAAACTCCGTTCCGAGAGTGTAAACTAATGTCGTCAGGGTATCAGAGAGAGCGATTGCTTGGAGAGCCGCTCGACCGGTGATTGCAGCGGAGGGCAATTGTGGGCCTTCCGACGTTTTGAGCCCGCCAAGCGTCAGGTGAACCTTACCGATGGAGCTGGTGGATGTATCGAGTGACGAAGCGAAACGCGCTGGTGGGACTTCTCCTCGTGGTCCTGGTGGTGGTGGGCGCGCAGGAGGTGCGGAAACGCGTTCACGTTCGGGCGGTTCTGGCCTGGCCTGTGAACTACCTGGAGGATCTCCAGTACACTCCCGGGTGGTTGGGCGACGGCGGTCCGGCGCTCGAGCTCGGTCTTTTCAATCCCATGGGAATCGCGGAGGGGCCTTCGGGAGATCTGTACATCTCTGACCGCGGCCGCGATCGGGGAGGGCGACTTATCTGGAGGCTGGACGACGAGGGGCGGGCTCACCTGGTGGCGGGGGTGGGGAAGTTCGGCTTCGCAGAGCCCGGTGAGAAAGCGACGGAGGCCGAGCTTTCCGCCCCCGAGGGCCTCGCGTTCGATCCCGAAGGTCGCTTGCACTTCGTCGACACGCGTTCTCAGAGAATCCTCCGGATCGAGCACGACGGCACTCTGGCGGTGGTGGCGGGCACGGGGGTGAAGGGCTATACGGGCAACGGAGGGCCGGCCGACCAGGCCAGGTTGCACAACCCCACCGATGTTCGAATTGACGACGACGGCAATATCTATATCGCGGATGTCTACAACCAGATGATCCGACGCGTGTCCCCCGATGGGATCATCGAAACCGTGGCCGGGACGGGGACCCCTGGGTATTCCGGCGACGGAGGCCCTGCCCGGGAAGCCGAGCTGAAGGAACCCTGGGGAGTATTCATTCATCCCACCACCGGACGGCTCCTGATCGCGGATGGTGCAAACAACCGCGTGCGTGAGGTCGACGAGGATGGCATCATCCGGACCGTGGTCGGCACCGGCGAACGGGGATACTCCGGCGACGGTGGCCCTGCGCTTGAAGCCCGCCTGGACTCGCCCCAGTCATTCGGCTTCGATTGCGCGGGCCGGATGTACATCGGAGATGAGCACAACCACGTCATTCGGGTGGTTGAAGCGGACGGGACCATCCGGAGTCTCGTCGGGACGGGTTCGCCCGGCCGGGCCCCCGAAGGCGCGGTTGGCCAGGAGGCGCCCCTGAACGACCCGGAGAACATGCATGTAGCCTGCGATGGAACGGTCTACATAGCCGACGGGAATAATTTCCGGGTCATCGAGGTGCAGCCCGACGGGACCGTGAATCGGTTCGCAGGGAAGGAGCGGTAGACCTACTCCCGCGTCTCGTTGTCTCGTCGGCGAGGTGTTGTACGGGTACGAGCTCCCGCTCGACCCCCCGTGGGTGCTTTACGAGCCGGTCGCCGATGGCCAGGTACTCGAGGTTTCCGTCCAGGAAGGCCCGGACCGCATCGTCGGCGCTGCAGACGATCGGTTCCTCGTGCATGTTGAAGCTGGTGTTGATCACCGCAGGAAGCCCGGTCAGGTCGTGGAACGCGCTGATGACTGCGTGGAGGTCGGGATTGCGGTCCTTCCGCACGAGCTGAGGGCGGGCGGTTCCGTCGATGTGGACCACTCCGGCCATGTGCTCCTGCATCCAGGGGGTGCAGTTGAAGGTGATGGTCATGAACTCCGCAGTGTGCTCGGCTCCCTCCACCTTCTCGAAACAGCGTTCGCGCTCTTCCCAGAGGGTGGCGGGGGCGAAGGGCATGAACTCCGTACGTCGGAGGTTCTGGTTCAGCCAATCGTTCACCTTCGGGTCCGAGGGCTGGTAGAGGATGGAGCGATGTCCCAGCGCCCGAGGGCCGTACTCCATGCGGCCGGTCGCCCGCACGACCACGTATCCCTCCGCCAGGAGGTGCGCGATTTCTTCCGCGAGCGGTCGCTCGAGTAACTCGTGCTTGAGCCCCTGGTCGGAGAGCGCTCGGTCGATGGCCCGCTCGTCCAGCGAAGGACCCAGGTAGACATCTCGAAGCGGCTCGGAATCCCGAGCCATGGTCTCGGGGAGGACGCCGGGCACGCATGCCGCCAGCGCGGCGCCGCCAGGGAGGCCTCCGTCACTCATGGCGGGGTGGACGAAGATCCGGTCGATCTCCGGCAGCTCGTGCACCACCTGGTTCACCCGCACATTCGCAAACACTCCTCCGGCGACCGCCACATCGCGGAGGCCGGTCTCTCGGGCCCAGTGCTGCACGAAGCGGGAGGTCACGTCCTCGAAGTGCCGCTGGATGCTGGCCGCCAGGTCCTCACGGGTCCAGTCGGCGGGGAGGCCTGCGCGCAGCTTGTCCAACGCCGCATGGAAGGCCACCCGGCCGTGATTGACCAGACGGCCGTCGCGAGTGTCGATGAATTCCTTCAGGAGTGGCACGTACCGTGGCTCCCCGTACGCCGCGAGCCCCGTGATCTTCCCCTCATGCTTCTGTGCCTTGAAGCCGCACAGGTGCGTGACGTAGGCGTAGTAGTTCCCCAGGGAGTTGAAGGCCGACGTCTCGGATAGCTCCTTCCACCTTCCGTCTCGCACCTCGTAGACCCTGGAGCTCTTTGCGTCGCCCCCGCCGTCGACGGAAACCACCAGCGCATCCCCGAAGCCGCTCGTGTAGTAGGCGGAGGTGAGGTGGGCGAAATGGTGGTCCACGAACTCCAACGGGCCGCGTATGCCGTACTCCTCGCGCATGATGCGCCGGATCCCGTCCCTCCGCTTCCGGAAGCCGGGGGCCTGGACGAGGTAGTAGGCCTGCTCCGAGAAGGGGATGAAGCGCTGATAGGGAGCAAGGGCGCCGGCGAGTCGCTTCCGAAATCCGGCCCGATTGCCTTCCATTCCCTCGAACCACCCGTCGAAGGGTTGGGGCTCGAGGGTGAGGTGATCGCGCTCCGCGGCCACCAGCACCGCGTCGAGCTCTGCAGCCTTGATTCCCGCCAGCTCCAGCGCCAGGGGAATGGTCTTCCACGGGAAGCCGTGCACCAGCTTCATCCGGAGGATCCGTTCCTCGCTCACCGCCGAGAGGATCCTGCCGTCCTCCACGACCACCGCCCCGCTGTCCCCTTCGGTTCCAAGTCCGAGCACCTTCATCGCACGTCCCTTTCTGGATTGGCTGCGATACGCGTACCCGGGAAGGGCGAGCAAGTTTAGTGCCCCGCCGTAGGGCCTCCTCTGTCGCCGGGGAGGCGCTGGAGTTCAGACCGGCTCAGCGCCCTCGCCTTGCCCCTGGATGCCCCGGGAAGATGACGAGGAGCATCAGCATCCCGACGACCCCAGGCGGATGCGCACCTGCGCCTCGGCGAAGCGATGGGGTGGCTCGCGCCTTCCGAACGTAGGTGACCCCGGAGGGAGCGCCGGGAGGATCTGCCGAAGGGAGCTCACCGGACGCGCCGGGTCGAAGTTCTCTCCCGGGATCAGAGTGCCGTAGTGCCCCGGCCGAAGGGCTTGAGCGGGGAAGGGGAGCGGGTCGGAGCCGGCCAGGACCCCGATTCCCTTCGTCCGAGCCATGCGAAAGTGTCGGGGGCTCGGGGTCCCGAGCGGGCGGACCCCGTTGTCGCCCAGGAGAAACTCGCCCGGCGACGACGTCCGCAGAAGGTCCGCAACGATCCCTCCGCGTCCAAACCACCACTTCCCGAAGCCCCAGGGCACCACCGGCACTCCCTGGGCGGCTCGGACCCGGTCCAGCGTCTCTTCCAGCCCTGCGCCGTCCCGGAATGCTGTGCGAGTGCAGAGGGCGAGCACCTCGAGTCGCTCTCGCACCACAATCTGGCGCCCCGCGAGGATGAGCAGGTCGGGGGCGTGCCCCCGGCGGAGGACGAGGCTTCCGTCCTCTCCTCCCTCAGCGACCCTCCAGCCTCCGATCTGGCGCGCCCCGTCGGCGGCCGCCTCAAGCTCGGCAAAGCGGTCAGTGCCGAAGGTCTCGGTGAGGAGGAGGACACCGAGCGGAGGCGTCGGCTCCGCGCCCCGGGCGAAGTTCCTCGCGGCGGAGTCGAAGAATGCCCCGAGCTCGAAGCAGGAATGGATATGGACGTGTCCGTCCACCGGGAGAAGCGGGTGCCCGCTCAGAGGAGCCCCTGCTGCCGATACCACTCCCCCGTCCGACGGAGTCCCTCCTCGAGATCGACACGCGGCTCGTAGTCGAGGACCGTACGGGCCCGGGTGATGTCGAAGGCCCGATCCTTCGAAAAGAACTCTACGCGCCGCGGATACAGCGGAGGAGAGAGGCCGACGGCCCGGAACGTCCGGTCGCAGACGACCGAAGCGAGGTACACCGGAGTGTAGGGAATCCGGAGTCGGGGCGGTGCGACGCCCAGCGCGTCGGCAATGAGCACGACGAGCTCGTTCAGCGTGGTGTAGCGGCTGCCCGCGAGGGTGAAGACCTCCCCGGGCGCTGCCGGATGACGGCCGGCCAGAAGAATCCCCTCCACGAGGTCCGCGATAAAGGTGAGGTGGTAGAGCGACTTCCCGTTTCCCACCATCACGAATCTTCCCCGGGCGATGGGGCGGAAGAGCTTGAGGAAGCGACGGTCTCCCGGGCCGTAGATTCCGACCGGCCGCACGACGGTGACCTCGGGGCCGTCCGGATCGTTCATGTGCTCCCGCGCCAGGAGTTCCCCTTCGAGTTTGGTCTCCTGGTAGAGGTCACCGGGGTTGAAGGGGTGGTCCTCCGTCGCCGGGGGATCCTCGATCTCTCCCTGCACACCCACCGTGGAACAGTGGACGAACCGCTCGACGCCGTGGTCGCGCGCCATCTCCAGCAGGTGGGCGGTGGCGTCCACGTTCACCCGGTGGAACTCGTGGGTGTCGGCGTGCTGCGCGCGGAAGGCGGCGGCGATGTGGTAGACCCGGCCAAACCCTTCGAAGGCCCGGGCCACCTCCTCGCGGCTCCGGATGTCCACCACCCGGGTTTCCACGCCGAGCGCATCCAGCTCCCGGGTCTCGGACGTCGCGCGGACGAAAGCCACGACCTCCTTGCCCTCCTCCACGAGGCGCCGTGCCAGGCGGGAGCCGGTGAAGCCGGTCGCCCCCGTGACGAGGGTGCGTCCGCCCGATTCTCCGTTCGTCCTCATCGGCTGGTCTCCATGTTCTGGATCAAGACGGCCCAGGGGCCGGCGTCGGGGGGGGCGAGGTCGACGATTCCCCCTCCCTCGAGCGTGGTGGCGTCGCCCCACTCGCCGACCAGAATGTCGAGCCAGCGCATCGATAGTTGCTCGGGCGCCATGGTCAAGTCGAGTGTGGGGACCGCCCCGAAAACGTCCGTCCGGTCAGTCAGGGACCGCACACTCCAGAGGTCGCTGCCGGCTAGGAACGGGCGGGCTGAGCTCACGGCCTGCCGCCTCCCCCTGTACGGACCGCATCCTCGAGGGAGGGGCGCCCCCGCACCCGATCCTCCAGGCCTTCGACGGAGAGCTCCAGGTTCATCAGGCACCAGAGCACGTGGGCGTGGTTTCGCCGGCCGTCCAGGTGTTCCCGTATGAGGGTGCCGATCCGGTCGTGCGAGAACCACCCACGCTCCCCGATCCGCTCTGGCGACAGCAGCTCGAGCATCATCGGTCGGAGCGGCTCGCGGATCCAGTTCTTCATCGGCATGCTGAACCCCTCTTTGCCCCTCTCCAGGATCTGCGGGGGAAGGAGGTCGCGGAAGGCGGAGCGGAGGATCCTCTTGGACTCGGTCCCGTCCAGCTTCCACTCGGCCGGAATCGACATGGCGTACTCGACGAACTCGTGGTCCAGGAAGGGGACGCGAGCCTCGAGCGAGACCGCCATGGACATCCGGTCGACCTTGACCAGGATGTCGTCGGGCAGGTACCCGGTCACATCCGCGTATAGTTGCCGCTGGAGTCCCTCGAACCCCGCCCCCGAGCCGGCCCGCATCCGGTCCCGGTAGTGACCGAACGGGTCGCGGTCGGCGACCTCGGAGTGGAGGCTTCCACTGTAGAGCCGTCGGCGCTCGGTCAGGTCGGAGAAGACCCACCAGCGGGCGTGCTCCAGGTCGGCCGGTCGGCGCAGCCCCTCTGCGAAGCGCTTTGCCAGATTCACCGGGCCCTTCTTGCTCCGGCTGGGTGGGACGCGATCGAGGAGCGCATCCGCGGCCTGCCAGCCCCATCCCCGGGTGAGCCACCGGAGACGGTGTGCCCAGCGGTGGGCGCGGTAATGGTCGTACCCCGCAAAGAGCTCGTCCCCACCGTCCCCGGAGAGCGCCACCGTCACGTCCTTTCGGGCCAGCTGCGACACCAGGTAGGTGGGGAAGGTGGACACATCACCGAACGGCTCGTCCACGATGCGCGCCAGGCGCTCCGCCATCTCCACGACCGAGGGCGTGGCCATCCCCTCGCGGTGGAGCGTGCCGAACCGCTGGGCCACGACCCTGGCGTGAGGGAGCTCGTTGTAGGACGCATTGTCGAACCCGAGCGAGAAGGAGCGGATCGGGTCCTCGCGGAGACCTGCCATGAGGCCCACGATGATGCTCGAGTCGATGCCCCCCGAGAGGAACGCGCCGAGTGGAACGTCGGCCATGAGCCGGCGCTCCACGCTTTGCCGGAGGAGGTCCCGCAGCGTCTCGGCGGCTTCCTCCGGGGTGCCCGGCACGCGGCCTCGCGATTCGAGGGTCCAGAACCGCCGGCGGGCGGGAGGGCGGTCGGCTCGGAACGTCACGGAGGTTCCGGGCAGGAGCTTCTCGACCCCGGCCACGATGCTTCGGACCCCCGGCACGTACTCGTAGGTGATGAAATCGTCGAGCGCCTCCGTATTCCAGGCGAGTGGCACCTGCGGCGCCGTCACCACCGCCTTCAGCTCTGAACCGAAGACGACCCCTTCCGGTCCGTCGAAGAGGTAGAGGGGCTTGATTCCGATCCGGTCGCGGGCGAGGAAGAGAGAGCGTTCGCCCGCATCCCAGACGGCGATGGCGAACATGCCGTTGAACCGCTCGACGCAGCGCTCCCCCCACTCCTCCCACGCGTGAACGATTGCTTCGGTATCGCTCCGCGTGCGAAACCGGTGCCCCCGCCCTTCCAGCTCCCGACGGATCGCGTCGTGGTTGTAGATTTCGCCGTTGAAGACGACCTGGACGGAGCCGTCCTCGTTTCCCATGGGCTGCCGGCCCCCTTCGGGATCGACCACCACGAGGCGGCTTTGCCCGAGCGCCAGATCGCGGTCGAGGTGGGTTCCCAGGCCATCGGGCCCCCGGTGCGAGAGGGTTGCCGTCATCGCGTCGATGGCCACCCGCGAGGCCGGGCGGCCGGACCGGTAATTCCAATATCCCGCTATTCCACACATCAGAGCCTCCCCCGACTTCCGCTCATCCGGCGGCCCTCCTCTGGTAGGGCAGGGTGCGAGTCAGGTCTTCCATGAAGGCTCCGAGCGTCTCGACGTAGGCTTCCTGGCTGTAGCGATTGCGCCGCAGCTCCGATGCCGCCTCGGCGAGCTGCCTTCCCCGGTCCCGGTCGGACCGCAGGCGCCGGATGCCCCCCGCGATTCCCCGGGGGGTCGGATCGACCAGTTCGGCCACCTCGTCGTTCAGGACCTGCGTGTGGGAGTCGATGCGGGTTGCGATGATCGGTCGCCCCGAGCCGAGGTACTGGTAGATTTTCAGGGGCGTGTTGGTCCCGTGGATGCGACACGTGATGAGGGCATCCGCGACCTGGTGGTATCGGAAGACCTCCTGCGGGGGCACTGGGCCGGTGAAGGTGAAGAGATCCCCGTTTCCGTTGCCGTCCGCCCTCGCCCGGAGGGCGGCGATCTGGGCTGCAGTTCCTCCCACGGCCACGATGCGCAGGTCGGGGGCGGCGGCCCGGAGCTCCGGACCCGCATCCATCAGGAGTTCCATGCCCTGATAAGGCTCGAGGGTCCCGGTGTAGACGACCGTGAACTTCCCGTCCAGCCCCAGCTCTCGGCGCAGTTCCTCCTCGGCTCCGGGATCGGCCGGTGGACGGTCGAAGTCCTGGGTGTTCTCGATCACCACGAGGGGGCCGCGGTACCCGACGGCACGCACGTGATCGCGCAACTCCGAATAGACCGTGATCACCCCTGCGGCGTGGCGGAGAGTGAACTGCTCCAGGCGCGAGAAAGCCCCAACCACCATGCCCCACTCGAAACGTTCGAAGTTCGAAAACTGCTGGGGGAGGCTCGAGTGCATGTCGTGCAGGTGGGGGATCCCCAGATTACGCGAGGCGAGGGCCCCCAGGACCCCCGCCTCCTCGTGCGTGTGGATCAGGTCGTAGGCCCCGGCTGCTGCCCGCGTGTAGGCTTCACGGAAAAGCGGAATGTCCAGGAAGATCTTCGAGATGGAGGGCCCGACCGGGGCGTCTTTCACGAAGGGGGGACAGGCACTCCGATGCACTTCTGCGCCGTTCAGGTCGATCGGGTCTCCGAAGGGGTAGGTCAGGAGATCCACCCGGTGACCGAGCGATTGCAGCGCCCTCGTCCGGTGCAGGACGCTCACCGGTGTGCCCCTCGCCCTGAAGAAGGGCTGGGGTGCGACCATCAGTATGTCGAGCGGCCTGTACATGGAAATCCGATGCAGGATGGCTGTGCCTGGCCGGCTGCCGTCGGCACCCGATCTGTGGTAGTCCTACCCGGGCCGATTGGAGGAGTGCAGCCTTCGCCGATGCGCGACTTTACCCTGGCAGTATCAAGAAACGTGCCCTCGATGGGCCGGCTCGCTCTCTTCCGTGGGCACGGATGTTGCGCATTCGGCGCATGGACCGGGAGCGCTCCACGAACCGAGGGCGAGGACCATTGGCGACGATCCAGGAAGAGACACGGACAGCGGGGACCGACAGTCTGGAGGATTCGCCCCCTGCGTCCACCGTGTGGATGCGGCTGCGATGGCCGCTCAAGGCCCTGGTGTCAGGCGTTCTCATCGTCTGGGTCATCTCGAGGGCGGACCTCGCCGAGGTCTCGGGCACCCTCGCCCGCGCCGATCCCCGGTTCGTGGGAGCGGCACTCTGCCTGAACTTCGTGGGGTGGACCATCAGCGTGACCCGATGGCGGCTCCTCCTCAAATCCCAGGCGGTACACGTGCCGTTCTTTCGCATGTTTCCGGCCTACCTTTCCGCCATATTCTTCAACAACTTCCTCCCTTCGACGGTGGGTGGCGATTCGCTCCGCGCCGTGGACTCCTGGCGGTGGGGGTGTGGAAAGGCGGCGGCGGTTGCGGTCATCGGGGTGGATCGGCTGCTGGGAGTCCTCGCGCTCTTCCTCTTCGCGATTGTCGCGGTCTTCCTTGCTCCCCAGGCGATCGATCGACTCCCCATGCTCCCCGTCTGGATCATCGGCGGAGCGGCGGTGGTCGTGGGGGCTGCAGCGCTCGCCCTCCTCCCCTCACCTAGCATACGCGCCCGCCTCGAGGAGCTCTTGCGGTGGCTGCCGGGGCCGCTGGAGGTCGGGGCTCTCCGCCTGTCCAAGGCACTCGGTACGGTCCGTGAGGAGGCAGGGATCCTGCGCCTCGCCATGGGGCTCTCGATCGCGCTTCAGCTGACCGTGATCCTCCACTTCTTCATGATCGCGCAGGCTCTCTCCCTCGACCTGACCTTCCTCTCGCTCTTCCTCATCATACCGGTGGCGCTGGTGGTCATGGCCATTCCGATTTCGGTGAATGCCATCGGAATTCGGGAGAACGTCTTTGCCTTCTTCCTCGGGCTCTTCGGGGTGTCGCTCGCCAACGCCCTGGCATTTGCGTGGATCGCATTCGCCCTCGTCCTCTTCCAGGGCGTGGTCGGCGGGATCGTCTACGCCATGCGCCGGCGGGCATGACCGGCGGCGCCCAGGGTCACAGGCTTCTGATCGTCGGCTACCATTCGCCCCCGGGGCGTGAGGTGGGTGGGCTGCGATGGTGGGGACTGGGCGGGCACCTTGCCCGGCGGGGCTGGCAGGTGCACTACCTTTCCTGTCGTGCGGGAGCGGAGGCCGAGTCCGTTCCCGATGGCATGACGGTGGAACGGGTGGCTCCGGCCCGGACCCTCGACGACCGGTATCGGGAGTGGCGCGCTGCGCGGAGGGAAGTGAAGGGTCCCGACCCTCTGGGAGCGGGGAGCGTCCCCGGGGCCGTGGCTTCGGCGCCACTTTCGACGTCCGCGTCCGGTGCCGCCAGCGGCTTGAGAGCCCTGCGCAGGGAGCTGGGGAGCCTACTCTCCTTCCCGGACGAGGGGAGGGGATGGATGGGGCCGGGGCGTCGGGCGGTGCGCCGTGCGCTGAGGGACTTCCGGCCCGATGTGGTGGTGAGCACTGGGCCGCCCCATTCCATCCACCTCGCAACGGCCTTGGGGCTGGGTAGGTCCGGGTCATCCTGGATCGCCGACTTCCGCGACCCCTGGGCGGATGAGGCACGTGCGCATCTCGACGCCGCTTGGGCTGTACCCATCTTCAGCCGACTCGAAGGTGTCGTGATCCGTCGGGCAACCCGCGTGCTCACGACGACACCGGAGCTGGCCGACGTGCTGGCACGCCGATATCCCGGTGCGCCGGTCGCCTGGCTCCCGAATGGAGTGGACATGGCCTCCCTGCCGCCCCGGGACGGTTTGGGGAATGCGCCATTCACCGTTCTGCATCTGGGCACGCTCTACCATCGTCGGAATCCGATTCCCGCCGTGGATGCCTTCGCAGCCCTGCTCCGACGCCGTCCGTCGCTCAGGGAGGAGGGTGCGCGCCTCCTGTTCGTGGGCGGGGCGCGGGCCGGCTACCAGGAGAGCATCGAGGCACGGGCTGTCGAGCTGGGCGTGGAGGCCCATGTATCGGTGCCGGGCCCGCGCCCCCGTGACGAGGCGCTTCGCCTCCTGGCGTCGTCCGCGGTTTCGCTCGTCCTGGCCCAGGACCAGGCAACCGCCGTTCCCGCCAAAATCTACGAGGCCGCCGGGATGGGTCTTCCTGCCCTGGTGGTGACGGAGCCGGGGAGCGCCGCCGCGAACGCGGGGCGTCGGCTGGGAGCCGCGGTGCACGAGGCCACGGACGTGGAAGGGATGGCGGAGTCTCTGGCCGCGGCGTGCTCCGGTGAGTGGAGCGGCAGGGTGCCGGAGGGAACCCTTCTCGATTACGCCGACCTCGCCGGCGTCGCGGAGAAGGTGCTCCTACGCTCCCTCCGAGCGAACGGATAGCGCGCGCGGGGGCATGCGGGAATTGGCCGGGGACTCGTCCCCCGGAGACGTGGACCCGACCGACGCCTCCCCACCACCCGCTTTCGGTTCCGTCTTCTTCGGTGTGACAGGGGGTTCCACTTCCGGCCGAGCCCCTTCGGCGATGCGGTATGCCCTGCGATGGGGCGCATTCACGTGCACGATGATCTCTCCTACCAGTCCGAGTGCGACCGCCTGCACTCCCAGGACGACGAGGAGAGTGCCGAGCAGGAGCATGGGCCGGTCGGCGATGGGTTGCCCCGCGAAACGATCCACCAGCACCGCGATCAGGATGACCGTCCCGATCAGGGCGCTCACGCTCCCGATGAGTCCGAAGAATCGCAGGGGCTTCTCTGTGAACCGGACCAGGAAGTAGAGACCCAGCACGTCGAGAATCCGCCTTAGGTAGATCCCGGGCGAATAGATCCGTGGGCGGCGATCCCACTCGTGTTGGACCGTGTCGACTTCCTTCAGGGAGTAGCCCTCCCGGAGCGCCAGGAGGGGGAGGAAGCGGTGGAAGTCTCCGTAGAGGGGGAGCGCCTCCAGAAGCTCCCTTCGCATGGCCTGGACCCCGCAGGCCACGTCGCTCACCCTTCCACCGCCCACCGGACGGACCAGGAGGTGGAATGCCCGGTTCTGAAGTCGATTCAGCCAAGAGTCCCGTCGGGGCCAGCGGCGAGCCACGCAAATCTGGACCTCGTCGTCCATCACCGGTCGGATCACCTCGGGTAGATGGTCTGACACGATTCTGGGGTACGCGGGGAGGGTCAGGAGTACATCGTGCCTGGCCATCTCCGCACCGGCCCGAAGGAGCCCCGTCTCTCCGACCGACTGACTGAGCTGGGCGATCCGGATCGGCTCGCCGGCGGCCTGGAGCTCCCGTAGTCCTTCGGTGAGCGGTGCATTGAACCCCTCCACCAGGAAGACGAACTCGTAGGGGAGGCCCTCCTGCGCCAATGGACGCGAGAACTCCCGGTAGATCTCGGCCAGAGGAGACGGTCGTTCGGTGACCGGCACGAGAACCGTGACGCCCTCCCGGGTGCTGCCGGGCCGCGGGGCCGCGGCTTCCAGGCTGGAGTCGTGGGAACGTTCACTCATGGTGTGCCGGCCCTGAGGGGAATGGCTGATCGAGGGTCATGAGCGGAGCTCGGGTTGGGGCCCGTCGGCGGATGTGCCCCAACGCGGACTCTGCAAGCAGCCCCAGCATGAGGAGGTATACGCTCAGGCCCATGAGGAGCGCCGTGATGGAAGGGAATACCAGTGCGTTCCGCCCGAAGTCCACGGCCGTGATCACGGAACGGACGCCGAACACCAGGCTGCCTCCCAGCGCGATGAGCGCACCGATTCCAAAAAGGATCAGAGGCCGTTCCCTGAAGGAGCGAATGGTCTTGATGACGAGAAGGTCGGAGAGGACCTTCCAGGTTCGGGAGAGCCCGTACTTGCTCACGCCATGCCGGCGTGCGTGATGCATCACCGGAATCTCGGCGATCCGTGCTCCCGCGGTGGCGACCGCGATAGCTGGGATGAAGCGGTGCATGTCCGAGTAGAGGTGTAGCCTCTGCACGAGCTCGGCGCGGTACGCCTTGAGCGAGCATCCGTTGTCCCTGATCGGTACGGCGGTGAGCCAGCGGATGATCCGGTTCGCGATCCAGGATGGCACCTTCCTGGTCAGGAAGCGGTCCTGTCGGTTTTCCCTGTATCCGGTGACCAGATCGTATCCCTTGTCCAGCGTCTCGATGAGCCTTGGGATGTCGAGCGGATCGTTCTGCAGGTCGCCGTCCATGCTGACCACGATCCTGCCGCGCGCGTGGTCGAATCCCGCCTGCATCGCAGTCGTCTGCCCGTAGTTCCGGGCGAGGTGGATGGGGCGAACGCGATGGTCGGCCCGGGCGAGCGCATCCATTCGAGCCGGCGTCCCGTCGCGGCTCCCGTCGTCCACGAGGAGCAGCTCCCAGGTCGGGCCACCCTCAAGGGCCTCGCGCACCCGTTCCACGAGCGGATCCACGTTCTCCGCTTCGTTGAAAAGTGGTACGACGATGGAGAGCTCGACGGGGTGTATCATGGTCCCTGTTGGTCTCACGTGGTCTCTCGCGGGGCCGGAAGTGCCGGGATCTCGCCAAACTGAATGTCGAGAACCCCGTACCATGCAACGCAGGAATCGGACCACGGTTTACCCAGGGGTGGCTCCAGGCCGCCGGTCTGAGCCGGCTGTCAGCAGGTGCATATAACTTGCATCTAATGTGCACGGCCACGGGCACTGCCGCTCGATTCCGTCGTCCGCCCCTCTCAGATCCGACGGTCCACGTGAGAAAACTGAAGGTCCTCCTGATCGCCCCGCAACCCTTCTTCCAGGACCGGGGGACGCCCATTGCTGTGCGGATGGCGGCCGAAGCCATCGGCGCCGCAGGGCATCAGGTCGACCTTCTCGCCCTGCCCGGAGGTCGGGACGTCGACATCCCGAATGTGAGGGTCCATCGAGTGGCTTCCATCCCTGGGACCGGGCACGTTCCCATCGGTCCCTCCTGGCCCAAGGTCGCCTACGCCTTTCGAGTTGTTGCGGAGGCTCGGCGCATGTTGCAGTCCGGCGATTACGACGTGATCCACGGGGTGGAGGAGGGGGCGTTGATGGCATGGCGGCTGACCCGCGGCGGCCACCGGGCTCCCTATATCTACGACATGGATTCCCACCTCAGTGCCCAACTCAGGGAGAAAGGAGGAGCTTACGCACTCGCCACGGGGGTGTTCGCGCGATTGGAGGTAGCTGCTCTGCGGGACGCCATCGGCGTCCTGGCTGTCTGCCCCGCACTCGCCGAGGTGGCCCGAAAGTACCGGCCGGGAGACGTGGTTACCGATCTTCCGGATACTCCTCTCAACGAGGACCCTGAACCAGAGCCGGCTCCCTTCGTGGCGGCGCTATCGGGACCACTGATCGGCTACGTAGGGAACCTGGAGTCATACCAGGGAATTGATCTGCTGATCGCGGCATTCGGGGTGGTAGCCCGGCGACATCCCGATGCCCACCTGGTGGTAGTCGGTGGCAGCCCCGAGCAGATCCAGGAGTACCGTGCCTTGGCGGATAATCTGGCCTCGGACGCGAAAGTCACCTTCCTGGGGCCGCGACCTCTACCAGAATTGAGTTCGATCCTGGCAGCCATGGATATCCTGGTCTCTCCTCGGCTGCAGGGAGTGAATACGCCGATGAAGATCTACAGCTATCTTGCCTCCGGCAGGCCGGTGGTGGCGACGCGGCTCAGGACGCATACCCAGGTGTTGTCGGATGAGGTGGCTCGCCTCGTGACCCCGGATGCGGAGGCGATGGCGCATGCGATCGCTGCGCTCCTCGACGATCCCGAGGGCGCCGCTGCCCTGGGCCAGCGGGGCCGGGAGTTCGTACTGGCAGAGTACGGGGTGGACCGATTCCACGAACGCATCACGCGCTTCTACGGCAATGTGTCCCGGGCCATCCACCATGGGGACGGGAGCCTCGCAGGTTCGCCGAGAATGGGGGAGGACGGGGCGGGGTTGGCGTGCGATTGAACGCTCAGCAGCGTGTCCCGCGGGATGTGGAACGCGCCCGTCTCCGTGAGGGGTTCGACGAGGCTGCCTCAGCGTACGAGGTAAACCGGCTGGCGCCCTGGTATCAGGAACAGGGTCGGATGGTGCTGGAGGAACTGGGGGTCCTGTCCGGTCCGCTGGTCGATGTGGGCTGCGGCACCGGATGGTTCCTTCGACGGGTAGCCGAGTCCCACCCCGGCACGGCGTGCGTGGGGGTGGATCTTTCGGCAGGAATGGTAGCTCGCGCGCGTGAGGCGGCAGAGTCCGAAGGCCTCGCAGGGGTTTGCTTTCTCGAGGGGGACTGGGAGAACGAAGAAACCCTCGGGCGAGTTGCCGCAGCGCTCCCCACGCCTGCGGCGGCGGTCACCTGTATCAGCGCCTTCCACTACTTCCGGGATCCGGTCGCCGCGCTCGCGGGGATGCGTAGGATTCTCGCCCCTGGAGGCAGGGTCATCCTTGTGGAGCGAGCCCTGGACGGCTCGCCCCTCACCACCCTATGGGATCTGCTGCACCGGCGTGTGCTTCGGGATGGGGTTCGATTCTACCGGACGCGGGAGATTGAGTTGCTCATGATCGAGGCTGGGGTCGATACGCCGCGCACGGTCCGACGTGTGCGAAGATATTTCTGGAAAGGCAAGCTCTACACGTCCCTCGGGGTCGTCACCGGCACTCGCGCGAGGGCCCCAGCCGACGGCACTGCGGGCGAACGGGGTGAACCCGGAACCCTGCATGCAACGCCCACGAACCGGAGAGATGTCCATGGCTGCTGACACAGGTACGATCTCCACCCGGCCCTCGCTTCTGGTGGCAGACCCCGCGGTGGAGAACAGGAGCGCCAGGCGGGCGACTCGCGACTGGGCCACGGAGCTGGCAGGTCGCCGATACCTCGTCACGGGAGCGGCCGGCTTCATCGGCGGACACTTGTTCAGGACGCTTCACGATCTGGGCCTCGACGTGACCGGCACCGTGTTGCATCCGGAAGAGGCCAGGATCCTCCAGGACCGAGGGTACCAGGCACGCGTCCTGGACCTCGCCTCCGCCGAGCCTTGGGACGACTTGTTGGACGGGGTCGACACCGTCTTCCACATCGCGGCGAGGTTCCAGGAGACCGAAGACGGGGAGGATGCCTTCGAGGAGGTGAACAACCACGGAACCGTGAAGCTTGCGCGCACGGCGGAACGGGTGGGGGTCGAACGTTTTGTCCATTGCAGTACCGTGGGCGTCCACGGGGACGTGAAAGAGATTCCCGCCACCGAGGAGAGCCCCTTCAACCCGATGGATCACTACCATCGCACGAAGCTGAATGGGGAGCTGGCGATCCTGGAGTTCGCGCAGGAGCTGCCGACGGACGGGATGGTCGTGACCGTCAACCGTCCTGCCATGGTCTACGGGCCCGGTGACCGGCGGATGCTGAAGCTGTTCAAGGCCATCGCGTCCGGTCGCTTCCGCATGATCGGATCGGGGGAGGTGCTGGCGCACCTGGGGTACATCGACGACCAGACGGAGTCCTTCCTCCTGGGGGCGGTCGGCCCCCGAGACCGTGTGCATCGCAAGTCTTTCAACATCGCCTCCGACGAGCCTCTGACCCTGAATGAGCTGTCTGGTGTGATTGCGGAGGAGGTCGGTGTTCGGCTTCCCCGGATGAAGATCCCCGTCGCACCGGTGTGGGCCGCTGCCTGGATGTGCGAGAAGGTCTGCGAACCCTTTGACATCAAACCTCCCTTGTTCCGCCGGCGCGTGGGGTTCTTTACCCACAACCGGGCGTTCGACCTGACTCGCGCCAGAGAGGGACTGGGTTATCAGTCACAGTGGCCGAACCGGGACGGAATCCGGGAAACCATCCGCTGGTACAGGGAAGCGGGGTGGATCTGAACCTGGGCCGGCAGGGAACCCGGCGTCGATAGGGTTCGGGAAAATCCCCCAGGTACGGGAAAGCCCCCTCCGGAGCTGATGCTCCGGAGGGGGCTGAGCGTTCCAGCCCGGCAACCCCATCCCCAGTGATCGGGGCGGAGGCGCCTTCCCGTTCAGGTCAATCCAGCGGCGTCACCTCGAACTCCAGCACCTGCATCGTTCCGGCGTGGATCCGGCCGAGCCCGACCCAGCCGGCGGCCGAAATCTCGCTATCGGTAATCTCCACCGTCCACCCTGCGGGGGCCGTGTCGTTGTTCTTCCAGGCACGCCCGCGAAGCTGGTTGCCCTCCACCTCGAACTCCAGGTGGACCACGTCGGTGTCGAGGTACGCGAATGTGGCGTCACCACCGGAGCCCGTACCCCCGATGGGAAGGGTCAGGGTGTTGTTCACCAGTTTGGCGATCTCCAGCAGGTCGTTGTTCCGGATCTGGAGCCGGTAGTAGGTATCATCGGCAGCGCCGCGGGCCATCACGAAGGCCGGCACGGCTCCGCTCCCCGGTACAAAGGAGGCCCTGATCCGGACATCCTGCGCGGTACCGGGATCGGCCCAGGACAAGCCCCGATGTTCCGGGGTCGTGGTGCCGATGTCGACCTCGAGGAAGTTGCCCTCGACGTTCTGCTCCACCGTAATGGAGGTGGCCTGGGCCTGAAGCCCCCGGTCCGTCCAGTCGCTCGGGAACGCCCCGGTTGCGTACTCCTCGAAGTCCGTGAAGAAGCTTGCCACCTGGACCGTGAGGTTGAAGGTCACGGGCGTGAGGCCGGCGACGGTGGCGCTGATGGTCAGCGCTCCCTCGGTCGCCCCGGCGGTAACGGTGGTGGATGCCTGGCCGTTGGCAGCCGTGGTCTCGCTGGTGGAGGTAAGGGTGCCGTCCCCGCTCTCGATGGCGAAGGTGACCTCCGCTCCCTCGAAGGGATTGGTGTCCTGGTCGTCGACACGCACCGTCAGCGCAGAGGAAAGCGCTCCGGGCTCGATGGTCTGCCCATCACCGGAGACGAGCACCAGGGTGGTGGCCTCAGGGGCTTCCTGGACCGTGAGGTTGAAGGTCACGGGCGTGAGGCCGGCGACGGTGGCGCTGAT